>JAJDWR010000021.1 GCA_022825505.1 Gammaproteobacteria bacterium | reverse complement strand
GCCGGACGGGCCGCTACGGCTATGCCGCGCTGGGGGCGGACGCGGGACGGATGACCCAGTCGTACGACGACGCCCTTCAGTGCGAGGCCAATCTTTACTTCGCGACGCCCGCCAGCGGTTGGTTCGCCTCGTTCTGCACCGACGCCGACAACCCAGACGGGTACTGGGTCGGAGGCAACTGGTCCGTCATGGATGATGCAGACGGGGGACAGGGCGGGACTGATCCGGACACCCCCACCGATGGGGGCGGCGGAGGGGCGCCGGGTTCGCTGGGCGTCTGCCAGGTGGGCATGTCGCTGAGCAGTGGTCAGAGCTGTACGTACCCGGGAACAACGGATGAGTTCTCCGTCAATGCTCGGGGCCGGGGTTCGTTCCTGGGGCGCCTGGCCGGGATCCGGATCCGGATCGACAACGAGACGATCGGCGGCCGGGAGTACCACTTCGAGGCATCGCATCAGGGCGACGGGGTGTGGCGCATCGACCGGATCGAGGGCCGCACGGAGCCGCAGAGCGTCCCCCATTTTGCCGAAGGCGCGGCGCCGCAAAACCAAACGTACACGGTGGGCACCGCCATCGACACGTTGACGCTGCCTGCTGCAAGCGGAGGGAACGGGACTCTGACCTACAGCCTCGCGCCGGAAGTGCCCGGCTTGAGCTTCGATCCGCTCACGCGCCGGCTCACCGGCACGCCGACGGCGGCGGGTGACTACGACCTGACCTATTCCGCGGCCGATGCCGATGGCGATGTTGCATCTCTTGCGTTCACCCTTTCCGTAGCGGTGCCCGTGGTTCCCGTAGTTGAGGTCGTGCAGGATTACGGGGACGTGCGAACGGTCGAGGCCACACCGCGTGGCCGTGTGCATGTGTCGGTCGTGGACCTCGAAGAGTTCGGGCCGGGAACGCATGGAGAACAGATCACTCAAACGTTTCTGGACAACTCCAGTTGCGCATCGCTCGATCAGCTATGGGGTCTAAGAGCCTTTCTGATTGATGGAATCAACAGATTGGATCATATCAACGGTTCAGGGATCGTCAGACATACGCTCGCCGACGATTCGGGCATATTCTGGACCGCTACGAACGATTCTCCTTGGTACTCGCCAGGAATAACCGATTCATTCTTCTTCTTTGTGCAGGATCGCCCGTTCACCTTCGAGGCCAGGGTGGCTGCCGAGTGGATTCGTGATCACAATGTCCTGGTGATCACCGGGGTGGAAAACAGCACAGGCGAACCTACCGGTAACGGTTTTGAGTCCACGCCGCTGTACTGCGACGACTTCGATCCTGATGATCCTGAGGGATTCATTCCGTTATGCGGAGCAATGGGCGACTATATCGCTCACACTGGGGTCGGATTGGAGAAGACCGTCTTCGCGGGAGCCATTGGTCGGTTCGGTGACGCGCAAGCGGCCATCCGCGCCGATGGCGTGTTCGCACCGAATACAATTTATGTCGAGTCGCCTGACGGCACGACATCGCATGCCACAGCGGTACTGGCAGCCTACGCCACCAATCTGGCGCACGCCAATCCGACATGGAGCGCGTCGCAGTTGCGTTCGGAGCTCTTCAGGATCGCCAGACAGGAGCGCGTAAACCACGCTGCGGGCGGAAATGCGTCTGGTGCGGTCGTCTCAGAGCGCAGGGAGGTGAACGTCATCCGGCCTGCCATGGCGCCCGCATGCCCGTTGTGAGAGGACCTGTTGCGGACGCACAATTTTGGAATCTTGTAGAACTTCATCCCGATCTTTGCCGCTTCGTTCGATGGAGCGCCCGTTGTGGCTTCATTCGTCCGGCCCGGGCATACGGTAGCCAATGGTCCGCATCGGAGCCCCACGCCTTGGAATAGCAGCCCTTCTGCTGTGCGTTTCAGTGTCGCAGGCGGAGCGCTACAGCGTACCATTGCTGGTGCCGTCCGGCGCATCGGGGGAACCGCAGGGGGCCTTGCGGATCCTCAACGGCACGGGCGACACGGAGGTGGGCTCGAACGAGGTGGACCGGCTCGCCGCCTCCGGGACCAGTTCCCAAAGCATCCGGCTGACCGCGCCCTTCTCCGCGGGCACGGTGTACTACGGCGCCTGCGTGGATGCGGCCGCGAACGAATCGGACACCTCGAACAACTGTTCCAGCTCGCTGCGCGTCCGCGTGACCGCGAGCAGCGGGTCAGATACGCCATCCCCGCCACCCCACCCCCGGAACCAGCGCGCCGTTGAAGAACGTATAGATGGTTTGCTGAACGTCAGGATATTCTGGGATCGAAGTCCCGGCGCGACGTTTTACAATGTTTGGCGTTGTCATATCTCCCCGGCCCATTGCAAGTTTGCAGCCTGCTGGTCCAACATAGGAAGCGGGATCACCGGAACCTCTTGGCTGGACACAACCTTGGTCCAATCCCAATCAGCCGCACTTCAGGATTCGAATCATGAAAGCAATGCATTATCGTCACGCGCTCGCTGCCGCGGCCGGTTTGGCCATGGTATTTTGCACCTGCGGCGTCATCGTGCCCGCGGCTGTGGGAGCGGAGTACTCGTGGCAAGTGACGGGCGGTTACGAGGACGTCGACGCGCAGTCCGGCGCGGAAACAAGCCACTCATCACTGCGCGCCACCTACTATCTGTCCTCAGTTGACGATCAGGTCGGTCCCTATGAACTGGCGCCGTTTCTGAACCGCAGCAGCTACGTGACGGTAGGCAAGGGGCGCACAAGTGTGCGCGAACAGCTGTATTACGGGTTTGCAGGTAACGACACAGCGGATTTAGTCCCGTTGCCCGATGGCGGGATCGACGTGGGGGAAATCGGCGTAGTGGGCCCGCCATGGCTCGGCTTGCCCACCGAGACAGGCATCGACTCCTCGGAGTACGCGCTGGACGGCCGCTACGTGTGGCCCGGTACCGGCTGGTACGCCGGCGCCCGCGCCGGGCGCAGCGACGCGGATGTATTGCCGGGATTGCCGTTCACTCAAATGACAGCGGACCAAGAAAGCGCCGGCATTTTTGCGGGCAGGTACTTCGGTTCGCGCACCGCGCTCGAACTGGAATTCGGCTCCGGCACGGCGAGCCAGGAGCAGCGGGTGACCCCGTATTTCGGCATCGGCCCCGCCGACGGTTTTCCCGGGTTTGCCGACGACCCATTCATCGAGCTGCAAACCGGGACGAACACCGAGACCAAAGACGCGCGCCTGTCGGTCCGCCATGTCGGCCAACTCGGCGGCTCGACGTTCGCGCTGTCGGCGAGCATCCGCTCCAGCCGCTCGGAAACTCGCGTGCGACTACCGGAGTTGCCGGGTATTTTCACGCCCATAGGCCCCTTCGACCCGCCGGATGGGGAGATCGGCACGGTGTATCCGGACCTGATATCCCACGAACTCCACGAGTCCGATCGCGAGCGCCAATTCAGCCTTTCCGGCGCCTTGTTTCCGACCCAGGCCCTGGGCGTGCGCCTGACCTATACGGACTCCGACCACGATACCTTCGGTTACAGCGACCGGGTGGGCCTGTCGGCGAACTGGTTTTTCGTTCGCAATGCATCGGTAGAGATCGAGTTGGTGCGCACGGGTTCCGGCAGCCGCTTCGGCGGCTCACCGGCAACGGACTCGCTGGGCGTGCGCGTGCTTGGGCGATTCTAGCGAGTCCGATGTGGGCGGCTGTCCACCCGTGACGCCGCAGCCGGTAACGCCCTGAATATGCGACCTACCATATGGGATATGCGCACTCATTTCTTTTCGTGTAAAAAGTACATCATGAAGTCGTGATCGTGCTTGGAATGTAAGGGGGAAAGGCGTTCAGGCAATAATTTCCTTACGCTGACGGCTCGGTTCGTCGCCGGGGCTCGGCGCGCACGCGCTGGTCGGCCGGGAGGTGCGTCCGTTGCGCGCCTATCCGGCTATTCGGTCTGGCGGCACTGCTGTTCGCCGGTGCGGTGGCGGCCCAGACCCCGACCATCACCATAACGGCATCCAGTACGGCGGTGACCGAGGGAACGACGGCGACATTCACGTTGACGCCGACTCCGGTGCCGACCGCCAACCTGACGGTCAACCTGACGGTGTCCGAGGCGGCGGGCAGCGACTTCGTGGCGTCCGGGGACGAGGGTTCCAAGACGAGGTCGATCTCTGCCGGCAGCACTTTCGCCGTAGTTTCTGTCCCGACGCAGTCCGACAACACCGACGAGCCGAACGGCTCGGTGACGGTGACGGTAGCGTCGGGCACGGGCTACACGGTGGGGTCGCCGGCCTCCGCCAGCGTGACGGTGAACGACGACGACGAATCCGCCAACAACGCGCCGGTGTTCACGAGCCAGGCCACGATGGCGAGCGTGGCGGAGAACAGCGCCGGCGGGACGGCGGTGGTGACGATCGCGGCGACGGACGCGGACAGCGACACGATCACCTATTCGCTGGACAGCACATCGGATGCGGTGTTCGACATCGGCTCCAGCAACGGCGCGATCACGGTGCAAAACGGCGCCGATCTGAACCACGAGGGCACGTCGCGCTACACGGCCACGGTGACGGCGAGCGACGGCACGGATTCGGCCACGCACGGCGTGACGATCAGCGTGAGCGACGTGGACGAGCCGCCCGACGCGCCGGGCGCGCCGACGGTGTCGGGGGCATCCACCACCAGCCTGCACGTGAGTTGGACGGCGCCGGACATGACCGGCAAGCCGGCCATCAGCGACTACGACGTGCGGTACCGGTTAGTTCACGAGTCGTCACTCGTATGGAGCGAACACGACTTCACCGGCTCGGGCACCAGCACGACCATCGAGGGCCTGTTCGTGACCGGCCGCACCTACCAGGTTCAGGTGAAGGCGAAGAACGCCGAGGGCGACAGCGGCTGGTCGGCGAGCGGCGCCGGCTCGACCGCTGACCTGGCGATCACCATATCCGGCGGTTCAGCGGTGACCGAAGGCACGGCGGCTGTCTTCACTGTAACTGCTTCGAGGGCGCCGAGTGCCGATCAGGATGTCGCGCTGCGCATAATCGAGGCGCCGGGCAGCGACTACCTGGACCTGGATCCGCTCAACGATCTCCGCACCGAGGAGGTGACGATCTCCGCCGCGACCACCTCGGCCACCTTGTCGGTGGCCACGGTGGACGACAGAACCGACGAACCGGACGGCGCGGTGACGGTGTTGGTGGTCTCCAGCGACGGCTATAGCCTGGGGACGCCGCACTCCGCGAGCGTGACGGTGAACGACAACGACGAAACGCCGGTGTTCACGAACCAACCCACGACGGCGTCGGTGCCGGAAAACAGCCCCGGCGGCACGGCCGTGGTGACGATTGCGGCGACGGACGCCGACGACGGCGACACGATCAGCTTCTCGTTGGACAGCGCCTCCGACGCGCTGTTCGACATCGACAGCAGTAGCGGCGCGATCACGGTGCAAGGCGGCGCCGATCTGAACCACGAAGGCAGGCCGAGCTACACCGCCACGGTGACGGCGAGCGACGGCACGAATTCGACCTCGCACAACGTGACGATCAGCGTGACCGACGAGGACGAGCCGCCGGACGCGCCGGGCGCGCCGACGGTAACGGCGGCGTCCCTATTCAGCGTGAACGTGAACTGGACGGCGCCCGCGAACGCCGGCCGGCCGGCCATCAGCAGCTACGACGTGCAGTACCAGGTCGCGGGCGCGGCCAACTGGACCGATCACGACTTCACCGGCACGGACACCAGCACGACGATCTCGGGCCTGTCCGCCGGCACCACCTACAACGTGCAGGTGCAGGCGAGCAACGACGAGGGCGCCAGCGGCTGGTCGGCGAGCGGCAGCGGGGCGACCAACAGCCCCGGCAATAGCGCGCCGGTGTTCACCGACCAGCCGACGACGGCAAGCGTCGAGGAGAACAGCGACGAGGGCACAGCGGTGGTGACGGTCACGGCGACGGACGCGAACGCCGCCGACACGATCGCCTATTCGCTGGACGCCGCCTCCGACGAGGTGTTTGACATCGACAGCGGCAGCGGCGCGATCACGGTGGGCAGCGGCGCGGCGCTCGATCACGAGGGCACGCCGAGTTACCCGGCCGTGGTGACGGCGAACGACGGTACTGTGGAAGTGACCCACGGCCTGACGATCGAAGTCACCGACGTGAACGAGCCGCCGGACGCGCCGGGCGCGCCAACGGTGAAGGGGGCATCCGCCTCCAGCGTGACGGTGAGCTGGACGGCGCCGGACGCGACGGGCAAGCCGGAAACCAGCGGCTACGCCGTGCGGTACCGGGCCTCGGGCGCAACCGACTGGACCGATCACGACTTCACCGGTACGGAAACCAGCACGACGATCTCGGGCCTGGCCACCGGCACCGCCTACGACGTGCAGGTGCGGGCGAGCAACGACGAGGGCGCCAGCGACTGGTCGGCCAGTGGCAGCGGCGCGCCCGGCGGTTCCATCAACGTTGCGCCGGCGTTCACGAACCAGCCGTCGTCGGCGCGCGTGTCCGAGAACAGTCCAGGCGGCAGGGCGGTAGTGACGATCGCGGCGACGGACGCCGACGGGGACACGATCACCTATTCGCTGGACGGCGCCTCGGACGCGGTGTTCGACATCCACGCCAGCAGCGGCGCGATCACGGTGCAAGGCGGCGCCAGTCTGGACCACGAGAGCACGCCGAGCTACACGGCCACGGTAACCGCGACCGACAGCGACGGCGCCACGGCCACGCACGAGGTGACGATCAGCGTGACCGACGTCAACGAGCCGCCGGACGCGCCGGCGGTGCCGACGGTGACGGGCGCCTCCACGACCGCCGTGACGGTGAGATGGACGGCGCCGGACACGGCCGGCAAGCCGGCCATTGACGACTACGATGTGCGGTACCGGGCCTCGGGCGATGACGCCTGGATCGATGCCTCGTTCGACGGCGCGGCCCCGATCGCAAGGATTTCGAGCCTCGCGGCCGACACCGCCTACGAGGCGCAGGTACGGGCGGCCAACGACGAGGGCACGAGCGCGTGGTCCGCGGCCGGCAGTGGCTCGACCGACTCGCCCGCCAACGTGGCGCCGCCACCCGCCGCCGGTCTGGCATCCGGGTCCACTGTCACGCTCGAATTCGGCGAGGCGCTGGACACGCGGTCCGTACCCGATCCGGAGGACTTCACCGTCACCCTGGCCGGCGCGGTTGCGCAGGCGAGCTTCCGGGCCGCATCGACGGTCCGGGCGGTGCAGGTACAGGCGCACCGGGTGACAGCGGTCTCCATCGAGGGATCCACGCTTGCGCTGACGGTGACGCCTCCTGTGCCGGCCGGGCAGTCGGTCACCGTGAGCTACACCAGGGGCACAACACCGCTGCGAGCGGCCGACGGCCGGAAGGTCCAGGATTTCGCACAAACCGTGTCCGATACGCGGCCCCCGGGCGCGCCGACGAGTGTGGCGGTTTCCCCGGACTCGTCGACGAGCCTGGAGGTGACCTGGACGGCACCGCGGGACACGGGGACGGGGCTGGTCGGCTACGGCGTTCAGTACCGGGCCGCCGGCGAAACCCGATGGACGGATCACCCGCGCTCGGGCACGGCGACGCAGTCGGTGATCGGGAATCTGCAGGCGGGCACCGCCTACGAGGTGCGGGTGCGGTCGCTGGGCGGCGGCGACAGCGACTGGACGACCGCCGAAGGGCGCACCGCCGTGGCGGCGCCGGCTGCCGCGGGGGGCCTTCCCGACCTGACGCTCGTCGCCGGGGCGGCTGCGGTGGAAGTGGACGCAGGCGCCGTGTTCACGGGTCAGGAACTGGTCTACGTCTATACATCGAGCAATGGTGCGGTGGCGTCGTTCGACGGGTCCGACTCGGTGACGTTGAACCCGGGCGAGGCGGCGCGGTTGCACGGCGAGTCGGCCGGAGAAGCCCGGATCGAGGTGACGGCGCGCAACGCCGGCGGATCGGCGAGCTTGACGTTCGCCGTGACGGTGAAGGCGATTTCGGACGAGGAAGCCGAAGCGCTGGGGCACTCTCTGGACGGCCTGTCGCGCACGCTGCTCTCCGGCGCCACCGGCGTGATCGGCGCACGCCTGGCGGCATCGCAGACCGCGGCGCCGTCCCTGCAAGCGCTCACCCTGGCCGACGCCCCGGGCGGACTGTGGAACCGCTCGTTTGCGTTCTCCGTCGGGCCTGGCGGCGGGCAAACGCCCGCAAGCGCGCCTGCCATTGGCGCCGGGCAATCCGTTGACCCAGGCCTTGCGTTATTGCAGGAAGGCGGGACAACCTCCGGCGATGCACAATCATCCGCTGGCGCTCCGGTACCCGGCAGTGCGCCGCCGCCCCGCGGTGCGCAGACATTGCCGAGGTGGACGGTGTGGGGCGCGGGCGACGTGCAGCGCTTCAGCGGCGGAGGCGAAGGCGAGCAGCGCTACGAAGGGGACTGGCGAACGGCGTACCTCGGCGTTGACGGGCGAATGGGCGAGCACTGGCTGGGCGGCGTGGCGTTCTCGGCCGGCGAAGGGCAGGCCGACTACAACTTCGGCGGAGCGCACGCCGGCGACGGACGGCTTCAGACCGAACTCGCGGCGGTGTACCCCTACGTCAAGGGCGTTTTCGGGCGCGGGAACGAAATGTGGATCATGCTCGGCGCGGGCACGGGCGAGGCGATGAACCTCCGCGGCCACCAGCAGCAGATCACCCACGAAGGGGACCTTCGCATGAGCCTGGCGGCGGCGGGAGTGCGTAGCGCCATTACGGAAAACGAGGCGATACGGCTCAGCGTGCTGGCCGATGTGGGCACGGTGACGCTGGACATTGAGGGAGAGCAATCTCTGGCGGATCTGCAATCCACGGCGCACCGGGCGCGCGTGGGCATGGAATTGTCCGGCAAGGGCACCTGGTCGCCGTATCTTCAGCTCAGCGGCCGCTTCGACGGCGGTGAAAACCTGTCCGTGTCCGATACGGCTTACGAAGCCGAGGCAGGCTACGAAGCCGAGGCCGGGCTGCGCGTCTCCGGCGCGCGCGTGGACTTCGAGCTGAGCGGGCGCTGGATGGCGCGGCCGGGCGACACCGAGGGCGACATCGAATACGAGGAATCCGGCGCCACGGCGGTCCTGCGGATCAAGTCCGCGCCCGATGGCACGGGGCTCACCGCGTCGCTGACACCTTCCTGGGGCCGGCCCGACGGCGCGGACTTCGTCTGGAGCCAGGGCCCGATGCCGGCCATGCAGCCGTGGGCGGGCGCCGAAACGGGCATGGCGCTCAACGCCGAACTCGGCTACGGGATCGAGTCGTGGCCGCTGCGTGGGTTGGTCACGCCCATGCTCGGCTACGGGCGCGGCGCGCGCGGCGACAACCGGCTGCGGTTCGGCGTCGACTACGCAGCCAGGCCCGAGTGGCTGCCGGCGCAGCTCAGCATCGGGTTCGGCCTGCAGCGGCAGCAGGCGCTGGAAGGCCCCTCCTGGGGTGGGGAACTGCGTGCGCGGATGCGGTGGTGAACAGAAAGCCCCGTGCCAATCCCGGGGCCGAGTCCGGTGGCTGCTTCTTCCCGCGCCCGATCGGAATGCAAATCGGACCGTAGTTCGTCGCTTGGTGCTGATGCCGCCAACCGCTAACTCTCCGCTAAGCCATACACGCAGCTACCGAAACCATCTCCGTCGAGTCCACCCGGAGCACCGGAACGCGCGGCTGCAGCGGGAGTCGGACGCGGACACGTCCGCGGTGCCATTTCCGCGCATTGTGCCGAAAAATGCCCCTATCCGCCCGCCCGTGTCCCCTGCGAAACTCCGGGCATGGACTACGACGCTGCCTGGAAACGGCTGTTTGGCCTGCTGTGCCGAATGGCGGCCCGCAAGTTCGGCGCTGAGGCCGGCGATGCGCTGGTCCGGCATCTTGCAGGCATCTCCGACCCGGACTGTCTCGCCGTGATCGGGGAGCGCATCATCGATTGCGGTACGGGCGCCGAGCTGCTTGAGTGGCTCGATGCGAACCGGGACGGCGCCGGCATGTATCGGCGACTGAGGGTATTATAGGAGCCTGGAAAAAGAACCGGCTTTGCTGCGACGACGAACAAGAAGCCTTGGAAGGCGCGCAAGGAGCCGGCACTAACTGGACTGGAGGTAAGCATGAGGCCGAAAACACGAAATATCATTCTTGCTTGTGTGTTGGTCGGAATATCCGTCGCGGCCGGCTGCGCAACGCAAAAGAGCGCCAGACAGATCGAATACGAGGCAATGGTGCAGGCCATCGAGGACATGGAAGCAGCCATGCAGGAGCTGCTGGAGGTACAGGAGGAGGTTCGGAACAATTAGTAGGCGGCTGCTGTATCAAAATCAGGAGAGGACCAAGGTGAGCTGACACGCATAAGTGAGACTCCGCGATACCCTCGACGGTTCAATTGCGGTGTCCCCGATAAATCGGGCTTGTGACACTGCCTGCGGGCAGCATGCTTGAATCGGCGATGACATGCCGATTGGAGCGCCTCAACGAAGGCTCTGCATCGAAAGGTGCAGGGCCTTCTGTCCAACCCGGCTTCGGGCGTTCGGCCTATCGCCGGACCGGAATGGACGACGGAGACAGTTCATTCCCAATGACTTGCGTCGGCTCGACTGCTTCAAATGTAAAAAATATCTATATATATCAATAAGTTACATATAAACATAAAGCAAATATGCATCCTCGTATCTGCACCGGCCGACCACACCGCGCCTACCCCCCGTACACCACCCCCGGCAACCAGGTGGCCAGTTCCGGCCAGAATGCGAGCAGCGCGAGGGCAACCAACTGGATGACCACGAAGGGGATGACCCCCCGATAGATGGCCGTCGTCTCCACGCTTTCGGGCGCCACCCCGCGCAGGTAGAACAACGCGAACCCGAACGGCGGCGTCAGGAACGACGTCTGCAGGTTGATCGCGATCATCACCCCGAGCCAGACCGGGTCGATGCCCATGGTCAGGAGAATCGGTCCCACGATGGGAACCACCACAAAGGTGATCTCGATGAAGTCCAGCACAAAGCCCAGCAGGAACATCAGCAGCATGACGATGAGCATCGCGGTGACCACGCCGCCGGGCATGCTGACCAGCAGTTCGTGCACCAGGCGGTCGCCGCCGTAACCGCGGAACACCAGCGAAAACACCGATGCGCCGATCAGGATCAGGAACACCATGCTGCTCACGCGCACCGTGCTCTTCATGACGTCGATCAGGCGCGCCAGCGAGAACTGCCCCTTGCCGAGCGCCAGCAGCAACGCGCCGACACCGCCGACGCCGGCGGCCTCCGTGGGTGTGGCCAGACCGCCCATGATGGAGCCGAGCACCGCCAGTATCAGGAACAGCGGCGGAAACAGCGCCAGCGCCAGTTCTCCGAAGCCGACCTTTTCGGCCTTTTCGCGCGCGGGCATGGTGGCCGGCCTGACCAGCGCCACTGAAGCGATATAGATGATGTAGAGCGCCACGAGTCCCAGGCCCGGTATCAGCGCGCCCACGAAGAGATCGCCCACCGACACGGTATCCGGGGAGAAAATGCCGGCGTCGAGTTGCGCCTGGCTGTAGGCGGAGGAGAGCACGTCGCCCAGCAGCACCAGGATGATGGAGGGCGGAATGATCTGCCCCAGCGTACCGGACGCGCAGATCGTGCCGGTGGCCACGGCCGGGTCGTAGCCGCGGCGCAGCATGGTCGGCAGCGCCAGCAGGCCCATGGTCACCACCGTGGCGCCGACGATGCCGGTGCTCGCCGCCAGCAGCATGCCGACCAGGGTCACCGAAATCCCCAGCCCGCCCCGCAGCGTGCCGAACAGCCGGCTCAAGCTGTCCAGCAGGCTTTCGGCAATCTGCGCCCGCTCCAGGGTGACGCCCATGAACACGAACAACGGCACGGCCATCAGCGTCTCGTTGCTCATGATCCCGTAGATCCGGTTGGGCATCGTGCCGAGGAAGGCGCCGTCGAATATCCCCAGCGCCATCCCGATCCACGCAAACAGCAGCGCGACGCCGCCCAGCGAGAACGCCACGGGGTAACCGGCCAGCAGAACGGCCACGACGGCGGCGAACATCAGCAGTGCGACCCACTCCATCAGATCGCCTCGCTCGGGGGGCCGCCCGGCTCGGAGTCCGGCTCCACCGCCCGGGTGAGTACCAGTACCGCGCCGATCAGGTCCGCGATGCCCTGCAGCATCAGCAGCAGCGCCGTGGCGGGTATCAGGCTTTTCATGATGGGCACGAAGGGGAAGGGCAGTCCGCCGGCTTCCCTGGATGCCTCGCGGATGGCCCAGGACGTGGACACGTAGTCCCAGCTCGTGACCGCGACGAAGGCGGCAAGGGGGAGCAGAAACACCACCGTTCCGACGACGTTCACCCAGGCGCGGCGCTGTGCGCTACTGCCGCGATAGAAAATGTCGACGCGGACGTGTTCGTTGTGCTTCAGCGTATAGCTGGCCCCCAGCATGAAGACCGCGGCGTGCATCCACACGATGCTTTCCTGCATCGCGATCCAGCCCAGGTCGAAGACATAGCGCAGGACCACGATCACGAAGGTTCCGAGCACCATCAGCACGGTCAGCCACGCCATCGCGGAGCCCGTCAGTTCGCTGATGCGCTCGAGGATTGACTTCAGTCGCTGCATGATTGAAGGGTCAGGTCGGATGGCCGCGGTCGAAGTGGGAGCCGCCCGCCTCAGCGATCGGGCCGGTCCTGAACCGGTTTGCGCAGCCGCTTGAGAAATACGGTCATTTCGCGGGCGGCCTGGATGTCGCCGCGCTCGTTCGCCACGCGGATGCCGCGCCGGTAGGTGTCCATGGCTTGATCCTCCAATCCGGCGTCTGCCTGCGCCCGCCCGAGCTGCTTCCATGCCGCCGAATAGCCCGGCTCCAACGCCACGGCCTTGCCGAGGTGCTCGGCGGCCCTGGCAGGATCGCCCGCCTTCAGGTATTCGCATCCCAGTGCGTACCGCAGGCCCGCGCTGTCGCCGCCGCGCTCTAGTATAGCCTCCAATCGCGGCGCCATGCTCACGTTCACGGTCTCCAGAATGTGGGCGTGATCAACACCAGCAGGGTGAATATTTCCAGCCGCCCCAGCAGCATGGCGCACACGGCTGCCCACTTCTCGATCGCGCCCACACCGCCGAAGCCGGACGCCACCTCGCCGAGTCCGGGACCGAGGTTGTTCAACGTGGCCGCCACCGCGGAAAACGCGGAAACCTGATCCAGGCCGGCAGCGACCAGGATCAGCAGCAGGACGCTGAAGACGACCACGTAGACGGCAAAGAATCCCCAGACCGCGTCGACTACCCGGTGGGGCACGGGCTTGGACCCCAGCTTGACCGGCACTTCGGCGCTGGGGTGCACCAGCCGCTGCACTTCGCGCAGCCCCTGCCGGTACATCAACAGCCAGCGGATGACCTTGATGCCGCCGGCCGTCGAGCCGGCACACCCGCCCACGAAGCTCGAAAAGATCAGCAGCACGGGCAGCACGCCGGGCCATACGGCGAAATCGGCCGTGGTAAATCCGGTGGTGGTGGCGATGGAAACAGTCTGAAACAGACCGTGGGTGAGGGTTTCCGTGAGGGTCGGATAGTACCCCTGGAAATGGAGGTACACGACGACCACCACGATCAGCCCCCCAAGCAGTTTCGAATAGGCGCGAAACTCCGGGTCCTGAAGGTAATGCCTGACGGAACGGTGCCGCCAGGCGAGGAAGTGCAGCGAGAAATTGATGCCGGCAACGAACATGAAGACGACGGCGACCAGTTCGATCGCGGCGCTGTTGAAATACCCGAAGCTCTCGTCGTACGTCGAGAATCCGCCGATGGCGACGGTGCTGAAGGCGTGGCAGATGGCGTCGAACGGGCCCATTCCGGCCAGCAGGTAGGCCAGCGCGCACAGCACGGTGATCCCCAGGTAGACATACCAGAGCGCCTTCGCCGTCTCGGTGATCCGCGGCGTCAGCCGGGTATCCTTCACCGGTCCGGGCGTCTCCGCCCGGTAGAGCTGCATGCCGCCCACGCCCAGCATGGGCAGCACCGCCACGGCGAGCACGATGATGCCCAGGCCGCCGAACCACTGCAGTTGGTGGCGATAGAACAGGATCGACTTCGGCAGTTCGGCAAGCCCGGTCAAAACCGTCGCCCCGGTGGTGGTGAGACCGGACATGGACTCGAACACCGCGTCGGTGAGGCTCATCTGCGGATTGCCGGTGAGCAACAGCGGCACCGAGCCGAACAGGCCCAGCACGATCCAGAATGCGGCCACCACCAGGAATCCTTCGCGCAGCCGCAGCTCGTGGGTCTGGGCGCGGACCGGCCACCAGATCGCGATCCCGGAGCCGAGAATGATGAGGAACGATGCTGCGAATGCCAGCCACTGGCCGTCCCCGAAGATCACCGAAACGACGATCGGCAGCAGCATTGCGGTGCTGAACATCGTCAGCAGCAGACCGAGAACGCGTTGTATCGTTGCTCTGGCTCGCATCTCGCGTCCGCTAGGTCATTGCAGCGCGTTCCGTCCCGGATTCCGGAACGCGGTTTGATTCGTGCGCGATACGCCGATCAGTCGCCGGGTTTGCGGTAGGCTACGCTCTTGGCGATCGCACCGTCGATCGTTTCCGGCTCCATCAGCACGGTACAGGAAACCGTCAGCGCGCCGGCGGCGCTGACGAACATCGAAAACGCCGCGGCCGCCTCTTCGTCGGGAAGATCGGTGATCAGCAGGAGGTCATCGTCCCCGAAGGCGTAGTAGAAGCCGTCCAGCGTGCCGCCCAGTCCTTCGACCGTCTGCCGCAGCGCGTCGCGGCGTCCGGTTCCCCCTTCCCTGAGCAGTCCCGCAACGCCCGCCTGGGTATAACTCGTACGAAACAGATACTTGGCCATCGTCTCTCCCGTCAGCATCAAGCGATGGCGCAATGATGGGCGCCTGCCCGGTTGCGGTCAAGGCGCCCTGCGCCCGGCCGGCGGCTTGTTACTACGCAGCCTCCAGCAGGTGCGTGATGGCGGTCGCGCCCATTCCACCGATATTCTGGGTCATTGCGACGCGTGCGTCCCGGACCTGATTTACGCCGGCCGTGCCCTGCAATTGCCGTACGGCTTCGGTTACCTGGTAGAGCCCCGTGGCGCCTACCGGATGCCCCCTGGACTTGAGACCCCCCATGGTCGAGATCGGCAGCCGCCCGTCCCGTGTGATGGCGCCGTCCCGTCCGAGCCGAACCGCTTCGCCGCGCTCGGCGAATCCGCTCGATTCGAGGCTGAGCGCCGTAATCACCGTAAACGCATCGTGGGCCTCGAACAGGTCGATGTCTTCAGGACCCATGCCCGCCTGGCGATACGCTCGGCGGCTGGACTGCTCGGCGGCCGGGAGCCTGAGTTCGGACACGCAATTCCTGGCGGTGAGTGAGTCCGAGGCCGCAGCAGAGGCTCGAATCAATACCCTCGGCCTGGCCCGGGCAGGGCGCGCCCGGGCGACGCGGCCGCTGGCAAGGATCACCGCGGCAGCTCCATCGCAAATGGGCGGCGCATCCATCAGGCGAAGCGGGTCTACCAGCATCCGCGACGCCAGGTAGGCGTCCATGTCAAGAGGCTTGCGCAACAGAGCATCGGGATTGTTGAGGCCGTTTTCGTGAGCTGTCATGGCGAAGGGCGCCAGATCCTCCGGACTCAGATCGTAGGCCAGAAGGTAGTGCCGCATAAGGGTCGCGTTCAGCGTGAGGAAGGTCTGGCCATTCCGGCCGGCTTCGTCCCTGGCCGCGGCGCTCGACAGTGCGCGCGCCGCGTCCTCCCGGGCGGTGTGACTCAGTCTTTCCACGCCGCAGACGGCGACGATGTCGTAGAACCCGCCTGCAACGGCCATGAAACCGGTACGGAGGGCGGCCGCGCCGGACGCGCAACTCGCTTCAAGCGTGAATGCCTCCACGCCCGTCAGTCCGCAGGCATGGGCGCAGAGCGATGCCAACTGTTGCTGTCGTTCCAGGATGCCGGCCGTCATATTGCCCAGATAAAGCGCTGAGACGTCCCGGGGATCGAGATCGGCATCCTCGATGGCGTATGTGACGGCCTGGCTGGACAGGTGTGAAGCGCTTGGGGCTTTGCCCTGGGTCACCGGCGTTTGACCGGTTCCGATGACGTGCACGTCTCTCATTGGAATGCCGTGCAGTGAAATTCAGTACGTGGCAAGTGGTTTCCCTTCGGCCTGTCTTCCCGTCCTGCTGACGACTGTAGTTGGCTCATGGAAGTCTCGCCCGGCTGCAAGTTTCACGGAAGCACTCACTCGAATGTAGTGCGTTGCGTCCTCCAATACCAACACCGTTTTCTTTCAGGCTCGATAAGTTTTTCCAATGTCAGTGACGGCGAACCTGCAGGATTTCGCGCACTCCATACTGGACGGAGGAAACAAGCAAGTTGCTGTGGAGATGCGCCGGCGCCATTGCGCATGATTCCCAATAGCAAGGACGACTGCTATTTGTGAGGGTTGGCGTCGGGCTTACTCGGGTTTGCGGGCCAGGAAACAATAGAGCGGAGTGAAAATTCCCGTCTTGCCGCCCGCGACATAGGCATCGGCCGTTCGGTCCATCAACCGGACGACGGCCGCGGAACCTTTCGGAAAGAATCTGAACGCCTCCGCCAGCCGCAATCCGCCAATCATGGCCTTGCGGCCCAGCGGCGTTCTGCGAAAGGCGCCGCGCAATGTCCCGCTCCGTCCCTCCATGGGCCGGTACCAGGGTGTGCTCGGGCCCTCCTGAACATCCCTGTCCAGCGCCTCGACAATCTGGAATCCGACGGCCTCCAGCGCGCGATTCACTTCCGCGAACGTGGCGATGCCGTCGAGGGCGATGCCGAGCATCAATTCGTCCTTGATTTTTCGGTGGTGGCGGCTGTCCGGGTCATACTTCTCCGTCATGCACATCTCCTGGCCCCAGAACAGGGCGCCCGGCTTCAGCACGCGATAGATCTCCGCGAATGCCCCTTTCTTGTCCGGCGCGTGGCAGGTCGACTCGATCGCATAGGCCGCATCCAGCGAATTGGCTTCAATGGCGCTCATGTCCATGAAGTTGCACTTCATGTACTCCGCCATGTGATCGAGCCCCGCCTCGACGTTCCTTCGCCGGGCCTTCTCCAATTGCTGTTCGTTATTGTTGATGCACAACACCCTGGAACCGGATTCGCGGGCGACCCGCCGCATCGGACCGCCCACCCCGCAGCCAACGTCGGCGACCCGCAACCCTTCCCGCAGTTCCAGCTTGTCGATCATCAGGCGCTGATGGCGGACGATGGATTCCTCCAGCGTCTCTCCGGGGGTCAGCGGCGCGAAGTGCAGCGACTCGTTCCAGCCGTACTGCATGAACTCGCTGCACAGGTCGTAGTAGTTGTTGACCGTTTCGGCGTGGTCGTAGTCGCCGCGCCCGGTGCCGGCTTGTTTGCTCTTCTCCGACCATCCGCCAAAGCGTGCCACGCGACTTGCGACGTTCCAGCCCCTGTATGCATTGCGGAGGGATCTGGGCAGGGTGGTCAACATGGCATGCTCCGCAAGGGCTGGCAACATTGAAGCTGAAACCAAACCGGGACGCGGGTCCGGGCCATCCTTGCCTGGATTAAATTCAGGTTCATATCAAGTAAAATACCAGGAACATCGTTGGAGCCATGCGCATTGTACCCGTGGCCCGGCGCAAATGAACCATAGATCCGGGTAGACTTTCGTGGTCGATGAGTATCGCCAATCCCAGGCCGGTGGAAGAACCCTCCGGCATGGAGTACTCGACGAAGGTAACAGCTCATGAGATTTGCGGAAGAAATCCTCCTGCTGCTGCTCAATGAGGAAACAGGTTATTTCGCCCCGATTCCGGAGTGGAAAATGTCCTGCGCTCTGGCCGGCGGCGTCCTCATGGATCTCGCCCTCGAGGATCGGATCGACGCGGACCTCGATACTCTCACGTTGATCGATTCGTCACCCACGGGCGACGAGCTTCTGGACCCGGTGCTGGAGGAGATTGCGAGTGAATCTCGCGCCCACCCCCCGCGGTACTGGATCGAACGAATCGCGCGCCGCGCGAACCGAATCAGCGATGCCGCGTTTGATCGCCTGGTCAAGCAGGGTATTCTGGATTTCGACTCCGGTGGGTTCTGGTCGTTGTCGAGAAAGGTCTCTCGTACCGGTCGCTATCCCCTGGTCGACGGCACGTCCGGAGATGAAATCAAGGGCAGAATCACGCGAATTTTGCTCACCGACGAGATTCCGGGTCCCCGTGACATCGCCATTATCGGCCTTCTCAACAATTGCGGCGGGGTGCCCACCCTGCTCGAGAAGGAGGAATACGAGCAGGCCCAGGAGCGTATCGAACTCCTCTCCGGGATGGATCTGATAGGGCGGACGATCGGGGATGCCGTTCGCAGTTCCTACCGCCCGCCGGAAAGCCTGCGCACGGTTCGCCGCCGAACGATGCCGACCCTCGGCTTGGTCGACATTCTTCGGTCGCGCTCGTTTCGCGCGGGAAACCTGCCCAAGTTCTTCGCCGAGCAAAGCGAAGCTCTGGGGCCCGTTTACCAGCTCAAGGTCGGTGGCAGCAAGCTCGTCGTGCTGGCCAGCGCGAAACTCAACCGGTGGACCGGGCGCAAGGGGCGCCTGCTGTTGCGTACCCGGGATTATCTCGAGGGGTTTCAGACGGAGTGGGGAACGGCGCGGTCCGTTGCCAGCATGGACGGAGCAGACCACTTTCGCTTGAGAAAGGCGATGCGCGCGGGGGTCTCCAAGGCAGTGGTCGAGGACAGGCTGGATGATGTATTCGCGATCGGGCGGAAAAAATTCGGCGAATGGAGTATCGGTACGGCGATACCCGGAGAAACCGCCTGTCAACACCTGATCGGCGAGCAGATCGCGGACCTCACGGTGAGCACCGCGCCCATGGATGTACTCGACGATCTGCTCGCTTTCGAATACCGGGCGTTGTTGGTCCATGTGTTCGGCTTGTTGCCCAGGTTCACCCTGCGCACACCGAGGATGAAGCGCTACAAGGCGCGCGTCATGGAACTCTACACTCATATCCACGCAACGCACACGCCGGCGCAACGCCAGGGCGAGCGGCGCGACCTCGCCGACGACTTGTTGGAACTGCACCAGGGGGATCCGCAATTCCTGCCGGAAACCGACCTGGGGTTCGCGTTCATCGCGGCGATCATCGCCGGACATTACACTGCGAGCGCGATGGCATTCGCCATTTACGAACTGTTGGCGAAGCCCGACTTGCGCGAGCGCATTGTGGCCGAAGCGGATGCGCTGTTCTCCAACGGGGACCCGGTTGCGGCGGACCTCAATCCGGCGGCCATCGACGTGACCCACCGATTCATCATGGAGTCGCTGCGGCTGCATCCGATCATACCGGTGCATCGGCGCACGGCCATGAATTCCATTGAAATAGACGGTCTGGAAATTCCTCCGTACACGACCGTACTGATCGCGTTCACCGCACCGCATTTTCTCGACAAGCACTTCAAGGATCCCGACAAGTTCGACATCGATCGATACCTGCCGCCGAGGGAGGAACACAGGCAGGTGGGCGCCTATGCACCCTTCGGTACGGGTACGCACATTTGCGCGGGAAGACGCTGGACCGAACTGCAGATGGTTGCGAATCTGCTGCTGATTGCCCGGCACCTGGACTTGGAGATGGTCCCGGCGAACTACAAGCTCAAGATCAGTGCGTTTCCCAAGCTGAGCCCTGCCAAGAGCTTCAAGTTTCAGGTCAAACGCTACCGGCATCCCATCGAAACCGGGGCTGCCTCCTAATAGGGCGGATCGGTTGCGGACGGGTCGATCCGGCAAAAGTGTTCCCAGTACGCGTCCAGGTTGAATAACGCTAACCGACTGAACCCATTACACTATCCGCCAAATCGGCGCGTGAAGTTCCGGCTAGACGGGCATTGAGGCTTCGGCTGTGTCTGTCCGTCCGCGCGCCGGAATCAACCCCAGGCGGATCGTGTACAGGGCCGGTATCAGCATCATCAATATCGCTGTGGTGATGACGATGCCGAACCCGAGCGAGGCCGCGAAGGGGCGCAGGAACTGCGCCTGGATCGCGCGCTCGAGAATCAGCGGCATGAACCCGAGGAACGTGGTCACGGAGGTGAGCATGATCGGCCTGAAGCGGCCCTTGGCGCCCTCGATGATCGCCGTGCGCGCCGGCGCGCCCTCGCGGCGGCGCTGATCGATGAAGTCCATCATGACCAGGGAATCGTTCACCACGACGCCGCTCAGCCCCAGAATGCCCAGAATCGCCGTGGTGGTGAAGTCGATCCCCAGTATCAGGTGGCCCAGTATCACCCCCACGATCCCGAACGGGATCACGGCCATGACGATGAACGGTTTGGTGTAGGAACGCAGCGGAATCGCCAGCAGGGCGAAGATCATGAGCATCGCGATCGCGAAACCGCGATACAGCGATCCCACGGAGTCGAGTTGCTGCTGCTGTTCGCCGCCGAACATGTACGTCAGCTCCGGGTTCGCGGCGGTGAGTTCGGGAAGGATCGAGTCGATGAGAATGGCGTTGGCTTCCCCGCCGGTGATCACGGCCAGATCCACATCCGCGGTAACGGTGACGACGCGTTGGCCGTCCCTGCGGTGGATGGCAGGCGGCGATATGCCCGAGTCCAGCGAAGCGACCTGGCTCAGCGGGATTTCCGCGCCATCGGGGGTGCGAATAGGGTACCGTTCGATGTCGTTGATGGAATCGCGTTCGTCCGCCGGCAGGCGCACGAATACCCGCACCTCGTCCCGGCCTCTTTGAACGCGCTGGACCTCCGCGCCGAAGAACGCGGAGCGCGCCTGCAGGGCCAGCGATTCCGCGGTGAGTCCGAGCGTGCGCGCCTCGGGCCGCAATCCGAGCTGGATTTCATGGACCCCCGGCGTGTGATCGGAGCGTACGTCGAAGACCCCCTCGATTCCCCGAAGGCTGTCGACCAGGGAGCTTGCGATCCCCGCGAGACGTTCCGGATCGGGGTGCGACAGAACAGCCTCGACGGGATTGCCCAGGTCGATGATCTGGCCGCTGAAGGCGACGCCGCGCGCATGGGGCAGGATGCCTACCTCCTCGCGCCACGCCTGCACGATTTCCCCGGTGGACATCTGACGCTGCTGCGCGCCCAGGAGCTTGAACTCGACGGCGGCGAGATTGGCCGCCGGATTCAGGGTGGGGTCCGGAGTGAGGCCCCCGCCCTCGACTCGCGGTCCCCGCCCGACAGTCACTGTCACTCCCGACAGAAGGGGCGGCGCGTCGTCGGGCCTGCTGCTGGAGATACGCTCGATGACCCGGTGCCCGGCCGCTTCCAACTCACTCGCCACCTCGTAGGTTCTCTCGGCTGTGGTGCCGTCCGGCATCTCCAGGGTGGCCGTGACGAAGTCCCCCTCCACGACATCGGCGAAGGTGGACGTGACGATGCCCGCCGGCAACAGGGAGACGCTGAGTATGAGCAGCGCGACGGCCCCGGCGATCGTGATCGCGGGCTGGGCGGTCGCAAACTGCAGGGCCCGGTCCAGGGGGCCATCCAGAAACGCGGCCAACTGGCGGTCAACGAATCCCTGGATGCGCGCGAAGAATCTGTCAACCGAATTGGACGGCGCCCATTCGGGGCCGTGCAGATGCGAGAGGTGATTGGGCAGGATCAGCAGCGATTCGAACAGGGAAATCAGCAGCATGGCGATGATCATGATCGGCAGCGCCCGCCAGATTTCACCTATGCCTCCGGGCACGAAGAATACCGGCGTGAAAGCCACCACCGATGTCAGCACGGCGAACGTCAGAGGAATCCTGATCCGCCGCGCGCCGCGGATCGCGGCCACCACGCCCGGCGTGCCCCGGCTGCGTTCGAGATGGATGTGCTCGGCCACGACGATGGCGTCGTCGACGATGATGCCGATGGCGAGCACGAACACGAACAGGGAGATCGTGTTGAGCGCGACGCCGAGCAACAGCATGACCGCCAGCGTGCCCACGAATGAAGTGGCGAGTCCCACGACGACCCATATCGCGAGCCGGATCTCGAGGAACAGCGCCAGGGAGAACAGCACGAGCAACATGCCCAGGCCGCCGTTCTTCAGCAGCAGATTGGCGCGCTCGGCGTAGACCTGGGATTCGTCGTTCAGGATGTCCACTTCCACGCCCTCGGGAAGCGACGGGGCGATGACGTTCGCGACATGCTCGTGCACGGCGTTGGCCACGTCCATCACGTGCTCGCCCTCCACCCGGGAGACCTCCACGAACGCGGCCGGCTTGCCCTCGTGGCGGACGATCAGGTCGACATCCTGGAAATCGTCCCGCACCTCGGCGATGTCGCCCAGGCGTACGGTGGTGCCGTCGCCGCGGCCGAGCACGACGATGTCCTCGAAATCCTGCTGCACGTAGCGTTGCCCGAGAGTGCGAACCCGCACCTGGGCGTCCGAAGTATCGATTCTGCCGGCGGAGAGATCGAGGGAGCTGCGGCGAATCGCGGCCGCGACATCGTCGAGGGTGAGGCCCAGGGCGCGCAGGCGGTTCAGCGGCACCTCGATGGAAATCTCGTAATTTCGCACGCCGCTGGTCTCGACCAGGGACACCGTTGGAAGCGCGGCGAGTCCATCCTCGACCTGGTACGCAAGTTCCTTCAGCGAACGTTCCGGGATGTCCCCGTACAGAACCAGGCGGATGATGCTCTGCCGGCTGGTCATTTCGGCGATTTGGGGCCGCTCCGAACCGGTTGGAAACGACTGGATGCGGGCGACCGCCGATTCGATTTCGTCCACAGCCAGGGGAATATCGGTGCCCGATTTGACTTCGATTCTGATCGAGGCGATTCCCGGGGCCGCCACAGACTTGACCGCCAGCACATCGTCCAGCGAGTTCACCTGTTCCTCGACCTTGGCAATGATCGACTCCTCGATCTCTTCCGGCGTGGCGCCGGGATAGGCGATGGAGACCTCGATGTGGTTGAACGGAATGGTGGGCCAGGCTTCCCGCTCCAGACCGGTCAGCGACACCAGGCCGGCTGCGAATATGGCGAACATGAACAGGTTGGCGGCGACGCCATTGCCCGCCATGTAGGCGATCGGTCCGCCAGGCTCGCCGGAATAGTCGTCGTTCGGGCTCATGGGCCCGGAGCGGCTCCGGTGCGCACGAGCATGCCGTCGGTGGCGAACTGGATGCCGCCGGTGATCGCCGCCTGGCCGTCTGCCAGGGCGCCGGTCACGTAGACTTCATCGTCGCCGCGCTGCAGCGTGCGCACCGGGACGATGGTCACGGCCCCGTTGTCGTCCACTGCCCAGATCTCATTGCCGGGTTGGAGTGCAGCGCGGCGTACCCGGAAGTAGCTCTGCGGCGCCAGCCCCTGGATCTCCACGTCCACGAACTTGCCCACCAGCAGGGGTGGAGTGCTGTCGAGCGCCGTCGTTACCCCGGCCGGTGTGCCCGCGGTGAAGGGATCCGGTACCCGCACGATCACGTCGATGGTCCGCGACTGCTCGTCCAGCGATGCCTCGGCGCGGTCCACGTAACCGTCCCAGGCATAGCGGATGTCGCCGTACTCGGCGATCACGCGGGCTGCGATGCGCTGCCCGGCGTCTCCGGCGCGCTGGTTCCAGAGGCCCGGGATGAGCGCCGCGTTGCCATCCGAGAGCGGCGCGACCACCTCGACGGCGTCGGCGGCAAACAGGCGTCCCACCGGTTGGCCAGGCGCCACGAACTGGCCCACGTCCACCGATTCGTCACGGACATAGCCGTTGAAGGGTGCGTTCACACGGGTTCGGGCGACGGCCAGGTTGGCCTCGGCGACCCGCGCTTGGTCCCGGTCGAGCGCTGCCCGGGCGGCATTGAGCTGAGGCTCGCGCAACGCCAGCGGGCTGGCCTCGGACAGCGGGATCGAACCCGGCTCCTGTTCCGCGTAGCGTTCGTACTCGGCCCGGGCGATCGCCGCTTCCTCCCGGGCTTCCAGGAACGCCACCTGCCGGTCGGCGAGGGTGGCCTCGGCTTCCCGGAGGCGCACGACGTAGTCCTCCTCCTCGATCCGGAACAGGGTCTGGCCGGTGTCGAACCGCCCGCCGCTCTGGAAGGCGGGGTCCACCCACACGACCCGTCCGCCCACCTGCGGGGTAATGGCGACCTCCGCGCTGGGCCGCACCGTTCCGGCGCCGAAGACGGGGATCGACCCCGAACCGGCGGCGACCGTGACGGTCGTCACGAACGGCAATTGGGACGGCGGCTCGAGGCGCTCCGGTTCCGGCGCCAGCGACACCAGAAAGACCGCCACCGCCACGGCGCCGGCGACAATCCCCAGGGCAATCAACACACTTCTGATTCTGCGCATGGCCTTACTCCGTTGCCGTCCACGCGCCGCCCAGGGCGCGGTGCAGCGCCAGGCGGGCGAAGCCCAGGTCCCGTTCCGCCGCCGCCAGCGCCGAGTCGGCGCTGACCAGCGTCTGCGATGCCACCAGGTAGTTGGTGTAGTCCGTGACGCCGGAGACGTAGCGCCGCTCCTGCAGCGCGGCCTCGGTGCGGGCGTCTTCCGCCAGCGAGGCGATCAGGGCGTGGCGGCGGAGACTGCCGTCCCACCCCGCCAGCGCCGCCTCGACCTCGTTGACCGCGGTCACCACAGCGCGCCCGTATGCCGCGGCGGATTCGTCCAGTTGGGCTTCGGCCAGCGCCAGGTTGCTCTGCAGCCGTGTGCCCTGAAAGGCCGGCGCGAGCAGGTTGACGGTCAGGTTCTGGAACCACTGGTCGGGATCGAACCATTCGCCGGTGTTCGTGGCCTGCAGGCCGATGGTGCCGGACAGGGACAACGACGGCAGCAATTCCGCGCGCCGGGCGCCGACCATGTAGCCGGAGGCTTCCATCCGCTGGCGCGCCGCGCTGACGTCGGGCCGCTGCTCGAGCAGGTCGGCCGGCACGCCGGCCGGGACGGCCTCGAGCGCCGGGGTGGGTGCCAGGGCATCGGGGAGAATGCCGGCCAGGTCGTCGCGGTAGCCGCCCAACAGCACCCAGAGCCTGCCTTCGGCATCTGCCAGCGCCGCTTCGATGGGCGGCAGTTCGGCCTCGGCGGCGCGCAGGTTTCGACGCGCGGTGTACAGGGCCCGTGCGTCGACCAGCCCGCCGTCGTAGCGTGAGGACTGCTGCTGTTCCAGTTCCTGCAGGATCCTTGCGCTTTCGCCGGCCAGACTGCGCTGACGCCGCAGGTCGGCGATCTCCAGGTACGTGGCCACGGTTTCTGCGAGGACCCCGATGCGGGCGGCCCGCAAGTCCGACTCCGAAGCGAGGCGCTGGGCCCCGGCGGCGCGGGCGGCGTTGCGGTTGCGGCCCCAGAAGTCGGCTTCGTAGGCAAAGGCGCCGCCCAGCGAGTAGGTGGTCAGGCCGATCGCTTCCGGCAGGTCGATGCCGAAGGCAGCATAGGTTTCGTCGTCCAGCCCCAGTTCTTCAAGCTGCGCGCCGATGCCGGCGTTGGTGGGCGTCTCGAAGTCGTTGCTGCCGATGGACGGGTTGATCAGCGGGAATGCGGGGGCGTTGGCGATGCGCGCCCTGGCCCTGGCCTGGTCCACCCGGGCCACCGCCGCCGCCAGGTCGAAGTTCGAATCCAGCACCGCGTCGACGATGCGATCCAGCACCGGGTCGTCGAACGATTTCCACCATTCAAACGGCTCGTATGGGCTCGTATCCGCGACTGCTGAAAACGCATCGCCCAGGTCGGTCGCCGATTCGGAAACCGGCGGCGACGGCAGCATGGAACAGGCCGCAAGGCAAGCCCCGGCGAGCGCCGGAAAGAGCGGAAAAACCACTGCATTATTGGGCAAATTCAATGATTTACGATTCAATCTTGCGGGGAGGGATTCTAACACCTGACCCGGTGCACGCAAATTGGCCACGCGCGGGAGTCAGGCCGGCGCCATTGTGCTGTCGTGAGGCTCGGCGCGGGACCATTGCTGCGGGCTACTGGGCGACTTCGAACAGCCGTTCCACCTCGTCGATCTGCCGGCGGTCGGCGACGAACAGGATGACGTGATCGTCCTCCTCGATCACCGTGTCGTGGTGGGCCATCAGCACGTCCTCGCCGCGCACGATCGCGCTGATCGTCGCCCCCCGGGGCAGCCGGATGTCCTCGATGGCGCGGCCGACGACCCGCGATTCGCGGATATCGCCGTGAGCAACGGCTTCGATCGCCTCCGCCGCCCCGTGACGCAGCGAGTGCACCTTTACCACGTCGCCCTTGCGAACATGCGCCAGCAGGGAACCCAGCGTGATCTGTTGCGGGGAAATGGCGATGTCGATCATCCCTGTGGCGGCCAGATCGGCGTATGCAGGCTTGTTGATCAGCGCCATGACCTTGTTGGCTCCGATTCTCCTGGCGAGCATGGCGGACAGAATGTTGGCTTCCTCGGCATTGGTGACGGCGACGAAGACGTCGGCGCGGTCGATGTTCTCCTCCAGCAACAGGTTTTCGTCGGTTGCGTCGCCGTGCAGCACGATGGCCTTGTCCAGCCGCTCCGAAATGCGCCGCGCCCGCTGGTAATTGCGCTCGATGACCTTCACCTGGTTGGAATTCTCCAGCGCGGCGGCCAGCCGCATGCCGATGTTGCCGCCGCCGGCTATGACGACACGCCGGATGGGGTCCTCCTGCCCGCGTACCTCGCTGAGCACGGCCTGGATGTCCTTGCGGGCGGCGACGAAAAAGACCTCGTCGTCCTCCCTGACCACGGTATCCCCATCCGGCACGATGCTCTCGCCGTCCCGGTAAATCGCAGCGACACGGCACTCGACGTTGGGAATGTGCTCCGGGAGTTCGCGGATTGGCCGATTGATCAGGGCGCCTCCTTCGTGAGCGCGGGCCGCCACCAGCCGGACGCGGCCCTCGGAGAACTCCAGGACCTGCAGCGCTCCCGGAAAGTCGATGAGTTCATCGATATGGGCCGTGACCAGTTGCGCCGGGCTGATGATGATATCCACCGGTATGCCGTCGGGCCGGAACAGCGAGCGGTGCATGGCGTACTCGCGGGAGCGGATTCTTGCGATCTTGCGTGGCGTGTCGAACAGGCTTCCCGCCACCTGGCAGGCGACCATGTTGATCTCGTCGCTGTTGGTCAGCGCGATGATCATTTCCGCATCGCCCGCGCCGGCCCGCTCGAGTACGTCGGGGTGGGCGGCGTGGCCGAGGACGGTGCGCGCGTCGAGGCGCTCCTGGAACTCGCGCAGCTTGTCCGGGTTGCGGTCGACAATGGTGACCTCGTTGGCCTCCTCCCGGGCCAGGCTGTAGGCTGCCGTGGTACCGACCTGTCCCGCACCCAGAATCAGGATTTTCATAGTGGGATGACGCGTGAAACGGCGTTGGGGCCAGCGCTCTCGGATCGAGGTACCGGACCCTAGTTTACATCAGCTCCAGGTTGGCGTAGGCCAGGACCAGCCACTTGGTTCCGGCCATCTCGAAATTCACCTGTACCCGGGCGTGCGAGCCGCTGCCCTCCCAGTCGAGCACGACACCCTCGCCGAACTTGCCGTGCCGGACGCGCTGGCCCAGTTTCATGGGCGGGTCATCGCCGCCGATCGGCGCGCCGGACATGGCGCGGTACCGTGCGCCGGAACGTTTGCCGGTGCGCCCGCCGGACGGCGCTCCGAAGCGCCCGCCGGACCGCCCGGCATACCGTTCGCCGCGGTACACAGGCCTGGATACCGACATCCGCTGCCCCTGCTCCTCCAGCAGGTTGCGGGGAATCTCGCGGATGAACCGGGATGGCGTCGTGTAGCGGTAACTGCCATGCAGCCGGCGCTGTTCGGCGTGGGTCAGGTACAGCTTGCGTTGTGCCCGGGTCAGGCCCACGTAGCAAAGCCGCCGCTCCTCTTCCAGCCCGCCGACATCCTCGATGGAGCGTTGATGGGGGAACAGGCCCTCTTCGAGCCCGCACACGAACACGAGCGGAAACTCCAGGCCCTTGGCCGAGTGCATTGTCATGAGCTGGACTGCTTCCTCGTCGGCGCCGGCCTGGGCTTCGCCGGACTCGAGTACTGCGTAGGAAAGGAATTCGTCGAGCGGCGACAGTTCCGAATCTTCGTCGCGTATCAGGCCGCGGGCAGAGTTGACCAGTTCCTCCAGGTTTTCCACACGCGCTTCGGCTGTTTCGTCACCGGCGCGTCCGTGATGGGCGAGAAGGCCGCTCTCCTTGTTGACCCGGCTCACCTGCTCGTGGAGATCCAGGTCCCGTGTGTCGGCTTCCAGGCTGTCCACCAATTTCAGGAAGCCTCCGACTGCCCGACTTGCACGGCTTGCCAGGCTGCCGTCCTGCAGGCATTCCGTGGCGGCGGCCCAGAGACTCGATCCCGCGTCCACTGCCCGGGCGCGTACCACCTCCATGGTCTTCACGCCCACGCCCCGGGGCGGCCGGTTGACCACCCGGTCGAAGGATGCGTCGTCGTGCCGGTTGGCGATCAGCCGCAGGTAGGCCAGCGCATCCTTGACTTCGGCGCGCTCGAAGAACCTCAGGCCCCCGTAAACGCGGTAGGGAATGCCGGCGGCCAGCAGCGCCTCCTCGAACACCCGGGACTGTGCGTTGGAGCGGTACAGGACGGCGGCTTCGTCGCGCCGGTGTCCCCCGGTCAGGTATTCGCCGATGCGGTCGATGACGAAGTCGGCTTCGTCGTGTTCGTCGAGGGCGGCATAGAGCGTGATGGGGTCGCCGGCCTTGCCCGCGGTCCACAGGTTCTTCCCCATGCGCATCGCGTTGTGCGCGATGACGGCATTGGCGGCGTTCAGGATGTTGCCCGTCGAACGGTAGTTCTGCTCCAGGCGCACCACCCGGGTACCGGCAAAGTGGCCCTGGAATCCCTGCAGATGCTCCATCCGCGCCCCGCGCCAGCGGAAGATGGACTGATCGTCGTCGCCCACCACGAACGGTGCGCCTTCCGACCCGGCCAGGAGTCTCATCCACCGGTACTGGATCGAGTTGGTGTCCTGGAATTCGTCCACCAGGACGTGCTGAAACCGCCGCTGGTATTGCTCCTTCAGCTCCGCCCGCTGCTCCAGCAATTCGAATGCACGCAGCAGCAACTCCCCGAAGTCCACCACCGAGGCGGCAGCGCACACCTTCTCGTACCGCGAGTAGAGGTCGATGAGTTGCTTCCATTGGGTTCGCCCTTCGTCGTCGACGCTGTCGGGGCGCAGCCCTTCGTCCTTCTGACGGTTGATGAACCACTGAACTTCCTTCGGATCGAATTCACCCCCTCCCGGGCCCAGGTTCTTCAACAGGCGGGTAATCAGCCGCAACTGGTCCTGGGAGTCGATGATCTGAAAGCCCTCCGCCAGCCCGGCATCGGCCCAGTGAATCCGCAGCAAACGGTGCGCCAGGCCGTGAAAGGTACCGATCCAGAAGTGGCGCGTGGGGAAGCCCAGCAGGTCTTCGATGCGATGGCGCATCTCCCACGCGGCCTTGTTGGTGAAGGTGACCGCGAACAGGTGCTGGGGCATGACGTCCTCGGCCATGATCAGCCAGGCGATGCGGTGCACGAGCACACGGGTCTTGCCGCTTCCGGCCCCGGCGAGCACCAGGACGGGTTTCCCGGGAGGCGTGGTCACCGCCTCGCGCTGCGCGTCGTTCAGCGGATCGAGAATTGCGGTGACGTCCACGTCGAATCCCGGGGTACGGACTCGTTAGGCCGGGCGGCTATTGGGGCCAGAACACGGGGATGTAGTGATCGATCAACAGGAACCCGAACAGCGCCGCCAGGTACGTGATGGAATAGTTGAATGTCCTCATGGCCATGCTGCTGTCGTCGCCGTACTTCAGGCGGATGCCGTGATAGAGAAAACCGCCCCCCAGCAGCAGCGCCGCAAACAGGTACAGGATCCCGCTCATGCCCGTCAGGTAGGGGAGCAGGGTGACCAGGACCAGCAGGCAGGTGTAGTACAGCACGAACGACTTGGTGAACTCGGGACCGTGGGTGACCGGCAGCATCGGTACGCCGGCACGGACGTAGTCTTCCTTGCGGGCCACCGCGAGCGCCCAGAAGTGCGGCGGCGTCCAGGTGAAGACGATCAGGAACAGCAGCAGGGCGTGGCCGCTGATGTCGTTGGTCACGGCCGTCCAGCCCAGCAGGGGCGGCGCCGCGCCGGCCGCCCCGCCGATGACGATGTTCTGGGGCGTCGCCCGCTTCAGATACACCGTGTACACCACGGCATACCCCACCATGGAAAGGAAGGTCAGCGCCGCGGTCAGCGGATTCACCAGCAGGACCAGAATGCAGATGCCCGAGAGGCCCAGCACCATGGCAAAGGCGATGGCATCGCGCTCCTCGATTCGCCCCGTGGGCAGGGGGCGGTGGCGGGTTCGGGCCATCTTCGCGTCCAGGCGCTGGTCGAGCACGTGATTCAGGGTGGCGCCGCAGGCCGAGGCCAGTCCGATACCCAGGCTTGCGAATACAAGGATCTGCCACGGCACCATGCCGGGTTGCGCCAGGAACATGCCCACGATGGCCGTGAACACCAGCAGCCTGACGACGCCCGGCTTGGTCAGCGCATAGTAGTCCCGCCACCGGGCGGGCAGGCGCTCACTGGTGATGTCCAATTCTCTGGTTTGCATTCAGAACCGCCAAAAGCAACAGTGCCGCCACTCCGTTATGCGCAACGGCGACGGCCAGGGGAACACCGTAGACGATGATACTCGCGCCGAGAATCAACTGTACCCCGAGCGCGGCCAGGACCGCGATGCCGTCCGGCCTCAGCCGGGGCCGCCGGACCAGCATCCATCCCAGCACACCCAGCACCAGGGTCGCCGCGATGGCGCCGAGCCGGTGGCTGAAGTGGATCGCCACCCGGGCGGGATTGTCCAACACTCCGCCCTCGTAGTCCACGCCCAGTTCCCGCCACAGCACGAAGCCTTCGCGGAAGTCGGTCACCGGCGGCCACCAGCGAGTCTGGCAGGTCGGGAAATCCGGGCAGGCCAGCGCCGCGTAGTTGGCGCTCGTCCAGCCGCCCAGGGCGATTTGCACGGCCAGGATCGCCAATGCAGCGATGCCCGTACGAGCCAGCCAGGATGATGCGGGGGGTCGCGCGTGTCCCGGCCGGTGCGCCGCGCCGGCGCTCCGCTCCCCCCGGCCTGCCGGTGACTGCCGTGCCTCTTCCGCCGCGCGGGCGGCTGTCCCGGCCATCGCCCGGCCCGCCGGTCCCGCAATCCGCGCCAGCACCGGCCGCCATTCCCCGAGCCAGAAAATGAGCCCCAGCGTCGTCAGGCCGCCCAGCAGGTGCGCCATCACGATGACCGGCTGCAGCAGCAGCGTGACCGTCCACATTCCCAGCAGTCCCTGGAAAATGACGACCGCGAGCAGGACGTGGGGAAGGCGGGTGGGTTGATCCGGGTCCCGCCGGTTGAACCAGGCCAGGCCGGACAGGATCAGGCAGAGCAGGCCCAGTCCGGTGGCCAGGTAGCGGTGGATCATTTCCCGCCACGCCTTGCCGACGTCCAGCGGCCGGTCCGGGAATGCCTCGGCGGCCTCCCGGGTGCTCTCCGTAACGACGAGCTGCCCGTAGCAGCCCGGCCAGTCGGGGCAGCCCAGCCCGGCGTCGGTCAGGCGCACCCATGCGCCGATGACCACGACCAGCAGGGCCAGCACCGTGCCGGTGCGGGCCAGGCGAACGAAATTCGTCTTCAAGTCAATTTTCCAGGCTGCTTGCAGTACCGGCTACAGGCCGGATCGCGGATTGGCCGGAGCCGGCGCTCCGGGGTGGGGCGTCCGGGACGCGCCACGAAAAAGGGCGGGAAATTATAGCAGTCAGGCGGCCGGATTTTCGTCGTCCGTGGAGCCGCGGTTTCGGTGCCGGCGCGTTATTTCATCGACCGGAATGCCAACCCGATCGCCGCCGCCCCTTGCTGCGGGCCTGCCGGCGCCCCAGGCCTGGCCGAAAATCAATTCGACGCTGATCGAGAGCCCCGCTGCGGTTCGCTGCGACTCAAGCCGTTCGCGGAACGCACGCCAGCGTGACCGGCCGGTCAGTTGCGAACGGCGGCCGTGGGCCACGTTGGTGGCGCCGCAGGCGCGCAGGTCCGATACGAGGCCGTCCACATCCGGGTACGTCACGGTCAACCGGTCGATGTCCAGCACCGGTTCCGCCAGACCGGACCGGCTCGCCAGGTCGCCGAGATCGTGCATGTCCGCGAAGCCGTGGACATGCAGCCCGTTGTCCACTTCGGACCAGGCTTCGCGAACCTCCGCCAGGGTGTCGGGTCCCACGGTGGTAAACAGCAGCAGCCCGCCATCCCGCAGCACCCGGGCTGCTTCCCGGAATACCTCGCCGGGGTCGCACCACGGCAGGAGCAGGTTGGCGAAGACCAGGTCGATGCTGCCGCGGCGAAAGGGCATTCGCTCGGCATCCGCCGTGATGGGTGCTACACGCTCAAGTGGCCGGCAACGCGCCTTTGTGCGGGCGGTCATCTGCCGGCAGAGATCCATGGCGAGAATCCACGCATCGGGATACAGCGCCGCCAGTTTCGGGCTCGCCTTGCCTGTGGCGGCGCCCAGGTCGATGATTCGCAGCGGATTCAGCTTGAACAGGGGCAGCCGCGCGAGCAATCGCGCGCGCGCTTCCGAGTGTACGGCGTCGGCAGCGTCGAACGTGGCACTGGCCCGCCGCAGCCGTATCAGCGCGGCGCGGCGGTCGGGCAGTCCGTAGGCGGTTTGCATGTTCGGGCAAACCGTTCTGCGATCAGTTTGGCGGCGTCGGTTGTTCGGGCTTCAACCCCAGCTTTCTGAACAGCGCGCGGTCGGCTGCCTCCTCCGGGTTCTCCGTGGTCAGCAGCGTGTCGCCGTAGAAGATCGAGTTGGCGCCGGCGGCGAAGCACAGCGCCTGCAGTTCGTCGCTGAACCCGGTGCGCCCGGCGGACAGGCGCACGTGTGCGCGCGGCATGAGGATGCGTGCCGCTGCCACGGTGCGCACGAACTCCAGCCCGTCCAGGTCGTCGGCATCGGCCAGCGGCGTGCCCTGCACCCGGACCAGTTGATTGATGGGCACGCTTTCGGGCTGCGGATCGAGCGTGGCGAGGCTGTGCAGCAGCGCGATGCGGTCCTCCCGCGCTTCTCCCATGCCCAGAATGCCGCCGCAGCAGACCCGCATCCCTGCGGTGCGCACATGCTCCAGTGTGCGCAGCCGGTCGGCGAAGGTCCGCGTAGTGATGATGTTGCCGTAGAACGCCTCGGACGTGTCCAGGTTGTGGTTGTAGTAGTCGAGCCCGGCGTCCGCCAGCGCCTGTGCCTGGGGCTCGGTCAGCAATCCCAGTGTCGCGCAAGTTTCCATGCCCATATCCCCCACGGCCCTGATCATGGCGGAGATCTGCTCGACCTGGGCATCCTTCGGGCCCCTGTACGCGGCGCCCAGACAGAACCGGGTCGCGCCGGCCGCCCTGGCGCGGGCCGCCGCCCGGGTCACTTCCTCGACGCTCATGAGGTCCTCGGTCGGGACGCCGGTGTGGTAGCGAATGCTCTGCGGACAGTAGGCGCAGTCTTCCGGGCAGGCGCCGGTCTTGATGGAAAGCAGCGTCGAGACCTGCACGGCGTTGGGATCGAAGTACTGCCTGTGGATCCGCTGGGCCTGGTAGAGCAGGTCGTTGAAGGGCATTTCGTACAGCGCCGCGACCTCGTCCAGGCTCCAGTCGGTCCTGGGCTCCATTTCTGCTGATTGTGCGTACATTCGGGGCTGGCCCCCTGCAGGGATGGCTGCGAAAGTCAGACGGGAGTATTGGAACCGAAGCAGGGGTCTGTCAACTGAAAATCGGCGGAAAAATCTTTCATCGCGCGCTGGCGGGGCTCCTCCCGGAGCGTTGCCAGAGTTGCGGCGGGCCGGCCGATGCCGGTTTCTGCGCGCACTGCCGCGCGATGGTGCGGAGCGTCGGCGACGCCTGCGCGGGTTGCGGCCTGGCACAGCCGGTGAGCCACTGCCCCCGTCCCGGCCGGGGCTGGTGCATTGGGAAGGTGACGGCGCCGTTTGTCTACGAATCCCCGCTGGACGCGCACATACAGGCGATGAAGTTCCGCCCTTCCAGGCCCATGGGGCGGGCGCTGGGGCTGTTGCTGGTCGAGGCGTTTCAACGCGGCGGTCCGGAGGTGGACGTGGACGCCCTGGTGCCCGTGCCGCTGCACCGCAGGCGGCTGATCCAGCGCGGTTTCAACCAGGCCTTCGAGATCGCGCGGCCGCTGGCGGCAGCGACCGGGAAGCCGCTCCTCGTGCGCGGAATTCACAGGCAGGTCAATACCCAGCCGCAATCCCTGCTGGCCGCGCACGAGAGGTCCGGGAACCTGCGCGGCGCGTTCCGCATTCGCCGCAACCTGAACGGACAGACGGTCGCCATCGTCGACGACGTCATCACCACCGGCGCGACGGTCAATGCGCTGGCGGTCTCCCTGCGCGAAGCGGGCGCCGGCGAGGTTCATGCCTGGGCGCTGGCACGGGTTGCGCCGCCGGGTGGGTCGAGGCAGTAGATGTGCACCGGGTCGAGTTCGAAATTCCCGGATCGGCGAGGAATGGCCCTGACGTCGACAGTCCAGGTACTGTTCGGCCAGGTTGGAATTCATGTTCGGTTCTCCGGCGTGATTGTTTGACTTTATACACAGTCATATAATGCCTACATGACTTCATATAAGGTCATTTTACTACCATGAGCACTTCAAGAAGCTACAGTCGGCTCACCCGGGATGCGCTTGCTCTCCTGGGTGCCCGTATCAAACTGGGCCGCAAGTCGAGGCGTATGTCGGAGAAAGATCTTGCGGCGCGGGTGGGGATCGCGCGCAGCACGCTTCAGAAGATCGAGCGCGGCGATCCTACCGTCAATATCGGACTGGTGTTCGAGGCAGCGGTCATTGTGGGCGTGCCATTGTTTGTTCCGGACCGGACGCGCCTCGCACCCTATCTCGAGCGGGTGAGCGACAAGCTGGCCCTGTTGCCGAAGTCCATTCGCACGTCCCCGAATGCGGTGCAGGATGACTTCTAGGCCGCCGGCCGGAGTTACGGAGCCCACCCGCTCATTTGTCTGGGTGTGGTTGCCGGGTGAAACGGACCCGGTGGTCGCGGGACAGATCGTGGACCAGGGGGAGTCCATGGACTTCGTCTATGGAAGGTCCTATCACGCTCGAGACAATGCCATACCCCTGTATGAGCCTGAGCTGCCGTTGAGGAGCGGCCCGATCGCCCCGGAACCGCCCCTCAGGTATGCCAATGCGCTGCGGGACGCCGCGCCCGACGCCTGGGGAAGGCGCGTCATCGTCAATCGGCTTACCGGCGCCACGGGGCAGGCAGCAGACGATGCCATGCCGGACCTGGGAGAACTGACATTTCTCCTGCAGTCCGGTTCCGACCGGATCGGGGCGCTGGATTTTCAGAAGTCGCCCGCAGATTACGTGGCGCGGGATAGCGGGACGGCTTCACTGGACACACTCGTGCGCGCGGCTGAAATGGTCGATCGGGGCATCCCTCTTGAACCGGTGCTGGCCGAAGCGCTCCAGCATGGCACCGCGATCGGCGGCGCACGGCCCAAGGCGCTCATCGAGGACGGCGACCGGAAGTATGTCGCCAAGTTTTCTTCTTCGACCGACACATACAATGTCGTCAAGGCCGAATACGTCGCCATGCGGCTGGCCGCAATAGCCGGTCTCGACGTTGCACCCGTGAAGCTTGTCCGCGCGATGGACCGGGACGTCCTGCTGATCGAGCGCTTCGACCGCCGCAAGACCGAAGGCGGCTGGACGCGGCGTGCCATGGTTTCCGCTCTCACGCTGTTCGGTCTTGACGCGATCATGGCCGCCCACGCCAGCTATGAAGACCTGACGGATATCATCCGGGCCCGGTTCACGAGGCCCGGGGACACATTGACGGAACTGTTCGGCCGCCTGGTCTGCAATATCCTTGTCGGCAACAGCGATGACCATGCCCGCAACCACGCGGCCTTCTGGGATGGCGCCTATCTGACGCTGACCCCGGCGTATGACATCTGCCCCCAATCCCGCACGGGCCACGAAGCGTCTCAGGCAATGCTGATCCATGGCCGCGAACGCCGCAGCCAATTGTCCGTGTGCCTGGCGTCGTGTGCGAAATATCATCTTTCCCGGGAGGAAGCACTGCAAATCGTGTCGCGCCTGATCCGTGTTGTGCGCACGCACTTCGAGTCGGTATGCGATCAGGCCGCGCTCGCCGACGTCGACCGGCGATTGCTGTGGAGGCGGCAATTCCTGAACAGACTGGCGTTTGAAGGGATCGAGTCGGAGACAGGCTCGGAGATCGACGGGCTTTGAGCGTGGCAGGATATATTGAACTACAGCGCACCAGCCGGCTTCAACACGGTGAAAAATTGCTGGCGCATCCGCCGTTCGGCGTATATCGTGCCCCGCAGCATCGGCTGTTGTGAGTCGTACTCATCCGTCAGAGGTTCAGGGAGCGGCAATATGAATTGGTGGGGCTGGTTGATCATCGGATTTCTGTTGATGGGCGCCGAACTGACGGCCGTGGACGCGGCCTTCTATCTCATCTTCGTCGGCGCCGCGGCGATCTGCATGGGAATCCTGGGATTGGTGGGGGTGACATTGCCGATCTGGGTGCAGTGGGTGCTTTTTTCCGCGCTGGCCGTGGGCTCGATGGTGCTGTTCAGGCAGAAGCTCTACGACAGGATCCGCGGCGGTGAGGCGGCGGGTTTTGACGGTTCGGCGGCGGGGGCAACCGTGGGGGTGAAGGAAATGGTCCCTCCCGGGGGGCGGACGCGGGTCAAGCTGCGCGGTTCCCGGTGGACGGCGGTGAACGTCGGTGCGGCGCCGATTGCAGCGGGCGCCGATGCCCGCGTCGTGGAGTCGGACGGGGTCGAACTGAGAATTGAAGGGTTGTCGCGCGAACCGGTCGCGGACTGATCGAACACGAAGGAGTTATTCATGGATACTGGATTCATAGTTGCCGCGGTCCTGGCCATCGTCGCAATCGTCGTCATCATCAGGACGGCCGTGGTGGTGCCGCAGCAGAACGCCTACGTGGTCGAAAACCTGGGCAGGTACTCGAGAACGCTGCATGCAGGGTTCAATATCCTGGTTCCATTCCTCGAGCGGGTGGCCTATCGCCATACGCTCAAGGAACAGGCCATCGACGTGGAGGAGCAGATCTGCATCACGTCGGACAACGTTCAGGTGGGCGTCGACGGCGTCCTCTACCTGCAGGTGATGGATGCCCGCAAGGCTTCCTACGGTATCGGCGAGTACCTCTTCGCCATCGCCCAGCTTGCCCAGACCACGCTGCGCAGCGAAATCGGCAAGATCGAACTGGACAAGACGTTCGAGGAGCGAAGTCACATCAACGTCCGGGTGGTGGAGGAACTGGACCAGGCGTCCACCCCGTGGGGCGTGAAGGTGCTCCGCTACGAGATCAAGAACATAAACCCGCCCAGGGACGTGCTGACGGCGATGGAAAAGCAGATGCGCGCCGAGCGGGAGAAACGCGCCACGGTGCTGCAATCCGAGGGCGAACGCGACGCCAAGATCAACGAGGCCGAGGGCGAGAAGCAGCGGGTGATCAAGGAGTCCGAAGCGGCCAAGCAGCAGCAGATCAACGAGGCCGAGGGCGAGGCCGCGGCAATTCTGGCGGTGGCGGAAGCCACGGCCGAGGGTTTGAAGAAAGTCGCGGCGGCGTTGAACTCCGAGGGCGGCGACAAGGCCATGCAGTTACGGGTCGCCGAGGACTACCTGGAGCGATTCGGCAACCTGGCCCGCGAGGGCAACACGCTCATCGTGCCGGCAAACCTCAGCGACGTGTCGTCCATGATCGGTGCGGCCACCACCGTCTTCAAGCACTCTGTCGAGAGCGCTGCACCGAGCGGTTGACGATCTGCAACGCCGGGATGAGCGTCACCGAGTGCCGCATTTCGGCGCTCAGTCCAGAATCAGTTGGTAGAGATGGACATCAAATAGTTGACCGAATTTCCGGCCGACTTCCCTGAACGTGCCGATGTGCTCGTACCCGAAGTGCTCGTTGATGTGCCGGCTGGCGTCGCTGCCGTCGCCTCGATAGCGTGGTTATAGATGGCCGTGATGGCCCTGAGATCGGATTTTTTCGCGGGACGAATCTGCATCGCGCCTCATGAGCTTACGAATCGTCTTCGGGGGCCACAAAAAGCGCGATATAGGCCAGCAGGATCGCGAATACAATCAGAGGCGAGTAGAGGATCAGGCCGTCAGCTACACTCATGGCTATTCCGCTTTTCGTTTAATCAGCCCGATCAGTGCCAGGAACATGCCGATACTGACCGGAACGATTCCAAGAATATTTTGCTCCTGAGGCATGAAGGCTAACCCAATCACGCCGCCGGTGATCAGGCCCACCGCAAGTTGGCGCAGGAACTGGGTGGCGACGTCACCACCGCGAACTGTCCACCGTTTCAATTTCATCGGGACCGCCGGTGCGATCGCAGGTTGCGTCTTGTATGACCGATGAGAACATTTCATGCGAACCCTACCATTAAATCCAGCCGAGAATTTGGGGTATTCGGCTGGAAAGTAAGGGGGCTTATATACCAAAGTGACCGCAGCCCCTAGTGATATAATGCGTGAGCGGCTGCGCTAACAGCCGCCCCGAATGGCACTGAGGATGCCAACCGCATGAGCGATTCTACCGAATTCCGAGCCGTCCGTTTCCGGTTGCATCCGGGGTCGCGGGATAAGCATTTGATGCTGGCCCGCACGGCGGGAGCGTGCCGGTACGTGTGGAATCATTTTCTCGCCAGGAACAAGCGCGAATATGCGCTCCACCGGAAGTATCCGAATAGCCGCCGAAAGCCGTCTCTCACGTTTCAGTCGCTCGGCGTGGAGTTCACGAAGCTGAGGCGTGAGACGCCATGGCTTCAAGCGCTTCCGTATGCGCCGGTTCGCTATGCGCTCAAATATCAGGCCGACGCCTGGAAGCGGGCGTTCGCGCACGGCGGTTTCCCCCGGTTCAAGGCTCGGTTGGGAAACGACTCGTTCACGATTCCCGGCGACGAGGGGATCACCGAAAACGGTTGGCTGCGCGTTCCGAAGATCGGTTGGGTAAAGCTCACGCGAAACGGAGGCAATCCCCATTCCGGTTGCAAGCCGATTCGGGCGGTCGTCAAGAGAGAACTCGGCAAATGGTATTGCGTCGTGTTCTATGACGTGGGCGAGATCGAGAGAGACGACGACGGAACCGCTATCGGCGTGGATATGAACGTCGGGCAGGTCGCGGTCAGCGACGGGCGGATATTTGGGATGCCGGACGTATCTCGGCTCGAAGTACGGCGGAGACGCTACCAGCGAGTCGTGGCACGTCGCAAGCGCGGATCGAGGCGTAGAGCCATTGCCAAGCGCCGGGCGGCCAAGGCCGCTCGCAGGATCGCTCAGATTCGCCATAACTTCGCGCATTGCGTGAGTCGCGAGATCGCCGACGCTGCCGGTACGGTAGTCGTCGAGGAACTGAACGTGAGAGGCATGACGCGCTCGGCGATAGGATCGGCTGAAGCACCAGGCACGAACGTCCGGCAAAAGGCCGGGCTGAATCGAGAGATATTGGCAACCGGCTGGGCGCAACTTTTCCGGATGCTCGACTACAAGGCCGCGAACGTCGTGTCGGTCCGTCCGGCGTATACGTCTCAGACGTGCAACGAGTGCGGTGCCGTGGATAAACGCAGCCGCAAAACCCAATCCGAATTTCACTGTGTCCATTGCGGACACGAGGCGAACGCCGACATCAACGCGGCGCTCAGTATCATGGCCCTGGGGACTGGGGCGGCTGGACGCGGAGGCGGCGGGATTACCCGGCCTGTGAAACGTCAATCTCACCAACTGGCCGCCTGACGGAGGTCACTTTGGCATATAAGTCCCAAAGTAAGGTTTACACGGCCAGAATTCGCTGCCGTATCCGGCCAGCGCTGCCAAGTCGAAAGGCAAATGCGTGATGGGTCCGTCAACCGGTGTTATTATAAGGACCACTTATCAGCACTGGTTAGTTGTCAGATGACAATTCGTTTCTCCACGGATGTTGTGCCCCTCGGCGACTTGAAGAAAAACCCCGGCCGCGTGGTAAGGCACGCGGTGGAAGCGGGCCGCCCCCTGTTGCTGACGAGCCGGGGACGTGGCGTTGCGGTCGTTCAATCCCTCTCGGAATACGAGAACACCCAGGAAGAACGCGAATTCATGCGCGCCGTCGTGGAGGGCATCAACGATCTGGAGTCCGGCCGCGACGTGAGTCTGACCGAAGCCCGAAGCCGCCTTGGCCTGATTTAGCCAATGCCCCGAAGCAGCGTCCGGATTGCGGAATCCGCGCTGGAGGACCTCAGGGACATTAAAGACTGGTACTCGGAACAAGGCGTTCCCGAGACTGGTACCCGCTTCCTCCTTGAAATCCTGACGCGGATTGAACGCCTGGCCGAACACCCCGAGATGGGTCGAATCGTGCCGGAGTTTGGTCAAGACACGCTGAGGGAACTCATTCATCCGCCGTTTCGAATCGTGTATCGAAGAGAAGAGTCCACAGTACGGATCGTTCGGGTGTGGCGAAGCGAAAGACTGCTGCGGCTTCCGGCGGCGGATGAGCCTTGAGGCAACGGCTATACCGCCAAGGCCACCCAGACCTTGAAATCAGGTAAAAAATTGCGTCGCTTCGCCATCCTCGTATGGTCCTCTCATCAGCGCAAATACCACTTCTCCCATTTTTTGGACAGCGCCTTAAGGTGGCGGAGACGACGGTCAGCCGAGCGTCACCACCGCCTCATGCCTCACGGGAAAACTGACCGACCTGGCAATATTGCACAGCTCCCCGGCGCGCTTGTGCAGCCCTTCCGCCTTGGCCGCATCGCTTCCCGCCGCAATTATGACCTGCGGTCTCAGCGTAACCCCCGTAAACAGTCCCGACCCGTCGCGCGAAATTTCCATCACGCCCTCCGCGCGGTCCTCGTAGTCCGTAATCACGATCCGGTTGACGGCGCACAGGTGCAGGTACCACAGCATGTGGCAGGCAGAGAGAGCGGCCAGCAGCATGTCCTCGGGATTGTGGCGGGTGGCGTCGCCGAAATAGTTCGGGTCTGACGAACCCTTGATGACCGGTTTGCCTTCGAACGCCACGTCGTAGTCTCGCGTGTAAGCCTTGTAGCCGCTCGTACCCTCGCCGAGGTTGCCGGTCCAGGTCAGCTTCGCCTTGTACATGTGTGCCGTCATCAATCTTCCTCAATGGCTTTCCGTGACCGACAGCGGTGCCGTACCGCCGCGCACGCGAGCGAACCTGATGGTGTTTACAATAGGCTAGCATGCGCGCTGTTCGAGAAATACGGGCGGGTGAGCAGGGTGAATCTCGCCAAAATGTCCAGATTCGCGCGTATTGTTTAGGGTTAGCGGCGTGCTAATGTTCGCTTATCGCTATCTGGCGGTTCGAGGAGCGGAAGGCGGCATAGACTGTAACCAGGCCATGACGATTGAAACATATACAATTATCGGCACAATCATAGGTGTCGCGGTCAGCTTGGCGGGCCTGATTCCAAGCGGCCAGCGGGCCGCGGCTGAAACACGCCGGGAACTCATCGCCTTCCGCGAGCAGTCCGGGCAGGAATTCGCCGCGCTCCGCGAGCGCATGGCCCATCTCGAAGGTCTCCTTGAGGGACTCCGCGAGGCAATCGTCGGCAAAGCTGCCTAGTTTACGGCGCGACCCGGGATGAGGCGCTGAACGAGGCCAAGGATCTGCTCCGCGAGCTGATCGCCGCCACGATGCGTGAGGGCAAGGACCTGCCGGTGCCCTCGGCCAGATAGGTTGTTTGCTGTCTACGCAGGCGCCTTCATGGCCTATTTTGTTGTCACCGAGTCCGGGGAGGAAGGTTCATGAGCGTCGATGTAATCGCGATAATTTCAATGGTCGGGTTGCCATTGGCCCTGTTCGCCTACGGTACCTACCTCCGACACCACCCTCCGAATCGGAACAAGACCGACGACCGTCCGAGATCGTAGGTAGGCACTGCAAGATAGCGGACGGAAGGCGGGTAGCGCGATTTGTTCAGGTCGCTATCCGGGGTAGCGGTTGTTCCGGCAGCACGGCCCAAAAAATCGTCAAGGCACGCGGATGAAGGGCCATGCGCCGGAAACGTGGACTTCCGCGACTTCGGTCGCCATCTGCCCTTCCTCGGCGGTGAAGATGAACCCGAGGCCGCAGAGGCACTCGAATGCGGTATCCGACAGGGCAACCAGCCGTGACTTCTCGCTCCCGCTGGCGGCGTTTCGCGCATAGGGCGGTGTTCTCAGCAGGAACAGGGCGCCGTCTTCCAGCGTGACTTCGATCGTAGTCCAGGAACTCAGCCAGTAGCCTTCGTAGGTACCCACGTATCGGGCCAGGATGTCCGGGTCGACTTCCACGACCCGGTCATCGGCCTGGGTGATATCGCCGCCCCAGTGACTCTGCCCCTCGCTCGCCTCGTTGCACACCAGTTCGAGCATTTCGTCATCGGCGCGGAACGTGAGGTCGACCACCGCGTGCAACGGCTCATCGAAGGTTTCGGGATCTTCGTATGTCACGTCGATCTGCAGGTGCCCGAAGTCCGGACGGTGGTAGCGCTCGGTGATGCGCAGGCGATCGGAGTGCGGCAGCCCGCGGGCGTGCAGCCATGTGCTGTCGTTGTAGCCGTTGCTCTCGACCACCAGTGTGTCGCCCTCCCAGCGGCCGACGGAGTAGCCCGTCCAGATCGGGTAGGGGTCCGGTTCAAGCTCCCGGCCGTCCATGAAGATCTGCCGGTAGGTCAGGTCGGCGTTCAGGATGGCGATGAGGTTGGGATGCTGCACGATTCTGCGCGTCCCGAAGTTGCTGCCGGACAGGGTGATGAATCCCGGCCCGCTGGGCAGGCAACGGAAGCGGGGAGCGTCCTGCAGGAAGCGGGCCTCGCGTTCAGCCATCAACAGGCGCGCCCACTGCTGGGCGTTGGCCGGGTCCAGCAGGCTACCCGTCACGTCGACGGGGTACCACAGGCCCGACAGATCGGGGTTGCCGTCCCCAGCACGCGGCGCGGGCGCCGACAAATCGGGCGCGCCGGCCGCCGTGCGCGGGACACCCGGCGTGGGCAGCGTCAGCCACTGTGCCACCACCGGCGTGGTTACCGCCACCAGGGCCAACATCGCGAGTCGCCGTTTCATGTTCACCTCTCAGCGGGTTTCCGGGGGAGCCCGCACGAACCGCCTTCACCTGAAGATTAGCATGGCCGCTAAGCCTCGAAGTGGTAGTCGAGCATGATCGAGGCGAACACATAAGCCCCGAATATCGCGTTGTTGCGGAACGCCGTGAAGCAGAGCGCGGAATCCCTGTCCCGAATCAGGAACTGCTGATACACGAAGATCAGCGCGGCGAGGACAGTGCCGGCGAAGAACCAGGCGCCCCTGCCCACGCTCTGACCGATCAGAACGAGCGCCGTGAGGAACAGGATCTGCATGACCCCGACGAAAAGCCGGTCCATGTCGCCAAGCAGAATGGCCACGGACCTGACACCGATCTTGAGATCGTCGACCCGGTCCGCCATGGCGTATTCGGTGTCGTAGATCACACCCCAGGCGATGGTCATGGCGAACAGAGCCCAGCCGACCGTCGGCACTGTGCCAAGCTGGGCCGCGAACGCCATGGGGACGCCCCAGGAAAAGGCAATTCCGAGCACCAACTGGGGAAAGGAGATGAAGCGCTTTGTGAACGGATAGAGGATGGTGATGAACGCGCCGATCACCGCCAGCATCACCGTGAGCCGGTTCATGGTCAGCACCAGGCCAAGGCCAACGAGCATCAGGACGACGAACAGCGTCAGCGCTTCGGGGACCGAGACCTCTCCGGTGGCCAATGGCCGGTCCTTTGTCCGCCAGACGTGGGCGTCGATCTTGCGGTCGGCGTAGTCGTTGATGATGCAGCCTGCGGAACGCAGCACCACGGTGCCGAGTACGAAGACGATGAAAACGCGCTGATCGGGACGCCCTTCGCCTGCAATCCAGAGCGCCCAGAGCGTCGGCCACAGCAGCAGCCAGATGCCCACCGGCTGATGCAGCCGCACCAGCCGGGCATAGGCTCCGAGACGGCTCAACACTTTCATACCTTCGCGTACTCCGAACTGCCGCGGGTCCAGCGCCCGATCAACGGATCGACCCGCTGGGGAAACCGGGTCAGCAGTTCATCCGAGATGCGGATGACGTCCGGCAGCAGGTCGGCGTCCCTGACGATGTCCGCCACCCTGAGTTGCATGAGCCCGGTCTGACGTGTACCCAGTACCTCACCCGGCCCCCGCAACTCAAGATCCTTTTGCGCGATTGCAAATCCGTCGTTGGTGGCGCGCAGTACGCGCAGACGCGCCTCGGCCACGTCGGTGAGCGGCGGCTTGTAGAGCAGGATGCAGTGCGAGGCATCGCGCCCGCGGCCGACCCGGCCGCGCAATTGGTGCAGTTGCGAGAGCCCCATGCGCTCTGCGTTCTCGATCACCATCAGGCTCGCATTGGGAACGTCCACGCCGACCTCCACCACGGTGGTTGCCACAAGAACGTGCAATCCGCCCGAATTGAATTCACGCATGACGCGATCCTTCTCGCTGGCCGACATCTTTCCGTGGACCAGGCCCACGTTCAGGTTTGGCAGGGCGTCCGACAGTTCCCGGCCGACTTCGGCGGCGGCCTGGTAATCGAGATTCTCCGACTCCTCGATGAGCGGACAGACCCAGTAGGCCTGACGCCCGCCGCCGCAGTGGGCGCGAACGCGCTGCACCAGTTCGGCGCGGCGGCTTTGCCGCATGACCGCGGTGCCTACGGGCTGGCGTCCCGGCGGCAACTCGTCGATGATCGAGCAGTCCAGGTCGGCGTAGGCGGTCATCGTCAGGGTTCGGGGGATGGGCGTCGCCGTCATCACAAGCTGGTGAGGCGAAAGCAGGCCCTTCCGGCCTTTCTGCTTCAGTTCCAGCCGCTGATTGACCCCGAAGCGATGCTGCTCGTCGACGATGATCAGCGCAAGCCTCGCGAACCGGACGCTCTGCTGGAACAGGGCATGGGTGCCGACGACGACCTGGGCGTGGCCTGATGCGGTCTCTTCGAGAACCTGCTTGCGCGTGGAACCGGTGACCGAGCCGGTGAGCAGACGGACCTGAATTTCCAGGGGACTCAGCCAGCCGGCGATCGTCTTGTGTTGCTGTTCGGCCAACAGTTCGGTGGGCACCATCACGGCGGTCTGATAACCAGCCGAAGCTGCCGCAAGGGCCGACGCGGCTGCAACGACCGTTTTTCCGGACCCCACATCCCCCTGAAGCAGGCGGTGCATGGGCGAGGCGGTTGCCAGGTCCGCCAGAATCTCGTTCAGCGCTGCCTGCTGGGCCCGTGTCAGTCGAAACGGCAGTTGCGACTTGAACGCCGCAATCAATCGGCGCTCATCCTTCAGCATGACCGCGTGCTCGCGGCGACGCCCCAGGTTGAGCCGCTGCAGGCTCAGCCTGTGCGCCACCAGCTCTTCCAGGGCGAGGCGCCTCTGGCAGGGATGGGCGCCGGCCAGCAACGGCTCGATGTCTGTGCCCTGGGGCGGGCCGTGCAGGAAACGGATCGACTCGGCGAATTCCGGGTAGCCCTCCGGCAGCCGGTCGTGCAGGTAGTCGACGCTGTCGGTCTTCTCCATAACCGCCATGGCCTGCTGGATGAATCGGCGCAGGCGCTGCTGGTGCAGCCCTTCGGTGGTCGGATAGATGGGGGTCAGAGCGGTGCCCGGCGGTTCCGGCTCGGCGCCGATGACGCGGTACTCCGGGTGAATCATTTCCAGGCCCGTCGGCCCGTTGCGGACCTCTCCGAAACAGCGCACATGAGCGCCGCGTACCAGTTGCTGTTGCTGAACGCGGTTGAAGTGGAAGAAACGCAGGGTGATCGCGCCGGTGCCGTCGGCAACCCGGCACAGGAGGGAACGGCGGCGCCGGTAAGCCACCTCGGCGAGTTCCAGTTCGCCCTCGATGAGCACCTTCTCGCCGGGCATCAGTCCGCCCAGGGGCCTGATCCGGGTTCGATCCTCGTAACGCAGCGGCAGCAGACAGAGAAGGTCCGCGATCCGCTCTACCCCGAGGCGCGACAACCGTTCGGCGAGTCGCGGGCCGACGCCCCGGAGCGCGCCGACCGGTCTTGCCAGGGCGGAACTGCGGCTATCGGTGCGGTCAGACAACCAGAATCGCGTCCATCTCGACCGCCGCCGCCCTGGGCAGCGCCGCCACGCCGATGGCGGCGCGGGCAGGGTAGGGCTCCCGGAAGTATTGCGCCATGATCTCGTTGACCCGGGGGAAGTGCCCGAGGTCTTCGAGATAAACGGTGAGCTTGACGATGTTGCCGAGCCCGCCGCCGGCCGCCTCCGCCACGGCGGCGAGGTTGTCGAAAACCTGGCGGATCTGCGCGTCGATATCGCCTTCCACCAGCTCCATGGTTTCGGGATCCAGCGGGATCTGGCCGGAGAGGTAGACCGTGTCTCCCGAGCGAACGGCCTGACTGTACGTTCCGATGGCGGCCGGGGCGTTTGCGGTGTGGATGGTTTCGAATGCCATGGGGTCAGGCCGGGGTACGGGAGACACGGACCACTTCCGGGTTCGTGCGGATGCTGCGCATGACCTGAGCCAGGTGACGGCGGTCGCGCACGTTCAGCCTGAACAGCAGCATGGACTCGTCATCGGCGGATTCGACGCTGACGTGCCGAATGTTGCTGAACGTTGCCGAGATTCTGCCCGCCACATCGGCCAGCAGGCCGACCCGGTTCAGGGTCCGGACGCGAATTTCGGACTGGAACTCGCCCGAAATGCCCTGGCGCCAGTCCACCGGAATCCACTTGGCAGGTTGCTCGCGGAACTTCGCGACGTTGTGGCATTTGTCGCGATGGATGATCACGCCTCGCCCGCTGGACATGTAGCCGACGATGCCGTCGCCCGGTATCGGGTGACAGCAGCCCGCGTACGTCACCAGCAGTCCCTCGGTACCGGCGATTTCGAGCGGTTTCTTTTCCACTCGGGCGTCGTCTTCTTCGCCCAGTTGCTGGGCCAGCATGCCGGCTACCACCGGCGCAAGACGCTCGCCCAGCCCGACCTGTTCGTACACCTCGTCCATGGCGGATATGCCGAGTTCCTCGATCAGGCGCCCTCTCTGGGCCTTTCGCAGGCGGCGAAGGTTCAGGGCGTACGGTCTGAGCGCCTGGCTGAGAAGTCGCTTGCCCAGTTCCCGCGCTTCCTCGCGCCGCAGGTTCTTCAGGTACGCGCGAATGGCGTTGCGGGCCTTGCCGGTGGTGACGAAATTGACCCAGTTGGGATTCGGGCGCGCCGAACGGGCGGTGACGATCTCCACCGTATCGCCGTTGTTGAGCGTGGTATTCAGCGGTACTTCGCGGCGGGCGATCTTGGCGGCCTTGCATCGATTCCCGATGTCGGTATGCACCGCATAGGCGAAGTCCACGGCGGTGGCGCCCCGGGGCAGCCGCATGATGTCGCCCTTGGGCGTGAACACGTACACCTTGTCGGGGAACAGGTCGGCCTTGACAGTTTCCAGAAACTCCTCCGAATTGGAGGCCTGCTGCATCTCCATGAGATTCTGCAGCCACTCCCGGGCCCTGGCCTCCGCGCCGTGCGTGAGCTTGTCCACGGCCTTGTATTGCCAATGCGCGGCGATGCCCTGCTCGGCGACCTCGTCCATCTCCTCGGTCCTGATCTGTACCTCCAGCGGCATGCTCCTGGGGCCGAACAGGGTCGTGTGCAGGGATTGGTAACCGTTGACCCTGGGGATCGATATGTAGTCCTTGAAGCGGCCCGGCATGGGCTTGTAGAGCTCGTGGACCAGCCCGAGCATCCGGTAGCAGGTATCGATGTCGGCGACGACGATCCTCACGCCGAACACATCCACGATCTCGGACAGCGGTATGTGTTTGCGCCGCATCTTGGAGTAGATGCTGTAGAGCCGCTTTTCCCGCGCGACGAGGCGCGCTTCGATACCGCGCTCGGCGATCCGCTTGTTCAGGTTGGAGACGATCCTTCGCAGGAACTGCCGCTGGCTGCCCCGGGAGCGGCGCAGGGCGCGATTCAGAACCCGATACCGAAACGGTGTGAAAGCCCTGAAGCCCAGGTCTTCCAGTTCCACCTTCAGGCTGTACATGCCCAAGCGGTTGGCGATCGGGGCGTAGATCTCCAATGTCTCCTTGGCGATTCGGCGCCGCTTTGGCGCGGGCAGGTGCTCGATGGTGCGCATGTTGTGGGTTCGGTCGGCCAGCTTGACCAGGATGACCCTCAGATCCTGCACCATGGCCAGGAGCATCTTGCGGAAGGATTCGGCCTGGGCCTCCACCGCGCTGTCGAAACGCAGCTTGTCCAGCTTGCTGACGCCGTCCACCAGCAACGCCACATCCTCCCCGAATCGCCCGTTGATATCGTCCAGGGTGCAGGGCGTATCCTCGAGCACGTCATGCAGCAGCGCGGCCTTGATGGAGCCGGGGTCCAGGTGCAGGTCCGCGAGGATGCGGGCGACGGCGATCGGGTGACTTATGTAGTCATCGCCGCTGAGCCGCTGTTGTCCGTCGTGAGCGGCGGAGGCGGCTTCGTAGGCGTCAAGGATGCCGGGCAGTTCGGATTCGGGGAGATAGCTCTCCAGCTTCCCCATGAGCTCGCCGAGGCCGTCCGCCCGCCACAGCGACGGCAGACGTTCTCTGATTGCGGCCGAATAGTCCATGCGAGCTCCCGCTTCTCGCAGCAGGCGGTGACCTCATTCTTTGCTCGCCGAGAAAAACGGGCCGGGCAGGAACAGGTCTCCAGGCAGCGTGGCGGGCGCCTGTTCCCCATCGGTCAGTTCATCCGACGAACGTTCACGCTCTTCCAGAATGGACTCGGTGACATAACCCTCGGCGACTTCCCGTAACGCGACCACCGTGGGCTTGTCGTTCTCCCAGGGCACCAGGGGCTCGGCGCCGTTGGCCAGTTGCCGCGCGCGCTTGGCTGCTACCAGCACGAGCTGGAACAGGTTCGATACATTATCGGTGCAGTCCTCTACGGTGATCCGGGCCACGGGGCATTCCTCCAGGGAACAAGTCCACTTCCAAACCGTGGGGTCAAGTTTACTGCAATGGCACCGGTAGCGGCTACCGGTGTCGGCACATGAGCATGGCAAGGCGCGGGGGCGGATGCCTAACCGACTAGTTTACGGGAGTGTCCGGGCCGTGACGCGTCGCTGCCGAATTCATGCAGCCCCGGAGAGGCCATGACATTCTCCCGGAATCAGTCGCGAATTGCCTCCAGGTAGAAGCCTTCGAGTTCGGCGTGACCGAGTTCTGTGCCGGCCAGTTCGTGCACGAGCCGGCCATGGCGCATGATGCCGATACGCGAAGCATCTTCCTTCGCCCGAAACAGGTCGTGCGTCGCCAGCAGGATCGCAACCCCTCGGTCTCGAAGAGCGCGCAACGATCGGCTGAACTCGTAGGCGGCGCTGGGATCGAGCCCGCTGGTTGGTTCATCGAGCAGCAGGGCCTGTGCCTCCTTCGCAAGTGCAATGGCGATCCCGACCTTCTGAGTCATGCCCTTCGAATAGCCGGAGACCCGCTTGTTGAGGGCATCCGGCTCCAGGCCCGACTCGATCAACAGAGACTCACATCGTTGCCGGGACAGGCGTTCGCCTGCGAGCTCCGTGAAGTAGCTGAGATTCTCGACACCGGTAAACCATCCATAGAGACTGATCTGCTCGGGAATGTACGCCAGAGACCGCCTCACCCGGCGATTGTCCAGCGCCGGGTCATTGCCATTGACGAGTACGCGTCCCTTGTCCGGCCTGACAAAGCCCAGAAAGCAATTGATCGTGGTGGTCTTGCCGGCGCCGTTGGGGCCCAGCAAGGCGTAGATTTCACCCTTGCCGACGCACAGGTTCAGATCATCGATTGCCGGCTGCCCGGCATAGGACTTGTGAAGCGATTCAGCCTCCAGCATGCAGAGGTCCTCCAAACGGCGTCGCACGGCGTGCCAGCCGGACACCGAAAAAAACCGCGCCTGCTGCGGACAGCCCCAGGGCAAGCAGCGGCAAGACGGTCCGTTTCCATCTGGCGGGCACGGGTTCGGGAGACACACTGAACTCCGGCTTGCCGTCGTAGTCAAGAACCGTGAGCGGGCGCATCGATGCCAGCTTGTGGTCGAAGTGCTGGCGCCATCGGCGCTGATACTCGTCCGCGGCTGCGTAGAAGGCACGGCGGCGCTCCGGCGCCTCGCCGGCCAGATCCCTCGAAAGCAAGGTGAAGGCCAACGTGGGGCTTGCCAGGCCCGCAATGCGGAGAAGACGCGCCTGACGGATGCGGGCGTCCTCCATGGCATCGGTGACCGGAGCAAAACGCTCGTCGAAGGCAAGCTGACGCGGATAGAGTTCGGTGACGAAGTACTCCTCGTATTCGTCGCCCTGAACGATCGGACGATTCTCGGGCGATGCAGCATAGTACGCGTCGGTGACTTCGTCGCGACGCCGATTCAGGTCCGCCTCGATGTCGCGAAATGCCAGGATGCCCTGGAGACGATCGGGCGGTGGCGCGATGCCGCTTACGATAGCGCCCGCCAGGGACGGAACGACGACCGCCACCGCGACCCAGAGACTCAGCAGGAAAATCGCCGCACTGGCCGTAGATCGGGCGACGGCGTTCACACTCCCCGCCAGAGCAAACCAGAATGCCAGATAAAGACCGAACGCCATGAGCCAGGCAACGAGCGCTGGCAGTGCAGCCGGCATCTGTTCCCACTCCATGACGACAACCGTTGCGGCGACGATCAAGGCGGTTGGCACGGCCAGGACGAGGTAGCGAACGACCAAGCGGCTGATGACGATGGCGCCAAGCGGCGTTCCCTGGCTTGCCAGCAAGGCGGCTCTACCGCGCTCCCGGTCACCGGACAGCACGTCGCAACCGAGCACCAGCGCAAACAGCGGAAGCAACCAGGTTGTGACGAAGATCAGGTCGAATGGGCCGTCCAGGCGATTCGTCGGGTCCTCGAGCCCCGCCTGCTGATCAGAGTGGCGGGTCAGGATCCCGACCGGCAACAAGCTGGGTGTGGGCCGCGGCGAGAACGCGGAGATCACGGGCAGTTCGGCCGGGCTGGGCATCAAGGGCCGGCGGGCGCCCAATATCGCCTGGTGCGCCTTGCGTGGGCTGCCAAACTGACCTTCCTCGGTTCGCCCCGCCTCGAGCTCGACAAGCGCGGCGCGCCTGCCAGCGAAGCTCTCCCGGTCGGCGGCCAGGGCCGCCTGGATCTCGTCTCGCTCTTCGTCGAGGCGCTGCGCTCCATTGAATGCCCCGAAGGCCGTCAGACCCAAAAGCACGATAACGATCGCACGGGACGCAGGCGCCCTTGCGAGCAAACGCCACTCGGCCACCGGGCGACGTCTCATGGACGGAGCCTTCGGGCCGCCAGCGTCAGGCACACGCCGACGACCAGCGTGGCCCAGGCGAGCAACAGGGCCAGGGGCGTTGCCATTCGACCGAGTGCCCAGCCAACGGATGGAGAGGTGTAGCGGAGGGGCGACACGGTTGCCCAATCTTCGTCAGTTCCGTCCATCTCCCACACCTCGCCGGCAAGACGCTCCTCGATCAGGGCGTTCATCTGACCGCCCATATTCCGCCGATAGCGCTCGGCCGCCGTGAGAAAGTGTCGGTAGTGCGCCCAGTCCGTGCCGGCCAAGCCACGCGAGACCGCACGAGCGGCGATGTATGGCGCGAACGCTGCTATCGTCATTCGGACGCGCTGCTGGCTGGCGTAAATACTTTCCAGTCGCGCGAACTCGCGGTCATCAACCTCGGCGCTCCACGCATCCATGTGCTGCATGCGAATACCGGAGAACCCAATGGGCAGGTCCGCCAGGCTTTCCACGCCGTAGCGCTGCACCGTCTCCGTTTCGAGTGCTTCAAGCTGGGCGGCGTAACCGCCCCGACCGTCGAATCCGTCGTTGAAGGCTCCAATCACGGCCGTGCGGTAGGCCGACAAGGTGGGTGTCGGAGCTGCGACTTCCGCAAGGGCCGAGGCCGCGCGAGGGGCCAGCACAAAAACGCCGATCCACACCGCAAGCGCCGCGGTCAGCGCTACGCGAGTCGAGCGAAGGCAGCTCGACAGGGTCACCCCGACGGCCAACAGCACCCACAGTAGAAGACCATTGCCCAGAACGAGAAACAAAGCGCGCAAGGCGGCGTCGGCACGCACGGATTCCGGGGAAATCGCCACCGCGCCCCCGATGATCACGACACCTGCGGCGCCCAGGGGAATGGCCAGTATGGCTGCCAATCCGAGCGTCTTGCCGATCAACCAGTTCCGGATGCTGCACCCCTGGGCAAGTACCTGCCTGAGGACGCCGCTTTCGCGGTCGCTCGACACGGCGACGGCGCCCATGACGAGCGCCAGCAACCCTCCCAGCAGTTGCAGTACGGCGGAACCGCTGACCGTCGTCGGGCCCAGGGACAAGGTCTGATCGTCCTGGATCGGCACGTTTGCGAACGCCGGGCGAGAATGCGCCTCGAGCCAGAGCGTTTGACCCGCGACCGGACGCAAGCCGGGGTCAAAAAAAGCGAGACCGAACTCGGGCATCGTGACGTATGTCCCGTAGTGCGCGGCGCGGTGGGGGTGGCGCTCTCCCTGCGTCAGCCACTGGTCCCTGGCGCCGTCTTCAAAGCTGCCTTTCTCCTGCATCGAGCGCTCGAACTGCACCCACCCCGCCGCGCAGGCGGCAATCAGTACGCCGAGCAGGAGGGCCAACGCCACGCGAAGGCGCCCGTCGCGCAGTTGCAGCAACAACTCCCGACGGGCGACCAGCGCGAACATGCCGCGTTTCAGAACAGGCGGCTAAGCCTCAGCAGGACGCTCCTCGGTTCCTGCGGCATGATCGTCGTGCTCGTCAGGTCGTAGATTCGACGATCGGCGAGGTTCTTGAGATTGAGCTGGACCCGCCAATCACCGAACGAACGGGCCGCCATCGCGTCGACGCGCGTGTAGGACGGGAGATCCCAGGGAAGATTCGGAAGCGCTAGCGCCCGCTCGCCGACGTAGTAGGCGCCGGCGGCGAGCTCCAGTCCCGCCAGATTGCCGCCTTGTATCGTATGCTTGCCCCAGACGCTTGCGCTTTGGCGCGGCGCGCCGGGAAGGCGGGAACCGACGGCAAATCTGTTGTCTCGACTGACCTCACCGTCAATGTAGGCTACGCTCGCGATGACATCCCAGCCGGTACCGGGCGATCCCGATAGCTCTATCTCGAACCCGCGGCTCGACTGCTCTGCCGTCTGCACGCGGAACGTGGGCATGAGAGGATCGGGCGTGGCCACATTCTGCCGCTTGATGTCGTAGACGGCGAAACTCGATGCCACCAGCCCATCCAGCCACTCCCGGCGCACTCCGATCTCGAGCTGCTGTCCCGTTTCCGGCTCGAGGTCGCTGCCGTCGGCCGTCCGTCCGCTCGTGATCGACCGAAACGACTCGCCGTAGCTCAAGTGAATGCTGGTCGCTTCATCCGGCTGGAACACGATGCCGAATTGCGGGCTCAATGCCGTGTCAGGATCGCGCTCGGTCAACTGGCCGTTGAGCAGATTCATCGTCGAGTTCTCGACGCGGTCGTAGCGCAGGCCCGCCAGCAGCTTCCACCTGTCGCCGATGGAGATCAGATCCTGAGCATAAACACCGAGAGCCCTGGAGTTGTTCTCGTCCGCAAACAACACGAAACCGAATGGCTGGGGCTGGGCTCCGTAAACAGGTTCAAACAGATCGATCGGCGCCAGGCCAGCAAAGGGGAAATTGTACGCCTGCTCGGTTTCATAGTATTCGACACCGCCCACGAAGGTGTGACTGGCGCCCGGACCACCGAAATTACCGACCAGTTCGTGCTGGCCAACGGCAGTCTTCGACCGCTCCCAGGTGTCGTATGCCACGCGAAGGGCCGTGCGCTCATCGTCGTCAACGCGCCAGGCCGAGCGCAAGCGGTAATCCCCGTCCGTCCGCGCGTGGCCGAGCACCTGGCGAATGGTCCACTGCTCGTTCAATTCATGCTCGAGTCTCGTGCTGACATACGTCGAATCCACGTCGTTGATGCCATCGGGCTCGCCGAGAAATCGCTCTAGCGGGAGCGTCAGGGACACGGGGTGTCTGGGCAAGCCGAGGTCCCACGTGTACTCGCTGCTCTTGTGCTCGACCTCGACCGTGAGACTCGTTCGATCGGAAGCGACCCAGGTCAGGACAGGCGCCAGGAAATACCCGTCGCTGCCGACCTCGTCGCGAAAGCTCCGGAGATCCTCGTAGGCCACGTTCAGCCGGTAGAAAATCGCGTCGCTGACGGGGCCGCCAAGATCGGCTTCGGCCCGATACCGGTCCTCGCTGCCGGCTGTCAGACGGACCTCGGCCATGGGCTCCGCAACCGGCTTCTTCGTGATCGTATTCGTGATTCCGCCAGGGTAGACAGCTCCGTAGAGCACCGAACTCGGCCCCTTCAGGACCTCGAAGCGCTCGACGTTCGCAACGTCGCGCAAGGTGTAGAAACCATGGTCGCGAATGCCGTTGCGCAAGGTCAGGAAGCTGGAGTCGAAGCCCCGGAGAAACGCACCGAAGTTCTCGACCCCGCCATAGCCCTGTTTTCTCTGGGCGCCGGCAACATTGTCGAGCGCCTCGCCCAAGCGAAGCATGGCCCGATCCTCGACGAGTTGATGCGGCACCACCGATACCGTGACCGGCAGATCCCGCAAGAGCGCATTGGTCTTGGTGCCGGTCAGCGCATCCGTGGCCGAGTAATGGTCGATGGCCCGCCCTGTGACAACCACCGTCTCGAGCACGGTGGCCACCTGTTCCGCCGTATCTTCTGCGCCGTCATCCTGAGTGGATACCTGTTCCGCCGCGTCTTCCGCGTCAGCGCCACCGGTGTCGCCGGACTCTGAGTCCTGAGCGTTACCCGCCATCGGAAGCAACGCGAAGAACATCAATATTGCATAGACTGACGGGGTCGCCGCGCTGGTCGAAAATCTCTGCAAGAGCATGTGGGCGCCTCCAACCAAGAAAAGTAATGCTATAACATCCCCTTCGATCGGGGTATTGTCAAGGCTGGGTTTCGTGGCGGGTCCAATGCGACCGGAAAGCGCAGGCTCGATTGGTTTCGCACTTGGCGTGTGCCTGTTTGCGGCGCCGGCCTCAGCTCAGGAGGTCTTCTCTCCTGCATCTCCGCCCCTTGAAATCCTGGCTGCACGAACGTCTGCACCTGTCCGCGTGGATGGCATCCTTGACGAATCATCCTGGGGTCTGGCCAACGTCATCACCGGCTTTACGCAGAGCGACCCCGACCAGGGTCAACCGGCAACGCATCGGACCTACGTCCGGATACTGTTCGACGACGACATGCTGTACATCGCAGCGGTCTGCGAGCAGCCGCGGCAAAGCATTCGGGTCCAGAACCTGCAACGCGATTTCGCCGCGCAGGAAAATGACGTATTCGCCGTCGCGATCGATGGATTCGTAGACCAGAGGAAGGCAGTCGTCTTTCAGATCAGCCCTTTCGGCAATCAATCCGACATGGAAGTCACCGATGGCGAGAATCTGAACAGGGATTGGGATGCGCGATGGAACGCACGCACGACACTGCAGGATGATCGATGGATCGCAGAGATCGCGATACCCTGGCGCATTCTTCGCTATCGGCCGGGCTCCGACCGGCTGGGAATCATCCTGTCGCGGCAGGTCCGGAGCCTCAATGAAACCGTGAGCATCCCCCCGGTACCGCGAGTCATGTCCGTCTACAGAATGCCTTACGAAGCGATTCTGCGCGGGTTGGAAACGCCCCCGCCCGGACGAAATCTGCAGATCGCCCCCTACGTGCTCGGTCAGGCGGTCTCCGGCACAACCGGCTTCCGACCCGACAGAGACGCCGAAATCGGCGGTGAAATCAAATGGGCCGTTACACCGGGCACCGTGATCGACTTCACGGTCAACACGGATTTCGCTCAGGCCGATGTCGATCGGCAGTTCGTCAATCTCGACCGCTTCAGCGTTTTTCTTCCGGAACGCCGCCAGTTCTTTCTCGAAAGCGCCGGCACTTTCAATGCAAGCGTCACGAGTTGGATTCGACCCTTCTTTACCCGCCGAATCGGTCTCGACGACAGCGGGCTCCCGATACCGATAACAGCCGGAATTCGCTCGACCGGGCGCTCGCCGACGCAGGAATTCGGTGTGATCGCCATGCGGCAGGAGGCGATTCGGGACCTGCCGGCGAGCGACTTCGGCGTGGCCCGTTATTCGAAGAACATCCGGGAGCAGAGCCGCGTCGGCGGCATGGTGACTTATCGTTCGGACGGGACTTCGGCGACTCAGCCTTTCGGCCGGACCAATCGCACCTTCACTGTCGATGGACTGTGGAGGCCGGCGCCGTCGGCAGGCCTGGAGGCGATGGTTTCGCGTTCGGCAGACAGCCTCTCCGGCGATGGCACCGGTGCGCAACTCTATGCCTACTACGAGACCAGCTCTGTCTATGTCGGATTGCTCGAGTACTTCAACAGGGACTACAACCCCGGAATCGGCCTGGAACTGCTTGACGCCAACTACGTCATGCACAGCCCCGCCGTGCTCTGGGACCTTCGCGGTGGCTGGTTGCCCGAAAATATCAGGAGCTTCAATCCGGGGATCAGCGTATATTCGTTCAACAACTCCGACGGCGGCGATCTCAAATTCGGCTATGCGGTCATAACGCCGCTGCGTTTCGATTTTCACAGCGGCGCGTCAGTGGGCGTAATCGTTGAACCCAACTGGCAACGAATCACCGACCGTTTCGCGCCCGCCCGCATCGAGATCGAGACAGGCGACTACGACTACACACGCTACCGTTTGTACGGAAACTCGGATCGATCGAGAACACTCTCGGGCGAAATCTCGTACGAAACAGGCGGGTACTTCGATGGTCGGCTGACAACGTATTCACTCGGTGGCCGCTATGCGCCAAGCCCCCGCTTCGAACTGACGGCCGATTACGAACTCAATCGTATCTCCGGTCTCGGTCCCCTGGGGCAGGCGCGCACCACCAGGCTGATCGGCATCGGCTCGCGATTCGCGTTCAACCCGCGCCTCCAGTTGTCCGGATTTCTCCAGCACAACTCCTTGACTTCCAAGGACATATTGAATGCCCGACTGTCCTGGGAGTTTCGCCCGCTGTCCTACCTTTACGTCGTTTACAACAGCTCGGCCAACGATGAAGATCTCATACCTGACTATACGCAACAGCAACTGCTGATAAAGTTCACGTACTTGCTCGAGCTGTGAGGGACCGGTGATTCTGGCGTCCATGCGAACTCCACCGGCGCTCAACCGCAAGAGCGCACTTTTCGCCGGCCACCCGGCGTCGGGAATCCGGGTCTTGCTACGCTATGCGACCGTGCACGCCGGGCATAATCCCCGCACTTCGACCGTCTTCCGCTCGGGCTCGAAACCCAGTCGCTCTGCGTCCCGGCCCAGTGTGAGATCGATGCCGGGATCATGGATTTCCGCTGCCGACTCACACTTTCGGCAAATCAGAAACTGACCTGAATGTTCGGTCTCGGGGTCCGCGCATCCCATGTATGCATTGATGCTGTCGAGCCGATGAATGAGTCCCGCTTCCAGCAGAAAATCAAGGGCTCGATACACTGTATTCGGCGCCATACTCCCATCTTTCTCGTCCATGAGTCGCAGGATGTCGTAGGCCCGGATCGGCCCGTGCCGCGACCAGACGAGTTCCAGAAATCGTCGTCGCAGCTTCGTGAATCGCATGCCGCGCCTGGCGACGACGGATTCCGCTGTTTCGAGCGCCTCACGGACGCAACGGCGGTGGTTATGCCGCGTAGGCGGGAAGTCACTGATTACGCGAGGTGAAGTCATGTCCATACCGATGACACGAAGTCGATGGCAGGTTATTACATAACCCAATTGCGGTAAACCGCAACCATCATCGGGCGGTGGAAAGTGGTCTCGGTCGCGCCGAATATTCGGGTCGGGATACGCACTTGCTGTCGCTCCAGTCGTTCGACCTTCCAGCGGGGCGGCGACCGCAGTTCAAGAGTATGGATCAGACGTTGTCGGCCATGATTCGTACGGCCCGGCGCCGTACAGTCTGTGAATCCACCCGGTGGGCGTCGCCGCGACCGTCCAGGATCGACATGAATTCCTCCAGGGCGGTGGCGACATTTTCGTTGATCAGGACGTAGTCGAAGTTTTTCCACTGGGACATGTCGGTCAGGGCGTCGCGGAGACGGCGGCCGATGTTTTCCTTGGAGTCCGTGCCGCGGCCCCGCAGGCGACGCTCCAGTTCCGCGCGGCTGGGGGGCAGGATGAATACGCTGACGGCGGAGGGTTCGCGGGCCCTGATCTGTTCGGCTCCCTGCCAGTCGATCTCCAGCAGTACGGTCTTGCCATCGGTACGCAAGGCGTCCACGGAGTCCCGGCTGGTGCCGTACCAGCGGTCGAAGACCTGTGCCCATTCCAGGAATTCGTCGTTGGCAATCATGGCCTGGAACCGGCGCTCGCTGACGAAGCAATAGTCCACGCCATTGCGTTCCCGGGCGCGCGGTGGCCGCGTGGTATAGGAGATGGAAAACGCGAGATCCTCGCGTGAATTCAGTGCCTTGTGCACCAGCGTGGTCTTGCCCGCGCCGGAGGGCGCCGAGATCACGATCAGTCCACCGCGTCGGTTCGTCGGCATCCCGTCATTCCAGGTTCTGGACCTGCTCGCGCACCTGCTCGACCAGGACCTTGAGTTCGACCGCACCGCGGGTGAGTTCAGTGTCCTGCGATTTTGAGGTCAGGGTATTGGCTTCGCGGTTGAGTTCCTGAACGAGGAAGTCCAACCGCCGTCCGATGGGTTCATCCCGGGAAAGGACTGCTTCCACTTCGTCGATATGGCTGTTGAGGCGGTCGATTTCCTCGGAGATATCCAGGCGTTGCGCCAGTTGCGCCAACTCCTGTTCCAGCCGCTGCGGGTCGGCATCCACGGCGAGCCGTTCGAGTCGCTGTACAAGCTTGCTTCGATAGCGTTGTTCCGCCTGGCCGATTCGGGGTCGCATTTCGGCAATAATGGCCTTCATGCCCCGGCAACGCTCGAGAACCGCGGCAGCCAGGCGCCGGCCTTCCCGGTTTCTTGCCTCGCCAAGGGACTTCAGCGCATCGTCCAGTGCCGCGGCAACCGTGGATTCCACGGCTGCGGATTCGTAAGTGACTTCCTGCACAGCCCCGTGCCAGCGAAGCACCTCGGCCACGGACAGCGAGTCCGCATCGGGAACCATTTCACGCACCCGCTCCTGCAGCGACAGCAGGTCCTCGACCACGTTTTCCCGCAATTCGACGCCGCTTGTCTGGTCCCGGTCACGGGTGACAGTCAGGGTGCAATCGACCTTGCCACGTGCCAGTGCGGACTGGACCTGACTGCGGGAGGCGGATTCCAGCGAGCGCAGTTCGACGGGTAACCGCACGCCGATCTCCAGGAACCGGTGATTGACGCTGCGCACTTCCCATACCAGCCGGAATGGCGCGGCCAGGGCCTGCGATCGGGCGAAACCGGTCATGCTGTTTGCCATGGTGAAATCGCCTTGCCGTTGTGGGTAGAGCCGTGCCGCGCAAGTCGCGACGCGGCGCTGCGCAAGTCTAACCGAACAATGCGCCGCCGGCAGCGCGGGTCGTTCAGTCGGCAGCGGCGGGCTCCTTCGAGGTTTCGGCGTGCGTTGTCGCGGTGAACCGATCGGTCCGCCATTGAGTCGAGCGACCTCTCGGAGACGCTCCTGGCGGGACTTGCGGGTTAGGATATGCGCCCCACCCACGAGAGGATCGGAAATGAAGGAAAAGCCGCCGCTCAGGCCCAGCGGGCGCGAGCCGGACGAATTGCGCGCCGTGCGGTTCGTTCCGAACTTTGTGGACCACGCCGAGGGCTCGGTGCTGGCCGAGTTCGGCGGCACGCGGGTGCTGGTCACCGCCAGCGTCGAAAAACGCGTCCCGCCGTTTCTGAAGGGCCGCAATGAAGGATGGGTGACGGCCGAATACGGCATGTTGCCCCGTGCGACGCATACCCGAACGTTTCGGGAAGCCGTTCGCGGCAGGCAGGGCGGCCGCACGGTGGAGATCCAGCGGCTGATCGGGCGGAGCCTCCGCGCGGTGGTCGACCGTTCGGCGCTGGGAGAACGCACCATCACCGTGGACTGCGACGTGCTGCAGGCGGACGGCGGAACGCGCACCGCCGCCATCACCGGTGGCTACGTCGCTCTGGCGCTTGCCGTGGAGCGGCTCAGGGCGGCGGGCAAACTGAAGCGGGACCCGATTCACGGTCAGGTTGCCGCGGTATCCGTGGGCATCTACCGGGGCGAGCCGGTTCTGGATCTCGACTACCCCGAGGACTCCGAAGCCGAGACGGACATGAATGTAGTGATGAATGACGCAGGCGGATACATCGAGTTGCAGGGAACGGCGGAGGGTCATGCCTTCCGGCGGGGAGAGCTGGACCGGCTTCTCGATCTGGCTGCGAAAGGGACGAAAGAACTCCTTGCGGCTCAGGCCGAGGTGCTCAAGCGGTGACGCGCCGATCCAACCGTTGGGTTTTCGCCAGCGGCAACAAGGGAAAGTTCGGGGAATTGAGGGCGTTGCTGGCGCCCACCGGCCTTGTTCTGGTGTCGCGCAGTGAATTCGGCCTTGCGTCGCCCGAAGAGACCGGCCGGACGTTTCTGGAAAATGCCTTGCTCAAGGCCCGTCATGCCGCTGCCGCGACCGGGCTTCCGGCGATCGCGGACGATTCCGGTCTGGCCGTGGATGCCCTGGACGGCGCCCCGGGTGTGCGATCGGCCCGGTTTGCCGATGGCGGCGGCGCACGCGCAAACATCGCCAAACTGCTTGAGTTGATGAGGGATGTACCCGCCCCCGAGCGCGGGGCACGTTTCTGCTGCGTGATCGTGGCGCTTGCATCCCGGGACGATCCGATGCCGCTGGTGGGGTCGGGGCAGTGGCACGGCTACGTTGCCCGGGAACCCTGCGGCGAATCGGGTTTCGGATACGACCCCGTGTTTTTTGACCCACGGCTGGGCGCCACCGCGGCGGAGTTGCCGGCTGAGGTCAAGAACCGCGTGAGCCACCGCGGGCTGGCATTGGCGCAGATCGAAAAAGCGCTTCGAAAGCAGGAGTTCAACGACTGACATTCGCGTCCGCTTGTCATCCGGTGCCGGGGGCAGTATCCTCTCGCGCCTCTCCTGCTGGACCGTTCGAGCCATGAAAGTCGACATCCACCCGGCGTATGCCGAAATCAAGGTGACATGCAGTTGCGGCAATGAGTTTACGACCCGGTCAACGCTGGGCAGAGACCTGCGCGTGGAAATCTGTTCCGCGTGCCATCCGTTCTACACCGGCACGCAAAAGATCGTCGACACGGGCGGGCGGGTAGACAAGTTCCGCAAGCGCTACAGCCGCTCATCCGTTGCGCGTGAGCGACACTAGATCACGAAAGTTCACGCCAATTCACGAAAAAGTGAGCCCCCCAGTGGCTCCGCAGCCTGCTATACTAAATAGCTCTGGTGCGCTTGAAGGCTCTCCGCCGTTCCAGGCGCATACGCCGTGACCAAGGCCGCTCTGGCCGAGGACGGTCAAACAAATCCGAGGGAACAGGTGCGACGTATGGGCGAAAGGCGCTACAGTCTGGTTGAATCCGGTTCCGGCGCGGAGTTGGAGTTGCGAAAGCGCTCCGGTACCGCCGGACCGAAAGTTCTGGAAATTTCCCAACTGTACAGAAACCAGGGCGTCTTCACCTACGACCCGGGTTTTGCTTCCACCGCCTCCTGCTCCAGCACCATTACCTTCATCGACGGCGAGCAGGGGGTCCTGCAGTACCGCGGTTACCCCATCGAGCAACTCGCCGAGCAGTCGAGTTTCATCGAGGTGGCGTATCTGCTGCTTTACGGCGAACTGCCAAAGACCGATGAACTGGCGGAGTTCGACAAGGCGATCACCACGCACACCATGCTCAACGAGTCGTTCCTGCGTTTCTTCAACGGCTTCAATTACGACGCCCACCCCATGGCGATGGTGTCGGGCGTCGTCGCCTGCATGTCGGCGTTTTACCACGACCGCATGGACATTCAGAACGCCAGGCACCGCGACATCTTTGCGCACCGCATCATCGCCAAGATACCGACGATCGCGGCGGCGGCCTACAAGCATTCCCTGGGGCAACCCTTCGTCTATCCGAAAAACGAGCTGGACTACTGCACCAATCTGCTGCACATGTTCTTTTCGGTGCCGCCCGCCCTGTACGACATCGATCCGGTCGCTGCGCAGGCCCTTGACCTGCTGTTCATTCTTCACGCCGACCATGAACAGAACTGCAGCACCTCCACGGTGCGTTTCGCGGGAAGCTCCGGCACCAATCCGTACTCGGCCGTTTCCGCGGGAATTTCCGCGCTTTGGGGGCCGGCCCATGGCGGCGCCACCGAGGCGGTGATCAACATGCTGGAGGAGATCGGCGATCGGAGCCGTATCGGCAAATTCGTAGACCGGGCCAAGGATCGCAAGGATCCGTTCCGGCTGATGGGCTTCGGGCATCGTGTCTACAAGAACTACGACCCGCGCGCGACCATCATCCGCCGGATGTGCCACCGGCTGCTGGAACAACTCGGCGCCAGCCAGGACGGACCGCTGTTCGAACTGGCGCTGGAGCTGGAACAGATTGCGCTCAGGGATGAGTTCTTCATCGAGAAGAACCTCTATCCCAACGTGGATTTCTACTCGGGGATCATCTACCGGGCGCTGGGCATTCCAAAGTCAATGTTCACCGTCATGTTCGCCATTGCCCGCACCGTCGGCTGGGTGGCGCACTGGCGCGAGATGGTGCGCGATCCGGAGTCGCGGATCGGCCGTCCCAGGCAGCTCTACATCGGCCCGGCCCAGCGGGATTACTTGCCGGTCGGGCAGCGCTGAGCGAGCTTGCGCCCCGACAATTCGGTCCATGCCGGCGGCAGGCCCGGGCTGCGACCGTTTATGATGTCGGGGCTGAATTGAAGCAGAAGCGAAGGCAGGGGGCTTCCGTGCGATTGCACATCTGCACAGTCACGTGGGTGAGCGCGCTGACAACCTGCGTTTGCGCGACTGCCGCAGAGACGCCTGCGGAGGAGGATGACTCCACCGGTCTCGAGGAAATTGTCGTCGTTGAGACGCGTCTCGACGACGGGATGTTTTCCATCGGCGAGGGCGTTTCCACCGACGGCACCGAAAATCTTGCGGCGCGACCGGTCGACACGGAACAACTTTTTCGGAGGCTACCCGGTTTCTCGGTTAGCCGCCCGGGCGGGGCCGGCGGGGTTTCGGAGATCTTCCTTCGAGGGGCGGAGTCGAACTTCACGGTGGTGTACGTGGACGGAATCCGCCTGAACAATCCGTCCAATACGCGGGGCGGATCATTCGATTTCTCCATGCTGGGCGCGCACGGGATCGATCGGGTCGACAGTGCGTCGGGCACCATGTCGGCTGTTTATGGCGCCGACGCGATGGCCGGCGTAATCCGGATTCGTTCCGCATGGGCCGACCCGGGATCCGCGAATGCGTTTGTGGAAGCCGGCAGCGTCCGTGATTGGCGAGCCGGCGCCGGCGCCTCTTTCGAACTCGGCAACGACGTGGAATGGAACGTTCGCGCTTCATCGCTGGATGGCGGCGACGAAATCGAGGGATCTTCGTTACGCCTCGACAGTTTCGGCACGCGGTTGGCCGGCGGCTTCGGAGACCGGGGATCGTGGGAACTCAACCTGCGGCATGTGCAGCGCGACCGGACCAGTTTTTCCGAGGTCAGCGGCGGCCCGCAGTTCGCCGTTTCCAGGGAACTCGAAACGGCGGATGGCGATGAGCTGTCCGTTGCGGCCGTCGCCGATTGGTTGGTGACGGAGTCCTGGAGGTCCGAAGTCAACATCAGCAGCGCCCGACTGCGTGACAACGCTGCGGTGCCCGCCGTCGCGCCGGGCGTTCTGGGCGGTCAGCCCGCCTTCACGGCGATCACAGACTACGAGCGGCGTGAGCTGCTGTGGATCAATCGCGTCGAGTTGCCCGGAGACGCCATGGTCGTCGGCGGTCTCGATTTCGTTACCGAGGATGCCAGCGACACGGGTGCGGTCGACCTCGGTTTCGCGGTATTCCCCAGCCCGTTCGAGATGACCCGCTCCGTGTCGTCCGCCTTTGCGGAGATCGGCAGGCAGTGGAACGGAGGTTTCACGTCGACGCTCGCCTTGCGGTGGGACCACGGCGACATCGACGGACGATTGTCCGGAAAGATCGGCGCATCGTGGGCAGTGTCCGATCGGGGAAGCCGCGTCTGGGCGCACATCGGCAACGGCTTCAAGCTGCCCAGCTTTTTCGCGCTGGGAAATCCGCTGGTCGGCAATCCGGACTTGATCGCCGAGAAGGCACGCAGTGCCGAAGCCGGGTATACGCACGCGTTCGGTAACGGGAATGAGTTGATCCTGACGACGTTCAGGAGCCGATACGATGACCTGGTGGATTTCGATTTCGAGTCCTTCACGAACATCAACAGGGGCCGAATCGATATCGATGGCGTCCAGGTTCGGGCGGACCTGGAACTGTCGCCGGGCATCGGGCTGTCTCTCGACAGTACGTGGTCGGACATTTCGAGCCTGTCCGGACCGCTGCGCAGGCGGCCGGAACGGATGGGCGGCCTGTCTCTGGACTGGTCTGCGGCGCAGCGATGGCGCGTGAACGCGAGGGCACGCTACGTGGGCCCCCGGCTGACGACTTCCATTCCAACGGGCGATGTTGACGCCTCCAGCCATGTTCTCGTCGGCGCGACCGTCCGGTACGAACACGCGGCAAACCGTACTGTCTGGGGCGCGATCGACAATGCACTGGATGCGCACTATCAGGACGCGCCGGGATTTCCGTCGCCCGGCGCGCGAATCCGGATCGGTTTTGATCTCGGACTGTAGTCAGCCGGGGCGCCGGGTGGCAGTGCATGCCCTGTTGTATTGGAAGACGCCGGTTCCGGATTCAGCCGCGCACAAGTAACAACGTGAGGACGATGGAATGATCACGAATGCCTTGAAGCCGAAGTGGACAGACGGCAAGGCAACGCTTAACGGATGGTTGGCGATGGCGAGTCCAGTTTCCGCCGAGATCATGGCGGCACAACCCTACGACAGCATTACGATCGATATGCAGCATGGACTGATCGGCTATTCCAGTGTCGTGCCGATGCTGCAGGCGATGCACGCCAGCAATGTGGTACCGCTGGTCCGCGTTCCCTGGCTGGAAGCGGGCGCCATCATGAAGGTCCTCGATGCCGGCGCGTACGGCGTGATCTGTCCGATGATCAACAACCGGCGGCAGGCTGAACGGCTGGTTTCCTACGTTCGTTATCCGCCTGATGGGACCCGAAGTTTCGGCCCGACGCGCGCGCTGTTATCGGCAGGTGCGGATTACGCACAGCAAGCGAACGACGAAATCCTCTGTCTTGCCATGATCGAGACGGCCGAGGCGATGGAGAATCTCGAAGAGATCGTGTCGACACCGGGAATCGACGGTGTGTATATCGGTCCCTCCGATCTCGCGCTCGGGATCGGCGAAGGCCGCCTGATCCCACACTTTGATCGCGAAGAAGAAGAAATGGTGGCGGCGATAAAGGAGATTCTCGCCGCGGCTCATGTTGCGGGCATCCGCGCGGCGCTGCACTGCGGCACGCCGGAGTATGCGGCCAGAGCCGTTGGCTGGGGTTTCGATATGGTCACGGTTTCGAGCGACGTGCGATTGCTGTCGGCTGCCGCCTTCGACAGCGTAAATCGCACGCGCGAATTGATTGGCGCAATCAGGTCGGCATCGCCCAGCCACGGTGGATGATTTAGTGTTGCATGTGCCCGTGGCCGTAATCGACTAACAAAGCGTCGAGTCTCGACTACTTCATTGTGGGCATCGCGAAATCAGCACCTGACTTCATGCCCCCGGGCCAACGAGACGTGATTGTCTTGAGCCGGGTGTAAAAGCGCACGCCTTCCGGCCCGTACATGTGGTGGTCGCCGAACAGCGAGTTCTTCCAGCCGCCAAAACTGTGAAATGCCATGGGAACGGGAATGGGCACATTCACTCCGACCATCCCGGCCTGGATTTCGCTGGCGAAAGACCGGGCGCTGTCCCCGTCACGGGTGAAAATCGCTGCCCCATTCCCGTATTCGTGACCATTGACGAGGTCGACAGCGGACCGGTAGTCGGGAACGCGGACGATCGACAGGACCGGCCCGAAGATTTCCTCATTGTAGATCCGCATATCGTTTGTGACGCGGTCGAATAGCGAGGCCGCAATGAAGAAGCCTTCCCGGTGGCCTTCCCGATCCATCACGAAATTGCGGCCATCGACGACCAGATCCGCACCCTCGGAAACACCGCTGTCGATGTATCCGGTGACCTTCTCCAGGTGCTCGCGACTGACCAGAGGTCCCATTTCCGTTTCCTCGTCGTTACCGGGACCAACGCGCAGAGTTTGCACTCGTGCCTTCAGTCTTGCCACCAGCTCGTCGGCGACCGTGTCGGTCACCGGGACTGCCACGGAGATGGCCATGCAGCGTTCTCCCGCCGAGCCGAATGCGGCGCCCATGAGGGCGTCTGCCGCCTTGTCCAGATCTGCGTCAGGCATGATGACCATGTGGTTCTTCGCGCTGCCAAGCGCCTGGACACGCTTGCCGTTGGCGGCCCCGGTCGTGTAGACATGCCTGGCGACCCTGGTTGAACCCACAAAACTGACCGCCTGCACCAATTCGTGCCCGAGCAATGCGTCGACGGCGACCTTGTCACCGTGGACGACGTTCAGGACGCCGTCGGGTACGCCGGCCTCCGACAACAGTTCCGCAACCCTGACAGGCGCTGACGGGGCGCGCTCGGATGGTTTCAGTACGAAGGTATTGCCGCACGCGATGGCAACCGGGAACATCCACAAGGGCACCATGACAGGGAAGTTGAATGGCGTAATGCCCGCAACCACTCCGAGCGGCTGACGCAGCGAGTGGCTGTCCACATTGGTTCCGACGCTGTCGGTCACCTCGCCCTTGAGCAGATGCGGCCCGCCGCAGGCGAATTCCACCACCTCGATTCCGCGTTCGAGTTCTCCCAGCGCGTCGCCGTGTGTCTTGCCATGCTCCCGGGAAATCAGGCTGGCCAGTTCGGACGCATGCTCTTCAAGAAGACTCTTGAACCTGTACAGCATGCGTGCTCGATGCAATGGTGTCATGGACGACCATTGCGGAAAGGCGGTCCGGGCCGCATTCACCGCACGGCCCACTTCTTCGGCAGATGCGAGGGGCACTCTGCCCGCGACCGTTCCCACCGCCGGGTCGAATACATCGGTTGAACGCTCGACCGTTCCCGGAATGCGTTTACCGCCAATGTAATGTTGGAACTGCGTCATCATGGTTCTCAGGCGCGCTCGGGACTTGCTCCATCTTTGCTTCTCAATTCTATAGCTCGCGTACGGTTGAGCGGCAGCCTTGCCGTCGGGAATTTCGCAATCCGGGCAGATTTGGTCGTATTCTACGAAATGGCCCCTGGAACCCGACGCCTGCCGTTCAACATGCCCGCGTGACGATCGCCGGCTCTGATGCTAATGTCCGCATCGATCTCCAGCGACAGCTCCCCATGACAACCGAAAGACGTCCATCCAGCGACGATCCCCACGTCGAATTCGAGAATATCGGCAAGAGCTATGACGGCCGCGTCATGGCCGTTCAGGAATTCAATCTGACGGTTCGCCGGGGCGAGTTTCTGAGCCTGCTCGGTCCGTCCGGTTCGGGCAAGACCACCTGCCTGATGATGCTCGCCGGATTCGAGGCGCCGACCACGGGGGCCATTCGCATCGAGGGCCGCTCGGTGCATGCGCTGCCGCCGCGCCAGCGGGGGATCGGCATGGTCTTTCAGGACTACGCGCTGTTTCCGCACATGACGGTTGCGGAGAATCTGGCCTTTCCCCTGGATGTACGTGGAATGTCCCGCGACAAGTCCCGGGAACGCGTTCGGCGCACGTTGGAGCTGGTCCGACTGGAAGGCTTTGGAGAACGGCGTCCGAACCAGCTTTCCGGCGGGCAGCAGCAGCGCGTGGCCATCGCCCGGGCGCTGGTCTTCGAGCCCGACCTGGTGCTCATGGACGAACCCCTGGGCGCGCTGGACCGGCACCTGCGCGAGGAGATGCAGTACGAGATCCGCCGCATCCATCAAACCCTCGGCGTGACCATCGTCTACGTGACCCACGATCAGCAGGAGGCGATGGTCATGTCGGACCGCGTGGCCGTGCTCAAGGACGGGCGCATCGAGCAGGTGGCGCCGCCGGAGTCGCTCTACGAGGAGCCGGAACGGTCCTTCGTGGCGCGATTCATCGGCGAAAACAATCGCCTGCACGGCCGCGTGCTGTCCATCGACAAGGACATCTGCCGGGTCCAGGTGGGCGATCAAGTCGTCCGTGCCATTCGGGTCGCACCCTGCGAACCCGGCGACGCCACCACGCTGTCGATTCGCCCCGAGCGGGTCGCCGTGGCGCCGCGGCCGGGGCTTTATTCCAACGAATTCGACGCACGCATCCGGGACATCACGTTTGTCGGCGATCACCTGAGAATCCGCGTGGACGCGTGCGGCCGCAAGGATTTCATCGCCAAGATTCCGAACATGGTCGGTCACGGCGCGGTGCTCGAAGGCGATGCGATCCGGATCGGCTGGACGCCGACCGACTGCCGGGTGCTGGACCCCGGCGAAGATCACGATGCGTAGCGCGGGCGAACGGCGCGCGCGCCTGCGCGCGGCGGGCCTGACGCTGCCGCTGGTGGCGTTCGTGGGGGTGACCTTCGTCGCACCGCTGGTGTCGATGCTGGTGCGCAGCGTCTACGACCCGGTAGTTGCCGACGCGTTGCCGGAAACGGTTGCGCTGCTGGACGATTGGGACGGTATGAGCGTCCCGGAGGACGTGGTTTTCGAGGCCGCGGCCCGGGAACTGCTCGTCGCTCAGGAGGAGCGGACCATCGGCCAGATCGCCGGCCGGGTCAACCGGGTCCAGGGAGGTTTGCGCAGCGTACTGGTGGTTTCCGCGCGGCGGTTGCGGGACGCTCCCGGCGATGCCTGGCGCGACACGATGGTAGAGATCAATCCCGCGTGGGAGGAGATCGAAACCTGGCATGCGCTGCGCACGGCGGGCGAGCGTTACACGACGAGGCACTACCTGGCGGCGGTGGACCTGACCCGCCTGCCCGACGGTTCGGTGGTGCGGCAGACCCCGGATCGGCGCATCTACGTCCCGCTCTTCACGCGCACCCTGGCGGTGAGCCTGGGCGTCACCCTGCTGTGCCTCATGCTCGGCTACCCCCTTGCGCACCTGATTGCGCACTCGCCGCCCCGGCGCAGCGCAATCCTGCTGGCCCTGGTGCTGGTGCCGTTCTGGACATCGCTGCTGGTGCGCACCACCTCCTGGATCGTGCTGCTGCAGAACCAGGGCGTCATCAACGACCTGCTGGTCGCTGCCGGGTTCGTGTCCGACGATGCGCGGCTGGCCCTGATCTACAACATGACCGGGACCTTCGTGGCCATGACCCACGTTCTGCTGCCGTTCATGGTGTTGCCGCTTTATTCGGTCATGCGCACCATCCCCCGATCGCACATGAGCGCCGCCGCCTCCCTCGGCGCCGGACCCGCGCAGGCGTTTTGGCGCGTCTACTGGCCGCAGTCGCTCCCGGGCGTCGGCGCCGGGAGCCTGCTGGTCTTCATACTCGCCATCGGCTACTACATCACCCCGGCGCTGGTGGGAGGCAGCACCGGCCAGTTGATCTCCAACATGGTCGCCTACCACATGCAGACGTCGCTGAACTGGGGGCTGGCGTCGGCGCTCGGCGGCGTCATCCTGGTTTGCGTGACCGGCCTGTATATCCTCTACGACCGCGTCGCCGGCGGCGGCCGCATCGGCGTGACCTGAGGCGGCGGGCGTCCCGGTGTGACCTGAAATGGCGGAAGCAGGCGGAATCGGCGGAATCGGACGTCTCGGGCGGGTCGCCTACCTGGGCTACTGCGTGGGTGTTCTGGTGTTCCTCATCGCGCCGATCCTCGTGATCCTGCCCCTGAGTTTCAACGCCGAACCGTATTTCACCTTTACCGAAGGCATGCTCCGGTTCGACCCCGAGGCCTGGTCGTTGCGCTGGTACCGGGAAGTGGTGACCGACGACGCATGGACCGGCGCCCTGGCGAACAGCCTCGTCATCGGCACGGCGGCAACCGCGCTGGCCACGCTGCTGGGTACGCTGGCGGCGCTCGGCCTGTCCAGCCCGCACATGCCCGCACGGCGCCTGGTGATGGGATTTCTCATCTCCCCGCTGGTCACCCCCGTAATCATCGCCGCCGCCGGGATGTTCTTTTTCTACACGCGGCTGGGCCTCGGCCAGACGCACCTGGGCCTGATCCTGGCGCATGCCGTGCTTGGCGCCCCCTTCGTCGTGATCACCGTCACGGCGACCCTGGCAGGCTACAACCGCAACATGACGCGTGCGGCCGCCTCACTGGGAGCGGGACCCGTGCGCACCTTCCGCAGCGTACAGCTACCGCTGATTGCGCCCGGCGTCATTTCCGGGGCGCTGTTCGCCTTCGCGACCTCGTTCGACGAGGTGGTCGTGGTTCTGTTCCTGGCGGGCGTCGAGCAGCGAACGATCCCGCGGCAGATGTGGGCCGGCATCCGGGAGAACATCAGCCCGGCCATCCTGGCCGTGGCCGCATTCCTGATCGTCTTCGCTCTCTGCCTGCTGTGGACCGTGGCCTGGCTGCGAAAGCGCTCGTCCGCGTCCGGTTAGGAGCCCGGGACATTGGCCGCAGGGGAAAGCGGGAGCCGCGGACGTTTGCGGGTTTGCCCGCTCCTACCGCAAACGGATCTGCGGTCCGGGCAGCCGTAACGACGCCTCCCCGACTTCGGGCGACCCGCTCAGCATTTCGATTGCCTCCACCGGGTGCAGCGCCTCCGGCAATTCAATGATCGCAAATCCCAGGCTCTCGAATGGCGTTGCATCGACCGCGCCAAGGCGGTCCGCGACGGAATCCAGTCTGGAGAAATCATCCAGCTCAACGCGGATACTCGTCAACAGTGGCACGAACCTGCGTTGGGCCGGATCGAAGACGATTCGCGACATGGGTCCTTCCAGCGGTGTGGACGCCCGGAACGTTTCGCCTTCGAACGATACGCTGTGTATGCGTTGGGAATCTGTCTCGAAGGACTGTGCCGATATTGGTCCGGACGCTGCAGCCAGTTGCGTCGAGGCGTCGGCGGCAGGCAGCACGACGACCTCGCGGTTCCCGGTGGTACCGAGGACGAAGCGGTCCGTGACGGCTTCCTGCGCCGTTGCCGAACCGCACAGGAACAAGGCGATCAGGCACCGTCCATGCCGCATGATCGGGCTGTTGGCCAAGGGCTTCTAGTCCTCCAGCAGAGCCCGGACGCGGGTCCGGTTTGCACGGGGCATGGGCCGGCCATCCACGGGGCTCATGGGCGCCTGCCTCAGGCCCTTGTCCGGAAAGACCAGCGCATCGACCCGCTGGCTGCGGATATTGAAGCGGAAGCCCGGGATGAGGGTGACGCCGCGGCCGTTGTAGCGATAGCGGCGCTGGCAATCCCTGAAGGTCTTGCCCCAGGCGTCAAGCGACATCGCCACGTTCTCGGGGGCATCGGTAAACAGATGCACTTCGATGGGCGAGTTCACGTTGATCGCGCCACTCAGCACGGGGCCTGCCAGGCGTGGATTGAATACGGAGAAGGCGTCCATCACTTCCAGCGCCAGGCCGCGAAGCTCGCGAAGCCGGCGGCCATGGGTTTCGGGCTCGAAGAGTTCCTGCCACTCGGTCACCCGTGCGTCGATTTCAGCGTTGCCCGGGAGCGCCCACGCGGCCCGCACGCCCAAGCGGCGGGCGGCCTTGCGTTTGGCGAGTCCGTAGTCCCGGATTCCGTGCTCGATCATCAGCCGCGCAGCTTCCTGCGCCAGCCGATCCCGGAGCGATTCGGAGGTGGCCATGGCGTCTGTCTCCTCCCCTGGGGCGCAGGCTAGAAAATCCGGCCCGGTTCAATGATTTCCTCGGCATTCGGAAGCGGGTTGCCCGTCAGCGTTTCCGCCGGCGCCTGCGGTGCCTGGATTCGGGGCGACGGCGCCCGCGGTGCGTACTCCATCCTGAACTTCTCGAACAGGCTCGCTTCACCGCTGCCCGCCGCCAGGCCCGTGACCGGGTCGATCCGCACATCGATTATGCCCGGGGGGCGCTCCATGCTGTTCAGGGGACGCCCGTCCAGCGCGACCCGCATGAACTCGATCCACATCGGCAGGGCCGTGCGCGCTCCCTGTTCGCCGCCGCCCAGCGAGCGCTCCTGGTCGAAGCCGACCCAGGCCGCGGCAACGATGTCCCCGTTAAAGCCGGCGAACCAGGCATCGCGCCGGTCGTTGGTGGTGCCGGTCTTGCCCCTGAGGTCCGTGCGGCCGAGTTCCCGGGAGGCCCGCACCCCGGTTCCCCGAAGGACCACGTCCGCCAGCATGTCGTTCATGAGATAGATGTTCTGTGCGTCCGCGATGCGTTTCGCCGGTGGGCGGGCGCCGTAAATGTCGCTGATCGAATGCAACAGCTCGGCCCCGGGCTGTTCCGGTTCCTCGCAATTCCTGCAGGCCAGCGCGGGCGCGGCAGCGAAGAGCGTCTCTCCATCCGCGTCCACCACCTTCTCGATGATGTAGGGCTCCACGTAGGAGCCCCCGTTCGCCAGTACCGCGTAGCCCCCGGCCAGGTCCAGCGGCGCCACGCCGCCGGCGCCCAGCGACATGGAGGGATTCATCGGTGCGGCCAGCTCGTCGAACCCGAAGCGTCGCACGTAGTCGACCGTATGCGGCAGGCCGGCCTGCTGCATGACTCGCACGGAGACCAGGTTGAGGGACTTGATCAGTGCTTCGCGAAGCCGCGTCGGACCATTGAACCCTTCCGAGTAGTTGGTCGGGCGCCAGAACCCTTCGAGTTCCGGGCTGGGCTCGACGATCGGTGCATCGTTGAAGATGGAGGCTACCGTGAAGCCGCGGTCCAGTGCCGCCGAATAGACGAAGGGCTTGAATGCCGAGCCCGGCTGGCGCCGGGACTGGGTGACGCGGTTGAAATTGCTGAGAAAGAAGTCGAAACCGCCGGATAATGCGGTCACGGCCCCGTCCATGGGGTCCAGCGCAACCAGCGCGCCCTGCGCTTCCGGGACCTGGCCCAGACGCAACGCCCCGGCTGCCGTTTCCCGGAATCGCACGATATCGCCGGGCGCGAGAACGTCGGCCACACCGCCCGGCCGGTTGCCGGTGCGGTTCTCATCGATATAGGGAGCGGCCCATCCCACCGACTCCAGTTCCACGGGGACAAGCCCCCTGTCGTTGAAGTACACCACGGCCCGGAGTTCCTGCGCGGAATGTTCCTCGTCCATCGCGGGATCGTCTTCATTCGCGGCGGAGCCGTCGATGAAGGCGGAGGTGGCCGCCGGGACATCGTCGTCCCGTGGGATCGGCTCCAGGCCGACCACCAGTCCCGTACGGTAGCCTGAGACCGGCTCATAGTCATCCAGCAGTGCTTGCCAGGCCGATTCGGGATTCCCCCTGTCGGCCCGCAAGAGGTCGTCACCACTGCCAGCGGCATTACTCGCGTCGCCGGGGACCAACGCCTCGGCAGGAATGCGCGCCAGCGGTCCCCGGTACCCGTGGCGTTCGTCGTAATCGATCAAGGCGCCCCTCAGCGCGTCGTCCGCGGCACGCTGCAGGCGGCTGTCGACGGTCGTCGTGACCTTGAGGCCGGCAGTGTAGGCGGCAAGTCCGAAGCGCCGGATCATCTCCGCGCGCACCATTTCAGCCACGTAGGGGGCGTCGAGCTGCTGTTCCGGACCGTAACGCCGGCCGTCGACGGGCACGCTCAGTGCCTGCCGCTGCTCCTCGGCGGAGATGTACCCGAGTTCGCGCATGCGGCGCAGCACGTAGGCCCGGCGCTGCTTGGCCGCCTCGGGGCTTGCGATCGGGTTGAAGATGGAGGGACCGCGTGGAATTCCGGCGATGATGGCCGCATCCGACAGGCTGATCTCCTCAAGCGGCTTGCCGAAGAACGTCTGTACGGCGGCGGCCACTCCGTGGGCATGCTGGCCGAAGAACGTGGTATTCAGGAAGATGTCGAGGATTTCCTGCTTGGTGAATTCCCGCTCGATGCGGACCGCCAGAATCCACTCCTTGAACTTTCGCACCAGCGTTCGATCCCGGGTCAGGAAGTACTGCCGGGCGATCTGCTGGGTGATGGTGCTGCCGCCCTGCTCGGGCTCGCCCGCGTTGAGAACGAACAGCAGGATCGCCCGCAACGTACCCTGGTAATCGATGCCCGGATGCTCGAAGAAGCGATCGTCCTCGGCCGCAAGGACCGCTTCGACGATGACCGGAGGCATGTCCGCAAGGTCGACCGGCGTGCGCCGCTCGCCGAACTGGGAGATCAGCCGCCCGTCGCGGCTGTAGATGGACAGTGGAATCTGAACGCGGATGTCCCGCAACTCTTCGGCCTGGGGAAGTCCCGGCGCCACATAGAAATAGCCTCCGGAGATCAGCGCGGCAATGGCCAGCAAACCGGCTCCCATGAAGGCTCCGAGGGCGGCTGTGAGTCTGCCGTACCTGCGCATCGCCGTGCCCCTGCCGCTTGCCGGCGTCCACCGCCTCAACCGTTTGCCGCCTTTTTTGCTCACAATCAATACCTATTGCCCAGGTTTGCGTGCGGTATTCGTTCGACCGCTCGCATAACCTTTGGTTCTGGTACCGGCGACGACCGCATGCCGGGTAATCCGGGAGAGAGGATACATGGGCACATCGAGCATCTGGGTCAATTCTAACTCAAGCAGACCTGTTTGAGAGAGTCTGCCGTGTTTCCAGGCCGGGAAAAACGACCCATTCTGGGTGTGGACATCACCGTCAGCGGAGTGAAGCTGGTCGAACTCGCGCAAAGCGGTGAGAGCTATCGAGTGGAGGCCTATGCAATGGAACCGATTCCTGCCGGCTCCATGGAAGACGCCGACATCGTCGATATCGATGCGGTGGCAAGGGCGGTGCGCCGCGCGCACAGGCGCTCCGGCACGCGCAGCCGCGAGGGGGCGGTGGCCATCGCGGGCGACGCGGTGGTTACGCGCATGACGCGCATTCCGGGTCAGTTGAACGACGATGAGATGCAGGCCCATGCAGCGTTTCAGACGGAACAGTTTCTGCCGTACCCCATGGAGGAGGCAAATGTGGATTTCGAAGTGGTGGGACCCAGCGAGGTCGCGCCGGGGATGCTGGACGTCCTGTTGGTGGCCGCGCGCTCCGTGCACGTCAGTCAGCGGCAGCGCGCGCTGCGGGCCGGAGGACTGGAGGCGCGGATCGTCGAACCGGAGCCGCATTCGCTGGAACGCGCGTGCCGGCTGCTCACACACCAGATGATCGGCGGCGGGTTGCGGCAGTTGATCGCGGTGGTGGAATTCGGCGCCGTCACCACGACTTTCAGCGCCTTGTCCGACCACAGGCTCGTGTACACGCGCAGTTTTGCATTCGGAGGGCAACAACTTACCGAGGAAATCATGGAGAGATACGAACTGGACCCGGTATCGGCCGAGGAGGCGAAACAGGCGGGCGAATTGCCGGGCGATTACGCCACCGACGTGCTTGGAGGATTTCGAGAGGACATGGCGCAGCAGGTCAGTCGTTCGCTGCAGTTTTTTCTGGCATCCGAAAATGGCGCCGGGCAACCTGTGCAGGTCCTCCTGGGCGGAGGCTGTGCAAGACTCCCCGGTGTTGCCGAGGCGGTGGCGGAAAGATTGGGAATCACGACCCAGATCGTCGATCCGTTCGGTCACCTCAGCGTCACCGCGAAGGCCGCCTCGCAGGCAGTGAGCAAAGGCGATACCGCGTTGATGACGGCGTGTGGCCTGGCATTGAGGAACTTTGACTGAGATGCCGGCCGTCAACCTGTTGCCCTGGCGGGAGGAACAGCGGCGCAAGCACCAGCAGCGGTTCCTGTTCGCCCTGTGCGTCGCCGTGCTTGCCGGTGTCGGTGCCGTGTACGCTGCCAAGCTGACGGTTCAGGGCTTGCTGGCGGAGCAGGATGCCCGCAACCGGACGCTCCGTTACGAGATCGAAGTCCTTGACGATCAACTCGAGGAACTCGCACGGCTCGAGTCGCGCAGGGACCAGCTCCTGGCGCGCATGCAAATCATCGCGGAGCTGCAGCGTTCCCGGCCGCTCGCAGTGCGCCTGATCGACGAACTCGTGGAAATTCTCCCTGCCGGCGTGCAACTGGTGGACGTGGCTCAGAACGGCAATCGCATCGTCCTCGAGGGAATGGCGGAGTCCAACAGCCGTGTCGCGGCGCTGATGCGAAACATCGACTCGTCGCCATGGCTGCAGGCGCCCCGTCTCGAACGGGTGGAATCCGCTGCCGATGGACCGGTGAGAAGTGCGCGGTTCACCATTGCCATGGAGCAGGCAGCGGCAGCAACGGAGCAATGATGTGGCACTGACAGACCAGGTGCGTTCTATTGATTTCAGCGATCCCGGACGATGGCCGCCGAGCCTGCGCGCAGCTGCTGTGGCGGCGGCCCTGGCGACGGTGCTCCTGTTCGGAACCCGGGTGTTCGTGGTCGATGCCGAGTATGCGCTGTTGCGGTCCGCGCAACGTGAGGAAACCGAGCTGCGCAGGCGCTTCGAGCAGGGCCAGCGGCGGGCGGCAAACCTGCAGGCCTATCGGGAGCAGATTGCCGAAATCGAGGGTTCGTTCGGTACGGTACTGGACCGATTGTCCCCCACCACCGAGATTCCGGGATTGCTGGCGGACCTGTCTCAGGCGGGGCTGAATGCGGGCCTGGAGGAACGGCTGTTCCACCCGATGGAGGAACAACGGCAGGCGTTCTACGCTGAGTTGGCGGTCAACCTGCGTGTGTCCGGCGACTATCACCAGCTCGGCCGCTTCGTGAGCGATATCGCCGCCATCCCGCGCCTGGTCACCCTGCACGACGTGCATATCCGGGCGCTGGAAGGCGGCGCGCCGGGCGAACTCGTCCTGGACGTCACCGCCAGAACCTACCGTCACCTGGAAGAGGGGGAGGAACAGCCGTGACAAACCGTCGAGTCCCGCTCCCTGTCCTGCTGATTGCAGCAGGGGCGGTTTCCTGTGCCGGTGAGCCGGACGATCTGGCCGCCTGGCTGGACGAGGTCAAGGCCCGGCCTGGCGTGCGGTTGGGGGCTCTCCCGCAGTTCTCGCGTCCGGGGGAATTCCGCTACGACTCAGGCGAAAGGCCATCGCCATTTGCGCCGATCGCGCCAGGTGCCGAAGAAACCCGCCGGGCCGTCGCGGAGCCTGCGCCGGACCTTGCGCGCGAACCGGACTTCCTCGAACACTATTCCCTCGATGCGTTGAGGATGGTCGGCTCGCTCCGGCGGGAATCGGGGCTTTACGGCCTGATGCAAACGCCGGACGGGCTGATTCACCGACTGGCCACCGGCGACTATCTCGGGCGCAACCACGGCCGCGTGGTCCGCATTTCCGAGGAGGAAGTGCAACTGGTGGAACTGGTCGCGGACGGAAACGGCGGTTATCTGCAGCGTCCGGCTGCGATTTCCCTGGCCGACTGATTGAATATGTTCAGACGAATGGATCGTAACGAGATGAGCAAGATACAGCGGTGCAGCCGCAGGGCGCCGAGGCGGGCACGGGCGGCAGTGGTTTGCGCCGGGATGATCGCGTCAATGGGCGTTCTGGCCCAGTCTCCCGGTGAACCTGCCGAACCGCGCTTCACCGGCGAACGGCTGTCGCTCAATTTTCAGGACATTGCAACGCGTGCCGTGCTGCAATTGCTGGCCGATACCGGCGGCGTGAACATGGTGGTCAGCGACTCGGTGCAAAGCAGCATTACGCTGCAGTTGCGCGACGTGCCGTGGGACCAGGTCCTCGACATCATACTGACGACGAAGGGACTGGACATGCGCCGCAACGGCAACGTCATCATCGTTGCGCCTCCCGGGGAACTGGCTGCCCGTGAACAGGCCGCGCTGGACGAACAGTTCCAGCGCCAGCAGCAGGAACCGTTGCACACACGCTTTGTGCAGATCAACTACGCCAAGGCGGCGGACCTGGCGAACCTGATACTCGGCGACGGCCGGAATCCGCTGATCTCCACCCGCGGCAGCGTGACCATCGATGAACGAACCAACACCCTGCTGGTACAGGACGTCGCGGACCGGATCTCAGACATCGTGGGGTTGGTGTCAAGACTGGACAAACCCGTGCGACAGGTGCTGATTGAGTCCCGGATCGTTATCGTCGATGACGATTACCGCCGCGACCTGGGTGTGCGCCTGGGGGCGACGGCGGTCGGGGCAGCGGCCGACGATGGACTGATCGCGGTCACCGGCACCGGAGCAGGCATCGAGTCGTTGGCCGGCTCGGCCTTCGACGGTGCGACCGGTGCGCCAATCCCTCTTGCGGGCGTCATCCCGCCGGTCGATCAGCGCTACAACGTGAACGTACCGGTCGCCAATCCCGCCGGGCGGCTGGCACTGGCGATACTGAGACCGGATTACCTGCTGGACCTGGAACTCACGGCGATCCAGGCGGAAGGCAACGGGCGCATTGTCTCCATGCCCCGCATCATCACCGCGAACCAGAAGGAGGCGCGCATCGAACAGGGTACGGAGATTCCCTACCAGGAATCATCCTCCAGCGGCGCCACCACGACCCAGTTCAAGGAAGCCGTGCTCAGCCTGGCGGTTACCCCTCAGATTACGCCGGACGACCGCATCATCATGGACCTGGTGGTGACCAAGGATTCGGTGGGCGAACTGGTTTCCAGCGCCACCGGGGGCTTCGTTCCCAGCGTGGACACCCGCTCGGTGATGACCCAGGTGCTCGTCGGCGACGGAGAAACCGTGGTGCTGGGCGGCATCATCGAAACCGAATCCCGCGAAGCCACCAACAAGGTGCCGGTCCTGGGCGACGTTCCGGCGCTGGGCCGCCTGTTCCGCTCCCGGGTGACGATCGAGAACGAAGTGGAACTGATGGTCTTCGTGACGCCAAAGATCCTGCGCGAGTGAGCGCGACGCGAGCCATCCTGATTGCCCGGACTGCAGCACAGTCCGGTGGCAGCGGCCGGTCAGTTCAGATCGGCTGCGTATTTTCGCAGTATGGACAACGGAACCACTTCCAGGGCCCGCTCATGCGTGGACTTGAGCATGACCCTGGGCGCCATGCCGTGCTGAAACGCCTCGACCCATCGCGCCGCACACAGGCACCAGCGGTCGCCGGGCTTGAGCCCCGGGAACTCGAATTCCGGATGCGGCGTCGACAGGTCGTTTCCCCTGGAGGCCGAGAATTCGAGGAACTCCTTCGTCACGCGTACGCACACCGTGTGGGAGCCCAGGTCCCGATCGCTGGTGTTGCAGCACCCATCGCGAAAGAAACCCGTGACCGGGTCCCGGTTGCAGTCTTCCAGCGGTTCGCCGAATACGTTGACCGATCGATCCATTGGGCTTTCCGATGCGTGCAGCGAGCAGACCGCGGTGATCATGCCCCTGTGTCCGGCGAACGGTCAAATCCCCGCCTACCCGGGCTGCGGGTACTGGTAAAATCGCCCCGCCGGCCGAAGTGGGCCGGAGTGGCCGGAACCGACTGCATGAACAGCAAACCCAATGTCGTCCTCGTGGGTCCCATGGGCTCCGGAAAGACCGCCGTGGGCCGGCAACTGGCGCGGCATCTGGACATGGAATTCGTGGACAGCGACAGCGAGATCGAACGGCGCACCGGCGTGGATATCACGTTCATCTTCGACAAGGAGGGCGAGCAGGGATTCCGGGTACGCGAATGTGCCGTGATCGCGGACCTTTCCGGCCGGGAAAATGTGGTCCTGGCCACGGGCGGTGGCGCGGTGCTGGATCCGGACAACCGAAGTTTGCTCAGGGACAGCGGCATAGTCGTCTACCTGGAGACCAGCCTGGCGCATCAATTGGAGCGCACCCGGCACAGCAAGAACCGGCCGCTGCTGCAGAACAGGGACCCGGCGTCGGTGTTGCAGCGTCTGATGGAGGTGCGCGGTCCGCTGTACGAGGAGATCGCCGACATCGTGGTCACCACGGGAAACCAGCGGATCGGAGCGATGGTGCGGGAAATCGGCGACCGTCTGCACGAGCACGGGTTTGCGGCGCCCCGGTCCCCCGGCGCTGGCCCGGCACCGGCCCCGGCGACTGACCGATGACCCGTCCGGACTGAGCATCATGTACAGCGTAGAAGTTTCGCTGGGCGAACGCAGCTATCCCATCCACATCGGACCGGGCCTGATCGACGATGCGGAACTGGTGCGCAGGTGCATCCCTGCCCGGCAGGTGATGATCGTCACCAACGAAGTCGTCGCGCCGCTCTACCTGGGCCGGCTGGAGCGGTCCCTGGCAGCGGACCAACAGCACAGCCTGGTGCTTCCGGATGGCGAAAAGCAGAAGAACCTGAATACGCTGAGCGCGATCATCGACCGGCTGGTGGCGGAGGGGTTCCGCCGCGACGCCTGTCTGGTGGCCCTGGGCGGCGGCGTGATCGGCGACATCACCGGCTTTGCGGCGGCCTGTTACCAACGCGGGATTGCGTTCGCGCAGGTCCCCACCACGCTGCTGGCGCAGGTCGATGCCTCGGTGGGCGGCAAGACGGCGGTGAACCACCCGCAGGCGAAGAATATGATCGGCGCGTTTCATCAGCCCATCGCGGTCCTCGCCGACACCGGCACGCTGGCGAGCCTGCCGGAGCGGGAGTTCTCGGCGGGCCTGGCGGAAGTCGTCAAGCACGGCCTGATCCTGGACAAGTCGTTCCTGGTCTGGCTGGAGGAGAACATGGACGCGATCCTCGACCACGATGCCGCCGCGCTCGCCCACATTGTGGGACGCAGTTGCGAAATCAAGGCCGCCATCGTCGCCGAGGACGAACTCGAGCAGGGACGCCGCGCCCTGCTCAACCTGGGCCACACCTTCGGCCATGCGCTGGAGTCGCTGGGCGCCTACCGGGACTGGCTGCACGGCGAAGCCGTGGCGGCGGGTATCGTCATGGCGGCGTGGACATCGAAGGAACTGGGCATGATCGGCGCCGCCGACTGCCGGCGAGTCGAGGCGGTGCTGAGCCGCGCGCGGCTGCCGATCTCTCCCGGGACCGATGTCGATGCCGATGCGATGCTCCGCACCATGCGCCTCGACAAGAAGGCCGGGGCGGCGGGTCTGAGGATGATCTTTCTCCAGCGGTTGGGCCGCGCCGTCGTGACTGCGGCTCCGGACGCCGCGCTGCTGCGGCAGGTCATCGACGCCCGCGCCGCCGCCCATGACTCGCCCGGCGCCGCGCGGCGCACAGCGGCATCGTGACACCTGGCGGCACGTGACCTCGCTGGCTCCGTACGCGGCGACCGAGGAGAGTTCCCGCGGCCGCATCCATGCCGAGGACCCTCCGGTCGATCGGACCGGGTACCAGCGGGACCGGGATCGCATCATCCACTCTGCATCCTTTCGGCGGCTGGTCTACAAGACCCAGGTGTTCGTCAATCACGAAGGCGATCACTACCGAACGCGGCTGACCCATTCACTGGAAGTGGCGCAGGTCGCCCGCAGCATCGCGCGCTCGCTGCGGGTCAATGAAGATCTGGCCGAAGCCATCAGCCTGGCGCACGACCTCGGCCACACGCCGTTCGGTCACGCGGGGCAGGATGCCCTGAACCGCTGCATGCAGGCGTACGGCGGGTTCGAGCACAACCTCCAGTCTCTGCGCGTGGTGGATCACCTTGAGCAGAGGTACGCGGCGTTTCGCGGCCTGAACCTGACCTTCGAGGCACGGGAGGGCATCCTGAAACACTGCTCTGTCGAAAATGCCCTCCGGCTGGGAGAATTGGGACAGCATGTTCTGGCGCGCCGTCAGCCGGGGCTCGAAGCCCAGTTGGCGAACCTGGCGGACGAGATCGCCTACAACACCCACGACGTGGACGATGGCCTGCGCTCCGGATTGATCCGGTTCGAGGAACTGTGCGATGTCCCATTTGTCGCCGAGACGCTTGGCCGGGTTGAGACGCGGTATCCGGGGATGGGCGCGCGACAGCGTATTTTCGAAGTGGGGCGCGCCATGATCAGCACCCTGGTCTCCGACCTCATCGCCACCAGCGGCGAGCGGCTTCGGCGTCTGTCGCCGGCCAGTATCGACGCCGTGCGCTGCCATGACGAGCCGCTGATCGGATTCAGCCCGCCCTGCGCCGAAGCGCAACGGGAACTGAAGGCGTTTCTGAAGGACCGGCTCTATTTGCATCCCACGGTGCGCGGGATGAGCGATCACGCCGAAGAGATCGTCACGTCCCTGTTCTCGGTCTTCCGCGAGGACTTCGGGCGAATGCCCGACGAACACGCCCGGCGGGCGCGCGAAGCCGCAAGAACGGCCGGGGCGTCCGGATCGGCCCGGGTCGTCGCCGACTATATCGCGGGCATGACGGACCGGTTCGCCTTGCAGGCCCACGAGGAACTGTGCGGGTGCAACGAAGTGCCAAAAGCTGGAGAATGTCTGCCGTGACCGAAAACGCCTCCTCTCGCCCATCCATCCCCCCCCGCCAGCGCCTGATCGTCGCCCTCGACGTTCCCGGCGCCGACGCCGCGCGAGCGCTTGTGCGGGAACTGGGCGATGCCGTGGAGTTCTACAAGATTGGCCTGGAACTCATGGCCTCGGGTTGCTACTTCGAACTGCTGGATTGGCTGCTTGCCAGGGACAAGCGGGTCTTCGCGGACCTTAAGTTCTACGACATCCCGGCGACGGTGGCGGCGGCGGTGCGGCAGATGGCGCGCCGCGGCGCGTCGTTCCTGACGATTCAGGGTGACCGGGCCATCATTGAAGCCGCAGCATCGGAGAAGGGCGAGCTGGAGATTCTCGCGGTCACCGTTCTCACCAGCATCGGGCGCAAGGATCTCCGTGAGATGGGAATCGCCCTGGAGGTCGAGAGCCTGGTGCTGCAGCGCGCGAAGATCGCGGTTACCGCAGGTGCCGACGGCCTTATCGCCTCGGGTCTCGAAGCCGCTGCGCTTCGCTCCGAGCTGGGTCCCGGGCCGCGGATCGTCACCCCGGGCGTGCGGCCCGCGGGGACGGACGCCGTGCACGATCAGAAGCGGGTCGTAACCCCGGCGCGCGCACTGGCCAGCGGCGCGGACTACATCGTGATGGGCCGGCCGATACGCGGCGCCCCAAGCCCGCGCCAGGCGGCGGAGGCCGTGCAGGCGGAGATCGCAGCCACCCTGCGATGAAGTCCGCCGAAGCGGTAATGTCGCGGCGCCTGGCGCGAATGCGCTGGATCGCCACGGGGTTGCTCGTCGCCATGGCGGCGTTGTTCGTCGCCACCAGCCTGCTGCTGCCCCGTTACCCGTGGTTGGGACTCGTCCAGGCATTCGCCGAAGCCGGTCTCATCGGCGCGCTGGCGGACTGGTTCGCGGTCACGGCCCTGTTCCGCCATCCGCTGGGGCTGCCGATTCCCCATACCGCCATCGTGCCCACGCGCAAGGACGAGATCGGCCGCCTGCTGGCGGACTTCATCCGCGACCATTTCCTGGTCGGGGAGACGGTGGCGGCGCGCCTGGAACGGGTGGACCTGGCCGCGCGGGTGGGTGCGTGGCTGGCCGAAGGCAACAATGCCCGCAACGCGGGCCGCGACATCAGCGTCGGGCTGGTGTGGCTGCTGAACGCCACCGACAGTGCCCAGCTACGCAACGCCCTGCGGGAAATTCTGGGCACGGCGCTGGACCGGGCGCCGTTGTCGTCGGCGTTCCAGGCCGCGCTGGACGTGGTCTCTTCGGGCCGGCACTCCCAGGCGGTGGTGGATCACCTGGTGCGGTTCGGCCGCGAACAACTGGAACACAACAAGGACCGCATTAGAGAACGCATCGAGGATCGCAGCCCCTGGTGGCTGCCGAAATTCGTGGACCGGGAAATCTACGATCAACTGGTCGGGGAGTTGCAACGCGTCCTGGACGAGATCGGCGCCGATTCGACGCATCCCGCAAGGGACCGGTTCAATGACTGGCTCTCCGATCTGCGCACGACCCTCGGCGACGATCCGGACATGAAGCGGCGGGGCAGGGCTCTCAGGGACGAATTTCTGGATCACCCCGCGGTGCGCGACTACTCGCAGGAGCTATGGGACAAGGTGCGCGAGTTTCTGGTGGCGTCGCTACGCGATCCGCGGTCCCTCGGCCGGCTGGCGATCGACGGCGAGTTGCAGGGCATCGGCCATGCACTCCGCGAGGACAGCGACGTCAACCGGCAGGCCAATCGCTGGCTGCGAAACCTGATCCTCTACCTGGTGGACAACTACCGCCAGCCCCTGAGCGCCTTCATCTGCGAAACCATCGAGCAGTGGGATCCCGCCGCCACCTCGGACCGAATCGAACTGTATATCGGCCGGGACCTGCAGTTCATCCGCATCAACGGCACCCTGGTGGGCGGGCTGGTGGGGATCGCGATCTACCTGCTTTGGGGCCTGGTCGCCTGACCCGGGTTGCGCCCGGCTGTCGATCGATCCGTTGATCGCGGGAATTCAGTGCATCGGAGTCACGCCGACCCGCGGGGATCTGCAAGTCAGTCGCGAAGCTCGCGCCGCAGGATCTTGCCCACGTTGGTCTTGGGCAGGTCGTCCCGGAACACCACTTCCCTGGGAATCTTGTAGCCGGTCAGATTCTCCCGGCAATGGGCGATGACGTCGTCGGCGGTCAACTCCGGATCGCGCCGGACCACGAACAACCGCACCGCTTCGCCGGACTGCTCGTGCGGGATGCCGATGGCCGCGGCTTCCAGTATGCCCGGGTGGGCGGTGGCGACATCCTCGACCTCGTTGGGATAGACGTTGAAGCCGGAGACGATGATCATGTCCTTCTTGCGGTCCTCGATGTAGAAGAATCCCTCCTCGTCCATGCGGCCTATGTCGCCGGTCTGCAGCCAGCCGTCACCGGAAAGTATCTCGGCCGTCGCCCCGGGCCGCTGCCAGTACCCGCGCATGACCTGGGGGCCGCGAACGCAGATCTCGCCGATTTCGCCCATCGCCAGCGTGTTGCCGTCGTCGTCGCGGATTTCCACGTCCGTGGACGGGATGGGCAGGCCGACGGAGCCGTTGAACTCGCGCCCGTCCAGCGGATTGGCTGTGACCACGGGCGAGGTCTCCGTCAACCCGTATCCCTGGCACAGGCTCTGCCCGGTCAGCGCCTTCCAGCGCGCCGCGACATCGCTCTGTACGGCCATGCCGCCGCCCAGGCAGATCTTCAGCTTGCTGAAGTCCAGCGCCTGGAAATCGGGGGATTCCAGCAGCGCCGCGAACAGCGTGTTGACGCCGGTGAGGAGCGTCACCGGCTCGCGCGCCAGGTCCTTGATGAAGCTCGGCAGGTCCCTGGGGTTGGTGACCAGCATGTCGTGGCCGCCGAGTTCGAAGAACAGGAACAGGTTTACCGAGAGCGCAAAGATGTGATACAGCGGCAGGGGCGCAGCGCCGATGTCCCCGGGGCCTTCAAGCCATGGCTTGGACCACGCCGAGATCTGAAGAATGTTGGCGACCATGTTCCGGTGCGTGAGCATGGCGCCCTTGGCCACGCCGGTGGTGCCGCCGGTGTACTGCAGGAACGCGATGTCTTCCCCCGTGACCTCCACGTCCTCGAAGGATGCGCGCCGTCCCTGCGCCATTGCGGCGCGGTAGCGTATCGTTCCGGCGATGTTCCACTGCGGGACCATTTTCTTGACACGCCGTACCACGAAGTTGAAGAGCACGCGCTTGAACAGCGGGAACTGGTCCCCGATTTCGGTGACGATCACCGTCTCCACATCGGTGTCCTGCACGACCTGTTCCACGGTATGCGCGAAATTCTCCAGAACGAGGATGGCTTTCGCGCCACTGTCCTTGAGCTGATGCTCGAGTTCCCGCGGGGTATACATGGGATTGACGTTGACCACCACGAGACCTGCGCGCAGCGCTGCGAACACCGCAATGGGATACTGAAGGAGGTTGGGCATCATGATGGCGATGCGGTCGCCGTGCCGCAGTCCCCGCGCCTGCAGGAAGGCCGCGAAGTGCCGGCTCAGCTCATCCGTCTCCCCGTAACTGATTCGCGTGCCGGCGTTGGAGAAGGCGGGCAACGATTCGAACTGGCTGAAGCTGCGCTCGATGAGAGACTTGAGCGACGCGTAACCTTCCGGATCGATTTCGGCCGGGACTCCTTCCGGATAGGCGCTCAACCAGGGTCTTTTTTCATTGGTGGTCATGTTCGCACGGTTCCTTGCATTTCCAGTGCTCTGTTCACTGATACGCCACTATCGGCTGGATTGGGCACTAGGTCTCTCCCGCCTCCAGTACTTCGGCGAGCACCGGCCAGACATTGTCCAGCATGACTGCGTTGCCGCCGGCGTTGGGATGAATGCCGTCGGGCTGCATCAGTTCGGAGTTCAGCGCGACATCCTCCAGCAGGAAACCCACCAGCGGAATGCCGAACTGTGCGGCGAGATCGGGATACGTCCGGGCGAACTCCCCGGCATAGGCCGGACCGTAGTTCGGCGGTATCTGCATGCCCGCCAGCACCGGTGTGGCGCCGCTGGCCAGCACCAGTTCGATCATTTGCAGCAAATTGCCGCGCAGACTCGCCACCGGCTGGCCGCGCAAACCGTCGTTGCCGCCCAGTTCCAGGATCACGACCGACGGGCTGTGCGCTTCCAGCAGCGCGGGCAGCCGGGCCAGTCCGCCGGAGGTCGTATCGCCGGAGATACTGGCATTGACGACCTCATATCCGTACCCTTCGCCACGAAGTCGTTGCTGCAGCATGGCGACCCAGGACTGATCGTCCCGGCTCAGTCCGTAGCCGCTGCTCAGGGAATCGCCGAGTACGACGATGGGCCCGGCGCCGGCGCCGTGGGCGGCGCACCACGCAACGACGCTGACGAAGAACAGGAACGCTACACGACCGGGTGCGTGCACTTTGGACAACATGATCGAACAGAACTCGCTATTGACGGCGCAGGCCCTGACCAAAAAGGTTACCAGCCCCGAGGGGGAGTTGACTATCCTGAACGAAGCCAGCCTGACTGTGAATCAGGGCGAAACGGCGGCTGTGGTCGGCCCCTCCGGCGCCGGCAAGTCGACCCTGCTGGCGCTGCTGGCAGGTCTCGACGAGCCCACTTCGGGACAGGTCTGGCTCAATGGCGTGGAAGTGACAGGCCTGGATGAGGACGGCCGGGCCAGGCTCCGAAGCCGCCATGTGGGTTTCGTGTTCCAGTCGTTCCACCTGCTGCCGTCGCTGACGGCGTTCGAGAACGTCCTCCTGCCCCTGGAACTCGGCGGGGCGGCGAACCAGGCAGGCCGCGCCGAGGATGCGCTGGGCCGGGTCGGCCTGGCCGAGCGCCTGCATCACTACCCCAGGCAGTTGTCGGGCGGGGAGAAGCAGCGCGTCGCCATCGCCCGGGCATTCGTCACCGGACCGTCGCTGCTGTTTGCCGACGAGCCCACGGGGAATCTGGACAACGTCACCGGCGAACGCGTCCTGGACCTGCTGTTCGAGCTCAATGCCGCGTCGGACACCACCCTGGTGCTGGTGACCCACGACCTGGTTGCGGCCCGCAAGTGCGATCGGATGTTCGAGATGGCGGCAGGACGCATCGTGCGCACCATCGCCGCCGGGCAGGCGGGCTGATCGGCGTCACCCGGTGGTCTGCATCCCGTGGGCGATGCCGTAGATGCTGGCGACCAGCGGTTGCAGCAAGGCGTCGTCCCGCCGGCCGCTGCGGCGCCAGCGTTCCAGGAGGTCGGCCTGCAGCAGGCTCATGGGATCCACGTAGGGGTTTCGCAGCCGAATCGCGCGGCGCAGCGTTCTGGATCGCTGCAACAGTTCACCCTGATCGGTGATCTCCAGCACTCGTTGTGCGCAGCGGTCGAACTCGTCGCGCATCACGGGAAAGAACATCTCGTGCAGGGGACCGGCAAGCCGCGAGTAGCGTTCCGAGACGGTGAGGTCCGCCTTGCCCAGCACGAGTTCCGTATCGGTGATCAGTACCCGGAAGAAGTTCAGGTCGGCGAACATGTTGCGAAGTGCGGGCACACCGTATTTGCGGGCAGCGTGTTCAAGTCCGGTCCCCAGACCGAACCACCCCGGAAGAAACGCCCGATTCTGCGTCCAGGCAAATAGCCAGGGATTGGCCCGGGGTTCGTTGGAGCGGTAATCGTGCTCGTCCACTCCGGCCCGCGCGCCCATGCCCAGCCGTTCGATCACGTCGATGGGAGTGGCCGCCCTGAAATAGGTATTGAATTCGGCGCGGTCGAATACCGTTTCCTTGTAGGCCTGTCGGCTGGTGGCAGCAATTTCTCCCATGATCGCGCGCCAGTGGTCTTCCGATTTGGAGGGCACATAGTCGCCGGCGGTGGCCCAAAGCAACGAGCCTACGCTTCGTTTCAGCGAACGCATGGCGATGCCGCGCAGGCCGTATTTCGCGTTGATCATGTCGCCCTGCTCGGTAATGCGCAGCCGTCCGGTGACCGCGCCCGCCGGAGACGCCATCAGCGCCTCGTCGAGTCGGCCGCCGCCCCGGCTCAGCGTGCTGCCGCGGCCATGGAACAGGGTCAGGGTGACCCCGAACCGTTGCAGCGTGTCCACGAGATCGCGCTGGGCGTTCTGCAGGGTCCAGCGCGCCGGGGCCACACCACCGTCCCGGTTGCTGTCCGAAAAGCCCACCATGACCATCTGCCGGGAACCGCGATGCCGCAAATGGGCCGAATAGCTCTCATCCAGCAGTAAACGCTCCAGAATGGCGGAAGAACTCTCCAGGTCCTCGACGGTTTCGAACATCGGCACCACGTCCAGCGGCACCGGCAATCCCTTGGTGCCAAGATCTCCCCAGCGGGCCAGCAACAGCACCGAGAGTACGTCGTCGGGGCCGTGGGCCATGCTGACGATGTAGGGGCCGATGGAACGGGCGCCGTACTTGCGGCGGCAGTGTGCGATGGTCTGGAAAACGGCCAGCGTTCGCCGCGCATCGGACGACAGCCGGCCCACCGGCGACTCGCGACGTTCCAGGGCCGCCTGCAGGCGTGCGGTCCGTTGCTCGATGGAGGCATCGAGCCAACCCTGTTCCTGCAATCCCTCGGCTACGACGCGGCGGTGTACCCGTGCGTTCTGGCGGATGTCGAGCGTGGCGATGTGGAACCCGAACGTGTCCGCCCGCCGGCGCAGCCGCTGAGCCGCGAAAAGTCCCGAATTCGTCCCCTTGTTGGCCCGCAGGCTGTCGGCAACGATGTCGATGTCTTCGATGAATTCTTCCGGCGACTCGTAGGGAAATGCATTCTCCTCGTGGGTGGCGCGCAGGCGCGCTGCCATCAGGGCGAGGAAGACACGATAGGGCATTTGCCGGTGTCGGGCCGGAATGGCATTCGCCGCATGGGGGAAGTGACCGGCGTAGAACGCGCTGCGGGTTCGCAGCGATTCGGAGACCCTTACGCGACTGTCGCTCTGGCTCAGATGCCTGGCCAGCGCTCCGCACTCCCGGTGGTAGAGGTTCAGCACCAGGGCCTTTTGCCGCGCGAGCGTCTGGCGGATTGTCTTGGCGGTCACGTCCGGGTTGCCGTCCATGTCGCCCCCTGCCCAGGACCCGAACCTCACCATCGTGGCCAGTTGCAGAGACTCGGGTATGGCCGGAAACGCTTCTCTTACTGTCTCCGCAAGCTGCTCGTAGAACGGCGGGATGATGCGGTACAGGACGTCGGTCAGGAAAAACAGGATGTGTTCCGCCTCGTCGCTTACCCGCCCATGCTCCTGCGGGTGTTCGTCGGTCTGCCAGCTTGCGGTAATTTCCATGCGAATGCTGGCCATCTGGGTTTGTACTTCCTGGGGTGTGAGATTGGGATCGAGCATCCGGATCAGGTGCCTTGCGACGCTTTGCTGGTGAGTCAACAACGTGCGGCGCGTCACTTCCATGGGGTGTGCGGCGAACACGGGTTCCACGGACAGAACCGTCATCGCGTCCAGAATCGTTTCGGCGCTGATGCCGCCGGCCTTGAGTCGCGCAAGGACGTCTTCAAACCCGCGCGGCTGGGGCGTCGCCGTGTCCCTCAGGTAGGCCCTGCGCCGCCGGATCCGGTGCACCTTCTCGGCCATGTTGACCACCTGAAAGTAGGTGGAAAACGCGCGAATGAACTCGGTGGCGGTTTCCGGGTCGAGGGATGCCAGCAGTCGCCGGAGCTTCTCCGGTGCCTGCGCGTCTCCCTCCCGGTGGGCGATGGATGCGCAGCGCGCCGATTCGACCAGATCGAAGAGCGCTTCGCCGCCCTGTTCCCTGACCACGTCGCCGACCAGTTCTCCGAGGCGGTGAACGTCGCGTCGGAGAGCCTTGTCCTTCTCGGGGAAGAAGATGTCCGCACGGCGTACGGTTGGTGAAGAGTGGATGGGCATCGAAATCACTCCGTGGGCGGCATTGTAACGTAACGGTAGTCGCCCGGCCGTGGGGCGTTATCGGTATGCGTTGACAATGCTCGCCCGCTCAACCTCGCCCGCCATCCATGGCGGGCTCGGATCGGGTTGCGGCGCGCCTGGCCATCCATGGCCCCGCGCCGCGCCCACGACGCGTGCGAGCATTGTCAACGCATACCGATAACTTCGTTGGGAGTTCTCCAGCGTACCGTTCTTGTACGATACGTTTACGGGGCGCGTGTGGTGGATTGTCAGCGAATGTGGTGATGATGCCGAAGATGCCAATGGGTGTTGGGCTGAAGTGCCCTCCTACCCGCCAGCTGAGGACATGGGGAGTGTTCTGGATGCGCTCACGCAGGCCATTGAGGAAGCAGTTCAGGATATGCACGAACAGGGGAGCGACGGGAATTGAGCGAAGCGGGTCAGCTTCTGGTTGGGAGCCGCGGCGTGGCGGGTGGTGGCAGCCTCCTTCCAGAAGGGCAGAATGCTTGGACGGTAGACTACAACGCCGCCGCCCGGCGCTACGCACCGAGAATCACGCGTGTTCTCTTTGTCGCAGAGTCGCCACCCGTGTCAGTCGATCATTACTTCTACTTCGATCATGTCCGATCCCAGGATGCGCTCTGGGTTGGGTTGATGAAGGGGCTGTATGCTGATTTAGTCGATACGATGTGCGAGCGTCCACGGAAGGCCCAATGGCTCGCACGGTTCCGGGACGATGGTTTTCGACTGATTGACGTGCTGAAAAATCCACTTCCGAGCAATCGCCTGACAAGCAGTCAGCGAGTTGCGATGATCCGCGGGCGCTTGCCCGATACGATTCAGGAGGTCCGTGAGATCGATCCGCATAAGAAAGTTCTGATCAAGGCTACAGTCTACGATGCCTTGATCGAACCGTTTCGGTGTGCGGGTTTGCCGGTCGTTGACGTGAGGCTGCCCTTTCCAGGAAGCGGGCAACAGTCGGAGTTTGCTCGCAAGTTCATCGAAGTCGAAAAAGACCTCTCAGACTGAATCGTACCGAGTTCCCGAGAGGCTCCAACTTGGGATGTGGTGACCAGTTACCTCGGTCAAAATCCATCCGTCTCCGGCAGGCCAAGGATGCTCCAGTTCTCGCGGTAAGTCTCCAACCAACCGGATCGATATCGATCAATGATTTTCCTACCTTTGTCGGAAATGGGCTTGATGTTGGAATGGTCTGGCAATAGCCTTCGCACGTTACTGTCCTTGTGGGGACGTCCGCCGCGTCCGGGCGTATCCAGCCAGACTTTGTGACAAAGTCGAATGCAATCCGCAACCACAATCGATGGTAAGACGTAACAGGTCGTTCGATCAGATGGCTGCTTTCCTACGTCGACAAAGACATAGAATAGGTCGTTGACGATTAGTTTCTCGTGCTTGGGCTTCATGTGCCAGCCCTTGTCACGACCGATGTCACGGCGGGTCTTAACCTGGATGGCACAAAGTCGTTGACTATTTTCGTCGGTGACGAGAATGTCCATGTTCGGGGCTCCATCCGGGGCCATGGCGGCGATCCAGCCGCGGCGCAACAGTTGACTGAGAACGTGATGTTCGCCTGCGGCTCCGATGATCGTTGAGGTTATCTTTTTCATCTTGATGAGAACACTCGGTTTGCAACCGGGTTCATTCCGACTAAGGGCCCACAATTCCCGCAAGCTTGTTTGAGGGCAATATCATGCCCACCGATGCCAAAATTGTCACCGTCTGGAAAAGGCATCAATATCTCCACCAGAGTTGTCGCTCAACCACCGGCTCGCGGCGCTAAATCCCACCACCGTTTGCGTCGCTGCGCATCTGGATTGGGCGACCATTGTTCACTGAAACGACTGAACTGGCCGACCATTTTGGTGACGGGCTCGGTGTGGGGTAGAGTATCGACCCCTTGATCGCATTGGCGCAATCCTGCGACAACCAAAGCAAGAAGCGCGTATGGTTGACGGCATTTTTGTATCGACGTCCATGCAAACAAATGAGTCGATCCAGACGCGAAAGGGCATGATTTCACCGAAACGGTTACCTAGATGAACAACGGGTTTCAATCCGTTCTGGATCACATCCGGTCCATTGCCAGCACCGAGGCCGAAAAAGGCCGGCTATTCGAGCGGCTCATGAAGGCGTATTTCCAGAAGGATCCCGTCTATCGGGATCGTTTTCGAGACGTCTGGCTGTGGCCCGAGTGGGCCTCCCGCCAACACGGATTCGACGGGACCGACACCGGCGTCGACTTGGTTGCCGAAGAACATGACGGAGGTCATTGCGCGATCCAATGCAAGTGCTACCAGCCGGGCACCAGGCTGCAGATGGGGCACCTGAACAACTTCATCGCTGCGTCGGCGCGCGAACCGTTCACTCGACGCCTGTTCGTGGATACCGGTGACGAGTGGGGACCAAACGCGCGCAAGACAATCATTGGGCTGAAGCCCGAATGTCAGGTGCTTCGCTTTGGGGACCTCGCAAGCCGCCCGGTCGATTGGCCCGATCTTGTCCGGAGCGAGCCGGAAGACCTCGCCTGGCGTCACGAACCGTACAGTCTGCGACGCCACCAGCAAGCCGCGTTCGATGATGTGACAGGCAGCTTCGGGGACCAAGATCGCGGCAAACTCGTCATGGCTTGCGGAACCGGAAAGACCTTTACCGCGCTGCGAATCGCGGAATCTATGGCGGGTGTCGGCGGGCGCGCCCTGTACCTGGTGCCGTCGATTTCGCTGTTGCAGCAGTCGATGCGCGAGTGGGCCGAGCAGCAAGCCGTGCCGCACAGCTACATTGGCATCTGTTCGGATACACGGGCCGGGCGCACCGACGAGGACGCGCCGATTCAGGAACTGGAAATACCCGTCACCACGGATCCAAAAGTCATTTACAGGGCGCTGCAGGTCACCCGCTCGGATGCCATGACGGTGGTGTTTTCAACCTATCACTCACTCGGTATCGTGGAAGAAGCACAGGATCAGGGCGCACCTGCCTTCGACATCGTTCTCTGCGACGAAGCCCACCGAACCACCGGCATCGACAAGCCCGGCGACAAGACCTCGCCGTTCGTGCTTGTGCACGACGGCAAACGAATCCGGGCGAAACGTCGCTTGTACATGACGGCCACGCCCCGCCTTTACACGCAAGCCGCCAAGGCCAAGGCTTCCCGTCACGATGTGGAAGTTTTCTCCATGGACGATGAGGCCACCTACGGCCCCGAATTCCATTGTTTGCCGTTCTCGCGGGCCGTCGGCCAGAATCTGCTGGCGGACTACAAGGTCGTGGTGTTCGCACTCTCCGAGGATCGCATAGACAAGGCGATGCAGTCGAGTCTGGCCGGAGACGGCAAAAAGATTGCGCTGAGTGATCGGGCGAAGATAGTTGGCTGCTGGGAAGCGCTTCAGAATCCGGAAGGCCGTTTTGCCACGCGACCCGGTGACGATTCCGGCACCGGCTCGGATCGCCATCGCGGCAATGGCTCGGGCCGCCGCCTGAAGCGTGCCATTGCCTTTACCAACACCATCATTTCATCGAAGCGCTTGGAAAGGTATTGGGGCGGCATCGTCGAAGATGCCGTGGGCTTGCTTCCCGAGCGCGAACGGCCGGACGCCTTCCGTTGTGAGGTGAAACATGTCGACGGCCAACACCACGCACTCGACCGAAAGGGGCGGATCGACTGGTTGAAGGGCGATACGCCGGGCGCGTGCCGTGTTCTATCCAACGCCCGGTGTCTTTCCGAGGGTATCGACGTGCCGGCGCTGGACGCGGTGCTGTTCATGAGTTCGCGCAATTCGCAGGTCGACATCGTGCAGGCAGTCGGACGCGCCATGCGCAAGTCTCCGGGCAAGGAATACGGTTACATCATCCTGCCTGTAACCGTGCCCGCGGGGACCGATCCCGCCAAGGCTCTGGACAACAATGAACGGTTCGCGGCCGTCTGGGGCGTGCTTCGGGCGCTACGCTCCCACGATGATCGCTTCGATGCCGAGATCAACCAGATCGACCTGAATCGGACGCCGACGCAGAGAATTATTTTCGGCGGCGACGGCACGAACGGGCGGGACGGCGTAGACGCCGACGGGCTTCCAAGGCCCGGAGTCCTGCCTTTCCCGCCGCTCGATCTGCCGCCCGGCGCGATCTACGCGAAGATCGTGGAAAAGTGCGGTGATCGAAAGTATTGGGAGACCTGGGCGAAGGACGTCGCCGACATTTTTCTGCGGCTGACGGGCCGAATCGAAAACCTGCTGGCCAATCCGGAAAACGACGCGCTGCGCGAATGGTTCGACGCATTACGTGGGGAACTGCGAGTCTCCATCAACGACTCGATTACTCGCGACAATGCCATCGAGATGATGGCCCAGCACATTCTCACCCGGCCCGTGTTCGAGGCCCTGTTCGAGCATTACGACTTCGCCGGGAGTAATCCCGTCGCCAGGGCGCTCGACGCGTTGCGAAACGACTTCGGTGAATTCGGGCTGGAGAACGAGACCCGGGATCTGGAATCCTTCTACGAGAGCGTGCGGATGCGCGCCCGGGGCCTAGACAACAGCCAGGCCCGCCAGCGTGTGCTGATGGAACTGTACGAGAAGTTCTTTGCCACGGCGCTCAAAAAGGAGGCGGACCGGCTCGGCATCGTCTATACGCCCGTCGAGGTAGTTGATTTCATTCTGGCGAGCGCGGATCACGCATTGCAGCAGGAGTTCGGGCGCAGCCTCAGCGACGAAGGCGTGCATGTGCTCGATCCTTTCACGGGTACGGGAATTTTTCTCGTCCGGCTGATCCAGTCTGCGCTGATCGCGGACAAGGACCTCTCGAGAAAGTACCACACGGAATTGCACGCCAATGAGATTGTGCTGCTGGCCTACTACATTGCCGCTATTCACATTGAGGAAGCGTTTCACGGCCGGCGCGGGGACGAAAGCGGCTACGAGCCGTTCGAGGGCATCGTCCTGACCGATACGTTCAACCTGCATACGGAAAGGACGGCCGGGTTTCCGAAGGAATGGCTCCCCGACAACAGCGAGCGCGTGGAACGTCAGCAGAACACGCCGATCCAGGTCATCGTTGGAAACCCGCCGTGGTCGGTGGGGCAGAGGAGTTCCGCGGACGACAATCCGAATGTTGAGTACCCGGAGATCGAGAAACGGGTGGCCGAAACTTATGCCGCCCGCTCGACCGCCACGCTGAAGAACAGCCTCTACGATACTTACAAGATGGCGATCCGCTGGGCCTCGGATCGCGTTGGCGACCGGGGTGTAGTGGCCCTCGTGACCAACGGTTCCTGGATCGACGGGAATGTTGATTCCGGGGTGCGGGCGTGCTTGGCGGAAGAATTCAGCACGATCTATGTGATGAACCTGCGGGGTAACCAGCGTACGCAAGGCGAGCGTTCACGCCGGGAAGGGGGCAAGATCTTCGGCCAAGGCTCGCGTGCGCCGGTCGCGATCACCGTTCTGGTCCGCAACCCGGACGCGGGCCATGACGGTTGCCGGATTCTCTACCGCGATATCGGCGATTACCTCAAGCGCGAGGAGAAGCTCGGGATTCTGAATGAAACGAGGTCGATTAGCGGCATTGAGTGGCGAGCCATTACGCCTGACAAATACCATGACTGGATTGGCCAGCGGGATGAGGCGTTTCAGGCGTTTTATCCCATGGGAACCAAGGCGGCAAAAGCGGGGAAGACGGATAACTCGATCTTCAAACTCTACTCAAGGGGGTTTGCGACCAGCCGGGACGCCTACATCTACAATTTCACCAACAGGGCTTGCGCCGCCAATGCCGAGGCTATGGTGGACGACTACATGGGTGCTATTCACGTTCGCGAAGAACATCCCGAGTATTCAATTGACGACTTGGTAAAGCAGCACTCCTCGAATGTTCGGTGGGATCAAGCACTCAAGGACAATTTGGCCCGCCGAAAATCGGTGACATATTCCGAAGACAATATCTCAAAAACTCAATATCGACCGTTCGTAAAGCAGAATTGCTATGTCGACTACGTGCTCGTCAACAGGAAGTACCAGATGGACAGGATGTTTCCGGCGCTGATCAGCGCATCTGGCATGACAATTGCAGAGAGAGAGAGAGAGAGAGAGAGAGAGAGAGAGAGAGAGAGAGAGAGAATCAGGTGGTCTGCTTGCCGGGCGTGGGATCGACCAAGCCGTTCTCCGTCATCATCGCCGATACCATGCCGGATCTGGAACTGATCTCGAAGGGCCAGTGCTTCCCGCGCTACCGCTACACGCGGAGAACAAGGTCATCTGCGTTCCGGGCGTCGGCGCAAACAAGCCGTTCTCCGTTCTCGTCGCCGACCGAATGCCGGACCTCCATTTCCTCGAATTTGGCCAGTGCTTCTCCCGGTGGGCCTACGAGGCAAGGGGGCATCTTTGACCATGGGGAACTCTTCCCAAAGGCGCCCGACCGCATCGATAACATCACTGACACTGCGTTGCGGACGTTCCGGGTTCGCTACCACGACAACTCGATCACGAAGGACGACATCTTTCACTACGTCTATGGGATTCTGCACTCTCCGGAGTATCGCGAGCGTTTCGGAAACGATCTGGCGAAGGAGTTGCCGCGCATTCCCTTCGCACCGGATTTTCGCGCTTTCTCGGCTGCCGGATGCGAGTTGTCGGAACTGCATCTCGGATACGAAAGCGGACCGGAATATCCGCTTGAGATGGCGTATGTCGGCGACGGAGAACCGCGGGAGGAGCATTTCAGAATTGGCACGAAGAAAATGCGCTTTGTTGACGACGACTGTTCCGCCCTCGCCATCAACGATCATATCCGGCTTGTGGGAATCCCCGCAGAAGCGCACGAATACCAAGTCAATGGCCGCACACCACTCGAATGGTTCATTGATCGCTACCGGATTGTAAGGGACCGGCGCAGCGGCATCGTCAACGATCCGAATGGTTGGTTCGACGACCCGCGGGATTTGATTACCGCGTTTCGCCGCATCGTGCACGTCAGCGTCGAGACGGTGCGAATTGTCGCAAGCCTTCCCGAACCCTTTGATGAGGCGGACGTGCATTGACACCACGATGCGTGTCGGTTGACACGCGGTTCGACCGCTGATGAATGTATGGCGGACTCAATGAGTCCAAGGGACCCATTGAATCCAATTACCGGTAGCCGCGGGCTTGAAGTTCGAACAGGCGGGCGTAGAGGCCGTTGAGTTCGAGCAGGCTCTCGTGGCTGCCTGTTTCGACCACTTTGCCCTCGTCCATTACGACAATCTTTTCTGCCCGGCGTACGGTTGAGAAGCGGTGGGAGATCAGAATGGCGATCTTGCCAGCGGTCATCGATTGGAAGTGGTCGAAGATTTCGGCCTCGGATTGCGCGTCCATGGAGGCGGTGGGCTCGTCGAGTACCAGCACGTCGGCGCCGCTGCGCATGAACGCGCGCGACAGCGCGATGCGCTGCCACTCGCCGCCGGACAGTTCCTGGCCGTCGTTGAACCACCGGCCGAGCTGCGTGTGATAGCCGTCCTCCATGCGTTCGATGAACGCGGCGGACTGGCCCCTTGAAGCCGCGTCGATCCAGCGCGGTTCGTCCCACAGGTGTTCCACGTCGCCGGCGCCGATATTCTCGCCGACCTTGAGCTGGTAGCGGTTGAAATCCTGGAAGATAATTCCGAATGCTGCTCTCAGTTGCGCTGGATCCCAGTCTTCGAGTTCCTGCCCTTGGAAGCGGATCGTCCCACTTGCCGGCGAATAGAGCCCCGCCATCAGCTTGATCAACGTCGTTTTCCCGGAACCGTTCATGCCCACGATAGCAACACTCTGGCCGCTGCGAATATTGAGATTGACGTTGCGCAGCGCCGGAAATCTCGCGCCAGGATAGGTAAAACTGACGTTGGTGAGTTCCAGCCCAGCGTCGAGGTCGGGGCCGGCGACGGCCGAGCCTGCCCGCTGGGTCGACTCCTGCTCCAGATACTCGTACAGGTTGGAGAGGTACAGGTTGTCTTCGTACATGCCCCCGATCGCCGTGAGCATGGAACTGACCGATGCCTGCCCCTGCTTGAAGACCAGCAGGTACATCGTCATATCGCCCAGTGTAATGGCCCCTTGAACGGTGGTGATCACGATCCAGGCGTAAGTGCCGTAGAACGCCGCATTGCCGAATACGCCCAGCCCGAAGCCCCAACTGTCCCGGCGGATAGCCAGCGACCGGTCTTCCCTGTAGAGGTCCCGGAAGATGCTTCGGTACC
>JAJDWR010000048.1 GCA_022825505.1 Gammaproteobacteria bacterium | reverse complement strand
GCGTTCCGCAAGCTGGTCTCGGTGATGAGTCCCGGCGGCAGCATGATGCTGACGCTGCGCCAGGGGCCGCCTCCCGCAGAACGCCCGATGGAGCCGGCCACCGCCGCCGATGTGGAAGCGCTGGCCCGGCGGCACGGCCTTCAAACAGTTCGCAGCGAACGTGTTCCGGACTTCCTCGGGCGGGACGGGATCGCGTGGGAGGTCATCTGGCTGCGGCTCCCTGACGATGGCACCGGCGCCCTCCCGCTGCTCCGGCACGTGGTACTCAACGACCGCAAGTCCTCAACCTACAAGCTCGCCCTGCTGCGCACGGTGATCCGGATCGCGGACGGCGCCGGCGGCCTGGCGCGGGCCGGCCGGGACGAGCGCTTCGTGGACCTGCCGCTCGGCCTGGTGGCGCTGTTCTGGGTCCGCTCCTTCCAGCCGCTTATCGCGAAAGACCTGCCCCAGCACCCGGCCGGCAATGCCCGGCTGGCCTTCGTCAAGGAGGGCTTTCGCCGCCTGCAGGCGCGTTCGGCACGTTCTCGCCGCTTTGGGCCTGCGGGGGAATTTCAGTGGAATGGGGTTGCGTGAGGTTGCATTCTAGGCTTCGTCGTTGCCCTCCATTGCGCCTTCGGCGAGCTTGGCCGCAAAATCGTCAAGAAAATCTCGCTGCGAAGGCGAGAGTTCACGCTCACGTCCCTCGGCCGTATTTGCCAAAGTAGTGAACCTGGGCGCGACGTTGTAGCGCGGCCGCAGGTTCAGGGCCGGACCCGTCAGATTCATGAAGTAATGAACTTCCCGCTAGGAAAACCGTTGCGTAAAGCGTCCGCACATGGCTCAGCGAGCTTACCGACGACCTGGGTCAGACGCCAGAATCCGCCGATGTTGGCGTTGTGTCCACTTCAAGCCGTTACTGCAATGGAACAGTAGCTCGTCCATAGTCGAGCGCCTAAGGTCGAATTCCAATTTCCTCCACTTCGGTCTCGGCTCGAATCACGGAGGCAATTGGCGTATAGAGATCGATATCACTGTCCTCAGACCGCAAGGAAAGTACAAGCGAATAGCGGGCTCTCTGCGCCCGTACGTCCGCGTTGGCCCTATTGTTCCACCAGCCCCCCACGGGCTTGATGCAAATCATGTCCCTGGACAACAGATTTACGGCAGGTCCCGTCCATTCATCGCTGTGCAGCGACCCAGCCGACATTGAATTGGTTCCAAACAGCCAGTTGTCGTTGTCGCGATCTGGGTCCGGGCGGTCATCATCGTTTTCCCATGCTTGCTTGTTCAACCGCTTCATGAAATTGGGCGTCGTCTCTGACCGCCGCTTCAGATCGAATCGCAGCCCAAACGACTGGTACCTGTAAGGATCAAACGATGCGGACGAACCCGGGTTCGGTTCAACGAAGTACGAGAGCGTGATCTTTAGCGTGATGTCAATTTCGCCAAGATCCTCCAGCGCAGCCCTGGGCCAGGGCAGCGAATAATAGTGACATTCGTTCATCCCCCTGGGGCTGCGCCTATATGGCTGAATTTCGGCCTGCGAAACAATGGCCAGGTGATTTCTAGCCGATGCAGCCGCCCGTTCGAATGTCGGCACGCCATGACCGAAGCGCCTCAAGAGAGCGTACGCCGCACTCTTGTTGGGTGCAGCCATCAGTTGGTTCCTCATTAGCGGAGTCCAATCTGCGCCATGAATCATCAACGCCCGTATCGTCTCGGGCCAGAACTCCGGAAATTCAGCAATCAGCCGCGCCGCCAGTCGGGACGCTTGCGCCGTCGCGGCGCTTGTCGCCCGAAACGCGACCAGGGGTTGACGATCCGTATCGGGACCGGTCGACAGAAGGGCCAGCGAATCGGCGTCATACGCGTCCGTCCCAGCCGGCGACACAACCCGATTGCCCGCTTCCATCACAATATCGGGTTTGAACGGGGATTTCCCCTGAACCCACAGGGTGGACGTTCGTGTAAAAGGGCTGATGTCGCCAGCCTCGCTGAGTGGCGAATACGCTTCGAATCTCCGTTCCTGGATATTGATCAGATCGGTATACCCGCCCACCGTTATCGCGTTCCAGGCCTGTGCGGGATCCTCTATCTCCACCGTGTCGGCCTCCTGGATCTGTTCCACCGCAATCGGGTTGGGCGCGTTTCCAGTCGACACAATTACCAATCGGCGCGGCTCCTTTTCCTGCGTTTCCGTTACACCCGCCGCAAGCTGGTCGATGGCCGAACTCCATGTTGTCGGCCGAATTCCGCTACGATCTTCGTTTGTTACTGCAAGACAAAACACTCGTGGCCGCATTGGCCGCTGAATTTCCGCCAAGGCGACTGCCTGCTTCATCACGACGCCGTACAAGTGCTCCTCTGTAGGATCGAATCCCTGCGGCGGAAGGATTTTCACGGACTCCAGGCGATGGCTGACCGATACCACCTGATCGTTAACCAGATAAGGGGTCAGATCGCCGAACATTGCGATTCCGCCCATTCCCGTACCGTGGCCGTCGCCCGAGTCGGCAGTGCCCCAAGCGGAGTTAACCGCAGCCATGTCCGCCACCGCTAGCGTAGGCTCGATCAGTACGTGCGCACGATTGACGCCCGTATCCAGGAGACAAACCGCCGGCACGTCGATACCTGGCCATTCGGTTCGCTCCGCCAGCTCCTCGGCCACCGCCGTTTGCTCCTCGCGGTCCAATTCGTCCAGAAAGAACGTCGGGCTGTCGCTCGCCCTGCGCAGCTCGACGATCGACAGCCGTGCGAACAGCATCAGCTCGATCGTTGCCCTGTCGGCCAGCACCAGGACCACCGCATGCTCCGGAAAATACAGCCGATGTTCCCGGTCTCCCGTCCGAGCCCCCAGCGTCTCGATCAACTCTTCCAGTTCCCGTTCAAGCGCACGCACGCACCAGACCTCCCACCACATTTGCTCACCCGGCGGTGGAAGTCTCGAGGGATCGTCCGTCCAGAACGTTTCCAGGCGAGCCTGACGGATAGACTCGATGGATTCGACGAACTCTTTACGTCGCGGGTTTCCCTTTGGCGTCAGGTCGCCTTCCTGGTACTCGCGGAGGATTTCCGAAAATACCTCGCGAGATTCGTCTGGAACATAGAGGCCGACGATGCGTCTGTCGTCCGGTTCGCGCCTTGCAGCTCCCGGCGTGAATCCGACCTTTTTTCGTTCAACCGTTTCGACCTTGGCCCCTCGCTTCATCTCGAGTTCCAGGAATGCGCCCTCCTGCTGGTCCAGGCGCTCGTCCATCCGCCTTGCCGAGTCGAACGCATGGTAGGCGGTTGCCAGATCCCCTCTGAGTTTGCCGCCGTGCTCCTCGCGGCTGCGCGCAGTTCCTGCACCAATCGGGTTGGTTCCTGCCGAAGTGTACAGTTCGGCCTGTACCCTCCTCGACAGGTCGAGGTGCGGTAAGTCGTAGCGGGAGACCACTATTTAACGCGAACCTTTTGCGCCAATGAACGCCTCGCGCATCTCCCGACGCTCTTCCAGCGCGCCAACGACGTCGCGTGTTCTTATTGTGTTCCGCTCATCCAGGATTGCTGTCTTGACCGCTTTCTCGGTCGCGCGTGCGAGCTCGGACTGGCTCAACCCGGCACCAGCCTCGATGATCCCCTTCCAGGCCAGCCTGGGATACCTCATCGGGCGCAGATACGACTTGATTATGGTTCTGACCTGCTCGTCCGTCGGCATCGAGAAACGCAGAACAAGGTCAAACCTTCGAAGCAGCGCACGGTCGAGAAGATCGGGATAGTTCGTGGCACCCGCAACCACGCTATCCGTTGCATTCGGCTCCTCCATGAATTGCAAAAAAGAATTCAGGACCCTGCGCATCTCCGCCACATCGTTGGTGGCCCCACGGTGACCGCCCACGGCGTCGAATTCGTCGAACAGGTACACGCCGCGCCGTTTCGCGCTCTCGTCGAACACGAGACGCAACTTGGCCGCCGTTTCGCCCAGATAGCGTGTGATCAGCCCCTCCAGCCGAATCACGAACAACGGAAGCTTCAACACCCCGGCCAGTGCTTCGGCCGTCATCGTCTTGCCCGACCCGGGCGGTCCGACCAAGAGCACTCGCCGACTCGGCGTTTTCCCGTGTTCCCGAAGCCAGTCTCTGCGCTCTTGCTCCCGAACAAGTCCCTCGATCTGCTTGCGCGGTTTATCGCTCAGCACGACATCGGCGAGCCGATGCGAAGGGCTGCGCAGTTCAATCAGATCAGCAAGGTCTCCACGCGGCGCGGCGAACGGTACAGCTACAGTCTGTCCCCGCCCCGAGTGCGTGCGGGCCTTATCCACTGCCTCTCGAATTCCTTCCGCCACCCTGCGGTGGCCCTGCCGCGCTTCTGCTGCCGCTACCTGCAGCGCAATTGTGTAAAATCGCTCGTCATCGCCGTCGGCGCGGCACTGCAGCATCGCAAGGATTCGCTTCGCACTTGACACGGTCTCCGTACCACCCATCACATCTGTTCATCGTCAACCAAACAATACCCGTAAGCAGTTGCGCTCACAATCCGATCACCGCGCAAAACGCCAATCCAACAAGTGACCAACTGGACCCAATCCGACCACGCCCCCTTCACCGTCCGCGACGTAGTAGCCAGCTACAACGCCAACGCCCCCAAGCTGGCACCCGATTACGAAGACCTCCCCTTCGAGCAAGTTCACGCACCCATCCTCGACCTCCTTCCGGATGCCGGCGCCTGCGTCCTCGACATAGGCGCCGGCACCGGACGAGATGCGGCCTGGTTCGCCGCGAATGGCTACAGTGTCGTCGCAGCCGAGCCCGCGGCAGAAATGCGCCGTGCGGCGAAAGCGCTCCACCGTTCGCCCGATATCCGGTGGATGGACGATGCGCTGCCGGCGGCGGAAAAGGTGCTGCGTTCCAAACTCACCTTCGACCTGATCTGGTTGAGCGCGGTGTGGATGCACGTGCCGCCGGGCGCCCGCGCCCAGGCGTTCCGCAAGCTGGTCTCGGTGATGAGTCCCGGCGGCTGCATGATGGCGACGCTGCGCCAGGGGCCACCTCCTGCAGATCGCCCTATGGAGCCTGCCACCGCCGCCGATGTGGAAGCGCTGGCCCGGCGGCACGGCCTTCAGACGGTTCGCAGCGAACGTGTTCCCGACTTCCTCGGGCGGGACGGGATCGCGTGGGAGGTCATCTGGCTCCGGCTCCCGGACGATGGCACCGGCGCGGTCCCGGTCCTGGATACTCGAATGGTGGGATCTGGCCTATCGCCGCGACATCGTCTTGACGGCGTCGATGGTGCTGAAAGTAGAATTCTTGGCCAAAAAGTGTAAACGGGTTGAGCGACCAATTGAGCGGTTCGCGCAGATTCTGTTCTTCTGGTATACGCCCGTAAACTATAGTGGTACCGTTCGACAGCGTTTCGAGAATGGAGCAAAGTGTAGCGAGCCCCTCTGATCCTGGAGTCTCTGGTCCCGTGTGTTCACGCATCACTCGACCAGACGATCCAGCAACACCGAACACCCTCCCGGGGGAGGGTGAAGCTCATTAGTCCACCTGATGGCCCGTAAAACTCTCACAAATAAACCGCTGGTAGAGGCGGTCCTGGAGGTCAAGAGGAGCGTCCCGCCCACGCCGGCCGAAAATGTAGCCGTTGCAAGCATATCCGGCGATCCCCACTGTCGTTTGCTGCCCGGCCGATTTTCAGAGCGACTACAAGCCGAAACAGGTCGAGCAGTGTCCCGCGCGGAGGCGATTCGAATTGCGCATGGAATTCTAAGGCGGGCGGAACGGGAACGATTGACTCTCGCCGAGAATGAGGCCCGTCGGGGCATTCAATTGGAACATGAGTGATCTACGAATTTCCGGAGCCGGACTCGCCAATCAGGCAGGGAGACATCTTCGTCGGACTACCGAGAGTCGAATTATCGCTTGAACAAGTCATACTGGCCGAGGACGACGGTCAACGAATAGCGAGATGGGACGATTTGGCCAACCTCCCGGAGCCTGCCACGTTGATCGTTCCTGTACGGCCGGTAGCCGCCATTGTCGCCACCCAGGATTGCGACGCGCTACGTAGCCGCGACATCACACTTTGCGAGATTCGACCGTTCCTGTCCGTGGAGCGTAAGGCACACGAAAATACCAGGGCAAAAGGATACAAGAGTCTCCTGACCCAGCACGCTCGCATCAACCAGAAGTGGTTCTACTTGCCGCCGGACGAGCGTGTCGGATTCAACCGGAAGATGGCCGCTGATTTCCTTGTGACACTCTGCCTTCCGCTAAACGACTTGATGGAGCTTCGCACACGTCGTCGGGGGCGCCTTAACCATGTGGCGGACGAGCACTTTCGCGAGCGGATCAGCGAGTTCTTCAGACGTTATCCCTACGACGAATGGTATGCGCTGGACAAACAGGAATTTGCCGAGTACCAAAAAGAATATCCTGATGTTGATCCGTTCGATTGGCAACGTCCCTCGTCTTGAATGCGCGCAATTCGCCAGGCGCCGTCGGCAATTTAGGTAGGCTCCGAGGAATCCAGCGGGACGCACGATGACCAGTCGAGTTGGCGTGCGTCCAGGTTGAAGTACCAGGGCTGCCTGACCTTGCCCTTGCGCTCCCACTCGTAGAACCCGTCGGCGGGATTCAGGCAACGCCGGGCGCGACGTTGTAGCGCGACCGCAGGTTCAGGGCCGGACCCGTCAGGTTCATGCTCACGCGCCAGGTTGATTCAGCAGATTACGTACAATGGGCGGGAAGAATGAAGAACCGCCAACCGCCAGATTCCCGAGAGCGCGACCGTGACCGTGACAGCACCCGCGGCCACGACCAAGACCGCGACCACGCCCCCTTCACCGTCCGCGACGTAGTAGCCAGCTACAACGCCAACGCCCCCAAGCTGGCACCCGATTACGAACACCTCCCCTTCGAGCAAGTTCACGCATCCGTCCTCGATCTCCTTCCGGATCCGGGCGCCTGCGTCCTCGACATGGGCGCCGGCACCGGACGAGATGCAGCCTGGTTCGCCGCGAATGGCTACAGTGTCGTCGCGGCCGAGCCCGCGGCAGGAATGCGCCGTGCGGCGAAAGCGCTCCACCGCTCCCCCGATATCCGGTGGATGGACGATACGCTGCCTGCGGCGGAAAAGGTGCTGCGTTCCAAGCTCACCTTCGACCTGATCTGGTTGAGCGCGGTGTGGATGCACGTGCCGCCGGGCGCCCGCGCCCAGGCGTTCCGCAAGCTGGTCTCGGTGATGAGTCCCGGCGGCAGCATGATGCTGACGCTGCGCCAGGGGCCGCCTCCCGCAGAACGCCCGATGGAGCCGGCCACCGCCGCCGATGTGGAAGCGCTGGCCCGGCGGCACGGCCTGCAAACGGTTCGCAGCGAGCGTGTTCCCGACTTCCTCGGGCGGGACGGGATCGCGTGGGAGGTCATCTGGCTCCGGCTCCCGGACGATGGCACCGGCGCCCTCCCGCTGCTCCGGCACGTGGTACTCAACGACCGCAAGTCGTCAACCTACAAGCTCGCCCTGCTGCG
>JAJDWR010000025.1 GCA_022825505.1 Gammaproteobacteria bacterium | reverse complement strand
CCACTCGGGGAAGGGAATCCGCCGCTGGGCGAAGGCATACCACCACTCGGCGAGGGCATCCCACCGCTCGGGGAGGGCATACCACCACTGGGCGAGGGCATACCACCACTCGGAGACGGCATCCCGCCGCTCGGAGACGGCATCCCGCCGCTCGGGGACGGCATCCCGCCACTCGGGGAAGGCATTCCGCCACTCGGGGAAGGCATTCCGCCGCTCGGTGAGGGCATCCCGCCTCTCGGAGACGGCATCCCGCCGCTCGGGGATTGCTGCCCGCCGCTCGGGGATTGCTGCCCGCCGCTCGGCGAGGGCATCCCGCCGCTGGGGGAAGGCATCCCACCGCTGGGGGGCGGGGGCACCGTTGACTGGCTCTTGCAACCCAACAGGAGTACAGCGCCTGCGCAGACCAACAACAACCTGAGTGGAATGTCCCCGAGACGCATGGTCCTCTCCTTGCAGAACGAAACTTCCTGTAGTTTATGAAACCTGGCGACTACAGAAGTTCACTTCGCGCACATTCTTGTCGTATTGTGCCAAAATCCCGCAACCGGTGACGATGTGGTTGACCAAGCGTTGCCTCATCGAACCATCGAGATCGGTATCACCGCATTGAAGGAACAACTTATGAGAACCATACCACTTATTGCCGGGCTGCTTCTATCCGCCGGCGCCGCTACCACCCTTGCGCAGGATATCCCCGAAATGCCGCGGACGCCGGCGCCGGAAGGCGCGGAGGTTTATTTTCAGTCTCCAGCCGACGGTGACACCGTCACCTCCCCGGTCCTGGTGCGATTCGGACTCCGCGGCATCGGTGTCGCCCCCGCGGGCATCATTTTTCCCGATACAGGGCACCACCATGTGCTCGTCGACGTCGGCGAGGATGAAATGCCGCCGTTCAACCTGCCGCTGCCCGAGACCGAGCAGTCGGTGCATTTCGGGCTCGGCCAGACGGAAGCCGAACTGACGCTGGAACCCGGCGAGCACACGCTGCAGCTTGTGGTCGGTGACCACCTGCACACACCGCACCTGCCGCCGATCGTGTCCGAGGTCATCACCATCACGGTCACCGAATAACGCAGAGCGACGCCGCACCCGCCGCCGGCCGGTACCCGGTGCCTCGTGCGCGGGGTTCACGGCCGGCGACGGCCCAATCTTCCTGATCCGCCGGCGATGGGCACAGGCACTTCTGGGAAAACAGATATGGACATTCGCGACGGATTCGTGGATTCGGTGGGCAATACGCCCCTGATCAAGCTTCGCAAGGCATCCGAGCTCACAGGCTGCACCATTCTCGGCAAGGCCGAGTTTCTCAATCCCGGCGGGTCCGTAAAGGATCGGGCGGCCAAGTATATGGTGCTGGATGCGGAGCGCCGCGGCGTCCTGGAACCGGGCGGACTGATCGTGGAAGGCACTGCGGGCAACACGGGTATCGGCCTGGCCCTGGTGGGGAATGCCAGAGGCTACCGGACGCTGATCCTCATGCCGGATACGCAAAGCCAGGAAAAGAAGGATGCGTTGCGGCTGTGCGGCGCGGAACTTCGGGAAGTGCCGGCGGTGCCGTATCGAAATCCGAACAATTACGTCCACATCGCCGAGCGGACGGCGGCGGAACTTGCTGAAACAGAACCCCACGGCGTGCTCTACGCGAACCAGTGGGACAATGTCGCCAACCGGGAAGGGCACGAGGTGAGCACCGCACCGGAGATCTGGGAGCAGACCAACGGCACCGTCGATGGCTTCATTTGCGCGGTCGGTACCGGCGGTACGCTGGCAGGCGTCAGCGAGTTTCTGAAACGCAAGAACCCGAACATCGTCACCGCGGCAGCCGATCCCATGGGGGCCGCAATCTATAGCTGGATCAAGACCGGCGTGCTGGCATCCGAAGGGGATTCAATTTCAGAAGGCATCGGCCAGGGCCGTGTGACCGGCAATCTGGAGGGGGCGAAGATCGACGATGCGTTCCGCATACCCGACGAAGAAATGCTGCCGGTATGCTTCGACCTGCTCAAGGACGAAGGCCTGCTGCTCGGCGGTTCCAGCGGGATCAACGTGGCCGGCGCGATTCGCCTGGCGAAGGCTCTGGGTCCCGGAAAGACCGTAGTGACCGTGCTTTGCGACTCGGGACAGCGCTACGAGTCCAAGCTCTACAATCCGGCATTTCTCGCATCGAAGGGGCTGCCGGTGCCCGACTGGTTCAAGTAGCGTTAAACTACATGGGTATACCACCGGACACCGGAACGCGGTGATTCAGCCACCGTTTCGGCTACCGGCTGACCATAACAAGTACAGAGGTAACGTCATGTCCCGCCACAACGCATCCATCGCGCTCTCCGTCCTGTTCGCCCTCGGCGCGATCCTTCCCATGGTCGCATCGTCCGAAGGAGTCTTCCTGTGCAATCCACATACCACCAATGACGCACAGGTATGCCGGGAAGCGAAACGCACCGGCGACAGCATGCCGGCGGAACTCGCCGCCGCGATCAGGCGGGTCACCGAACAGGGTGTGGCGGCAGCGGAGACGTCGGGGCTCTACGCCGACCAACCGAGGACCTACGAACCGGACGAGATTGAAGTCACGGGCAATATCGCCTACGGACCGCACGAGCGGAACCTGCTCGATGTCCACATCGATACGCGGCGCAATGACGACGACGCCAGTCCGGTGGTGATGTATTTCCACGGCGGCGGTTTCGTCCGCGGCAACAAGGACGGCAACCGCAACGTGGCCGACTACTTTGCGAGCCTGGGCCTGGTCGGCGTCAATGCCACCTACCGTCTCATCCCGGATGCGAAGTGGCCCGACGGCGCCAACGATGTCGGCCATGCCGTGGCCTGGGTCAAGGACAATATTGCAGACTACGGCGGTGACCCCGACAAGATCTTCGTCATCGGGAAGTCGGCGGCCGCGTCCCACGCAGCCACGTATGCTTTCAGGCCGGACGTGTTGGAGCCTGGCATTCCCGCCGCCGCCGGCGTGATCCTGATCTCGGGCGGCTACGGCGCCGACACGGACGCACCTTCCGAGAACCGCCTGGCCTATTTCGGCGAGGATCTGTCGCGATGGCCGCATATATCGACCATCGGCAATGTCGAACGGACCGATCTTCCCATCATGGTCACCATCTCGGAATTCGATAATCCCGGAACCGAACAATCCATGGTGGACCTGGTGGCCGAGGTGACCGCAAAGTCGGGCAGCATGCCGCGGGTGGTCCAGCTCGTCGGCCACAACCACTACTCGCCGAACATAAGTATCGGTACTCAGGATACGCAAGTCAGCGCGGCCATCCTGCAGTTCGTGCGTTCGATCGCGCTCGGACCGCCGGAGGCGGCCGCGCACTGACCGCGTACGCAGTCAAGCCGTAACGGCCGCCTACCAGCGATACTGTAGGCGAGCCTGGTAGTTGCGCGGCAGTTCGGGCAGCACGATGACTCCGCCGAAGAGATTCGGGAAGTTCGCCCTGAAGTAGCGTTCGTCGGTCAGGTTCTTGGCCGCCGCGCTGAATGTCCAGTTCCCCGTCTCGACAACCAGGCCGGCGTTGATGAGCGTATAGGCGGGCAACTTCACGGAGTTGGAGAACCCCGAGTGGACGGCGTCCACGTCGACGGCGCTGCCGCTGACCGCCACGCCATTGCCGAAGTCGTAGGTGGCGGTCAACGAGGCGATGTTCCGGGGCATGCCGGCGCGGCGGGCGCCTTGCCGGCCCGGCCGGATCACGGCGCCGCCCAGTGTGCCGCCGTAGATGGCTTCGGGGGCCACGCCCGGAATGTCATCGGCGCCGATGAAACTGAAGCGCGAACCCGCTTCAAGCGTATTGAGGTTGACCACCTCCATATCGGAATAGCCCAGCGTGAACAGCAACTTCTCGCTGGCCACCCAGCGCATCTCGAACTCCGCGCCCTTGGTCTGCGATGCCTGGTTGGTCACCGTGGCCTGGGCCGAGAAGTCGGTTCGCTGTTGCTCGTAGAAGGACAAGGCAAAGTACAGGGAGTTATTCAGCAAGCTGCCCTTGAGGCCGATCTCGTGCAGACTGGAGACATCGAACGCGCCGCCGCCGGCGATGTTGTCCGTGGTGATCTCCGCTCCCTGCCCCGCGATGACAGTGGACTGCCTTGAGACGGTCGCGTAGGGAATCAGTCCGGGACGGCTGTCGTAACTGATGCTGAGCGTCCACGAGAAACCTCCGAACCGGTCCGCCGCCGCAACCCGAACGCAGGAATCGTCGGGAGGCGCGCAGAAGTTGTTGGAACTGGCCAGCAGGAGCTTGTGTACCGGTTGGCGGCTCTCCATGTCGATCGTGTCGTAGCGAACGCCGGCCAGTGCGCTGAACCCGTTGTCCCAGGTCACGTCCGCCAGGGCGGCCAACCCCAGGTCGAGGTAGTCGCCGATGTAGTATTCGGTGTAGTCGCCGTCGATCCGTGTGGCCAGCAGCCGGGCATCCAGCGGTCCGGAAGGGCCGGTGAGGTCGCGCCGGTCGAAGTACTCGTTGGTGTAATCGTCGCCGTGGTCAAAGTTCGTAAAGCGCAGTGACGGCGAGAGTTGCACGGAAACCGTTGCGCCGCCTGTCCGCCAGGAATTGGCCGCCACGAGCTTGTCCTCGATCACCCAGGTGTCGTGGAACTGCGAGAATCCGTACGCGTTCTCGTTGAGGTTGTCGTAGGCCTCGTAAAACAGCTGGTTGGTCCACTCCCATCCCCCGGCAGCGGGACTCAGGACGGCATCGAAGTAGAGCGTGAGCACGTCGTTCGCGACGACATCGTCCGGCGCGACCAGAACCTGGCTACCGTCGAGCGTGGCCCGGCCCACATCGACCAGGCGCAACAGCTCGGGCGTGCACCCGAAGAGGCTCGTGGCGCCAATGGAGCAGACACCGTCGCCGGGGGCGCCGGGGTCGAGAGCTTCGGGGCTGCCCGGGACCAGTCCGGCGGCAAACGGGTTCAGGTCGGTGAAGCCGTCGCCGTCGATGTCGAACTCCTGGTGGGAAATCATGCCGTCGCCGTCCGTATCCAGCGGCAGCGGCCGTCCGGTGACATAGGTGCCGTGGTCCACCAGTTCTTGGGTCAGGCGATTCCAGCCGGCAATCTGGTTGCCGGTGTATTCGTGATACATGCCGCCGAACTCCAGGTTGAGCCGTTCGCTTGCGTTGGCGTCGAAAGACGCTTGCAAAAGAGTCTGGCGGACACCGCTGTTGCGGTAGTAGCTGCCCGAATTCTCGAACTCGGAGTAAAGATAGTAGCCGATGTCCCGATCCCCCAGGCGGGCCGGGCCACCGACTTCGGCGGTGAGAATCTGCTTGTCCCAGCTACCTGAACCCAAGCCTACGGCGCCCGTGGTACTGTCGACGAGTCCGCCGGTCTCCTCGACCCTGGCGGACTTGGGGTTGAAGTTCAGGTACCCGCCGATCTTGGCGGGTCCGTAAATGGGCGACGCCGGACCGCGGACGATATCGATGCGGTCGGACGCGCCGATGGGCGTCGGGTAGTTGCCGGGGTTGTCGAGCCGCCTGACTCCCCGGAAGTACGTTTCGCCCGGCGTGCCCCGGATATCCAGCGACCCGGCGACGCCGAAGAAAGATTGCGTGAAACTCCCCGGCGCCACCGCGATCAACTCGTCGATGTCGCGCATGTCGAAGCGGGCCATCATCTCTTCGCTGACCGTGGAGGCGGACCTGGGCGTATACAGCAGCGACTTGCCGAAGCCGAAGACGGATTGCACGTCCTCGTCGGGCAGACTGCCGAGATCGCCGACGACCACGACTTCTTCGATCGCTTCCTCCACCGCCTCCTGGGCGGCAGCGCCGGACACCCAGGCAAGCGCGGCGAGAAGCGCGATCCGCCGAGCGTGGCCGGCGACGAATACTGCGCCTTCCACCGCCTGCCGGCGGATCAAGAATTGCCCACGGATACGCATGAATCTCGAACTCCATCGGAACCGTAGCGGGGGTGAAACCCGGCGGCTGTCGCGAAAATCCGTAGTTTACGCGCCGCAGCCGGACCGGCAAGCGCCGAATCCATTGATATCGGCGCTAATGGGTCATTGACCAGACGACGAAATTGATGCCCAGGCGAAACGCGTCCGCGGCCGGTTCCAGCGGCATGCGCGCCTGATCGTACCAATCCCAGAAGTTCGCCAGGTCGTTATTGTGGCCTGCCGCGATGACGACGTCGCCGGCATCGTTCAGTATGCCGTAGTAGGTGATGGTGCCGCCCGGCACATAGGGCGACATGCCGTTCAGATCGTACAGGTCGAAATGCGCCTTGAAGAGAGGGTGGTTCGGTTCCAGCGTTATGAAAGGACGGTCGGGAAAGACGCGCGCAACCTCCGATCGCATGGTCGCCATTTGCCACGAGCCGTCGAAGTCGTCCATCAGCACAAATCCGCCCCGTTCGATGAACTGCCGGAAATTCTCGACCTCCTGATCTGTCAGTTCCATCTCGCCAGGCTCGGAGACGTAGGCGAACGGGTATTCGAAGACCTCCTCGCTCCCCAGGTCCACGATGCGGTACGACAGCACCTGGATATCGATGCCGGTGGACTGTTCGATGAACTCGTTGAAGTTCTCGTCGGAGTTGGGGTAGTTGTGGGCCCAGCCCATGTGTCCGATAGCGCCGTTGGTTCCGAACCGCCAGCGGGCGACGATCAACTCGGTGGCGGGAGGGTTGTTTTGCTCGATTTGCCAGCGCCGGCCGAACTGCGCGTGGGCGTCCGTGATGGCCAGCAGCGCCATGACAGCACCGGCCAGCGCAGCGATCCCGATGCGCAATTTCAACTGCATGATGTGCTGTTGTCGACGGAGCATTGCAGGCGATCTATAGCCTTCCAGAGCATAGCATGGGAGGCACGGATCGGCGGCTCAAGCCTGGCGCCGCCAGCCTTGCAACTCTCGCACGACTGGCTGTTCAATTCCCCCGGCGTCTGCCGCGCAACCGATGGGGCTATTGGAAAGCCGCCGAGAACGCCTGTTCCAGGTCGGCGATCAGGTCGCCGGTATCTTCAAGTCCAACGGCAAGGCGAACGGTATTTTCGCGTATGCCCGCCCGCCTGCACTCTTCCTCGCTCAGGTCACCGGCAAAATACAGCTTCACCGGGGCAACCAGCGACTCCGTCGAACCGATACTCGACACCGTGGCAAACAACTGCAGCGCGTCGATGAACCGCCACGCCTGCTGCCCGTCGCCCTTGAGGTCGAAACTCAGCACGCCCCCATAGCCGTCCATCTGTTCCGAAGCCAGCCTGTGGCCCGGATCGTCCGCCAGACCCGGATAGCAGACCCGCTCGACCCGGGGGTGTCCGCTCAGGAATTCGGCCACTGTCAAGGCGCTCTCCGAGTGACGGCGATATCGCAGTGCGTAGGTCCGCAATCCGCGAAGGATCAGGAACGCCGCGCCAGGGTCCAGGGTTGCGCCCATGTTGGTAGCCAGCGGCTTGAGGTCCCTGAGCCGCTCCCGGTCGGCGATCACGACACCGCCCATGACATCGCCGTGACCGCTGGCGTACTTGGTCAGGCTGTGGATGTAGTAGTCGATATCGAACTGCCCGTGGTTGTGCAGCCCCCCGAACGTGTTGTCCAGAATGGTGACCACATCGTGCGCCCGGGCCAGCGTCGTGATGGCACGAAGATCGGGCACCTGCACCATCGGGTTGGTGGGCGCCTCGAAAATCAGGCACCGGGTGTCATCGGCCGAAAAGACCTTCTCCATACCCTCCAGATCGTGCACGCTCAAGAGGACATGGTCGATTCCAAGCCGGGACAGCCGCTGCCGTACCATGACGCGGATGGGCCGGTAGGATTCCAGAAAGCAGACAACGCGGTCCCCGGCGCCCAGGTTGCCGAGCGCAGCCAGCCAGGCGGAGGCCATCCCCGTGGATACGCACACGGCGTCATCACGCCCCTGCAGTTCCGCCGTCAACTGCTCCAGTTGCCGCGTGGTGGGGTTGGCGTCGCGGGTGTATTCGTATCCTTCGCCACGGGCTTCGGGTGTCAGTGACGAGGCGATGTCCCCGAACCTGAACTTCACAGAGCGGTACACGGGCTCCACCAGGGACTCGTTTCCCTTGGGCAGTTTCGCCCGCGGATGATGTGCGAGACGGGTTTCCTTTCTCATGTCGACAGGTCCTCTTGACCCCTCAGAGTATATCGATGGGATCGCCGACCCTCACCGTGCCCAGCCGGCGAGGAATCAGGTTTTGCCCGAACATCACGCCTTCCGGACCGCGGCGAAACGTCTTCAGGGTGCGGATCGGTTCGCCGTCCGGGTCCTTGGTGGCCGTCGCGGGATCGACTGTAGTCAGCACACAGCGCGTGCAGGCCCACGCCACGTCCAACTCGGACTCTCCGACCCGGATTCGCCCCCACCGGTCTTCCTCGAAGGGGACAACCGTTTCAGCAACCAGATTGGGACGAAAGTTCACCATTCCAACGGGCCTCGGTAACCGCTCGTTGAGTTGTGCGAGCGACGCCGTGGCGGTCAACAGTACCGGAGCGCCGTCGGCGAGACTCACCTGGTCCGTGTCCTTGCCGCGCCCGGGCCTGAGCCGCCGCACGTGTCCGTCGGACAGGTTAACCAGCCGGCACGGCAAATCCAGCGCTGTACTGAACCAACCGTTGACGGCGGCATCCGCCTCGGTGAGTTCCAGCGTATCGCGCCAAACGGTGGCGGTTCGCTGCGGGCCCGACGGCAGACTGGCGGGCAACAGCAGCGTTTCCTGCCCCGGCGCGTCCACGGCCCAACCGCCGTTGGATTCCCGAACCCGGATCCTCGCCATTTGCGGGTGCTCGCGCTGGGTGAGAAACCGGCCGCGCTCGTCCACCAGCATGTAGCGCCGATCACCGCGGAGGCCCCGTTCCTCAAGGACTGCGTCAGCAACGGAGATGCCGCCGCAGGACTTGATGGGATACAGCCTGATCTCGGCCAGGTGCATGGCCGCTCCCTATACGCGTTCCAGCGCCTGACTGAGGTCGTCAATCAAGTCTTCCACATCCTCCAGGCCCACGGAAAGGCGCACCAGACCGTCGCTGATCCCGACCCGCTCCCGTTCGGCCTTCTCCACGTCGGCGTGGGTCATGGTCACGGGGTGCGTGACGAGCGTCTCCACGGACCCAAGGTTTTCCGCCAGGGTACACAGGCGCACCGAGTCCATGAGCCGCTTGCCGGCGCTGACGCCGCCCTGAACCTCGAACCAGAGCATGGCGCCGAATCCGGTCGCCTGGCGCCCGGCCAGTTCGTGCTGGGCGAACGACGGCAGGCCCGGATAGGCGACCTGAGTGACCTTAGGGTGCGCCTCCAGGAATTTCGCAATGGCGAGCGCGTTGGCCGATTGCCGCTCCATGCGAATGGACAGCGTCTTGATGCCCTGGAGCGTCAACCAGGCCACCCACGGCGACATGATCACCCCGCTGGCGTTCTGGATGAACCGGATGGATTCGTCCAGTTCTTCGGTGGCGGCAATCACCGCGCCGCCCACGGTGGCATTGTGGCCGTCGAAGTACTTGGTGGTGCTGTGAATCGAAATGTCCGCGCCCAGTTCCAGCGGCCGCTGGTAGAACGGCGTCAGAAACGTGTTGTCCACCGCGTGGGGGATATTCCGGGCCCGGGCGATCTCCGATATCGCCTCGATGTCGGTGAGCTTCAGGTTCGGATTGGCGGGCGTCTCGGTGAGAATCAGTCCCGTATTCGGCTTCACCGCCGCTTCCACCTCGGCGGCGTCCGCCGTGTTCACGAAGCTGAACTCCACGCCGAATCGCGCAAAGACCTTGGTACTGAGGCGATACGTGCCGCCGTAGGCGACATCGGAAACGATGGCATGATCGCCGGCGTTGAGGCAGGCCTGAAAGACCACCTGGATGGCGGCCATACCGGTCGCATAACAGGTGCAATCAAACCCGTCCTCCAGCACGGCCAGCTTGCGTTCCAGCGCCCGCACCGTGGGATTGCCGCTGCGGGAATAGGAATAACCCTTGGACAGGTAGTCGTCCACGGACGGCTGAACGAAGGTCGTCGACTGGTAGATCGGCGTAAGAATCGAACCGGTCTCCGCGTCCGGCTCGACACCCGCGTGAATCTGTCTGGTCGAGAAGCCCATGGAGCGTCTCCGTACGGATAGGCGGCGGATGATACCGGAATCGCCACCTGTGGACATTGCCGGAAGGGTTGCGGCAAGAGGATACAATGCGCGCAAGGTTACGACACCGGAGAGAGGGCGATGCTGTTGGAGGGATCCTGCCACTGCCGCGCGGTGCGTTTCTCGGTGCGCTCCGCCCACCCCTATCCGTTCAATCTCTGCTACTGCTCGATCTGCCGCAAGACCGCCGGCAGCGGCGGCTACGCCATCAAAAGGAACCTGTAACGATGGGGCCGCAGAAAGTACTGATTGCCGCGGTTGCCTTGCTGACCGTACTCTGCGCGCAGGGCCTTTACGCTGACGACATCAGGATCGTCAATGCCAACGTCGTCACCATGGACGACGAAAATCCGACGGCGGATACGTTGCTGATCGGGGGCAATCGAATCGTCTCCGTGGGAGCGGATGCTGCGGACGGCGCCGACCAGGCGGAATCGACCGACGGCGGGATCACCGTCATCGACGCCCGGGGGGCTATCGTGATCCCGGGACTCATCGATCAGCATCTGCATTGGAACCGCAGCGCGATCACCTGGGGATACGCACTGCATCGCGGCGAAAACGCGTTCACGCTGCAGGACCTGGAAGCCGCAATCCGGGCACGGACCGCGGAAGTGCCGGAGGGCGAATGGATCGCCCTGTTCGGCCGCCACAATCATCTGCAGTTTCTTGAGGACCCCGACGATCCACTGTCCGGGCGGTACCCCACCCGGCAGGAACTCGATGAGTGGGCTCCAGACCACGCGGTCCTGTTCTCCCAGAGATTCACGCCGACTCCCGTGGGGGCGGGTCCGGAAGACTTCAACCGAGCCACCTTCACCGGTCCGGGACAGATGAACTCCAGCGCCATCAATTTCTTCAATGGTCTGTCGCCCGCCGTGCCGCCGGTCGCCGAAATTCCCGCTGACGGCTCGTTGAGCAATGACCTGAACCAGCAGGTATACGAATGGACGCGGGCGAACAACACGCTGGAAGAGCAGACGCGCAGCACCCTCGACTTGGTGCGCTGGTCGCATGGCATCGGACTGGTCGGTGTGGGCGATGCCGGGGGCAGCGGATTTCGCCAGACACAGGACTTCATGCCGCTGCTTGAACTGGCCCGCCGTGGACAACTCACAGTTCGAAACCGCTACCAGATTCGGCCGGCGGGCGCCCCTGGGGTCGACGGCCAGAGTGGGGTTGCCGCGCTGCGGAACCTGCTCAGCGCCGCCCCCCTCGCGGCGACAATGGAATGCGCCGGCCCCGAGGAAATCCCTGGCGAGGGATTCCATCTGAGTCGCGTCGGCGGCCCCTATTTCCGCAACATGGGACTGGGCGAATTTCTCGCCGCGCCGACGGCCGATTCCATCGAGGAGGCTGTGATTTTTCTCCTGCGGCGACCGGACTGGTCGTTCCACCAGCACGCCGAAGCCGGCCAGATTGCCCAGGTGATCGAGGGCATCAGGCGGGCGGTAAGTCGCGACGATCCTTGCCGAATCGGATCACTCGCCGACCGGCATGCTTCTCTGGAGCACCTGAACGATGCCACGGCGGCGGATCTGGCGAACCTGGCTGGGCTGGGTGTCGGCGCCGGAATTCAGGCGGTTCGCTTCCTGTTTCCGGGGTGGCAGTACTCCGGTCCGCCGTATCGGGCCGCGGTGGACACGCCGAACCTCAACTTCGGATTCGGCGCGGACGGCATGTTCGCGGGTCCCGGCAATCCTTGGACTATCCTGCAGTTCATGGTCACTGGCGAGAACTATCGCGGCGAAGACATCCTCACCGCGGATTCATTGGGCCGCGGCCCCCAGCAGATCACCCTGATGGAGGGGCTGCGTGGATTCACGCGAGGTGCAGCGTGGTTCACCAGGGAGGAGCATGAACGCGGTCAGCTCAAGGCCGGCTTCCTGGCCGATCTGGTCATTCTGAACCGGAATCCCTTCGAGGCCGACACCCGCCAAATCAGGGAAACCCGGGCGGTCCTCACCATCGTAGACGGGGAAATCGTCTATTCCGACGGGTCGCTCTGACACGGCCGGGACCCCTGCCCCGACAGGTTGCTGCCAGTCAATCGCGAGTCTGCGGCGTTGCCTCGGTTGGCGTCAACAGGCGCTACTCAGCCAAGCCCGGGATCTCCAGAAAGTCGCTCCACGCGGCGGGCCGGCCGTGGATGGGCACGATCGTCGACACGTCCAGTCCCAACCGTGCGACCTGGTTATGCAGGCTGCGATTGGCAGCGGTGGCTTCGGACGGCGGCGGCACGTGCGTGTCGAACAGGTCCGCCTCCACGAGAATGCCCTCGCCGGGCAGGAACGCGATCGTCATGCCGTCCACATGCGCGAGCGGGTGCACGTAGTAGAGATTCAGGTTGCGCTCGCCGTCGCTGATGACGTAGTTCTCCGTGTAGCGCTCGTAGTAGTAGCCTTCCGCCAGCTCGGTGGGGGGCCACAGCGAAACCATGTCAGGAAGCAGCGTGCGCGGAGCGTAGTTGAGCACGTCACGCGTGTAGAAGTCGTAGTTCAGCCTGTGCGTGACGATGGTCGCCCCGATGTGCATGTAGGTGCGCAGGCCGCCGATGTGATCGTGGTGCTGGTGGGTATTGACCAGGAAGCGGATCGGTTTGCCGGGGATGAGCCCGACCACCTCGTCGATGACCGCCAGGCTGCGCTGTTCGCTCACCGGCGCCTCGACGACCGCGATGAAGTCCTCGAACTCCACGGCGACACTGTTGTGCGACGAACCGCCCAGCAGATACACGCCGTCCGCGATCTCTTCGGACTCGACGGTCACCGCAAATTCAGCCTCGCGCACCGAGTCCGGGACCGTGACCGAGTCCGGGCATTGATTCGCCCGGATGTCGTCGAACACTCCACCGAAGGCATTGTGTCCGGCGTTGATGCTCTGGGCCTGATAGTTGTCGTCCCAGCCCTGATGGGAATGCCAGCGGATCGGGAACCGGATGCCGTCGCCCAGGTCTGCGTAGCTGTCGTTGAAGAATTCGTGTTCGTAATTGAAGTCACCAAGCACCGGATCGGGTACCCAAGTGTGGATGCGCTGGAGCAGGTCTTCGCTGTTCACCGTCGCATCGACCCGGTACTTGCCGAGAACCGTGATGGAGACGATCCTGACCCTTTCCGGCGTCGTCGTGGGACCGTCGCGCCCCATTTCGCCCAGCTCCCAACGCCAGGTGGCGACGGGATTGGCGCCCGGCATTCGCGCCGCCTTCAGGAAACCGTGCGGATTGAGCCACATGTCCAGTTGCCAGTTCGCCGCATCTTCGGGCCTGGCGGCCACCGGCTCGCCTTCGGGGCCATCCTGGTGCCAGCCGTACTCGCCGTTGACCATGAACCGTTGCCGGGAATGCTGCTGGACGGGGGTCCCGCCGAGCCATCCCAGGCCGTACTTCCAGGACGCGGGATTCTGTCCGGGGGGCCGGTCGAACGTCTCCAACATGACGCCCGTCTCCCAGTTCATCATCCGGGTGTAGTTGTTCAGCTCGCCGCGGGGCCAGTCGACGTTGTAACCGTTGAGACGCTGCTGCCCGACTAGGCCGCTGTAGCCTGACCCGGAGAGCGTCACGCAGCGCAGGTTCTCGGTACCGATGGCCGCCTCGGCCGCCTGCAGAATGGGCTCGGGATCCAGAAAGCCCGGAGGAATTTCCTGACCCAGCGAATGGGTTGCCGCCAACGGCAGGAGCCCCAGCAGGGCAATCGGGTTTCTGAATCTCATTTCAGCCTCCGGGTTTGGGAATGGCCCGCATCGTGTAACTATCTTATTTGAATTCGGCTCGCGTACGCACTGGCCATTCGCACCGATACACGCTCGGCAGGCGGGCGGTCGTTGTGAGAAGATTATCCGGGGACAAGTCCGGACGCGAGCAACAGAACTCGTACTTTCGCCAGAAATACCTCGTCAGGAGATCAGCATGCGCTTCCATCACTACCTGATTTTTTCGATCATGCCTTTTGCCGCGAACGCACATCATGGCCCGGGGCAGTTCGATGCTTCGCAGCAGGTCGAGGTCACCGGCGCCGTGACCGAAGTCCGTTTCGTCAATCCGCACGGATACATCTATTTCGACGCCACCGAATCCGACGGCACGGTCACGCCGTGGCGCTGCGAGTTGCAGGCGGGCTCCCTCCTGCGGCGTGCCGGCTGGACCGAAGACCTGTTCCCGATCGGCGAGACGATCACGGTTACCGGGAGTCAGGGCAGACTTGAGCCCCACGCCTGCGCGTTGCGGTCCGTCGTTCTTGCTGACGGCAGCGTGCTGCAGCGCTATGACCAACGCCGGGTACTCGACGCGCCCACCGGCTCGGCAGACCGGCTCGTCGCGGGCCGGCTTGAGCTATCGGGCACGTGGGCCGCGCCGCAGCGCAACCCCCAGGGCGGCGCTACCGGCGGCGGAATGGCCCCGGCCATGGGAGCCCCTGCCATGGGGGCGGGAATGGGCGGCGGCGGGCCTGCGCTCGAGATGACGGACGCCGGCCGGGAAGCCATCGCAGGGCTGACCCATCAGGAGAACAATCCGCGCTTCCATTGCATGGCGGTCAACATCCTGTTCGACTGGGAGTTCGATCGGCACGTCAACGAGATCGTCCAGACGGACGAGGAAATCACGCTCAGGTATGGGTTCATGGACATCGTCCGTACGATCGGCATGAATTTGGATGAACATCCCGAAGATATCGTTCCCAGCCGTGCCGGCCACTCCATCGGGCGCTGGGAGAATGGCGCGCTGATCGTCGACACGATCGGGTTCGAGGCAGGGTTCATCGTCGCCGGCCCGGGCGGGCTCGTCCCGCACAGCGAAGACCTGCATGTCGTGGAACGCTTCACCTACGACGCCGAGACCCAGGGGCTCACTCGAAGCTACACCGCGGAAGATCCGCGTTACTTCACAGGAACCTACACCGGCCAGGACACGGTCTTCCCGTCGGATGTTCCTTTTGAACCGTATGCATGCGTAGAGCTGAAGGACGCGTTCCTGGAGTAGCCGTCCGGGCAAATCGGCGGGCTGACGGCGGCCCGTCCGCAAAAGGACAAGGTCAAATCGCGGCGGGCCTGTCTGGGCAGCGTACCTTCCGGTCCTGGCAGGGCACCTTCCAGTCCTCGAGTGCAGGGGGCTACGTCGCGACCGGTCTGCGGCGCAGCGAATGGACGCCTATCGCGAGAACGATCACGGTCCCGCCGAGTATGGCCAGCGCGCCGGGGACCTCTGACAAGAACAACCACGCCCACAGCGGCGCGAACGCGGGCTCCGCCAGGAGCAGCAGCGAGGTTTCGATCACCGGCAGCCGCCTCATGCTCCGGGTGACGAAGAAGTACGCGAGACCAATCTGGAATATTCCCAGGTAGGCGATCGCAAGCCAGTCAAGACTGCTGGTGTTGCCGAGTGGGAAAATGAACAATCCGGCGGCCGCGGCGGCGAGAAAACAGCCTGCCGCCACCGCCGTTTCCGGCTGATCCCTGCCGGAACCCGAACGGGACGCGAGCCAGCGCAGGCCCGTCAGCGTGAGTGCCCATGAGATGCCCGTACACGCGCCGAGCAGGTTTCCCAAATGCGGGTTGGAAGCCGTGTCCAGCGGCTCGCCGCCGGAAGCAAGGATCAACACCAGCCCCGCCACCAGGGCCGCCATGAAGGCCAGGTCACGCCGCACGATGCGTTCGCCCAGCAGCAGCGGTCCCAGCAACAGCACGTAGAACGGCGCCGTTTCCTGCAGAAACATCGCATTGGCCGCCGTCGTCAGCTTGTTGGCCAGTGTGAACAGCGTAAAGGTCGTGGCGAACGGAACGGCCACGACCAGCGATCGCCACGTCCAGCCCTGACGCGCCCGGGGGATCAGCAGGAGTATGACCAGACCTCCCACCAGGCTGCGAAAACACGACACCTGCCAACCGGTCAGCGTCGCCGCCTTGATGGCCACGCCACCCGTCGAAAACAGCAGTGCGCCGAAAATCAGTTGAACGCGAGCCTTGAGCACGGCCTCTCCAGTCAGTGACTTCAGAAATCCTCGAATACAACCACGGCGGGAATTCCAAAGTCCATTCCCGACACGGCGAACGCCGATTGGAGGATGTCATCATCCCTCATCTTCAGCCCGTCTTCATCGACGATTGTTCCCTTCTCGCCCCAAGCAACACTTCGCAGATTCAATACGTCGTCCGCATGGGAGGAGCGTGCTTCCCTCGGCTTGAAGGACGCAAAACCCTCGAAAAGCCGAACTTCTCTCGAAGAGGGCACGTCATGCAGGCGACGCAAAAGGTGCATGGTCGCCAGTAACACGGCAGCCCCTGCTGGTTCGTACCAATAACGATGCTGCGTACCCCGTTTCTCGATCTTGCGGCCCGTTGGGTTTCCGTTTGCGTTGAACGCTATGGATAGCGGCGCTTCGATCAGCAGATTCAGTGGAGACGGGCATTTCTCCATCTCACGCGCAATCTCGGATACGAGGTCGCCATAGCGGACCTCACGCGGTTCCGAATCGTCGATCACGATGCCGCAACTCCGCTTGTCCCGCGAAAAGCCGATGTCCACAAACACCCATCTGCCGGAATCGCGCCGCACCTGATGGCGGTCGCCCGGCACGATCATTTGGCCGGGATGTCGTTGCCGTTCATCCCGCCTCCAGTCATGTTGGTTCCACATGATTCCCAGCGCGCGCGCAACCTCGCACAGTCGCTGGTAACTCGCGGACCCGTAGCGCGTCGCCTCGTACCGCTGGACTTGCTGCTCCTTTATTTCCAGACGATTCGCCAACGCCCGTTGACTCAGGCCCGACGCGATTCTGGCTTTTATCAGACCGTCTGCAAGCTCCTCGAACGAGCCCACGGGTATGGCGGACGGATCGGCGGACTTCAAATCCTCGTATTCCTTGAGTTCTTCGCGCAGGTCGGCAAGTTGGCTTCGCAAGCCATCCAGTTCGGCACGCAACAGCCTCGGATGAACGTCGGCACGTTCGGTTGACGCCACGTCGAATTCCTCGATCACGCGGGCAAAATCAGCCGCTTTCTTTCGCGTGATCCTGTACTGCCTCTCGTTGGTAATCATGGCAAGCTCTCCAGATCGATCAGTACAACGCCCTTTTCGACACCGTTGCGGTCTGTCTTGAAGAAGTCACGATAGAGCACGCCTGGTGCGGCTAACGCCGAAGCCGGGAAAAGGTCTCCCAAGTACTTCGCCTTCATGGCCGCACGTCGGTTGCTGAAATCGAGAAGGACCGGGTCCAACCGATCTGGATCGACTCCTGCCGTTTCCCAAGCACCATCGTAGTCCCCCGGAAGCGGCTTCTCCGTAACAAAGCTTCCATTCAGCAGCAGTTCCCCGCAACCAGCCGCTGCCAAGTTGCGGTAAGCAGCCAGCAAACCTCCCAACAGTCGCGTGCGATGGCTGTTTTCGGCGAAGTGAATCTGGACATCGCACCATTCAGCAGCGTGGTCGCCCGGAAGCAGGTAGCCGGTATTCGGGTCGAACTTAAGCATAAGGAACACAACAATATAGTTGTGTTTATCTGCGGTCAACCCTGAACTGGACCATGTTCATCCCGTCCCAAGGCCATGCTGTCGTTGCTCTCGCCACGCGGCTCTGTTAGAAACGTTGTTGATGCAACAAGGACCACAAGGGCGGAGAACTCGGCCCGCCTGGAATGGCCCGGGAGTCCAGCCTTGAACATGAGCCTCAATCTGAGAGTCATCAGCCTCGTGCTTATCGTCGTCGGAGTCATCATTGAGTTCGCGACATCTGGTTCCCAGATCGGAAATTTGATTGCCGGGATCGGCATTGCCGGCTACGTCTACGACTTCTTCAAGCGACGTCAGCGTCCGCCGCTCTGACTCGAACCGGCCGCTGATATGCCGTCAACCCGCGCATCCAGCGTCCCACCGGTCATGACTGGAAAGGCGTTCCCATCGGTGGCCGTGCTTGCGGCGATCCTGCTTGTCGGATGCGCCAACGAAGAGCCGCCGGGTGGCGCGGGCGGCGTGGCGCTTTCGACAGGCGAAAATGCCATCCTGGTCCAAGCCGACTATGTCGGCGGCGAACTCTGCGCCGCGTGCCACATGGACGAAGCCGAACTCTGGCGGGGCTCGCACCATGACCTGGCGATGGCCGCCGCGAGTCCTGCCTCGATCAGCGGCGATTTCGACGACGCGCAGTTCACCTACAACGGCATCACCAGTGAGTTTTTCGTCCGCGACGGCGTCTACCGCGTGCGCACGGACGGCCCCGACGGTGGGCTCACCGAGTACGAGATCACACACGCATTCGGGGTCGAGCCGCTCCAGCAGTACCTCGCCGAGTTTCCCGACGGCCGCTACCAGGTTCTCAACATCGCCTGGGATTCGCGTTCGGCCGATGAGGGCGGACAACGCTGGTTCCATCTCTACCCGGACGAGGCAGTGGACCACGAGGATCCGTTGCACTGGACGGGCGACTTTTACAACTGGAACAGCACCTGTGCGGAATGCCACTCCACCAACCTGCACAAAAACTATTCCCCGGAAGAAGATCGCTTCGAAACGACGTTTTCCAGCATCGATGTGGACTGCGAGTCCTGCCACGGCCCGGGCTCTCACCACGTTCAGGCGCCCGAGGAGGTCCCCATGGGCCTGGCGGCCGCTACGGGCCAGTGGCAATTTCCCGAAGGCGCAGTCATCGCCCAGCGAGTGCCACCGCTTGCGGATCGCACGGAACTTGAAACCTGCGCCCAGTGCCACTCGCGCCGCAGCCAGTTCAGCGACGAGTTCCAGCCCGGCGATCCGCTGCTGGACGGGTTCCAACCCTCGTTACTGGACGAGGGGCTCTATCACGCAGACGGCCAGATTCTGGATGAGGTCTACGTCTACGGCTCGTTCCTGCAGAGCCCGATGCACGCCGCCGGCGTGACTTGCAGCGACTGCCACGAGCCCCACAGCACCCAACTGCGCGTCCAGGGCGATGCGCTGTGCGCCCAATGCCACCAGGCCAGCGTCTATCTTGGTCCGCAGCACCATAAACATCCCGGCGACGGTCCGGGTACGGCCTGCGTGGACTGCCACATGCCTTCGGAAACCTACATGGTGGTGGACCCGCGGCGCGATCACAGCTTCCGCGTGCCGCGGCCGGACCTCTCGGTGTCCCTGGGCACGCCAAACGCCTGCAACGGATGCCACCAGACCGAAGGCGCGCAGTGGGCCGCGGATACCGTCGCCGCTTGGTTCCCGGAGGGCCGCTCCGGCACACCCCACTACGCGGAGGCCCTCCACGCCGCACGCCAGTGGTCCGGCGATCGCGGTTCCCGCCTGACCGCCCTCGTCGACGACCCGGCAGCGCCCGCCATTGTCCGCGCAACCGCGTTGAGCCTGTTGTCGGCGCAGCTCGACGACCGGGCGTTGCAAACGGTGGAGGCGGTCATCCAGAACGACGCCCCCCTGGTGCAGTTGGCCGCCCTGGGCCTGATCGAGAACCTGAGTCCGGACGACCGCGCCGGCTTCGCCCAGCGATTCCTGACCCACCCCTTGCGGGCGTTACGGCTGGCGGCAGCCCGGGTCCTCCTGCCGTCCCGCGAGCAGCTCAGCGCACGCCGGCAAAGCGACCTCGACGCTGCCCTGGAGGAGTACTGGGCCGCACAACGCTTCAACTCCGATCGCGCGGAGGGACGCTTCAACTCGGCCAGCACTCTCGCCCAACTGGGCCGCCTGGAAGAAGCGACAGAGGCATTCGAAACCACCATCGAGCGAGCACCGTGGTTCACCGCCGCCTATATCAATCTGGCCGACCTCCTGCGCCGCTACGGGCGCGAACAGGAAGCGGAGGCGCTGCTGCGACAGGCCGTCGAGAACAACGACGGGGACCCCAGCGGCCATTTCGCCCTGGGATTGTCCCTGGTACGTTCGGAGCAGCTGGAGGCGGCCATGGAAGCCCTACAGCATGCCGCCGACCTGGCGCCCGACGAGCCCTACTACCAGTACGTGATCGGCATCGCCCTGAATTCCACGGGCGAACGGGCGGCGGCGCTGCAACGGCTGCGCGAGGCCCACGCCCGCTTCCCGGGACATCGCGACACCATCGTCGCCCTGGCGACGATTCACCGGGACGGCGGCGAAGTCGATGAGGCGCGCCAATATGCCGAACGCCTGCTGGAAATGTCGCCGGCGGATCCCTCCGCCCGAGCCCTGCTCGATGAATTGAATGCTGCCACCCCCTAATGCCTGCCCGACCATGAGAGAACCCGGCATCCGGACAACGCTCATTGTGCTGTCGATCCTGTTGTCGGGAGCAGCCGCCCACGCCCAGGGCACAGCGGATTCTTCCGACCGCGATCGACCGAACATCGTATTCATCCTGGCGGACGACCTGGGCCTGACCGACATCAACGGTTTCGATCCGTTGGGCCGAACCTACTACGAGACACCCAACATCGATCGGCTGGCGGCCGAAGGCATGGTATTTCGGCACGCGTACACCAACGGCGCGAACTGTTCCCCCACCCGGGCGGCGCTGATCAGCGGCCAGTACTACCCGCATCAACCCATCTATCACGCGGGCCCGGCCCGCACGTTCGCGATGATAGGCGCGGACAACGCCAGGGAACTGCCGCTTGAGAAATTGACCGTAGCCGAAGCGCTGCGTGAGGCCGGTTACGTCACCGCCATCATGGGCAAATGGCACATCGGCGATCCGCCCGAATTCGGACCGCGGCAACAGGGCTTCGATATCAATATCGGTGGCTACCAGGCCGGCAATCCCCACGGCTGGGAAGGCGGCTATTTCGAGCCGAACAACAATGCATACATCGACGATGCCGAAAGCGGCGAATACCTCACCGACTATCTGACCCGAAAGGCGATCCGGTTTATCGGCGAGCACCGGGCGGAGCCTTTCTTTCTGTTTGTTTCCTATTACACGCCGCACGTACCCTTGCAGGCGCCCGAGGCACTGGTCCGCAAGTACGAGCGCAAACCCGCGCAACGCGGCCATGCCAATCCGGCCTATGCAGCCATGATCGAATCGCTGGACTCCAACGTGGGCAAGCTTCTCGATGCCCTCGACGAGTTCGGTCTCGCCGAAAACTCCATGGTGGTGTTCTATTCCGACAACGGCGGCGTCGGCGGCTACGATTTCCTGGGTCGCGGGGACACCGACATCACCGATAACGCCCCCCTAAAGGGCGGCAAGGGCACCTACTACGAGGGGGGCATCCGGGTTCCGCTGGCGGTTCGTTGGCCTGCCGGGATACAGCCCGGAACCGAAAGCCACGAACCCGTCATCGGGATCGATTTCTACCCGACATGGCTGGATGTGGCCGGAGCCGCGCCACCTGGGGACTACCCGTTGGACGGGCTGAGCCTGACGCCCCTGTTTGACGATCCCAACGCGTCGCTGCAGCGTGAAACCCTCTACTGGCATTTCCCGGGTTACCCGAATTCGCCTTGGCGAACGGGTCCGGTCAGCGCGGTGCGATCCGGCGACTGGAAGCTGATGAAATTCTACGAAACCGATCGCGTTGAGTTGTACAACCTGGCCCGAGATCCCGGCGAGCAGGAGAACCTGGCCGGGGCGATGCCGGTGCAGCGGGACCGTTTGCTGAATGTCCTGGAAGACTGGCTCCGACGGACCAACGCGCCGCTGCCTGCCTGGCCGGACGCCGAGTTCGTCCGCCGAACCGGGCGCCCAGGCCCGTCTCATTTTCGGTTGGCCCGCGATCCGGCGTGAAAGCGCGGTTGTGTGGGTGTACCCTTTGTGCACATGAGCAGCCTCGCCCCGGCGGGACAACCCGGCGAGCACTCGCCAAACCTGCTTCAGTCGATACCCCGGGCTGAAGGCCGTAACCGGCTGGGCATCGCCGGCGCCCTGCCGTTCGCCGGCGAGGACATCTGGAATGCCTACGAGCTGAGCTGGCTCGACATGCGTGGCAGGCCGGCGGTGGCCACGGGCGAGTTCCGGATCCCCGCGGACTCGCGGAACATCGTCGAATCAAAGTCCCTCAAGCTCTACCTGAACTCCCTCAATGATTGCCGGTACGAGTCTCCGGAAACCGTGCGCCGCACCATTGCCGCTGACCTTGGCGCAGTCTGCAGTGCCGAGGCGCGGGTTCGGCTGCATACATCCGCGTCGGACGGGACACCGGCACAAGGCGAACCCGTCGGGCACTGCATCGATACCGAAGAGCTGGAACAACCAACCTACGATCTCGATCCCAAGCTGCTGCGCGCCAGCGTAGAATCGCAATCCCACATCGCCGAGACGCTTCATTCGAACCTGCTGAAAACAAACTGCCCGGTCACCGGCCAGCCCGACTGGGCGACGGTGATGATCCGCTACCGGGGACCAAGGATTCGCCGCAGCGCCTTGCTGGCCTACCTCGTCTCGTACCGCAACCACGCCGAATTCCACGAGCAATGCGTCGAACGCATGTTCGTGGACATCGAGCGCTACTGCCAACCCACCGCCCTGAGCGTTTACGCGCGCTACCTACGCCGGGGCGGTCTGGACATCAACCCGTTTCGCAGCAATTTCGAAACCCCTCCCCCAAATATCCGCCTGCTGCGACAGTAACGCGCCAACTTCACGCATTGATGTCAAGCCGGGAAACCAGCTTGGACCAACCGGATAGGAAATCCCCAATACGCACAAATGCGTATCCGGTATGTGCGTTTTCTGCTTTTGCGTACCGGGCGGGAATCGCACCCATGCAATCAGCTAGTGAACTTGCAGAGCAGGCAATGGAACCTGGTGGATCCCGCGATGGCGTCTTGCCCGCGGCGGCCTTGAATCAACCCAACAGATCGTTGAGAAATACCGGCGCCGGTGGCCGCCCGGCTATGTTCTAAAGGGATTGATGATTGTTAATCCTCCAATCCGCTGCCCATGCTGGAGGTCTTCCGTGTAGAGCGTTTTGCAGCCCGCTTCCATCGCGGCGCCGACGATTAGACTGTCGTAGAAACCGAAACGGTAGCGGAAATGGATATCCAGCGATTCCCGATAAAGGCGAACGCTCGGTTGAACCCGATACAACGGCGCCAGCACGTCCTCCAGATATCTGCGCATTTGATCTTCCGTCAGCCGTACCTCGGCCTTACGTATCGCGGTGTTGACGCATTCCTGGATCACCTGAAAACTGATACACGCTGTCCGAGTGGCGATTCCTCGTTCGATCAATTCGTTCGCGATGCCGGCTCTTCGAGTGTCGATGTGCTCAAGCTGATACACAAAGACGTTCGTGTCGATGAAAAATTCAACGCTCATTCATCTCTTCGCGCGTCAGCTTGCGCCCAACGCGCAGCTTGCCCTGGAGTTCGCGAATAGTCCGCATCGCCCGGGCGGCCTGCCTCTCGCGACCAACGTAGTCGGCGAGCCACAACCTGAATTTCGCATTCAAGGTCGTATGCTCCGCAACGGCACGGCGGCGCGCCGCTTCGATCAAATTTTCATCGGCACTCAACGTGATATTTTTCACGATCGACTCCCTGCCCGCCCCGAATAACGCTAGCGTAGTGTACACTATTTTAGTGCACACTATAGTTGCGTCTCTCGGCTATTGCGTCGGGACAACGCGCCGGATCAGCCGCGTCACCGTCAACCCTTGGACAATGATCGAAAACAGCACCACAACATAGGTAATGCTGAGTATGAACGGCCGGAACTCGTTTGCCGGCAGCGACAGGGCCAGGGCGACCGCGATGCCGCCGCGCAGTCCGCCCCAGGTCAGTACCGGGACCGCCCCTTTCGGAAGCGCCTCCCAGCGGCGAACGGCCACGCGGGAGAGAAACACGCTGAGCCAGCGGCCCGACAGGGCGATGGGGATGGCCAGCAGGCCCATCCAGTATTCGAACCCGCTGCGGGCGATGATCAGGACTTCCAGGCCGATCAGCAGGAAGAGCACCGAATTGAGGATCTCGTCGAGCAGCATCCAGAACTTCTCGAGATAGTCCCGGGAGCGTTCGCTCACCGCGTATTCCATCCCCTTGTTGCCGATGAAGAGCCCCGCCACGACCATGGCGATGGGTCCGCTGGCTTCCAGCCTGATGGCGACTGCGTAGCACACCATGACCACCGCCAGCGTGATCAGGACCTCCAGGTTGGGCTCGTCCAGATGGTACATGGTCCGGTAACCGGCGTAGCCCGCGATCAGCCCCAGTACTATCCCGCCGAGCACTTCCACCGCGAACAGTTCTCCAATGTGGAGGAAGCTGGGTTCGCCGCCCTGCACGGCGACGCCGACGATCACGGTAAAGACAACGACGCCCACGCCGTCGTTGAACAGGGACTCCCCGGCCAGCGTCACCTTCAATGATTCAGGCACCGGGACGGTTCGGAACAGAGCCAATACCGCCACCGGGTCGGTCGGGCTGATCAGGGCGCCGAACACCAGCGCCCAGACAAAGGGAATCGGATGCCCCGCCCAGCCGGCCAGAAGCCAAGTGCACGTGCCGATGACCAGCGTAGAGAGCAGCGTGCCCGCCGTCGCCATGAGCCCAATCGTGCGATACCGGCTGCGCAGCGCGGACAGGTCCACGTGCAGGGCGCCCGCGAACAGCAGGAAACTCAGCATGCCGTGCATCAGCGTTTCGTGGAAGTCGATCCGTCCCAATACTTCGACAATCAGGGTGTCGACGTTGGCGGCTGGCACCAGGGACTCGATCAGCAGCAGCATCAGCGAGGCGGCCAGCGCGATGAGTACCAGCCCGATGGTATGCGGCACCCTCACGTACTTGTGGTTGATGAGTCCGAACAGCGCCGACAGCCCGATCAGGAAGGCGCCGATCTCAAACAGGCTCATGCGAATCCTCCAGGCCGAACCGTGTCACAGGATGAGAAAACAAAGGGTACTCAGAACTGCGGCGCCCAGCAGGTTCAATATGAGCCCCTCCCGAGCCATGGCCCGGATGGGCACGTGGCCGGAGGCGAAGATCACGGCGTTGGGGCCGGTGGCGACTGGCAGCATGAAGGCGCAACTGGCGCTCATGGCCGCCGGCACCATCAGCAGCCGGGGGTCGACGCCGGAACCGATTGCGGCCGCGGCCAGGATCGGCATCAGCAGCGCCGTCGTCGCCGTATTGCTCGTGATTTCGGTCAGGAACGTGACGGACAGGCAGATCACCGCCAACACAAGCAGCGGATGCAGCGTGCTAAGCGCGCCCAGCGCCTCTCCCACGATCTGGCTGATGCCCGAGCTTACAAACGCGTTGGCGATGCAGATTCCCCCTGCAAACAGGATGAGGATGCCCCACGGAATCTTGATGGCCGTCTCCCAGTCCAGCAGCCGGCCGCCCTTGCCGCTGGGCGTGAGAAACATCATCAGCACCGCAAGCAGCGCCACGCTGGCGTCGTTGGCCTGGGGCAGGTTGAGCCAGGTGCTCCAGCCGCCGAAGGGATCGGTGCGAGTCATCCAGGCCAGCGCGGTAAGCGCGAATACCGCCAGGGTCCGTTTCTCCTCTGTCCGCCAGGCGCCCACGTCGGGAACGACGATGTTTCGCGACCGGGAAACGCCGCGAGTGACCCACAATGCGATCAGCGGCACGAAAATGACAACCACCGGCAAACCCCAGGTCATCCAGTCGACAAAGCCAAGCTGGATACCGGTTGTGTCGGTGTATACCTGCATGAAGATCAGGTTGGGGGGCGTGCCGATGGGCGTGCCGATGCCGCCGACGTTGCAGGCATACGCTATTCCCAGCAGCAGCCCGATCTTCAACCGCCGCGACTGAACATTTTCCAGTGTCGCCAGGGCGATGGGCAGGAGCATGAGACTGGTGGCGGTGTTGGATATCCACATGCTCAGGAACGCCGCGGCCGCCATGAATCCGAACACCACGCCCCGGTCCCCCGCACCGCCGAAGGTATTGACCATGCCCAGCGCCAGGCGCCGGTGGGCGCCGCTCTTCTCCATGGCTGTGGACAGCATGAACCCGCCGAGGTAGAGGAGGATCAGCGGGCTTCCGTAGGCCTGCCCCACCTGCGCGGGCGTGAGCACGCCCACCAGCGGGAAGACTGCAAAGGGCACCAGTGCCGTAACCGGGATGGGGAGCGCTTCAGTGATCCACCAGGTAGCGCACAACAGCGTGACGCCGGCTGTCCAGCAGATTTCGGGAGGCTGGCCGGCGGCGGCGAGGCCGAGGCCCAATGCGAGCGCCGCGCAGAATCCGGCGAGTGTGGCCGTCCGCTTCACGCCTGGACCGGGTCAGGGATCAATACTTGTAGTGCTCCGGCTTGTACGGGCCTTCCACCGGCACGCCCAGGTAATCCGCCTGCCGTTGCGACAACTCCTCCAGGTCGACGCCGAGCTTGCCGATGTGCAAGCGGGCAACCTTCTCGTCCAGTTCCTTGGGCAGCGTGTAGACGCCCAGGGGATACTTGTCCGAATTGTTGAACAGCTCAATCTGCGCCAGCACCTGGTTGGTGAAGCTGTTGGACATCACGAAGCTCGGGTGGCCGGTGGCGCAACCCAGGTTCACCAGTCGCCCTTCGGCCAGAAGGATGATGCTGTGACCGTCGGGGAAGGTGATCTTGTGGACCTGCGGCTTGATTTCCAGCCATTCATGGTGGCGGATGCGCTCCACCTGGATCTCGTTGTCGAAATGGCCGATGTTGCAGACGATGGCGTTGTTCTTCATCTGCTCCATGTGCTTCGCGGTGACCACGTCGACACAGCCGGTGGCCGTGACCACCACGTCGGCGATCCTGCAGGCGTCGTCCATGGTCATGACCTCGTAGCCTTCCATGGCGGCCTGCAGGGCGCAGATGGGGTCGATTTCCGTGACGATGACCCGCGCCGCCTGGGCCTTGAGCGATTGGCAGCACCCCTTGCCCACGTCGCCGTAACCGGCCACGACCGCGACCTTGCCGGCGAGCATGACGTCGGTAGCGCGCATGATGCCATCCACCAGCGAGTGCCGGCAGCCGTAGAGGTTGTCGAATTTGGACTTGGTGACCGAGTCGTTGACGTTGATGGCCGGGAACAGCAACTCGCCGCGATCCAGCATCTGGTAGAGCCGATGGACGCCGGTGGTGGTTTCCTCACTCACGCCGAGTATTTCCGGAACCATGCGATGGAAGCGCTCCGGGTCGCGCTCGACGGAGCGGCGCACGGCGGCCAGCAACACGGCTTCCTCCTCGCTTTCCGGCGTCTTGTCCAGCACGGAGCGGTCTTCCTCGGCCTGGTAGCCGAGGTGTACGAAGAGCGTGGCATCGCCGCCGTCGTCCAGGATTACGTTGGGACCGGCGGCATCCGGCCAGGCAAAGATCCGGTCGACGTATTCCCAGTACTCTTCCAGGGTCTCTCCCTTGACCGCAAACACCGGGGTGCCGTTGGCGGCGATGGCGGCGGCCGCATGGTCCTGGGTGGAAAAGATGTTGCAGCTTGCCCAGCGCACTCCCGCGCCGAGTGCCTCCAGGGTCTCGATCAATACGGCCGTCTGGATGGTCATGTGCAGGGACCCGGTGATGCGCGCGCCGGCCAGTGGCCTTGACGCACCGTATTCTTCCCGGACCGCCATCAGCCCGGGCATCTCCTGCTCGGCCAGGTCGATTTCCCGGCGGCCGAAGTCGGCCAGCCGGATGTCGCTGATCCGGCAGTCGCTGTCGGGCGATCCGATGGCCACGACCCGATTGCTTACGCTCATTGTCTCGCTCCTGAGGCTCCGGACCGCTACGCCAGGGAACAGCCGAAGCTGTCCTGAAACCGCTGCTTGAACTGTTCCAGAGTGAATCGATGATTCTGGGTACCGTGACATTCTATCTTAATGGCGCCCATCAGACTCGCGGCGCGCCCGGTGGTCAGCCAGTCGAAGCCGCGCAGGAGACCGTACAGGAGACCCGCTCGATAAGCGTCGCCGCACCCTGTCGGATCGTTTACCTGCCGTGGCTGCGCGGCAGGAATGTCGATACTTTCGCCACCTGTATGTATCGTCGATCCTTCGCCGCCACGGGTCACGATGAGCGCGTCCACCCGCCTGCTCACGTCGTCCCTGACCCAGCCTGTCCTGCTCTTCAGCAATTGCCATTCGTAGTCGTTCACCGTGACCCAGGTGGCCAGTTCGACGAACCGCCGCAATTCCTCGCCGGAAAAAAGCGGGAGCTGCTGGCCGGGATCGAAAATGAACGGGACCCCCACTGCCGCGAACTGCTCGGCATGCTTCACCATGCCCTCTCGCCCGTCGGGGGCAAGGATGCCAAGCGTCGCTTCCGGCGCGTCCTCCACCCGGTTCCGCCAGGACTGCTCCATGGCGCCCGGGTGAACGACGGTGATCTGGTTGTCGTCCAGATCCGTGGTGATGTAAATCTGGGCCGTGTACAGGTCGTCGAGAACCCTGACATGGTCCCGGCGAATGCCGCAGGATCGAATCCATTCCCGGTACGGTCCGAAGTCCTGCCCCGCGGTCGCCATGGGGATGGGTTCCTCGCCCAGCATCTTGAGGTTGTAGGCGATGTTAATGGCGCATCCGCCGAATTCGCGCCGCATCTCCGGCACGAGGAAGGCTACGTTGAGGATGTGGATCTGATCGGGAAGGATGTGGTTCCTGAACGAGTCGTCCAACACCATGATGGTGTCGTAGGCGATGGAGCCGCAGATCAGCGCAGGCATGTGTGGGCAGAGAGTCTGCGGTAACGCCGGACTGCGACTACGCCGAGCGCACGGACGGAACCCTGGCTGCGTCCTTGAGCGCCTCGGCCCGGTCCGTACGCTCCCACGTGAAGTCCGGATCTTCGCGGCCGAAGTGGCCGTAGGCGGCCGTCTTCCGGTAGATCGGGCGCAGCAGGTCCAGCATTTGCTGGATCCCGTAGGGCGTCAGGTCGAACTGCTCCCGGACCAGCCCCTCGATCCGGGATTCGTCCACGGTGTGGGTGCCGAAGGTTTCCACGGAGACGGAGGTCGGTTCGGCCACGCCGATCGCGTAGGAAACCTGGATTTCGCAGCGCGACGCCAGGCCCGCCGCGACCACGTTCTTCGCCACGTAGCGGGCCGCGTAGGCGGCGGACCGGTCCACCTTCGAGGGATCCTTGCCCGAAAACGCCCCACCGCCGTGCCGCGCCATGCCGCCGTAGGTATCGACGATGATCTTCCGCCCCGTCAGGCCGCAGTCGCCCATGGGTCCGCCGGTGACGAACCGCCCGGTAGGGTTGATGTGGTACTTCGTCCGGGCGCCCAGCCACTTTTGGGGCAGCACCGGCTTGATGATCTCCTCCATCACCGCCTCCGTCAGTTGCCCGAAGGAAATGCCCGCCTCGTCCAGTTCGTCATGCTGCGTGGAGAGCACCACCGCGTCCACCCCGGCGGGCCGGCCGTTCCGGTAGCGGATGGTCACCTGACTCTTGGCGTCGGGCCGCAGCCACTCGAGCGTACCGGCACGGCGCACATCCGCCTGGCGCCGAACCAGCCGGTGGGCGTAGACGATCGGCGCCGGCATGAATTCGTCGGTCTCGTCGCTGGCGTAGCCGAACATGAGCCCCTGGTCGCCGGCGCCCTGCTCCTCCGGCCGCGCCCGGTCCACGCCCTGGGCTATGTCCGGAGACTGTTCGCCCAGTTCGTTGATGACTGCGCAGGTGTTGCCGTCGAACCCCAGACTGGAATCGTCGTAGCCGATCCGCGTCACCGTGTCGCGGACGATGCCCTCGACATCCACGTAGGTGCTGGTGGTGATCTCTCCCGCCACCAGCACCAGTCCGGTCTTGGTCAGCGTCTCGCAGGCCACGCGGCCATCGATGTCCTCGGCGAGCACGGCATCCAGGACCGCATCGGAAATCTGGTCGCACATCTTGTCCGGGTGACCCTCGGACACCGACTCGGACGTAAACGGAAAATCAGCCATTCGGCAGCCTCCATAGCCATCGGCGCGGGAAAGACGGCAAGATTGCCCAATTTGGCGGCTTGTGACAATAGCCGGACGCACCGAGACGCCACGGCCGTCCTTGAGTACCATACACGCGCCCGCCAGGAGCCGGCTCAAGGAGACGACATGACCGCCGAACACCACCGCCTGATCATCCTGGGTTCCGGCCCGGCCGGATACACCGCCGCCGTCTACGCGGCCCGCGCGGCGCTGGACCCCGTCATCGTCACCGGCATCGAAGTCGGCGGCCAGATGACCACCACCACGGATGTCGACAATTGGCCGGGCGACAACGAAGGTGTACAGGGTCCGGAGTTGATGGAGCGGATGCGGCTGCACGCGGAGCGCTTCGGCACGCGGCTGATCTACGACCAGGTCGTCGCCGTAGAGCTGTCGCAGCGCCCGTTCCGGCTGACGGGCGAGCTTGGCGAGTACACCTGCGACGCGCTGATCATCGGCACGGGTGCGTCGGCGAAGTACCTGGGTCTTCCTTCGGAGGAAGCCTACAAGGGCAAGGGCGTGTCGGCGTGCGCCACCTGCGATGGCTTCTTCTTCAGGAACCAGCCGGTGGCGGTCATCGGCGGCGGCAATACCGCGGTGGAAGAAGCGCTGTATCTCGCGAATATCGCATCGCACGTCAGCGTCGTGCACCGGCGGGACCAATTCCGCGCCGAGAAGATCCTCGCCAACCGGCTGATCGACAAGGCCGAGAACGAAAACGTGACGATTCTCTGGGACCACGTGCTGGAAGAAGTGCTTGGTGACGGGAACGGCGTCACCGGCGTGCGGCTCAATCACGTCCGGGATCATGGGACACGGGAGGTCGAGGCCCAGGGCGTGTTCATTGCCATCGGCCACACGCCCAACACGGGGATTTTCGAGGGGCAACTTCAGATGGAGGGCGGCTATATCGTCCTGCATCCGGGCGAGTCGGGCATGGCCACCGCCACCAGTGTCGAAGGCGTGTTCGCCGCGGGCGATGTGGCCGACCCCATTTACCGGCAGGCTGTGACCTCGGCTGGATCCGGCTGCATGGCGGCGCTGGATGCGGAGAAGTATCTCGCCGAATGAGGGCGCCGGCGACCGATCAGCTCGCCTCGCGAACTCAAACTATAATGAGACAAGAGTTGCAGGGATGCGGTGTGCATGAGGTTCAGCTCCCCGTCTTTTAATCCCATACTGGGCGGCGTAGTCGCCTGCTTTGTTCTTTCCGGCTTTGCCGCCCTGCTCTATCAGACAGCCTGGTTGCGGCAGTTCTCACTGGTTTTCGGAACTTCGGAACTGGCTGTTGCTGCGGTGCTCGCAGCCTATATGGGCGGGCTGTCGCTGGGTGCTGCGGTTGCGGCCCGCTACGTCTACCGCATCACTCGTCCGGTGTTGTTCTACGGCCTGCTTGAAGCCGGTATTGCCATTTCCGCATTGGCGGTGCCGCTGCTGCTTCAGTTCGCCCGCATCGTCTACGTGGCCGTGCTTGGCGGCCAGCCTGAGCCAGTGGACGCCAGCGGGCCCGGACAGTCATTTTTCTATCTGATCGTCGCTTTCGTTGTGCTTGCGATTCCAACCACCTTCATGGGCGCCACCCTGCCATTGCTGACCAAGTACGTGGTCAAGTCGGAAGCGCAGATCGGAACCCGGGTGGGGCTTCTGTACGCGACCAATACCATTGGTGCGATCGGCGGCACCCTGGTTGCCGGATTTGTCCTGCTGCCGCTTCTGGGGCTAAACGGCACAGTTTGGGTTGGAGTGGTTATCAACCTGGTTGTCTTTGTGCTGGCCGCCTCGATAGCGATCCAGATAGGAAAAATTCCTTCAGCTACGGAGGCAGACGGGCAAGACCTGAGTCCAGCCACACAGGAAGTTCAATCCGAACCGGCCGGTGCTCCCCGCCGCCGTTACTGGATTCTTCCCATCATGCTGCTTTCGGGCGCCAACGCCTTCGTCTACGAAGTGCTGTGGACCCGACTTCTGGGACACATACTGGGGGGCAGCATCACTGCCTTTGCCACCATGCTGGCGGGTTTCCTGAGCGGTATCGCCATCGGTAGCGCCATTGCCTCGCGGTTTGCCAGGACCCGGGAGCAGGCAACCGGGTATTTCGTGGTTGCCCAGTTGGGCATTGCGGTTACCTCCAGCCTGATTTACCAGTTGCTGCCGCTGGCTATTCCGGAAACGGCGGGTCTTGGCGGAAATGTCGCCTTTGCCATCCTTGTCCTGTTGCCGGCGACGATCTTTATCGGGGCCACCTTCCCCTTGGCGGTACGAATGCTTGCCGCTTCCAGGTCGGATGCGGCGCCCGCCTCGGCCAGGGTGTACTCGTGGAACACGGTGGGAGCGATTGCAGGCGCCACGCTTGCGGCGTTTTTCATTATTCCATTGCTCAAGTACGAAGGAACGATAAAACTTGCCGTGTTGCTGAATGCCTCTCTCGGCCTGGCTGCGGCTTTCCTTGCAACCCGTCGTGTCAGAATCGCGATCGCGTTCCCCCTGATTTTTTTCCTCGGTTTCCTGGGTTTCTATTACCCCAAAATGCCGGAAGCGATTCTCAGGTCCAGTCCCGTCTTCCCCATGCCGGGTGGCGAGATCGTCTTCTATGAAGTGGGCCGATCGGCCACGGTGGTTGTTATCGAAGAGGGTGGTTCCTTCTACCTGCGTAGCAATGGTCTGCCCGAGGCGGCGCCCAGTGAGCTTGGCTCACCGCCGGAGCGAAGAACCCAGCGGAATTTGTCCTTGTTCCCGGTTTTGGCGAGGCCCCGGGCCGAATCCATGCTGGTAGTGGGTTTCGGGGGCGGTGTTGCTCTGGAATCCGTGCCGGAATCCGTCTCCAGCGTAGATGTGATCGAGCTTGAACCCCAGGTGCTCCAGGCAAACCGGTTTTATGGAGACAGGCGCGAGAACAATCCGCTGGATGATCCTCGTATCAACATCGTGGTCAACGATGCCAGAAGCGCGTTGTCGCTGACGGAAAAGAAGTACGACGCCATCGTCTCGCAGCCCTCCCATCCGTGGACGGCAGGGGCTTCCCACCTCTATACACGCGAATTCATGCAGCTCGCCAGGGAGCACCTGACGGAAGACGGCGTGTTTCTGCAGTGGATGAACGCCACCTTTGTCGATGACTTCCTGTTGAAAGCCCTCACGGCGAGCATGCTGGATGTTTTTTCCTACATTCGAATGTACCAGGTCGATCCCGGAACCCTCTTCTTCATGGGTTCGGAGCAACCGCTGGACCCGGAGCGTCAGATGGCGCGTACGGGGCTCCCCCTGAGCGATGACGTCCTGACCTACCTCGAAGAGGGGGTAGGCGCCCCGGAGGATCTGTTGGTCGCGCTGACAATGGATCAGGAGAATCTCGAAGAGTTTTCTGCCGGCGCCCCCCCGATTACCGACAATCGCAATTACATGGCAACGGTTTCCTCGAGAGTTCTGGACGACGGCACAGCCCTGAACCAGTTCAGTTTTTATGACCTTGTAAGGGGATACGATCCGCTGACTACAGCGGACAACTGGATTGGAGAAGCCTTTCCGGCGCCCGTCAATTATTCCTATATCAGCAGGCGTTTCGATGCCATGGGCTGGCACGCGCGGGCGTTGGCGCTGGCTGAACGACTTTACCGGGAAGGAGATATTCAGGCACTGGTTGTCAATGCCGTGGGACTGCAGAGCCAGGGAAACAGGGAAGAATCCCAGGCTCTGCTGAGGCGAACTCTTGATGCCGACCCGGGCAACCAGCAGGCCAGATATGCTCTCTTGCAGCCATGGTTCGGAGATATCTTCAGCGGAACAGAGGTTCCGGACTATGTGCAGGAGGAACTCACCAGGCTTGAGGGCTCGGCAGCGGATGTATTCAGGGGCCTTCAGGCGCTGGAGGTTCGGGACATGGCAACCCTGCTCGACCTGGACGCGGAGTTGGCCGCAGTGCTCCCCACAGATTTGTGGTATGCGACCAGCGTCAAGTTGCGCGCGGAATGGCGAATTCAACTCACCACCCCCGGATTCCAGCCGAGAATGTTCAACGAGGCAACCGCCCTGGTCGATAGCGCCATCGCGATGTTTCTCGATGTTCAGCTCTACATGATGAGAATCAGGTCGACCTACCTGGCCAGCGATATCGATGCCGCTCTGGCTACGGCAAAGAGCGTGTTGCGGCTGATCGACGTTCAGATCGATCGGCTGGAAGAGCAACCTGACTCGTCCGGTTCCCAGGCTGCTTCGCTCAGGGATTTGCGGCTGGATGAGATAGAGGGCTTCATGAGCGAACTGGCGGTCAGGCACAGTGACCGGGCGCCGGAACTGGAACAGATTCAGGGCACGATCGACTCACACAGGGAGAGAATTCTCGCGCTTCAGTAGCGCGCCACCCCGCGGCTATCCGAATTCCGGGCTTGCGTATCAGCCAATCGGCTTTTGAAAGCCAGGCTTCCTACTCCTCGAGAATATGGATCTCGCTGATTCGACAGTAGGTTTGATCGTCGATGATGATGGAGTCTTCCGCGTCGATCTGTCCGCCGGTGCCGGTCGTATCGAAAAGGTTGCCAAACCCGGCTTCAGGGCAGTTGTGAGCGAATGAGATCAGGTATCTGACACCGAATCTGCCCCCCATCACGGCTGTGCTGGAATTGACGGGTTCCAGGGTGAATGTGGCGGGATCCGGAACATTTTCGACCGATATGACACGTGAATAGCCGAGACTCTGTCCAATTTCTTCAGCACTCGCGCCCTGGATAGCAGGAGTGCTTTCGCAAGCGGCTAGAAGGGCGCCCGACGCAAGAGTCAGAAAGAGCCTGGTAGTTTCCCTGGTGAAGATCATTGTTTTCTCCTGAAAGAAGCCCTTGGCCGAAGCCAAGGGCTTTGAACATTGCCCGAATTTACCTTTAGAACCTGTAGTTCGCTCTAATCCCGATCGAACGAGGATTGCGAGGCCGGAACTGGAAGCTGTCCCGCGCAAGATCCAGGTAAGTCCAGGTTTCACCCAGGTAGCCGGTCATGGGCGTGTTTGGAGCAGTGACGTAGTCGAGCAGCCCCATCTGCGATACGTCATCGGGGAATCCGAAGACATTGCGAGGGGAATCTTCGTTAGTCAGGTTAGAGACGTACAAGGTGGTGCTCCACGTGCCGCCACGGACGCTGAGGTTCAGGTTGACCGTAGTTGCCGCCGGATACCAGTTGAAGTTGGCCGAGTTGTCGTACTGCTTGCCTTCGTGGCGAATATCCAGCCTGGCGCTATAACGCAAATTGCCAAAGTCCGTGGAAAAAGTGGGACTGACGGAATAGCTGATCTCGGGTTGATTGGCGAGCGTATTGCCATCGGTGATGTAGCAGGTGCTGGTAAGCGTATCGCCCTCACCGGGGCGCCGTACGTTCAGGCCCAGGGCAGACATATAGTCGGGCTGTTGCCCGGCACCGGTGATCCCAGCAGGATTCATCCCGTCCAGTTCGGTAAAGTCGATGGCGTTGAAGAGGGCGATATCGCAAAACTGGTCGTATTCGCCCTGCATGAGGCTGGCCTGCGCACGAACATCCCAGTTTGGGTTGATGCGGAAGTTGCCTTCGATTTCCGCACCCCTGATCTTAACGTCGCCAAAATTCAAGCTGGTGGCGACGTTACTGCCGTCAGCAGCATTTACCCACATGTATTCCATGCCATCTACGACACAGGGCCCTGGGATCGGATCCGTATCACCCGCCAATTGATTTTCCGAACAGGGGCTGTCCAGATCAATGGCTCCGTTCTGGATTTGGTCCGCCCAGTCGATCCAGTAAACCGCTCCGGCATAGGTGAGACGGCCGCCGAGGGCATTACCCTTGAAACCGAATTCCAGTTGAGTGATCTGTTCTTCCTTGTAGGATGTGAAGTCATCGCGGGTAAATTCAGTCCGAAAGATCTGTCCCGGGATCCGCGTGGTTTGGGTGCCATCGGTATACCACACCCCCACCGGCTCCGCAGTATTGTCGAAAGCGTCACTAGTGCCATCCGGGACAGGCTCTCCAGTGTCGTTGTTGATCTCGTCAGTCTCGGCAGCCGCTTGATTATAGGGAACCAGTCCATCCGTGACACCGTTCTCCAGAATAGCCAAGGTATTCCCAGTCAAAACGCCGACGTTGATACCCGCCGGATTTACACCCTGAGCCCATTGAAGGTAGTAGCTGGTATTGTTATTCGGGTTGTAGGTAAGGGATACGCGGGGAACGAAGGATCGGGTGGTGACCTCTTCCGAAACGCCGGTGGATACGTTCGTGGCGCCAACGACGTCGTTGGCGGATCGACCCTCCACGGAGAACGTCCACCGGTCCGCGATGTCATAAGCGGCGTTGAAGAAAACGGCCGAGTTCGTCGCCTGCTCACCGATAATCTCATTTTGCGGATGGTCCGCCGCATAGGGATCGCCGGTCAAACCAAAGCCGGAAAGCTGCATGAATTCATCGACGATACCATTGAACTGAGCGGCGCCCGCAATGGGCTCCATACCCATGGCAGCGGGGCTGCTGTTCCAGCGCTCTTCCAGATAGTCATAATCGTAGAAGGAGGCGCCGACAACCCAGCGCAACCGGTTTTCAGCGGGAGATACCCAGCGAAGCTCGGCATATTGCTCTTCAATGTCACCAAAGCTGGGATTGGGAAGACGTGGAGCGCCCATACCGGAGTATATTCTCCATCTGGCAATGTCACCTTCCCATTGAATGTTTGATCCGTTTGCATTCATGTCAAAGGTGTTCTGTATTCCGTCATCGTAGATGCCGAAATTGTCCGGGTCGTAGTAGTAGAATCCCGTGGCATTCGCACGTTGGAAAGTCTCGTCGGTCTGCATGTAGGAAAACTGTAGCGCACTGCCGTTTGCGAGCAGCTTGTCGGCCTGGAAAGTAACACGATCCCGTGCGCTCTTGGTGCCGCGCTCATCTTCAGGAATGGAGTAAGCCTTCGCCATCAGGAGGATCTGCTCTTCGATGGACAGGACTGTGCCATCATCCATTGTGAAAGGCCCTGCTACGGGTAAGCGTATAGCCATACCCATAGCGAAGCCCATGTCGTTCAGCGCATCTTCGACCAGGTGATCGAGGTTCGGCTGGTTGACATTGAGCCAATGCTCGACATCGTGTTGAGAGTAAAGGTCGCGGGCGTTATCCCAGTTACATTCCATCTCACCAAGCAGCCAGGGGGCCATCATGCCCGCATCGACAAATACACCGTTGTCTTCAAAGCATGCGTCGCGCTCGGCTTGATTGAGAAACATGACCGGTGCGCGCTGGTCGTGCGTTTCCAAAGAGGTAAAGGTCATGGCCAGCCTCAGCGTATCGTCGGGCTCGAATACCAGCTTGCCGCTGAGATTGCCGCCGGTGCGGGCGCCGAACTCGGTGCCATCGGCCTGGTCGACATTGGTCTCAATGGGATTGCCATTGTAAAGAAGGTCATTGCGGTAACCGTAATCCCCGTTTGCGTGCCATATATCGGGCGTGGTGCTGTCTTCATGCGAATAGTTCAGCAAGAAGCCCAGATTTTCCATGATGGGGCCGCCAACACTTACATTGGCTGTCCGGGTTCCGAAGTCGTTGTAGTTGATGCCTACATTGCCCTCAAAGGTATCGCCCGGATTCGCGGTAACATAGTTGACCGCACCGCCAAAGGTCGATCGTCCGAAAGCCGCACTCTGCGGGCCCCGATAGACTTCAACCTGCTGAAAACCGAAAAAGCCGATGGACCCCGCAGAACCGAGAACCGGTATGCCGTCAACAAATGAAGTGACCTTGGTTCGGTTGGGAGCGACATCATTCGCCTGGATTCCGCGAATACTCGGAAGCGCCGCGAGCCGGTCTTCCTCTTCGTCGAAGTGAAGCCCCGGAACCATCTCGTACAGATCGTACAAGGTGGTAATGCCGGCGTCCTCAATCAATGTCTCGCTGAACACCGAGGTAGATACCGGAACGTCCATCAGCGTTTCCTCGCGTTTCCGCGCGGTAACCACGATTTCTTCCAACGTCAGAATGGCTTCGTCTTCCTCCTGAGCGACAGAAGGCGCCATATGGAGCATGCACACGGATACACCCGCCAGCACCAATCGATTGAGATTCTTCATCTAATCCACCCCTGTTTGGTTGTTTTCGGTTACCTCAAACTTCTTCGACCGATCAGATCGTTGTGAAAAGGCAACAATTGGCGATCAAACCGCCCTGAGGAGACTATACAGGCCAAATGTGGAGGGAAAATGGAGAAAGGCGACTGCCTTCCAGATGCGAGGAGTGCTGTCGTTGCTATAGAGCCTTCAGTCGATGTCCGTGATTGTAACCACCTGAGTGTTGCTGTCTTCCCACTGCGCGACCGAATATTCGACGGGCGACCCCGCAAGGTCAGCCTGATGCTCGTCAGGTGCGTCCACATTCAAGAATCAGATCGCACCAGCACAATCGTACGGCTGAAGTTCAAGACCCGGAATATGCTGCCACCATTTTTTTGTCATGGTCGGCGTTTTCATCATCAGGGGATCGACAATAACCTGCGAGTAGGCGAGTCGATTGCGGTCTGCGCTCAGGTGGAAGGTTTCATGCGCCTGCATGTAGTCATCCCCATCTACACCGCCTTCGCGATAGATGATTGTTTCAACTACCAGGGTATCTCCCAACCAGTGGCCCCTTGAATACCCAAGATGATCCTTGGGAATTTCTGCAGGGATCGGTTTGTCGGGGTCCATATGAACGGTGCGATAGGTATCCAGGAACTCCAGTCTGATTTCGATCGTATCCCCGAGATCGACGAGTGCGATCGGATAAGGCTCGCCAAAAATGGAAAGTGCCTGTCTGGGAGAGCAATCGTGCCGATGGGGCCGGCCTCCCAGCCCTGCGGCTTCCTGCTCGGCCCGGAACGCAAGCGCATGATCAGTCCAGTCGTCTGTTCTGCCACGACCGGCGCCATGGCTCCCCTCAGCTCCATAGATGACATGCCAGCTTCCGAATATGGAGGTCGGGCGCCTGGAGATTTCGTCCTCGACCACACCGCCGTGGAGCGCGTCGGTGGAACCGATGACGTCTCCCGTCCATCGGCGTCCCGCCGTCCTCGACATGATCACTTCCGTTTGATCGGGCAGCAGCAGGTGATTCACAAAAATTTCATGGGCACCCGATAGAGAGGGAAAACCGGCGACCTTCACGTGAGCGCCCAAAGGAAGCACATCCTCGTCCACGCCCATGCGCGTGAGCCTGGCCACCGCGTTGCTTTCAATAGTCCAGACCGTTTCCGCGGGCGTGCCCTGGTCTGTCGTCACCTGGAACTGGACATGCGGGTTTCGCCAAAGGATTCTTGTAACGACACCTTCAATCTCGATATCCCCGTCCGCATCGAAAATGGAGGCCCAACTGTGATGCGAAACGGCTTGGGGAGACAGCATCAGGAAGGGGCTGGCCAGCGCCAGAATCTTGAGGAGTTGCATGTTGTTCACCTGTCATTCCGGGGCGGCGCCGAAGGAAGAGGCAGCAGTGACATCGCCTCGAGCATTTCTCCGTAATCGTTGCGCCACTGCCGGGAAGAGCATGAACAATGGTACATGCCAATTGTGGAGCCAATATGATGATCACGGCAATAAGCGGCGCCCCTCTGTAGCAAGCCCTCCGGGAAGAGGATTCTCCGTCATCACCATATTGGCTCCACAATTGGCATGTACCATTCACTGGTGAAGCGAATCGGCCAGACAGGCTGAGCCGCGGTTTGCGTTCTCCGACTCGGATTGGGCATTCAATGAATAATCGAGCATTTGTCTTTCTCGCGTGCGTCGCCAGTCTGGCGATTTCGCCAGCCGGCAGCGCCGACGAACCGGTTCCGTTGACGGTCAACGCGGATGTGTGGGTGGACAACTGGTTTGCCTTGTACGCCGGAGACGAGTTGGTGAAGGAAGACACCGTTCCATACGACACCGAACAGTCTTTCAATTCGGAATCGTTTACTTTCGAAACCGATCCGTCGGCGGTGCTCAGCGTCCTGATCAGGGACTACATGGAAGACGATTCCGGTCTGGAATACATCGGGTCGCGCCGGCAGATGACGGGCGATGGAGGATTCATCGCTCAGTTCGTGGACGCGGAGACGAACAGCCCCGTGGCGATGTCGGACGAGAGCTGGCGTTGCCTGGCAATTCATCAGGCGCCGCTCGACAGGAGCTGCGAACGTTCATCGAACCCGGAACAGGCTTGCGAGGCCCTCATCCAGCCCGAGCCCGACAATTGGAAGAATACGAATTTTGACGACAGCGCCTGGCCCGAGGCGGTCGTGCGCTCGCGGCAGGAGGTTCGGCCCATGGGTGGATTCAATCAGGTTTCCTGGAACAGCGAAGCCCGGCTGATCTGGACGGCGGATCTGGACACGGACAATACCGTGCTGTGCCGGTTCACCCTTTCCGCGCCGGAGTAGTCAAGGTCAAGGTGCTATCGGCAAGCCGGCAAGAGGTTGGAGAAAGCTTCAGGTGTCGATGAGTGCTCTCATAGGTTCGATAAATGAGAGCGCATGGGGAGGGGCGGAATTCTCGCTGCGATTTTTTCTGACGAAAGCGAAATGCGGAGGGGACATACCTTGAATACCGAGCGAACAAAGTGGACCTGCAGAACGGTACCTTGTGCCGTGCTTGTGCCCTTGGTTCTCGCCGGTTGTTCCGGCGATTCAGTGCCTGGCGATGCAAATGCGCAAGGTAGTGGCGACACGCAGAGACCCCGCGATGTTCCCGCCCGCAGCGAGATTGCGACCACGCTATCCCCTTCCGAGCATTGTGCTGCAGTAATTGCCTCGGTAATGGAAGCGGGATTCGAAGACGAAGCACGGGTGACCTGCCACAGCGATCGCGCACTCATCCATTCCGATAGCTACCCGAGCCACGAAATGATGACCGGCATCGTGGGCACGAATGAGCAGATTCCCCTGCCGGCCCCGGGATACCACGCGCCGGTTCATTTCAATTCGGCCTTTACCGGAGCGCCTCAGACCCGCGATTCCTCGCTGGCCATCGCGGTCAACGGCATACCGATCTTCGACTACAGCGCCGGCGGAGAAATAAACGTGGACGACCTCTACTACCATCAACCGCATGTCGATACGCTGCTTCGCCAGGAAATCGATTTCTGTGGCGGTCATGTGGGCAGGGGTGACGACTACCACTATCACGAGCTGCCTCGCTGCATGATCGAACAGATGGCCAACAGGGATGACAATCCCATCATCGCCTGGGGTTTCGACGGCTTCCCGATGTATGCAAATGACAACCCGGACGGCTCACCCATCGCGGCGGGAGTCCTCGACGTTTGCAATGGCCAGCCTGATCCGGTATTCGGCTATCGCTATCACACGTCCGACGCACCGCCCTACATCATCCAGTGTCTGGTCGGAGAAGTGGGCGACCTGAGCACGGTGCCAACTATTGGCATCAATCGGCCCTCCGGAAGACCCACGCTCGTGGAGGATCTGACCTTCACTCACGATGGCGCCGGAACCGGACTATTGACCTACAACTACCAGGGCGAGTCCTACTATATCGAGTCCTCACCGACGGACGACGAGAACTGCTTTGAAGTCGAGTGGAAGACCGTCACCAATGGCGGCGTCGTGGAGTCCGGCGAGTTCTGTCATGTCATCAGGACAGGCGGCGGAATGGGAGGGCCTCCCGGAGGTGGAATGGGACCGCCTCCCGGAGGCGGAATGGGGGGGCCACCTGGTGGCGGAATGGGTGGACCATGAAAGCTGAAACCGGACACGGCGCAAGGTCAAGGCTCTTCTCAAGCCTGATCTGGATTTCCTGCCTGCTCCCCGGTATGGCTGCACAGGCAGAGACCGTCGTCATCTACGGTGCAACCGGCAATATCGGGTCGAAAATTGTGACCGAAGCGCTGGAGCGCGGCCACGACGTCATCGGCGTAAGCCGTAATCTCGAAACCCTGAGTGTGGATCACCCGAACTTCACCGCGGTCGGTGGCGACGTCAGCAGTCTGGAATCCATGCTCGAGATCATCGAAGGCGCCGATGCCATCGTGATTTCGGTGAGAGGCTATGGACCTAACAACTATCCGGAGGAAACGCTCAATTACCGGGCGTCGAAGACCTTTATTGCCGCGTCAAGAAGTCTGGGTGAAGCCGCACCCCGTGTTATCCAGCTAGGTGGCGGTTCTACGCTCTATTCCAACGGCGTCCTGGGGCTGGACGCACGACCCGGGACGGAAGGCACATCGCAGCACGGTCTGGTATGCGGCCATTGGCTTGCCCTGCAGAACTATCGTGCAACCACTTCCGTCAACTGGACCGTTGTCTCACCCTCCGGGCAATACGATCGGGACGGGCCTCGCACCGGAATTTATCGGCAGGGATGGGATGAGGTGCTGGTCGGCGCGGATGGCCGCCCCGGAGGCATTTCGCATCGAGATGCGGCGGCTGCGGTGATTGACGAGATCGAGAATCCCAAATCGCTAAAGCGCCGCATGACAGTCGGCTACTAGTGCTCCTTCAACCTGAAAGGAAACCAGAACATGAGACTACCTACCCTGCCTGGCCTTGGCACAGCCGTTTCAATTGCATTCTTATCCGTGTCCGCAAGCGCAGAGCTTGTCCTGACCAGCCCGGTCATCGAGGAAGGCGGCACACTCCCCGCGGATCTCAAGTGCACGCGCGATGGAGGCGACGGGCTGTCGCCTCCGATCCGTTGGGAAGGCGCTCCCGCCGGCACCGAAAGCTTCGCCGTAATCATGCATCACTACCCACGGGACAGAGTAGAGGGAGTCGACAACCCAAGTCATTATTGGCTGGTCTGGAATATCCCGGCGGACACGACGTCCCTGTCGCGCGGCAATGCCGAATCCATCGGGACCGAAGGCAGTGATAAAGACCGGCGGTACATCGGCTACACCCCGCCATGCTCGCCGGGGAACGCCAGCCATTCCTACACCATTACCGTCTACGCCCTTGATTCGGAAACAACCGGCCTGGGCGATCAGGACGACATCAATGTGGATTGGGCCGCCCTGACCGGAGCGATCGACGGCAAGGTGCTTGCCTCATCCTCGCTGACCTTCAACAACTAACAAAACGCTTTTGTCCTCACAAGTTTGCCCCAACCCAAAGGAGCAGTTTCAAGATGAAGATTCCAGTCTTAGCCATGAGTTCAGCCCTGTTCTTGATAAATCCGGCGTCGGCAGATGTCGAAGCCAACAAGGCAGTGGCGCAACGTTATATCGAAGCCATGGGAACCGCAGAATTCGCCTCAGTCGCCGCCGCAACGGAAGCCGAAAATCACATGCAGCTTCGGCACGAATTCGAGAACCTGAAGTACAACGCCGACGACCCGGTGCTGGCTGAGATGATGCAGCCCGTGCCCGAGGCGATTACCGATCGTACGAATACGGTCATTCAGCTCATGGGTGAAGGCGACCTGGTAGCGGCCAGGCTTCAGATCACAGGCACCCACAGCGGAAACCTCTATGGTATCCCGGCCACGGGAAAACCCATCGACATCGTATCGGGCGCAATTCTCAAGCTGGAGAACGGCAAGATCGTGGAGAGCTGGTTCATGGCGGAGGAGGCTCGGCTGCTGCGCCAACTGGGCGCCCGCCTTCCTGCGCGCCAGGACGGCAAGATCAACCTCGCGCCGGTGTACGACGATGTCCGCACGTATGACGAAGCGCTTCAGGAACTGATGGCCAGTCCCGCCGACACGCCGGAGTATCGGCACAAGAGACTATTGTTGGCGTACAAGTCGCAGGACAAGCCCGCAGACTACGTTTCATGGGCAATGGGACAGCACGGGCGGACTACCGGAAGACCCTACGCGACCCGGGTGCGGGGCGGCATTGACAACATTGTCGAGCGGGGCGCTGAACTGGGTGTCGAAGGATCGCACGGCCAGTCGATGAGCGGACGTCGAGACATGATCGGTACCATCGTGGCCGAGGGTGACCTGGCGATGATGTCGTTCCGGCTGACGGCCGTGAACTCCGGGCCGCTGTACGGAATACCTCCGTCCGGCAACGACTTGCACGACTGGGAACTCGGCTTTGCCGAATTCGAAGGCGACAAGTGGACCAATGCCTGGTGGATGGCGGATGAACTCGCCTTCCTGTTGACCATAGGGAACGAAGAAGCACTGGACTTCCTGGTCGGCGACTAATCCTGAATCCACGAGCCGTTTTCTCGTGGAGTGATGCGTCTTGAAGCTGGCTGCCAAACTTCTACTCGGCTTTTTTCTTACGACGTTGCTGGCCATCGTCGTCCTGGTTGCATTGATGCAGACAGGGCTGAGACAGGGCTACTACTCGCTCATCGTTCAAAGTGAGATCGAGCGAATTCGCATCATAGAGGGGCGGCTGCTGGACCACTTTGCGATGGAGGGGTCCTGGGATCGGCTGAGAGTTGACCGGAATCTACGCTATACGGTCACCGGAATTCAGGAAGCTGCCGTTCAACCGAGTCTGCCCGATGCCCCTCCAGGAATAGGCAACGTCGCCAGACGCACCAGCCTCTACGACACGGACAAGCGCGTTGTTTTCGGCAGACCAAACATCGCCGAAAACCCGATCCAACGCCCTCTGGAATTTCGCAACGAGTTGGTGGGTTACATTGGGTTGGTCCCGATTCGCTCGCTGGAGGACGGCCCCGATGCCGCGTTTCTTTCTCGGCAGCTACTGGTCGGGGTGGCGGCGGGCGCTGTCGTGCTGCTCTGTGCGTTGACGGTAGCCCACCTGTTGTCGCGACGGATTCTGTCGCCGGTTCGTCAATTGGCGGAGGGTACGGCCAGGCTGCGCGCGGGCCAATACGACAGCAAGCTTGCCGTTGCGGGCAACGATGAACTGGCGAAACTGTGCGAGGACTTCAACGAGCTTGCCAAGACGTTGAAAAAGAACGAACGCGATCGGCGGCAATGGGCGACGGACATTGCCCATGAACTGAGGACGCCCGTGACCGTCCTGCAGTCTCAATTCGAGGCGATGCAAGCCGGTGTCCTTGAAGCCGAACCGGATCGCCTGGCATTCCTGGCCAGGGAGACCGATCGAATCAGTCACCTGATCGATGACCTGTACGAATTGTCGCTGGCGGAGTCCGGACAACTCAGATTTCGCAAGTCCGACGTCGATCCCTTGCGCCTGCTGAATCAATCCATCAAACGATTGCAGCCCACGTGCGCCAAGAAGTCCATCGACGTACGCCTTATGTCGTCGCTGCACGGTCCCGTGCGAATTCGTGCGGACTCGGACAGGCTATTGCAGGTCTATGCGAACATACTTCAGAACAGCTTCCGGTACACCGGCGCGGGAGGCCGCATTGACGTCAACGTCTCGGAAAACGACAACGAGGTGATCACGTCATTCGAAGACTCGGAGCCCGGCGTGACCGATGTGGAGTTGACGTTGCTGTTCGACCGCCTCTACCGCGTCGAGAAGTCCCGCAGCCGCCGGTACGGAGGTGCGGGCCTGGGGCTCGCTCTGTGCAAGGCGATTGTCGATACACTCGGTGGCCGCATAAAGGCTTACCACTCGAAATTGGGCGGCGTCGGCATCGAGTGCACGTTCCCCAAGGCCGGGGCAGTCTGATGCAAAACCATATTCTCGTAGTCGAAGACGAGCACGCCATCGCCGAAGTGTTGATAGCCTATGCAAGGAAGGACGGATTCACTGCCCACCACGTTGACCGTGGCCTCGATGTCCTGCCCTACATGAAGAAACACGGCGCCGACCTTGTTCTGCTGGACTTGATGCTTCCGGATTGCGCCGGTATCGACATATGCAAGTCGCTGAGAAGGGTCTCGGATACGCCGGTAATCATGGTAACCGCGAAAGTCTCGGAGATTGACCGCCTGCTCGGGCTGGAATTGGGTGCGGATGATTATATCTGCAAGCCATTCAGTGCCCGGGAAGTCATGGCCCGAATCAGGGCTGTACTGCGTCGGTCCAGGCCCGAAACCGCCGAGACGGTTGTCGTAGGAAAACTAATCCTGTATCCGGGGCTATACAGTGTCTACTACCACGGCAAGGAAATAGAACTTACGCCGAAAGAGTTTCAGATTCTCCTGCTCCTGGGAACAAAACGAAATCAGGTCATCACGCGCGAGTCGATCATGGACCAGGTGTATGGCAGAGCCCTGGCTGTATCCGACCGTTGCGTCGACTCCCACATCAAGAATATACGGCGGAAAATGATGCAGGTGTCTGACGAGGTGGACCCCATTGCAGGCGTATACGGGGTCGGCTACAAGCTACGACTGGGCGAGGAAAACCACAGGATTTCAAATGCCGACGGCGTGGGTATCGCATTCGATGAGGGAAAGAGATGAATCAGGATTTCAATGGGATTGGTAGATTGGCCGGGCTTGCAGCCTTTGCCGGACTATTTTTGCTTGGTTGCTCATCCCCCGAGGAACCCGTCCAGGGCTTCGGGCCGGCGGGTCAGGCCGATGACCCGGCTCCGGATCAGATTCTTTACAACGGCAAGGTTCTGACTGTCGATGAAGACTTCTCATCTGTTGAGGCAATAGCCATTGGCGGAGAGCGAATCCTGGCAGTCGGGAGTACGGACGAGATTCTGGCCATGGCAGATGATGGTACTCAACAGCTTGATCTGGAAGGACGCACCGTCATTCCGGGCTTTATCGACAACCATTTCCATTACCTGCGCGGTACCAATTTTGCTGCCTACGAGATGCGAATTCACGGCATCACTTCGCGCCGGCAGGTGTTGGATGACATCAGCGCCAGAGCGGCGGAGCTGGGACCCGGCAAGTGGATCTTCATCATCGGAGCATGGCATGAGCAGCAATTCATTGACAGGCCGGGGCCCTTCACACGGGACGAGCTGGATGCGGCAGCGCCGGACAACCCGGTCTTTATCCAGCGAACCTACAGCGCCTTCTACCTGAATCGGCTGGCGGCAGATGCCCTGTACGAGGTCAATCCGGATTGGTTTGCAGATGACGGGATGATCTACGTAGACGGTCGAACGGGTCGCGCGGTGATGTATGCCGCCCTTGAATACTTTCCCTTCGCCGAAGATTTGGAGGGCCGCATGGCGGAGGTGAAAGCCTTCAACAGCTACCTGAACAGCGTGGGAGTCACGACCACCTATGATGTCGGGTACCTGGATGGTTCCTACGACCCGGTGGAAGCTGTCTACGAGGCGGGAGAGCTCTCGCTCCGGGTATTTTACGCCTTGCGCTATTGGGCAGAGACCGACCGAACCGCGATAGCGGCGGCTGAGCTGCTGGACCGGGAAGCCCCCTTTCAGCGGGACGACCGGTTCGGCATGTTCGGTATCGGTGAACATGTGCATGGCTACGTTCATGATTCCACTTCGCCAAACGTCGTCGTAACCGATGAGCATTTCGAGCAGTGGGCCATGATCGCCGAATCGGCTGCCAGGAACGGCTGGTACATCAATGAGCACGCGATGCAGGATTCCACTGCCAATCGCATGCTCGATTATTCGGAGGAAATCAGTCGGCGATATCCGACTCGGGACTTGCGCTGGTCATTGGGTCATGTCGACCTGATAAGGCCCGAGACCATACAGCGCGCCAGGGAACTGGGCTGGAACATCACTGTGGCAAATCACACGGTGAAGGTTCGAATGGAAGGCATTGCATCTCCTCCGATTCGAGACATTCAGGACAGCGGTATTCTCTGGGGATTGGGATCGGACGGCACCATCGTCGCCACGTACAACCCGTTCCACACCATCTGGGAATATACGGCCGGGAAAATATTCCCCAATATCGTCAAGTACCAGCCCGATGAGGTCATTACCCGCGAGGAAGCGCTGATCGCCCATACGCGTTCCAACGCCCATATCCTCTTCATGGAGGACAAGATCGGCTCTCTCGAAGCAGGCAAGTACGCCGATCTGGTCGTGCTCGACAGGGACTACATGACGGTACCCATCGATGAAATCCGGGACCTGAAGCCCGAGCTGACCATGGTTGCGGGCGAGGTTGTTTACCGGGCTTCGGATTAAACGATGCGCTGCACACGGAAACCCGGGCCAGACTCGGGTTCCTTTACCCTCCGAATCCACATGCAAGCGGGAGAAACCAGCATGACGAACGACAAATTCAGAATCACCGGCGAACTGTGCCTGGTATTGGCAGCATTGGGCTTCGCCGCGAACGCGTCCGCCCATCACGGCCCCGGGCAATTCACCTCGGGACAGTCCGTGGAGGTAACGGGCGTCGTTACGGATGTCCGGCTGGTCAATCCCCACGGTTACATATATTTCGACGTCCCGGCGGAAGACGGCACGGCCGTACCGTGGCGCTGCGAACTCCAGGCCGGTTCCCTGCTGCGGCGCGCCGGCTGGAGCGATGACCTGTTCCCGGTCGGCGGCGAGATCACCGTCACCGGTGACCTCGGAGTCAACGAACCGACGGCCTGCGCGTTGCGCTCGGTCGTTCTTGCCGACGGAAGCGTGCTCGAACGCTACGGTCAGCGCCGCGAAGTCATCGATGCGCCTGTCGGCGCCCGGGAGAGAACGGTCGATGGCCGACTCGACCTGAACGGCACCTGGGCAGCGCCGCAGCGCAATCCGCAGGGCGGCACGGGCGCGGGCGGCATGGCCGGGGGAATGGCGCCCGGCATGGGCATGGGAACGGGCGCCCTGCCCGGCGGCATCGAGTTGACGGCCGCAGGTCTTGCCGCCATCGAGGGGTTGACCGCTCAGGAAGACAATCCCCGGTTCCACTGCATGGCCACCAACATCTTCTTCGACTGGGAGTTCGACCGCCACGTCAACGAGATCATCCAGACGGAGGAGACGATCACGCTGAAGTACGGCCTCATGGATATCGAGCGCACGATTCACATGAACATGGACGAACATCCGGACGACATCGCGCCGTCGCGCGCCGGACATTCGATCGGCCGCTGGGAGGGCGACACGCTTGTCGTGGACACCGTGGGCTTTTCCGAGGGCTTCCTGACCGCGGGCGGAGGCGGACTTGCCAGGCACAGTGACCGGATGCACGCAGTCGAACGCTTCGCCTACGATGCCGAGACACAAGGGCTGACGAGGACATACACCGCGGTGGACCCGCTCTTCTTCACCGGAACCTACAGCGGCCAGGATGTCGTCTATCCGTCCGACGTGCCTTTCGAGCCTTACGCCTGCGTGGAGCTGAAGGACGATTTCATCGAGAATTAACCGAGCCTGAGTTGGTACCTGGCGATCCCCGGCGCATCCGACGGCCCTTGCCGACTCGACTATGTCAATCGCTCGCTCAGGCGGTTCACGATGTCTCGTCGTTCATGGATTACGCCAATGATGCCGGGCTTGTCCAGACCTTCGGTAATGTAGAACACGTAATGGTAACGGTACTTCGTCGCAAGCAAGTCCGGGAATCGACTTGAAAACGACCTCCAGGGAACGGACCCGTCGCCAATTGCCTCAAAGGTCTTGGTCAGTCCACCGATGTATTTTTCAAGGACGCCCTCACCCCAGTTGGTGAGAGTGTAACGAGTCACCTCCTTTACATCCTCCCTGGCGTCCCTCGACAGACGATAAGCCGGCATCAGGCGTTTCGTGCTTCCTGAAGGGTTTCTGCAACGATTTCATCGACCGTCTGTTCAGACCATTCACCGCGCCTGGCGGCTTCGAATCGTGGTTTCAGGAAGTCTTCGAGTTCTTTCAAGGCGGCTGCCTGGTCTGTATCCGGCAAAGTCCGCTCCAGGACATAGTCCTTGATCGACTTGCCTTGCAGCGCTGCCAGAGCTTTAAGCTTCTGGTGCTGTGACGTGGAAATTTCAATCGACAGGCGCATGGATTCTCATCCGTCAGTTGTCAACTTTGTTCAAACTAGTACAAATTCGCAAAAGTTTCAATTTGATACATTTATCCCTCAACCAAGGCAGATGTGAGCGACCGGAAGTGTTTGGCGGGGTTACTCACCCGTCGCCATCCGATGTCCCTCACCCACAGCATGAGCAGAGTCTGCCAGCACCAGCTCGCAGAGCCGCGAGAATTCAAGATGGTTAATCTGACGGGCCGGATGAGGCGCACAACGCCCGGTTGATCTCCGCGCCCAGACGCACTCCTGCCTGGGCAAGGCGCAACCGGGTGATGCGCTCTGCGTTGGTAAGGTATTCGCGAGTCAGCCGGTTGCTGCGGCGATCGAAGTCATAGACGTCCGGGCGCAACTCCCGGCTTTCGAGTGCCCAGTCCATTAGCGTATCGTGCTCCCATTCGTCCGCATTCGCGTTGATCGCTTCGGACAGGCCACGAGCGTACTCTTCGGGCGGAAGCCCCGTCAGTTCGATGGCTTCGGTATCCCAGAATCGGTGCAGGTTGACCGGCTCGCCGGTCGCCGGATCGACGTCGATCATGTTGCCGCCCCGGTCCGATTCGCGTCCCACATGCAGCGGTTGGTGAAGGTCCACCACGAAATGAGCGAGAAAGCGCAGCGCGTCGCGACGCTCGGCATGTGACTCCTGTCGATCCGCAAGCGTTGCAGCGTATCGCTTGATCGCCCAGAGAATGTCGCCTTCGGGCGGGTGCCGGTAATCCTCCAGACGGGCGCCGTCGGGAATATTCATGTAGTGCCAGGGAGCCGTGTGCTGCCACTCGGGTTCGCCCCGAATCCAGTCGGCCCAGAGTCCCAGCGTGTCCAGGTCCTGGCCCTGCCCCAGAGTCCGGACTTCTCGTGCTGCCGCCGTGCAGAGGCGTTGCTGGGCGATCAGGCCGGCGATTCGGTGGCCGTCGGCGCCGTAGCCGTACGCGTTACCGAATGCCGCCAGCGCCGCGAACGACGCAAGCCGCATACCGACAAGCCATCTTCGTACCGTCATCGACGCTACGATAGCACCAAACGGCCCCACCCCAACGCGGGCAGCGCGCCCCCGGGGCGAACGGCTAGAACCTGAAGCTGGCAGTCACGCCCATTTGGGCACGGCCTGTCGAGCCGACCGGTCGCGCGCGAACGCGGCAACCGTCGACGCCCGGCGCGCCCAGGTTGAAGATGAAGCCGATGCCCGGACCGGTATTGATGTAGTCCGGATTGTCGTCCAGGTTCCGGCCCCAGAGGCTGACGCGGGTGCTTTCGCTGGCATTGGTCCACGTGAGGCTCATCCCGAGCTTGTCGAGTTCCGGACGACGATACTGGAAATCAGTTCCGGAAATGTTCAGCCCGCAGCGGTTGGCCGCGCCATTCTGCGTCCACCTCGCGTCCATGTGGTTAAGGTCGGCGCGCAACCGCAGCGAACCGCCGCCGCCCAAAACCCACTGATAATCGCCGTAGATGTAGTAGGTGAATTCGGGCGCACCACCTGGCACCGTGCCACTGATATCAATCCCCGAGAATGTGCCCGTGACCGGGTCGAACCTGCCGCCCAGGAACGAGCCTGGAAGAAACTCGGGACTGTAGGAGGCGATACTGCCGCCAATCTCGAGAGCCTGCGTCGCCGCGAGCGCAAACTCGAACTCGACACCGGTGTTGTCGACACCGCCGGTATTCAGAATCACGTTGCAGTTACCCGTCGAGCCCTCACCGCAGGGAACCTGGTTGTTGCCCTGCTGGTTCCCCTGCACCTGCTGGAACACTGTCAATGCGCCGCGGTACCGCTCGTAGGACATCTTCCAGCCGAACTCGATGTTTTCAGCTTCCTCGCTTTCGATGAAATTGTCGCGCAGCAGGGCCTGGCTTCGTGCGTCGTGCTGGAATCCGCCGGCCTTGAAGCCCTCGGAGTAGAGCGCATAGACATTGTTGTTGTCGTTGAGCGCCCAACTGATGCTCACCTTGCTCGAGAAATTGTCCCAGCTGTTGCTGACGAAATCCTCGAAACCCATCGTGTTCGTCGGGCTTCCGCAGACCATGTGCGGCACGATCATGCCCCTGAAGTTACGCATGCGGCCAAGCGGATCGACGACACGGTTCGCGTTGCAGTCCCGCGCGCCGTTTCCGAGTCCGACCGAGGCCAGGCCATTCGCCTCGCCCCATCCCCATGTGGCGAAATCATAGTCGCGGGAATCGTCCGAGTAACGGCCGCCGAGCGCCAGGGTCACCGTATCCGACAGATCGAACTGCAATTCGCCGAACAAGCCGTATGACGCGGTTTCGTTGGTCGAGTCCGTGACCAGAACCCACTCGGGGCAGCCACCCGGCGCCGGCAGGTTGGTCTGACCTCCGCAGTAGCCCAGCGGGTTGCCCAGTTCGAGGCGCTCGGGGAACTGTATGTTGTCTTCTCTGCGTTGCTCCTTGTCCGATACGAACGACGCGCCCACGAGCCAGCGCAACTGATTGCCGCTGGCGGAGTTGTCGAGTCGAATCTCGCTAGAGAGGATGTGGGCATCGTTCGACACGAGCTGGTCGCGAATCGCGTACGGCGTGCCGAAGGCATCCTGGACCGACTCATGCTGACCGTCCTGGTAGCCGCCGAGCACCGTGAGCGTCCTGTCGTTGTCCAGCGACCAGACAAACTCGCCCATGAGAGAAACCATGTCACGCTCAACGTTCCAGTCGGTCCGCGTCGAGTCGATCTCGGCCAGCCAGGGGTCGCAGGGGCTCGTGTAGCCCTCAAACGTTTGGACATTGAGCCACGGGCCGTCACATCCGAGACCACGGCGCACAACCGGCAGGTCTTCATCATGGTTGTACTCTGCCTTGAGGTACGCGGAGAACGTGTCGCTCGGCTCGAAGACCACGGAGGCCCGAATTGCCTGGTTCTCGGCGCCCTCCAGCGGATCACCGGTGATCGCGTCCTCGATGCCCTGATGGGTGTCGCTGTAGTTGAACGCCACGCGTCCGTACACGTTATCGCCAATCGCGCCGTTAACGAATCCGGTGGCGCCGAAGAGGCTATGCTCGCCGGCCTTCACGTCGACACCCGCACTGTACTCTTCGCTCGGCCGAGCCGACACGAAGTGCAGGAGCCCCAGGGTGGCATTGCGGCCGAACGTCGTGCCCTGCGGGCCACGCATGACCTCGATTCGCTGCAGATCGAACGGGGTCACCGTCGCCATGAACACCTTCGTGATCGGAATTCCGTCCCGGACGATCTGAACCGCGTTCTCGACGGAACTGTTTCCAAAGCTACCAGCCGAGATGCCGCGCAATGTAAAGGACGGCTGCGCTTTCGCGAACATGCCCCAGGATGCGCCCGGGGTTATCTCAAGAATATCGGTGACGCTGTCTACCTGGTTCTGCTCCAGGAAGTCGGCGTCCATAACGGCCACCGCCAGAGGGGCATCGGTGATGCTCTCCTCGTAGCGCCGGGCGGTAACGACGACTTCTTCCAGGGCGGCTTGCTGAGCACCGGCGCCGGGACTGATTCCGATGGTGACGAGAGTACATGCCGTTGCCGACAATATTCCACGTGTGGTCTTGCGATGTTTCATGAGAGTCCTGTCGATTCTGTTATCGTGTGTTGCAAAAAAGCAACTCTTACACTTGCTTAATCAACTCTACTACAGAATGCCTGTTGTTTACAGTTCTTGACGATTGCAAGGAACCTGGTCAGGGCCGGCACCCTCACTCCCCGGCACGTCCTGAAATGCGCCGGATATCTGCCAACGCACTGTCGATAAGTCCCAGAGTCCGCTCAAGCGCACCGCGATTTTCCGCGACGAGCGCCCTTGCAGCCCCAGCGGCTTTCTCGAGAAGCTCGGGCTGCTCGATGTAGGTCCTTACCGCGTCCGTCAGGCTGACAACATCGGTTACCCGCCGCGCCGCGCCCCGTTCCAGCGCCATGGCGCCGACCTCCTCGGCCTGGAACATGTGCGGACCAAAAATGACGGGTACGCCCACTGCGCAGGCCTCAAGGATATTGTGACCACCCACCTCGACCAGACTGCCGCCGACAAAGGCAACGTCCGAGGCCGCGTAGAGCTTCTGCAATTCTCCCATCGTGTCACCCACTACAATGTCCACGTCCCGCGCAAGTTCCCCGGTGTGCTCGGTACGGCGGACAACGTTGTGGCCCGAACGCCGGCAGAGTCGTGCGACGCCGGAGAATCGTTCCGGGTGCCTCGGAACAAGTACCAGCAGGAGATTCGCGCAACTTTCACGCAACCGGCCGAATGCTGCGAGGATTTGCTGCTCTTCACCCGGGTGCGTACTCGCGGCAATCAGCACAAAGCCATCGCGTCCCCATTGCCTGCGCAATCGCGCACCCTCGGCCAACACCGAATTCTCGACCCGTGCATCGAACTTGAGATTGCCGGTGACGTGAACCAGGTGTCGGGAGACACCGAGGTCTTCAAGCTGCCGTGCATCCTTGCGGGACTGGGCGCAAAGCAGATCCGCGTTCCCCAACATGGAGTTGGTCGCAACCGGGACACGCTTGTAGCGCCACAGCGAATCCGGCGAGATGCGTACATTGACCAGGAAGAGCGGAATCTCCCGTTTGCCGCATTCACCGAACAGGTTGGGCCAGAGTTCCGTTTCCGCAACGATGGCGAACTCGGGCCTTACCCTATCCATGAAGCGGCGCACTGCACCGGGTAAATCGAAGGGCACGTAGGAGTGGCTGACGCGATCTCCAAACAATTCCGTGACCTGCTCCGAACCTGTAGGGGTCCCCGTAGTCACCATCAGGCGATGATCCGGAAAGCGTCGTCCCAGTTCATTTACGAGTTGCGCCGCGGACCGCACTTCGCCCACCGAGACGGCATGGATCCAGATGTTCCTGCCGCTATCAACGGACGCCCCAAAACCGAACCTCTCCGGCCAGCGGGACCAATACGCCGAATACCGAAGACCACGCCAAACCAAATTGAACAGCGCATAGGGAAGCAGGAAATAGACCGCCACGGACCAAAGCGCGGGAGGCGGCGATGCCCGCCGTTCCCTCAGCGCTTCGAGGTGTGGAACCAGTAACCGGTAGTTGCGTTCGGCTGCACCCTGACGGCGCAGAATAGCCTCACGTGCGCGGTGGCCCATCCGGTGGCGGCCTGGTTCGTCGGTGAGCAGCAACTCCAGCGCCGCGCTTAATTCCTCGGCGTTGCCGACTCGCACGCCCCCCCTTGCCGCCAACAGGTCGTCAACCGTGTCGCGAAAGCTGAAGTGGTAAGGCCCGAAGAGCACGGGAACACCCAGAATGGCGGGTTCGATCAGATTGTGACCGCCCTTGTTGCTGCCTCTGGCAAACAGGCTGCCGCCCACGTACGCGATGTCGGCGACACCATACAGAGTACGCAGTTCGCCCACCGTATCCACCAATAGCACGCCGCCACAGCCCGGCGCGCTTGCCCGGCCGGCATCGACCTCCGATTTCCGTATGACCTGCAGGGCCTTCGCTTCGAGATCCGACCGGATGCGGGCGGCATCCATCGGATAGCGCGGCACCATGATGAGCCCGACCCGCGATTGATCCTGCGCCAATGCCCGGTAGCAGTCGGCCATGACCTTGTTCTCGCCGTCGCGCAGGCTCCCGCCGATGATGACCACATCCTGCGGCGTGTAGTTCAGAGCCTGACGCAACTCGGCCGAAGGCGGCCCGTCGGACACCGACAGGTCGTACTTCATGTTTCCGGTGACGGCGACGCGCGTCTCGGGAACTCCCAGCCGCCGGAACCGCGATGCGTGCGCGTCGCTTTGCACTGCGATCAAGGGCACCCTTCCAAGCAGTCTCGGAATCAGGCGCGTTCGGGCGTGGATGCGGCAGGTCCTTTCGGACATCTTGCCGTTGATCACCGTCACTGGAATGCCCCGCGCAAGAGCGGAGCGCAGGAAATTCGGCCAGAAATCCGATTCCACGATGATCACCAGCCGCGGATCGTAACGGCGCAGGAAACGGCGCACGATGAAACTCAGGTCCAATGGGAAGAAGATCACCCGTGCATCCGGGTAGTTCTTCTGTGCTGCCGCAAATCCGGTGGAGGAATAGGCGGAAATCACCACAGGTGCGGCCGGGTAGTCCGCGGCCAGGCGACGGATCAACGGCCGCAACAGCGAGATTTCGCCTGCCGAAGAACCATGCAGCCAGATGCTGCCCCGGGCCGGCGGAGGTTGACCGAATCCCAGCCTTCGGGGAATACTTCGCCAGTCTCCCCGCACGGTGATCCGGTACAGGAACCAGGGCATTCCCGCCAGAACGCCGAGCAGATAACCGAAATCGAGAATCAAGCCCATCGAAAACCAGACTCGGCGTTGTGCCGATGACATTTTAATGGCACTTTTAGCGGATATGCTGGACTATCGCGCGAAACAAGGAGTACGCCCCGGTGTCTGACAACGTCCTGGTCCTGGGAGGAGATGGATTCTGCGGCTGGCCGACGAGCCTGCGGTTGTCGGCTGCCGGCTACCGGGTGAGCATCGTCGACAATCTGTCCCGGCGGCGAATCGACGAAGAACTGGGCTGCGAATCGCTGACGCCCATTCGGGCCATCGGCGAGCGCGTCGCCGCATGGAAGCGGGTAACGGGGCGACCGATCGACTTCCATCCCATCAACATCGCCACCGATTTCCAGGCCCTGCTCGACCTGATCGAAGAAAGGCGGCCGCGCGCCATCGTGCACTTCGCGGAACAGCGGGCAGCGCCCTATTCCATGAAGTCGGCGGAAAAGAAACGCTACACCGTGGAAAACAACGTGCCGGGTACGCACAACGTACTCTGCGCGATCGTGGAATCGGGGCTGGACATCCACCTGGTGCACCTGGGAACCATGGGCGTCTACGGCTACGGAACGGCGGGGATCGCCGTGCCCGAGGGTTACCTCAACGTCAAGGTGGACGTCGGGCCGAACAGGCAGGAAGAGTTTGAAATCCTCTATCCCGCGCATCCGGGAAGCGTTTATCACACCACCAAGACGCTCGACGCGTTGCTGTTCTATTTCTACAACCGCAACGACAACGTTCGCGTTACCGACCTGCACCAGGGCATCGTCTGGGGCACGCAGACCCCGGAAACGATCCTGGATGACGACCTGGTCAACCGCTTCGACTACGACGGCGACTACGGTACCGTGCTCAACCGCTTCCTGATGCAGGCCGCCGTCGGCCATCCGCTGACCATCTACGGCACGGGCGGCCAGACGCGGGCATTCATTCACATTCGCGACACCGCCCGGTGCATCCAGCTGGCCGTCGAAAACCCGCCCGCCATCGGGGAACGCGTTGAGATATTCAACCAGGCCACCGAGACCCACACGCTGCTGGAACTGGCTCACAAGGTGGCCACTCTGACCGGGGCGGACATTCGCTTCTACTCCAATCCGAGAAAGGAGCAGGCCGAGAACACGTTGAGAATCCGCAACCGGAAGTTTCTGGAACTCGGGTTGAACCCCACCACCCTGGACGACGGCCTGCTGGCTGAGATCGTCGAGATCGCCGAACGTCACAAGAACCGGTGCGACCGAAGCAAGATATACCCCTCTTCCACGTGGACGAGGGAGCAAAGCCTCGACCGGGAGGGCAGCCGCACACCGCAAGGCGTCGAGCACAGCGAGGATCGCCGGGCCGCCAGCGGCTGATGCGGATACTCTACGGCGTCCAGACCACCGGCCGCGGACATCTCACCAGGGCCCGGCCCATGGTGGCCGCGCTCAAGGCGCGGGGCCACGACGTCCAAATCCTGTTCAGCGGCCCGCCTTTGGATCCCGAATGGCTGGACCCGGTCTTCGAGCCGTACACGGTCCGGCGCGGGCTCACCTTCGTCACCCGGCGCGGCCGAATCAGCCATCTGGCGACGATGCTTCAATTGCGCTTCGGCGAAATGGAGCGGGACATCTACGCCTTCGATACCGCCGGGCTGGACCTGATCGTGACCGACTACGAGCCCGTCACCGCGCGGATCGGCTGGCTGCGCGATATTCCCTGCATCGGCATCGGTCATCTCTATGCGTTCTCACATCCGGGCGTGCCGGTGGCGGGCCTGAACCTGTTCAATCGCATGGTGATGAAGTGCTTTGCCCCGGCGTCAATCCCGTTGGGCCTGCACTGGCATCATTTCGGCCGGCCCATCCTGCCGCCTACCGTGAGCCTTGATGATTTCAGGCGACCCGCGAACGACGGCGAGCACATCCTCGTCTACATGCCGTTCGAATCCGTCGCGGAGGTAGTGAGGACCCTGAACGCCGTGCGTGGCCATCGGTTTCGATTCTATTGCCGGGTCGGCGCGCCGCGAGAGGAAGGCAACGTGGAACTCAGGCCGTTGAACCGGAAGGCATTCGTGGCGGACCTGATCGGTTCCCAAGGGGTCATCGCGAACACCGGCTTCACCTTCATCAGCGAGGCGCTGCACGTGGGCAAGAAGATCCTCACCAAACCGCTCACCCAGCAGACGGAACAGGAGTCAAATGCGCTGGCGCTCGAACGATTGGGCCTGGGAACCGTGGTTCGCCGCCTTACGGCCGGGGCCATCTCGGATTGGGCTGACCGGCCCAACCCACCGCCCGCCAATTATCCGGATGTGCTTGCAGCGGTGGCGGACTGGATCCACCAGGGCCGGTGGCAGGACGTGGACGAGTTGTCGGAATCGCTGTGGTCCCGGGTATCGGCACCGCCGGATTAGGGCCTTGCAACGCGCACGACAGCAGTCACGCCATCCGGCGGCTACCTGCGGCCAGCGCCTCGCCATGTTCGACAGACGAGCCGCAGTTCTTGCCGCCGGTCGCCGATCCGTCAGGAAAAGTGCATCGTCAGCCATTCCGCCACCAGCGCGGGCTTGGCTTCGCCTTCCACCTCGATGGTGACCTTGACCTTGACCAGGATCTGGCTCTTCCGCTCCTTGGCATCCAGCAGCCTGACCACGGCGCGGATGCGCCTGCCCGACTTGACAGGGGCGGCGAACCGAACCCGGTCGAAGCCATAGTTGACCACCATGCGAACGCCCTCCACCGCGGGGACGAAATCGGAGCACAGGTAGACGATCATCGACAGGGTCAACATCCCGTGGGCGATGGTTCCGCCGAATGGAGACTCCGCGGCCCTGACCGGGTCCACGTGAATGAACTGGCGGTCTTCGGTGACCTCGGCGAACTGATCAATACGGTCCTGTCCCACCTGGAACCAGGCCGACGTGCCCAGATCCTGCCCGACCAATTCGAACAGACGTTCCCTCGTCATCGTTTTCGGCATTCAGATCTCCACTGCACGGCAGCCCCTCTGACCGCTGTCCACGTCATGGCGGCGCGGGCACGTGAGCATAACGAACCGCACGCGCTTATGCGAGAGTCCATTTTCGGGCACGTATTGCATTTCAGGCATTCACCGCCACGCCTGTGTCCCTTATCATTCGCGCATGCCGAATTTCGTCAAACCCTTTGCAGCGTTGCGGCCCGACGCCGACCACGCCAAGGCCGTGGTGGCGCCGCCCTATGATGTCGTCAGCACGGAAGAGGCGCGTGAACTCGTAAACGGCCAGCCCAACAGTTTTCTGCACGTTTCACGCCCGGAGATCGGGTTACCCCCCGGTACGGACCCCTACGGCGACGCCGTTCACGCAAGAGCCGCCGAGAACCTTGGCCGGCTCAAGGCGCTGGGTCTGGTTATCCGGGACGACGCGCCCGGATACTACGTCTACCGAATGCAAATGGGCGATCACCGGCAGACGGGCGTGGCGCTGACCGTCTCGGTTGATGCGTACCTGGCGAACCGGTTCAGAAAGCACGAGTTGACGCGGCCCGACAAGGAAACGGACCGCGTACGCAACATGCTGGCGCTGAACGCGCAGACCGGCCCGGTGCTCAGTGCCTATCGCGCAAGGGACGACCTGCGGACCCTGATCGACAAGGTCACGGCCCGGCCGGCACTGTTTGAAGTCGCGGGCCAACACGATGTAAGCCACACCGTATGGCGAATTGCGAAACCGGAACAGGTCAACGCGGTTTCAACCGCGTTCGATACCATGGACGCCATCTACATCGCCGACGGACACCATCGCTCCGCGGCGGGCGCGAGGGCGGCTGCGGAGCTTCGCGGTTCCGACTCCTCGGGGACGAAGAATTCGGACTACATCCTTTCTGTCGCCTTCCCTCATGATGAATTGCGCATACTGGGCTACAACCGCATCGTCACCGACCTGAACGGCCTGAACGCGACCGAATTCCTTACCCGATTGGAAGACGTCCTTGACGTCGAATCCACATCCGAACCGGTCACGCCCGAGAAACCGGCTACGTTCGGCCTGTTCGTGGACGGGAGTTGGTACCGACTCGAAGTACCCGCGGCATCGCTGCCCGACGAAGACCCGGTGGCGTCACTGGATGTCAGCCTGTTGCACAACGGAATTCTCGAACCGCTGCTGAACGTGGGCGACCCGAGAACCGATCCTCGCGTGGACTTCATCGGCGGCATTCGGGGACCGGAGGAACTGGAACGCCGCGTCTGCGACGGCCGCGCCGCGGCCGGATTTTCACTCTTCCCTACAAGCATGGAACAGCTCATGGCGGTTGCCGACGCCGACAGGTTGATGCCGCCCAAGTCCACGTGGTTTGAGCCGAAGCTTGCCGATGGGCTGCTCAGTCACTTACTGGACTGAACCCGAAATTCTCGCCAACGACTACCTGGCAGACCTCATTTGAATGTTACAATACTGGTTATAAAGACAGTTATCTGTAGCCATCCATTTGAACAATAGAGGTAACAGGCACTCGGAAACCCGGGCGACCGTACATCACGGCCGATACGCCATACTCAATTCAGCCGCCAGCGCAGCCAACCGCTTGTCCCGGGTACAAATCGTGTGTCGCAGTGGGTGATAAACGCCTCATAAAGGGACGCGGATCGCTGTCAAATCCAGCGGGAAGGTTCGAAAAGACAACCCGCGCCCCCGTCGATGACGGCTGGGAAGAGCCGGACGACGAATCGTTCCCGTCGTCCGACCCGCGCACGGAATTCTTTCGGGATCTGACCAGGAACATCATCGCCACCAACCGGTCTCCCGATATTCCCTTCGATCGATCCATCAACCCCTACAAGGGTTGCGAGCACGGCTGCATCTACTGCTACGCCCGCCCCACCCACGCCTACCTGGACCTGTCGCCCGGCCTCGACTTCGAGACCAAAATCTTCGTCAAGACCGAGCCGGTGGCAAGGCTTCGCGAGGCTCTTGAGGCGCCTGCGTACCAGTGCGGGACAATCGCCATCGGCACCAACACTGACCCCTACCAGCCAGGGGAGAAGCACTTCCGGGTGATGCGCCGGATTCTGGAAACACTGATGGAATTCCGCCACCCCGTAAGCATCACCACCAAGGGCAAGCTGATCCTGCGCGACCTCGACCTGCTCCGGGAACTGGCCGACCCCGGTCTGGTGAGCGTCGCCGTCAGCGTCACGACGCTCGACGATGCGCTCAAGGCCAGGCTCGAACCGCGCACGGCCTCTCCTCGGGCCAGGCTGCGAATGGTGCACGAACTGGCCACCGCCGGCATACCTGTCGGCGTGATGCTGGCGCCGGTGATCCCCTTCATCAACGACCACGAGATCGAAGCCGTCGTGGCCCGAGCGGCGGACGCCGGCGCCATGTCCGTGAACTACATCATGCTGAGGCTGCCGTTCGAGGTGAAGGGCCTGTTTGTAGAATGGCTCGAAGAGCACTATCCGCTAAAGGCCGAGCACGTGATGAACCGGCTCAGGGACATGCACGGCGGCAAGGCCTACCGTGCCAAATGGGGCACCCGCATGCGCGGCCGCGGACCTTACGCTGACCTGGTCGCCCGGCGCTTCAAGCTCGCTCGCCGCCGGCACGGCCTGGAGAGATCGAAGCTGCCCGCGCTAAGGACCGATCTGTTCCGGCGGCCATTCGAGCAGCGCAGATTGCTGTAGCCCGCGCATCACAGCCAGGTGAGCGCCGGTCTATAGTACCTGAGGCAATTCACGCGGCGACTGTCGCCCAGGCCGCCGCGTGCCTCCTGGTACGAAATCCTAGAAGTTGAAGCGAGCGTCCAGCCCGACCTGTTTCCTGCCCGAGAAACCGCGGCCGGCTTCTCCGGGACCCATTCCACCCGGAATCGCGTAGTGGAAACCGATCGGAGGACCGATGTTCTTCCAATCCCACTCGTCGCCGAGGTTCTTGCCCCAGAGGGTGACCACCGTGTTCTCGCCGGCGGAGGTCCAGATCAGATTCGCGCCGACATTGGTGACCTCCGGACGAGAAAACGCCTCGCGGTCGCCGTCGAGCGTGAGCAGACCCGCTCGGTTTGGCGGTCCGGGAATTGCGCTGCGATGCTGAATATCGGCGCGTAGCGTGATGACCGAGCCTCCCGACAGATTGATGTCGTACTCGCCGAACAATACGTAGGTATTGTCGAGTCCGGTTTCGGCTCCGCTGACATCCGTGCCCACGGCCTGACCCGTAGTCAGGTCGAAGCTCGCGTTCGTAAATGAACCCGGGCCCAAAACGCCATCGTAGTTGGCGAAGTTGCCGCCCAGCAGGAAGTTTTCGCCGATGAGGAAAGTCCCCTCGAACTCGAGTCCCGTCATCTCGACGCCGCCGAAGTTCACGACGGATGTGGTGAAGGTCGAGCCCACGGGAATCAGAGCGCTGCGCTGCGCATTTTTTTGCTCCATCAGAAATGCGGTGACCGCAAATCGCGCCCGATCGTAGGATCCCTTCCAGCCGAGTTCGAAGTTCTCGGCTATTTCGCTGTCGACAGGATAGCCGAGCAGGGCCTCAAGGTTGCGCGCATCGTGCTGAAAGCCGCCGGCCTTGAACCCCTCGGAGTAGAGAGCGTAGATGTTGTTGTTATCGTTTACGGCGTACGTCAGAGAGAACTTGCCCGAGAAGTTACTCCAGCTGTTGCTGACGAGCTCCGGAATGACGATGCCCATTGGGGCATCGCGCGTTCCGCAAAGGCCGTTGGCGACATTGGACGCGCAGTGGTATTGCACGTCGCCCCCGAAGGTGGGACTGACTTGTCCGAAGCCAAGGCAGGCGCCGGCCCGGCCCGAGCATACGTTGGAGAACAGGTAGTCGCGACTGTCGGAAGAATATCGGCCGCCGACGGTCAGACTCACGCGCTCGGACAGATCGTATGTCAGTTCGCCGAACAGGCCGCCGGATGTCGTTTCGCCCGTCGATGTCGTGATCCAGTCGCTCGGCGGCTGCGGGCGGATTCGCCCTCCGCCGTTGCCGCGCGCCGGGAATCCCTTGTTCCACTCAAGCCGGTCCTCGGTATCGGTCTGCAGGTAAAGGCCTCCGAGCCAGCGCAATGCATCGCCGCTTGCCGTGTTGTCTACTCGAAGCTCCGTGGAAAAGACTTGTCCGTCGTTTCTCACCTCCTGATCCTGCAGAACTTCGGGAGTGCCGAAAACGTCCATGATCGTATGATGACGACCGTCCTGCAGTCCCGTCAGCGATGTGACCGTGATGTCGTCTCCTCGCAGCCATGTCAATTCCGCAGTAAGAAAAGCCATGTCCCGCCGCATGAAGAAACCGCCCGGAGGGGGGTCACTCTGCGTCATCTTCCAGGGATCGCAGGGCGCCGTATACGCGTTGATATAGGGTGGACTCCGCAGCCAGGGCGTCCTGCAGGATGCTGAACGTCTGGCGTTCGGCAGATTGTCGTCCATGCTGTACTCAGCCTTCAGGTAGGCACTGAAGTTGTCACTGGGCTCGAACGTCAGGGACGCACGCACCGCGGTATTTTCCCAACCGTCGATGGCGTCGCCCGTAACCTCGTGCTCCATGTCGCCGTCAGACTCTTTTCTGTTGAAGGCGACGCGCACGGCTATCGTATCGGTCAGTCCGCCGGTAATGTACCCATCCACGCCGAACAGATTCCGGGTACCCGCCTGCACATTCACTTGCGCATCGAATTCCTGTGACGGCTGTGCGGTAATGAAGTGCATGATGCCCAGCGTGGCATTTCGGCCGAACGTCGTTCCCTGCGGACCGCGCATGACTTCCACGCGCTGCAGATCGTAGACGGGCGGCGACATCATGAACGCCTTGGTCTGCGGAATGCCGTCGACGACCAACTGGAAGGCCGACTCGAGCGAAGCGTTACCCAGATTGCCGCCGGTGATACCGCGAACGGTAAACGAAGGCTGCGCCGCCGCGAAAGAACCCCAGGTTGCACCAGGCGTCAGTTCGAGAATTTCGAACACGTTATTGGTGTTCTGTTCCCGAAGATAATCGCCGTCCATGACGTTTACCGCCACCGGCGCATCCGTGATGCTCTCCTCGTATCGCCGTGCCGTGACAACGACCTCCTCAAGCATCGCACCACTGCCTTGCTGCGCGACGGCGCTACCGGCAAAACCGGCAGAACCCAGCGCGCCCACAAGGGCCGTGATTATTCCTCGTTTCATATTCAGCTCCCTGGTTTCTCCGTGTTCTTCCTCGGTTCACCACCCACTTCGTGGCGAAAACTCCGTCGACCTTCGTCCGGGGGCTTCTCCTGCGTCAAAGGTACAAGAGTGACCCGGTATCCGGTACTACTGCCAATCTGTTGGCAGAATACGAATGGTGGTAGATCATTTCGACGAAAGCAACCCTCCCCGGAAAATCTCCACAATATCTGCACATTAGGATCGATCCATCGGATGTATGTCGTATCATCACAACACGATTCGCGCGAATTTGGCAGTCTTGCGAACGGCGGCGACAGTGCTGAGCGCGGATCGGGCCGGCCACCCGGACGGCCCTCGGGAAGGGGTGATACAATTTTCACCATGCATCGTCTCAGGTACCCGTTGCTGGTCTCCGCATGCGTGAGCCTCCTGGCCGTTCAGCTCGGCGGCCTGCACATGCATGTGGATGCCGATGGCAACGTCGGCAGCCCCCGCGGCGCCCATCTCCACGCCCACTTGCTCCACAGTCACGGCGACGAAATGCACGTGCACCATCCGGACACGCCGGAGCACGACCATCCGGGCGAACAGGATCATGCCGGAGACAGCGAAATTTCCATGACCGAGATGCGCGGGGGCAAATCGACTCTCGCGGATGTCGATCTCAACCTGCAACAGGTCCTGCTGATTCACCAGCTTCAAGTCGCGCAGGTTCGGCTGGCGCAATCCGAACCGCGACCTGCTACCCGTAAATCGCGCTGGCGGCCACCGCTGCGCGCTCCTCCCCACATCTCCTGACTTCATCGTGCCTGATTCCTCTGCGCGCCAGGCGGCGCGTGAGCTTGTATGCAATTGGGAGATCCTTCGATGCTGGATCGATTCGTGCGAAATTCCCGGGCGTGCTTCGCGCTCTGGACCTTCACTCTGGTCGCGGCCGCGCAGACCGCCCTGCCGCAGACGTTACCGTCCGTCACGCTGGACGAGGCGCTGGCGCGGACCCTGGACGCCAATCCGGCGCTGGCCGCGAACGGCTATCAGGTCGACGCCGCCTGGAGCCGGGTTCAGCAGGCCAATATCGCCCCTAACCCGGTGCTGGACCTGGCCATAAACGATGCCCTGGGAACCGATGACTTCCGTGGGGTGAGGGGAGCGGAAACCACGTTATCCATCATCTGGGTTCTGGAGCGTGGCGTCCGCCTTCGCCAGATCGACGCCGCAATGGCCGACGTCTCGCTCCACGAAGTCGAAGCGCAGGTCATGCAACTGGACGCCGCAGCCGAAACTGCCCGGCGTTTTCTTGCCTGCCTGGCCTTTCAGGCGCGCCTGGTCAATGCCGCCGAGGCGATTCGCCAGGCCGGGCAGACCGTCGAGGCGGTTCGCGCACGGGTGGCGGCAGGCGGCGCCACGCAAGCCGAGCTGTCGCGAGCCGAAGCCGGTCTGGTGCGGGCGCAACTGCTGGAAGAGGACTACGAACACGAGCTCGTTTCGGCCAATCACCGCCTGAGCGAGCAGTGGGGAGAAACTCAGCCGGATTTCGGCCGGGCCGTGGGAGATGTCCATGCGCTACCGGCTGTGGAGCCGATGGAAACCCTCCGGTCCCGGGTGGACGCCAATCCCGACATTGCGTTCTTCATGTCCCGGCGCCGCCTGGCCGAAGCCGAACTGCACGTGGCACAGGCACGCAGCCGTCCGGACTGGCAACTCCGCGCCGGCGTTCGCCGCATCGAGGCGACAGACGACTTCGCCCTGGTCGGAGAGATCACCATGCCGCTGGGAACGAGGGACCGCTACCTGGGACGCATCGCCGAAACATTCGCCGACATGGCCCGGGCGTCGGGGGACGCACGGGCAACCCGCGTTCGCATCGAAACCGCCCTGTTTGTCCTCTATCAGGAACTCCTCCATGACGTGGATGTTGCGACGACCCTGAGCGAACGGCTGATCCCGTTGCTGGAGAGCGCGCTGGCGGATACGCGCAGGGCCTACGAGCTGGGGCGCAGCAGCTACTTCGAATTGAGCGCGGTGCAGTCGGAACTGCTGGAGGCCCGTAACGAACTGCTGGAAACCAGTATCGACGCCCATGGACTCGTCGTCGAGATCGAGCGCCTGACCGGGGTCCGCGTCCTGACCCCGGCCGAGGCGCAGTGAGGTTTGCCATGAACAAGAGATTCAATCTGCCCGTACTGTTGCTCACGATGCTGGCGGCCTGCGACGGTTCGCCGCCAGAGGATATGGGCACGGCAATGGAGGCCGAAGACTTCGAGCGCGGCCCGAATAACGGCCGCATGCTCCGGGACGGCGACTTCGCCATCGAACTGGCGGTGTTCGAGGCCGGCGTGCCTCCGGAGTTTCGCGCCTGGGCCACCCAGGGCGGCCAGGCGCTGGATCCCCGCGACGTGGATCTGAGCGTCACCCTGACCCGACTGGGCAACCAAATCGATGAACACGTGTTTCAGGCACAGGACGATTTCCTGCGTGGCTCCTCCCTGGTCTACGAACCGCACTCGTTCGCCGTCAGCGTCGATGCGCAGTACAACCGCCGCGCGTACGGCTGGGACTACGACAGCTTCGAGGGACGTACGCGGATCAGCCCCGAGATGGCCGAGGCGTTCGGTTTGGGAACCGAAACCGCCGGACCCGCGGTAATCGAGGAAGCCGTCACCCTGTACGGGCGCATCGTGCCGAACACGGATCGGGTCAGGGCGGTCAGCGCGCGGTTCGACGGGGCCATCCTCTCGGTTCACGCGATGCCGGGAGAGTCGGTCACGGAGGGCCAGCTATTGGCTACCGTCGAAAGCAACGAGAGCCTGCAGTCATACCCGATCGACGCACCCATCGCGGGTGTGGTCACCGAGCGGATCGCCAACCCGGGGGAACAGACTGCCGGTCGGCAGCTCTTCACCATCGTCGATACCTCATCCGTATGGGCGGAGCTGGCGGTTTTCCCGGGCGACCGGGAACGAATCCGGCTGAACTCCGAGGTGGTCGTGGCACCGGCCACGGGCGGTGCCACCATTGAGGGAACGATCTCCTACCTAGACGTCTTCTCCGCGGCTAACCAGTCGGTGAATGCCCGGGTCGTGCTCGACAACAGCGACGGTTCACTGACTCCCGGCACGTTCGTGACAGCCCAGGTCAGGGTCGCCGAACACCAAGTACCGCTTGCGGTCAGGCGCAGCGCACTGCAGACCTTCCGCGACTTCACCGTCGTCTACGCGCAGATCGGCAACGAGTACGAGGTTCGCATGCTTGAATTGGGCCAGGCATCGGGTGACTGGGTCGAAGTCCTGGGCGGTCTCGATCCCGGGACGCGTTACGTGACGGAGAACAGCTTCGTCCTCAAGGCCGACATCGAAAAGTCGGGCGCAACCCACGATCACTGAGCGGGGGCCGCACCATGCTCGAATCGATTCTCCGGCTGTCCATCGCGCAACGCGGGCTGGTGCTCGTCCTGGTTTCGCTGGCCGCGATACTGGGCGCGTGGAACTTTTCCCGCCTGCCCATCGATGCGGTTCCCGACATCACCAACGTACAGGTCACGGTCAACACGTCCGCGCCGGGCTACACGCCGCTGGAGGTCGAACAGCGGGTCACTTTCCCGATCGAGAACGCCATGGCCGGGCTGCCGAGGCTCGATTACACGCGCTCACTGTCCCGATACGGGCTTTCCCAGATCACGGTGGTCTTCGAGGAAGGCACCGACATCTATTTTGCCCGGCAGCAGGTGGGTGAGCGCCTGAACGCGGCGAGGTCGGCGATACCCACGGGGCTGGAGCCGGCCCTTGGCCCCATTGCCACCGGACTGGGCGAGATCTTCATGTTCACCGTCGATTCCGAGCCGGGCGCGCTCAACGCCGACGGCACGCCGGTGACGCCCACGGACCTTCGTACCGTTCACGACTGGATTATCCGACCGCAGCTGTTGCGCGTGCCCGGCGTCGTCGAGGTCAATCCCATCGGCGGCTACAAGAAACAGATCCTGGTGGCGCCGGACCCGGCCAGACTGCTGGCCTTCGGCGTGACCTACAACGATGTGCTCGACCGACTCAGACGCAACAACGATAACCGCGGCGCCGGGTTCATCGAGTACAACGGCGCGCAGTGGCTGCTGCGGGTCCCCGGACGCGCGGAAGAAATGCAGGACGTCGCCGATGTCGTCGTCAGCGAACGCGGCGGCGTCCCGGTGAGGATCGCCGATGTCGCCACCGTCGGCATCGGCAGCGAACTGCGTGCGGGGGCGGCGACCCAGAACGGGCGCGAAGTGGTGATGAGCACGGTGTTCATGCTCATCGGAGAGAACAGCCGGACCGTCGCTAGCGCGGTAGCCGACCAGCTGGACGCAATCCAGCCCAGCCTGCCGCCCGGAATCACGGCGACGGCGGTCTACGACCGCACCGAGCTGGTCGACCAGACGCTGGTGACCGTGCGCACCAACCTGCTGGAGGGAGCGCTATTGGTGATCGTGGTGCTCTTTTTCCTGTTGGGCAACGTGCGCGCCGCCCTGCTCACCGCAGCGGTCATCCCGCTGGCCATGCTCATGACCATCACCGGCATGGTGCAGAGCCGGGTCAGTGCCAACCTGATGAGCCTCGGAGCCCTGGACTTCGGTCTGATCGTGGATGGTGCCGTCATCATCGTGGAGAACTGCCTGCGGCGCCTGAGCGAAGCCGGCCGCGCACGGTCCTCTCAGGAGCCGGGCGCCAACGCGCTGGCGCTGCAGGAACGGCTCGAGATTGTCCGGAAGGCCACGGGCGAAGTCATCCGGCCGGCGCTTTTCGGAGTCGGCATCATCACGGCCGTCTACATTCCGATCTTTGCGCTGACGGGCGTCGAGGGCAAGATGTTTCATCCCATGGCAACGACCGTGGTCATCGCACTGCTGAGCGCCATGGTGCTGTCGGTGACCTTCGTGCCCGCCTCCGTGGCGATCCTGTTCCGCAAACCGGTCAGGGACCGCGGGAACCGTATCGTCGACGGCGTCCGTTTCGTTTACCGCCCGCTGCTCGGAGCAGCGCTGCGTTTCCGCTGGCTGACCGTGACCGCAGCAGTGGCCGTGGTCGCCGCCAGCGGCCTGCAGGCAACCCGGCTGGGCGTCGAGTTCCTGCCCAACCTGGACGAAGGCGACATCGTGATGCACGCCCTGCGCATCCCCGGGACTTCCCTGCAACAGGCCATCGAACTGCAGGAACAACTGGAGGCGGGCATCCGGGAAATGCCCGAGGTGGAGCGCGTCTTCTCCAAGATCGGCAGCGGCGAACTGGCTACCGATCCGATGCCGCCCAGCGTGGCGGACAACTTCATCATGCTCAAACCCCGCCAGATGTGGCCCGATCCCGGCAAGCCCAAGACTGAGGTCGTGGCCGATCTGGAGACATTGGTGACGCCCTTCCCGGGCAATCGGTACGAATTCCTGCAGCCGATCCAGATGCGCTTCAACGAGTTGATCGCCGGCGTGCGCACCGAACTGGCCGTCAAGGTCTTCGGCGACGACTTCGACGAATTGATCGGCCTCGGGGACCAGCTCCAGCAGGTAATCGGCACTGTCCCCGGCGCGGCAGACGTGGCTGTGGAACAGGCGACGGGATTGCCGGTGCTGACGGTGGAGCCGAGGCGCAACATGCTGGCTCGCCTGGGCCTGACGATCGCCGACCTGCAGGACGTGGTGGCCACGGCGCTGGGCGGCGCCACCGCCGGGGAGCTTTACGAGGGCGACCGCCGAGTGGACATCGTGGTTCGGCTCCCGGAAGAACTGCGATCGGACCCCGATCGTCTTGCATCCCTGCCGGTACCGCTACCCGACGGCAGCTTTGTCCCCCTGGGCGAGATTGCCGACCTGAGCGTCATCACCGGCTATAACCAGATCCTGCGTGAAAACGGCAAGCGGCGCGTCGTGGTCACGGCCAACGTGCGCGGCAGGGACCTCGGCTCGTTCGTCGCCGAGGTGCAGGACGCCGTTCGCCAGCAGGTGGAAATTCCGGCAGGCTACTGGGTCGCCTACGACGGCACCTACCAGAACCTGCAATCGGCCACCAATCGGCTCGCGGTGGTCGTACCGGTGACACTGTTCATCATCGCTGTGCTGCTCACGATGGCGCTGGGCTCGATCATCGACGCGGCCATCATCTTTTCGGGCGTACCGCTGGCATTCACCGGCGGCGTCGCTGCCTTGTCGCTGCGCGGCATTCCGTTCTCCATTTCGGCCGCGGTGGGCTTCATCGCCCTTTCGGGCATCGCAGTCCTCAACGGCCTGGTGATGGTGACCTTCATCCGCAGGCTCCGCGCCGACGGCCGCCCGCTGACCGAAGCGATCACCGAGGGCGCCCTGACCCGCCTGCGCCCGGTGTTGATGACCGCCCTGGTCGCATCGCTGGGATTCGTTCCCATGGCACTGAATACCGGGATCGGCTCGGAGGTCCAGCGGCCACTGGCGACCGTGGTCATCGGCGGGATTGTTTCGTCCACTTTGCTAACGCTCGTGGTGCTGCCCGCCCTGTACAGACTGATACACACCAGAACATAGGTTCCCGACTTGCGGTGCGGATTGCCCCTCCAGCAAGATCAAGTTTGTATTTCCGGACCGATGATCCGGATTTGCAAGGATGATATGGCTCATGGAGGCTGTGCGCAGCAGTCAGGCATGAACCCGGGGCAGCCTCAGGGTAGAGTTGGCGCCCGCAGCTCCTCGCGCCCGGAAAGCAACTCCTGCAACGCCGCTACCGTATACGAGTCCACCTGTTCTTCAAGAAGGCGTCCGGGAGGGCCCTGCGCAACGATTCGCCCGCCGCGGTCGCCGCCTTCGGGGCCAAGGTCCACGACCCAGTCGGCTTCGGCGATCAGGTCCAGGTTGTGCTCGATCACCACGACCGTGTTGCCGGCGTCCACCAGGCGGTGGAGCACGTCGATGAGTTTGCCGACATCGGCCATGTGCAGCCCGATGGTGGGCTCGTCGAGCACGTAGAGCGTCTTTCGCCGACTTGCACCGATGCGTTCTATTCTCGGCCGGGACTTGGCGAGTTCGGCGACGAGCTTGATGCGTTGCGCTTCCCCGCCGGACAGGGTCGGGCTTTGCTGGCCCAGCGTGAGGTAGCCCAGTCCCACATCCTGCAGCAGTTGCAGCGTGTATTGCAGCTTCGGGTGTGCCGCGAAGAACACCAGCGCCTCGTCGATGCTCATGGCCAGGACCTGGGCGATGGTCCGGCCCCTGAACCTGACTTCCAGCGTTTCGCCGTTGAAGCGGCCGCCGCCGCAGCGCTCGCAACGGATGCGCACATCGGGCAGGAAGTTCATGGCGATTTTCTTCACCCCCTGGCCGTCGCAGTAATCGCAGCGGCCGCCGGCCAGGTTGAAGGAGAAGCGGCCCGGCCCGTAGCCCCGGATGCGGGCCTCCGGCGTCATGGAGAAGAGCCGGCGGATCTCGCCCCAGATGCCGATGTAGGTCGCCGGACAGGATCGGGGCGTCTTGCCGATCGGGGTCTGATCGACTTCCAGCGCCCGGCGCAGCGATTCCCAGCCTTCCAGCGCGTCGCAGCCCCGCAATTCGCCCTCCCGTCGCGCCAGGTGTGCCTTGACGTTCTCAAACAGCACCTCCCGCACCAGCGTGCTCTTGCCGCTGCCGCTGACGCCGGTGACGCAGGTCAGCGCGCCGAGGGGCAGCTTGAGATTCACGGACTTGAGGTTGTGCCGTCTGGCGCCGACGACGTTCAACCACTCGGTATCGCCGTCGACCGCACTTCGGGAAAGGGTGTGAGGCAGCGGGTTGGCGAGCATCTTCGCCGTCATGGAACGGGGTGACCGCAAGACCTCGTCCAGATTCCCCGCAGCCACCACCTCGCCACCGCCCACCCCCGCGCCGGGACCCAGGTCGATGAGATGTTCCGCACGCCGGATCGTGGCCTCATCGTGCTCCACCACCACCACGGTATTGCCCTTGGCCCGCAGCCGTTCGAGCGTCGCAAGAAGCAGGCCATTGTCCCGGGGATGCAGCCCGATGGTGGGTTCGTCGAGGATGTAGCAGACGCCGCGCAGGTTGGATCCCAGTTGTGCCGCCAGCCGGATCCGCTGCACCTCCCCGCCGCTGAGCGTGGGCGCAGCACGGTCCAGTGCAAGATAGTCGAGCCCGAGAAACGCCAGGAGTTCGAGGCGGCCCTTGAGTTCCACCAGGGCGTCGGCGGCGATACGGGCTTCCCGGCCCTCGAGTGCAAGCCCGTCAATGACCGCCAGCGCCCGGGACACCGGCAGATTCGAGTACTCGGCAATATTCCTGTCCTTGAAACTGACCGAAAGCGACTGTGGACACAGCCGGGCGCCACCGCAGGCCGCGCAGACCCGCCCTTCGCTGTTTCGTTGGATCCCGGCCGCCCCACGCCCACCGCGATCGCCTTCCAGATCCGCCAACTCGCTCCTTGCATCCTCTTCGGAGCCTTCCCTCCAGTTATCCTCCTCCAGTTCGACGCCGGCGCCGCGGCAACGGCCGCACCAGCCGTGCCGGGAGTTGAAGGAGAACATCCTGGGATCCAGTTCCGGGAAGCTGCGGCTGCACCTGGGGCAGGCGCGGCGAACCGAGAACAACACGGGTTCATCCGGCCCATTCGGCCCAGTCGGGACATTCGGCTTTTCAGTCTCATTCGGCTCATACCGCCCATCGCCATCCAGCGTCGTTACCGTACCGGCGTCCAGCAGCGCTACCCTGTCGGCGTCGAGCACCGTTGCCCTGCCGGTGTCCAGCACAGCCACTCTCCCGGCACCGAAATCCAGCGCCCGCGAGAGGAGAGCCGCAAGCGCCCGCTCGGCTTCCGGCACGACCGTGACTTCGCCCACCGGCAACTCGATGTCGTGTTCCCTGAAGCGGTCGAGCCGCGGCCAGGAGGCCGTCGGCACCCGTTCACCGTCCACGCGCAAGTAATCAAATCCCTTGCCCGCCGCCCACTTGGCAAGGTCCGTGTAATACCCCTTTCGGGCGACCACCATCGGGCTGAGCAACTCCACACGCCGGCCCCGGTAACGGGACAGCAATTGCCCCAGGATCGCCGCGGGGCTCTGGGCGTCGATGGGAACCCGGCAGTCGGGGCAGTGCTGCGCGCCGAGCTTGACGAACAGCAGGCGCAGAAAGTGGTGGATCTCCGTCAGCGTGGCGACGGTGCTCTTGCGGCCGCCGCGGCTGGTGCGCTGTTCGATCGCTACGGTCGGTGGGATACCGAACACCGCATCCACATCCGCGCGGCCGGCCGGCTGGACGAACTGGCGCGCGTAGGCATTGAGGGATTCCAGGTACCGGCGCTGGCCTTCGGCGAACAGGATGTCGAAGGCGACCGTGCTCTTGCCGCTGCCGCTCACACCGGTGATGACGGTGAACCGGTTGCGCGGCAAGCGGATGTCGACGTTCTTCAGGTTGTGCTCGCGGGCGCGAACGACCTCCACGGCCCCGTCGGTCGGGCCACCCGGCGCGCTCCGGGCATCCGGCGTGGTCCGGCCACCCGTCGCGACCCGGACCCCGGATTCCCGCGGCCGGCTCGTGGAAGTACCGGCCGGTCCATGCGGCTGCGGCGACTCAAGCGCGTCCGGGACGCCGGAACTCGTTGGCTCCGGTCGGTCAGCGCCGAGGTCATCGGTGGATGCCCCGCCGTCGGCCAGCGCCGCGAGCGCCTGACCCGTGTGGCTCTCGGCGCAGGCTTCCAGGTGGTGCGGGGTACCGGCAGCAACGACCAACCCGCCCCCATCACCGCCCTCCGGCCCGAGGTCGATGATCCAGTCGCAACAGCGGATCAGGTCCAGGTTGTGCTCGATGACCACGACGGAATGACCCTGGCGGATGAGTTCGTCGAAGGCGCCGAGCAGTTTTTCGACATCGGCGAAGTGCAGTCCGGTGGTGGGTTCGTCGAAGATGAAGAGCGTCGGCTCTTGGGTACGGCGGCGGGCCCTGGCCAGATGGCCGGCCAATTTGAGTCGCTGTGCCTCTCCGCCCGAGAGGGTCGGTACCGGCTGTCCGAGGGCCAGGTAGTCCAGGCCGACCGCCTGCAGCGGACGCAACCCGCGCAGCACCGCGGCATCGTCCGAAAAGAACTCCACGGCTTCGGCAACCGTCATCTCCAGAATGTCCGCCATGGAATTGCCGGCGCCGCATCGCCCGGGCAGCTTGACTGCCAGGATTTCCTCCCTGAATCGCCGCCCTCCGCAGGCCCCGCAGCGCAGGTACACATCGCTGAGAAACTGCATCTCCACGTGCTCGAAGCCCTTGCCCGAGCAGTCCGGGCACCGGCCGTTGCCCGAGTTGAAGCTGAAGGTGCCGGGCGCATAACCGCGTTCCCGGGCCAGCGGCTGCGCCGCCAGGCGTTTGCGTATCACATCCAGCGAGCCGACGAAGCTGGCGGCGTTGGATCGGGTGGTGCGGCCGATGGGCGCCTGATCCACGGCTACTACATGGTCGATGTTGTCGTGGCCGCGGATTCCGTCGTGGGCTCCCGCGGGCGCGCTTCCCGTGCCCTTGAGCCTCGCCAGCGCGTGATGAAGCACGTCGACGACGAGCGTGGACTTGCCGGATCCGCTGACACCGGTGACGCCTACCAGCCTCCCCAGGGGGATGCGCACGTCGATGTGCCTGAGATTGTGTTGAGAGGCGCCCAGCACATCGAGAGTTGGGCCGTCGACCTCCACCGGCAGAAGGGTACGGCTGAGCTGCCGTTCGCCGCGCAGGTACCGGGCGGTCACCGAGTTCCCGGTATGCCTCAGCTCGCCGGGCCTTCCGAAGAAAACCACTTCGCCGCCGGCGGCACCGGGCCCCGGACCCAGATCCAGAATCCGGTCCGCCGCGAGCATGACCTGGGGATCGTGTTCGACCACGAGCAACGTATTGCCCGCCTCGCGCAGGCGCCGCAGCACGCCGATCACCCGGCTCATGTCCCTTGCGTGCAGACCGATGCTGGGCTCGTCGAGCACGAACAGCGCGTTCACCAGCGACGCCCCCAGCGCCGTGGTCAGGTTGATTCGCTGGACCTCGCCGCCGGAGAGCGTGCGCGACTGGCGGTCCAGCGTGAGGTAGCCGAGTCCGACCTCGCAAAGGAACCGCAGGCGGCCGCGGATTTCGTCCAGCAGCAGCCGTCCCGCATCGTCCATGGCGCCGGGCAACCGGACACGCTCGAAGAAGCCCAGGGCGGCACTCACGGGCAGTTGCATGACGTCGTGGATGCACAGCCCCGGCAGTTCTGCGAAGGACTCCGGCGGCATTTCCAGGTCGGGATAGCGGAATCGCCGGCTCAGGTCCATGGCATCCGCGGCGTCTTGCACCGTACCCAACCGCCATAGTAGCGCGTCCGGCTTCAGCCGGGACCCGCCGCACGACTTGCATCGGTCGTAGGAACGGTACCGGGAAAGCAGCACCCGAATGTGCATCCGGTAACTGCGCCGCTCCAGCCACGCAAAGAAGCGGTCGAGCCCGTACCAGGCGCCCCTGCGCCGGGGCCTGTCGCCTCGCCAGATCCAATCTCGCTGCTCCGTTGTCAGATCCCGCCAGGGGGTATCCACCGGGACGCCCCTGGCCGCGGCACGTTCCAGCAGCTTTCGGTGGCGCCCCAGGTAGCTCTTGCTCTGCAGCGACCGGATGGCTCCCTGGGCCAGAGTCTTGCCTTCGTCGGGAACCACCAGCCGGGGATCGATCCCCATGGTGCGCCCGAACCCGCGGCATTCCGGGCATGCGCCAAGGGGTGAATTGAAGGAAAAGCTGTTGGGCGTGGGCTCGGTGTAGTGGATGTCGCACGTGGCGCAGTGCAGCAATGACGAGAAACGAAATACCCTTTCCCCGTGTTCGAGTTCCCTGACCGTGACGTGCCCCCGGCCCCGCTCCAACGCAAGTTCCAGCGCCTCGATGATCCGTGCGCGATTCGCTCCCCCCTGGCGCACGCGATCCTGCACGACTTCGAAGCGCGTGGCACCTCTTGCTCGAATCCGCGTGTAGCCCTGCGCCGCCAGGTACCGTTCGATCTCGTCCGCAGTGAAATTTCCGGGAATCGGCACCGTGAAGGTAATCGCGATCCGTGAACCCTCACCGCCAAGGATTCGTCCCAGCTTCCGGAAAATCGCTTCGGGCTCGTCCTTGCGCACCCTTTGGCCGCAACGCCGGCAGTACAGCTCGCCAGCGCGCGCGAAGAGCAACTTGAGATGATCGTTGATCTCCGTCATCGTGCCCACCGTGGAGCGCGAGGTCCTCACCGGATTGGTCTGATCGATGGCGATGGCCGGCGGGATACCCTCGATGCTGTCGACCCGGGGCTTGTCCATCCGGTCCAGGAACTGCCGGGCATAGGGCGAGAACGTCTCCACGTAGCGCCGCTGCCCCTCGGAATACACGGTGTCGAACGCGAAGGACGACTTGCCGGAACCGCTGACGCCGGTGACGACGATGAATTCGTTGAGGGGCAGGTCCAGGTCCAGACCCTTGAGGTTGTTCTGGCGGGCGCCGCGTATCCGGATACAGTCGGCGGACATCATTGAGTCCTTCGGCGGACCGTCAGCCGCCGGAGGCGTTCTCGTCATCCGCGAGATACCGCTCCTGCAGGCCGGCGTAGGCGTCCACGCGCCGGTCACGCAGAAACGGCCACTCGACACGACATCGCTCGACTGCGGCGAGGTCGAATTCGGCGATGAGCACTTCGTCCGACTCGGCGGATGCCCGCGCCAGCACGCGGCCGTCGGGGGCTGAGGCGAAGCTGCCGCCCCAGAAGCCGATGCCCCCGGATCCGCCGGGAGCCGGCTCGAACCCGACACGATTGACGGCAATCACAAAACAACCGTTGGCGATACCATGGCTTCTCTGCATCAGCTCCCAGGCCTCGGATTGACGGGCGCGCACTTCCGGGCTGTCATCGGGATGCCAGCCGATGGCGGTCGGATAGATCAGGATTTGCGCGCCCTTCAGGGCCGCCAGGCGCGCCGCCTCGGGAAACCACTGATCCCAGCACAGCATCACGCCGCAGGCGCCCCTACTGCTGCGGAACGGCCTGATGTCGAGGTCTCCGGAAGTGAAATAGTACTTCTCGCGGTAACCGAAAACGGGGTCGTCGGGAATGTGCATCTTGCGGTACTTGCCGAGATAGCCGCGCCTGCCATCGAAAAACACGGCCGTGTTGTGATAGTTGCCGTGCGCACCAAGTTCGAACACACCCCCGATCACGGCCACGTCCAGTTTCGCGGCCACTTCCTCCAGCGCCTGGGTGGCCGGCCCGGGAACCGGCTCGGCCAACTCGAAATTGGCCGCGTCCTCGCTCTGGCAGAAATATCTGAAGGAAAACAGTTCCGGCAGGCAGACCATCGTGGCGCCGGCGGCGTGCGCCTTGGCGATGAGATCCAGCGCGCGGGCCAGATTCTCGCCCGGGTCGGGCCGCATGCTCATCTGCACCAGCCCGACCACCAGGCGGTCACCGGCCATCAGGTCCCGGGATCGGCTCACGACACCAGGCCAACCGCAACACGGCCGCAGGCCATCGGGTAACGGGACGGGTTCACGATTCCGGACCCGCCGCGTCGCCTGTTTCGTAGTAGGTACCTTGCCCCAGGCACCGGGTGTAGCGATCGATCAACCTGCAACCGGCCTCGGCGGACAGATCGTCTGCTGCAATCTTCGATGCGACGAGATCCCCCATGGCCGTACGCAGTTCCCCTTCCCTGTAGCCCATTTGCGTCAACACGTCCGCTACGGTAGTTGGCGGGATGATATTCTCGATCCGGAATCCCTGCGAGGCGCGCTCGTCCGTGCGCACGTGAATTTCGGGGACCCGGCCCAGCAGATTGTGCGGTGCACCGAGGACATCCTCGTAGGCGCCCATGAGGAAAAATGCCAATTCGGTCCGCACGCCGGGCCGGGGCGCGTGCATCGGCAGGACAGAGGTGTCGGGATCGGACGATACGTACCGATCGATCCGGCCGTCAGCGTCGCAGGTCAGATCCACCAGGATCCCGCGGCGGTCCGGGCGTTCATTCAGCCGGTCGATGGGCATGACCGGAAATGCCTGCCCCGATCCCCAGTGATCCGGCAGCGACCGGAAAACGGAGAAGTCGCAGAGGACCCGATCGGCCAGCGAACGCTGCAGCGACTCGACCCGCGCCGGCAGCGGATCGCCGCCCAGCCTGAGGACTTCGATCGTGCGGCGGGCGACGGTGACGAAAGCGCGCTCGGCCAAGGCATATTCCTCCAACGCCACTCGCCCCTCGGCGAACGACGCGCCGACCTTTCCGAAGGCGCCGTGGGCCCGGCCAAGCAGGTCGGAGGCCCCGGCGGCGTCCCGCGCCCTCGGGCCCTGCAGGGCCTGTCGGACCAGCCATAGCGTTGCATCGCCGGCCTGCGGGGGAATCCTTGTACCGACGGTAAAACCGCGGCGTTCGCGAACGGCCAGCACAGGAACGATCAGCATCGCGTGATGGGCGGTGAGCGCCCGGCCGCTTTCGGAAACCAGCACGGGCGGCGGCACGGAGCGGCTGCGGCAGACGTCGTTTACGGCGGAAACGACCGCATGGGCATAGTCGGTCAGGGAGTAGTCCGGTTCTGCGGCAGACGCCCCTGCATCGCCGTACTCGATGCCAAGACCGCCGCCCAAGTCCAGGTACCGAAGCGCTGCCCCTCTCGCGACCAGCGAGGCATGGATCTGCGCGGCCTCTCCGGCCGCGTGCCGCAGCCGGGAGAGATCCGCGATCTGGCTCCCCAGGTGAAAGTGCAGCAGGCCAAGCTGCGGCAGTACGTCCGGGAACCTCTCCAGCAACGCCAGCAGATCGGCCGGGGAGAGACCGAACTTGGCGTCGGGCACGGCGCACCCGTCCCAACGGCCCGGATTCCAGCCGGACAGCCCGATGCGCACCCCCAGCATCGGCTCCTCTCCGCGCCGGGCCGCAATGGTGCGAAATACCGCAAACTCCTCCGGACTCTGCACGACCGGAATGACCTGCCTGCCGAGGCGCTGGGCATCCATCGCCAACGCCAGCATCGCCTCGTCCTTGACGCCGTTGCACACGAGCAAGCGCCGATCGTCCCGCAGATGGGGCAAGGCGGCCGCCAACTCGGCCCTGGACCCGCATTCCAGGCCCATCCCGAAGTCGCGCCCCGCATCCAGAATTTCCTCGACCACGTGGCGCAGCGGATTGACCTTGATCGGGTACAGGCCCAGATGTCGGTTGCCGTATCCGACCGCGGTGATCGCATCTCCAAAGGCGCCTTGCAGCCGCGCCACCTGCGAGCGGACAATTTCCGGAAACCGAATCGTCAACGGAGACTCGACCCCGCGGCGCCGGGCTTCCTCGACGATCGCAGGCAGGTCGATGGAACCGGAGACGCCCGGCGCGGTGCGGACCGCAACGCGGCCGCGGGCGCCGATGGAAAAGTACGGCGGCCCCCATCGACCGATCCGATACAGTTTGCCCGAGTCCCCTGCGGCCCATGCCGAATCCGGCACGGGGGATGAGCCGGTTCCAGCCGCTTCGAACTGCGGCGCACCGGGATGCACCATTTCGACCGGCGGCGTGCCGCGCTCACCCAATTCGGCCGCCCGTGCGCCGGACTCCACCGCTTCGGTCGCGCGTGCGTGGGACACGTCACCAGTCCAGGACATGGGCGAATATCAGCGGCGCCACGATCGTGGCATCGGACTCGATGAGAAACCGGGGCGTGTCCGCCGAGAGTTTGCCCCAGGTGATCTTTTCGTTGGGTACCGCGCCGGAATATGACCCGTAGCTCGTGGTGGAGTCGCTGATCTGGCAAAAATAGCCCCACTTGCGTACGTCCCGGCGGCCCAGGTCCTGCTCCAGCAACGGTACTGCGCAGATGGGAAAGTCGCCGGCGATGCCGCCGCCGATCTGGAAAAATCCCACCGGCGCGTCCCGGCTGACCGCTTCGTACCACTGTACGAACTCGATCATGTACTCGATACCGGAACGCACCGTACCGGTGCGCTTCAGGGTGCCATCGATACAGTGCGCCGCGTACATGTTGCCCAGGGTGGAATCCTCCCAGCCGGGCACGAACAGCGGCAGGCCCGCCTCGCAGGCAGCCACCAGCCAGCTTTCCGAAGGGTCGATCTGGTAGTCGGCCTTGAATGCCCCGGAGCGCAATGCCCCGTAGAGGAATTCGTGGGGGAGTCGCCGCCGGCCCGCCTGGTCGGCCTCCCGCCATTCCTGCAATACGATCCCCGCTACGCGCCGCATCGCCTCCTCCTCGGGAATGCAGGTATCGGTCACGCGGTTGAGTCCTCGCGCGGCCAGCGATTCTTCCTGTGCCGCAGTCAGGTCCCTGTAGTCCGGAATGCGCACATAGTGCTCATGGGCGACCAGATTGAAGAGATCCTCTTCCAGATTCGCGCCAGTGCAGCAAATGGCGTGGACCTTGCCGCGGCGGATCATCTCGGCGAGGGACAACCCCAGTTCGGCCGTGCTCATGGCGCCGGCAAGGGTCACCAGCATCGAACCGCCCTCCTCCACCAGGCCTGCGTAGGCTTCGGCCGCATCGGCCAATGCCGCGCTGTTGAAATGCCGGTAGTGATGACGGATGAAGTCGCTGATCGCGCCCATTAATCTGTTTGTCGGTAACTGCGGTCGCCGCTGCCCGGGCCACTGTGGCAGGAGTGTAGCAGCCCTTGGCAAGCGCCACGGGTTGCTGCAGAAACGCCGGGACATCAGTACCAACCCTTTCGCCACATGGAACTTGAGATTGCTGGCCGGCGACCGAACTGTCCGCCCCGGTCCGGGTCCGACCGGGTATCATTGCGCCATGAAACGGCTCGCACTATCGATCCTGGCCTCGCTTGCGGCCGCCACCGCCCTGGCCCAGTCACCCGCCGGCGGGATGTTTCTCGTGGCGACCCCGCAGCTGCGCGACCCGAGGTTCGCCGAAACGGTGGTACTGGTCCTGAATCACGGCAACGAGGGCGCGATCGGCGTGGTGGTCAATCGGCCCACCTGGGTGGAGCCCGAGGTGCTGTTTCCGGATGTGAACTATTTCCGCCGGTATCGGGGCGTGGTCTATTTCGGCGGGCCCGTGGCCCGCACCAGTGCACTCTTCCTGATAAGGGATGGGAACCTGGCGGAAGGCGAGCCGATCGTTGACGATGTCTACATCACCGCTGACGTGGACGAGATACGCGAAAACCTTCCCGCCCGAACGGACGAGCGCGTGCTGCGCGTCTACGCCGGCTACGCGGGCTGGGGTCCGGGGCAACTGGAAAGAGAAATCTCCGCCGGCGACTGGCAGGTGACGCCGGCCAGCGGCGATCTGATCTTTACCCCGGAGCCTGCGAGCCTGTGGCGCGAGGTCCACCGGGTCGCACCGGACATGGGCATCGTCGGGATGCCGGGCAACCGGTGGCGGGCGCTCCGCGCCGCCCGTTTCCACTATTGCGGACGCTGCGACTCGCGCAATGCCCGGAATTCGCTGGTTTCGCTCCAGGACGGCCATTCCTCACCGTCGGCCAGCCGCCTGCCCATCAGGTAGAGAAACGTCAGGTCCTCAACCGCGCCCGCCAGATCCCAGTCCGGCTTCACCTCGTCGGTGACCTGGTGGTAGTCGTTGGCGGTGTACTCGATGCGCTTCTGCGCTCCATAGCCTTCCGGCTTGCCGATGTACTCCACGCCCGGGTCCGCATAGAAGGCCGGAATACCGGCCCTGGCGAAAGCGAAATGGTCCGAACGGTAGAAGAAACCCTTCTCCGGTTCCGGGTCGGGCGCAAGCGTGCGGCCGAGCTGCTCCGCTATGACGGCGGCGACGTCGTCGAGTTCCGACTGCCCGAGGCCTACGATGGTCAGGTCGCGAGTGCGTCCCCACTGGTTGAGCACATCCATGTTGAGCGCTGCAACGGTCTGGGCGACCGGGTAGAGCGGGTTCCGGACATAGTGAAATGAACCCAGCAAGCCCGCCTCCTCCGCCGTGACGGCGAGAAACAGCACCGACCGGCGCGGCGGGCGGGCGGACAGGCTGTAGGCGCGCGCCAGTTCGATGAGCCCCGCCGTGCCGGTAGCGTTGTCGGCGGCGCCATTGAATATCTGGTCGCCCTCAAGGCTCTCGTCCCGGCCCACATGATCCCAGTGGGCAACATAGATGAGGACTTCGTCCGGCGCCTCGGCGCCCTCCACCTTCGCGACGACGTTGCGCGAATCGATTCGGCGAATCTCGTTGCGAATCGCAAGCGACCCGGTCACGCCCAGCGGGATGGGCTCGAACCCCCGCACGGCCGCCTGCTGCCTTGCAGCTTCGAAATCGAGGCCGGCCATCTCGAAAATCGACTCGGCGGTGGCCCGCTGCACCCACCCCTCGAAGGTGGCTCGGCCCAGGTTGTCGTCCGGCGCCGCCAGGTCGAACGTTTCGCCGAAGGGCGCGGCGCCGATCACTTCCCAGGGGTAGCCGGCAGGCTCCGTTTCGTGAATGACGAGCGACCCCGCGGCGCCCAGTTCCGCGGCCATCTCGTGCTTGTACGTCCAGCGGCCGTAGTAAGTCATCGCGGGCCCGCCGAAGATATCGTCCAGCGGCGGATCGTTGACCAGGAACAGGAGAATCCTGCCGCTGAGATCCAACTCGCCGAAATCGTCCCAATCGTACTCGGGCGCGCGGGCGCCATAACCCACGAAGACGAACTCGGCGCCGTCGACGGCCACTGCATCGACAACGTGCCTGGTCGCTGCCACGTAGTCCGTGGACGGTTCCAGCGTGAGCGCCCCGGCCCCGTTGGAGACCACGAGGTTTTGGGGCGGCTGCGGAGTGATCCCCACCAGCGGAACGTCCTGCACCCAGGTGCCGTCGGGGTTGCCGGGCGACACTCCGAGCGCGCTGAACTGCTCGACGAGATAGTCCACTGTCAGTTCCTCGCCCGCCGATCCGGGCGCGCGCCCTTCGAACTCATCCGAAGACAGTATCAGGGTCTCGGCAAGAAGCGTCTCCGCGCCGATACCGGCCACAACGTCAGTGGCAGCCTCTGCCTCAATCTCGGTGGCGGCTTCCGCAGCGGCATCCGCCGGTCCCGCGGTGCCGTTCGGTCCAGCCGATCCATCCTCCATTCCGCCGCCACCGCACGACGCCAGCATCGCCAATCCAACTGCCCATAGCCACCGATCCATTTCATGCCCTCCCCTGCTGACAGGTGCCGTAACCGTTTGACAATGCCATATCAGGCGGTTCCGGTACCAGCGCCACGTTCTCGACTTCGTATCGACCTTGACCAGAACCACCACAGCACGGACGAACCGACGCCTCCCACAGCCAGTGCCGTCGCCAGCGGGAGCGCGCCCGGTACTTCGTTCAGGCTGAGAACGGCGGCCGCAACCGCACCGAACAGCAGTTGATTGACGCCCAATACGGCCGAGGCGGCTCCGGCAACGTGCCGGAAACGGCTGACGATCTGCGCGACCGCATTGGAGAGAATGATCGACATGCCAAACATGTAGCAAATCGAAGGCAGCAGCATCGACCAGAGTCCGCCCAGGGCGACGTTCAGGATGACGGCTGCGATTCCGGCAAGTGCGATCGTGAGGGAACCCAGGGAAAGCAGCCGCAACATGCCCAGTTTCGGTACCAGGCGGCGGTTCAGCAACGAACCGCCGACACCGCCGAGCATCGCCAGCGAAAAACAGATGCCGAACTCGGCCGGCTCCAGACCAAGATAGGTCACGAAAACAAAGGCGGAATTGGTGACGAAGGCCAGCAAGCCGGCATGGCCCAATCCAATGCAGCCCATGGCGAGCAGAACCTCACGGTCGCGCAGCACATGGCCGTAGGCAAGAAAACGGCTCGCCACGGTGACGTCCGGCCGCGAGCCCCGGGTGTCGGAGAGTATGGACAGGGCGCCCAGCAGCAACGCTACGCCCAGGGCGCCCTGCAGCCAGAAAACCGTGGGCCAGTGTCCGAGGGACGCCAGGTATCCGCCGAGCAGCGGAGCGAAGACCGGCGACAGGAAGACCACGACGGTCACCGACGAGAGCATTCTCGACGCTTCTTCGCCGGCCCACCGGTCGAGGATCAGCGCACGCGCCAGCACCATCCCCACGGCGGCGCCCAAACCCTGGAGGAAACGCCCGGCGGCCAGTTCTCCCAGGCTTCCCGCCGATGCGCACAGCGCGCCGGCAAGGGAGAAGATCGTCAGGCCCGCGCACAGCACCGAGCGCCGTCCGAAGCGGTCCGAAAGGGGACCATGGAACAATTGGCCGACCGCCAGGCCAAGCAAGGTCGCGGTCATGGTGAATTGGACTTGACCGTGGCCGACGCCCAGGCCATCCGCCGCCAGCGGCAGGGACGGGGCAAACAGGTCATTTGACCAGGCCCCCAACGAGTGCAGTACCCCGAGCAACACGATGAAGGCGAGAGTGCCGTGCTCGGGGGCTGAATTCCTTGCCTGAATCATGGACGACCGCTGGGGTTAGCTTACACTATGTCCCGGCGGAATCACGGATCGGCTCGCACATGCATTTGATCGTTCTCGGCCTGGGCTTGCTGGCTCTGATCGTTGGGCCGGGCCTGTGGGTGAAGGCGGTCATGGCCCGCTACAGCATTCCCGCCAACCGGTATCCGCAGACGGGCGGGCAGTTTGCGCGGGACCTGCTTGATGGGCTGGGATTGCACCATGTGGGTACAGAGACCACCACCGCCGGCGATCACTACGATCCCCTCTCCCGGACGGTTCGACTGTCGGAGGCCAACTACACGGGGCGCTCGCTGACCGCGGTGACGGTCGCCGCCCACGAGGTCGGGCACGCGATGCAGGATGCCCGCGGGTTCAAGCCGTTGCGCTGGCGTACGCGATTGGTGAAATGGGTCGGACCCTTCGAGAAACTGGGCGCCGGGATCCTGATGCTGTCGCCCCTGACAGCGATCGTGACCCGCGCTCCCGTGATCGGGCTCCTGACCCTGCTCGGCGGTTTTCTCACGCTCGCCTCGGGAGCAGCGGTACACCTGTTGACCCTGCCCACCGAACTGGATGCGAGCTTCGGCCGCGCACTTCCCCTGCTGGCCAAACGCCGCCTGCTGCGCCCGGGTGACGAACGGCACGCCCGGCGCCTGCTCACGGCGGCGGCCCTGACCTACGTCGCCGGATCCCTGGCCAGCCTGCTCAACATCGCCCGCTGGTGGGCGATTCTGAGGCGCTGACGGGGCAGGGGACCAGCCGGAGCCCCAGCGCATGGGCCGGCGGACCGGCGGACCGGCTGGCCGACGACGGCCGATCGGCCTGCGGCACGTGTCGGCCAACCCGGCACAAGGCCCGATCAGGTAAACTTGCGCGATTCAGGCCTCGGGCGGGACCGTGGCCGGGAAATCACCATGACCAGAGCAAGGAAAAAACGCGCGAAACGCCGTAGTCAGGCCCTTGCGGCCACGGGTCATCCTGCCGCGCCACCTGCTACCCCGCTTCCCGCGCAAGCTTCCTGGCTGGTTCTTGCCGGCGTCATCGCCTGCTTCTTCCTCTCCGGCCTGGCCGCGCTGCTGTACCAGACGGCATGGCTGCGGCAGTTCTCGCTGGTATTCGGCACCAGCGAACTGGCCGTGGCAACCGTGCTGGCGGCCTACATGGGGGGGTTGGCCGTGGGTTCGGCAGTGGCTGGACGCTACGCGGGCCGCGTCACCCGTCCCGTGCTCGTCTACGGACTGCTGGAGGCCGGGATCGCCTTGTCCGCGCTGGCGGTGCCCCTCCTGCTCATGGCCGCCCGAGCGCTCTACGCGTCGATGCTGGGGGACCAACCGGCCCCACCGGATGCCGCGACCATCGGCCAGCCGGTGTTCTACCTGCTGGTGGCGTTTCTCGTGCTGGCGATACCCACCGGCTTCATGGGCGCCACGCTGCCGTTGCTGACTCGCTATGCGGTACGCACCGACCGCGAAGTGGGACCCAGGGTCGCACTGCTGTACGCCATCAACACCGCCGGCGCCGTATTTGGAACACTGACCGCCGCGTTCCTCCTGCTGCCTGCGCTGGGCCTGAACGGTACGGTCTGGGTGGGGGTCGCAATCAACGTGCTGGTGTTCGCGATCGCGGCGGGACTGGCCCGCGGGCGGCGCGACAGCACCGCCACGGACGCCGCGATGGCCGTTTCCGCCCCGCCCGGCTTCTATTCGGCCTGCATCCGGCCGCTCTACGAGGGCACGGCGACGGCCCGAGACCGCCTGTCGATGGTCTTCAGGCAACAGCCCGCGTGGATGTTGCCGCTCATGCTCGTTTCCGGCGCAACCGCGTTCCTTTACGAAGTGCTCTGGACGCGCATGCTGACCCACGTCATGGGCGGCAGCATCTACGCCTTCGCCACCATGCTGGCGGCATTTCTGACCGGAATCGCCCTCGGCGGCGGCCTGGCCGGCAAGGTCGCCGAACAGCGCGAGCGCGCTGCCGTCGCCTTCGCGCTGACCCAGGTGGCCGTCGGCGTGCTGTCCGTGGGCGTGTACGCCTGGATGGGTCCGCTCATCCCCTCCTCGCTGACGACGTACACGCTGGCCATGTTCGCCGTGGCGGTCATGCTGCCGGCGACCATCTTCATCGGCGCCACGCTGCCCCTGTCGGTGCGCGTGCTGGCTCGCGACGAGAGCCAGGCCACGACCAGCACCGCGCGCATCTATGCCTGGAATACGGTGGGCGCCATCTTCGGCGCCATCGTCGCAGGGTTCTTCCTGATCCCCGGACTGGGATTCGAAGGCGCCATCCGTGTGGCCGTGGGGATGAACTTCGCGCTGGCTCTGTGGGCCGCGGTGTGCGTCGCCAGACCCAGGCCGATCCCGGTCGGGCTCGCCTGTGTCGGAATCGCCGCCGTGCTGGTCGCCTACAATCCAAGCCGGCCCCAGGCGGTGGTGTCGAGCACAGGGTTCGTGCTTGGCTACCTGACCGATCCGCAGGAACTGTACTACGGAGTCGGACGTTCCTCGACGGTGATGCTGCTGGGCGAGGGCGGATACTACTACGTACGCACCAACGGCCTCCCCGAGGCGTCCATCGCGGCCCGGGGGACACCTCCTGTCCAGGACCCGGAGAAATGGCTCACCGCGCTGGCGGTGGCGGCGCGTCCCGACATCGAGGACATGCTGGTAGTCGGCTTCGGCGGCGGCGTCGTCCTTGAGGGTGTACCCCCTTCGGTGGACAGCATCGATGTGGTGGAACTGGAACCGAAGGTCATCGAGGCCAATCGGTTGCTTGCGGGCCGCAGAAACATCGATCCGCTGGCGGATCCGCGCTTCAACGTCATCATCAACGACGGCCGAAACGCGCTTCGGCTGACCGACAAGACCTACGACGCCATCGTGTCGCAGCCTTCCCATCCGTGGACGGCCGGCGCATCGCACCTGTTCACCCGCGAGTTCGTCGTCGACGTCAAGAGCCACCTGAACGACGGCGGGCTGTTCGTCCAGTGGATGAACTCGGAGTTCGTGGACGAGGGCCTGCTGAGAACGCTGGCCGCTACGCTGGCAGCCGAATTCGAAAACGTCAGGCTCTACCACCCTTCGGCACAGGTGCTCATGTTCCTGGCATCGGAGGCGCCGCTGGATGTCGAACTTCAGCTTACGCGCACCGGCAGGCCGCTCATCGACGACGTGATGCACTTCAGCCGGTTGGGGCTGAACAGCGTCGAGGATCTGCTTGCCGCGATGGCCATGGACGAGGAGGGACTGCGATCCTTCGCCCGGCGGGCCGACATCAGCACGGACAACAACAACCTGATGGCAACCCGCAGCCGCGCCCGCGCCGACGGACTCCTGCTGGCCGATCTGGTTGAACTGTTCGAACCGTACGATCCGCTGACAAGAGCCGGAAGCTGGATCCATACCCAACTTGGCGACGAGATCGACTACGGCTACATTGCGCGGCGCCTGGTGCGAATGGGACAGGTGCCGCGGGCAACCAGCCTGGCCGAGGTCATTCCGAATTTCTCCAGTCAGTTCGAGGTCTACGGTCTGCTCTTCCAGGCCAACGGGCAAACCGACCAGGCCCGCGACGCCTTCGACAACGCACTTCAGGCCAACCCGCTCAACATGCAGGCGCGCTACGCGATCGCCAAGGACTACCTGGGATTGCTGAGCCGCAACGAGGCGCCGGAGGACATTCAGGCGATCGCAGCCGAATTGTCGGGCTCGGCCGCGGCAGTGGTTCAGGGCTGGGGATTTGGAGCGACCGCCGACTGGGCGTCCCTGGCGTCGCTCGATTCGGCGCTGGGCCAGACCCGGGTGACCGATGCCTGGTATCCGGAGGTGGCCCGCCTGCGCGCCGAATGGCGCGTCAACGTCGCCGAGAACCGGGAGCGGTTCGCGTTCGACGCCCTGAGGTTCATCGAGCGCGTACTGATCCTTGCGCCGGATCAAAACCTCTACCTGCTGCGTGCGATGTGCGCGCGCATCCTGGGCGATGACGACCGGTTGGTGGAATCCTCGCGCTACATCGCCAGCTTCGTGCGAGGAAACCTGAATACCTCGGCATCGCAGGGTTACACTTTCTCGGCACGCGATCTGGAGCAGATGCGCCGGAACCTGACCGTGATCACCAACGAGTTGAGCGGTGAACTGGACCTGGCGGACCCTGACAGGGTGACGCCAATTCTGGACGACGCCAACGCTCTGCTCCAGTACATCGACGATTACCAGCAGGCCCTGTAGCAAACCTCTCCAACGGCCTTTGCGACGGGCTGTTCCAGCGACGGAACCCGCGGGGTCATTTCGTATCCACAGGTTCCGGGACTGGTTTCGCACCGAACAGGCGGTCGCGTTAACATGAGCTCCACCATGAAGATCGGATTGACGCGGATGCCCCGCGAGCCCTTGCTGGAGGCGCTGGTCTCCATCCGCGCGCACATTCCCGAGGACGCGATGAGTGCCGGGCTGCTCGGTACCGAACGCGCAGGCCACGGCATTCGCGTGCGCGACGACGGACTGATCCTGACCATCGGTTACGTGATCAACGAAGCCGAGGAGATCTGGATCGGTTCCCATGACGGCCGGGCCGTGCCGGGATTCGTGGTAGGCAACGACTTCCGCACCGGTCTGGCGCTGGTCAAACCGATGATGCCGCTTTCCGGGCGCAGCGTGCCCATCGGGAGCTCGGACTCGCTTCGCATCGGCGACGCCGTGTGGATCGCCGGCAGCGGGCGCGCCGACCCGCAGGTCGTCGACGCGGAGGTGGTCGCCAAGCAGGAGTTTGCAGGGCGCTGGGAATACGTGCTCGACGAAGCCATATTCACCACTCCGCCTCATGAGAGCTGGTCCGGAGCCGCATTGATGGACATGGGCGGAAGGCTGTGCGGCGTCGGCTCCCTGGTCATCCAGGGGTTCGAGGCGGACGAGTCCGTACAGACCGTGAACATGTTCGTGCCCATCGACATACTGACGCCGGTACTGGACGAAATCAGCATCAGGGGAAGACGCTCCGCGCCGCCCCGCCCGTGGCTCGGCATGCTGGTACACGACGACAACGACACGCTGGTGGTGGTCGGCATCTACCGCGACTGTCCGGCGGACAGGGCCGGATTGCGGCCCGGCGATATCGTGCTGAGAGTCGATGGCCGTCCGGTGCACAACCTGGCGCACATGTTCAGGACCGTGTGGAGCCTCGGCGACGCCGGCGTGGATGTGCCGCTACTGGTGCTCCGCGACGCCCAGCTTCAGGAGACTACCGTCAAGTCGGCGCCGCGCGGGGAGTTTCTCAGGAAGGGAACGGTGCAGTAGAGGGGCCCGGGAATCTGCGCCGCAGGAATTCACGGCGGCAAATCCGCGTTGGGCGGAAGACCGCCTCGCCGAAGACGGCTGATCGCGAATTGCTGCGGCGAAAACTCCTGTAGTGCTGCGTCAACGCCTTAATGTCATATCAGAGGCCAATTCCGGCTCCGCACCGGACGGCGGCGGCACCCTGAACGCGTTGATGGTCATGGAGATCAGCGAGTAGTACCCCAGGATTCCGACCAGATCGACCACGCCCGTTTCTCCCAGCGCCAGGACGGCATCGGCGTAAAGGGCATCGTCCACCTGATGTTCGCCGAGTAGCGCGGCGCAGAACGCGTACACTGCCGATTGCGCCGAATCTTCAAGCAGTGGAGTGCGGCCCGTGCGGATTGCCTCCACGGCATCGGCCGGTACGCCCGCCGCCAGCGCGATCGGCTTGTGAACCAGCCATTCGAACTCCGAGCCCCAGGTGCGGGCCACCACAAGGATGGCCAGTTCCGACAGCACCGGTGGCAGGCTGGTACCGTAGCGGGCGTATGCGCCCAGGCGTTGGGCGCGATCCGCCAGTTCCGGACGCCAGAGCCATACACCCAGGGGACCCACAACCTCGCCCCTCGGTCCGGCCACGATGTCGTCGTAGACCTTGCGCTGCGCGGCATCGAGTTGTGAAGGGTCGGGAGGTTGGATACGCGGTTCAATTTCAGTGGTCATGGCGGTTCGCCTCTCCGGAACGTCGGCAGTTGGCGGCCACTTCTACCACGAGCGGCCTGTGCATCGCGACTGCTTTCCGGAAAGCGCGCTGCTGAAGGATTCGCGGATAGCGTCGAAGTGCTCCGCTACGATGCCTTTCCGCGAGCGCAATCCTTTCGACAGAAGAGGGTCATTTGCGAATAGCATTGCACAGCCCCTTCACGATGCTTGCAAATAAACTCCGCCGCTGTTTATGCTCCCTTGCTCGCAACGTCCGATCACCGAGGAAACCATCATGAACGCAGCCACCCGAGCAACTGCCTTCTGCGCCGCCATTGCCCTGTTCTCGATTTCCGGATGCGGCGGCGGTTCCGGCGGTTCGGCGGATGGGAACATGGCGGCCGTTGACGAAGATTCTCCGGAATTCGCTGCCATGCAGTACCGCCAGGGGTTGATGCACGTGCTGGGGTACAAGGTGGCCACCCTGCGCGACATGGCCGAGGGCACGATCGAGGCGGACGCGGGGGTTTTCGCGAAATATGCCGCGGATACGGCTACGGCTGCCGACATGCTCCTGGAGGGCTTCGTGGGCATGGAAGCGTCCAGCACGGACGCCCTGCCCGGCAGCGGGGCCTTTCCCGACGTCTGGAGCGACTGGGACGACTTTTCGCAGAAAGCCGCCGAGCTTGCGGCGGCGGCGGACGAAGTGAGTGCGGCGGCGAGTGCGCCCGGCTTCATGGTCATGGCGGATTCCGCCGAGCCGCTCGGACCCGTTTGCGGGAACTGCCACCGCACATACCGGCAACGCTAGAGCAGCGTGACCAGCAGGTAAACGCCGGCCGCGCATGCCACGATCACGCCAAGCGCAAGGCCCAGCTTCGATCCACCGATGGCCTCCAGCGCATCGCCGGTCTTGGTGCCGGTGAACATGGGCCAGATGAGATTCTCGCGCTTGTACAACAGGTAAAAGAAGATCGCGGCGATGTGGATGCCGATCATGATCGCCAGCACATTGAAATTCGCGTAGTGGATATCGGTGATCTCCCTGCCGGTTGTCCCCGATACCAGGTTGTTGAGCGGTCCCTCGTAGAAGTCGCCATCGGTGGCGAACAGGCCCGTGGTGACCTGGATGCCGATCAGCAGCAACATGGCGAACACGGCCAGGAACCCCAGCGGATTGTGACCGGCATAGCCGCCGCCGCTCCGTGACAGGAGGGTCCTGGCGTAGGCAATGACCGTGCGGGGGCCGAAGACGAAACTCGAGAACTTCGCATACCGCGTGCCGACAAACCCCCAGACTACCCGGAAGACCAGCAGACAAAGGATCGTCTGGCCGATCAGCATGTGCGCTTCCATGTTGCCGGTGACGGTCACCGTGTACCAGGAACCGAATATCAGCACCGTCAGCAGCCAATGAACGATTCGAATCGGAAGATCCCAGATCAATTTTTTTGACATTTCTTCCTCACTGCGGCAAGGCCGTCCAAGAATCGACGCTCATTCGGTCCAGAAGCACCTCCGCGCCTCGACTCAACTCCACGCCCCTAATCGGCTCCGCGCCTCGGCACGACGACGCGCGGCGCAACGCGTCCCGATAGTTACCTGGTCAGACTCTGGTACACCAGTCGGGTGTAGTTTTCGGGGTTCATGAACCCGCCGCCGTGGGTCTCGTCATGCTCCGCCGTGGGATTCGCCGCGACCACCTCGTCTTCGGACATGCCCTGGTCGATGAGTTCCTGGATGCTCTCCCGCGTGGAACGCAGAACCTGCAGCCAGTCGCGCAGATCGTCCGCTGTGGCCAGCGGCCCGTGCCCGGGGATGATCCGGGTGCCGTCATTGGACATGGCCAGCACACGGTAGCCGGTCGCGATGATGCCGTTGATGTCGCCGTTGCTGCTCACGTCCACGAAGGGATAGAAGCCGTGGAAGAAATTGTCGCCCATGTGGAAAACATCCGCCTCCTCAAAGTGGATGATGGCATCACCGTCCGTATGAGCCGGGCCCGAGTGGAATGCGCGAATGGTATGCCCGTTCCAGTGCAGCGTCAGTTCGTCATTGAAAGTCACGATGGGCAATGCCGCGTCGGGTGACGCCGGCATCCTCTGATCGAAAATCTCACGGAACTGCTCCGTGCTCATGCGCACGCGGACGTTGTCGTGTGCGACGATGACGGCGCCGGCATTTCCGAAGGCCTCGTTGCCGCCGGTATGGTCGCCGTGCCAGTGGGTGTTGACCAGAAACTCCACCGGCGCATCGGTCAACTCGCCGATGGCCGCCATGATCTTGCCGCTGAGCGGCGCGAACTGATCGTCGATGAGGAAAGCGCCGTCCTCACCCACCGAAACGCCGAGATTGCCGCCGGCTCCAATCATCATGTAGATGCCCGGCGCGACTTCGGCGGTCCGGATCTGCACCTCCGCAAAATCGTCCTGCGCCCAGACGGCAGGCGTCACGACAACCGCCACAACAGCGATAACGATACGTCTCATGAAATTGTCTCCCTTGGCGCGCTCTTCGACCGTATGTGCTATCCGCACGTTTCGTTTCATTCTAACCCGTCGCTGCGCTTCTCGCAGGGCGCGAAAACCCCTCGCATCGAGTTTGTGCGAACCCTTATGCGCCGTTCATATTCCGAGGCTGCCCGTGGCAGGCGACCGCGTGAACCGGGGTCATCGAGACCAGTGCCGGCTCGACACGGTCGCAATCGATCCGGCGCTCCACCATCACCCGACCTTTTTCCGGGCAGCGTGTGCAGAAATTGCAGCCCGCAGGCGGATTGGACGGACTGGGAATCTCGCCCTCGAGCGTCGTCGATGAGCCCTTTCGTGCGCGCTCCGGATCGGGTACCGGCATCGCGGCCAGAAGCGCACGAGTGTATGGATGGCTCGGATTGTCGAACAACTCGTCGCATGGTGCCGTCTCTACGATCTTGCCCAGGTACATTACCGCTACACGGTCGCTGACGCGTTGCACGACACCCAGATCGTGAGCGATGAACAGGTAGGACAATCCCAGACGCGTCTGCAGGCCGCGCAGCAGTTCGATGATCTGCGCCCGCACCGACACGTCAAGCGCCGAGGTGGGCTCATCGCAGATCAGAAGGTCCGGCTCCAGCGCCAATGCACGCGCGATGCCCACGCGCTGGCGCTGACCGCCGGACAGCTGTCGCGGCAGCCGAGAACCGAGTGCCGGGTCCAGACCCACGGTCTCGAACAAACTATCGACACGGGTGCGCAGCTCACTGCCCCCTGCCCCCCGATGGATTTCGAGCGGCTCCGCCACCAGCCGGCGCACGCTCCAGCGAGGATTGAGCGCCGAGCCGGCATCCTGGAAAACCAACTGCATGCGCGGTCGCACAGTGCGAAGCTGACCCTCGCTCAGCGTCGTGATGTCGACACCGTCGAAGCAAATGGCTCCCGAGGTCGATGGCACGAGCCGCAGGATTGCGCGTCCCAGCGTGCTCTTGCCGCAACCGCTCTCTCCCACCAGGCCAAGTGTTTCGCCACGGCCCACGGTCAGGGAAACGCCGTCGACGGCTCGCACGATCCCGGGGAGGCGCTGAAACAAGCCACCGCCCCGACCCGGGAAATGAACCCGAAGGTCGGACACCTCGACCAACGGCGCCACCGCGGATGCAGGCGCAATCATGTTCGGTGAGCGCGTTCGATCTCGTTCGACCGCGCCAGCGTCACAAGCTCCCGTGTGTAGGGCTCCCTTGGAGCAGCGTACAGTTCCCTTACCGGCGCCGTCTCGACTACCCTCCCCGAGCGCATGACCGCAACGCGGTCGGCCAGCCCGGCGACCACGCCGAAGTCGTGGCTGATCCAGATCAAGGCCATGCGCATCTCGTCGCAAAGCCGCCGGACCATGGCGACGATCTGCGCCTGTACGGTGACATCGAGCGCCGTCGTGGGTTCGTCGGCGATCAGGACATCGGGCTCGCCGGCCAGTGCCATGGCGATAAGCGCGCGCTGCCGCATGCCGCCGGAGAGCTGATGCGGGTAGGTACGCGCCACCTCGGAGGGTGCGGCAATACCGACACGCCCGAGCCATTCGATGGCGAAACGCTCGGCTTCCGGTCGTGAACTGTCTCCGTGGAACTCGATCACCTCACTGATCTGGCGACCGATACGCATCACCGGGTTCAACGCCGCAAGCGGGTCCTGGAACACGAAGCCGACCTGCTGCCCACGCACGCGAGTCATGCCCTCAGGATCGAGACGAAGCAGGTCGATTCCACCAAGGCGAATGCGTTGCGCACGAACGCGGGCCGGAGGCGTCGGCAACAGGCCCATGAGCGCGAGTGCCGTCACGCTCTTGCCCGAACCCGACTCGCCAACGACGCCGAGCGCTTCGCCGGCGTCCACAGTCAGACTGACACCGTCCACCGCCCGGACGACCCCTTCCGCCGTGTCGAACTCGACATGCAGATCGCGCACGTCGAGCAGCGCCGCGGCGGTGGCGGAACGTGCCTGGCCGGTCACTGGCCTTGACTAGGTCTCGAAACCGATCATCTTCTCGTTGAATTCGTTGGCGCGGCACATCACCTCGCCATCGAGAATCACGGTGGGGTTGGCCAGCATGATGTCCACGTGGTAGTCACCCATGCCCACCGTGCCGCCGAGGCTCGGGTTCTGGTAGCCGAACCCGAAATCCACTGCCCCGAACTTGCGCTCGTCCTCGATCATGCTTCCCGATATGCCCGCCTCCGGATTCAGCCCGAGGCTGAAGTGACAGAGCTTGTAGATGATCGGATCGTTGCAGCCTTGAAGCCAGGCGCGCATGGCATCCGCCTCCGAACCGCCCTCCACCTTCGTGATGATGCCGTTTTCCATCGTGAAGCTGTAGGGGTTGGGCACTACGCCCTGAACGCTGTCGGAGGCGTCGATGACGATCACGCCATTGATGGTCTCCTCCACCGGGGCGATGTTGACCTGCATGCCGGGATAGAAATCGTCCTTGCCGGGTTTGTCCAGCTTGCCGTTGCCGAAGTCGCACTTGCGCGGCTTGAGCTGAAAGCTGACGTCCGTACCCTGAGGCGATGTGACCTGGCAGACATCGGTCGCCTCCCAGAGCTCGCAGACGCGCAAGCCGAGGCGGTTCATCTCTTCGACGTCGACATTCAGCAACGCGCGCACGACATAGTCTTCCACCCCCGTGACCAGGGTGTAGAGGATACTCGTGCCCGACGCCTTGGCATCGAGCATGGCCTGCGAGGCGTCGATACCGTCGTCGATGATCGAGACAACGTACCTGGCCGCCTTGATCGACGCAGCGAGTATGGGCCCGGTATTCATCGCCTCACCCTTTTTGGCGTGGGGCTTGACAATGAGCTGCGTGTCGGCTCCGGAACGAACGCCGGCCGCCCTCAACGCATGCGCCAGATTCAGATCGCTATTGGCGTCGGCGAGGATGAGCACCGGGTCTCCGGCGTCCGGTTCGATCAGCCGCTTGATGGTCGCATCCGCGAACTCGTCCCAAAACTCTCTCGACTTCATGTTCTTTCTCCTGTTTCTCTGATTTGTGGAAACTCAAACTCAGCCATCAATGTCGATGTTGACCGGCCTCGGATACGCGCGTTTGCTCTGCGCGATCGAAAGCCGCGCCAGACTCTCCGCCATCATCGCCGATGCCTGGATCGGGTCAATCACGGGGATCGGAAGCTCGCGCTGCAGGCGGCCGATCACGTCGAGACTGCCGTAGCCGATGACGACGTCGGCGCCGTCTTCTTCCATCGCAAGGCGCGCCTGCTCGATCATGGCCTCGGGAAGACTGTCGTCCCGCGCGGCGAATTCCAGCGTCTTGCCGCTCACCGACCGTACCGAGGCGAGCTTGTCCGCAAAGCCGTACATCCGTGCAACGTCTTCGATACAGCGCGAACCGTACCCACCGCGCTGATTGCCGTTGATCTCGCCCGGCATCAGGTACGAGAAGCGCCGCCCGACCATCGAGGCAAAGTGCATGCAAGCCTCCGACTCACCGATGACCGGAATGCTCAGCGCCTCCTTGGCGCCTTGAACGCCGGGCTCATCGAGACATCCCATGGCAACCGCATGAAAGCCTTCCTCCTCGGCACGCCTGGCCGCGCGGATGTGGTGCATCGCCAGCAACTCGCAATCGTACGCGCAACCGATGGCCTCGATCGGCGCCTCGGGCAGGTCCCGCAGGACAATCTCTACACCCGGCCGCGCTAGCGGCGCCAGGAGTTCACGATGCACGTCGCCCCAGGCCTCGAGCCCGCCACGTACAGGGATAGTTGCACAAATGCGTATCTTTTCCATCAATTCTTCTCCTTTGCGGTGCCCGGCACAGCGACGCGCGACTCCCGATATGGCTGGCCGATCCGGTCGCCGAGAGCCTCGCCGATGAGGTTGAATCCGACAACCAGGATAAACAGCACAATCCCCGGAAAGGCCGCCACCCACCATTGATCGAGCAGGAACATCTGTCCCTCCGCGACCATGCGTCCCCATTCGGGCGTGGGGGGCTGCGCGCCGAGTCCCAGGTAGCTCAGCGACGCTGCGGTCAGCGCCACGAAGCCTGCATCCAGAGAGACTCGCACGATGACCGGGTCGATAACGTTCGGAAGCATGTGGCGGATGATGCGCAACCGGCTGGCGCCAATCACCCGTGCCGACTCCACGAACTCCTGCTCGCGCAAGGCGAGAATCTGCCCGCGTACGAGGCGCGCATACGCAGGCCACCATAGAAAGGCGACCGCGAACACCGTCTGGCGCAGTCCCCTTCCAAGCACGGCGTTGGTTGCCAGCGCCAGGATCAGCGGCGGAAACGCCAGGAATACGTCGGTGGTGCGCATCAGCAGGCCGTCCAGCCAACCGCCGGCATAACCGGACAAGGAGCCAACGGCGATCCCGAAGAGGCTCGCGATCGCCAGCACGGCGATCACCGTACCCAGGGTCGTGCGCGACCCGTAGACAATCCGCGTGTAGATGTCGTTGCCGGTGGCGTCCGTGCCGAGCCAGTGCGCCGCCGATGGCGGCGTCAGGCGGGCTTCGAGATTCAATCCGGCCGGGTCCAGGCTGGTGAAGAGCCACGGCGCCACAGCCATCGTCACAAACATCCCGACAATCACGATACCGGCGACCAGCCGGCCATCTTGCCTGCGGAACAGCGCGCTACCCATAGCGAATTCGCGGGTCGAGCCGCGCATAGACGAGATCGACGCCGAGATTGACGAAGAGATAGACGGTTGTGGCGAGCAGCGTGATCCCCATGATGACGGGTATGTCCAGGCGGAAGATGCCGGTCCACGCATAGGTGCCGAGGCCGCCCCACGAGAAGATGTTCTCGATCAGCACCGTGCCGCCGAGCAGGAAGGCCACCTGCAGCCCGATCACGGTGGTGGTGGGCAGCATGGCGTTGGGCAAGGCATGCCGCAGCCACACGGTTCGTTCGGGTACCCCTTTGGCGCGTGCCGTGCGTACATATTCCTCATCGAGCGCCTGCAGCATCGATCGTCGGGTAATGCGGCCCACCTCCGAACCGCCTGCGATTGCAAGGGTCAGGGCAGGCAGCAGGAGATGCCGGAGCGCATCCAGGACGGTCGTCCACTGGCCCGCCAGCAACGCATCGACCGTGTACATGCCGGTGAAAGCCGGCGGCGGCACGGTCGCAAGGCCAAGACGCCCGGCAATCGGAAGCCAGCCCAGCCAACCGGCGAAAAAGATCTGCAGCAACAGTGCCGTGAAGAAGACCGGCATGCCCACCCCGAAGTACGAAAATCCCAGGAAGGCGCGGTCGGCCCACCTGCCGCGCCTTGCGGCCGTGAGCACGCCGAGCGGGATGCCGACGCCGACGGCGATCAGCATCGTTGCCAGCAACAGTTCCAGGGTCGCCGGGAAGAAGAGTCGGAGTTCCTCGGCCACCGACTGCCTGGACGTGAGGGATGTGCCGAGGTCGCCGCGGGCGAGCCGGCCCATGTACATCGCGTACTGCGCCGGCAGCGGCTGGTCGAGCCCGAGCCGCTCTCGTACCTCCTCGAGTTGCTGTGGCGTGGCATGGCGGCCCGCCGCGGCACGGGCGGGATCACCGGGCAGAAGATTGGTCAGCGCGAAGGTGAGCACGCTGACGCCGAGCAGCACCGGCACCATCTGCAACAGGCGTCGCGCGATATAGCGTCCCATCACTCTTTCCACATGGCGTAGAGGTTCTGGGTCAGGGGGTGGCCGAGACTCACCGCCGAACCGCGCAGGTTCTCGCGCTGGGCCGACATCGCGACCATGGTCACGACGGCGGCGAAGGGCATCTCCTCAAGCCACAGCGACTCGATCTCGCGGTACAGCTCGCAGCGGCGTTGCACGTCGAGTTCCGCGGCGGCGGCCTCGAGCATCTCGTCCATCGCCTCGCTCCGGTACCACGCAAAGTTGTTGCCGCCGCCCCCGGCCTGGCTGGAGTGAGCGAGGGCATGGAGATAGTGGTGTGCTTCCGGACCCGGCGCAAAGATCCAGACCGTCCCCATGTCGTCGGATGTCTCCAGCCGGGAGAAGCTCGCGAGCTTGGCGTCCCACTCGATGTCGACCGCGCTCAGGCGAATGCCGAGCCGTGCCGCACCTGCGCGCATGATCTCGAAGATGGGGGTCTCACCGGTCGTTCCCTCGAATGCCATGGTCAGTTCCACCTCGCCCGGGCGGATGCCGGCGCTCGCAAGCAGCCGGCGTGCCTCGTCGAGGTCCGTGCGCGGCCGTGGCGAGTCGGGGCTGGCGCACTCGGCGCCCGCCGGCAGCACGCCGTGCGGATGGACCGCGTTGCCGCGCATGAGATGCTCGATGTGTCCCTCGTAGTCGTAGGCGAGCGCCAGGGCGCGCCGCACCCGGGCGTCGCGGAGATGCTCGCTTTGGGTATTGAAGGCGATATACAACTGGTTGAGGCTTTCGTCCCGGTTCACGCGGATGCCCGGCTCCTCAGCCAGCGCCGCCAGCGTGTCGGCGCTGGAGACAAAGATCCAGTCGGCATCGCCGTTGACCAGGGCGATCCGGCGCGCGACTTCCTCGCGGAGGACACGAAAGACGGCGCGATCCACATGGCGCGGTCCCCAGCCCAGATGGTAGCCGGTGAAGCGCTCCACCGTAATCTGCTGTCCGGGCTGATACGAGACCAGCCGATACGGTCCGCTCCCGGCCTCGTGGTTCTGCAACCAGCGCTGCCCGAAATCCCCCTCGAACTCATTGGGACGGATCTGATCGGCGTTGACGATGTAAAGCCGGGTCATGGCGCCCAGGAAACCGGCAAACGGCTCGAACAGATCGATGGCAACGCGGCGCTCGCCGAGCACCTCGGCGCCGCTGACCGACGTGAAGAATGCCCAGACCCCGATCTTCAGGGCCAGCATACGGTCCACCGTGTACTTGACGTCCTCGGCGAGCACCGGCGTACCGTCGTGAAAGAGCGCATCTTCGCGCACCGTGAAGACATAGCGGCGCGCGTCTTCGGAAACCTCGTACGATGCTGCCAGATCCATCTGCAGATCGGTGGTGCCCGGCCGGTATTGCAGAAGGGCGCTGTAGAGATTGATGGACTGGTTGTCAACCCGGCTGTCGTCGGCGGCGACCGGATCCAGTGTGGGGGGGATGCCCTCGGTCAGCAGTACCAGGTGAGAGCGCTCGCCCGCCGGCGCACAACCCAGGACAAGTGCGATCGCCGCGCAGGACAGCAGGTTCGGAGCGTTCATGGATTGAGCAGGATTTTGCCGAACTGCCTGCCGCTCTCGGAAAACTCGTGGGCCTGAACCGCTTCCTCCAGCGAAAAACGCCTGCAGATCACGAGACGAAGTTTGTCTTCGTTGAGGCCGTCGGAGATAACCCGAATGGCTCTGGACAGGGCCGGCCGGTCCGCAAGATATGGATCGTCGACGGTATAGCCTCGCAGCGAAATATGCTTGTTGATGAGGACGTCGGGATCGAAACTGGCGAATTCGGGATAAGTGAGGACGCCGTAAATCAGCACTCGGCCGTTTCGCCTCACGGCTTCCAGGTGCTTCGCGACGAAAGGTCCCGTAATGGGGTCGAATATGAAGTCCGCGCCCTTGCCTGCCGTGAGCGACTGCACGCGGCCGATGTAGTCTTCCCTGCTGGTATTGATTACGTGATTGGCGCCCGCCGCCAGCAATTGCCCGCACTTGTCGTCGGACCGGGTCGTCGCGATAACCCGGGCACCCGTCAGATTCGCAATTTGCATGGCCGCTATGCCCGTAGCGCCCGATGCTGCGGAGATGACGATCGTCTCGCCTTCCTCGAGCCCCCCCACGTCCTTGAGCGCCCCGTAGGCTGTCAGGTAGTTGATCCAGATGGCGCCGGCATCGCGATCGGGAACGCTTTCCGGCGTTTTCGTCAGCCACTCCGCGTTGGCGACGAAATAGTCCGCGGTTCTGCCGTAGTCAGTCACGTCGACAAACTTCGAACAAGGCAGCGAACCCACACGATCGCCTGCCTTGAAGGTCAAATTCTCGTCCGGCTGTACCACGATACCGCCAGCTTCCCAACCGATGCCGCTCGGCAGTCGCGGTGTGACCGGGTAGATGCCCTGCCGGCAATCCACGTCGGAACGGTTCATTCCGATGGATGTAACCCTGACAAGGACCTCATGAGGCTGCGGGCCGGGAATCTCCGCGTCGACGAGTTCCAGAACGTCTGGAGGCCCGAACGAGCGCATCATCACCTTTCGCATGATGTGATCAGGATTCCGGTGGAGGGAGAGTGCGATTGACGAGGGTCGTGAGCACGAGAACGGTCAGGAAAATGCAGCCGTATACGATACCCAACGTTCCGTATGTGCCTGTCGTTTCGGCCAGCGTTCCACTGAGGAACGGGGCGAGCGCACCGCCGACCAGGCCAACGCCCATGGCGGCAACGATGACGCGACCCTTGGGATCCATGGCTGCTGCGGTGCCATATACGAAGGGCAAGGTGAAGGCGTAAACGAAGTTGTAGGACAATTGCGCGCCCATCAGGACGACTTGTACGGCTGTGTGCGTCAAAACGTAGACAGAAGCAGCCATCAGGCTCAGCCCGATGGCGAGCGGCAGGTATCTGCCAAAACGCATCCCGACAGCGGACGCCAACGCCGCGCCGAGCGGGACGACGAGCACGGCCACGCCCAGAACCCGTCCATAAGTGTGAATGTCGATGCCGATTGAAATAGCGACGCGCTCGGCAAATGACCAGGTTCCTCCATCGCCGATCAGGAACAGGAAAATCGCGAAAATAATCACGATCTCGTAGAACTTCGGGACCCACTTTGCCTCCACCGCCGTTTCGGCCGCCGCCGCGTCCCTGGGAAACAGGAACCAGGCAAGGGCGATGAAACCCAGGGCCCACATCGCCTGATATGCATAGGCGCCCGAGTGGCCGTCGGACGCGACGAAATAGGGCATGACGGAGATCACGATGGCCTGAACGGGAGAACCGAGTATGAACGTCCACGCGTAGACCTGCTCGGGTTCATCCAGCGACGCGATCGCGGCGTTGGCCGCTGCCATGGCGCAACCGGCGCCGACGCCGGCCACGACCCTGCAGGCGATGATCAACGGAATCTGGTCGAATAGAGACGAGGCGCCGAATCCAGCCGCCGCGATGGACATGCCGATCAATGCGAGCCGACGCCTGGCGATGTTTCCCATTCGCGGCGACAGCACGATGATCGTACCGGCCAAGCACATCAGCTCGATGGTACCCACAAGCCCCGCCCGGCTCTCGCTGAGACCCATTTCCCCCGAAACAAGCCCCTCGATCAGGTGCGGCATCGTGAAGAAGGACATGTTGCCGACACCCCACAGGGCGGCGAAGATCCCGAACGCGACAATCGCCCGTTCCCGATGGCGTCTGAAACGGCTCAACTGTCTTCTCCCGTTCGCCGGACTCTGAAAGTGCGCAAGCTGGCCACTAGCCCACCGGCGGCAGTTCGGACCGGATGATTCCGTTCTCGGAGACAACCTTGTCATCGAGCCGGAGGGTAGGTCGCTTCATGACGACGTCCCAGTGGGCCGGCGCCGCGAGGTTGCCTTCCATGTCGTCGGCCATGCCCAGCACGCCCGACAGGACGCTCACATCGCCCATCCCGAACGTGATGACCCCGCGAACGCGTTCGAACTCGGAGATCTCGGAGAACCGGGCGCGCGGATTGTTGCCGATATTGATGTGGACGGGGCCGTTGTAGGCCTGCTCGCTGTTGAGCGATTCCAGCCATATCCTCAGCCGGTCGGCACTGAAGCCGTTACCGGCGATATCGACCACGCGGCCCTTCTCGATGGTGACGAATACCGGCGACTCGGGATAATCCTGGCCGAATGCCGGATCGGCCTGGATGACGGCGTCAAGCGCGATCACGCCGTCGCCGCGGCCACGGGGAACGATGACGCCGGGCTGCGCGGGTGGAAGGAATACGAACGATGTACGGTACTCCTCCTTTTCGAAATCCCACAGGAATCCATCCAGTGGATCGCCTTCAAGGTCGCCGATGTCGGCTTCGAAATCCGTGCCTTCCTCGGATGTGATGTAGCAGGTCTTCGCCTCGGTGAAGAGAGCCGCGATGTGCTCGGCTTCCTTTCTCAGGGCATCGAGGTCCACGTGCAGCATGGTGCGGATCAGGGACTCCTCCGTGCACCATCCGCCCGGACCGTCGCCGGGTGACACCACCACGCCGCCCCGCTCCGTGAACTCCGCCATGAAGTCGCCGTAGCCCACCGACATGTCGACGATGATGTCCGCTTCCCGGCTCGCGGCCTTGACCATGTTGTTCCACTTGTCGCTCGGCTGCATGGGGATGGGAAGGGCATGACGATTCTCCGCCACCATGACCTCCGCGCCCATCATCATCGCAACCCCCTGGAATGCTATGACGGTCTTCCTCGGCATCCTCGAATCCGTCAGGATGAGGACATTGGCCCCCTTCTGGAGGTTGACCATCCTCCGATAGATATAGTCGACGACCTGAAGGAACTCCGGCTGGAGGTCCGGCGTGATGCTGGAGATCAGTGACGGCATTGGCGGGATTCCCTTCCAGTCTCGCCGCTATTGTATATTGTATATGGAGCCGGCGCTGCTCGGGAAACTCGTGCGCGAGCCCGTCGCCGAGATGAGTCGCCGCTACGGATAACAGGAGCACAATCATGCGCGCACCCATTCCCCTGGCTCTTCTCTCCGCAAGCCTGTGCTGCGTGCCGACGGGCGCCGGCGCACAGGGCGTCACCGCGGATGATGCCCGCTGGCAGTGGCGGACCTCCTGCATGATCCGTCATGACAGGTTCGACTACGTGCTGCCTGGCGCCATGCGCCGCAACGCCATCGACATGTGGATCGTCACCGACCGGGGGCGGGGCACGCAGCCCATGGCAAGAGACTTCGGGATCGATACGGTCAACGGCCAGATCATCTACGTGTTTCATGACAACGGGGGCGATCGCATCGAGCGCTTACAGTTGGGCGGCGAGACCGACCTGGCGGAGGAGTGCGCCGCCTACGACTACTTCGGGGATATGGATGAACTGCAGGCCATCGTCGAGGAGCGGGATCCCCAGGCAATCGGGCTGAACTACCTGGCCGTTCCCTACGAATCCGAAGGCCTGCACGTCGCCGATGGGCTGACCCACACGGACTTCAGGTTTCTCGAGAGCGAACTGGGCCCGGTTTTTGCGGACCGCTTCGTCTCGGCTCAGCACCTGATCGCGGATTTTCACGGGGAGCGGGTGGCGAGCGAGATCATCGAGTTCTCGAAGATCGGTGCCATTACCGCGCATCTTGAAGAGCGGGCCCTGTCCAACGAGGTCATTACGCCGGGCATTACGACGCACAACGATGTCTCGCGGTGGCTGGAGGAGCAGGCGGCGGCCATGGGACTGCTGCGTGCCTGGTACCCCACGACCTATACCCACCTCCCGGACGGCGGCGAAATCGGCAATACCGAGCGGGTCATCCAGCGCGGCGATGTGCTGCAGATCGACTGGGGAGCCGACCGTAACAACTACACCACCGACCTCAAGCGGTTCGCCTACGTGCTCCGGGATGGAGAGACGGAGGCGCCGCCGGGTGTACTCAACGCTTTCAATGAATCGAAGAAAGTCCGCGAGATCATTCGCAAGTTCGTAAAGCCCGGCCGCACCGGACGGGAGCAGCTGGACGAGCTCAAGCAGATCATCCAGGACGCGGGTTACGTCTACACGGAAGCGGAGCGGGCCAGCGACGTCGAGGGCATCGAAGTGAACGTGGGCATGCACGCGGCGGGCAACATCGGCCACGACATGGCCGCCAACCTGTTCGAGATCTTTCCGGAGAGAACCAGATACATGGTCCGGCCCGATCTGATCCTTTCGCTGGAGTTCATCGTCTTTACGCCGGCGGAAGAATGGAACGGCGTCAAGATCCCGGTGAACGTCGAGGAAAACGTGGTGGTCACCGAGCGGGGCATCGAGTGGCTGTATCCACCCCAGGAAAAGGTGCTCGTCATTCGCTGATCGGGCTCTCGGCTTGCAGGTCTGGAATATGAACAAAAAATTGCTTTCGGTACCCATCCTGATCTGGGCTCTTGTTGCCGGTGCGGCAGGGATTCCCGCCGCGTCCGAAGCGCAGGAACTGAGCGACTCGACCCTTGAGCTCATGCGCAAGCAGATCCGCCGGGACAAGTTCGATCACGTTCTGCCCCAGGCCATGCGCGACAACGGCGTGGACATGTGGATACACGTGATCCGGGACCGGAATCCCGACGGGATGGCAAGGGAACTCGGCGGGCAGTCCGGGGCCTTCGTCTTCACCGACCGGGGCGGCGACCGGATCGAGCGGGCCATCCTGGGCTACACGGACGAGGCGCTGTGGGGGGACGATACCTACGACATCCTGGAGCCGGGCGAAGAAGCCTTCGAAGGGGACCCGGGTTGGCCGGGGGTGATCGGCGAGTTTGTTGCGGCCCGGAACCCCGGACGGATCGCCGTCAACTTCTCCGGGATCAACGCCCTGGCCGACGGCATCTCGCACACCGATTACGGGATCCTGGTCGACGCACTCGGCGAGGAGTACGCCGGCCGAATTGTCTCCGCGGAGCATGTGATCGGCGACTTCCTGGCGGGCATCGTGGTCGGCCAGATAGCGCTGGCCGGTTACTTCGGCATGATTACCACTGACGTGATCGACGAGGAGTTCGCCAAGATCGAGGTGGGGGTGACGACGCTGGCCGAGATCGACGGCAACGTCTTCGTCAGGGACCCGGACGGCAACGAGAACAACGGCAATGACTACGCCGTTCAGCCCGGCGACATCATCACGATTCTCAACGGTACCGGCGAGGGCCTTTTCGTTGCGGACCTGGGCGGCAACGGCTACGTGTTGCAGGAAGGCGAAACCGGGTTGCCGCCGCGGGTGCAGAAAATCTGGAGCGAGGCGATGGACGTGCGGGAGATTCTCCGCGCCAACATCCGCATCGGCCCGACCGCGGGCGAAACGCTCCAGTTGCTGAGCGACAAGCTGGAGGAGGCCGGCTTCCTGTACATCGACAGCGATCAATACGATCCGAGCCTCGATCCCGAGAAGACCCAGGTGCACCTGGACCTGCACGCCCAGGGCCGGCGGGACATGGACGCACCGAGGATCTCGCCCCTGGGCGACGACTGGCAACGGGACATGCGCCTGCCGCTGTTCCACAGCTTTACACTGGAGTACATGGTGCACATGCCCGTCCCGGAGTGGGGGCCGGGGAAACACCTTTACATCGCCTTCCACGACGGCGCCATCGTCACGCCCCGCGGCATCGAATTTCCCTATCCGCCGGATCAGGGCATGCGCATCATCCGGTAGCGCAGGCGAACGTGGGCTGACGATTCGGGTACCGAATGTACGACTGGACCATCGACTACATCACGCTTGGCGTCTACCTGATCGGCGTGACGGTGATCGGCACGCTGACTGCCCGGCGGGTATCCAGCGCATCCACGTTCTTCATGGGCGAACGCAAGTTCGGCAAGTGGATGATGACCATGTTCACCTTCGGTACCGGCACGAGCACCGATCAGGCCGTCACCACTGTCGCCAAGACCTACACGGTGGGCGCATCGGGCATCTGGTACCAGTGGTTGTGGATCTTCGCCACGCCCGTCTACTGGCTGCTGGCGCCGCTCTTCCGGCGAATGCGGGCGGTCACTACCGCCGACTACCTTCATGCCCGGTACAACCAGAGCGTGGCCGTGCTGTTCGCCATCGTCGGCATTCTCGGCCTGGCCGTGCTGATCGGGGTCATGCTCAAGGCCTGCGGCGCCATGGTGACTGCCGTTACGGGCGGGGCGATCAGCGAAGGCGTGGCGATCTACGGAATGACGGTACTGTTCGTGATCTACGGTGTCGCCGGCGGACTGACCGCGGCCGTCATCACGGACTTCATCCAGGGCATCCTCACCGTCGCACTGTCCTTCCTGATACTGCCGTTCGCACTCCAGGCCGTGGGCGGACTGGACGGACTGCGCGTCACGATCGACGATCCGTCGTTCTTCGAACTCATTTCCGATGCGCCCGGCACCGAGCAACTGGGGCTCTTCTACGTCATCATGATCTTCCTCAACGCGCTCATCGGCTGGGTCACCACGCCCCACTCCATGCAGATGTGCGGCGCCGGGCGAACCGACAATGAAGCTCGGGTCGGTCTGGTCGGCGGAATGCTTCTGAAGCGCTTCTGCACCATGGCCTGGGTGCTCACTGCACTGTGCGGCGTGGGCATGTACATGAACACCCCGCTCCACGAGGACCTGGTCTGGGGCACCATGGCCCGGGATCTGCTGCCCGGCATCGCGCCCGGGCTTGTGGGCCTGTTCATCGCCTCGGTTCTGGCCGCGGTGATGAGTTCCTGCGATGCCTTCATGGTCTGTTCGGCGGCCCTGTTCACCGAGAACATCTACCGCCCCCTTATCCGCCCGGACCGATCCGAAAAACACTACGTGCTTGTAGGCCGGCTGGCTTCCATCGCCGTGGTGGCGGGCGGCATCCTGCTCGCGTTCGCATTGCCGAGCGTGGTGGACGGGCTGGAACTGGTCTGGATCGTGCAGGCCATGATGGGCGTGTCCATGTGGTTCAGCTTCTTCTGGCGCCGGGCGACCGCGGCCGCCGCCTGGGCCTCAACGCTCGCGGGATTTGCGACGTGGTTCGCTACCAGCACGGTCCAGGTGGCCGGCGTCACGCTCTGGGATTTCAATGGCCGCTTCGGGCACCTGTTGCCAGAAAACATGATGATCGGCGGCGTGCTTTCGCTGCCCTGGCAGATGCTGATCTACCTGTCGGTCGCCGCGGTGGCGATGGTGGTCGTCAGCCTTTTCACCACGCCTCCATCGGACGAAAGACTGGACAGCATCTACGCCACCCTGCGCACGCCGGTGGCAACGGATGAACCCGAGGTCGCGCCGCTGACGCTTCCGGAGGGCGTCGAGCCTGCGCCACGGGACCCGCTGATCGACCTGCCCGGTCTCGAGGTAATGAAGCCCTCGGTTTCGAGTGTTGTCGGGTTCCTCGTCTGTTCGGGGCTGGTGGCCGGGCTGATCTGGTTTTTCGCCTGGATTATCGCCTGATTGCAACAGAGCCCGGCTCGGGCCGAACGCTGCGTCGCCTGTTTACCGTACAAAGAATAAAATATACAATTGTTGGCGGGCAGTTGGAAACTCGCAACAAGCCGAGGTGACACACGCCCTTCCCAAATTTGTACGGAGGAGAACAATGGCCGGGACCCGACACTTCATACGAATTCTCGCAGCACTTCCTTTGACGATCGTCGTTTCTTGGGGTGCTTCCCAATCGGCATGGGCCCAGGACGACGACGCTGCGGACGGAATGCTCGAGGAAGTCATCGTCACCGCAACGAGGCGGGAGATGTCCCTGCAGGACGTTCCAATGGCAATCTCCGCCGTTGGCCAGGACCAGATCGAGCAATTGGGCATCACCAACATGGAGAACTACTTCCGCTCCATTCCCTCCCTCAGCCTGATCGATGGCGGCGGGTATCAGAAGCACATGATCATCCGTGGCGTCGCCGTCGAAACCAGCCCCGAGGAAAAGGCGGCAACCGGTGTCTATGTGGACGAAACCCTGGTATCCGGCAACTTCTCCAACCTCGACCCCCGTATCTTCGACATGGAGCGCGTCGAGGTACTCAGAGGCCCCCAGGGCACCCTCTATGGCGGCGGATCCATTGCAGGCTCCGTCCGTTACATCACCAACAAGCCGAACGCCAGCGAGTTTGAGACCAATGTCGCCGTCGACCTGAGTCAGACTAGCGATGCCGGCTCCTCGCACGGGATCGACGCGATGGTCAATATTCCGCTTGCCGAAGACACCCTGGCACTGCGGGTAGTCGGCTTCTCCGCTGAGAATGCCGGAATCTACAGCAACCCGATATTCGGATTCGACAACCAGTCGGCGTGGGACCAGAGTGGCGGGCGGGTGTCTCTCATGTGGACCCCGACTGAAAATTTCTCGCTGACGGCTATGTACATGAAGGACGACCTGATCCAGGACGGACAGGCGCGGGCCACCACCCAGCGCTGGAAAGACCGCGAGCAAACAAATATGGCGCACGAGGAACTGTCTGCCAAATCGGAGGTGGTCTCCCTGACCGCCAACGTCGATCTCGATTGGGCAACCCTCAGTTCCGTCACCTCGCAACTGGATATCTTTTCCGTTTACCAGCAGGACAGGACCTGGCTGCTCAGTGAATGGGGAATTTCCGAGTGGGATCCGCTGCGCCTTGTCGTCTATGGCGGCCGCGATGACAGTTCGTTCACCGAAGAGATTCGGCTGGTTTCCGCTCCCGACGCGTTCGGCCGTTTCGACTGGATTGTCGGGTTGTACTACGCGGACCGGACGAACTGGGAGGAGTTCAAGGACTGCTACGCGATAGACGATGACGGTACCGCCTCATTGGACGTCAACTACGAGAATGGCGGCGACCGATTCGCCGCGGCCGAACCGGGGCAGGGAGCGCTTCTGCCGTTCGGGCCGAATCACATGGATCCGTTCGGCGACCAGGGCGATGTTTCCGAAGGCACCTATCCGGAGTGCGTCTATCGCGAAATCGAGATTATCGACGAGGGCGAAATGGCGCTTTACGGCGAGTTGAACTACCAGTTCAACGATCGGTTGACGGGAACGCTCGGCTATCGAAGAACCGACGACACCAAGGGGTACGGGATCACGGCCCAGGTTGCGGAAGGCGAAGGGACCGCATTCAATTTCAGCGGTGAAGAACCCGAGTACGCGGAGGTACACAACAACTTCATGGGCAACCTCTCCCTGCTGGTCAACGACAACGTCACTCTCTATGCCAGGGCCGCGGAAGGATTTCGCCTGGCGTCCGGAGGGCAGGCCGTTCACCTCGAGCCGGGTTGTACCCAGTTGGCCCTTGACCAACTCGGCAGCCTGCCCGGTCCCGTGGGCTCCGACAGCATGTGGGCCTATGAAGCCGGGGCCAAGATGCAGTCCAGTGACGGTCGCCTGGCCCTCAATGCAGGGGTCTACAGGAATGTCTGGACCGACATTCAGGTCGGCATCATCGTCGTCGGCGACAATTGCGGTTGGTCTCAGTTCTTCCAGAACATCGCATCCGCCACCGGCAATGGGCTCGAGTTCGACCTGGCCTACCGGGCAACCGATCAGGTAGAAGTGGGCTTTTCCGGGTCCTATCTGGACTTTGTGCTGGACGACACACAGCCTACCCTGAACGCTACGGTCGGCGATCGTTTGCCTGCTCACCCGGACTTGACCATGCATGGGTACGCCATGTTCGACTTCCCGGTCAACGCAGGCTGGAACGGGTTCGTTCGCGGAGAGATCTCGTATACCGGGGAAATCGTCGCCAATTTCGTCGGTGACCCGAATATTCCCAGGCCCTCGACCGGCGAGTATTCGCTGGCACATCTCCGCGGGGGCGTCACCAACGACCAGTGGGAAATCGGCGTGTACGTCAATAACGCGTTCAATACGGAGGGCCATTCGTACCAGTTCGAGGACTGGACCGGACGTCTCGAGACCTTCGTGCTTCGGCCGCGAACAATCGGCGTGAATTTCCGGACAAGGATGTAACGAAGATGGCAGGGTCGTCGCGCACGGACACGGCGACCCTGTTTTCTGCCGGATTGCAGCCTTTGGGGAAAAGCGGTGTCGCGCTATCCGGCGCGACCCTGTTGACTCGACCGGTCATTCTCGGGACCAGGGGTTGAATCATGCACACTCGAACTGTCATTCCGGGAGTCCTTCCACTCGCGCTGGCGCTGCTGGTATTTCCCCACATGGAAGTGCGGGCGCAGGCTGCAATGGAAACCTTCCAGGCCCAGTGGGAGATGTCCTGCATCATCCGAAGAGACAAGTTCGACTTGGTGCTGCCCACGGCCATGCGCCGCAACGGCGTGGACATGTGGATCGTCATCGACCACGGCCGCGGGACCGAACCCCTGATGCTGGATTTCGGCATCGAAAGCGCCTATGGGCAGGGCATCTACGTCTTCTACGACAGCGGTGAGGGCCGCGTGGAACGCTACACCCTCGGCGGCCCCGGATCGTCCGACCTCAGTGCGCTCTGCGGTGCCTACGACCCACTTCCGCCCATCATGGAGGGACCGGACAGGGAGGAACTGAGCCAGTTGCAATCGATCGTGTTCGAGCGCGATCCACAGCGAATCGCCCTGAACATCGTTCCGGAAAACATCCAGGGAGAGGGCGTCCATGTGGCGGACGGCCTGTCGCACAAGGATTACAACTTCCTGGCGAGGGAACTCGGTGAGACCTACGTGGAGCGTTTCGTGCCCTCGCTGGATCTCCTGACCGACTATCACGGCGAGCATGTGGCGAGCGAAATCGTCGAGATGTCGAAGATCGGAGATATCACGCGCCGGGGACTGGAGCGGGCGCTGTCCAACGAAGTGATCGTCCCCGGCCGTTCGACGTACAACGACGTGGCCCGCTGGCTGGAGGAATACCGCGAGTCCCTGGGCCTGCGGCGGACCTGGTTCCCGGGCCTCAGGTTCGTGGAGCCGGAGTCATCCGGGTACCAGGGCCTCTCCGACCAGGGCCTTGAGCGGGTCATTCAGCGCGGTGACCAGATCTATGTGGACTGGGGCCTGAAGCGGAACAACTTCGCCACGGACCTCAAGCGCACGGCCTACGTCCTCGCGGAAGGGGAGACGGCCCCTCCGGCGGATGTGCTCAGGGCCTGGGATGCGGCCATGGCGGTTCGGGAGATCATCCGCGGCCACGTTCGATCCGGCAGGACCGGCCGTGAACAACTGGACGAACTCAAGCAGCTTGTCAGGGACGCCGGCTTTGTCTACACGGAACTGGAGCAGGCCAGCGACGTGCCCGGTGTCGAGGTCAACATCGGCATGCACGGCATGGGCAATCTCGCCCACGACGTGACGGCTGGCCTGTTCGCGCTGTGGCCGGGGCTGACCGCATACGAGGTCAGGCCCAACGCCTTCCTGTCATTCGAGTACCGGATCTTTTCGCCCTCGGACGATGATCCGGACTACAAGATTCATATTTCCATCGAAGAAAACGTGATGGTCACGGAACGAGGCATAGAGTGGCTCCACCCGCCCCAGGACCGGATACTGGTGATCCGCTAGCAGGCGCCGAGCCGAAGACCGAATATGGAAACCGAACGAAAAGGAACCGGACCGCTGAATGACGCCGAGTGCGCCCTGGCCGCGGCCTCGCTCGTCGTGCTTCTTGTCCTCCAGCCGTCCGCGCTCGCCCAGGAACGCTACACGGATGTCATGCACGGCATCAGCGACGCCAACTACGGCAACTTCGACGACTACAACCCTTACGCCACGGAGGAGATGCTGAAACATGTGCGGCGGGAGCGCTTCGACCTGATCCTGCCCCGCGTGATGCGTGACCATGGTGTCGACATGTGGATTCACATCATTCGCCCGTGGTCCTGGGGCGGAACGGACCCGATGCGATACGAGTTCGGTACCAAGTCGGCCGTGATTGTGTTCACCGACACCGGCGACGAGCGGATCGAGCGCGTGGTCTTCGAAGGCGAGGTCGAGGATCCGTCGGTCTACGATCTCGTCCTCGGCGAGAACCCCTTCATCAGCCAGGAAAACTACGAGTTCATGGATCTCTTTCTGGAGCAGCCCGACTCTGTTCTCGAGTCGGAGCTGGACCTGAGATTCGCGGGTCTCGGCGAGTTTGTGGCCGAACGGGATCCCGTGCGAGTCGCGGTGAACTACGGCGAGACGCTGTCGCTGCCGGAGGGCTCGGAGACGTTCACCATGGCGATGACGGACGGTATTTCGTACACCGACCACGTCCAGCTTTCTGAAGCGCTTGGCGAACATTACGCAAGCCGGATGGTCTCCGCCGAGTCGGTGATCCTTGACTACCTGTCAAGAAGGGTCGTGAGCGAAGTGGTTCTCTATGCGACATCCGGTGCGCTGCGCGGCAGCGGACCCGACTTCGCTGCCGTCGTGCCGGGCGTCTCGACGCTGGACGATATCGGTGCGTCGGACGCGATCGACAAGGACGGCAACTGGTGGCGTGACGGAAGCCATGTCATCCAGCGCGGCGATCTCGTGAATGACAGACCATACATGGCCTACGTGCTGCAAAACGGCGAAACCGGGTTGCCCGCGCACATGCGGCGCTACAACGAGGAAAACCGCAGGATCAAGGAGATTCTGCGGGAACACATCAGGGTCGGTCAGACCGGCGGGGAGGCGCTGGAACTCCTGGCCCGGGCACTGGAAGAAGCCGGCTTCATCTATACCGACTACCAGGAACACAACAAGTACGTCGACGAACCGCACAAGACCCAGGTGCACCTCGACATGCACGCCGAAGGCAAGGGGATTCTCGCGCCGAGAATTTCTCCCATGGGCCCGAAATGGCACTGGAACATCACTATGCCGCTCTTCCACACGTTCGCCGTCGAATACATGTTCTATGTCCCGGTGCCGGAATGGAATCGGGGAAACAACTTCACCGGGCAATACGTTTACGGATTCTTCCATGACGGCGGCGTGCTCACGGGCCGCGGCATGGAGGTTCCCTATCCCGACCGGTCCAATGAAATCCAGGTGATCCAATGAAGTTTATCGTGGCCCTTTGCCTTGCGATTTTCTCAGCGAATCTCGCCGCACAGTACCGTGCGCCGGATGCGGCGCCCGACCTGATGCGGCTGATCCGGAGCGAGAAGCTGACCTCGGTTCTGCCTTACGTCATGCGGGACCACGAGGTCGACATGTGGATTCACGCGATGGGGCCGAACGATCCCCTCGGCTTCGAACTCGGGACGGAGCCCGGCTTCGTCATCTTCACCGATCGCGACGGCGGACGGATCGAGCGCGCGGCCTTCGGCGGCCGCCGCGATCCCGCATTGTTCGACACGATGGGCGGGGTGGATGAGATCGCGGCTTTCGTCGCGGAACGCGATCCTGTCCGGATCGCCCTGAACTACTCCGACATAGCCGAACTCCACACGATTACAAATCCCCAATTTACCCTCATTGCCGAAGCCCTCGATGAGGATCTGGGTGATCGAATCGTATCGGCGGACCGCCTCATCGCCGATTTCCTGGCGGGCCGCGCGATGGCCGAGATTGCCCTTTACGGGCGGCTGCTCATGGACAACACCGCGATCATCGAGGAACAGTTCGCCAGCATCGTACCCGGAGAGACGGCTCTGAGCGATCTTGCGGGTGATGCCTACGTGCGGGACCCTGCCGGCAACGAGGAGCACAACAGCGACTATGTGATCCAGCGGGGGGACCTGGTGGGCATCTTCCATGGCGCGCAGATGTTGGACTTCTCGCAGCACAATGGCTTCTACGGCTACGTGCTCCGCGACGGCGAGACGGAACTGCCGCCGGAGATACTCAGGCTCTGGGACCAGGCGATGGAGCTTCGGCACATCTTTCGGCGCAACATTGCGGCGGGGCTGAGCGGCGAGGAAAACCTCGACGCCGTTGTTGCGAGAATCGAGGAAGCCGGTTACCTGCATATCCAGGAAAACAGCTACGACGCGACGGCCGATTCCGACGCGACCCAGGTCTATATCGACTTCCACGCCCAGGGGCGCTTCGTATCCGAAGAGCACGCGCCGCGAATTTCGGCAACCGGCTGGGGGCGGGTGCTGACGATACCCCTGTACCACACCTTTGCGCTCTCCTACGCGATCCACATGCCCGTTCCGGCCTGGGGTGAGGGCGAGCACCTTTATCTCGCCATGCATGACGGTGCGACGGTCACCGAGCGGGGAGTGGAATTCCCGGCGCCGCTGCCGCAACAAATCAGGGCGATTCGGTAGATGTCAACCCGTGCGACAATTGGATTCTCGCCTGGCGAGCGTTTGAGCCCGCGCGCAAGACGATCGGCCCCGCTCGCCATGTGTTTTGCCCCGCTCGCCGGTTGTCTTGCGCTGAGCACCAGGCGCCCAATCTCGCTCACCGCGCTCCTGCTCTGCTTCGGCACATCCGCCTCCGCTCAATACCCCGAAGCGATGCCGGGCATCAGCGACGCCTACTACAGCGCGTTTGACTCCGATAACCCGTACGCGACAGCGGCGATGCTGGACCACATCCGCCGCGAGAAATTCGACCTGGTGCTGCCGCAGGTCATGCGGGATCACGACGTCGACATGTGGATCCACGTGATCCGGCCCTGGACCTGGAGCGGGACCGAGCAGCGGCAACTGGAGGGTCTCGACCTCAACTACAGCAGCATCGACAGTGCCGACCCGCTGCGCTACGAGTTCGGGACCAACGCCGCGGTGCTGGTCTTCACCGACCGCGGCGGCGACCGGATCGAACGGGCGGTCTTCGAGGGCGAGGTCGAGGACGTGAGCGTCTACGACATCGTCCGGCCCCAGTCGCCCTTCGTCAACCAGGAAAACTACGAGATCATGGACTACGTGAAGGCCAATCCGGACCGTGTGCCCGACACGGAAATCGGCTATCGCTTCATGGGTCTGGGAGAGTTCGTGGCGGAGCGCGATCCCCAACGCATCGCACTGAACTATGCGGAGGAACTATCGCTGGCGGAGGGTTCTGAGACGTTCACCCTGTCGCTCACGGATGGGGTCTCCTACGCCGATCACCTGCAGTTGTCCAGGGAACTCGGACCGGAGTATGCGAGCCGCCTGGTCTCCGCCGAGTACATGATCCTCGACTATCTCAACAACAGCGTCATGGCGGAGATCGTGGTGTACGGCGGCTCGGGGCGGCCCCGCGAGATACGGGACCTCGGCCCGATCGTTCCCGGCGAAACGACGTTGAGCGATGTGGACGCCGGCTGGTTCGTTACCCGGGAGGCCGGGCACATCGAAGAAGAGATGATGGACTTCCCGCTGCAGTTGGGGGATGCGTTTCAGATCGGGCAGATTCCATACTATCTGCTCCGGGAGGGCGAAACCGAGCCTCCGCCCGAATACCGGCGGAGCTGGGATCACGTGGTTCGCGTTCGGGAAATCCTGGCGGAAAACATCAAGCCCGGACAGACGGGCAAGGAAGCGCTCGAGATCGTCATTCAAGCGCTGGAAGACGCAGGCTACGCCTACATCGATCGGGATCTGTTCGATCCCACGCTGGACCCGGCCAAAACGCAGGTCCACCTGGATCTGCACGCCATAGGGAAGGGCATCCTCGCGCCGCGCGTATCTCCCATGGGAGCACGATGGCATTCCGACACGACGATCCCGATGCACCAGACACTGGGCATCGAGTACATGGTCCATTCACCGGTACCTGAATTCGGGGTAGGCCGGCACTTCTACTACTGCAGCCTCCACGAGAAAGGCGTCGTTACCGAGCGCGGCGTGGAGTTTGCTGCGCCCCCGGTCTCGGGGATCCACAGCGTCCCGCCTTCATTTGCGGCCGGTCCTGCCGATATCGAATGACGGTATCCATCGCGTTTGTTCGGGGCGACCCCGGACGAGCGCGTCAATCTCCGCCGGGGATCACCGGCAAAATCAGGTGCGAGGGATAGTCGGCGGAGTGATGCACGGTGTTCTCCGCGATCACCCATTCCACCTCGTCGAAGTTGTTGCCGCCGGTGTTCATGTTGCGCTCGTAGAGCGGGAAGTTGCTGCTGGAAACCTGGACCCGGATCCGGTGCCCCGGCGGGAACCAGTTGCTCGTGGCGTCGACATCGATGCGCAGTTCGTAGACGCCGCCTTCCTCCATCCACACCTTGTTGGTGAATCCTTCCCGGTAGCGGCCGCGCAGGATCGAGCCCTGGATGTTGTAGGCAGTGCCGTCGGGGTACACGTCCACGAGCTTGACGGTGAAGTCCGTATCCCGGGCCGATGACGACACGTAGAGGATCGCGGTGATGGGTCCCGTGAGTTCGATGCCCTCCTCCAGGGGCGGTGTCGTGTAGACCAGTACGTCCTGGCGGGACTCGACCCGTCCCTGGTCGACCGCTCCGGCCTTGGTGCCCCAACTCGTGCCTCGAGGGCCGCCCGTTGATGGCACCGGGTTTCCGGGGTCGTAGACAAAGGAGTCCGACGGTTCGTCTCCGGGCGGTTCGGTGGCAAGCCAGCCGTCGCCATGGCGGCTGTTGGCTTCTCCGCCGCTCCTCAGGTAGTAGTTCGTGTATTGAACCTCGGGCAACGGCCACTGGTCGGCGGAGCGCCACTCGTTGCGTCCCATGGTGTAGTAGCGGACCCGCGGCGTGTCCATCAGGCCGTTGTCGATGCCCTTGAGCCAGTAATCGAACCAGTCCAGGTAGATTCTGTAGAAATCCAGGCGCGCGTCGCCGATGTCGCGGTCACCGACCAGCGTTCTCTCCGTGGCCTGCTCATAGGCGCAATGGGTCGACGGGGCGAGGATCAGGAACTGGCCGTTGACGGCTGCTTCCGTGGTGGCGTTGTCGCGGAAATAGTGGTGCTCGTAGATCGTCTCGTCGACGCTGATGTCGTACCAGGAACTCACGTGGAGAGCGGAAACCGCGACCGTCTCGGTCCCGTCGTAATAGCCCATGGTGTCGTGCCACCAGGGGTCGCCAAAGTCACGGGTCACCAGTTCCAGGAAATCGTTCGGCAGCGCGCCGGCCTTGTTCATGATGTCCGTCAGGGGCAGCGTCCACACGAGCCGTTCCCAGTCCGGCTCGGGCAGTCGCGACGGCGTGGGATCGTAGAATTCGCGAATCCTGTCAAGGACGTCGTCCGGCAGCCCCGGCGGCGGCTTGAACGAGTACTTGACGCCCGTTTCGAAATACCACGGAAACGACGCCGCGAAATCCAGCACACCGCCCTTGAACCCGGACCAGTACCGGTACCGGCCGTTGGCGGCGCCGATCATCGGGCCGTTGCGGGGGATCATCGTGGTGAGGTTCGGGTGCTTCAGCGGGGCCGTCGCCGCCTGTACTTCGGCGGGGTAGGAGCAGCCGTGCATGCCGACCCGGCCGTTGGACCAAGGCTGTCTTGCGATCCAATCCACGGTGTCGTAGCCGTCCTCGGCCTCGTGGCCGGCGGGCGGCGAATAGATGCCCTCGGATTCGAACTTGCCGCGGCTGTCCTGGGTGGCGACGACGAAACCGTGGGAGGCGAACATGTGGGCGTCGCCGTCGGGGTTGTCCCGCATCACGTTCTTGTCGTAGGGCGTGCGAATCAGGACGACGGGGAGTTGTTCGGCTTCCACGTCGGGAAAGTAGAGGTCGGTGGAAAGGCGCACACCGTCCCGCATGGGCACCATCCGGCTTTTCTCCAGCCGGAAACCGTTCTCCGGTTCCGGACGGGGAATCGGCTGGAGATCCTGTGCCCGGGAATCAGAGTTCGCCATGAGAGATCCCAGCATTAGTGCGGGAACAGTCAATATCAATGGAAGTCTGCACACGATTACCTCCTGGGCCGGTCACGTCTCACTCGGGCCGTTCGCCCGGTACGGGACCCAGCCGGAATCCGTTTGGAAAAGGATCGTCTTCATACAATACAAACCGGTTGTAACCGGTAATGAAGGCACTGCCGGTTACTCGCGGGGTCACGTAGGTGATGCCGTTCCTGACCTCCGCCTTCGTGACCTGGCCGGTGAAGCAGGTACCCAGCACGCCCTCGAATCGTTTCGGCTCGTTGAGGTCGATCTCACCCCTGCTGAAGAGGCACGCGAGCCGTGCGCTCGTTCCCGTCCCGCAGGGGGATCGGTCGATGGCGCCCGGCGGCGACAGTATCGTCTGCTTGTAGTCGCCGGTGCGGGTCTCGCTGGAAGTGAATTGAAGCTGGTAGCACCGGTTGATGTGCGGTTGCTCCGGATGCACGACGTCGAGCTGGCTTGCGACCGCTTTGCGAATGGCCACGTACGCTGCGATCAGCTCCCCATCCCTGTCGGGGCGAAGTTGCAGATTCAGCCTGTCGGCATCGACGATGGCGTAGTAGTCGCCACCGAAGGCGATGTCGGCTTCGACTTGCCCGAACCCCTCGACTTCGATGGACGCGCCGCTGCGGTGCAGGAAGCTGTCCACGTTGTCGAATGTCACGGACGTGGCTGCCGCGCCGTTCCAGTCCACATGGCAGGTCACCTGTCCGGCCGGGGTATTGAACCTGACGATGGTCACCGGCGACTGCGCAGGTACCAGACCGGTTTCCACGACCGTCGTTGCGGCGCCGATGATGCAATGCCCGCTCATGGGAACGTAGCCTTCCTGTTCCATGATGATGACGGAAAAGTCGCAGTCCGCGTCCAGAGGCGGCATCAGCAGCACGGAACACATGAGCCCGCCGCCGCGCGGTTCGAAACACAGGATCCTTCGCAGCGCGTCATCGTGATCGGCCAGCCACCGCTGTTTGTCGAGCAGGGTATCCCCGGGCGGCACCGGCACGCCTTCCATGATCACCCGGGTGGGATTCCCCTCCGTGTGAGAATCCACCGTACGAACCGTTCGGCGGAGGCCGGAACGCTTGCGCCTGTACTGTGCGATCTTCAATGGTCGGTCCGAGTTTGCGCCTGCGTTGGTTCAATCGTGCAGACCGCGAGGATAGAGGAATGGATCCCCTGGCCGGGAGTCCACCCCATGAACAAGGTCGCCAGCAGGTTGCGGGCCACGATTGTTATCAGGGGGCAAACCTGGGAATGCTGCCGTTCCCCACCAGCACATCCTGCCCGCTGCCGTCCGCATTCATGATCATTATCCGGGATGATTCCCCGTCCTCTTCGCTGTAGGAATAGGCGATTTTCTGTCCGTCGGGCGACATCGTGGGATAAGAGGCGGCGCCGGGCGTGTCTGTCAGGCGTACCTGCTCCGATCCGTCCACGTTCATGATGTAGATGTCGTAGTTTCTGCTCAGCGGTTCGCCGTGCATGTCCGACGAGAAGAGTATCCGTGTCCCGTCCGGAGACCAGGAAGGGACTTCGTCGAGCGCGCGAGTGAACGTGAGTCGTTGCTGATTGCTGCCGTCCACGGCGTTCGCCAGGTAGATCTCCGGATCGTCCCGGTCGCGGTCGGCCTCGAATGCAATCCAGCGTCCGTCCGGGGACCAGGAGAGGAAGTTGTTCACGCGACCATGATAGGTGTCCTGGGTCAACTGGACCAGGTAGGCGCCCCAGGTACCCTCTTCCACATTTCGGCGCCAGATCTGGTCGCTGCCGCTGCGTTCGGAGTTGAACGCGATCATGGAGCCGTCCGGCGACCAGGAGGCGCCGTGATCGTCGGCGGGATGGGTGGTCAGCCTCGTCAGGCCGCTTCCGTCCACGGCGCTCATGATGTAGATGTCGTTGTTGCCTTCGACCTCGAGCGTGAACGCAAGACGCTCGCCGTCCGGCGACCAGGCCGCTTCCCCGCCCGGACCCAGCCTCCTGTTGTCGGATCCGTCGTCGTACACCACCCATATCTCCGGCCCGGCTTCCGAAAACACGGTATACGCGAGCAATTGTCTCTGGTCCTGGCCGACGGCGACACCAGCCAGCGACAGCGACATCGCCGCAAGGAGCGAGGCGGTGGCGGGCCACAACGCCTTCGATCCCGGGCAGTTCCGTCGGCCGGGATTCAACGGCAGTCGATCTGCCGTCTTCGGCGAGGCGATCTTTCGCCCCTTGCAACCGGACCTTTGCCTCGATCGGTCGGCGTCCATGCTCAGGGGACAGCCTTGAATGCGCGAATAAGTCCCCTGCCCGTCGTCAGAATATGCGTCTTCAGCAGCTTCTTGGCCCCGCGCTTGTCCCGCGCCCAGCACAAGCGCAACAGTTCGTGATGCTCTTCTTCGGCCCTGGAGAAATCGGCAACAAGCTGGATCTGTATACGAAGATACCGGTCGCAGTTGGTATGCAGTTGGCGGATCAGGCCCAGCGTTCGCTTCCTTCCCGACGGCAGGTAGAGGCTTCTGTGAAACTTCCAGTTCAGGGCGCCCCAGGTGAACCTGTCCGCGCCGGGCTTCAGCAGCTCGTCGAATTCCTTGAGAACCAGTTGCGCGATCTCGAGGTCTTCATCGGTAATCTTGGCCAGCGCGTACCCCAATACATCGCACTCGAGAATGGCCCGCAGGCCGAACAGCTCGTTGACTTCATCGACCGAAATACGGGTTGCCACCGCGCCCCGGTGGGGGGCGAACTCGACCAGGCCCTCGGCCTCCAGTTGCAGCAGGGCCTCGCGCACCGGAATTCGGCTGACGTTGAGTTCGTCCGCCAGCGCGTTCTGCCGCAACGGCGTACCCGCTTCGATTTCATGGGAGATGATCTTCTCGCGCAGTATGTCCACTACGGAGGAAGTGACGGTTTTCCGGGTAATCATGGTTGGTTTCGCACGCACTCAGAGTTTGGGGGTAGGCTGCTCAATCGGATTCCCCGGCCCTGGTCGGTCCGATTTCCTCCAGGGTCCGGCGGCTTGGCGCAACCATGATCCGGTCGACTGTCCGTTCCATCAGCGCGTCCATTTCCGGCAGCTTGGCCCTGAGATCGTTCCGGTCGGTGACCTGCCATTCGTCCTCCCTGGGACCGTAGTCTTCCTGGAGATTCCAGGCGGTCGTTATGACCCAATAGGCGAACTCCTGTACCAGGACGCGTTCTCTTACTTCCAATTCGTCGATATCCGAATATTGAGAGATCACATAATAGCCCCTATCCACTGCATCCCGCATGCCCTGAACGAGAACGGAATCCCGATCAATCCCCCATTGGTCCGGGTACGCGTAGTGGAGGCCGACGTCGGTGACATAGTGAAGGATGTGTTCCACGACTTCCATGACCTGGCCGGGCACGTCCTGCATGATGATGTCGCAGACCGAGTTTTCGGATTCGATCCTGGCCCAATCGTCCGCGTTATTTTCCATGAAACTGAAGTCCCGGCCCAAGGGTACAGGGATCACTGCGCCGTACATGTGGTGATTGGCCAGAACTTCGGCCTGCCTGGCGGTGTCCATCTCTGGCCCCCGGGGAAAAATCTCGACGATCGTCCTGCCGACCAGGCGCATGAAGTCATCGGAGATGTCCTCTCGCGCGACCAGCGTCAGTCCGTAGGCTGACAGTTTCTTGACGAAGGGCGGATATTCGTCCGTGAGCATCACGTCAGTTACGAGATAGGGATCGGCGGGCCGGTCATTCACGGGTTGCCGGAGTATGCAGCCGCCGAGGTGGGAGTCCGGAGTCACGACCTGCGAAACCGAGGATGCGCTTGCCAGCCCAAGTGCGACTGCGCAGAGAATGCTTTTCGATTGCGTCATCATCGGGAAAGGTCCCGGGGCGCCGGGCCAACACGGTAACCTTCCGGCAACGGGTCCGCCGGGTCCAGTACGAACTGATGGTAGCCGGTGATGTAGGCACGGCCGGTGATGCGCGGCCTGACGAAGGTGATGCCGTTGCGCACCTCGCTGGCGACCGCCTCGCCGACGAAACAGGTTCCCAGGGGTCCCTCGAATCGCTTCGGCTCGTTCAGGCCGACCTCTCCGCGCCGGTACAGCATCGCCACCCGGGCACTGGTGCCCGTGCCGCAGGGCGAACGGTCGAGGGTGCCCGGGGGCACCAGTACGGTGTGCCGGTAGTCGCCGACCGTCTTGCGGCTGGATGTGAACAACACCTGGTAGCAGCGATTGATGGATGGATCGTCCGGGTGGATGGTTTCCACCTGTTCGCCAACGGCGGCCCGAATCCTGAGCCACGCGTCGATGAGCGTACCGTCGTTGTGGATGCCCAGGTCCAGTCCAAGCGCATCTCCGTCGACAAGGGCGTACAGGTCGCCGCCGTAGGCCACGTCGACCTCGATCCTGCCGAATCCCTTAACGTCTATCGGAGCGCGTTCCACCAACAGAAAGCTCTCGACGTTCTCGAAACTGACCGAGCCGATATTTCCGGAAGCAACGCGCACGTCGCAGGCAACCGGGCCCGCCGGTGTATCGAAGCGGACGGTGGTGACCGGTTCGGCGACGGAGACCATTCCCTCGGCAACGACGGTGGTTGCCGCGCCGATGATGCAATGGCCGCACATGGGAACGTACTCGTCCTGTTCCATGATGATGGCGGCAAAATCCGCTTCCGGGGAATCGGGCGGAAGCAGCAGCACGGAACACATCAGACCCGAGCCGCGGGGCTCGAAATTGACCAGTCGCCGCATGCCGTCATCGTTGGCCTTGAGCCAGTCGCGCCGCTCCAGGAGATTTCCCCCGGGAGGCACCGGAACGCCGTCCACAATGACCCGTGTCGGGTTACCCTCGGTATGGGAATCAACCGTTCGGATACTACGCAGGGAACGGTTGGCCATGGCACCTGATCGCTGGCGGATCGTTGACTCGAATATACTAAAATCGTATACAGTATGCCACCAAGGGAGCTTGACCGCCCTGGTTCGGGCTCCGTCGTTCAGGGGCCTCGATGGGAAAGGCCGGCCCTGCCATCATTGACGAGAAACCGGAGAGCACATGTCGGTACATCAGAACTTTATCGCAGGGGAGTGGCGTGCGTCCTCCGAGACCTGTCGAAACATCAACCCCTCGGATACCGGCGAAGTGGTCGGGGAGTATTCCCTCGCGGATGCATCGGATACCGAGCGCGCGATCAGCGCGGCCGCCGAGGCTTTCCCCGGCTGGTCCGGGAGCGGTATCCAGCAGCGGTTCGATATCCTCGACACCATCGGCACCGAGATTCTTGCCCGCAAGGTGGAACTCGGCCGCCTGCTGGCCCGGGAAGAGGGCAAGACGCTGCCCGAAGCGATCGGCGAAGCCGCCCGCGCCGGGCAGATTTTCAAGTTTTTCGCCGGCGAAGCCCTGCGACTCACCGGCGAACTGGTGCGCTCGGTCCGGCCCGGCATCAACGTGGAGATCACGCGGGAACCGGTGGGAGTGATCGGCATCGTCACTCCTTGGAACTTTCCGATCGCCATACCAGCCTGGAAGATAGCGCCCGCGCTGGCGTTCGGAAACTGCGTGGTCTTCAAGCCAGCCAGCCTGGTACCGGGAAGCGCCTGGGCGCTGGCCGACATCATCAGCCGCGCCGGCCTGCCGAAGGGCGTATTCAATCTGGCCATGGGTCCGGGTTCCATTGTCGGAAATGCCCTGCTGGAGGACCCCCGGATCCGTGCGGTGAGCTTTACCGGATCCGTGGAGACCGGACACCGCGTCGCCACCGCCTGCGCCGCACGGGGCGCAAAGTTCCAGTTGGAAATGGGCGGCAAGAATCCATTGGTGGTCCTGAACGACGCCGACATCGATATCGCGGTGGACTGCGCCGTCAACGGGGCGTTCTTTTCCACCGGTCAGCGCTGCACGGCGTCCTCGCGGCTCATTGTCGAGGACAGCATCCACGACCGGTTCGTGGATGCGATGGTTGACGCCACGCGGTCGCTGAGGGTCGGCAACGCCATCGAGGAAACGACGCAAATCGGCCCGGTGGTCGACCAGGTCCAGTACGACCAGGACGTCGACTACATCGGTATCGGCAAGAGGGAAGGCGCTACTTTGGTAACGGGCGGCGAACCGGTAGAAAGAAAAACGCCCGGCTACTACCTGTCGCCGGCGTTATTCGTCGACACCCACAACGACATGCGGATCAATCGCGAGGAGATCTTCGGCCCGGTTGCAACGGTGATCCGGGTGGCCGACGAGGACGAAGCCACTGCTGTTGCAAACGACACGGACTTTGGCCTTTCCACGGGCATATGCACGCGGTCCATGGCCGCGGCCGAGCGCTTCAAGCAAGCCAGCCGCGCCGGCATGGTCATGGTCAACCTGCCCACGGCGGGCGTGGACTATCATGTGCCCTTTGGCGGCATCAAGGCGTCCAGCTACGGAGCGCGTGAGCAGGGCAGCTACGCCGCAGAGTTCTACACAAGCGTAAAGACGGCTTACGTCAGTCCGTAAGTCTGCCCTCATCTCCGGCTTGTTTTTTGCAGGCACACTGGTCTGTGGGGCAGGACACTGACGAGATCGAAAAGCTCTGGAAGGGGGTAACCATGGGCACAACACTAAGAGTCGATCGGCGGACCTTGCTGAAGCTGGGCATCTCAACCGGGGTCCTGGCCAGCGTACCGCTTGCAGGGTGTGCCATCACGGGTTCAGCCAGCGATTTCATGCTCGAGTTCATCAGTGACTCGGAAATTCCTGTCAACAGTGACCGTACCGGTGTGCTCGATCGCGAAAGTTTCGAGACGCTGGCCTCCTTGTGCGACTACGTTGCCCGCTCCTGGCAATTGCCGACGGAACTGGACGCCTACTTCGGTCAATTGGAAAGCGATTTGCAACTCAAGAGTCGCGAGGCACCTGCTTATCTCACGGAATACGAGAACGCTGTTCAGCTTGTCGACAGGATGCGCGGCGAACTTAAATCGGATGATCAGGCCTGGTCAGCGCTTCTGTTTGGCGAATTACCAGAGGACGAGCTTGCACCGACCCGAATCGGACGCGCGCGAAGCCTTGTTTTCTCCGAAATAATCGCGCATCAGATTCCCCTGTCAGGGGCCTTCAGGAGCTTCGGCCTTGTGAACTACAGAGGCTATTTCGGTGGTCCGTATGCTTCTGTGGGCAGCTATAGGCGGGGCGCTGTCTGAGATGGCATCCATCATCATTGTCGGCTCCGGCGTAGCGGGCACCGTGCTGGCCAGGCAACTCCTGGCGAATGGAGATCATCAAATCACAATGTTTGAGGCTGGACCTGAATTTGCGTCAGGCAACCGCCGCATCTGGCTCGATCACCTGGTGGGCAACAATCGCATCTATGAACCGTTCGTCGATGACCCGCGTATGGAGAACGAAAATTTCGGGTTGCGCGGTTCACGACTGTTCATGAAGGGCGGTACGACCAATCACTGGGGAGGGCTGACGCCGCGCTTCAAGCCGGAAGACTTCGAATTGAAATCCCGCACGGGATACGGGGCCGACTGGCCCATCGATTACGACGAGATGGCACCCTGGTATGCGCGGGCGGAAATTCTGTTGGGCGTTACGGGCGATTCGGACAACGACGATCCTCCACGCTACGGCGCCAGATACCCGTTCCCGGCAACGGAGTTTACCCTGGGTGACAGGGTGGTTATCGATTCCCTGGAAAGCCTTGAAATCTCCTATGGGCACATGTCGATCGCCCGCAGCGGCGATCGATGCATCACGACCGGTACCTGCGACTATTGCCCCGTGAATGCACGGTATACGGCTCTTTTCGATCTGGATCAACTGCAAATCGAATATGGCGACAGACTGACCCTGAGAACCGAATCGCCCGTCACAAGAATACTGATGGACGGAAAGAGGCGTACTCGCGGTGTCGACTTTCTTGACCTCAAGACAGGTGCTCCCGGTTCGATGGAAGCTGAGGCGGTCATCGTTTGCGGGGGTACTTTCGAATCCTGCAAGCTCCTGCTCTCCTCCGCCGGCACGGACTGGGTTGACGGTATCGGCAACGACTCGGGACACGTCGGTCGGCACCTCATCGGTCATCCGGTGTTTTTCGCCTCGGGTGTTCGGCCGGGAAACCCGGACAGGATTGCCAACGAACTTGGCTTCGACTCCCTGATCAGCCGGCACTTCGATTCGCCGGAATATCAACACAAGGGCAAGATGTGGTTTTCCGGCGGCGCCGGCATGACATCCTCTCTGGAGGAGCTGATTCTTGCAGACGTTTCAAGATCCGAAATGAATGCAAGTATCGCTTCCGGGCTGATGGTCTCCCTGGGCGGCGAGATGGAACAGTTTGAAAGCCCGGAAAACCGGGTCACCCTGGGACGCGGCAAGACGAGGCACGGACTTCCCACGACGGAAATTCATGTCGGCGTTCACGAAATCAATCTGCAAGCACGACAGGAACATGTGCAAACGTTCGTCGAGATCCTGAAGACGGCAGGCTGCAAGGAAGACGGGATCGAAACCGGGGCTTTGAATCCTGACGGGGCGCATGCGTCTGCAACCTGCCGCATGAGCCGCTCCGATGCTGATGGTGTCGTCGATCCGAATCTACAGGTTCACGGCACGGACAATCTCTACATATGCTCCAACGCCGTCTTTCCCAGCATTGCAGCAGCCAATCCCACACTCACTCTCGCCGCGCTGGCCGTTCGTCTTGGCGATTATCTAAATTGAATTCGAACAGGTAGATTCTCTTGCGCCAACAGACGATTCAATCGTGGAATACGGTCTTCGGCAAGTGCCGTCAAGTCGTTTCGGTAACCTTCGAGTTCGATCTGTAAATCCCTGAACCTCTGGATCGCACCATCGGTCGGTGGATGCTCGGAACTCAACACGATATTCAAGACCTGGATCAGCTGCCCTTCGAGCCTTGGCATCAGGATTGAAGCCTCAAGCGGGTTTTCCACATTCTCCTGCACGAGCGATAACCCGACTTCCCTGAATTCTGAGTCGAGTGCACCGATTTGAGCAGCCAACGAATCTTGCGGGTTTCGCTGTCGAACAAGATCGGAAATCTCTGCCAGCTGTCGACGGACGGCTGCTATTTGCGCGAAATCCTCATTCAGTCCGGAAATGGCATCCCGAATCTCAATTGCCAGATCGAATTGATGCTGAAGACTTTCCCGTGAGGATCCGATGCGTGGATCCGCACGCACAGTGAAATCTCGTGTTTGCGACCAATCTCCCACCGTTATTCTGATCCGGTAATCGCCGGGAACAGCCTGGGGACCATAGTTCCCGCCTCGAAACAGCCTGTCTCCGAACAGGACAGCAGGCGGATATCTCAGATCCCAGAAAAGCTTGTTCATGCCGCGATTATCGGGCAAGCCACCTGTCGAACTTGAATATTGTTGAATGACATCTCCGTCAGACTCCAGAATCTCTATTGTCACTTCTTCATCCGGGCGATCGGGGAGATGATAATAGACAGATAACCCGGTCAGGTCGGACCAATCCTTTCTGCCGAACTCGGTTGGACCCAACAACGGATTTCTCCCGTCGACCATCTCGATCCGGCGATAGGTGTCCTTGGAGGGAAACAGGAAAGGCTCGGAATCAAGACTGTCACGATCGGCCAGTCTCACCTGACTCAAGTCATCCAGTATCCAGAAACCTCTGCCGTGCGTTGCGACGACCAGATCATCGGCCTTGATGGCCATATCCGCGATTTGTACAACAGGGAGGTTGAGCCGGAAATTCTGCCAGTTTTCCCCATCGTCGTAAGAGATGTAGAGGCCAAACTCGGTGCCGAGGTAAAGAAGGCCCTCTCGCACCGGGTCTTCACGGACGACCCTCGCAAAATGTGTTTCGGGAATTCCCCGCAGGGGCAGCCGACTCCAGTTCTGTCCGTAGTCATCGGTGCGGAAAACGTAGGGAGTGAAGTCATCCAACCTGTATCTATGTACCGGTACAAAAGCTCTGCCGGCACGGTGCGCTGAGAGTTCCAGCATGTTCACTGTCCCCCATTCCGGCATGTCCGGCGGCGTAATGTTCTCCCACGATGTACCGTTGTCGCGGGTCAGATGTATCAGGCCATCGTCAGTTCCGACCCAAAAGACACCGGCACGATGGCTTGATTCCTCGAACGCAAAAATCGTGTTGTAGGTTTCGACACCCGTATGGTCGTTGGTTATCGGCCCACCGGAGAAACCCTGTTTGTTCTTGTCATTCCTGGTCAGGTCCGGGCTGATAACTTCCCAACTCTGGCCTTCGTTGACTGTGCGATGAACGTATTGCGAAACATGATAGACAATGTGAGGACTGTGCCTTGAAATCCGAATCGGGGCGTTCATCTGGAAGCGGTATTTCAGCTCCATTGCGGGCACGCCTTCCGCCAATTGCGGGTAGGCTTCAATATTGCGCATGTCACCGGTACCGTGATCGTATCTCGTAATGATTCCTTCATAGTTGCCGGCGTATACGAGATCCGGATTTTCTGGATGAACGGCAATATGCCCGTGCTCACCCCCACCAACCGAATAAACATCCTCCACCACGCGTTTCCCGGTCGACATGCTGGGCAACGACACCGTCCAGTCATCCTGCTGGGTACCGTATATCCGATAGGGATACCGATTGTCCGTAGTCATGCGATAGATCTCGCCGGTTGGCTGGTTCATTTGAGATGACCAGGATGTACCGCCGTTCAGCGTGATCGTCGCCCCGCCATCCGTGCCGGTGATCATGACGTCCGGGTCGGCGGAGCTTATCCAGAGATCGTGAAAGTCATAGTGGATCCCCTGGTTGATGACTTCGAAGGTCTCGCCACCGTCCTCCGATTTCAGCAAATCCATATTGAGCACATAAACCGATTCCCTGGCTTGCGGGCTTGCAAAAACATGCGTGTAGTAGAAGGGGCGAGTAATGAGCCGCCCGTCGTCACTGATGTAACGAAATGTCTCGCCGGCGTCATCCGAGCGATACAAGCCGCCTTCCCCCAGCGCCTCGATATTCACGTAGACCGTGTTGGAATCGACAGGTGAGACAGAGACCCCGATTCGTCCCTTTACGCCCTGCGGCAGACCATTCGCAAGTTGCTTCCAGCTTTCACCCCCGTCGCTACTCTTGTACAACCCACTGTCCGGACCGCCGCTGATCAGGCTCCATGGGCTTCGACTGACCTGGTAAATCGCCGCATACAATATGTCAGGGTCCCCGGGATCCATGGCAAGGTCGACAGCCCCGGCCCGGTTGCTGACAAACAGGGATCTTGTCCAGTTCCTGCCGCCGTCCGTTGAACGATAGACACCTCTGTCTTCGCTGGGGCCAAACACGTTGCCCAGAACGGCCGCATAGACGATATCCGGATTTTCCGGGTGAATGCGGATTCGTGAAATGTGTCTGGAATCCGGTAGACCGCTGTGATCCCAGGTCTTGCCGCCGTCGCTGGATTTGTATACGCCGACGCCGGTCTGAACATCGCCCCGGATACAGGATTCGCCGGTTCCCACATAGATGACCGAGGAATCCGACGGAGCGACAGCAATGGCGCCAATCGATGACGCACTGAAGAATCCGTCGGAGACATTGGACCAGGTTGTCCCGGCATCTCCGGTTTCCCATACGCCTCCACCGGATGTCCCCATGAAAAACCGGAACGGCTCGCCTTGAACGCCTGTCACGGCCGATGCCCGTCCGCCTCGATTGGGCCCAAGAGATCGAAACTCCTTTGCCTGAAAACGGATTGGATCGACAACGTTCCCTTCGCCCTGATTCGCCAACCCGATGTCTGACAGAAGGAAAGCGAGAACGCACAGTATTTTTCCCGAATTTTGCCTGTGTGATCGCACTGGCAGATCACGCAGAGTCTTGTGAAGTGGATACACCGGTCAGCCCCCCTTCGTCACTTCCGTCCTTGCCCTGCGAGGACCGATTGCCGCGCCTCCCGGGACGGTTCGCCCGGATTCGGATAGCTTGTTAATATACGAGAAATCGTGGCGACCCGTACATCTCGGACGGGGTAGCCGGGTTTATGCAAACGCTGTCCGGAACAAAGCGAAATCGAATGGACATGCTTCCGAAGGGGATCAGATATGACGACGTGTAATCTTGTGCAACTGCGTGGATTGCTGAAGTGCTGCGCATTGGTATTCATGCCGATTTCAAGTGTGGCAGTTTTCGCCCAGAATCAGGACGATGCGGGCGATGAGCTTGAAGAGATCGTCGTAACCGGAACGCGCATCGCCAGCGGAAATCTCCAGGGCGCGGTGCCGGTTACCACCGTGGATGCCGAGTATATCCGGCTCTCGGGCGAGACCATTCTCACCGATTTGCTGCAGCAAACGCCCTCCTTGATCGGTTCCGATTCAGGCAACTACGTGGGCGATACCGGCGTAGGCAATCCCGGCAACGGGGACGGCACCGCCGCGCTCAACCTGCGAAATCTCGGAGAGGAGCGAACGCTTGTGCTCGTCAATGGCCGGCGCCATATCGCAAGCCGGGCGGGCACGGCGGTGGTGGACATCAACACGATCCCCACAGCCCTGGTCGAGCGCGTGGACGTCCTGACGGGCGGCGCGTCGGCCATTTACGGCGCCGACGGTGTCAGCGGCGTCGTGAACTTCATTCTGCGCGACGACTTCGAAGGCATGGACTTCAGCGTTCAGTCAAACGCGCCGGACGAATCCGGCGGCGCGAATTATCTGGCCAGCGCCACGGTTGGCACCAATTTTGCCGGTGGCCGCGGCAACGTTGCCCTCAATGTCGAGTATTTTCGCCAGGAAAGGCTATTGAACACTCAACGGGGAATGATTCCCGGATTGCCGGAAACCATAAACATCAACCCCGATGACGACACCGGCGTGGACGATCCGAATCTGCCTGACCGGATATTTGTCGCGAACCAGGCCCTGCCCCTGACATCGCGCGAAGGCGTCCTGTTCACGGGCGACTTCACTTTCGACTTTTTCGTTCCGACCTATACCGGCGATGGACGCGTATTCGACCAGGGCATCCTTACGTCCGACCAAAACCAGATCGGCGGTGACGGTTTGCCCGATACCAACCCGGTGACCGCGCCATTCATTGGGGCGGAAGAACGGTACAACCTGAATTTGCTGTCGCATTACGAGTTTGCGGACAACGTCGAGGGGTATTTTGAATTCAAGTACGTGGATACCTATGTCGATCGCGAACGCGATGGAATTTCGATCGACGATTCGCTGATATTCGTATTCGACAATCCGTTTATCCCTCCAACCGTTCCCCGGGTGCCGTTTTTCGCCGTAGACGGCGATGATAGATTCGGTGGTATCGACATCATCGCAATGGGCCGGGACAATTTCGATCTCGCATCGCGAAGCGCGTTGGACAACCGCGAACTCACACGAACGGTCGCAGGGTTTCGGGGGGACCTTACCGACAACATCAACTATGACATTTCCCTCGTCTACGGGCAGGTCGATACAAGTCTGACATTGCCGAATACCAGGATCGAGGACAGGTTCTATGCGGCGCTGGACGCGGTAATCGACCCCGCCACCGGTCAACCCACCTGCCGCTCGAACCTCGATCCCTCGACACGGCCGACCAATATTCACGATATCGATCCCGATGTCGGGGACTACCTTGGCACGTTCACCGAGGACGGCGATCCGACCTACAGCTTTTTCTCAAGCTACAACATCGATACGTTCGGCGATCCGAGCGTATCCTCAACGACCTTTACACCCGGGCCCAACAGCGGATGCCATCCACTGAACCTCTTCGGATACGAGCAAAGTTCTCCCGAGTCCATTGCGTTTGCGACGCTGCCGACGACGACCAGAACCAGTCTCTCCCAGCAGGTGCTTTCAGCCGTTGTGACCGGCGACACGGAAGGATTCATTTCGCTGCCGGCAGGACCGCTGGGCTTTGCGCTCGGCACCGAGTACCGGGAAGAAGAAAGCCGCCTGACGCCCGATGAGCTCAATCAACGTGGCGCGACCTTCGATCCGCCCCTGCCCGCAACCGCCGGCCAGTTCGATGTGCTGGAGTTTTTCGGCGAGGTATCGGTACCCTTGCTCTCGGGCCAGCCGATGTTCGAAGACCTGTCGGTCGGTGGCGCCGTGCGCTGGTCGGACTACTCGACCGTCGGCGACACCCTGACTTCACGCGGCACCCTGTCATGGAGCCCGGTCGACACGTTTACGGTTCGCGGTTCGTTTTCGCGCGCGATTCGCGCCCCGAACATCAATGAACTGTTCCAGCCGCAAGCCAATACGTTCTTTGAGCCGACCGATCCTTGCCTGCCCCAGCAACTGGGGCTGGGCTCGAGCACGCGCGTAGCCAACTGCACGGCGGATCTCGCGGCGGTTGGAATCGACATTGCCGATTACATCACGCCGGCGTCCGGGCCGTTTCTCGGCAGGTCCGGCGGCAATCCCGACTTGACGGAGGAAACGTCGGATTCATATACCTTCGGCGCGGTATTCACACCGGGCTCTGTCCCCGGTCTGAGCATATCCCTCGATTTCTGGAATATCGAAATCGAGGACGCAATTATCGAAACGGACATTCAGGACATCATCAATTCCTGTTATGACGCGCCAGACCTGAACAATCAGTTCTGCGATTTGCTGGCGCGGTCTTCCGTCACCGGTTTCTTCACGGACGGTCAGACGTCCACAGTGAACATCGCATTTTTCGAAAGTTCCGGCGTCGATCTTGAGTTCCTGTATTCGTTCGATGTTGCCGAGATGTTCTCGTCGGCTTCGAATCTCGGCGATGCCAGAATCCGGCTGGTCGGCACCAAGACCGACAGCCTCAGCATGGTTACCGTCCCCGGTGGCGGTGCGGACGATGAACTGGGCGAGCTCGATACGCTTCTCGGCCGCGCCGCGCCCGAAAACATCGTCAATTTCGACCTCACCTGGTTCCGCGACAACTTGTCCGTCAACTACCAGTACACCTATCGGTCCAGCTTGCTGCGGCTTGAACAGGCGGACCTCGCCTTGAAGCCGGACACGTTGTTCCCGTTTGACACCCGGTCCAGAGTGCGTCACGACCTGAGCGCCACATACAGGCTCAATGACAACTTCGAACTAGTCGGCGGCGTGAACAACCTGACCAAGCCCGGCCGGGAAATCGGGTTCATTCCGGTGGACCGTGTCCTGTTTGTTGGCGCGACCTATTCAGGGCTATAGACGCGACCTGTTCAAGACGCTTTGGCAGAACGGGAAACCTGGACATATCCGACCGCTGCGCAAGGTAGCGGTCGGGGTTCTCTACCCTCGCGGTCACGGTGTCGGGGCATTCGAAATCAAGTGGCAGATCTGAAACAGGCAGACGTTACAACCGTACCGCGGTTTGCGAATGTCGCAACCTTCATGCGCTCCCGGTTGCGCGATACCCCGGAAGGTCTGGACATCGCCATGTTCGGCGTGCCGCTTGACCTGGGTTCATCCTTTCGCAGCGGTGCGCGCCACGGGCCGGCGCAAATTCGCGAAATGTCCCGCCTGATACGCGAAGTCAATTACAGCACGAAGATCGCACCGTTCGACTTGTGCGACATTGCAGATATTGGCGATGCACCGGTCAATTCCCTCGATCTGGATGCGAGTCTCAGTGCAATTCAGCAATTCGTGCAAACCGTCCTGAGTGCGGACGCCCGGCCATTGGCGATCGGCGGCGATCACACGATCAGTTTGCCGATTCTCCGCTCGATGGCGGCAGACGGGGCGCTTGCGATGATCCAGGTCGATGCGCATTCGGATACTCAGGACCTGATGCTCGGCAAGAAGTACGCGAGTGGCACGCCCTTTCGTCGCGCTGTCGAGGAGGGCCTGATCGATCCACGCAAAACCGTGCAGGTGGGGATCAGGGGCACGTTGTTCAGTGCGGACGAGCTGGATTGGGCGCTGGCGCAGGGAATTACGATTATTGACATGGACGAATTCGAAGCGCTTGGTGCAGCCGATGCGGCAAGAAAAGCTCGGCGCGTCGTTGCCGGTAGCGACTGCTACATGACGTTCGATATCGATGCACTCGACCCAGGTGTTGCACCGGGTGCCGGAGGCCTCGAACCCGGGGGCATTTCCGTAAGGCAAGCGCAGGTTTTTCTGCGCGAGCTTCGCGGAATCCCGATTGTCGGAGCCGATGTCGTGGAAGTATCGCCGCCACTGGATCCGTCCGGCGGGACCGCGTTGGCCGCCGCCAACCTGATGTTCGAAATACTGTGTCTGCTCGCCGAGAGTCACAGTAATGCATCCGACTGAGTTCCTCTTTCTTGCCGGCGATCATGAATCAGTCGATCATCGTTGCCATCGGCGCTTTCGGCTACGTCGCCATACTGATGTTCATCGGTGTACTGGCGAGTCGGCGTGTCGGAAACAACACCGACTACATCGTTGCAGGCAGAAAGCTGCCGCTGAGTCTGTGCGTGTTTACGGTGTTTGCAACCTGGTTCGGGTCCGGTACGCTAATAGGCGCTGCCGGCGCGGCCTATTCGGGCGGATTGGGCGCCGTGCTGGCCAATCCATTCGGCTCGGCACTGTGTCTGTTGCTTGCCGGCGTCTTCTATGCCCGCATATTTCGGCGACTCAGGTTGCTGACGTTGCCGGACCTGTTTCGCACACGCTTTGGCCGCTACGCGGAGATTCTCGCCGCACTGAGCATTATCCCGGCGTACGTCGGCTGGGTGGGTTCGATACTTGTCGCCTTCGGCACGGTACTGAACGTCGTCGCCGGATTCAGCCTGGAGGCAGCTATTCTGACCGGCGCCGCAATCACGATCGCCTACACCTGCTACGGCGGCATGTGGGCTGTCTCGCTCACGGATTTTTTTCAGGCTCTTGTGATTATTGCGGGACTCCTTGTGCTGTTTCCCCTCATCCTCGGCGACCTTGGCGGCTGGCAGGCGCTGATCGACAATTCACCGGCTGGCCACTTCGATATTGCACCGGAGCAGTCGTTCTACGGCTGGATCATGTTCATGCAGGGACTGCTGGTCATCGGACTCGGTAACGTTGCATCGCAGGACTTGCTGCAGCGGGTATTCAGTGCACGCGACGAACGTGTCGCACAGTGGAGTCTTTACCTCAGCACCGTTCTGTACCTGACGATCGCGATGATTCCGGTGCTGGTCGGCATCGCGGGTACTATCGCCATGCCGGGGCTCGCCGATCCGGCTGTTGTATTGCCGGCCATGGGAAGCGCATATCTGCCCGCGCTGGGCATGGCGCTTTTTGCCGGTGCAATGTTCTCGGCCCTGATGAGTTCAGCCGATGGCGGAATGCTCGCGCCAGCGAGTATCTTCGGCAATAACGTGTGGCGTGCGGTTTATCCCGATGTCGACGAATCACGCGTGCTGCACATCAGCCGAATCGCAGTCGTTGTCGTCGGAATCCTGGGTCTTGCGACTGCGCTGTTTTTCCAGGACGTCTATCAGCTCATGGTGAAATCGTTCTCAATCCTGATGGTCAGTTTGTTCGTGCCGATGACGGCTGCCGTTTACTGGAAAAAGGCGAACGAGGCGGCAGCAGTCACCGGGATGCTGGGAGGCCTGGTCTGCTGGCTCGCGCTCGAGTACTGGAACCTGAACCTGGCGCAGACACTCTTGCCCGCGGAATTGATGGCGGCTGGAGTCAACCTGCTGCTGCTGATTACTGTCTCGAAACTTACAGCGCGTCAGAACCCGGCAAAACCGTCCGCAGACGTTGACGGACGGCCTATCGAGATGAGGAACCGCATTGGCATCCTGGGATTTCCAAGTTCAGCCGGGTAAGTGGAATCGAATCCCGGATCGCGTTTCATGCAAACATCGGAGCCGCGAGGATGAGGCTCCCGAAATCGTGCTTCTGAAGAATGAACGGTACGAAACTTACAATAGGCCATGGGACTCACCAAAGCCTGACAAGGGCACCAACACAGGAACCGAAAACGCATGGAAATTCTCGACCTCGCCACCATAAGGAAGCACCTGGATATCGACGCGGTACGCCGCGATTGTGAACGGAACTTCGACGAGTACAGCAAGGGCAATTCCGTCGTACCGCCGGTCGGCTATCTGGGCTTCCCGGACGGTGAGTGCCACATCAAGTACGGCTACATAAAGGGAGACCCCTACTTTGTCGTCAAGGTCGCCGCCGGTTTCTACAAGAATGTCGCCAAGGGGCTCAAACCAAGCATTGGGCTGATGTTGATTTGCTCGACGGAAACCGGTTACCCGCTGGCATTACTGAACGATGAGGGCCATTTGACGGACATGCGAACGGCCATTGCAGGCTCCATAGCGGCGAAGTTCCTTGCACCGGCCGATATCCAGCGGATTGGTATCGTCGGTGCCGGAATTCAGGCGCGATTGCAGATGGAGTGTCTTCGCTCGATTACGGACTGCCGAAAGGTTCTGGTCTGGAACAGGACCGTGGCGAACGCGGAGGCGCTGGTGCGGTCGCTGTCCGAGTCGAACATGGACGCGCACGTGGCGCAGGATCCGGAATACCTGGTTCGAGAATGCAATCTCATCGTGACCGCGACACCGTCGACAGAGCCGCTGATTCGCGCCGATTGGGTACAAGCCGGAACGCACATTACGGCTGTCGGTGCCGACACCCCGGGAAAACAGGAACTCGATGAGGCGCTTGTGGAAAGAGCCGACATCTGCGTCGTCGATTCCACGTCACAATGCACCGATCATGGGGAAATCCAGGTCGCATTCGCCAATGGCCTCATTGATGCACCGAAGCTACAGGAACTCGGAGACGTGATCGGAGGCCGGGCGAGGGGACGTGAGACGCCGGAACAGATATCGGTCGCCGATCTGACGGGGGTCGCGGTTCAGGATATCGCCATTGCGAAATCCGTATACGAACATTGGCAGCAGGCCTGATTCGCCGGAGCCATCCCGGATAGCGTTAACCGCCCTGGTAGTTCTTCCGCATGTAGTCCGCAATGCGTTCGAGGCCGGGCTCAAGGTGGCTGCGCGGTGATCCGATGCCGATGCGGAAATAGCCGTCGAGTCCGTACACATCGCCCGGAAGCAGCAGTACGCCCCTCTCGTCGCGCAGCCGGTGCACGAGTTCGGTCGAATTCGCCTCGAATCGATAGCGCACGAACGCCATACCGCCGGCTTTCGGCGGAATGAGCGAAACCAGGTCGGCATTCGCGCCGATCCATTCCTGCAACAACGCCAGGTTCTGCCGCAGGATCTTCTTGCTGCGCTGCAAGATCACGGAGCGCAGCTCCGGTTTCAGCACGCGCTCGGCGACATACTCGCTGATTGCCGATGTCGTGATGGAAGTGTAGTCCTTGCATTGCCAGGCCGTATAGATGTCCTCTACGGGACCGGCCAGCCAGCCGATCCTCAGTCCGGGCAAGGCCATGGCCTTCGACAGCCCGTTGGTCACGATCGCCTTGTCGTAAATGTCCAGAAAACTCTCGCATTCCGGACCGTACAACTCCGAACCCTTGTAAACTTCGTCCGCATGCAGATAGATATCGTGTCTCTCTGCTATTCGAACCAGCTCGCGCATACCCTCCGGCGGCATGATGGCTCCGGTCGGGTTGTTCGGGTGGCAGATCGTGATCAGGCGCGTTTTTCCCGATATCGCCGCCTCCAGGTCGGCGAGCCTGGGCTGCCAGTCGGCATCTCCGTCGTGCCGTACCGCTCTTGCGTTGACGCCCAGCGCGCGCGCCCAACCCCAGATCTGCAGATAGTTGGGTGTGAATACCACAATCTCGTCATCGGGATTCAGCAGCAACATGACCAGCAGGAAATTTGCCTCCGCGGAACCGTTGGTCACGATGATTTCGTCCGAACTACGGTTCTCATACAACGCCGCAATGGTCTCTCGCAGCGAAACGGCACCGTTCGTCCAACCGTAGCCGAGTTCGAGCGACCGCAATTCCCTTATCTCGGCGTCGCTCAGCAAATCGTTCAATGACATCGGATGGACACCGCTGTCGGACAGATTCAGCTCGACCGTATTCTCGTACAGCGACTGAATGCGCTCGAGCGCAAACTCTTCGATTTCCATCAGTTCTCCATCCCGCTCAGACTCATGAAGATCATTGTCAGCCAGTCCTCGGCCGATGTGTGGCCATAGCCCCAATCGCGATACTCGTCAGCCACGCCGGCGGCGAGGATCGACTCGAGACTCTCGCCCTGCGCCCGCTTTTCGCGAACCATCGCAATCGTACTCTGCAACATTCCGTGCAGTCCCTGTAATTCGGACTTGTCGCTCAGCGGCCCGTGCCCGGGGATGATCACCGCATCGTCGTCGATCATCGTCAACAGCGTGGCGACGTTTTCCAATATGCGCAGTGCGTTACCGCCTGCATCGAGGTCCGCCAGGGGAAAACTCGAAATACCGGAATTCATCAGGTCCCCCAGGTGCACGACGTTCGCCCGCTCGAAAAATACGACGACATCGTTATCCGTATGGCCACCCGGTATCGCCAGCAAGCGCACGACCTCGTCGTTGAAGTGAATTGTCACCGTCGCGTCGAAGGTCAGAACCGGCCAGTGTCCCGGGCCCTTTGCCAGCAAACGCTCTCGGGCGATATCGTGAGCGACGATCAGCGCACCGCCCATGGCCGCGAGACGCGCGTTACCGTCGCTATGGTCGTCGTGATGATGCGTGTTGATGATGTATCGCAGGTCGCCAGGGTGCAGTTCCCATAGTGCGCTCTCGATCGACGGCGTCAGCTCCGCGAATTGATCGTCGACAATCAGGACACCTTCAGGACCCACGAGCGCGGCGATATTGCCGGCAACATCGCCGCTGGCCTCCAGCATGAATACGTTCCCCGCCGCTTGGTAAGTCTGGATAAAGACGCCGGACAGATCGGGTTTGAAAGGATCTGCCGGTTTCGTAACCGCGACGCGCAGACCGTCTATGGCCAGCCGAAAACCCATGTGATCGTCACTTGAATTCTGCTCGTCGCCGGCGCGCGCCGCGGCGCGAAGGTTGTGACCACCCATCGGCTGCACTTCGCCGTCATCGCTCACACCCGCCCAGTCCACCCAGGAGCCACCGCGATTGACTCTGTCGATTCGCTGCTCGGGCACACCGGCAGCGACAGTCGGGCCGGTGGGATTATGCGCGGGCGCAGACTCGTAATAATCGGTATGGAATATGTCGTAAACCCACTCTCCCAGATTACCCGCCAGATCGAACACGCCGTACGGTGACTGGCCCAGTGGGTAGGCATTGACCGGCGAGGTCTCGACAAAGCCGTCATCGACGCCGATATCGGGGCGCCGGGCATAGCGCCCGTACTTTTGTGCGAAGCGGCTGTCCGCGTAGTTGCCGCGCGTCGCATCGGGTGCCGCATCTCCCCAGGGAAAGCGGCGGGCGTCGGTACCACGCGCCGCTTTCTCCCATTGCGCTTCGGTCGGCAGCACAGCCGATACGCCAAGCTTCGCAGACAACCAGTCCGCGTAGGCGTTGGCATCGTTCCAGCTTACCGATCCGACGGGGTGATCGTCGCCCTGGTCGAAGTACAGGTTGTTCCAGCGGCCATCCATGCGCAGCGCCCACGGATCGCCCGCCGGGTCCGGGCGGTCCATTCGCTCGCCGATCCATTGCCAGGCTCCCCAGCCCTGCTCCGCATCCGTCAGGTACCCCGTATCCTCGACGAACTCGCGGAACTGTGCGACGGTCACCGGGTACTTCGCGATCCAGTAGCCATCCAAATGCACGTTTCGCACCGGCTGTTCGTTTTCAAGCCCATCCTCCGACCCCATGGTGAACTCTCCGCCCGGCACATGGACGAAGACTTGCAGGCTGCCGAAGCGCGCCTCCCAATGTCCCGTTGCATTGCAATTCAGCTCGTTCGCTACCTGTGCCACGGTCTGAAACACGCCGTTCGATGGCGGTTCCTGACAGGGCTCATTGGCGGCACCGGCACTCTGCAGGGCGACGGTTGCGCACAGGACAACGCACACACTTGCGGTGGTATGGTTCATTTTTTCACTGATCTCGCTGGGGTTTGCCGACGACCGGCTGCATATGGTATCCGACAATTCCCGCACCGTTCGAATCACAGCCGCTTCGCAGACGCAATGAGGCCCACTTCGGCGCCCTGGCGGCAATCGGGCGCCGGCAAGAATCAGGACCGTTGAACTGAACACATCGACTACACTATTCGAATCCGCAAACCGTAACGGAATACGGGTATTGTCACTCTCGAATCCGGATACGACCGCATCAGTTGGTCGATTGGAGACGGCGCTTCGGCTCTGTTGTATAGCAATGGCCGGCGTTTCCATGCTCGCCTGCAGCGCCATGTCCTCGCGCACAGCCGGTAACAACGAAAAGGGCTACCGCGAACTGACCTATGGCGACGGATACGTGTTTGTGGAAATCCCTGCGGGCAGGTTTCTCATGGGCTCCACGTCCGGCGAAGCCAAGGAGTTGCCGGTCCACGAAGTCCTGCTGGGAGACTACTGGATCGGCAAGTACCCGGTGACCGTTTACCAGTTCGAGAAATTCGTTACTTCTACCGCATACGTCACCGACGCTGAAAATGGCGAAGGCTGCTGGATTGAATCGGGCGGTGACATTCGCCATGACGTCAGCTGGCGGCGGCCCGGCTTTGACCAGCCCCCGGATCACCCGGTTGTTTGCGTAAGCTGGAATGACGCAATGGCTTACGCGAACTGGTTCTCCGAAACCCATCAGGTCAGCGCATCGCTACCCACTGAAGCGCAGTGGGAGAAAGCGGCACGCGGTACCGATCAGCGGTTGTGGCCCTGGGGAAACAAGGCTCCTGACGGGAGTCAGGCGAATTTTGCGGACAACAACTATCGACTGCGATTCGGGCTCGATCAACGCAACGTCGATATCACGATTGACGACGGCTATCCTCAGACATCGCCGGTGGACGCCTATCCTGGCGGCCAGTCCCCATACGGCGTGTTCGATTTGGCGGGCAATACCATCGACTGGCTATACGACTGGTTCGATGCCTCGTACTACTCCAATTCGCGTTTGGAAGATCCGATCGGGCCACGGCGCAATCCGGTACGCCGCAAGTTCGCAATACCGGGCGGCTGGGGCGACAACCTGCAACGGTCCATTCGCGGCGGCGCGTGGACCGATGCTTCAGGCGTGCTCAGCCTGGCCGAGGGTGGCCACAGCATCCGCTCGGATATGCGGGAACGAACCGACCAGTACAGCAGTGACGACCACCTGAGCTTCCGGCTTGTCATCGACGATATCGAACGCTACCCGCCATACAGCCCGGCAACAGTGTCGAACGCGGCGATGCCCCCCGCACGCGCCTCGGTCATGGAGTCGATTGGCGGCGCCACCGTCACCGTTTCGTACGATCGCCTCGCCGTGAACGGCCGGGAAGGCAAGACTTTCGGGGAGTCGATACCGTACGGTGAGCGCTGGAGTCCCGGAGACTGGGCCAGGACCCAAATCACCACAAGCAAGACGCTTCGGATCGATGGCGCCCCACTTCGACCCGGCACTTACACCTTGTTCCTGATTCCGGAAGCCATTCCTGTGGACGGTGGTACGTGGACCGTGGTTTTTTCCGATGCGAGCCAGAACGAATACAACGAGGCCCTGCGCATCCGAGCGCGAGCCCAGACCGAAGACAATTCCAAGGAACACCTGGAGTATTTTTTCGACGAAACGGAAGGTGGCGACCGAATTCTCAGGTTCCTCTTCGATGATGTCGAGGTCCACATTCCGTTCTCACACCCGGATCACCGTGCAGGCGAGATCGCGGCAGCATCCGTCATGAACGCGATGGATGAAACGGCGGTGACGCTGACCTATTTCCGCGATGCCGTGGCGCGCGGCCACACAGTCTTCGGGCAGCGGATTCCGTTTGACAGGACCTGGGCCGGCAGCGCCGATCGGCCGCTTGCCATCGACTTCACGGAGAACGTGCTGTTCAATGGCGAACCCGTTTCCGCAGGCACTTATTTCATGAGCTTCCTACCGCGAAGTGACGCCGACTGGAGCATTGAACTGCGCCTCCCAAACAGTGTGGATGGGAATCCCGGCGCTGAAGTCATTCGCCAGGAGGTACCGGTTGAACTCGGCAATCCCGGCCCGCATCGGCTGGAATACTTCTTCGAGTATGTCAGCCCGACCGAACGGCAGCTCTTCATGGCATGGGGTGGCGCGAACATTCCGATCAGCATTTCAAGTGCGCCGCCGGAGTAGTTCGCCTACAGCCCTATTCGCGCACGGGCAGCCGCCAGTCGACGCCATTTACGTATTTCTGCATCCAGCGAACCTCTTCTTCGTAGCGCGCTCGCTGCGCCCACGGATCGAACTGTTCGTGACCTCGTCCCGGGTAGCTGATGAACCGGGCCGGCGCCTTGCCGATATCGCGAAGGGCCGTGTAGAAAATCAGGCTTTGGTTGTAACTGCTGTACCAGTCCTCGTCACCGTGAATGATCAGCGTCGGTGTCGTGACGTTTCCTACATAGGTAATCGATGAGACTTCTCGCCAGCCCTCGGGATCCTCCCAGTGGGATTCGTCCATATACCACTCTGTGAGGTCCCAATTGAATCCGGGTCCCATCTCCGAAAGCCAACTCATGACGCCGGCGCCGACCGAAGCCGCCTTGAAACGGTCGGTTTGCGTAATGACCCAACTCCCCAGCACACCGCCCCAGCTCCAGCCGCGGACTGCGAGTCGGTCGGGGTCGGCGATGCCCCTGTCTATAACGTAGTCGACGCCGGACATGATATCGTCGTATTCGCCGTCGCTGACCTGACCGATCAAGGCCTTGATGAAATCGTCTCCATAGCCGCTGCTGCCGCGGATGTTCCCGCCGAGAACCGCGTATCCCAGCCCCGTATACAAGTGCACATCCACGTAGAACTCATTGGCGAACTGCATGTTGGGGCCACCGTGAATCAACACCAATAGCGGTATTCGATCCTGACCGTCGTAGTCACCGGGTACGGCCAGCATTCCTTCTATCTCGAGCCCGTCATCGCTCTGCCAGCGAACGATTTCGGTCTTCCCCAGCGTAATGTCTGCTTCAATCCATGGATTCTCGTTGGTCAGGCGAACGACGTCGCTCATGTCCGGGTTCGCGGTGTAGAGGTCGAGCGGAGTGTCGAAATCGGTGTACGAGTAGACCATTCTGCTCCGATCGGCGGAAAACGCCAGGACGGTCGTCCTGCCGCTACCCGCCGTCACCGCAGACAACGTGTCGTCTTCGACGTCGAGCCGAAACAGATGGGTGTCCATGCCCTGCTGCTCGCTGAACAGCAGACTGCGGCCATCCGCACTCCACGTAAGCGCAAAGATGTCGCCCTTGCTCTGCGAGCGCAGATGCCGATACTGCCCGGTATCGGGATCGATAATCCACAGATAACCCTTCGTCAGCTCATAGTTCTCATCGTCCGGTGCATGGTAGGCGAGCCGCGCTCCGTCCGGGGACCACAGCGGCCTGGACTCCGGTGCAAGATTGTTTGTCAGGCGCGAAATTTCCCCATCCGCCGTATTCATCACATACAGCTCCGCCGCATGCGGGTAGTTTCGCCGGTTGTCCGGCCTTGCGACGAACGCTAACCGTCCACCGTCCGGCGAAACGTCCAGTTCGTCCACGATGAACTCTTCGGAGCTTAACTGTGTCGACGCAGAATCATCGAGGGTGAGCCGCCACAAATTCCGCCAGCGCGCGGCAATCCGTCCATTCGGTCCCTCATCGACGAAAAACCAGTCCGCTCCCATTTCGTACCTGCGCTGCTCTTCCGGGCTGCGCGCATCCTCGGCTGCGAAAAAAATGCTTGACTCGTCCCTTGCCCAGTCATAGGCGAAAACATCGCTCGGGTGGCTGCTCAGCTGAGTCACGGTGCGTGCCTCCAGCGACAGGGCAAAGACCTGGGCAATGCCGTCGACGGTGCGCGTAAACGAAAGGTAGGTACCGCGCGGCGAATATTGAAATGCCGATCCGCCTTCGAGCTCCGGCAGAGAAGTGAGGTTGCTGCCGTTCGAGTCGATGAAGTAGAACGTCGACATCCGCCGGTTGCTGGCCCAGTCCGCCACCGATTTCGAAAAGAACACCTGCCCTCCGTCCGGGGACATCAATACCGACTCGTCGTAACCGTCCGGCGCCAGGTGAATATTCCCGCCGACACTGACCATATCGATCATGTCGTCGACCGACAGTGGTCGTGCTTCAACAAGCATGGTCGCCGCGAAGAGAACCGCGAGTGACCCGTACAGCAGCATTCTCATTTTTCGTTTCTCCCTTACCGGGCGGAGTCGTACCAGGGGGAATGGTCACCAGGGAGCCTCCTTTAGAAGCACCTGTCCCGCTCGAATACCATTGAACTCCCCGCCACTGACGCTGACTTGCCCGTTCACGATGACGTATTGAACACCGGTGGCGTATTGGTGCGCATCGCTGTAGGTCGCGTTGTCTCTGACCGCTTCGGGGTCGAAGACTGCAACGTCCGCCTTGTAACCCTCGAGCAACAGGCCCCTGTCGTCGAGGGACAGCACCTGCGCGGGCAGCGAGCTCATTTTCCGCACCGCTTCGGGCAGCGACAAGATGCCTTCTTCCCGAACGAATTGCCTCAGCACGATCACCTGGCTCGCAAACGACCTGGGATGGGCCCGGGTCGGCGGCTCGTCTTCTCCGGTGGCCAGGCCCGTCTCTCCGTCGCTGCTGATCATGACCCACGGCTGGATCAGCGCATGACGCATATCCTCCGGAGACTGCGACGCGGATGCAAACAGTATGTCCGGCTCGCTCAACACGAGGTCAGCCACGATATCGAACCCGTCCCGGCCCTGCCCATCGACCAGGTCCGCCAGGTTTTCTTCCAGCACGGCGGAATTCTCGACGGCAACCTTGATGCGAAAATCCTGCCAGCCCCAGCGGGCGACGGCACCGGGATTGTCGGGCCGCTGTTCGTAGGTTGACCGGCGCAGTCGCTCGCGAAGCTCAGGGTCGCGCAACGCGGCCTGCAACTCGGCGACAAAGCGCTGCCTGAGCTCGGGTGTTTCCGGCGTCGTGCTACCCGGCTCCGGCAGCTGCTGCAACATGTCGTGCAATGGCTGCATGTCCGCGGGAATATCAATCAGTGCGGTGATGTAGTCGATGGGCGCTCCCTGCAGAAACGGGTACTGATCGGCGGTAATCGCCACGCCGCGCTCTCGGGCGCTGTTGATCGATGCCACTGCCGTTCGCATCAGTCCCCAGTTGTCCCGCCCGGTTGCCTTAATGTGCGTGACGTTGACCGGTATGCCGGCACGCTCGCCAATCGCGATCGTCTCTTCAACCGCTGCAACGAAGTCGCCGGCCTCGTCACGGATGTGCGCGGTATAGATCCCGCCGTAGTCCCTGACGACACCGGAAACCTCGACCATCTCTTCCGTTGTGACAAAGAGATTGAACCCGTCGTATTCCAGCTGCGCACTGATGCCCCACGCACCTTCGTCCATCGCACGCCGCACCAGCGATTTCATGCGCTCCATCTCTGAATTCGTTGGCGCCCTGAGCTGATCCTCTCCCAGAACCTCGTGACGGATCACCGTGAACCCGGCAAACGGCACCGCATTGGTGCCGATGCCGTTCTCTTCCCACAAGCGTTTCAGCTCATCGATCTCATAGGACCCGGACCCGTCCGCGCCCGGCCGGACCGTCGTGACACCCTGCAAAAGGTAGTTCAGATTGGCACTCGTCCCCGCATCGGCAAACCCGTCGTCAACGTGTGTGTGCATGTCGATGAAACCGGGCGCCACGATCAAGCCGCTCGCATCGATCGTTTGCCGCGCGGCCGCACCCGACAAATCACCTATGGCCTCAATTTCGTCACCCCTTATCCCCACATCGGCATGGAACCACGGGTTACCCGTGCCGTTAACGACCATTCCATGGCGAATGACAATGTCCAGTTCCGGACTCCCGTCTTCCGGCGAACATGCCACCAGCGGCACGAGCACGGGCACCAGCCAGACAGCAAACCGCATTGCTTTCATGGTGCCGTACCGAACGAAGGCGGAGGAGCGCTCCACTCCTCCTGTTCCATGTATCGCTTGAACCATGCGAGTTCCTCATGCTCCAGTTTTCGTACGTGACGCGGTTCCCGAATTCCATGCCCTTCGCGCGGAAACCTCATGTACCGCACCGGAACCCTGCCTATTTCCCGAAGCGCCGTATAAAACATCAGCGATTGCCCGACGCTGGAAGTCTCATCGGCAGCGCCGTGAAATATGATCGACGGCGTTGTCACGTTCTCGACGAAGGTGATCGACGAGCGCCTGCGCCACTCTTCGGGCCTGCTCCAGGGCATACCGCCGATGTACCACAGCGAGACGTCGAAGTTGAAACCGGGTCCCGTCTCTGCCGCCCAGTTGGTCACCATCGCTCCAATGGATGCGGCCTTGAATCGATCGGTCTGGGTTATGACGTAGCTGCTGCTTACGCCGCCCCAGCTCCATCCGCGCACGCCCAGACGCTCCGGGTCTATATTCCTTTCTGCAATGACGTGGTCGACACCGGTCATGATATCGACGAATTCACCGTCACCCACCTCCCCCATCAAACCTCGCAGCACGACATCGCCATAGCCGGTGCTGCCCCGAAAATTCGGCGCCAGAATCGCAAACCCCTGGCCCGCGAGCATCTGGAAATCGTGACGGAACGCGTTCTCGATGACGCCTGCCGGACCGCCGTGAATTTCCACGATCAGCGGCATACTGCCTGAGTCGGCTCCGATCGCCGGAATGAACACGCCCTCGATCGTCATGTCGCCCTTGCTGGTCCAACTGAGCAGTTCGCCGCCGGACAGAAGCAACGACTCGCTTACCCAGGGATTGGCATCGGTAATCTGCTGCGCCCCGCGACCGTTCAGGTCGCTGACGAACAAGTCCGGTGGCGTCGTAAAGTTTTCGTACGAATACACCATTCGGCTTGTGTCTGCGGAAAAGTCCTGCGCCCGGAGTGTGCCCGTGATTTCGGTCAGCGCCTGCGCCTCGCCCGTGCCGACATCGATCCGGTACAGATTCGTATTCGTGCCGTGAATTTCGTTGTAAAGGAGGTATCGGCCGTCGGCACTCCAGACCGAACCGCCCGTCAGTTCACCCGTCGACTGGCCGTCAAGTCGGCGCGTCGATCCGTCCCGCGTGTCGAGAATCCAGAAATATCCGTTACGCAATTCGTGCGTTTCATCGTCCGGTGCGCGATAGGCGATATACCTGCCGTCCGGTGACCAGATGGCGGTGCTTTCCGGAGCGGCGTTATCGGTCAGTCTGTTCAGCGAGCGCTCCCCGATCGAGTACAGGTACAACTCCGCCTCACCCGGATGATTGGTGCGTGTATCCGGCCGCGCATCGAACACGATCGTGTCGCCAAGCGGCGAAACATCGAAGTTGCCGATGACCATTTCCTCATCGCCAAGACGTCGCTCCTGCCTCTCATTCAGATCGATCATCCAGAAATTGCTGTACCGCGATGCGTGTTTGCCGTTAGGCGCCAGATCGACGTAATACGAGTCGTCGCCAAGCCTTCGCTCCGCTTCGATTTCCTCGCTTTGCATCTCGTCGGCCAGGAACACGATCGCGTCACTGCCCGGGATCCAGCGAAATCCGGTGACACCGCCGCGGTGTTCAGTCAGACGCGTAGCTTCGCCTCCTGTTGTCGGCATCACGAAAATCTGCGGAGCGTCCGACGACTCGTCTTCCCGCGCGCTTTCACCGGAGCTTGAATCACGCAGAAACGCCAGCAAGCTTCCATCCGGCGAGAATCGAAAATCCTCGCCGCCGGCGTCGCCGATGAACTGGCGCGTCGACTGATCGGCAACCCGGTACAGGAAGTGCTGGTTGTCGTAGTCATTCTCCTGCCAGTTCAGGCTGCTGATCGTGTACAAGACGGAATCGCCATCGGGTGACATCGTTACATTCTCGATGCGATTCATGCGCAGTCCGTCATCCACCGTCATCGGTTGCAACGCATCCTGGGCATGCGCGGCGGATACAAGCAACAGCAGCAAGAGGGTCCAGCATTTTCCGTATGGTGTTTTCATTCGTTGTTCTCCGACTTGCGCTTGGGCGAATTCGCGCCAGTCCCTTTTTGGCAGATGCCCGTTCAGCTTTCTGCTGACCATGGCCTGCATTGGCCACCACCTTATTTGTCGTCATAATAGACATTCCTTGAGAAAACAGAAATATGGACTCCAACTATTGACAGTCTGGTATTCGTCGAACGGCCGCTCCTGCGCTCTCACAGGTCAATCATTCATATCGCTCCGTGAGGGAGTCATGGCACCGTTCAGGCAACGCCAGCACAGTCGTCCGGCCTCTTTACACATTGCGATCGCAATCGTGAGTCTGACGGCGCTACTGCCGGATACGGCAGCAACTCAAATTCCGCAACAGGTTGCCGAGACCGACATGCAGTCACCGGGCTGGTGGACATTGCTGCCGCCGGTCGTCGCCATCGCAATCGCCCTGATCTTTCGCTCCGTGATTCCGGCGTTGTTCCTGGGCATCTGGTGCGGTGTCTTTATTTTGAACGGACCGGGCCTGACATCGATCTGGACTGCCTTTCTGGATTCGTTCGATACCTACCTCGTCAATGCCATCGGCGATGCGGACAGGATACGGGTGCTGCTATTTACGATGATGCTGGGCGGCATGATCGGCATTCTGGGCAGGAATGGAGGCATGCGGGGAATTGTCGCCTGGACGACGAGATTTGCCTCCAATGCGGTACGTGGTCAACTGGTGACCGCCAGTCTTGGCCTGGTGATATTTTTTGACGACATCGCAAACACGTTGCTCATCGGCAAGACGATGCGGCCCGTAACCGACAGGCTGCGCATATCACGGGAAAAACTGGCCTACCTCGTCGATTCCACCGCCGCGCCGATTGCAGGCGTTGCCGTCGCATCGACCTGGGTCGGCTACGAAGTTTCGGTAATCGGCAGCACGGCAGAGGGTATCGCCGGACTGGATACCTCGCCTTACCTGATTTTCCTGGCGTCCATTCCGTATAGCTTTTATTCGATCATTGCGCTCTTCATGGTGTTTTCCGTCGCGTGGTCCGGTCGTGACTTCGGCCCGATGCACCAGGCCGAAATCATCGCGCGACGCATACCGAGGGCGGACCCGCAAGCCGATGCTGAACCCGATTCATACGACATCGAAGACTCCGCAAATGCACTGACTGCCATTGTGCCGATCCTGGCCGTCGTGTCGACACTGTTCGCCGGCCTGCTGATCACCGGTTCCGGGAATTCAATTCAGGAAGTACTGGGCAGTGCGGACAGTTTCCTGGCCTTGATGTGGGCCTCCCTGTTGGGCGTTGGATGCGCCGTGGCAATCACCATTGCACTGCGGAAACTCACGCTGCATCAGACCATCGATGCCTGGTTCGAGGGCGTCGGCACCACATTGATCGCCGTTATTGTCCTCACCCTGGCCTGGACGCTCACCGATATCGTTCAGAGCCTGAACACGGCCGAGTACATCATCGGCATCAGCAGCGACAGGCTGCCTCTGTTCCTGCTGCCGTCCGTGTCCTTCCTGCTCGGCGGCATCGTCGCGTTCACCACCGGCACGAGCTGGGGCACCATGGGCATCCTGATGCCCCTCATGCTGCCATTGGCCTGGAGCCTGCTGACCGGCTCCGCCGGCGGTATGTCCGAGCAGATGCACATCTTTCACGGAAGTGTTGCCGGGGTCCTGGCCGGAGCGATTTGGGGCGATCACTGTTCGCCGATTTCCGATACCACGGTACTTTCGTCTCTGGCATCGGAATGCGACCACATCGAGCACGTTCGAACGCAGCTTCCCTATGCAATGACGGCAGGCATGTGCGCAATGTTTCTCTGCACTCTGCCGGTCGGTCTCGGCGTGCCCTGGTGGCTGTGCCTGATCGTCAGTTTCGGTGTGGTCGCGGGTGTTCTGAGGGTACTGGGGAAACCGACCGGGGGAGAACTGTCGCAACCCGCTCCCGCAATCGAAGATATTGGATGAATCCCGAAACGTTCAGTATCAGCCGAGCGGCGGGGAATTCGGCAACCAAGCCAGTTTGTACCGGTTGAAAATCGATTCCAACCGTTCCGTAATGCCCATTGCCCGTACGCTGCTACTGGTCCGAAAACGCGATCTCATGAGCATCGAAAATCGCGCAAGTATTTTCAGAAAGACGGAAGCGATCTGGTAGAGTCCTGTTCTTCTTTCCGGTGGGGATGCGGTACAGCGCCACTGGCCGGTTCCGGTCGGTGGGGCGGTCCGGAGAACCCACCTGCGCGAGGAGGCATGATGGATGTCGGCGACCTTCTGGAAGACCACGCGACAACGCCGGTTCCGGAGTCCCGCACCGTGGGTGGACTGCGCGTGGGCCTTCTGTATTCCGCGCAAGCCTTCAGCGTCCCGGGCCTCGTCGGCGGTGTAAGGATCGGCAGTGCGCTCGGCCTCCTGACCGGTGTCGGCGCTTTCCTCGCCGGGGGCCTGTTTCTTGGGATCCTGGGTGCGGTTACTGCCGTGATCGGCGCCAGGACGCGGCTGTCCTCGTACATGCTGATCCAGTTCGCGTTTGGTGAAAAGGGTTCCAAGGTCGTTAACCTGGCATTCGCCATATCGCAGTTCGGCTGGTTCGGCGTGCAACTGGGATTGTTCGCCAAAGCCGCGCAGGGTCTCGCCACCGACCAGTTGGGGCTGCACCTGGGCGAGACGACATACATTCTGTTGGGCGGTTTGCTGATGGTGGTCTCCACAATGTTCGGGTTTCGGTTGCTCAACCGCCTTGCGCTGGTGGTCGTGCCGCTGATGGTCGCATTGATGGCCGTGCTCCTCTACCTGGTCTTCAGCGATCAGCCGCTTTCGGCAATCTTCCAGATTGCGGGCACCGGAACCCTGACGTTCAACGAAGGTGTCGCCGCGACTGTCGGCGGCCTGATCCTGGGTGCGGTGCTGATTCCCGATGTAACGAGGTTCGTCAGGACCAGCGGGGACGCAATTCTTGCATCGTTCCTGACCTTCCTGGTTGCATCGACGCTCGTCTATGTGGTCGCGGCAATGGCAAGCCTTGCCACCGGCATCGACGAAACGCTGCAGATCATGGTTGCAGTCGGGCTCGGTACGGGCGCGTTTGCATTGGTTGTCTGTTCGACCTGGACGGCGAATTCGATCAACCTCTATGGTTCTTCGCTCAGCATGTCCGCCGTCGTACCGGGATTTGCAGGTTGGAGAATGACGGTGGTTTGCGGGACCGTGGGAACACTGGTTACCTTTCTCGGCATTCTCGACCACTTCGTCCCGTTCCTCATTTATCTGAGCGTGCTGTTCATACCCGTAGGCAGCATCTACATCACCGACTTCTTTCTTGTGCGCAACCAGCAATACCATCTGGAAGATCTGCCGAAACTTGCGGCCATTTCCTGGCCCGCGCTTGCCGCATGGCTTGTCGGCTCGGCGGCCAGTTACGCGACGGCCGAGGAAATGATGACCCTTACCGGGTCGTCGACGATCGATGCGTTGCTCGTGCCGGCCATCGTCTACATCCTGTTGATGAAGGCGCGGCGCGCCCGCACCCCCCGGGCGGTCGAAGGAGACAGTGCCCGATGAGAGTCGGCATCGATGTGGGCGGGACGCACACCGATGCAGTCATCGTCCATGGAGAGCAGGTGATCGCCTTTCACAAGGTGGTAACTTCAAGGGACATCACCGGCGGAATTCTCGACGCGTTGCGTGCGGTGCTCGATACCGTTGGGCCGGAGCGGGACCGGATCGATGCCGTGATGCTCGGAACGACTCAGTTTACGAATGCGGTCGTGGAGCGGCGTCAACTCTCGCAGGCGGCCGTCATTCGCCTTGGCCTGCCCTCCGGGAAGTGCTTGCCGCCGATGGTGGACTGGCCCGAGGACCTCGCAATGGCGCTCGGAAACCACGGCTACATGGTGCACGGCGGCAACGAGTTCGACGGCAGCGAAATCTCCCCGCTCGATGGCACGGAACTGGAGAAGGTATTCGCGCGGATTGCCGGTACGGATGCTCGAGCTGTGGCCATCTCATCCGTATTCTCGCCCCTGAGTCCGCAGATGGAGATGACGGCGGCCAGACTGCTCAAGGCAAGGATGCCTGAAATGCCGGTCGTGTTGTCCCATGAATTGGGGCGGCTGGGTCTGCTGGAGCGCGAGAACGCCGCGTTGCTGAACGCCTCGCTGCTGCGCCTGTCGGCACGGGTCGTTAACGCATTCGAGGAAGCGCTGTCCGGCTTCAACATAGAGGCGCCGTTTTTTTTCAGTCAGAACGACGGAACGGTCATGCCTTCGCACAGGGTCCGCCGCTTTCCGGTATTGACGTTCTCGTCCGGCCCGACCAACTCCATGCGCGGTGCGGCCCATCTTTCCGGAATCAACGACGGTATGGTGGTGGACGTGGGTGGCACCACCACCGATGTCGGCATGCTGATTGCCGGTTTCCCGCGCGAGTCGAGCGTCAATGTGGAAATCGGGGGCGTGCGCTCGAACTTCAGGATGCCGGACGTTCTTTCCGTTGGGCTGGGCGGCGGCAGCATCGTCGCCGGGAACGGCCGGCCGGTCGGGCCGCGATCGGTGGGGCGCCGTCTTGGCGAGGAAGCGCTCTGCTTCGGCGGCGATATCCTGACCGCCACGGATATCGCGGTCGCAGCCGGCCGCGTCGAACTGGGCGATTCGGCCGCCCTGGGCGAGGTGCCGGCGGAGGTCGTCGATACGGCGATCGCCGCGATGCAGGAACAGGTTGCGCGCGCCGTCGAAAAGATGAAAACCAGGCCGGCACCGCTGCCGTTGATCGTGGTCGGCGGCGGCGAGTTTCTTGTCGGCGACAGCATCCCCGGTATCTCTGAAATACGTCGTCCACCTCATTGCGGCGTCGCCAACGCCGTGGGCGCCTCGCTTGCGAAAGTCAGCGGCGAGTGCGAACTGCTGCACCATCCAGGAACGGAGTCGCGCGAAAAGGCGATCGCCAGGGCCGGCGCCACGGCAAGACAGAACGCGCTGGCGGGCGGCGCCGCGCCGGATTGCCTGGAGATTGCATCGATCGATGAGATACCCCTCCCGTACATGCCGGAGGAAACGGTGCGCCTGCGCGTTCGCGCCGTGGGCGACCTGGCCATTTGAAATCGCCGTGCGATGAAGATTTCTCCCGACGACATGGACGACATTGCAACGGGTTCGTCGTTTCTCGCAACCGGCGGCGGGGGGGATCCCTACGTCGGAGCGCTGATCGCCAGGCGCATGCTTGCGGCGTACGGCGATGTGGAGTTGCTGGCGCTCGACGAACTTCACGACGAGGCGATAGTCGTCGCCGTCGGCGGTATCGGCGCGCCGACGATCTCGCTGGAAAAACTGCCCAATGGCCGGGAGCAGGAGTGGGCCCTCGAACGGCTCGAGGCGTGTGCCGGGAAAAAGGCGGACGCGTTGATCGCGTTTGAAGTCGGTGGTATCAATTCGCTTCTTACCTTCATGGCCGCGGCGCGCCGGCGGATTCCGGTTCTGGACGGCGACGGCATGGGGCGCGCATTGCCCGAAATGCAGATGACCACCTTCAGTATCAACGGCGTCAACGGCACGCCCATGGTGGTAGTGGATGAGCATGGCAACAACGCGATCGTTACCGCCAACGATACTGCGAAGGCAGAGCGCATCACCCGCAACATCGCCCTTGCCATGGGGGGGCAGTGCACAAGCGCGGAAAGTATGATGACCGGCGCCCTGGTGAAGAAAGTATCGATTCCGGGCAGCATCGGCTTCTGTCTCGAAATCGGCCGCAGCCTCAAGAGGTCGAACATCGATGCCGATTCGTTTGTCGAGGACTTGCGCGGCCTGGCCGACGCGTCCGTCTATGGCGCTGTGAGGCGGTTGCTGCGCGGCAAGGTGGTGGATGTAGAGCGCAAGACCAGGGGTGGATTCGACTTCGCGACGATTGTGGTGGAAGACCTGGAGGGCGATGGTGGCCCGATGCGTATTTCCGTACAGAACGAGTTTCTTCTCGCCACGCAGGATGGCGCCGTCAGGGCATCCGTTCCGGACCTGATCTGTATGGTCGACAGCGAAACGACCGTGCCCATTACCAGCGACCGAGTCTCTTACGGTCAGCGGGTAACCGTCATGGCCGTCGGCGCGCCGGATATCTGCCGCACAGCGAAGGCGCTCAGCCGCATCGGGCCGCGCGCGTTCGGGTTCGACGTGGATTTCGTACCATTGGAAAACCTGTCATAAGTGGAGCGCAGCATGCGCAAGACCAAGCACATCAGAATGATCTCCCCGGTTGTCCCGAGTGGCGACTGGAGCCCGGAAAGCACCTATGCTGAGACCCTGAAACCGCTGGAACGCGACGGGTTGAAACTCAGCAGCGTTTTTCTCGACCGGGGACCTCAATCCATCGAGTACCGCATCGAAGAAGCGATGCTGGTACCCGATCTGGTTGCCAAGGCGTTGGAAGCCGAGCGGCAAGGCGTCGACGGCCTGGTCATCGACTGCATGGCGGACCCGGGCGTCGACGTGGTTCGGGAATGCGTCTCCATTCCCGTTCTTGGGCCCGGGCGCCTGTCCATGCAGGTGGCGACCCTGCTGGGCCGCCGGTTCAGCATCCTGGTCGAGCTGGATGTGGTTGCGCGGTTGTTCGAGGAAGAGGTGCAGCGCTACGGCGTCAGTCGGAGTTTCGCCTCCTGCCGCGTCATCGACATCCCCGTCCTCGAAATCGACACAGACATCGAACGGACGACCGCATTGCTGGTGGACGCCGGCGAGCTTGCAGTGCGGCAGGACCACGCCGACGTACTGGTGCTGGGTTGCACCCGTTTTTCGCCAATGGCCGATGCGCTGACGGCCGGACTCAAGGCCCGCGGATTACCCGTTCAGGTACTCAATCCGAACACTCTCGCAATCAACATGATGGTTGCCCTGCTGGACAGCGACTTGTCTCACAGCAAGATCGCCTACCCGTATCCCTCCGGCAAGAAGATCATCGGCTTCGGCAAGCTTGATTTCGACCCGGCACAATCACGGGTCTAGGAGAACAGGAAATTGCCGAAGGCGTTGCGCATCCATGATTTCTCCGGCATCGACGGGTTGCGCCTGGATGAGGTGGAGATGCCGGAGCCAGCCGGGGCCGAGGTCCGCATCAAGGTCGAAGCGTTCGCACTGAACTACGGCGATTTCGGCCTGATGCAGGATGATTACGTGTTCAGCCTCGAACTGCCGTCCTGCTTCGGGGACGAGGCCACGGGCACAGTCGATGCGCTCGGTCCGGAGGCAACGAGGTTCGAACTCGGCGAACGGGTCAGCACCGTCACTTTTCTGAACGAAGGCTATGGCGTCAATGCCGAATATGCCCTGTTCCCGGAAGACTATCTCGCAAGGTATCCGGCCAATCTGTCCCCGGCCGAAGGTACTTCGATCTGGGTTCAGTACCTCACCGCGTACTACGCGCTTTATGTCACCGCCGGCATCGGGCCGGAGGATTGGGTACTGATCACCGCGGCCAGCAGCAGCGCGGGCATCGGCGCCACTCAACTCGCCAAGCTGGCGGGCGCCAGTGTGATCGGCACGTCCAGAACGTCGGCGAACCGGGCATTCATCGTGGAGACCGGGGCGGACCACGTCATTGCGACGCAGGAAGAGAACGTCGCCGAGCGCATTCTCGAGATCAGCGGCGGCGCCGGCGCACGCATCGTCTACGACCCGGTCGGCGGCCCGCTGACGGCCGCATACGCGGATGCCTTCGCTCAGGACGCAATTGTTTTTCTGTACGGCGACATGAGCGGCGAGCCTACCCATGTGCCGATCACCGAAGCCATTCGCAGGAACGCCGTCATCCGGCCGCACTCCGTTTATAACTTCGTCAACAGGAAAGAGCTTCGGGAATCCGGGATCGCCTTCGTTTACAAGGCGTTGGACGACGGCAGGATCAAGCCGCACATCGACCGAACATTCCCGTTGGAGCGCTTTCGGGAAGCGTTCGCCTACCAGCTTGCCGCGAAGAACCGGCGCGGCAAGATCATCGTGGAACTGTGAGCGACCATATGCTGTCCCGCCACACTCAACCCGAGAGGGCTCACCAGCTGCTCTTTGATCAAGTGAAACTGCGCCTGCCGGAACAGTCGCTGCCGAGAATCCCGGCCGGAAACGACCGCGCCGCCCCCTTCCGTTCGGCATCCTGTAGTGCCGACCTATGGCCTCCATCAACCAAAAATCAATCGCTTGCGACCGTTCTGGCGTTGAGCTGCGACAGTCGGGCTAAGCCAGTCCGAACTGGCCGAAAATCGAATCCAGGCGTTCTTTGGAAACGTTGTTGCCGCTGCAGACAACAGCTACCTTCCTGCCCCGCCATCTTGCGCTGTTCTCAAGAACATGGGCGATACCGATGGCGCCGCCTCCTTCCAGCACGACTTTCTCATGGTCGATCGCAAATCGCATGGCATGTGCAATTGCTTCGTCGGCAACAGGAACAATCTCGTCGACCAGTTCGCGGCATATCCCGAACGTATACCGATTGTCGAGCGGGATCGGTCCGGGCAGGGCATCGGCGATACTCGGGCGTTCGCCCACCATCGTTACCCGCCCTGCCCTGATGCTCTCGTACATGGCCGCATCGTAGCGTGTCGTCACACCGATGATTTCAATATCCGGACGGATGGCCCGGGCGGCCGTGGCGATACCACTCATCAAGCCGCCGCCGCTGACGGGAACCACCAGTGCCTCGATATTCGGCATCTGCTCCAGGATTTCGAGTCCTATCGTGCCCTGCCCGGATATGATCAGCGCATCGTCAAAAGGCGGAATGTACTTCAGGCGGCGTTCATCGGCGATTTGCAGTGCCATCTCCACCGCCTGATTCTGATCGTCGCCATGCAGGACAACGTCTGAACCGAACTCCTCGATGCCCCTGATCTTGTCCTCGGGCACCAGGTTGGTCATGCAGATCGTGGAGGGTATTGCGAGTCTCTGGGCGACATACGCGACTGCCCGCCCGTGATTGCCGCTGGATGCCGCGACCACACCGGAGCCACCGTCCTCTTCAAAAACCTTCAGGATCGCGTTCGCCGCACCCCTGATCTTGAAGGAACCCGTATCCTGCATGTTCTCGAGTTTCAGGAACATCCGGGCACCGGTCCGCCGACCCAATTCGAACGATGGCTTGAGGGGCGACTTCACCACAAATTTCCGAATCCGGCCGCGCGCCTCGAGTATCGTTGCCAGATTGATATTGCCAATGTCCATCAGATGTGTTCTACCACGATCTTCAGGGCGGTGCCTGCCGGTTTACACGCAGATACATCCAGCCCGCCGCGGCGACCACCACGAGGAACAGAAGTCCGTTAATGGCCTGGGTTGTCGCCACGCCGATGACGGCCGCCAGTGCGCCGATTTCCAGGTGACCGATGGGACCGAACCCACGGCTCAGATTCCAGATGCCTACCGACGCACCACGCCACTCATTGGCGACATTGAGTTGCAGCGCGGTGGGCAGCAGGGAATCGAGAACCGCCCAGGCCGCTCCGACGAACAGGATGACCGTACTCGCCGCAAGCATCGAGCGGGTCGTCGAGAATACGATGAGTCCGATAGCAAACCCCGCGGCAACCAGGAACACGGCCTTGTTCGGATTGATGCGGTGGGCGATACCCAGCAACAGCAGTCCGGCAATACCGCCGGCGTTCAGCAGGCCGATCAGGTTGCCCAGGCCCACCTCGCCCCTCTGTAGAACCTCCTGGACGAAGGGACCCCACAGCACCTCGTTGGAATAACCCAGGACCTCCGCCGACAGCGCAATGAGAGCCAGCAGCAGTACCACAGGACTGCGCAACAGACTGATCACTACCCGCCAGGGTGTCATGTCTTCATCCTGCTGACGTATCGGTGAAGCGACCGGCGGAGCGAGGCCCACGACCTTTATCAGGTTCAGCAGCAAGGCCCCCAGAGCATACGAGGCGGCCATGGCCAGGTAGATGCCGCCGGCGCCCGTATGGAACAGAAGCAGTCCGCCGGCGAAACCGCCAACCATGCCGAACAGCTTGTTGGCGAGTTGTTCCATCGCCAGTCCGTTGACGGCTCTCTCTTTCCCGACCACGTCGAAGACATAGGCCTTGGCCCAGTTCGTCTGCGCGACATCGATGACCCCCGATGTGGCCGACGCAAACATCAGCGCGACGAAGCCAAACCACTCCTGGCCGCTCGCGATCGCGACAACCAGGGAAGATACGGCTCCCGCGTAATTTGCCAGTGCCAGCAACAACCTGCGGTCGGCCCGGTCGGAGAGGGCGCCGAATGGAACGGCCAGCAACAGGCGCGGTACGTTGCGGGTCGCGAGGATGGCGCCCACGCCCAGCGGTGATCCGGTGAATTCCAGCGCCAGCCAGGCCAGCGCGACGGAATTCAACTGGTTTCCGAGACTGTTGAAACTGATCGAACTCCACGCGTACCGGAAGGCGGGTACCCTGAAGGACTCCAACAGGCTCACGGAGCACCTTCAAGGGTCGAAATCGGCGCCCTGCCCGCACAGCCTTGCTTCCCTGTTACCGTGCGATGCACAGAGCGCGATCAAAAGTAGAGGTCGGCGTAGCTGCTCATGCCTTCGCCTGCATCGAGATGGACCAGGCGGCCATCCTTGATGACCAGCCGGACGTCCCGAACGGCGGAAATGTCATGCAACGGGTCGCTCCCCAGAACCACGAGATCTGCAAGCCTTCCGGTTTCGACGGTGCCCAGGTCATCGGCGTATCCGCAGAGATCGGCGGATGTCCGTGTCGCGGCAATCAACGCATCCATCTCCGGCATGCCCACCTTGACCAGAAACTCGAGTTCCCGCTTGTTGAAGTCCGAGATGGGAGGGGAATCACTGCCGCAGGCGATCTTGACGCCCGCCTGCATGGCCTTCTGCACGCTCTTGCGATGCTTTACCGTCGCAGCCATCGCTTTCTTGATCTGGAACTTCGGCAATTCGTTGATGTGGTCCACGTCCTGGGTCTGACAGACCGTCGGTATGTACCAGGCGTCGCGCTCCAGGATCAGGTCGATGGCTTCGTCATCCAGGAACCCGTGTTCGATGGAGTCGACGCCGCCGCGCAGGGCGGTCTTCACGCCCTCCTCTCCCCAGGCGTGCACCGCCACGCGTTTGCCCTTGTTGTGTGCGACTTCCGTCGCCGCCTGGATCTCGTCGAGCATGAACTGCGACTCCTCCATCGTCTCGCCGCGGGTCATGATCCCGCCGGTGACCATGAGCTTGATCTGGTCGGCGCCGTTCTTGAGATTCTCGCGCACCGCCTTGCGCATCTCCCACGGTCCGTCCACCTCCAGGGCGCCCAGGGTGCCGTGGCCATGGCCGCCCGTGATGGATATGCCCTTGGTGCAGACGCAGAGCCGCGGGCCCTGCATCACGCCCTTGTCGAAGGCGCGCTTCCAGGCGACGTCCACGAAGCCGTCTTCGCCCACGCACCGAATGCCCGTGATGCCCGCGCGCAGTCCGTCCATGGCAACGCGACCGGCTCGAATCGTGTAGTCGGTGAGGGCTTCCGTCTCGAGGAGGTTGTGCGGATCGGGGATGAGGTCGCCCAGATGCGCATGCACCTCCCACATCCCCGGCAGCAGGAAACCGCCCGCAAGATCGATCCAGCGGGACCCGTCCGGAAGCGGCCTGGGTTGCAGGCCATTCCCCCGCGCAATGCCGGCCGGCGGACTGAACACGCCGTTTGCGATGTCCGCTATGCGATTGCCCTCCATGGTCAGCGTCATGTCAGACATCGGCGGGCCACCCGTGCATGGGATTATCGTGCAGTTGCTCAGAATCGTTTTCATTGGAGTCCCCCCAGTCCGAGGTCTTCGTTGAGCCGGTTGTCTTCGCACAGGACCTGACCATCGCATTCTATTTTCCCGGTCGTCAACACCAGGTCGCAGTGCACGCCGCAGTCGGGCACGTTGCCGCCGAAATCCGCGTCCTGGTCGCCGAATCCGAAGGTGATCGCCCCCAACACGTGTTCGTCCTGGTGGATGCTGCCCGATGTCCGTGCCAGTGGGTTCAGGCCCAGGGTGAAATGACAGAGATGCGTGGCGACCGGGTCGCCGCTCGCAGCAAAGTGCGCCCTCAACTGGCCGGCATCGGCGCCGCCCTCGATCCCGGTAATGACGCCGGTTTCGATGCGTACCGTTACAGGGGCGTTGACCAGGCGGCCCGGGGGGATATTGCCGTCAACGACGATGACGCCGTTGATCGTGTTCTCGATCGGAGCGTTGGCCACGCAGACACCCGGAAAGAAGTTGGAGGTACCGGGTTCGGCGGCGACGCCGTCGCCAATTTCGATGGGCCGGCCCCGCATGTCGAAGCTGATGTCGGTACCGAGCGCCGAGGTCACGCGGCAGTATTCGGTCTTGATCCAGATTTCCCCGATTCGTTCGGCGACTTCGATCATGCGCCCCTGGTCGACGTCGCAGATTCCCTCGATGGCGAAGTCCTCCATGCCAATGACGTCGGTGGAGGCGATACGAGTTCCGTTCTTGCGGGCTTCAACGGTCGCCGTTTTTTCGATGAACATTGTGGGGCACAGTCCCAACACGACGTCGGCACCCTTGATGGCGCCGCTGACAGAGGCGTTGAATTCCGTTGTGTCGGTGGGCGCCATGCGTGGGATCACCAGCAACTGGGTATCCGCGCCCGCACTGATCCCGGCCGTCAGGCAGGCTTCGGCGATGTCCATGTCCGTCCACGTATCTGCCAGGACCAGCAGCGTTTCACCGGGCTTGACCGCGGCCATGTCCCGCACGGCGGCGCTGGCAAATTCACCCCAACGTAAAGCTCTCATTGAACCGACTCCCTGGTTTCAAGGTGGTGGTGCGGCGACAGGCAGGATATCAGTATTGCCGCCCGGTTTGGACCGGCACAGAGAATAAAATATACAATTGTCATTCGCGATCGGCAACAGGATCTGCCGCGCATTTTCCCTGTTTTTTCGGAGGTACTTCCATGGCTGAACAACGAGTTGTACTGATTACCGGCGCGGCCACCGGCCTCGGCGCGCGAATCGCGCGCAGTTTCGCGTCCCGGGACTTCGGAGTGGTAATCAATCATCTCTTCGACGGCGAGGCCGATTCGCTCCGCGAGGAACTCGCGGGTAAACACGGCGAGGGGAAGATCATGACCTGTCAGGCGGATGTGGCAAACCGGGATCAGGTTCGGGCCATGTTCGAGGCGACGATCCGGCATTTCGGCCGCATCGACATTCTCGTCAACTGTGCCGGTATCAATCTTGACGCGCCCTTCATGGAGATCACCGACGAGACCTGGGACGCAGTCATGGACGCTCACCTGAAAGGACACTTCGTCTGCGGTCAGGAGTTCGTCAGGCACAACCCCGACAGGGAAGGGTCCATCATCAACCTGGGCGCAGCCGCCGGGTCCATCGGACGGAAGAACGGCGCCAACTTCTGTGCCGCCAAGGCCGGCGTGATCGTCCTGACCAAGTGCATGGCGCTCGAGCTGGCCCCGCGAATCCGGGTCAATTGCCTTGTCCCCGGTTCTGTTCAAACCCGCGAGGTGATCGACCGCTACGACCTGGAAACCGAGGAGGGGCTCGAGAAGGAACTGGCCACCCTGCCCATGGGACGGCTGGGTGAATTCGAGGACGTGACCCGCATGGTGCATTGCATCGTCGAGGCCAGGTTCACCACCGGCGCCAAGTTCTACGTCAACGGCGGCCAGTACATGCACTGAAACAGCATCCTGGAAACTGCTTCCCGGGGAGTTGATCGTTACATCACGACCTGCTTCATCCAAGGCGCCGTGTTGTGGAAATTTGCCACGACGCTGCCAGGCGGCACCAGTGCATCGCAGGCTGCACGAGTTTCATCGTCGAGCCCGGTCTCCATTGCGGGGAGAAACTCCGCCAATTGGTCCATGGTCTTCGGTCCGATCAGCGGTGCCGTTATGTCCGGTTGCTCCTTGACCCAAACGACCGCCAGTTGCGCTGCACTGAGGCCCACGCGCCTGGCGATCTTCGCGAATTCGATCCCGGTTTCGATGCCTCGCCGGGTGATCCGGTCGGCGTAGAATCCGCCTCTCAGCACGGCCCTGGAGTCATCAGGGAGATGCGTTTCGTCCGTGTAGCGGCCGGCCAGCACGCCCATGCCCATGGGCGCCCAGGTGATGACCCCCAGACCGTGTTTCCTGCACATGGGCAGCAGTTCATTTTCGATGCGCCGGTCGAGCAGGTTGTACGGTGGCTGCTCGCAGACGATACGCGCGTAACCCTTCAATTCGCTGACCATGATGGAGTGCATCACCGCCCAGGCGGGATGGGTCGATGTGCCGATGTACCGTACCTTGCCCTGACGGACCAGTGTGTCGAGAGCAAAAAGTTGTTCGTCCCAGGGAATATGGGGAGAGGGCCGGTGAATCTGGTACAGGTCGATGTAGTCGGTCTGGAGGCGTTTCAGTGAATCCTCGCACGCGCGGATGATGTTGAGACGGGTATGACCATGCTCGTTCGGTCCGACATAGGCGGGGTCATCCAGGGTGAAACCGGGCCGTCGCTTGCCGTGGTCCACCTTCGTCGCTATCAACATCCGGTGGCGCCTGCCGCTCTCCTTCAGCGTCTTGCCGATGATCTTCTCGCCGGCGCCGTCCGCGTAGACATCGCCTGTATCGAGCAGGTTGATTCCGGCGTCCATGGCGGTACGCAATATACGCGCCGATTCATCGGCGGGTGTCGGGTCCAGGAAATTGTCGGTACCCAACGCGAATGGCGAAACTTCGATTCCGGTTCGTCCGAGCAGTCGATAGTCCATGGCAGTGTGATTCCTTGGTTGTTCGGGATTCAGAATCCGGGAGTCTCAACAAGTGTCATTCCGGGGAAGGGTCGTCTCGGTCCCGCCGGTTCACGCGAGCCAGACGTCCCCGAAAACGCTGTATACTTTATACGCCAGTGTATATAATCCATAGGTAGCCCACAACGCGCCCCGGGCACCGCCAAGCGTCAGACCACAATATTGCTGGCCGGTGAGCGCCGGGAACAGGGGAGCACAGTATGTCAAATCAGGATTGGGGAGGTGTGTTCCCCGCGCTGATGACCGAAATGCACGAGGACGGCAGCCTCGACCTGGAGGGAACGGCGCGGCACATCGAGTACTGCCTGCACGGCGGCGTAAAGGGCATCATTGTCCTGGGCACGCTGGGCGAAGGCAATTCCCTGCGTTCCCGGGAAAAGAGCCTGGTGATGCGCGCGGCGGTCGAAGCGGTCGATCATCGCGTGCCGGTGATCAGCGGTATCGCCGAATACACGGGCGAAATGGCCATTTCTTCCGTCAGGATGGCGGAGCAGGCGGGGTGCGACGGGCTCATGGTCCTGCCGAGCATGGTCTACCAACAGGACTCCAGGGAAGCCATCGCGCATTTCACCTCAATCGCGAAAGCGACCGACCTGCCGATCATGATCTACAACAATCCGGTCGCGTACAAGGCCGATCTCTCGCCGGACGACTTTGTGGAATTGGCGAGAATCGACAACATCGTCGCCGTCAAGGAGTCTTCCCATGACAGCCGCCGATTGACGGATATGATCAACGCCTGCGGCGATCGCTACCGACTGTTTTGCGGCGTCGACGACGTTGTGCTCGAGAATGCGGTTTGCGGAGCGGTGGGATGGGTTTCCGGCCTGGTAAACCCTTTTCCGGAGGAAGCCGTACAATTGTTTGAATTGGCCAGGGCGGGAAGGATCGACGAGGCCGTGGCCATGTACCGCTGGGTCATGCCCGTCCTGCATCTCGATACCGAGATCAAGCTGGTTCAATACCTGAAACTCGCCAACCAGATGACCGGAATGGGTGCGGAGTGGGTACGTCCACCTCGCCTTCCCCTGGTTGGCGAGGAGCGGGTCCGAATCGCGGGTGTAGTACAACGCGCACTGGACAATCGACCCAGACTGGCGGCCTGAGCCGTCGTAATCTTCCGTACGGCAACCCGGCCATTGCCGAGGCAAGAGTCTCGGCACGGTGCGGGACTTTTGCCACTGGCTGTCGGGGCTGAACGGGACTATCTCCAGGGTACACTGAATTGCTCATCGACTGGCTGGTCATCGCGGTTTACCTGATTGGCGTCACCGCCATCGGCGTGTATGCCACGCGCCGGGTCAAGTCGTCCTCCAACTTCTTCATCAGCGACCGCAGTTTCGGCAAGCTGACGATGACGTTCTTCTCGTTCGGGACCGGCACCAATACCGACCAGGCCGTCAGCGTCGCGTCCAAGACCTACACCTCCGGCGCATCGGGTATCTGGTACCAGTGGTTGTGGTTGTTTTCCACCCCATTCTATTGGTTGCTGGCGCCGCTGTTCCGTCGCATGCGCGCGGTGACGACCGCCGACTACCTGCTGGTTCGCTATGGGCAGAGCGTGGCCGTGCTGTTCGCACTCGTTGGCATGATTCAGCTCTCCGTAAACATCGGTGTTGTCCTGAAGGCGTCCAGCGCCATGATCACCGCGGTATCCGGGGGTTCCATCAGCCCCGAGATCGCCATCTTTGCAATGACCGTGCTGTTCGTGGTCTACGGCGTTTCCGGCGGCCTGAATGCGGCCATCATCACCGACCTGATTCAGGGCGTCATGACCGTGATCCTGTCCTTCCTCATCCTGCCCTTCGCCCTGAGCGCGGTGGGCGGCATGAGCGGTTTGCGGGCGTCCATCGACAATCCGGAAATGTTCTCAATCGTCGCGCCCAGCGAGATCACCACGCTGTACGTCGTCGTCATTGCCGTGAACGGTCTGGTCGGATGGGTAACCTCGCCGTACTCCATGGCCATGTGCGCCGCCGGGCGGTCCGAGTACGACGCGCGGGTCGGCGTGGTCGCAGGCCACTTCCTGAAGAGGCTGTGCACCATCGCCTGGGTGCTCACCGGCATGGTCGGCATCGCCCTGTACGTGGATGCCAACACGAACCCTGACCAGGTGTACGGACTGCTGGCCAGGGATTTCCTGCCCGCCATCGCGCCGGGCCTCGTCGGGCTCTTCATCGCATCGATGCTGGCAGCCGTGATGAGTTCCTGCGATACGTTCATGTTGTCTGCCGCGGCCCTCTTCACGGAGAATGTCTACAAGCCTCTGATTCGTCCCGGACGGGATGAACGCCACTACCTGCTCATCGGCAGAATCGCCTCCGTGCTGGTGGTGGGCAGCGGAATCCTGATCGCATTCGGGCTTTCCAGTGTCGTTGCCGGGCTTGAGTTGTTCTGGATCGTGCAGGCCATGATGGGAGTGGCCATCTGGACCAGTTTCTTCTGGCGGCGAGCGACATCTTCGGCAGCCTGGGCGTCGACGCTCTGCGGCTTTGCCGCCTGGTTCCTTACCAGCGACGTGGCCCTGGTCGGCTGGAGCTTCAATGACCAGTTCGCGCACCTGCTGCCATCCTTCATGCTCCATGAAGGGAGTCTGTCGCTACCCTGGCAGATGATCATTTACCTGGTCGTCGGCTTTGTGGTCATGATCGGTGTCAGCCTGGCGACCCGGGCGCCAGGCAAGGAAAGGCTGGACGGAATCTACGAAACGCTGAGAACGCCGGTCGGCATCGGAGAACCGGAAGTCGCGCCGCTCACGTTGCCGCCCGGGGTCAAGCCGGCAGAGCGATCGGTCCTGATCGACCATCCCGACTTTGAATTGATGAAGCCGACAACGACAACCGTAGCGGGATTCCTGATCAGTTGCGCGGTCGTGGGATTGCTGATCGGGCTTTTCGTCTGGATACTTCGGATCTAGTGAGGAGGGGGACAAGAATGAACACATCGAGTGCATTTGCGAGCGTCCGGCGACTGTCGGGCCTGATTGGCGTTTGCGTACCGGCTCTGGTCATGGCGCAGCAGGCCCCCCTGGTGGATTACACGGAAGAGAACCACCAGATTCGCAGGGACAAGTTCGACCAGGTGCTGCCGCAGATCATGCGGGAGCGAAACGTGGACATGTGGATCCACGTGATGCGGGAAACCGTGCCCGATTCCTTCGGCATCGACGAATTGGGCAGCGCCTCCGGTGTATTCGTCTTCACCGACCGCGGCGGCGACCGGATCGAACGGGCCATACTGGGCCGCCGCTGGGGTGTCGCCCACCGGGGATGGGGAGAAGGCGACTACCGGACGGTGGAGGCCAGCGGGGCCTACGACATCGTCGCTCCGGCCGTTCGCATTCAGGAACCGGTTGGCGGCCCGTTGACCGAGTACGACCACCGGTTCCAGGGCCTGGGGGAGTTCGTCGCCGAGCGCGACCCGGAACGCATTGCGGTCAATTTCATGCACGAATTGGGCCCCTGGCCCACCTACCGGGGTCGTATCGACGGACTTTCACATACGGATTACGTCCTCCTCAGCGAAGAACTCGGCGAGGAGTACGCCAGTCGGCTGATCTCTTCCGAGTGGCTGATCATGGACTATACCAACCACCAGGTTCCGAGCGAGATCGAGTTGCTGAAGCGGATGCGTCAGGACGAGCTTGCCATGGTGGAACGTGCCCTGGCCGAAGTGCAACCAGGCGTCACCCGGTTGGGCGACACTGAATTGACGATATTCCGGCGGATGTGGACCGGAGAATCCCAGCGCGGCAGGAGCGATGCCTGGACCGAAGACACAGTGGTCCAGGGTGGGGATATCCTGGCTGCGCCGAGCCAGGGCGTCTTTGCCTACGTGCTTCGCGAGGAAGAAACGGAACCGCCGCCGGAAATACAACGGCTCTGGAACCAGTACCTGCTTGTCGACCGGATTCTCGTCGAGACGGTCCGTGCCGGCCTGACTCCGCGCGAGATCATGCGCGAATACGAACAACGGTTCGAAGAGGCAGGCATCATCCTTCGCGACGACCAACTCCACATGGTGGATGCCAAAAACGACTTTCCCACCTATGCCGCAGGGTACGATCCGGTGAAAACGCAGCTCTCGATCGACTCCCACGGTCAGACGAAGGGCGCCAGACCATGGTCCGTCGAAACCTATCTCGCACCTCGCATCGGTTCCTATGGCCCCGAATGGGCGTGGGATATCCCCCTCGCTCCGAACCATCATTTCGTGCTGGAGTATTTCTTCTACATGCCGTCGGAGGGACCTCCGGACCGGGACCAGTACCTGTTCTGGTGGGACCACGAAGAAGCCATCGCAACCGAGAACGGTGTCGAGTATCTGTCGCCGCCGCAGCAGGAACTGATCCTCATCCGATAGCGACGACAGGATTCAACACGACGCAGGACGCGGCCAACAGGCCATGGACGAATTGAGAGGCTTGAAATGAGTGATATACAGACAAATCCCGCCGACGACCAGACCAACCCCGGGAAGTTGTCCCTGGCACGATCGATCGTGCTCGCAGCGGTGATCGGGTTCGGCGTCGTCTCCTTCTGGCGCGGCGTCTGGTACCTTTGGGATGTATTTACCTTCAGTCAACCGGAGGACAGGCTGTTCAGCGCGTTGGCGTCGCTGATCACGGGTATAGTGATCCTGGCGGTGCTGCGCACCTTCTACTCGGTGCTCGCCCCGCCCATCAACCGGCTCAATATCCGGTAACCCGCCCCGCCTCCGCCAGACTATGGTGATTCCTGCGGGGTCGTGTGCCGCAGGCCGCCGGAGTCAGAACCTGCTGCGGAACTGCAGGCCGATCGTTCGCGGTTGCAACATGATGGTCGTGCGAAACTCGTCGGCCAGGCCATCGGAAAAGACCAGGGCGCGATTGTCGGCCAGGTTATCGGCAAAGAACGACCATTCGTACCTGTCCGACTGCATCCCGACCCGCAGGTTGGCAAGCCCGTAGTTCCCCGAAACGGTTCTTTCGTCATCAAGGGTGAACGAGCCGATGATCTCCCCGATGTACTGTGCATCGACGCGAACGAATGCCTGGTTTCCGTTGGGCAGCGGCCAGACGTAATCGCCGGACAGGGACAGTTGCATGTCCGGCGACCCGGGCAGGCGGTCGCCCTTTCTGGCTTCGAGATCCGGTTCGTCCTTGTCGATGGTGGCATCGACAATGGATCCCGCGCCGGACAGGGTGAACCGGTCCGTAAACGCGTAGGAAAACTCGGCTTCCCAACCGACGCTGGTCGCCGCCGCCGCGTTTGCGCCGAAGCCGAATTCGCATTCTCCATCGATCGGGGGAATCTCCACGTAGACCTGAATGTCCTTCCAGTCGCCATGGAAGAACCCGGCCATGAATGTGCCCCTGCCGTTGGCGAAGACACCCTTTGTTCCGACCTCGCGAGTCAGGAGTTCGTCGCTCTTCGTTCCAGGCAACCGTCCGTCCTGGAGCAGGTAGCCGAGTCCCCTGTTATCGAGATAATTTTCGATGAGTTGTTCGCACCGGGGACTGAGCGCAGGCGCTATCCCGCTGCCGCCGAGCTGGAATCCTTCGGCCGACTGGAAGTACACCATCATGTCGTCGGTCAGGTCGTAGGAAAAATTGAATTTGTAGGTGTGATGAGTCTCATCGGGTGGCGGATCGGGGGCGTATACGTCCATCAGCACGTTGCCGTCGTCATCCGGTTCATCGCCAAAAAACTCGTCCGCGATAAAGAAGCTCTCGAACTCCGACCTCCGGTAGCCCACGGTGGCCTGGAGCCGGTCCGTGGCGAACCAGGTCACTTCCCCGAAAAAGGCCAACTGCTCCAGTTCCGTCACGAATTGTTCCATGAAGAAGAAATCCGCCGGAGAGCCGTTGTAGTTGGCGTTGTCGAACAGTGCGCCACCTCCCGGAGCAAGCGCTTCGGTCAACCCTACGGACTCGTCGCCTATTTCGTAGTAGCTGCCTGCAAGCCAGGCGAACCGATCGTCCGAATCGATGTTCGAGGCGAGGCGCACCTCCTGGGTGAAGGTGTAGTTGTCATTGTCGTCGTTGACGAACAGACGCAGGGCCGAAGGCGCCATTGCGAGTGCGTCCGCAGCGCTCAGGTCGTCATAGCCCAGTTCGTCCCTGATAAAGCCCAGGGATTCGTCGTTGCGGCGGAGGAAGTCGAATTGCAGATAACCGGTGGCCGAGGTCAGCGTCGCGAAGTCCAGATCATAGTTCCATGTCAGGTCGGATATCCGCAACTTTGAAGTAAGACGCTCTTCGGTCAGCGTGACGCCGCCCTGCTGCAGGGCGTCGGGATCGGCTCCCCGCGCCTCGGGGAAGCCGTTCTGCTGCAGATCCTGGAACAGGTATTTGTAGTCGACCGTCAATCGGTCGTTGGGCGTCCAGCGCAAGCCGATCCTGGCTCCGTTGTTGTCGATGCCCGCGACGTCGTCGAATCCCAGCAGTGAATTGCTCAGATATCCGGAGTCCGTTGCGCTGTAGCCCACCAGACGTACCGCGAAACGGTCTTCAACCACGGGTATGTTGACCATGCCGTCAAACGAGTAGTTCGCGCCTGCCGCTTCCGCGGTGGAAGAGAGGCTGGCAGCAACGTTGGTTTCGAACTCCGAGACGTTGGCGCGGTTCGTGATGTAGCGCATCGTGCCGGAAAACGAGCCGCCGCCGAACAGCGTTCCCTGGGGTCCGCGCAACACTTCGACCCTTTCCATGTCGAAGGTCCGCGGATCGGCCGTGGCGATGACGGAGGTGATGCGCTGTTCATCCAGGTAGACATCGTTGACCGAGGATTCAGTGGACGTGTCCGTCTGGATGCCCCGGATAATGACGTTCTTCCTGGCCGCCCCCTGGTCGATGATCGCAAGGCTCGGTACACGCCTGAAGATGTCGGCCATGGAGTTGACCCCGGCCGCCTCGATCTCGTCCTGGCTCACGGCCGAGATGGAAAACGGGACTTCCAGCACCGACTGTTCGCGCTTTTGCGCTGTCACCACGATGACTTCGATTTCCTGGTCGTCCTCCGCTTGTCCGAGAAGGGCTTCGGGACCGCACAGAAAGGCAATCCCGAGAAGTGCCGCCGACGCCTGTCTCAGTATGGCGCAGGTCCAATTGGTGTTTCTGCCTTGTAAAGACATTTTTCCCCCTCCAAGTTTGTGGGCGGCGCTCTTGTTGTGGGCGCCTTTGGGTGCAGTTTACCTTAACTCGGTGCGTGCACCCCGGATCGGCCGCCGGATCATCATCCGGCGGCCTCAATCCTTGCCGACCTCAGAACCTGCTGCGGAACTGCAGGCCCAGAGTCCGCGGTTGCAGGATGATCGTCCTGCGGAACTCGTTTGCCGGGCCGTTGGCGAAGACCAGGGCGCGGTTGTCGGTGATGTTGTCTGCAAACACCGACCACTCGTACCGGTCCGTCTGCATGCCCACGCGCACATTTGCAATGCCGTAGTTCCCGGAGACGGTTCTTTCGTCGCCAAACTCGAAGGCGCCGATCAGCTCGCCGATGTACTGGGCATCCACGCGGACGAATCCCAGGTTGCCATTGGCCATCGGCCAGATGTAATCGCCGGACACCGATAGCTGCCTGTCGGGCGACGCCGGCAGCCGTTCCCCGGCGTCGGCGCCGAGAAACGGTTCGTCATTGTCGATGGTTGCGTCGACAATGGACGCAGACCCGGACAGCGTGAATTGGTCGGTAAGGGCGTAGTTGAACTCGGCTTCAAAACCGACGGTCGTCGCGGACGCCGCGTTGGCGCCGAAACCCGTGTTGCATGCTCCCGTGATGTCTTCAATGTCCACATCGACCAGGATGTCCTTCCAGTCGCCGTTGAAGTAACCCAAACTGAACCGGCCTCTCCCGTCGGGAGAGACTCCTTTCAGGCCGATTTCGTTGACCCTGAGCGTATCGCTCTTCGTTCCCGGCAACTGTCCACCGGGCCCGAGGAAGCCGCCGAGTCCGTTGGCCTCGAGGAAATCCTGTACGAACACCTCGCAACCGGGGTTGAGCGGAGGCGGGACCTCCGAACCGAACCCGAGCCTGAATCCCTCGGCGGACTGGAAATAGGCCGCCATGTTGTCGGTCAGGTCGTAGGACATGTTGAACTTCACGGTGTTGTGCGTCTCGCGGAACGGGTCAGTTGCGAAGATGTCTACCAAAGGGGTCCCGTCGTCTTCCGGTTCATCGCCTATGAGGGCGAACGCCTCGAAGAAGCTCTCGAAAATCGAGTGCCGATAGCCGACCGTGGCGTTGAATCGATCCGTGAAGTACTGGGTGTATTCCCCGAACACGGCGAATTGCTTCAACTGCGTGACGAAGTCTTCCTTGAAGAAGAAGTCGGCCGGGCTTCCGTTGTAGATCGCGTTTGGCGGGTCCCATAGCGCGCCGCCGCCAGGAAGGAGAAAATCACCGACCGAAACGTCCTCTTCTCCGTCCTCGTAGTACAAACCCGCGAGCCACGCGAACCTGTCGTCCGTATCGAGTTCCGATACGAAACGCAGTTCCTGGGTAAACGTGTAGTTGTCATTGTCGTCATTGATATACAGACGTATTGGCGCTGGCGCCATGGCCAGCGCCTGCGGAGCCGTCAGGGATTGGTCATCGAAAAACCTTCTGATCAGAGTCAGGGACCGGTCGTTGCGTCGGAGAAAGTCCATCTGCAGGTAACCGGTCGATGACGTCATCGTCACACCGGGCAGATCGTAATTCCAGGTGATATCCAACATCCGGAACTTTGAAGTCAGCCGCTCTTCGGTCAGGGTCACGCCCCCCTGCTGTAGATCCCCGTAGTCGACGCCCCGGGCCTCCGGAAACCCGGTCTGCCTCAGGTCCTGGAACATGTACTTGACATCAAGCGTCGATCGCTCGCTCGGGGTATAGCGCAAGCCGATCCGGGCGCCGTACTGCTCAACGCCCGCGACGCCTTCAAGGCCCAGGGACGAGTTGCTCAGGTACCCGGAATCGTCCGCGGTGTATCCCACCAGGCGAACCGCGAACCGGTCTTCCACCAGGGGAAGATTGATCATTCCGTCCAGCGAATAATTCTGTTTCGCTTCTGCCGTTGAGGAAAGCGTGGCGGCAAAGTTGGTCTCACGCTCGGAGACGTTGGCGCGGTTCGTGATGTAACGCAGCGTGCCCGCGAACGAACCTCCTCCGAATAGCGTGCCCTGGGGTCCGCGGAGAATTTCGACTCGCTCCATGTCGAAGGTTCTCGGATCGGCCGTGGCGATCACGGTGGTGATGCGCTGCTCGTCAAGGTAGACGTCGTTCACGGAGGATTCGGTCGACGTTTCGGTCTGAATGCCCCGGATGATGACGTTCTTGCGCGCCGCCCCCTGGTCGATCACCGAGAGGCTCGGGACCCGCCTGAAAATGTCGGCCATGGAGTTGACCCCGGCGGCCTCCATTTCCTGCTGGGACACGGCCGATACGGAAAACGGGACGTCGAGAATCGACTGCTCGCGCTTTTGCGCCGTCACCACGATGGTTTCGATCTGATCGTCATCCTGCTCCTGAGCGAGGATGGAGGGGGAACTGCACAGGAAGGCAATTCCGAAAAGTGCCATCGATACCCTTTTCAGGCCCGCGCACGGTCGAAGCGCAATATATTCAAGAAATGTCATGGAAACCCCTCCAGATCATCGGCAGGACTCCCTTCGAGTCCCGAATTCGGTGCGATTGTATACGTTATACAGTAGTTTTCTCAACGGCGGCCGCAATCGGATTCAGCAAGTTCACAATTGTCCGCTCTCGTAGGGATTGCCCTCGCGGACGAATCCAGAAGCGTCTTCGGAGCGCTCCAGGAACGATTGCGGCGGACCCTGCGATTCGTAGTAATCGTAGAAGCGCAGCGTGCCGGGCTCCGGTTCCATGGGCACGGAAATTCCGTCCTTGAACACCATGGTGACGGTTCGAATATTGGAAATGTTCTCCAGCGGATTGGCGGCCATCACCACCAGGTCGGCCAGTTTTCCTTCCTCGACCGTGCCCAGGCTGTCGAGCACGCCCAGCAATTCCGCCGGATTGCGCGTGGCGGCAATCAGGGTGTCCATCTCGCTGACTCCGGAAAGCACGAACTGCTCCATTTCGAGCCAGCCGATCTCGCCGACGGGCATCGAGTCGGAGCCGATCAGCAGCTTCACGCCGGCCTCGGCGGCCCTGGCCAGTGCCTGACGCTGGTGCAGGGCGTGCTCGGGCGAGCGCTCGTCCGCGTAGGCGATGGCCGTGCGCCACTTGACCGCCTGTTCGTCTTCGGACCAACCCAGTGCGGCAAGCCGGTCCTCGCGTTCCCTGATGTATTCGTCGCTGAGATTGCAGATGATGGTGGGATCGTAGAACGTCCCCATCTCAGCCATCAATTGAATCGTCTCGTCGGTGATGTCGTAGCCGTGCTCGATGCTGTCGATACCGGCCGCGACGGCGTCGTACAGTGTCGGCTCCCGGGAATGCGCGGTAATGGTCACGCCGAGACTGTGCGCGGTCTCTATGGCGGCGACGAGTTCGTCCTGCAGCATTTCCACGTTGACGATCTTGATGACGCTTGCGCCCTGCTGGATGCGTGAACGCACCGCCTTGCGCACCGCAGCGACGCCGTCCGCTCCGTCCGGTACGTCACCCCGGTGGCCGGCTGTCGGGGCGACCGACTCGCCGCTCGCGAAGATACGGGGACCGAGCGCGAACCCCTCGTCAAATGCCTGTTGCCAGACTACATCGATGTTGTGCTCTTCCCCGACCGAACGCAGTCCGGTGAAACCGTGACGCAGGCCCTCCATCGCGTTGACCCCCGCGCGAATGACCTTGGCGCCGACGCTTGCATTGTCCAGCGCGTGGTTGTGGGGCAGCAGCGCGGTCAGGTGCACATGCATGTTCCAGAAGCCCGGCGTCACGTAGGCGCCCGCCAGATCGATGATCTCGTCCTCCTCGCCCGTAGGAGCGTAGGGGCCGGGCGTCAGGGAGCTGATGACGTTGCCGTCGATGACCAGCGTCACGCCTTCCTGGACCGGTGCGCCGGTGGCATCGATGACGTTGGCGTTGGTCAGTACCGTGACCTGGGCGGCGGCGGGGAAAGCCAGGAGCGAGAAGATGAGCACGGCCAGCGCGCAAGGCATGAGGCGGATGTTTCTTGTCATGGTTCAGGCCTGCCCTTGTTCATTGAATAGGGTTTCGGGACCGTCAGTGTGGTCACGTCGATACGATGACAGCCTTTGTTTGGTCTTTGCCGTCTCGAAGCTGATGCTGAAGGAGACGGAGACGGACCCGGTGTTCTTGACCCAGTGCGGCGCCAGGAACGGAATGTAGACGCCTTCACCGGCGCTGAAGTCGAACCACTCTCCGCGCTCGGCAACCGACTCCCTGAAGGGGAGGTTTCGATGCGCTCCGGCCACGAAATCCTGCATCTGCCGATCGTTCACGATGGTGCTGTCGAATGGTTCGAAAATCTGGATTTTCTTGCGGCCCTCGATCTGCAACAGGAAGTTGTGTTCCGGATCGAAGTGAAACGGTGTGACGCCCCCGGAAGAGGTAAGAAACAGAAAACTCCTCGGTGAAAGCATCTCCTCGACACGGAGGCCAAGTTCATTGCCGATCTCTTCCAGGCAGCTATCCAGCAGTTGGGCATAGTCCCCGTGTTGTTCGACGCTCTTGAGCAACACCCAGGACCCGCAAGTCTCAATGTTTCTGATCGTTTCCTTGAGGGAAAGGCCGCTGTGGGGCATCGTCGTGACCGGCTGGCTCACCGGAATATCCGCCAGGTTGTACTCGACGCTCGATTCCGGCAGCGCATCGGCCAGATCCAGAATCCGGTCCCGCGAGAACCAGGCATTCGCGGCGAATTCGTGGCGAAACTTGAAGGGCTTGCGTTCGTAGAGGGCACGCGCCGTGCCCTTGCCGGAGAGTTCCAACAGACCGTTCAGATCGAAGTATGGGTTCGAGCCGCGTGTCGGCGCGGAGGCCATCGATCCATGTTCGACAGAAACAGCCACAGCTTCCTCCTGGAATTCGCGGTTCAGTGAATCAGGTAAATCCCGTAGTTCGGATCCTGAATCCATTCTACGCCGTTCGTGGTCAGCACCTGCGGATTGGAGAAGTTGATGGTGAGCGGGTAGCCGGGCCGCTCGGGAATGTTCAGGTGAACCGCGTACTCGAAGGCGAAGATATGATTCGGATGCATGATGAAGGGGTCGCGATCGCGGCGGAAGGGTGCGATCGACGGCCCGAGCGTGACGAGGTCTCCACCATTGTTGCCCATGGCGTGCAGATCGATGTAAAAACCCGGGCTGTCACTGTCCCCGAGGTACTCCTGGATCATGCGGTAATCGGTCGCGGGATCGTCCGGGAAGGGCGTGTAGATGTAGCCTTCCTGCTCCAGCGCGGCAACGATCCGGTTCAGCGCCTCGCCCGACGTCATCCCCACCCGGACGTTGTCCCGGATGATGCCCTGGGCCTGCTTGCCGTAGTCCCAGACCCGCTGCAGGCTTTCCGGTACCCCGGTCTCGCCCTCGCGGAGGATGTAGGCATGCACTTTCGTGTCCACGCCGAAGGAGGAGAAGCCGAAATCCAGGAAATGGTCGGCGCCGCCGTTCCAGGCGAACAGGTCGCCGCGCTGCAGCACGTATTGCGGATGGCTGATCCAGCCCGTTGCATAAGGCTCGCGAATACGTTCCGATACCGCGGAATAGTAAATGCGGATATGGCCGCCCACGTCCCCGATGGTCGTTTCGCCCGGCACGATACTGGCCAGCCCGGTCATGGCGTTCTGGCGCGCCATCTCCAGCAGCATGGCCTGCACCGCAACTTCCAGGGACAGCCGGCGCGATCGGAAGTCGGTGATGAGGTACTCGGCAGAGACAATTCTTGACGAGAGTTCCGGCCCGAGAATCCGCTCGAGTTTCTGGTACTGCGTGTGCGAAATACCGTCGGCAACCGCCAGCCATTCCGAGAAATTGACTCCGATCGTGTCGGGGTCGTGACCGGCGACATAGTCGCGAATCTCGTCGTAGACCGAGAAATCGACATCGCCGTATTCGTATCCGGTGATGGCCTGGGCCAGCTCGGGAGATGCCATGACATCGAGGTTTTCGATGGCGCCGGTGCCGCCGAACACGCCGGCGAATGCGGCCCGCTCTATCCGGTCGCCTGTGTCGGTAAAGACCAGGTAGCCATCCGTGATGCCCAGTTCATATGCCAACGGGTCCGGATCGCCGGCGCGGGCCACGTGAATCCACATGTCGATCCCGTGTTCCCGCATGGCGCTCGGAAGAATGAGATCGAGCTTGTCGTTGCGGATCAGCCGCAACCAGACGTCCACGTCCGGCCGCGGAACCATGTCGTCGCCGGCATAAGGAACGGGAATCAGCCCCTGTGGTGAAGCCGGTGCCGCGGCAAAGAAAACGGCGGCCAATGCGATCGCCCACCGCCCGAAATTGAATCGGGCGGGGCGGGCTTTCGCATCGACCGCCGAAAAGGCGGTTACGCCTGCCCTTCGCCTACTGACGTCCCAGCAAGGGCTAAAATCGCGTGCGGACATTGACGCCGAGCGTAAACGGCCGGATCACGAGGGATTCGACTCGATTTCTCCTGTCCCTGAACTGGAATGTCAATCCGTCCGAGTTGAACAGGTTGTTGGCGTACAGCGTCCATTCCCATCGGCCGTCGGTTGCGCCCACCCGGAGATTGGCAACGGTATATTTTCCGAAGTCAATGCGGTCGGCGCCGGGACCGACAAAATCCCCGACCATTTCGCCGATGTAGTTCATTTCGCCTCTGGCAAATCCCTCCCAGCCCGCGACGAATGGGAAGCTGTAGTCGAAGTTGCCGCTCAGCGTAAGGTCCGGATGACTCGGCAAACGGTCGCCGACGTTCGCGCCCAGGAACTCGGCGCCGGCATCGACCGTAAAGTCGACAAAGCTTCCGGAAAGTCCGACCTGCAATCGATCGGAAACCAGGTAATCCAGCGTGAATTCGCCGCCATTCCCGGTCGCCGCCGCGAGGTTCTGCGGGAAGCTGATGCTGCAGGTTGCGTCACCCTGCAGTCTGACCCGGACCTGAAGGTCCGTCCACTCGTTCCGGTAGAGTCCCGCATTGACCACCATGCGGCCGTCGGCCAGCGTCATCTTGGTGCCCACTTCATAGGCCCACATGGAGTCCGAGGCGACCGGGCCCGGCGTGAACCCCAGCACTTGCCTGGCCAGTTCCTGACAACTGGGCTGGACGACCGGGTTGGCTCCGCCGGTTCCGACCCGGAACCCCTCCGCGGCACGACCGAATATCATGACGTCATCGTTGACGTTGTACACCAGGTTCAACATGTAGTTGGTATGCGGTTCCGTGTACTCCGGAAAGACAACCGTCTCGGTAAAGACAGGATCGGGCCAGGCATCGGCAACCTGGTTTACGAAGGAGCCGCTCGTGGTAGTGCTTGTATCGCGCACCCCGACCGTCGCCGAAAAATCGTCGGTGAAGTTGTAGGTCAACTCTCCGAAGAACGCCACCTGTTTTTGGGGGTGTTCCGATATTTCCCGATAGATCATGTCGGGATAGGTGCCAGGGACTTCGGGCAGTCCGAACGGGGAGACGTAACCCTCGGGAAACGGAGTCACATATTCTTGATGAGGGGCCGCTGCCACGAAACGGTCGCCGGCATTGTTCTGGTCGTAGCGGTCGCCGATTCCGATGTAGTCTCCGACTTCAACGTAAGGGTCGAAGTCCGAGTAGAAGATCCCGGCGATCCAGTCGAAGTTCCCGAACTGGTCGGGAGCGGACACGATACGCAACTCTTCGGAAAGGGTTTCGTCCCAGGTATCGTCGAGCACCGTCAGCCGCGCGTCGTCCCAAAACTGGTCGATCCCGAGAAACGTCCTGTCAACCTTGCGATAGCTGTAGAAGTCGAGAATCGCGGTTGCGGACGTGATGGTCGCCCAGCCGACATCCCAATCCAGGTTGAGGGCCAGTATGTCGGCCTCGGCCGTAAGAACCTCCTGCAGGCGGTTGTTTTGTTGCCGCGCCGCCCAATCCTCGCCGGTGGCCCGGTACCAGCCGTCCTGGAAGGTCTCGTCCATGAAATAGGTGCCGGTCGCCGTGAACGTGTCGGAGGGCGTCCACTGCAACATCAACCGGCCCCCCCGCTGGTCGAACTGTCCCTGGCTGGTCATGCCCAGGTACGGATTATCGTAGTAGCCGGCGTTGTCAGCGGAGAATACAACGCCCCGGAATGCCAATACGTTCTCTACCAGGGGTATATTGACCATCGCGTCGAACGAGTAGCCTTGCTTCGCGCCCTGGGTCTTGGATGTGTCAAATGCGACATTGGCCTGGAATTCCTCGGAATTCGGCTTGTTCGTGATATAGCGCACCGAACCGGAAATGGAGCCGCCGCCGTACAGCGTGCCCTGGGGACCCTTGAGCACCTCGACTCGCTCCATGTCGAACATGCGCGGGTCGAGAGGGAAACTGCCGCCCGTGACCAGGGTTTCGTCCACGTAGGAGGAACTCAGGCCCCCGGCCCGCACGCCTGCGTCAATGGCGATGCCGCGGATAATCACCTGTTTGCGCTGCGCTCCGCCGTCCAGCAGCGAAACCGACGGAACCTGCCGGAAAAAACTCTCCAGGTTGGTGTAGCCGCGAGCCTCGATCGTTTCCTGCCCGAAGGCCGCGATGGCCATGGGCACATCGCTCAGGGCCTGCTCCCGCCTCTCGGCGGTGACAATGATTTCTTCGAGAACGGCCTGGCCGCCTTCCTCTTCCTGGCCGAACGCGATTCCGGAGCCAAGCGCAACGGCGCTTGTCAACAGCGTCAGCCGGGAAAAGACCTTGATTGCGTGTCGCTTCATTGTTTTCTCCCCTCGCAGCGGATTGTCATAATCTGGCTTGCAACGGTACCGGCTCCAGCAAGGCCGAGCCGGATCGCTTCACCAACAGATTGTATACGATATTCAACCGATTTTATACGATATTCTTGTTGCGATGTCGCCACAAAAGGGGCCAGCGATGGCAGGCAGCGAAGGCGTTTCGGGCGCGTTGCAGCAGTCCCGAATGAGCTGTCCCGCTTGGCGAGTCCGGGTCTGGAAAGTTGGACTGAAGTTCGGCGAAGGGTAAGATTTTCCGCCGTGTACAACCGTCACGCCCATGTCATTGCAGAAAAAATTTGCCAGCGCCCCTCGCAGGGTGTTGAAACTCGTCAAATCGAGCTTGTGCAATCCTTTCTGCAATGGACCCGGACGCAAGAGGTAATCGCCATGAACAAGATGAACCACCTCGCGGCCATCGCGATCATTACATGCTTCCAGTGTCATGCTGCCGTTGCCGCCGACCCGGTTGGGCAATCTCTGGAGGCCAAATCCGAAATCCTGCACCTGATCCGGCGCGAGAAGCTCGACGTGGTCCTGCCAGGCGCCATGCGCGACAACGACGTGGACATGTGGATCAACGTCATCCGCTCAGGCGACCCAGATCCGATGCAGCTGCATTTCGGGCCGGTCTGGGGCTACGCGATCTTCTCCGACCCGGGTACGGGCCGTATCGAGCGGGCCCTGTTCGGCAGCGGCGGCCATCCGGACCTCTTCGATCATTTCGGTTCGGACGAAATCAGCCGCGCCATCGAAGGCTACGACTACGGCATCGTCGACGACAGCGTCTACGATGAACTTCGGCAATACGTTGCCGAGCGCGATCCAGAAACCATTGCGATCAATTCGTCCGACTGGCTGGCGATCGCGGACGGCATGTCGCATTCGCAGTACCTGAAACTGGAGCGCGTGCTTGGCGAAGAGTACGCGCGCCGGTTCGTGTCGGCCGAACACCTGATCACCGACTTTCGTTCGCGGCGCACGCAAAGCGAAATCGTCGAGTTTGCCAAGGCGCTGGAGATTCATCGCCAGCTCCTGATCCGCGCCCTGAGCCGGGAAGTGATCACGCCAGGAGTGACCACGCTCGAAGATGTCGGGCGATGGGTCGTGGAGGAGCAGGAACGACTTGGCATGTCATTCGGTGTCGACGGCTACATTCCATTGCCCCGTATCCTGTATTCGGCGGTTTCCGATACCGCCGAACCGCCCGACGTGCGCTGGCGGATCCATGATCCGAGGCACGTGATTCAGCGCGGCGACTTCATGACCTACGACATTTCCGTTCGCCATCTGGAGTATTTCACGACGGACTACAAGCGCAACGCCTACGTGTTTCGCGAGGGTGAAGACGAAGTTCCCCAGAGCATAAAGCGGGCGTTCGACCGCGCGATCAGGGCCCACGGCATCATGCGGCCGCACATCCGCGCGGGACGTACGGCAGAGCAGACGCTGGATGCACTGGTGGCGGCACTCGAGGCGGAGGGATACCTCTATACACCCTTCATCGATATCGGAACCGAAGACTACATCATCATTCAGAATGCCCTGGCCGATACCGATGCGCCGGGCTTTTCCATCGACCTGCACGCGATGGGCAACAACGGCGGCAGCCTGGTCACGGTCGGCGCGTCCGTGGCGCCGTTCCGCAAGGACCGCTTCGACCTCATGCTGCAGGAGAACACGTTCTTCTCATTCGAGTACATGGTGCACTCGCAGCTGACGGAGCGGCCGGGCCTGCCCGTGTCCATAAATATCGAGGGGAATCACCTGATCACCAGCCGCGGTGTGGAGTACCTGCATCCCCCGAATGAGCGGATTCTGGAGATTCGGTAGCAGATTCCCGGCCTGGAGCCCGGGCGATGGTGGCCTGTAAAAAGCCGCCGCGCTTGCCGTACCGGGCACCGCAGTTTCAGGGTGCGTTTCCTGCGGGTGCATCTTCGCCGGAGAACGCCAAATCCAGGGCCGTGTAGTTGCCGGTGGGCAGCCGAGTGGGCAGCGCATAGTCGGGGCTGGTCAGCAATGCGAACAGATCGGGATCGCCCTGTTCGAAAAGCTCCGGCGTGTTGAGCCGCCACTCGTTGTCGATCCGCTCGAGGCGGCCGGGAAAGTCCTGAGCGCCGAGCAGCGAGGTAAGGCCCCAGTAGATGTACTCGGCCGCCATGCAACCATAGTCGCAGGTCTGGTCGTCGTAGGTGTACCAGGCGCCTTCAGGGTAACGATCAGGTATCTGCATGAACCGGCCACCGCGCGCCTTGTCCATTGCATTGGCCAGGGTGGTTCCGGGGAATTCGCCAAAATCGTCGGGATACGCACGCGCATAACCGCCATGGGTAATGAGGTGCAGGACTTCCTCAAAGGCTGCATCGAATTCGCCGTTGGCAGCACCGCCGGGACGCGTTTCCCAGGCGTTCAGGTCCTGCAGCACACTCCCCGACATGGCATCGAGGTCGATTTCCGAAACGACTGCCTCGAGTTCCGCAAAGTCGATGGTCATGATCAGCGTCGCATTGTTTGCCTGCAGCGTCTGCACGACCAATGAGTCGTCGGGATTTCCGTCGGCGTCGTTGTCCAGGTACTCCGCCAACACGTTTGCGGCGTGCAACATCTTGGCGTCGGGCGTTCCCGCCGTGCCCCGGACGGAGACTCCGAATACGTCAATGTGCTTCGGAAATACTTCGTCGAATCCCGACGCGGACGGTGCGCCGTCGCCGGATTCACCCGGGCTGCCGCAGGCGCCCAGCGAAAGTGTCAGGATGACTGCTGGCCCGCATCTCGCACGCAACACCCACCGAATCGGCAACAGGATCGCGAGGAGCAATCCTCGTGGAGAAGTCTTCATGATCCTGACTCGCCTGTGTACCTTGCTCTCTGCTGCGAAACTCTCATTGCAGTAACCGCCTCATCTCATCGTCCATGCCCGTCATTTCCCATCGGATCAGTGACATGGGGATCAGCCCGGAATCAAAAAAATCGTCCATGAACGCCTGCAACTCGAATTCATCGCCCAGTTGCTGCGAGCGGTCCCTGAGCAATTTCATGAACTGCACCTTTCCCACGACCATCAGCATGTGATGCCCGACACCCCGCAGCGTGGTTGCCATTTCGAACCACAGGTGCGGACTGTCGTCCAGCAATTCACCGTGAGGAGCGTTCGCCACGGAGAAGGCCATTGCATCCTGCAGGGTCCATTGATTGTCGTGCATGTAGATATCCGACAATGCCCTTACGGTCCTGAACGCCGCCTGTTCGTAGGCGATCTCGCGCGCCCGGGGCGAGCGGCGATCGAGATAGCCTGCATGCATCAGCAGCTCCTCCAGGGCGAACGCGAAGCCTTCCGTGCGGGCCGTCGCGATCTTGTACGGACGCCATCCCCGGCGAATCGGGTGGGTGTTGTTTCGCCCGCGAAGCTCATCGAAATGATGTCCGACCATCTCATGGGCTTCCTCCATACGCGGCTCGCGATGGGAGAAGTTGAAGAAGTAATCGTGTGTCTCCGGCCATGGACTGTCGAAGCCGTGCCATGATCCGAAGTAGCCCTCTGGCGTCAGGTAGCCGGGCATGGAGAAAACATTCTCGTCGCGAATGAAGTTCATCAGATCGTCTATCGCAGCGGCGACGCTCTGTCTGTATTCCTCCTGCGACTGCACCGGTTGGATTTCCGGCAATGCCCGGTTCCTGTTCTCTTCCAGCCGCTGGAACGTCCTGACCCGATTGTCTTCCAGCTCCACGATCGTGCTGAGCTCATTCCAGTTGTAGGGAAACAGGTAGACATTCTTCAACAGCCAGTCGTAGTTTTCGCGGCCGATGCCGGCAGGTGCGGTCATGCGATCCGAATTCGTCTCCAGCCATGCAAGGAGTTCGGCGTTGGCCTGCCGGGCACCGCGAATGGCATCAAGCAGTTGCGGATCGTCCGGGGGCGCTTCGGCAAGCATCGCGGCAAAGTCCGCATCCCCGTTACGCAGATCCCGACCCGCAAGCAGCGCGAGGTCGCCGGGAATCGCGTCGACATCGGCAAGGTTCACCATGGCCTGACCAAAGAAATCCGGCAGAGCCTCGAGGACTGCGAGTACTTCGCGCGGATCGTGGTCCGGAGACGTCCTGCGCAGTTCGCCAAGGAAATAGACGATGTCGCTGTAGGTGCCGGGATCGCGAAACCAGGGCCGGGTGACGCGGTGGCGGAACTGAAGGCCATTCAATTCGGCGCGTACCAGATGGTAGTCAACCTGCTCGGGGATGGACCAGACCGACGGATCAATTGCGAGCAACCTTGCCTGGAACTCGTCCAGCGCAAGCGCTTCTGCCTCGATGATCACGGGATCGACGACCGGCAAGGCTCCATACTCGTCGCCCGAGACTCCGGTCATGGCGCGAAACTCCAGGAACAGCTCGACGAGTTCCGCGTGGCTTGCCTGGGCTACGGCAGGTACCCCTGAACAGAGCAAGACCAGCAGCGGCAAGCGCACTCGAATCGATTGCGCGGGCAAATTCACGGTTTCCCGAATCGCGGCAATGGCAATGGAAGGGAGTCGCCTCTTGTGCATCGAATCCTTCCTACAGCGGTTGCGTTTCCAGCATGACGTCGTCGCTATTGCCGGTCATTTCCCAGCGAATCAGCGACATCGGGATCGTGCCCGAGGAAAGGAACTCGTCGACGAAGTCCCTTATGACGAAGTCGTCCCCCAGCGCCTGTGCCTGTTCCCTGAACAGCTTCATGAAGTACGACTTGCCCGTAACGACATTGCTGTGAAATCCGCCCGGATTACGCTGGTTGGACTGCATTTCGAACCAGACCATCCGCTCGTCCGGCCGCGACCAACCGCGTGGCATGATCTCGGCACAGAGGTGCCGTGCCTCGGTCAGGTTGATCTCGTTGGCCTGCATCTTCATGTCCGGGATGGCGAGGCTCATGTGCGAGGCATTCATGAGATATTCCATTTCCCTGCCCTTGCGCGGTCTTTCGTCCAGCACCCCTGCCTGCATCAGCAACTCTTCCAGCGCAACCGCCCACCCTTCAAGCCGCATGGAACCCATGTTGAAACGCCGGCCGGCGCTTCGAATCGGGCTTTGCGTCAACCGCTCCTGACGCTGGTAGTCGAGCATGTGACCGACGTACTCGTGCACTTCGCCAGGCAGGATTTCCCGCTGACGCACCTTGGTGTCGATGCTGGAATTCTCGGCCAACAACCACTCGGCCACGGAGTCGTCGAGTTCGCCGCTCGCCCCGCGGGATCCACGCTCGTAATAGTCGGCAGGATCGACCCAGTCCTCGACCGTCATCAACTCCTCGTCGCGCATGAAGTCGACGGCGTGTTGCAAGGCCTCGCGCATGCTCTCGAACCACGCCCGTTCCGACATCGAGACTTCCAGGGGCGGCAGGTGCCTGTTCCTGGATTCCTCCAGTTTCAGGAACGTGATGACGCGGTCGTACTCCCTCTCGATGATCTGGTTGCTTTCTTCCCATCCCCACGGCGAAAGCTGGACATTGCGCATCCACCAGTCGTAGTTGTCCTTCCCGAGGCCGGCGTTCGGATCCATGTCGGACTGGTTGGCATCAAGCCACAGCCGATAGTCCTCGACCGCGCCCGCAGCGCTCCGGGCCGCATCGGCGAGATCGGGATAGCCGGCAGCCAGAATATCGGCGGCCTCTTCGTAGAGTTCGCGCTCTTCAATGAAGTTGCGCACGGCAAACTCCGCGAAGTCGGCCGCAGGCTCCGTCAGGTTTACCCGCGCCTGGGCGTAGATTCCCGGTATGCCCGCGAGCGTATCGCGCAAGGCCGCTTGCTGCTCGCCGGACATCGACAGGGTATCGTCGTCCTGCTCCTCAGGCGGTTCGGGGCCGTCGTCGGAAAAGCCGAACAGATCGTATATCGGCTGGAAGAAATCGGGCGCGTTGATACTCGCTCCGGCATCGCCCTCGAAAATCGAGTAGAAACCGGGGTCCCGGGCCCAGGGCCTGTGCTCCTTATGGTGGAATTCCAGCGCGTTCATCTCCGCACGCACCAGGTGGTAGTCCACCTGTTGCCACACGGGCCAATCCGCCGTGTCGATCGCGGCCAGGCTGCCCTGGTACTCCACCAGCCCGCGATACTGTTCCTGCATCGCAGCCTCGGTGTAGTCGGGAATGCCGTCAGTGATGGTTGCCTGCTGAAATTCGCGGAACTCGAAGAACAGATTGACGAGATCCTCGTAGCTCTGGCCTGCGGCGACAACGGGCTTGAGCAGGATGAAGGCGACCGAGAGTCCAAACGCGGGAATCGCTTTGATGTTGTACATGGCTTGTCCGATCAGGAGGTCGATTGAATATCATATACAATGAACCGCCTCAATGCGCCGGACGCAGTCAGACTGGCGCGGGCGCTGCAGCAACCCGGTATGGCAATGAAATACAAGCGGCCTGTCGACGCCAAGACCGGATTCGACGTCTCCGACGACTTTGAGCGCTTCGATCAGCGGAACGAAATCTATTGTCGCTCCGAGTGGGACCCGCAGATCAGGAGCGACAAGGCGGAGGAATTCTTTCGCGGCCACTACATGCCCCATGCACGCGCCCGCAGGGCCGACGGTTTCGGTCAGCGGGACTACGCCCTGCGCAACGCCACCTGGCACGTGACCAACGTCCTGCGCGACGTGCGCCGCGAGAGCGATGATCGCAAGGAAGGGTTCTTCGATACCTTTACGTCGCACGCCGAGGGATGGCCCGAGCCCTACCCCTTCGAATCGGCCGAAGCGGCGACGCGAAACCTGCGCCGGGCGGCAAGGAGCATCGGTGCCGGGCTGCTCGGGATTTGCGAATACGATGAGCGATGGATCTACAGGACCCGCTACAGCGAGCAGACGCAGAAAAACAAGCCGGTCGATATTCCCGACGACCTCCCCAACGTGATTGTCATCGGCGAGCCCATGGACTTCAGTCTGACCGAGACGGTTCCCTCCGCGCTGTCCGGTTCGGCCACCGGTTTGGGATACACCAATGACACGGTCGTGCTGCTCACCATCGCGCAGTACATCAGGAACCTGGGCTACCGGGCGGTGGCTTCCATGAATGACTCCGCGCTGGCGATCCCGCTCGCCGTGCAGGCCGGGCTTGGAGAAGTCGGAAGGCACAGCCTGCTGATTACCAGGGAATATGGGCCACGGCTCAGGCTCGGCAAGATATTCACCGACATGCCGCTGGTGATCGACGAACCGATCCGCTTCGGCGTGAAGGAATTTTGCGACATTTGCCAACGTTGCAGCGCGGCGTGCCCGCCCCGGGCGATCCCACATCAGGCACCGTCGCGTATACCGTACAGCGTTTCGAACCTGAAGGGGGTACTCAAGTGGACCACGATTGCCGAGAAGTGTTTCCGTTTCTGGGTTGGTCAGAATTCGGACTGTTCCATCTGCATACGGGTCTGCCCCTACAACCGCGACTTCAGCAAATGGTACAACCGCGTGTGGCGCCGTCTCGCCGGGACGCGCTTGAGAAAACTCATGCTGCTGATCGACAAGACCTTCTTGCCGCGCGGCCGCAAGAGTGCACCGCAATGGTGGGCGAGGTAGGAGTCTGGCGAGGAGGTACTGTCATGAAACGCGCGACCCGAACGCCGTACCGCATCATGATTCCGGTCTGGATGCTGTGTTTTCCCGTCACGTCGCTGCTGGCGCAGTCGATCACGGCGGTATCGTTCGGCGGTTCCTACGCGCGGGCCAGCCAGGAGGCCTATCACAAGCCGTTCACCGGGGAGACGGGCATCGAGGTCCTGCTGGACGACTACAACGGCGGTCTTGCGCAGATTCGCGCACAGGTCGATGCAGGGTCGGTGTACTGGGACGTGGTGGACCTGAACCTGGACGACGCCGTGACCGGCTGCGACGAAGGCCTGTTCGAATTCATCGATCCCTCGACGCTGGCGCCCGGTGTCGATGGTTCGAGCCCGCAGGAGGACTTTTACCCCGATATGCTGAGCGAATGTGGCATGGGGCTGCTGTTCTTTTCCACCGTGGTCGCCTACAACTCGGCGCTGATCGGGGACACTGCGCCGCAAACCATTGATGATTTTTTCGACCTGGAACGCTTTCCGGGCCGGCGCGGCATGCGCCGAATTCCGGCCGTGAACCTGGAGTTCGCGCTGCTGGCCGACGGCGTTCCGGTAGACGACGTCTACGCTGTCCTTGACACCGAAGAAGGGCTCGATCGAGCCTTCCGCAAGCTCGACACCATCAAGGACCAGGTCGTGTGGTGGGAAGCCGGCGCTCAGCCGCCGCAGATGCTGGCCGACGGCGAAGTGCTCATGACGACGGCGTACAACGGACGCATCTTCAACGCCCAGGTGCTGGAAGACCAGCCGTTCGTGATCGTCTGGGACGGACAGGTACTGGATTTCACCCAATTGGCGGTGCTCGCCGGCACGCCCCGGTTGGCCGAAGCGATGCAGTTCATCGAATTCGCCTCACGGCCGTCGTCAATGGCCCGCGTCGGCGGATACATCGCCTACAGTCCGGTGCGAAAGTCCGCCGAAGCGCTGGTCACGACGCACTTCGAAACGGGCATCGAAATGAGGCCGCACATGCCCAACACGCCGGAGCACACCCGACGGGCGGTGCGCAGCGACTGGCGGTGGTGGAGCGACCGCGGCGACGAACTGAACGAACGCTTCATCGTCTGGTTGTCCCGTTAGGGCAGCTTGGCGACTATGCGTCGCTTCCCCGCCTTGATGGAATGGTCTAAACCGCATTACCGGTTGGCGCCCGCCACCGAATTCGATCGCGTCCCGACGCTCCCATAGTCGCGAACCTACGGCTCCTGGTCCGCCACATATCTCAGCAGCGACGGAATCCCCCCGGTGAATTCGTCTGCCCGCATGTGGATGAAGCCGACGGATTCAAGGTGTTCCCTGGCGCGCACGGCTTCAGCGTGTTCTGAAATGACTTCCTTGATCGCCGATGTGGCTTCCGCCAGCGACAGGCTCGTTCGGCTGGAAAGGGCGTTCGCGAGCGCTGCCGCAGCGGTCACGAGGCGCGCGTCTTCGTGATCGTGGATCTCCCGGTAGCGGCGAGCGTAAAACCCGCGCCGCGCAAAGTCGACTTCCGTTCGGGCACTTTCCATCGCGTCGATGGAAACGGTACGGGTGCCCTTTCCCGCGTTCCACAACGCATGGCCCCAACGTTGGATAAAGAAGGGAAACCCCTGCGAGTCGTCGGCCACTTGGGCCAGGACGCTCCCGTCAATCTGCCAATCGCGCCACTCCGCAATTTCCAGAGCTGCGATCGACGCCTCCCGGCTCAGGCAATCCGGCGACAGAACATCCGCCCTCTCGATGAAGGACGCTTGAACCGACGCCGACATCAGGTGCGCGAGAAGCCCCGGCGTACCGGCCAAAACCACCCACGTGGGCCTGTCGGCTTCGATCAACGATTGCGCCAGGTTGCACAGTGCATTCGCCACTTCGGGAACGAGCGTATGCGCTTCATCCACCTGGACGAGCAACGGACTTCGCTCGGTCGCGTCGAGCAAGTGCTCCCGCAGGAGCGTTCTCATATGGCTCGCCGCACGGTCCGCTTGACCGGGTTGCCACTCCGCCGAGACGATACCCGCCTTGATGCCAGTCAGTTGTGAGGGCTTGTCCCGGCTCTCAGGCCACAGCGCGCCGCCGAGCGCAGCCAGGTCGGGGATATCCCCCGCCTTCGCGTCAATCACGCGCACAGCACGGTCAGCGGCCTGCCGCCTCAACCAACTCAACAGCACGGTCTTGCCCATCCCGCGCGGAGCGGACAACAGTAGTATATTCGCGGGCCCTCCCCGTGTGGGATGAGAGACTTTCGTCAGACCCTCCAGCAGCGCCGTTTTTTCGGCATCCCGCCCGGCCAGGACCGGTGGGTACGCGCCGGTGCCGGGCGTGAAGGGGTTGGGTAGGGCTTTGCTGTCCATCATGGCCGTACGAACTCTCGCCACATTTTCGGATATTCTGGCATGAACGGCAGATCAACAGCGTACGGCGACGAAAACTCGACCAGGTAACCCCTTCGCCAGGAGCGCCGCGCTGATCAGTACATCGGCGTCGACGATCGCCCTGTCAGCTTTCATTCGCTAGCAGCGCATCGAGCTTCGCGTCCGTCAGGTTGTTGGCGGAAGCTTCTTCGTCCATGCGGTCCATGGTCGCCGCGAGACGCTCCCAGGCCGCACCGCGCAGCCGTTCGTAGTGCTGCACCGAGAGCACTATCGTGACGGGCCGACCGTTCCTGGTCACACGTACGGGAGTGCGCTGCGCGGTGTCGAGCAGTTGGCTGAAGCGATTCTTGGCGTCCTTGGCTGTCATCTCATTCATTCGAGGCATCGTAGTTATTGCGGACCGTTTCGACAACCATGGTGCTGACTCACCACCAAATACCGTCAATGTGAATGGAATGCCAGCGACCGCCGTCACGACCACAACGCCGAAACCGGCATCGCAATCATGCACTCTCCAAACGGCACGGGCCGCTCACCGTCGTGCAACACCAGCCCCAGGACAAACCTCTCGCCGATCGCCCCCGCGAGACGCCGAAGGCCGGAAAAATCCCCTGAGGTGACGGTAGCCGAAGCCTTCACCTCAACCCCGACGATCCGTCCCATCCCGTCTTCGATCACGATATCGACCTCGTTGCGCTCCTTGTCGCGGAAGTGCGAGAACGAGTACCGGTCGTCGGCCCAGCCAGCGAGCTTGAGAAGCTCGCCGAGAACAAAGGTCTCCAGCAATGGCCCGAGCGACGTCCGGTCGCGGCGCAGCCGATCCGGCGTGATGCCCCTCAGCGCGGCCAGCAATCCCGAGTCGAGAAAATGCAGTTTGGGAGATCGGGTCAGCCTCTTGAGCGTGTTGGTGTACCAGGGCGACAGCGTGCACACGAGAAACAGGTTCTCCAAAATGCCCGCGTACTTTCGCGTGGTGACATGATTCATGCCGAGCGGCGCACCGAATCCGGAGTAGTTGACGAGTTGCCCGGAATATTCGGCAAGAACGCGCAGGAGCCTCGGCATCGCGGCGAGTTGCCCGATTCTGGCGATGTCGCGCACATCGCGTTGCATGATCGCCTCAATGTAATCGAGGTGCCAATCCTGACGGCGACGCCAGCCGGAACGGGTCAGCGCCTCCGGGTAGCCGCCCGCCAGAACGGTCTCGACGAGTTCGTCGCCGACCATGGGAGCGGCGGGCGTGCGAAACTCGCCCTCGAATGCCATGTCGATAAAAGACGGCCGCGCGGTCCCGCCTCGCAATTCCGCCTGGGCCAAGGGCAGCAGGCGGACGATGCCCATGCGGCCCGCGAGCGAATCCGCTACGCGCGGGAGCGTCATCAAATCGGCGGAGCCGGTGAGCAGGAACCGACCGGGCCGCGGGTCGGCGTCCACGGTGTTCTTGATCGCCAGGATGAGGCCGGGCGCACGTTGAACCTCGTCGATGACCGCCCGGTCAAGGCCGCGAACGAAACCGACGGGGTCGGTCGATGCCGCATCCAGGGCGATGGCGTCGTCAAGCGTGATGAACGGGATGATGTCGTTCGCGATCCGCCGCGCCAGCGTGGTCTTTCCCGATTGCCGGGGACCGCATATCAGAACGACCCTGGTATCGGCCAGGGCCTCCCGGATACGCCGTTCGACAAAGCGAGGATACAAGTCATCGTCCCAAAGCGCTGACCGTTTGAAAGATAACCTCCGACCAATTGAAAATCAATTACCGACTATTTGAAATAATATTCCCGACCAATTGAAAGCCGCCGGCTGGATGCCGCAGTGATCCATGCTTGGCGAGCAACATCACCAAGACCTCCGCGAAATGACTGGATTACTGATCGTGTAGATGGCGTTGGCGGTCATGTCGCACCAGCGGGCTTCATCGCCTCGCTCTCGATAATCGCAGCGACAAGCTTGAACCAAGCGCCCTGGTTGGGTTCCCCGAGCTGCTACGCCTTTGGCTCGCCCTTGAACGCTTCGGCAACGACAAACAGGTCCGTCAGCAGCGCCCTCAGGTGAATGGACCCGTTGACGTTGTCGATGAGCATGGAACTGATGTCGGGCCGCGAGTTGACCAGCCGGACCAGGCTCAGGGACTTGCGGGCATCCTCCGTGACGGCATCGAGGAAATGCTCCACGCCCCGGCCGGCCGTGCCGTGTTGCCGGGCGACCGCGGCAACCTCGTCGCCCAGCCCGTCCAGGGCGGCCTCCATCTTGCCGAGGAATTCCCTGAGCTGAAATCCCACGCCCGAGCCGCCGGCGTCGCTGTCGGTGAGACGGCCCTGGGCCGCATAAGCGAGCATGAACTCGTAGCCCGCCTCGATGACGTCGATTCGTTCGTCCAGGTTCAATCTGCGCCCTCCGATGGCTGTTGGCGCCCGCTGCGCGTCAGTCCGTATCCACGGCCCAGCGAGCGCTGTCGTGGTGCTCATTGTACTCGCGCCGGGTGATCCAGCCGAGAAACATGGAGCGGGTGAAGTGCAGTTTTTCGGGCCGCAGTGCAAAGTAGATGTGGACCATCACCAGCGTGATCAGCGCCAGCGCCGCGAGATCGTGGAGCACGTAGATCACGCCGAAGACGTCTTCCCCGAGCCAGTAGGGATTGCGCTCCCACCAGGGGGTATCGATCTTCACCATCATCAGCCCGCCGGTCACGATGGCGGCCAATCCCACCACGGTGAAAACATGGTGGATCAGTTTCTGCGCTAGCGAGTACTTGCCGGGCAATCCGGGCGGCCGGGCGCTCATGCGGAGGTTCCAGCGAGCCAGTTGCATGGTGTTGCGCAGGTCCGCCCTGTCGACCCACATGGAGCCGAGATCCTGCCAGAACGATGCACGAACCGTGTGCACGATCACGAGCACGGTGAGCACGATGCCGCTGACCCAGTGAATGGTGACCCACCCGAACTCGATGCCCAGGATGGGCAGGAACGCGGTTCCCAGGAGGATGAGCGTTGAAATCGCCATTCCCCAGTGAAGCAGGCGATCGATAAACGCGTGACGCGTCAGCCTCCGAGCGTCTTCCGGCATGGCCTATATCGCTTGATCCCGGCGGATTCGCCGCGCTGCGGATGCCCGAACCGAACCGGTCGCCGACATGCCCTACTTCGGTTGGCCCTTCGGGGCCAGCAACCAGCGATACAACAGGTGGCAGAGAATGATGGCGGCGCCGGCGCCAAAGAAGACCGGAATCAGGTCCCAGGACATGCCCTGCAGGACCTCCTGGCCCCAGACGTCACGGCTGGTTCGCAACAACTCCATAGGGTCTCGCGCTCAGGAGAGAGCGTCCGTAATTCCGTGAAGGCCGTCGCAGGCCGTCACGAATCGCGAATGGCGCGCTTGACCAGGTTTTCCAGCAGCGGGATCTTGAAGTGGTTGTAGTTGAAGGGCGTCGCACCGCGCACGGCCGCCTGACCCGCCAGGGCCGCGGTCTCTTCGTCCGGTGCGCTGCCGGTCACGATTTCCTCCACAACGGAGAGCCGCCGCGGCACGCACTCCACCGCGCCGGCCGCCATGCGAATGCGTGAAACCGCTCCGCCCTCCACGAACATGGCCGAGGCGATGTTCACCAGCGGAAAGTCCCAGGTGTTGCGGTCGGCGACTTTCTCGAAGTAGAACTGCGCGCCGGCCCAGTCGTTGGGAATGCGGATCGCCGTCAACAGGTCTCCCGGCTCAAGCACCGTCATCCGTTCGATGTCGATTTCCGGGCCGATGAAGAATTCCTCAGCCGGCACCTCGCGTTCGCCGTCGGCGTTCACTATCGCCATCCGCGCGTCCAGCACGACCAGCGCCGGCGCCGTATCGGATGGCGTGACCGCGATGCAGCGGTCGGCGCCCCACAGGCAGTGCTCGCGGTTCTGGCCCTGCGGCGTATCCGCGTAACAGCTGTTGCCGCCGGCGCGGTAGCAGTCCACGCCGTAGCGGTAGTACCAGCAGCGGGTGTCCTGGGCGACGTTGCCGCCAATGGTGCCGGTGTTGCGAATCTGCGGACTCGCGACCCGGCGCGCCGAATCGGCCAGTACGCTGTAACGCTCCTGGATCAGCGGGCTGGCCTCGATCTCGGTGAGCGTCGTCATGGCGCCGATTTCCACGCCATCTGCCGTCTCACGGATTCCGCTGAGGCCTTCCACCCCCGACAGATCGACCACGGAGCCAGCGTACTTAACCCGATCCTTGAACCAGTCGAGGGTATCGTTACCCCCGGCCATCGCCCATCCATCGGCGCCGAAACGGCCCAGTAGCTCAACGGCGTTTTCCACGCTGTCGGGTTGATAAAGTTCAAATGCACGCATCATGTCTTTGGACATGGCTTTGCTCCTTCAGGCTGTATTGACATCCAGCGGGCCGTGGGATTGTTCCTGGCCGGCCAGCGCGTTGACGATCATGTCGGTCGTGACGGGTGTGCGGTTGAAGACATGCCCGCCCATGGCATCGGAGATGGCGTTCAGCACGGCTGCAAGCCCGGCGCCCATGACCGGTTCCCCCATACCCTTGATGCCCACCGGATTTTCCGGATCGGGCATGTCCACCGCACCGGTCTGCATCTCCGCGGGCACGTCCAGGTAGGAAGGCGGCTTCGCCTGGTGGAACCCGATGTTGCCCGGCAGGCCGTTCTGCCGATCGTAGATGTGGCGCTCGTAGCGCGCCATGCCGATTCCCATCACCGCGCCACCCTTGGTCTGGGTCGCGAGACTCATGGGATGCACGACCGTGCCGCAATCTACCGCCGCAGCGTAATCGACGACCTCCACCAGCCCCGTCTCCACGTCCAGCTCCACCTGGGCGCAGCCGGCGACATGGGCCGCGGGCTGCCCGTTCAGTTCGATGTTGTCCCGGGCGACGCCGATCAGGCCGGTGCCGGCCAACCCCGCAACGGCCATCTGCGTGGTGGGATTGATATCTTCCGGTGCTTCCTCGCCGGAGAATTTGCCGCCCAGTTCGATCGCGCGGGCGGCCGCGTCCGGATAGGTCAGGAACTTCGACTCGTCGTCCCTGGCGAAGACGCGATGGCCGCCGATGTCGTAGTCCCCGGGCGACCCGCCGAGATCCATGGCGGCGATCTCCTTCAGCTTGGCCACCGCGTCCATGGCCGCCACGTAGTTGGTGCGGCTCATGGTAAACGAGGTGTTGCTGCCGAACTGCCCCTGGTTGTGGGGCAGGTGCCGGCGGCTGTCGCCGCGCTCGATGATGCAGTCGGCCCAGTCGCACTTCAGAACTTCCGCGGCCACGCGGGACGTGGCGCTGTGGGAATAGGTGCCGAGGTTGCCCACACCGGTGTGGATGTGGAGCTTGCCTTCCGGCGTCAACCGCACCAGCCCGTCAAAGCCGTTGTTGCCGGCGGGATGGTACGCCAGGCCGACGCCCACGCCGGTCACCTTCGAGCCGTTGCGCTGACCGCTCAGCGCCTTGCGCTCCTCCCAGTTGAACTGCTCGGCAGCCATGGTCAGCGCTTCGGGCAGAAACGCGCTGGTCAGCGGAGTCCGTTGCGGACCCACCGTGGCGCCCTCGCCCGGTGCGTTGATCATGCGGATTGCAAGGCGATCGAGATCCAGTTCCCGCGCCGCCTTGTCGATCAGCGGCTCGATCGCAGCGGACATTTCGTTGTAGCCCGGTCCGCGCTGGGCCATGCGCGGCGGTGTATTGGTGAACACACCCACGCCGCGGAAGCGCATCGACTCCGGCTGGTACATCGCCGACACGCCCGCAGCGGCGCCGGTGAGGTTGGGGAACCCGGCGTGAGGGCCGTTTTCCTGGATCAGGAACAGGTCGGCGGCTGTCACCCGGCCATCCGCGTTGAATCCGAGGCGAATCCGGCCCTGCATGCCCGTCCGGGCGAGTCCCAGGTAGTATTCCTCGTGGCGGGTCAGGCGCATCATGACCGGTCGGCCGATCTTGCGGGAGAGATTGACCGGTATCGCCATGCTGGGGAACGGCACGGCCTTGGAACCGAATCCGCCGCCGCAATACTCCGACACGAAGACGATGTCTTCCTGCTCCATGCCCAGCATGCCCGCCAGTATCGGCATGGAGAAGCTCTGGCTCTGGACCGAGCCGTGGAGATGGCACTTGCCGTTCTCCCAATAGGCCATGGTGGTGCGCGGCTCCATGCTGTGATGGGCCAGTCCCGCCGTGACGAAGCTCTCGTCCAGTACCAGCGCCGCATCGGCCAGCGCCTGGTCGACGTCGCCGTAGGACCACTCCATGTTCGGCTCCCCGGTGGGAAGCTGCCCGTCGCCCGCGGCAGCGAAGTCCTGCGCCGTCCAGTGGCGGGTCTCGACGACGGTATTGCCGTAGTTGACGACGGCGGCGTTGCCGTCCTGCCGAGCGCTGGGACCGCCCGGATAGAGCGCCTCCAGCGGGTCGACGGTGAACGGCAACGGTTCGAGGTCGTAGGTAATGGCGTCCAGGGCGTCCGAGGCGATGGTTTCGTTCTCGGCAGCCACCGCCAGAATCGGCTGGCCCACAAAAAGCGGCTCGTCGGTGAGCGCAGGCTCCACCGGCGGCGGCGGCGCCCGCAGTTCGGAAGCCTGGAGGACGCCCAGAACGCCTTCCATCTCCAGCACCGCGGAGACATCCACGTTGGTGACTCGCGCATGGGGCGCCGGACTCAACAACAGCTTACAGAACGCCATGCCTTCGGCGCGGAAGTCCTCGGTGTATTTGGCGCTGCCCGTGACCTTGGCCCGCACGTCCGGCGGGGTGAAGTCCTTTCCAAGTAGTGTGTAAGCCATCTCAGGCACTCTGCGCCGCGCGCATCACGGAATTCAGATAATGATCGTAGGCCCCGCACCGGCAGAGGTTGCCCGACAGGGCAAACCTCGCCTCGTCCCGGGTGGGGCTGGGGTTCGCCTCAAGCAGTGCCACCGCCGCCATCACCTGGCCCGGCGTGCAGAAACCGCACTGCGGTCCCAGCTCGTCGATCATCGCCTGCTGCACCGGGTGCAGTTCGCCATTGGGGCCTTCCAGGCCCTCGACGGTCCGGATGGCGCGGCCTCGCACGGTGTGCGTCAGTGTCGAGCACGAGTACGTGGAGACGCCGTCCAGCAGCACCGTGCAGGCACCGCATTCGGCCCGGTCGCAACCCAGCTTGGTGCCGGTCAGCCCCAGCTTGTACCGGAGGGTCATGGCCAGTGTTTCGTAGGGCAGCACGTCCACGCGGCGGGTTTCGCCATTGACGTTGAGGCTGATCAGCCGCTCGACGCCACCGGCCATCGGCGCCTCTTCGGTCGCGCAACCCGCCATGCCGCCGAAGACGTACCCGGCGGAACTCACGGCGGCTCCGGAGGAGATTACCCCCTTGATGAACTGACGCCTCGACGCACCGACCCTGCCGATCGTCCCGAGCACTCCACCATCGTCCGTGGCGGACGCAGGCGAGGGTATATCAATTCCTGAAACAAGCGTTTTTTCGTCGGTCATTGAAAGCCACCTGAAAATAGTGTTTGCAGCGTGTTGTTGTTTAGCAGCATCGTATGAAAATTCGCCCGAATAGACAACCATACGCGCGATGAATACACGATTTCATGCGACGTTTGGGGACATAGCCCGATCCCGGCCCGCAAACTCCGGCGAGACGCTGGATCAAGCGTGGCCGAGACCGGCTGGCCGCATGAAGTTTATAGGGAGAATTCCGGATACAGAATCTCGTCCGGGAGATTGACGTTGCCCTGCTCGTCCAGGTAGCCCATCTCGCCCAGCGCCTGAACCGTCTCGGCGCCGGCCCGGGCGGGACTGGTACCGTTGATGTTCCTCGTCGGGATGATCTGCTGCTCCGACAGCGTCCCCTTGACGATATCCCGCAGATCGGAGAACCGCAGCGTCGACTGCATCGGGCCCTCGTTGACCGAGATCGCCCGGATCTGGAACAGCGGCTGGCCGCGCAGATGGAACCACCCGTACACCCTGACCTCGTCCCCCTCGTTGAATTCATCGCTGCGGAAGCCGTAGGTCCCTTCCATGATGTTGATGGGGTGCGTCGTGAGGCGCCAGTTCTCACCCGCCTCGACCTCTCCGCCGGAGGTCACGATATTGATGAAGATATGCGGATTGTTCCACAGGACCCGGCTGATGGTGCCCTCGATGTAGTGGGTCGGCGTACCCGAGTCGCCGTACTCCGCCGGCACGCTGTGATGGGAACCGGCGAGCACCGGCACCAGGACGCCGAGACCAAATAGAAACACCCTGTGACACTTCATGACGCTTCACCCGCTGGTAAACTGTCCGTATCGATACTTCGCTCTGCGCCGGACACCCTGAGCTTTTGGTCAGCGTATCCGCGGCGCGAGCACTTTTTCATCGGTACTAGTTTGCCTTTCCGAACCTCGAATATCTGCTTAGAAATGTGAAGCCCACAAGACTTTTGGACCGCGCAGGGCGCGGAAAACAGCCAACCTGTCTTAGAATCCCGTGAAAAGACTCAGCGAGAAGACGTACCGATGAACCGGGTGAAATCGATTTCCTGCGCCGCCGGCGTCGCCGGGCTGGCCTTTGCCGCGGGATCGGCGGCACATCACTCCCATGCGAGCCTGGACAACAACAACGTGCAGACCAAGGCGGGCGTAGTGGCCGAGTATCTCTGGAAGGTGCCCCACGTGTACCTGATCATCGACGTACCGGACGAAAACGGCGACGTGGTCCAATACACCGTGGAGTCCATGAATCCGCCCTCGCTGGCCCGTTTGGGCTGGGCCGCCGACACTTTCGAGCCCGGCGATCCGATCATCTGGAGCGGCGCCCACGACCGCGACCCGGACCGCCCCTACATGGGCCTGGACTGGGCGCAGTCCGAGGACGGACCGCGGATGTTCGCGAGCAGCCGACTATTGCAGGACTACGTTGCGGAAACGGGCGCCGAACCGCCGTCCGGCTCGGTTGTCAACGCGGAAATCGCGCCTGCCGAATCCTTCCCCTCCGGCTTCTGGACACGCACCGTCAGCCCCTACCGCGAACCCCCGGCAGACATGCCCCTGAACGAAAGGGGTTTGGCGCTGGTCGCCGGGTTCCACGAGTCCCAGAACCCGCTGAACGAATGCATCTACCCCGGCCCGCCGCGCATGATGATGATGCCCATGGCCTACAACTTCCGCTGGGAAGACGAGGACACCATCATCATCGACCGCGACCTCTGGCCGCAGCCCCGCGTCGTCCACATGAATCCGGACGCCGCCCCGGCGGCGGAACAAAGCGCCTGGGGCCACTCCACCGGCCACTTCGAAGACGACGTACTGGTCATCGAAACCACTCACTTCGTCGACGACCGCTGGGGCATCCAGATCGGCCTGCACTCAAGCGACCGGAAGCACCTGGTCGAACGCTACTGGCTCGAAGAAGACGGCATGGCACTGAAGGGCGAATTCACCATCACCGACCCCGAATACCTGACGGAACCGCTGATCATCCAGCACTCGTGGGCCAAGGTCGCCGACCGCCCCATCCTCCAGGCCGAATGCTCCATGGAAGCCGCGTGGTTCTACATCACCGCCGGCTACACCGAAGACGAATACGAAGTCCCCGTAACCCTGCCCCAGCCGTAGGCCGCTTCCTCAGAAGCGAATCGTGTAATTCAACTTCGCGGTGAGATCGGCGTTCATCGAGCGGTATGTGCCGTCCTCGTCGTAGTCCTGAAGGTTGTGGTTCAGCACCAGGTAGACTTCCCTGCCGGCCTGCGGAATCCAGTGAAGGCGCGAGTTGATCCCGAATTCGTAGGTGTCATTGTCCCACTGGACGAGGTTGACCCAGGAGAGCGTCGAGGAGAAAACGACATCCGTGCGCAGCCGGGTGAGCCGGGACACGAATGAGCCCTGCGGCAGCTCGATGTCGTCCACCTGATACTGAAGGTCGAGGGCAAAGTGCGAAGAGGGACGCCAAGTGATTCCCGGCTGCAGCGAGACCTTCCGGCCGTTGTAGAAATCTCCCGACTCGTAGGACATTCGCCCGGCAACCTTGCGCTGGTCGGCGGTCCCGCCGTTGAGGCTGCAAACGTTGAAGGTATACAAACCCGGCGAAATCACCACATTGTCGGCGGGGTCCCGGGCTCGTCGAATGGTAAACGGGCGAATCAGCCCTTCCGTGTCCCGGGAGCAACCGGTGAATACCCGATCGCCGGCGTGAGAGAACATGGCGATGCGAAAACCGACAGACTCGCTCTGCAAACTTCCATCGCTCAATCGCTCACTGCGTTGAAACTGGGGCCCACCGGCCAGCGCACGGTAGAACGTACCCCGGGGCCGATGAGAGTATCCGATGTTTCCCGAATACTGGCGGATGCCGACGCGGTTGGCGAAGCCCAGGGCAGGATTGAAGTGCTCGCCCAACTGGGAATAGCGCAGTTCGCCGCTGAACTTGTCGATGCTCCGAATGCGAAATCCGGCCCCGAAGGCCGTATCGTCTCCGTCCAGTCCGGGCGTGGAGGATTGCTGGTACCAGGCATCGCCCTCCGCCGTACGCCTGCCGGGTAAACGCGTGTTGAGGTAGCGAAAGTCCGCACCCACTACCGTGTTGTCCAGATTGGAATGGGGGTCTCCGTCGGTCACGATAACACCGAGATTCGATTCCTCCAGAATATTGGCGACGGCCCGGCCCACGAACAGGTTCGTTGCCTCGACATCTTCGAACGCCGCCTGGCGGATGTCGATGACGCCGAGGTTCCAGCGGCCGAGCCGGCCGGTCAACTTCGCCCCTGCCTCGATGTCCACGGGTTGCCGCGACTCGCTCAGGCCGATGGTGCGCGAGAAGAACGGCCGGCCGTTCTGACCCGCCGCACCGCCGCCCCCGCCGCCCCCGCCACCCCCGCCGTCGGGACCGCCCCCCATACCGGCGAGACGGGCAAACTCGAAGATGTCGGCATCCTGCAGGAAGAAGTCTCGTTTTTCCGGAAACAGCAGGCTGAACCGGGTGAGGTTGACCTGGCGGTCGTCCACTTCGGTCGCGGAGAAGTCCGTGTTCAGCGTCAGCACGCCCGTCAACGCCGGAGTGAACTTGTAGAACACGTCCAGGGATGGCTCGGTGGCCGAATCGGAACCCGCCGGTACGAAGAACCGGGACTCCCGGCTGCTCAGGGACGGAACGACGTCCAGGCCGAGGCCCTGCTCCAGTCCGTCCAGGCCCACCACCGTACCGGCGATGCTCGGATTCTGCTGACGGGTCCGGGACATCCAGCCGGAGGTTTCGTTCGTGCGCGCAACCCCACGGGTGAAATTGATTCCCCAACTGTCGCTGTCCGGGTTGAATGAAAGCGTCTTGAAGGGTATGGCCATCTCCGCAGTCCACCCTTCCTCGTGCATCGTGGCCTGCGCACGCCAGATACCCACCCAATCGAAATTCGTCTGGGTGGTATTCCGATAGATGGCCTCGGCACGCACCCCGTTGGCATTCAGCTGGAACAGGTAGCCGTTGCGGCGATCGAGGAACGGATCGAGGATGACTCCGAAATAGTCGTCGTCGTCGACGCGTTCGCCTTGGCGGAGAATCTGGGCGGTAATCTCGCCGGGCTGGCTGTCCAGCAGGCGCGCGCCGACGTAGAGGTGAGTATCGTCGTAGAGCAGGACGACCACCGTCCTCTGCGTCGGTTCATCGTATTCGTTGGGATTGATCTGGTGAAAGTCGTCGACCGGCGCGGCAAGACTCCAGATTTCCTCATCCAGCACGCCGTCGATGACGGGCGCCGCGTCGGTGCGCACGATGCGCACGGTTTTCTCCCGGGCGCCGGGATCGACCTGCGTCTGCGCGCTTGCGGTCACGCCTATCAGGCACGCGGCCGCGATGGCGGGTCCGGTGGAGGTTCGTTGCATGGAATGACGGGTCCCAAACGCCGTCCGTAAAGGCGTAAACGATTCATTATCGCATCGGCCGGACGACGCAATCGACAAGGCGCAGCGTTTCTAAAGGATTCTTAATGCGGTAATCGGAATGGCGGCAGCTTCAGAATCGAAACGTGTAATTCACCTTGGCGACCATGTCCGCTTCCGTTGATCGGAAGGACCCATCCCGGTCACGGTCATTGAGGCCATGGTTCAGCACCAGGTAAACCTCCCGTCCTGCCCGGGGAATCCAGTGCAGCCGGCTGTTGATGCCGATCTCGTCGGTGGCGTTGTCCCACTGGACCAGGTTGACCCATGACAGGGTGGCGGAAAAAACCAGGTCGGAACGAAGGCTGCCGAGGCGCGAAACGAAGGCGCCATATGGCAGATCGATGTCGTTGACCTGGTAGCCGATATCCAGGGCGAAGTGCGACGACGGACGCCACACGAACGCCGCCTGTACCGTGTCTTCCTTCCCGTCGAAGAAACCGCCCGACTCGACCACGATCCGCGCCGCCACCGTTCGCTGGTTGCCGCTGGTGAACTCCGCACGGCATGTGTCGAAGGTGTATTCGCCCACCGGAATCACCACGTTGCCGGCCGGGTCCGGTTCCCGGCGGATGGCGAACGGACGGACCAGGCCCTCGGTTTCCCGGGAGCAGCGAAAGGAGCCCCGATCCCCGGCGTGGCCGTTGATGCCGATGCGAAATCCCGCCGCTTCGCTCTGCAGGCTGCCGTCGGCCAGACGCTCGGTGCGTTCGAAGGACGGGCCGAAGGTGAGGCTGCGGTAGAACGCGCCCCGGGGCCGATGCTGCCAGGAGACGCTGGCCGAAAAATCGCCGATGCCGACGCGGTTGGCGAACCCCAGCGCCGGATTGAAGTCCTCTCCCAGTCGAACGTAGCGGATATTGCCGCCGAGGCGGTCGTTGCTGCGCACGGCAAGGCCGGCCCCGAATGCCGTGTCGTCGCCCGCAAGCCCCGGCGTTTCCGACTGCTGATACCAGATTTCGCCCTCCGCCGTGCGCCGGCCAGGCAGTCGGGAGTTGAGATAGCGAAAGTCCACGCCCGCCACGGAATTGTCGAGATTGGAGTGGGGATCGCCGTCGGTGACGATCACGCCCAGGCTGGATTCCTCGAGCACGTTGGCCACCGCCCGGCCCACGAACAGGTTGGTCGCCTCCACGTTTTCGAAGGCGTCCTGGCGGATATCGATCATCCCGAGATTCCATCGGCCGACCCGGCCCGTCAGCTTGGCGCCGGACTCGATGTCCACCGGCTGGCGCGACTGGCTCAGCCCGATGGTGCGAGAGAAGAACGGCCGGCCGTTTTGGCTGCCGGTCCCCCCGCCCCGGCCGGCGCCGCGGCTCGCCAGACGCCCGAACTCGAAGATGTCCGCGTCCTGCAGAAAGAAGTCGCGCTTCTCGGGAAACAACAGGCTGAACCGGGTGAGGTTGACCTGGCGGTCGTCCACCTCGGTGGCGGAAAAGTCCGTATTGAGCGTCAGCACGCCTGTCAGCGCCGGGGTAAAGTTGTAGAAGATGTCTACGGAAGGCTCGGCATGGCGGACAGTATCGACCGGATCGAAACGCCGGGATCTGTTGACGCTGGACGATGCGACCACATCGAGGCCCAGACCCTGTTGCAGTTCCCGGAATCCGGTCACCGTGCCGGCGATTCCCGGATTCTGCGCGCGCGTCCTCGACACCCAGCCCATGGTTTCGCGGTTACGGGCGATCCCACGGGTAAAGTTGATCCCCCAGCTTGCCGCACGCGGGTCGAACGACAGCGTCTTGAAGGGGATCGCCATCTCGACGGACCAGCCCTCGCCATGAACGCTGGCGCGCGCGCGCCAGATTCCCACCCAGTCGTAGTCCGTCTGCGAGGTATTCTTGAACAGCGCTTCGGAGCGGACGCTGTTGGGATTGACGCGAAACAGGTAACCGTTGCGCCGGTCGAGAAAGGGATCGAGGATCACGCCGAAGTAGTCGTCGTTCTGGACCTGCGCACCCTGCCTGAGAATCTGTGCGGTGATCCGCCCTGCCTCTTCGTCCAGCATCTGCGCGCCGATGTACAGGTGAGTGTCGTCGTAGAGCAGGTAAACCCGGGTGACCTGCGTCGGCTCGTCGTATTCGTTGGGATCGATCTGGTGAAAGTCGTCCACCATCCCGGCAAGGTTCCAGGCGGCCTCGTCCAGGATGCCGTCGATGACCGGCGCGGAGTCCGCGCGAACGATCTGCACCGACTTCCCGCCCGTCTGGCCCGGGGTTTGCGCGCCTGCCCAGCCGTGCGGCACCAGCAGGCACACGATTGCGGGGAAACTCCAGGGGCGATGCATCGAGTAAGGGTCCGCGCGGCCCGATCAACCGGAGATGCAGCGAATTATCGCACCGGGCCGGCGCCGCACGGGCGACCGGAGCCGAATCTCGACGATTCTTAAATTGAACCCGCGGCACTGGCTGGAAATTCGCCGGCCGACGTTGCCGCCCATATTTCGGTCCGTCATTACAAGCGAACGAATCGGTATTGTGCGCCGGGCATCCCCGCGTTTAGGCTGGAGGGAAATCCGCAATACCGCAGGGAACCAGCCATGTCCGCAACCGACGACTTTCTCGCCAACAACGCCCGCTACGTGGAGCAATTCGACAAGGGGGATGCGCCCATTCCGCCCTCGAAACAGACGGCCATCGTCGCCTGCATGGATGCGCGCATCGAAACGGGCGGCCTGCTCGGGCTCGAAGAGGGCGACGCCCACGTGATCCGCAACGCCGGCGGCGTGGTCACCGACGACGTGCTTCGCTCGCTGACCATCTCGCAGCGGCTGCTGGGCACCCGGGAAATCATCCTCATCCACCACACCGACTGCGGCATGGTGACCTTCACCGACGATGCCGTGAAGGCGCAGATCGAGGCCGACACCGGCCTGCGTCCGTCGTTCGCGCTGGAAGCGTTCCCGGACGAGGAGGAGGATGTGCGCCAATCCATGCGCAGGATTCGGGCGTGCCCGTTCGTACCCGTCAAGGACCAAATCCGGGGGTTTGTCTATGACGTCACCACCGGGCGGCTGAATGAAGTGAACTGACCCGGCGCGGCGCACGGGCGACATTTCTTCACGGACCCGCGCAGGCCGGGTCACCTAGAATGATTGAAGTTTTCGACGCGACTTCGCGAGGAATCTTCATGGGCAAACAGAAATCTTCGATCACGGATACGCCGTGGACCAGGCTTTCCTTGCTGGCGTGCCTGACGGTCGCGGGCAGCGCCTCCGCCCAGGAACCGCTCATGCTCAGGGAGATGGGCATGTTCTACGTCGGCGGCGACGTGCGGGACACGGCCGGCTTCGAGCAGCACGTGGGCCAGGCGCTGGTGCACTACCTTGTACCCGAAACCGACGAGCCCGGAATGCCCGTGGTGATGTATCCGGGCCTCGGGCTGTCTTCATACATTTATCTCTCCACGCCCGACGGGCGCGAGGGATGGGCTCAGGCCTTTGCACGGCAGGGATTCAGCGCGTACGTCTACGACCCCGTCAATACGGGGCCGTCCGGGTTCGCCGTGGGGCCGTTCCGAAGCGCGGACGAGCCGGCTCCCGGCGTCAACACGTGGAGTATCGGCCAGGTCTGGCGCCGATGGGGATTCGGCGACGCACCGGGTGAACCGTATCCCGATGCACGCTTCCCCACCGGCCATGTCGACCAGTTCTACGCCTCGTGGCCGCCTCGGGTTGGCGGTGGAGGCGGCGGCATGGGCGGTGCGGCCGGCGGCGGCATGGGGGCAGCAGCCGGAGGCGGTGGAATGGGAATGGGCGGTGGCGGCTCGGCTGACGCGGACGACGTGGCTGGCGCAAGCGGCCCGGGCGGCGCGGCTGTCGCGGGCGGCCAGGCGGGCGGCGGCGGGCTGCCGCCCGTGGAACCGGACAACCCCAACGTCCTGGCGCTGGAAGCGCTGCTGCAGCGTACGGGTCCGGCCGTGCTCATGCCCCATTCGGCAGGCGGTCCTGTGATTTTCAACACCGCGCGGCGAAACCCGGAACTGGTCAGCGCCATCGTGGTGCTCGAACCCACCGGGTGCCCGACGGCCGCGGAGGATGTGGAGCCCATCGCCCACATCCCCTTCCTGGCGGTCTACGGCGACTACATCGAATCCCGCAATCAGACCGGCAGGCTCGAATCCTGCAGGGCCACCGCGGCGCTGGTTCGAGAGATGGGCGGCCGCGGCGACATGCTGGAGCTGACCGAAGAAGGCATTCGCGGCAACTCCCACATGCTCATGCAGGACGACAACAGCGCCGACATCGCGGCGCGCGTGATGGACTGGCTGGAGAGCGTGACGGCTCAGTGACGACCGGCACCGGCACCGGCGCCGACCGCGCCGGCTGCCGCCGAGACGAGCGGCAACTCAAGCTCGACGCTGAGCCCCCCGCGGGAATTGTTGCGGGCGCTGACGTTCCCCTTCAGGTGCGAGATCACGCGCTGGGTAATCGCCAGCCCCACGCCCGTCCCCTTGCCCCGGCGCCCATGCTGGAACGGCTCGAAAATCTTCTGCAGATCGTGGCTGGGCACGCCCGGGCCATCATCCCTCACCTGAAGGCGCGCGACGCCATTCTTCGCTTCCAGGCTGATTTCGACCCGAGTACCTTCGGGCGTATGGCGCAGCGCGTTGCGCACCACGTTCTCGACGGCGCTGTGAAGCAGATCGGGATTGGCGCGAACGATCGAGCCCCGGGTTCCGGCTTCCCACACCACCGACTTGCCCTTCGCTCCGGCCTCGTAGGACGCATCCTGGGCAACGCCCTCGACGATTTCCACGAGATCGATCTCCTGAAAATCGGTTTCGGGGGGTGACTCCTCCAGGTGAGCCAGGCTCAGCGCGTGGCGGGTGAGCAGTTCCAGATGGTCCGTCTCCTGCTCGATGCGCTGGAGCTGGTCGTTCAGTTGGCCGGGCTTGCGCCGTGCCAGCTCGATGGCTATCCGAATTCGCGCCAGCGGCGAGCGCAACTCGTGGGAAACATTGCGGAAGAGTTCCGTGCGCGTAGTAATCAGTCGTTCCATACGCCCCGCCATGCGGTCGAACTGCCGGCCGAGTTCCCCTACTTCGTCGTCGCGTCCGCGCGCCCCGACTTCGACCCGCGCCGACAGGTCCCCCCTGGCCAGTCTGCGAGTCGCCGCGACCACGCGGCGCAAGGGGTTCGTGAGCGATCGGCTCAGCACGAAACTCACCAGCGGGCTGATGACGAACGCCGCGACAATCACGGTCCAGCGCATCAGCGGGGTACCCAGAGCGCCGAGAATGGGCGGGGGATTGGGGCCGAGAACGGCCGAGTACTCCACGCCCTCGCCGGAGACCAGTTCCCGGACCCGGTAGCGCGGCAGCCTGTTGGCGGGATCGGCCGTGTTGAGCGTGGTCTCCACCGGCGGAGGAATCGGGCGCTCGAGAATTTCCGCACCCTGTGGGTCGAATACGAACAATGTCAGATCCGGCGGAAAATTGCTCGGATTGCGCAACCAGGACCTGAGGCGCTCCTCGCCGCCCGCCTTCAGAACCGCATCCGCCCGTCCGACCAATTCGTTGTAGCTCAACTGGCTCTGCTGGTTCCACGCGTTGACAACCAGGTAGGCACTGTAGGCCATTACGCCGAGCAACAGCAGCATGGCTGCCCAGAAGGAAAAGAAAATGCGCCAGAACAGGCCCATCACGCGGCCCCCGGGACCCAGTCGGACAACAGCAGGTAGCCTGCGCCGCGGACATTTCGAATGGGCGATTCGCCGCCGATGTCCTTGCCAATCTTGGTGCGCAGGTGGGAAATGTGGGTGTCGATGGCCCGTTCGTAGGGCATTCGGCCGCGCCCCAGGGCAAAGCGCGTGAGCTCGTCCTTGGACACGACCCGGTCCGGGGTGCGCATGAGGGCTTCCAGCGCGCGGGCTTCGGCGCTGGTGAGCTTCGCCGACCGTTCGCCCACATGTGCCACGCACTTGAGCCGCTCCAGAACCAGCGGCCCCACCTCAGTCGTTGCGGTCGCGGCAAGCGGCGCCGTGCGCTTCATGATGGCCTGCACCCGCAGCAGCAGTTCACGCGGATTGAAGGGCTTGGGCAGGTAGTCGTCGGCGCCCAATTCGAATCCGGTGATCCGGTCGCGGTCGTCGCCCCGGGCCGTCAGTATCAGAACGGGAACATCCGACTCCATGCGCAGATAGCGCAGCACCTCGAATCCGTCCATGTCGGGCATGGTCACGTCCAGAATGATCAGTTGCGGAAGCGCGTTCCTGAGCGCACGCAATCCTTCGTCGCCGGACTGAAACGTCGCCGTGACATAACCCTCGGTACGCAGCAATTCGCTGAGCATGTAGCACAGCTCCGGGTCGTCATCGATGACGACGACCTGGCAGTCGGCCATGAGCCGGGTCTGCGTGCTCACGGCCGCTTCCCGTTCACAGTTTCTCCTGAAGCATCAATGTGTTTCCGTCCGGGTCCTGCAGGGTCAACAGTTTCGCATGACCGTCGACGGTGACCACCTTGCTGGTAGCGATGTGTTCTGCCGCCAGCGCCGCCTCCGCAGCTTCAATGCTGCCTGCGGTGAAGATCGGCGTGGTGTCGCCGGGTTCGCCGCGGTCCACCTGCGCGAGCCCGATGCGTACACCGGCAGTCGAGGTAGCGAGTTCGCACCATGCGGGTTCCCGCAGCGTGCGCTCGATCTCGAATCCGAAAGTCCGACGGTACCAGTCGGCCGATTTTTTCAGGTCGCGCACCGGAATGGAGATGATCGCGCCGGGCCGCAAACGAAGAACTGGCATGATCACGATCCTTCCGTTCGCTCTCCCCCGAATTCTACACCCAGGGCAGCGGATGTCAGTACAAGTCCTGCGGTTCTTGAAGTATGGCAGGACGCGGCAGCCGATATGCGGGCGCAAGCGGCCCGATAGTCGATACCCCGCCATCAGGCCCACAGTTGCGTGGGGCGGTTCGGGAAGCGGTCAGAACCGGAACGTGTAGTTCACCTTGGCCGTCATGTCGGAGGCCGTCGAGCGAAAGCGGTTGTCGCGGTCGTGGTCCTCGACGTTGTGATTGATGACGAAGAACACCTCGCGGCCGGCTTCCGGGATCCAGTGCAAGCGCATGTTGATGCCCGCGGTCTCGGTGACGTTGTCGTACTGGATCAGGTTGACCCAGGACAGCGTCGGCGTGAACGTGAAATCGACGCCCGCGGCGACCAGCCGGGTCTCGAAGCTGCCCTGCGGCAGATCGATTTCGCTGTAGCGGTAGCTCACGTTGCCGCGAAAACGCGCCGACGGCCGCCACGTGAGTTCCCCGGTCCAGTCGGTGCGGTCGCCGCTGAAGTAGGAGCCTCTGTAGAAACGCACCAGGACCAGATTGGCGGCCAGCCTGCGGTGGGCGCTCGTCAGCAAACGAATGCCCCAGTCCTCGAGCTTGTATCGACCGGTCGGAATGACGATGCCGGAAGATATCTCGAATGGATCCTCGATGTTCTCGGTGAAGGTGCGATAGGCAAAGGAGAACTCGTCGCCTGTCCGGTTGCGCACCACCAGCGGCCGCCACCTCAATCCATGAGTCTGCAGCGCGCCCGTATCGAGCCGGTCGACCTGCTGCACATGCAGCACCATGAGCAACGACTGCGCGTAACCTCCGGCAGGGCGATGCATGTAACCGAGACCTGCCTCGGCATTGGAAATGTTGCTGCGATTGACGAAGCCGAGCGCCGGATTGAAATTGGCCTGGTACTCCCTGTATTCGAGCGCGCCCCTGAACCCCTCGTTCGTCGGCAGGCGCACGCCGAAACCGGCAGCCGCCTGATCGGAATCGACGCCTTCGGTATCGCTTTGCTGGTACCAGACGTCGGCCTCGAGCGCCCTGCCGCCCGGCAGCCGCGTGTTGCGGTAGAGGAAATCGACCCCCGCCAGCGAGTTGTCGACATTCGCACCGGGATTGCCCTGGGTGACGATGACGCCGAGATTCGACTCCTCCAGGACGCCCGCCTTTGCGCGCATGACGGACAGGTTACTGGCATCGATGTCGCCGAACGCGTCCTGGCGAATCGACAGGGCGCCGAGTTCGAAGCGGCCGACGCGGCCGCTGATCTTGCCGCCGGCCTCCAGATCGATGGGCGTTCCCGCCGGACTGAGGCCGATGCGGCGCGAGAAAAACGGGCGGCCGTTCTGAGCCAGCGCGGAAAGCCCCGGGATGTCCGACTGGCGCTGGCCGCCGATTCCGCCGAATTCGAAGATATCGGACTCGCGCAGGAAGAAGTCCCGCTTCTCGGGAAAGAAGAGCCCGAAGCGGTCGAGGTTGACCTGGCGGTCATCGACTTCCGTCGACGAAAAATCGGTATTGACCGTCAGCGAGGCGTTGAGCTGCGGCGTCAGCTTGTAGAACACGTCCAGGCTCGGTTCGAGGCTCGTATCCGAGCGGCCGTCCGCCAGGGGATCCTGCGGGAACGTGCGCTCCCCGGTCAGGCTGGCCGACGGCGCGATGTCGAGCCCGAGTCCCTGTTGCAACCCCTCGAAGCCGACGGCGAGTCCCGAGATCGACGGGTTGTACGCCCGGTCGCGCGACACCCAGGCGAGGTTCTCGGCGCGGCGCACGATGCCGCGCGAGAAGTTCATGCCCCAAGTGTCGGTGGTGGGATCGAAGGAGATCGACTTGAACGGAATCTCGAACTCGGCCGTCCAGCCCCCCTCGAAACGGCCCGCCGCGACATCGAAGATGCTGTTCCAGTCCCGGTAGGAGTCGCTGACGTTGCGATACAGGCCGTCGTTGCGCACGCCGTGCGGATTGACGCCGAAGTAGAAGCCGCTGCGCCGCTCGTTGAACGGATCGAGCATCACGAAAAAGCGGTCGTCATCCCACACCTGGTCGTTCTGGCGCATGTTGTTGGCGGTGATCCGGTCCGGTTCGGAGTCATGCAGGCGCGCCGCCACGTACAAGGCGTCGTCGTCGTAGAGAATGAAGATCTCGGTATGCTCGGACGGTTCTGCGTACTCGACCGGGGCCGTCTGATGCAGGTCGTCCACGACCGCGGCCCGCGCCCAGACCGCATCGCCCAGGTCGCCGTCGATGACGGGCGGCGTGTCCGTACGCACGACGCGCACGGTCTTCTGACCCGGATCGGTCAGCGCCTGTTGCGCCGCCAGCGGCAAGGCGAACAGGCCGAGCGACAGGGCCGACAGGGAAGCTGGGCGCGCACTGAACATTGGCGCGTGGATCATACCCAAATCGGTGGCGTATTGTTTTGCGTGCTTCGCGACAGTGGCGGCCAGGGCCAACACGCCGGCGACCCGAACGGATTTCCGCTGATGCGAAGGAGTAACGGCGTGAAAAGGGCTCCCAGCAGGGCGAGTACCACCACGGTGGGAACGTCTGCGCAACGCGACAGTAAAATCGGTATCGACAGTTAAGGGCCCAAACCGTCGACGTAATGACCGACATGACCGCGACCCCTGCGTCCGTGTCCGCCCGGATTTTACACGTGGGGCAGCAAGAGCGGCCCGCGAATCCCGACCATTCGCGGGCCTGCCCCGGTCCCGGCGCCCGATTCGGCTACCCCGAATCGACGCCGCCGGTCCCCTACTCGAACGACTTGCTGAAGCCGACCCGGTAGATGCGCCCGCGAATGTCGTAGCTGCGGGTATTCACCGTGGTCAGCAAGCCGCCGATTTGCGGGTCTTCCTCGTCGGTGGCGTTGATCACTCCGGCACTGACATCCACCGGTCCGCCAAATGCGTTCCAGGCATAGCGGTAAATCAGATCGACCGTGTTGAAGTCCTTGACAATGGAATCGGCAACGTCCGCGGCCTGATCCTGCGACAGCGCGCTGATGTGGCGCAGCGTGGCCTGGGCAAAGTGGCCGCCGCGGCGCCAGTCGAATCGAACGTTGGCCTTCATCTCCGGCGTCGCGTAGCCGTTATTGGCCGAATTGAGCGAACCGAGGCCGTCCACCGTGCCGCCGCCTGGCGTTGTCACGTCGTAGGAAAGATTGCGCGTGCCGTCGATGCCGAAGCCGAACGCATTGGCCCCTGCCTCAAATTGCCAGTCGACCCTGAAGTCCAGCCCGCTGGTCTCGAGACTGTCCTCGTTGATGAAGCTGACGTTGAACGAAAGGATGTCGTTGGCGATCATCTGGCTGATCACGTTGGTGGTAGCCAACGGACTGAGCCCGATGCGCGGGTCGTCAATCGTGCCGTCGGCGATGTCGTTGTACCAGATCGTCTGGGTGCTCTCCTGAACGATGAGATCCTCGAAGTCGATGCTCCAGTAGTTGAGATCGATCGTCAGATTGTCGCTTACATCCCAGGTGACGCCGAGGGTGAAGTTGGAGGACTGCTCCGGAGCGAGCCCGGGATCGCCGCGGGTTACCGAACCCGCATCGATATTTTCGGGAATCCCGAATGTCGGGCTGTTGGGGTCTACGCACGGCGCACCGCACATTTCCACGCCGGCGCCGCGGCCGGCTTCGATGCCGAAAGTTTGCGGTTCCCCCGCCACGCGGAACGACGTGCCGGCCGTGGCGCGCACGAACACCGAGTCGGTTGGCGTCCACAGCAGGCCGATCTTCGGATCGGTTGAATTCGCGCCGCCACTGTACTCCTCTGTGCGCGCGGCCAACTGCACTTCAAGATCTTCGGTTGGGAACATGACCAACTCGGCGAACAGCGCATTGGCGTCGCGGTTGCCCGAGTAGTCGGGCACGGCGTCATTCATGAAAGCGAAAGCGCCGGCATTGACCAGCGGGCTCAAGTCCTGTTCGAACCCCTGTTCGCGAATCTGGTAACCCACCGCCAACGACGTCCACTCGTTGATTTCGCCCGTGGCGACGAAGTCCAGGGACGTCAAATCGGCGAAGCCCTCCGTAAGGTACTCGGCGAACATGTAGCTGAGAATGAACGGATCGTTGTATTGCGGATCGCCGGGCGAGGCCGAGAACGAATTGGCGAAGGGGTTGTACCAGTAGCAGTTCGGATCGCTGTCGGCGGCGCCCACTGTCCGGCTGCCGCAAGCCGGGCCACCATAGCCGTTCAATGCGTCATCGTAGCGCGAGCGGATGGTGTCGCCGGAAACATTCGAGAAATCGTTGGAAGACGACGTTGCCGAAAGCCGCCAGTTCCAGGAATCGCTGATGTCGCCGGACAGCGATCCGGCCACGCGCCAGGTGTCGGACGTGCGGGCGCTTCGGAACGCGAACACCGGATCCTGCGGCTTGCGCAGCCGCTGCCACACCTGCCAGTCGGAACCGGCGAACGGAGCGCCCGCGGCGCTGACGCCGGGATTCTCGGCCGGCACCACCGGGCGCGGAGGATCGTTGATCGGAAAGGTATTGTTCACGAGACCGTAGCGGGCGCGGCTGAAGCCGAGTTCCAGTTCCGCGCTGACGCCGCCGCCGAGGTCGGAGGTCACCACCGTGAGGCCGGTGAGGCGCTCCTCCTCCGCCACAAGCGAACGGTCGAGAGACAGCAGCAAGCCGCACCGGGTGCCCAGGTTGATGCCGCCGATGGGCGTTCCGCCGAGCGAGGAATCCTCGCACATCGGGTCGGGCACGCGCCTGGCACCGCCCATGGCGCCGATCGGCTGAAAGCTGCCCGGATTGCCGAAGCTCGACACCGTTCCGATGCCAAGCCGCTCGAAGTCGTACAAGTCGTTGGTGATGATCTCGTCGCGGGTCGCACGCTCGAAACCGGCGATGATGCGCGTGTTCTCGCCGCCGGTGCCGAAGAGCGCGCCGATCGTGTAGTCGCCGGCGCCGGCGCGGTCGACCTGCATGCCCGTCGCGGACACCTCGAAGCCCTCGAAGTTGTTGCGCGTGATCATGTTCACCACGCCGGCCACCGCGTCGCTGCCGTACAGAGCGGAGGCTCCGTCGGTGAGCACCTCCACCCGCTCGATCATGATCGACGGCGCCAGAGCGTTGATGTCCACAGCGGTCACGCCTTCCGGACCCACGCCGCCGTCGTTGGTCTGGCGCTTCCCGTTGAGCAGCACCAGCGTCGCGCGCGGCCCAAGGCCCCGCAAATTAACGGCGGCCGTGGTGGAACCAAAATTCTCGTCGGCATTCAGGTAACCCGTGAAGCTCCCGCTGGTGATGCTGAGGTCGCGGAAGATTTCCGAGAGATGGTTGCGCTGTTCATTTGCAAGCGTTGCAGCTTCCAGAATCTGCACCGGCTGCGGCCGGTCCGCCGGTCTGGAGATATACGAACCCGTTACCACCACCTCCTCCAATTCGTCCTGCGCAATGGCTGTCAGGGTGATGCCGGAAAACAACAAAAGGGTCAAGGCTCGCCAAAAAATTCTGTCTGATATGGGCACCATTCTTGGTCTCCTCCTGGGGTTGTGAGTCACAATTTATCGCGTTTACTCCGCGAACTATAGGCATGTTGCTTTAAATTCATGCCGTTTCGTACCGTTCGAATACCGGGCAGGGCCCGCTGCGAGGAATTTTGCATGCGCCAGCGAAATTCCCTGCTCAAGAGACGCACAATGGCGTTGCCGCGATACGACAGCACGAAATGTTAACTGCGCCCCGAGGCGAAGGCAATTGCAAGCGACGGCGGAAAGTTCACGGTCCAACGCGCTCTTTTCAATTCTATACGGTTGTTCTGCGTCACCCCGGCAACAGTGCCTGGTGAAACAGGCATCATCGAGTGATGATGCGGCGCGCAACTCCGAATGGTGACTGCTAGTCGCCGCCCCCCCGTGCGAGATGGACTCCCATGGCGCCGGTGACCAGTGGCAGCAGGGCGTCGACGACGATCCACACCAGGGAGACCGTGTCGTCGCCGATCGCGGTGAATTCCGGACTCCGGAGGTTGAACCAGTTCCAGAAGAACAGGATGCTCACGAACAGGAAGCCGTAGAAGAGCGTGTTTGCGGTGAGATATTCGCGGGTCACTCCGCCCCCGTCATTGTCGGCGCTGCTCTTGCGGAGATAGCCGTAGACGATGCCGAGGACGAGCGCCACGATCATCATCGCGTTGAGGATGTCCCAGGCTGCGCTGTATGGACGCGCTTCCGTGGAAACGTGATAGAGCGGCTCGACGACGGTGTGCACACCTACCAGGACCGCCACCAGGATCAGATAGGCTCCGATTATTTTCTTTGGCATCCGGCTGACCTCCGTGTTGATAATCCACCGAATAGACCACATCGCCCGGCCGACCGCAACAGGTTCGCCGCAAGTTCCCGGTGGCAATGCACGCTTTTCAAATCTATACGATTGTTTCACCGCCACCGCCCCAACCGGGCGGATTGAAACAGGTATTATCGGGAGATCATGCAGCGTACCTTGCTGATCCTTATCGCCTGCCTTGCTGCGGCCCAGCTCCGGGCACATCACGGCCCGGTAGGCGCCCCCGCGTTCTACGACACCGGCGAGCTGGTGGTTCTCGAGGGAACCCTCACCGAGGTGTTCTGGCGCAATCCGCATGTGCGCTTCGGCCTCAAGGTGGTGGACGAGTCCGGGGAGGAGGCGTTCTGGGAGCTGGAAACCGGGGTCCCGAGCCAGATGGAAAGCGGCGGCTTCACGGCTGACCTGTTTCCGGTCGGCGCGCAGGTGAAGGCGGCAGGATTCGTTTCCAGGCACCGGTCCGATTTCCTCGGATTGCGCAACATGTTGTTGCCCAACGGGATGGAGTACGCCGGGGGCCGGGGCGAACTGATCTGGTCGGATCGGCGCCTGGTCCCGGAGAACGTGCCCGATCGCGGGCGCCGGGCTGACCGGCCCGCAGCAGAGGCCGACAGCATCTTCGGCATCTGGGGCATGGGCCTCAGGCCAAGCGAGTGGATGGCCGAACAGGACTACGACCATGTGCTCAGCGAGGCGGGGCGGGCCGCCAAGGACGCCTTCCGGCCCATCGATCACCCCATCCTGCAATGCGTGCCCCGGGGCATGCCCGAGCGCATGCTGCCGGGTTCCATGGAATTCGTGGACGAAGGCGATCGCATCGTCATGCGCCACTTCTGGTGGGGCGGCGACCGGGTCATCCACCTGGACCGGGACGCGCCGCCCGAAGGTACGGACCACAGCCACCTCGGCTACTCCGTCGGGCGCTGGGAGGGCGACAATATGCTCGTGGTCGACACGACGTTGGTGAACTACCCGTATTTCGACCGGGAAGGCACCCCGCAGACCGACCAGGTGGCGTTTGAGGAGCGGTTTACGGTAATGCTGGCCGAGGGCGACGAGCCCGCCCGGCTGGATTATCGCCTGACCGCCACGGACCCGGTAATGTTCGACGAACCCCTGGTCATCGAGGCGGCGTTCAACTGGGCCGCGCGCGGGAACATCGAAACCAGCAGTTGCGAAATGTGGGAGCGCTCGGAGCAAGGAGACTGATTGACATGAACAACACAGTAGGCGGACCGGCGCTGCTGGCCATACGCCAATCGGCGCAGCCGGCAATATTTCGATCGGCGCTGCTGGCGGCCATCTGGCTGGGCACGGGTTCCACCGCCATGGCCCAGATGGGCGGCGCGGCGGGCGGCATGGCGGCGTCGGGCAAGAATCTCACCGGCCTGTGGGAGCGCTCCCGGGGATACAGCGCGGGCGTCATTCTGACCGAGGCCGGGCAGGCACGAACCGAAGACCTCACCGTCATGGACGATCCGGAGGTCTTCTGCGAGGGCTACAACGTGCCGCGCACGTCATTTGCCTCCAACACCGCCGTACGGATGGCCGAGTTCCCCGACCGGCTGGAAATCTACTACGAGCACAACGCCGCCGAACGGGTGATCTACCTGGACGGCGAGACCCGGACCGAGGCGACGCGCATGCTCGGCACGTCTTCGGGCCGGCGCGAGGGCAATACCATCGTCATCGAAACCGACAGCTTCCCGGACGGGCTGGCCCACGGGGCGACCCTGGTGACTTCCGACGAACTGAAGTTCCTTGAACGCTACACGCTGCGCCCCGACGGCGACACCATCGAAGTACTGCTGATGGCCGTCGACCCCCCGACCTACGAATGGCCGCGGATTTCCCACGCCTTCTGGACGCGGCTGCCCGAAGACACCTTCTTCTACCCATCCGAATGCGAGTACGACCCCGAGGTCCATGTGCCCTACTACGACCCGGCCCTGCTGGAGAGTTCGTACATCGATCCTGCCGAAGATTGAGGAGACCGAAATCATGAATCGTCTGCTGAAAACCCTTGCCGCGCTGGCCGTGTTCCTGCTGGGAACCGGCGCCGCCAGCGCCCACCATTCCGTGGCCGCCGAATTCGGCAACGCCGAACAGTTCGAGATCGAGGGCGTGGTGGAAAGGCTGTTCTGGACCGACCCCCACATCCGCGTGCGCATCCGCATCACCGGCGGTCCGCTTGAAGAGGGCGAGATCTGGGACGCGGTCAGTCACGCGCCCGGACTGCTGGCCAGGACCTACGGGCTCTACCCCGGCGAGATCGAGGTCGGCGACACGCTGCTGATCTACGGCCGCCCGAGCCAGTTCAACGTCAACCGCTTCTCCATGCGCAACGTCTCGATCAACGGCGGCCCGGTCCGCCAACTGCTGCGATCCAGGACCCAGCGCGCCAGCGAAGTCGCGGCCCCTCCGGGACCGGAGGATCTGTAGCGTGAAGCGGGCAGGGCCGCTGCCGGCCGCCTTGCTGACGACCGCCGCCGCTTCGCAACTACCAGGGTCCCGCGTTGCGGGATCACGCGCTGTTTCGTCGCGGGCCGAGGCTTCAAACAGGGTTGCTCTGCAGGCTGCTTTGCTGATGGCAGCCGCCGCCGGCTCTCCCATGGCCCAGGCCCAGGTCGATATCAGCGGTGTCTACCTGGCCGGCAGGGCCGAAACGCCCTGCGGCCGGAGCACGAATTTCGCCCGCTCGGAGGCCTGCCCCATCAACGAGTTGGGGCTCGCCAGGCGCGAGGCCGCCACGGCCGAGAACGATCCCGGCCTGGACTGCATCGCCGACGGCCTGAGCCGGCACTTCACCCGCCTGCCCCGCCCGGTGGAGATCATCCAGTCCGACGAAGAGATCGTCTTTCACCACGAGTACTTCGGCGTGCGGCGGACCATTCCCATCGGCGGCGAGCCGCCCCGCCCGGACACCCCCCATACCTTGCACGGCTACTCCGTCGGACGGTGGGAGGGCGATGTCCTGGTCATCGAAACCAGCCATCTGGTGGAGAACATCCACACAATTCAGACCAGCCCCATGACCACGACCGTCGAGCGCTTCCATTGGAACGACGACCGGACCCGGCTGCTGCTGGACGTGGAGATCGACGACCCCGTCTACTACGACGGCCCCGTCCGGCTGGCGCGGGCGGAGTACGTACCCAACCCCGGCGACTACATCGCCGAATGGTCCTGCAGCATGGACCAGCGGGAACTGTTCTTCGGTGATTTCGACAGTTTTTTCGACGATGCGGCAGACGAATAGCCCATACGAGCAAGCACGCGAATGTGAATCCGCCACAGGAGAGACAATCGTGAAACCCTTCAAGGTGACCAGTCGAAGCATGGCGTGGGTGGCATGCCTGTCCTTCAGTTCGGCTGCTCTTGCGCACCACGCCGCACCGGCGTTCTTCGACGTCCGCGACACCGTCTCGGTGGAAGGCACCGTCACGGCGCACAGGCTCTCCAACCCACACTCCTATTTCCGCGTCACCACCGACGACGGCGTCGACTGGGCGTTCGAGTCCGGGCCTTCCTGGACGGCCCTGGCCAAGCTGGGCTGGAATGAGTTGACGGTCCCCAACGGCGCCCGTGTACGCATGACCGGCAACCCGGCCCTCAACGGCCGTCCCATCGCCCGCTACCAGACCATCATGGTCCAAGGCGCCGACGACGCCGCTTCGGTCATGATCTTCGGCGGCGGCCGGGCACTCTGGGTGCAGCGGGCACAGGATCTGGGCCGCGACTGCGAAAACGGCATCGAAGCCTGCGTGATGCTCGAGGCAGTCGCCCTGGAAACTCTCCGGGCTGAATTCGGCGACAACGGAGTCTGGTCGGCGCTGCCGCGATGATTGTGCAATATCGCCCCGCCCCTGCCCGAATAACCGCGAGACATCGGCGGCAATAAAGAACTTGCACGTGTTCTCACATTCGCTACAATCGAAGCGCATGTGAGAACAATCTCCACCCGCAATGGCCAGGCAACCGATCGAATTCATGTTCAGCCCGTATCGGCGCCTGGTGTTGGCGAGCCTGTTCTTGCATCCGGATGAGCGATTTCACGTTCGCGAGCTCGCGCGGAGAACGGGCGTATCCGCCGGTTCACTACATCGTGAACTGAAAGCCATGGCGGAATCCGGGCTATTAGTGCGCGAAAGGACCGGAAATCAGGTCTTTTATCAAGCCAATCCCAACTGTTCAATATACGAAGAGCTCGCGGCGATTTTCCGCAAGACGATGGGACTGAAGTCGCTGCTGCAACATGCCTTGTCGGATTGCGTTGACCGAATCGACGCTGCCTTCGTTTTCGGATCCATGGCCAGCGGCCGCCAAACCGCCGGCAGTGACCTGGACATCTGCATACTGGGCGACGTCTCGCTACTGGATGCCGTGAAGGCACTGTCCTCGCTCCGGGAAACTCTGCGGCGGGAGATAAACCCGGTCGTCATGACTACGGGGAGGTTCTCGAAACTGTCGAAGAAAGCGGACCGTTTCGTAACCCGCATTCTGAGCGAGCCGAAACTATTCCTGAAGGCAAACGAAGATGAGCTTGCAAAACTTGTCGAGAATAGGACAACTCGAAGCGCATGACACAAATTCGGCGCAAGTACGCCGAATGCTAGAGGCAGCCGCGGATCTGTTGGGCCACGTCACCGGATGGCTTACGCGGAACAAGCCGCAGCTCACGATCTGACGCTGAACGACGCGCCGGGCAGCCGCATCGTGGGCGTATCGGTCAATGCAGGCCGAGTTCGGCGACAATGGGGCTGGTCGGCGCTGCGCCAATAGGCCAACCCGATACTCGAAAAAAGGGGAGCCGAAGCCCCCCTTTTTCCTTACTCTAGCAAGCGATGATCAACGGCCACCTCGGCCGCCGCCGCCTCCGCCTCCGCCAGGTCCCTCGCCCAGCAAGAGCCGCAGGTTGAGGAAATAGGAGGTAACACCGTCGCGTACGGGAACGGTTGTTGCGGAGCGGACGGGCGCCGAGGCGGTTACGTTGCGGGCCGTGAAGCTGAGGTTGATCATGTCATTGATGTCCCAGCTATGGCGCAGATCCCACGTGGCGAACGATCCGGTGCGCAGTGCGTCGGACGAATCGAGGATAGCGCTCTTGTAGCGTCCCGAGAGGCTCGTAAAGTGGCTGCCCCCGCCCCAGCGCATGGACATCCTGCTGACCATCTGGTATTCCGGCAACGCCGCCGCAGTGAAGGCGAGTACGCCGGTGCGGCCGACCGCGTCCACCGGCGGCGCCAGCGGATCGCGCTCCGAACTCAGGAACTTGAGCGTCTGGGTGCCGCCCAACTGCAGATTCATCAGGCCCGCCGGCGTGTCGAGCGCGGCGGTGAGTCGCAGGTCGACGCCTTCCAGTTCCGATGAGGCGATATTGGTGTACGACTGGAAGGCATGCGTCAATTCCTCCCGCTGCAGTTTGCCGTCGCCGTCTGCATCCACGCCGTCGAAGCACGGCACTCCGTCGGGGTCTTCCCTGAAGAATTCCTCGTAGAGCCTGTTGGGGCCAAGGACTCCACAGTCCCCGGTACCGGGCGTGTCGGGTATTCGCGCCACCGCCTCCAGGCGCACGATGCGGTCTTCGAAATCGAACGTCACGTAGGACGCCGACAACTGCAGACTCCGCAGCGCGCCAACATCTTCCGCCAGGGTGAAATCGCCTCCGACGCTGGTATGCACCGCCGTCTGCGGAACGATATTCGGATCGCCGACCTCGACCGAGCTGACGCGCTGACCGCCCCGCCGGCCCATCCCCGGGCCCGTGGGGATACTGGTGGAAGAAACCAGTTCGTTTATGTGGACAATCGTGGGGGCCTTCAGGGAACGGCCGTATGAGGCGCGCAGCCGCACACGGTCCGTCGGCGCAAAGTTGATCCCGATCTTCGGATTGGCCGAACCGCCGACGCTGTCGTAGTCATCGTGCCGGACGGCGAGCTGCATCGTCAGCGTGTCGGTAAACGGCAACACCGCTTCGCTGAATACGCTGGTCGCTCCGTCGTCGCCGGAAAAACGCCTCAGCGGATCGTTGAAGCCCTGAAGTTCGCCACCCGCCAGGTAGGCCGGACTGTAATCCTGATTGGTTTCCTCCTGGCGGTAATCGGCGCCGACCACCCAGCCCACCGCACCGCCCGGCAGCTCCCAGCCGGTATCGATGTGCAGCAGTGCGTCAACCGCGCTCAGCCCGGTCTCGTAGTGCGCGACGGCAAGATCCGGGTCCGCCAGCCAGGCGATCAGTTCAGGCGAGTTTGCAAGCCCCAGCGAAGCGGCATCCGGCAAGCCCGAACTCAGGAAGGGATTGTAGAATTCGCAGCCGCCGCTACCAGGGGTACCCGTGGCGGGGTCACAGTTCGGCCCGCCAAGCCCCATGATGGCGTTTGTGTAGTTGGCCGGATGCTGCAGCATCCTTGCCTGTGAGGCCGTGCTGGTGCCCTGGGTAATACCGATATCCAGTTGCAGCATCGGCGAAAGCTGAATGTCGAGGCCGGCGCGAATGTTTATCGTGCTGGCGTCGTAGCCGGAGAAATCCTCGAAACCCACGGGAAACTGCGAAATTCCGCCAGACACCACGGGCGCCGGCCCCATTCCCCTTCTCGGTGGCGCTGTCGCTGCCGCCCATGCCGGATCGATCTGCTTGTAGTAGGCCAGCCCGGGATGATTGTCAGGGAAGGTCACCTGGATGGGCGTCCCGATATAGGCTCCGTCATTGGGATCGAACCGGTTGGGATCGAAAATCTGGCGTTCGCTGTAGCCGATCTCGGCGGAACCGCGCACGCTGTCGCTGAAATCGTAGCTCAGGGCCGCGAAAACCGTGTAGCGGTCGGAACTGCGCCCGTCGGTATCCGGCAGCGGATAGCCGGCGCAGGAGCCCGCTCCATCCACGCCTGCCGGGACGATTTCGCCGAGCTGCGTGTAGTGCACGTCGATCCGGTCGGTCGCTCCGCAGAGCGGGTCGGCAAGCGCGGTTCCGGCAGGGGCGCCTCCGCCCATGCCCATGCCCATACCCCCGCCCCCGGTCGACGGGACGGCCGCCGTATAGTCGTAGCCCGCACCGCCTGTGAACATATCCTCACCGTACTCGGCCCAGAACGCATCCGAACCGTCCCACTGGGGCACGTCGGCATGATTCAGGCCCAGTTCCGCGGCCAGGTTCTCCATGGTCTGGCGGTAGTCGAAGGCGACCAGGAAGGAGCCCCGTTCATCGCCGAACGACGTGCCGTACAGCCCCTCGACCGCTGCCGAACCGGTGGTGCCGATGGCATCGGGGTAGAAATCGCTCTGTACGCGGAATTCCATACCCTCGAACCCGTAGCGGGGGATGAAATTCACCACGCCGGCCACGGCGTCCGTGCCGTAGATGGCCGAACCGCCGTCCAGCAGGATGTCGGCGCGCTGCATGGCGATGCCCGGGAGGATGGAGTTCGCATCGACGTTGAACCAGCCCGTCCTGCTCGGCGCGGCGTTGTACACCAGACGCGAACCGTTGAGCAGCGTCAGGGTATTTTCCTCGCCCAGCCCCCAAAGGTTGATGCCGGTCGACCGGTCGCCCTGTATCCGCCCGCTCTGGTTGCTCTCGTCCACCAGCGTCAACTGTCCATTGTTGGCGGTGACGTTCTCGACCAGGAAATCCGCCAGCGTGACGGATGGGTTTTCCTCGAACTCCGCCTGGCCGACGGTGACCACCGGCGACGTCGAATCCTCGATGCCCAGCACGCGGGAACCGGTGACGACGATTTCCTCAAGGGACGCCTCCTCCTCGGCTTCCTGGGCATTCGCCCATTGAGCCGCCGCGCCCAGCATGGCGATCGAGACGATCGCTGTCATCAAATGTAACTTTTTCACTACATGACCTCTCTTGCAATATTCGCCCGGATTCCCTGGCACGTGGAGCCGCTTCGCAGCGCTGCAATCTGAATGCCGCATCTGCATTCAAAGTCGCTAATGATAATGGTTCTCATTAACCTGCGCAAAGACTGCCTGTCCAACCAAACGCGCGCCCTTGCTTGTACCAAGTTATTTGCTACCAACCCATGTTACCGACTTACGTATGCAGGGCTTAGGGCTCGACTGCAAACAATTGTCTAGGCTGGCAGGCAGTTCGGCGGTCTGGCCGCGAGAATCTCAGTCAGTTGAGCCTGGCCGGCGGCCCCCGGTCCGGTGTGCGCGCAATCTCGTTGTGACAACGCAACGGCGGGCAAATGGACCGTTGACCCCCTGTACAATGCAGGTTCCCGCACGCTCGCAGAGATGGCCGCCGGGAACTTATCAGTTCTTTACCCGTGCGCCCGATTCCCTCGAAATTTTCGGTTTATACTTGCTTCAAATATGCTCGATTCGACGAGACAGGAGCAGTACCCATGGAGCTGAACAGGAAACGACGCGATTTCATGCGCAATGCCGCGCTCGCCGCTGCGGCGACGTTCACACCCGGCATGACCTTTGGCCAGAAGGCCGACGCGGTCGAGGACGAGCTTGAGCGCCGGCTGATGCTCGCCCAGGGCATGGGCATGGGCGGCGGGGCGGCGGCCGAGCCCCCACCGATGCCGGAACGCCCCACCATCATGGACTTCATGCGGCTGCGCTTCTATGACGCGCCGGACGGAGGCATCCGGCAGAACAGCCACATGCTGCAGAGCGCAAACCTGGCGCTCAAGGCCGGCTACGACGAGAATGTCGTCGTGGCGTGCGCCCTGCACGACACCGGCCACCAGATAAGGCGTGTGGACCACGGCCACTGGGGCTCCAACCTGGTCGAGGGGTATGTGGACGAGGAAATCTCCTGGGCGATCAAGTATCACCAGTCGCTGCGCTTTTTCCCGGACCCGGACTACAACTACGAATACCCGGAGATGTACATCCGCATCTTCGGCGAGGATTACGTACCGGACGAGTATCAGAAGGCGCACCATGACTACGCCAAGGGCCACGAGTGGTATCACACCGCCCGTGTCATCACGGTGAACGACGTGTACGGCTGGGACGAGGACGCCCAGGTGGAGTACGAGCCGATCTTCGAACTTGTGGCGAAGCACTTCCGCACGCCGCCGGAAGGACTCGGCTTCGACAACAGCCACAACGCCCACTTCTGGCGCTCGATCATCTGGCCGAACCGCCCGCTCTGATCCGCCGGACGACCGCATTGCAGGCCCCTGCCGCGCCCGCGCGCGCGGCAGGGGCCTTGCATTGTTCGCGGCTTTTCCGGTCGCGGTATGCCCTGAGCCGTCCGCAGATTTTTCGGCGGCGGATCACCGTGCGCCAACCGCGGGTAGCCGTGCGCCGGCCGCGAGTAGCCGCGATTTGGCAGCGAATTGGTCGACGCGCGCTCGCGATTTTCGCCGCCGCGTCCTTCAGCCTGGTCCTCTCCGGTTGCGCGCCGCAGCCCGACCCGACCGCCAGCGAACAGAATAGCGCGGCGACTTTGGCGACCGCCGCAACCTCCCCACCCAATTTCCTGCTGATCGTCGCCGACGACCTGGGGTTCTCCGACATCGCCCCCTACGGCGGGGAGATGCCGACGCCGAACCTGGCGCGCCTGGCTGCCGAAGGTACCCGGTTTCTCGACTTTCACACCGCCGTCAAGTGCAATCCCACCCGCGCCATGCTCCATACCGGCATCGACAACAACACCTCGGCCGTGGGCCCCCGGCGCAATTACCGGCTGAGTCCCGACGCGGCGACGCTGGCGGAGGTGCTGCGCGACGCCGGCTATCACACCTACATGACGGGCAAGTGGGACCTCGGGCGGGGAACCGATCAGGTCCCCTCCTCGCGCGGCTTCGAGCAGGTCCTCGCGCTGCTGCCGGGCGCGGGACGGCACTTCCCGAATCCGCACCTTGAAGCGTCGGCCGAGTTGAACTCCTATTCGGAAAACGGCGAACGCGTCGCGGTACCCGATGACTTCTATTCCACCTATTACTACACCGACAGGATGCTCGAATACATCGGCGCGAACCTCGGCGACGGCAGGCCGTTCTTCGCGTTCCTGTCGTACACCGCGCCCCACTACCCGCTGCAGGCGCCACGCGAGCGGATAGAAGCGTACGAAGGCTGGTACGAGGACGGCTACCAGGCCACCCGCAGCGCGCGCATCGAACGGCTGCGCGAGCGTGGGTTGTTCCCGGCGGATTTCGAGCCGTACGCGGACGAAGATCTGACGGACTGGGCCTCGTTGACCGACGCGGAGCGCGCCGGCGAATCCAGGCGCATGCAGATCTACGCCGCGATGGTGGACATCATGGACGAGGAGATCGGGCGGGTCCTTGCCTATCTCGACGAGCAGGGAATCGCGGACGATACGGTCGTGCTGTTCATGTCCGACAACGGCGCCGACGGCACCGCAACGGGCGCAGGCTACAACGAAGCCGACGACAACAGCCTGGACAACCTGGGCAACGCCACTTCCTACGTCACGGTGGGCGCCAACTGGGCACGCGTGTCGTCCACGCCGCTGCGCCTGTACAAGACCTATACCACCGAAGGCGGCACCCGCGTTCCAGCAATCCTCCGCTGGCCGGGGCGAGTCGCGTCGGCGCGCATCGACCGAAACTTCTTCCAGGTCACCGACCTCATGCCCACCTTCCTGGAGCTGGCCGGCGTCCCGCATCCCGCCGGCGAGCCCGCCGGCAACAGCGACCGCATTCCCTTGCCCATGCAGGGCCGCTCGGTCAGCGACCTGTGGCTCCACGGAACACCCGCCTATGGCGACGACGACGACGCCTTCCACACCTATATCGAATCCCGCCTGGGCGGCGGCTACGTCAGGCGCGGCGACTGGAAGCTGGCCTGGTGGAAGGAGGACGGCGAATTCGTCCCGGGAGCGCTGTTCAATCTTGCCGAAGATCCCGCAGAAATCTACGACCTCTCCACCAACCAGCCGGAAATTGCCGCCGAACTTGCCCGGGCCTGGTTCGACTACGCCCGGGCGAACGGCGTGGATGTTGAGGCCGCGGGTTCCGCCGGCGTCGCGACGGCGGCTCCCTGACAGACTCTGCGCCACGCTCCGCGCGCCAGCCAGTGCGCGGTTGCCGGCAACGCCGCAAAGCTGCGCGAATCGTCCGGAAACTCGTGCCACCGATGCGCATCCCGGCTCAACGAAAATTGTCATACCGCCGGCAGCAATACGGCATTGCGGTGCTACCATGACGCTCACGGAATGCGTTCAGAATGCCCTGACAAGAAGGAGCTTCGCCCATGGCCTATGAGTTGATCGGCAAAGACTTCGTACCGCCCGACGTGCGGGCCAAGGTCACCGGGCGCGCCAGGTACGCGGAGGATTTCCGCGCCGAAGGCATGGTCTTCGCCAAGCTGCTGACCAGCCCCATGCCCCACGCCAGAATCAACGGGATCGACGTCTCGGAAGCGCTGGCCATGGACGGCGTTCTCGGCGTTCTGACGGCGGAAGACGAGGGGGCGGCCACGCTGCTCACCAACGAACCGCTGTTCGTCGGCCACCCGATCCTGGCCGTGGCCGCCGTGGACGAGCGCACCGCACAGGATGCCGTCGACGCCATCCGGCTCGACGCCGAGCCGCTGGAATTCGTGGTCGATCCACTGGAAAGCCTCTACCCCGGCGGACCCAACGCGGGCCGCGACGGGACCAACGCATCCTCCGGACGCGGCATGGGCGGCATGGGCGGCGGCGGCCCCGGCCGCACGCTGAAGTGGACGGCACGGGATTTCGCCGTTCCCGACGGGCAGCTACCCATGGGCGAACCGTCCCAGGAGTGGTCCTTCGGCGACGTGGAAGCGGGCTTTGCCGAGGCCAGCCTGGTCCTGGACGAGACCTTCGTCACCCAGGGCAACTCCCACCACTCCATGGAACCGCGCACCACGATGTCCTACTGGGAGAACGGCAAGTGCTACGTACACACCGGCTGCCAGAGCCACACCGCGGCGCTGGGCGGAATCTCCCGGCAGTGCGGCGTCGGCGTCGAGGATATCGTCCTGGTCAACGAGTACTGCGGCGGCGGCTTCGGCTCCAAGTCCGGCGGCTCTCTCACCGTCGGCATCACGGCGCTGCTTTCCCGGAAGATCGGCCGCCCGGTCATGCTGCGAATCAGCCGGCACGAGGAATACTTTCTGGGCTCGGCCCGGGGCGGTTTTCAGGGGAACATCCGGCTGGGTTTCAGGGACGACGGCCGCATCACAGCCGCGGACCTGTATTTGGTGCAGGACGGCGGCTCGGGCGGCGGCTTCCCGGACGCAAACTCCGCCGGCGGCGCCGTGTCGATCATCTACCAGCCGCTGTCGATGCGCTATCGCGGCATCACCATCGTCACCAACTCCACGCCGAGAGGCGCCCAGCGCGGACCGGGGCAGAACCAGATCGCGGCCGCGGTGGAACCGATCATCGACAAGGCCGCGCGGGAACTGGGGCTCGACCGGCTGGCCATTCGCCGCATCAACGCGCCCGACTCTTCCGGCACCGTCGGCTCCCAGCAGGGGCCGCTCACCAGCGCCTTCATGGCCGAAGCCCTCGATCAGGGCGCCGAGCAGTTCGAGTGGGCCGCCCGCAGCCGGCGCAGCGGCGAGCGGCAGGGCCCGAAGGCCTACGGCGTGGGCATCGGGCAGGCGTACCATTCCGCGGGCCGCAGCGGCTACGACGGCCTGGTCGTACTGACACCCGAAGGCAAGCTGCACCTGCATAGCGGGGTCGGCAACCTGGGCACCTACTCGTACGTGGCCACGACGCGGCCGGCCGCCGAGGTCCTCCGCTGCGACTGGGAGAACTGCGTGATCGAGCACGGCATCAGCACCCGGCATCTGCCGAGCGCGTCCGCTCAGAACGGCAGCAACACCTCGTACACCATGACCCGGACCAACTACGTGGCGGCCCTGGATGCGCTGCAGAAACTCAAGGAAATCGCCGCGATGGACCTGGGCGGTGCGCCGGACGACTACGATGTCGGCGACCATCGGGTGTTCGCCACGGCGGATCCGGAACGCTACATTACCTACCGGCAGGCAGCACAGCGAGCCATCGAACTCGGCGGCAGATACTCCGGCGCCGAAGCCCCGGAGGATATCGCCGACGTGACCCGGGCGGCCGTCGCCGGCGTTGCCGGCACCGGGCTGGTGGGCATCGCCAGGGACAACCTCCCCAGCGACGGCACTGTCCCGGCCCTGTCCGTCGGATTCGCCGAGGTCGAGGTGGATCTCGAAACCGGCAAGGTGGAAATCATCGACTACGTCGGCGTGGCGGACTGCGGCACCGTGCTGCATCCCCAGGGACTGGCCCAGCAGGTCAAGGGCGGCGGCGTGTGGGGCATGAGCTTCGCGCTGCACGAACGCCAGATTTACGACACGCAGAACGCGCTTCCCGGCAATGTCGGGCTTCTGGGTTGCAAGCCCTCCAGCTACCTGGACGTACCGTCGATCATGGCCTGGAGCGCCACGGACATCGCCGACCCCCAGAACCCGGTGGGTGCACGAGGCATCGGCGAGCCGCCCATGGGCGCGGCGTCGGCGGCCGTGCTGTCGGCGATTTCCGACGCACTCGGCGGGCACCTGTTCAACCGGGTGCCGGTAGTGCCGGACATGATCGTGAACCACATGGCCGGCCAACCGCAGTCTCACGGCCCCCTCGACGTCCAGACCGCCTAGCCATGTGCTGCACGGCGGCAATTGCGGCGACCACGAAAACGGCGGCAGACGCGCCATGCATACCGGTAAACCATGCACGATAGCCAACGACGAAAATTCCTCAAGTATTCGGCCGGCGCGCTGGCCGGTCTGCTGACGCTGCCGGCGTCCCGGCGAAGCTTCGCCCAGACTGTCAGTCCGGCTGCGGCAAACCGCAACGCCTTCCCGCAGGGCGTCGCTTCCGCGGACCCGCAACCGGACGCCGTACTGTTGTGGAGCCGGGTGGAGCCGCTGGCGGGCGAGGTCGAGCCCGAAGCGGTGGTCCAGGTCAGCCGGTCTTCCGAATTCGGGGAACTGGTGCTGGAAGAAACCCTGACCGCCTCGCCGGACAGCGACCACACCATGCGCCTCCTGGTCCGGGACCTGGAACCCGATTCCACCTACTACTACCGCTTCATCGCCGCCGACGGCGCCACCAGCCGCCTGGGCCGCACCTGGACGGCGCCGCCGCTCGATGCACGCAAGCCAGTCAGCATCGCCTTCGTGTCCTGCCAGAGCTGGCCGCCGAACGAACACGGCGTCTACCAGCGGCTGATCCGCGACGAGCGAACCGCCGGCGCGGACCGTGCCGTCGACCTGATCCTGCACCTGGGCGACTACGTATACGGCCTGCCCGAGAATCCCGGTGAAGCGTTCGGCCCTCCCGGTCTTGCGGACGGCGTGACCCCGGACGAACCCGCAGCGGAAAGCCCGCCGGCCATGGGCATGGCGGGGATGGGCATGGGCGGCGCGCCGGGCGGCGGCGAACCTCCCGACCCGGAGGACTTCGACCTCTATCTGGCCGATCACCGGCGCATCTACAAGGGCTACCTCGAGGATTCGGACCTTCAGGAAGCGCGGGCCATGTACCCCTTTGTCGCCCTCTGGGACGACCATGAATTCGGCAACGACACCTGGCAGAGCTACACCGGCGGCCGATCCAATCCAAAGAAACGAACGGCCGCGACCCGGGCGTGGTTCGAATTCGTGCCCCAGATCCTCACCGACAGCCTGAGCGTGCCGGGCGTCCCCAATGAAGCGCGGGATTTCGAGCAGCCCGAGGCCATCGACAATGCCCCCATGCGGGACTTCGGCGACGGCTTTCTCTCCATGGAACCCAACAACCTGGCGGCCATCCTGTCCCAGACGTGCTACCGGACGGTGCGCTGGGGCGCCCACGTGGATATCCTGGTGACGGACAATCGCTCCTACCGGGGACCCAGCGCCCACCCGGGTTATTCGGCGCAGAATGTTGAGGACGAACAGAGTTCCGTCAACGTTTTCTCAAGCCTCAGCCTGTTCGACGGCGAACTGCTGAACACATTGGCCGAGGGCCGCGACGCCGACGGCGGCAATCCGCCGGAAACCGTCGTCATCAACGGCGAGACCGTGCCCAACCCGAGGCGCAACGATCCGGCGGTTTCCATGCTCGGCATCCCCCAGAAACAGTGGTTCAAGAATGCGCTGGCCGCCAGCGAGGCCACCTGGAAAGTCTGGGCCAACGCCGAACCGGTGATGGGTTTCCGCTTCGACCCCGGCCGGATCAACCCGGATGCCGGCAGCGGCTTCCTGTGGACCGACAGTTGGGACGGCTTCCCCAACGAGCGCGAGGAACTGATGCGGTTCATCCGCGAGAACGGCATCGCCAACGTGGTATCCCTGAGCGGCGACCGGCACGCGCACTACGCCGGCCTGGTGGCCGAAAACTACGCAGCGGAAACGCCCCGCTACGTCATTCCCGACTTCACCTGCACGACGATCTCCGCCTTCGAGCGCGGCCCCTTCCTGGAGCGGGCGATGGGCAACTTCGGGCTCTCGCACCTTGGCATGTACAGCCGGCCGGGTCCCGGCGGCACCGAGGAGCGCGTCTGCAATCTCAACCTGTGCATGCGCGAGGGCGCCGCAGCCGCCCAGGCAATGTACGAGACCAACGATCTCGACCAGGCCCTGGCGGCCGCCGGAGCGTCGCCCAACCCGCATCTGGCCTACGCCGACAACGACGTCCACGGCTACTGCGTCGCCACCTTCGACGCCGACAGTTGCGACGTGACCTTCGTCTCCGTGGCGCGTCCCGTCTGGGACCCGGCCGTCTATCCGGAAGGCCCGCCCATGCTCCGCGCGGTAGGCTACCGCGTGGACGCCTGGGAAGGCGGCGGGGAGCCGGAACTGGTGCGCACGTTCACCCGCGGCGAACGCGTCTTCGGGGAATCGTGACGCCGAAGCGTCGTTCGCCTACGGCAACACAAACGAATCGCTGGCCAACGTCACCGCCGAACTCGCCGCCGACTCCTCGTAATACCCCACAAAGCGATTCGTCTCGAACGCATCGTAGTCCCTGAGGTTCTCCGCCCAGCGAAATCCGATGGTCTGGAACAGCAGATCCACCGACACCGTGACCGCACCGTTCGCCCCCGATACGTCAACCCGGTACTCCACCCGGTCGCCGCCGGCCACGAAATCAGCGTCGTCCGCTGCTGCTCCAAGCACGGCGATCTCCCACGAAGCCGTGCTCTTGTCGAAGCCGTTCGGCAGCAGGCGATTGTCCTTGATGTAGCGCGCTCCCGAAAGCAACCCGGTAGTCACGTCGCCGTCGACGTCCACCATCACCGACTCGTAGATCTGCACCTCATCGGCGCTGTCGATGGTCGTGTAATGAGGCTCGAATCGGCTACCGTCCACGTCGTTGTCGTTGCCCACAATGGAACCGTCCGGCTGCAGCACCCCCGATTCGAACAGCGTATTGCCCGAGGCGTCGGTAACCGCGACCCTCAGCCAGGCGCGTCTCGAAGGATAAGCTGTCGGCAGCTTGTGCCCCGAAAGGCTCTCCACCGCCACGCCCAGCTCCAGCGTCGAGCCGGCCATGCGCGCCGAGTCCACGCTCACCCTGGCGGTCTCGGATTCGAGAAACTCCCGCGTACTGCGTTGCGACGCTTCCAGTTCCTGGGGCAGCGCCGACACGCCCAGCTCGGTTCGATACTTGTTGAGTATCCCCAGCATGAAGGCGTTGCCGCCGCGGAACACGTGCTGGTTGACTGCGGGCCGCAACAGGCCCAGCACCGAAGTGATGGGCGCGTCCTCGACCAGTTCCGGCATGTGGCAGCTCTGGCAGCTGTCGGTGGCCCGGTAGTCGCTGTGAAGCCACTCGTGGTAGGGCACCTGCTCCGCCAGCATGCCCACTTCCTCGCCCGCGTCGTTGAGCGTTTCGGTGAACAGCGTATGGCAGGTGGCGCACAGCTCCGATTCCGCCAGGTGCTCGCTGGTGGTCGGCACGAAATTGGTTGCCGAATTCATCAGTGTCTGGCGCCCGGCATCCACTTCGTGGGGACCGAAAATCTGGCGCTCGCCCATGGCCAGTGTCGTGTTGATGACGAAACCGCCGGTGAAGCTGGATTCTTCGCCGAAGTTGTCGTCCTGGATCTGGTGACACACCGCACAGGAGACGCCGTCGGCCGCCAGGACATTGTCCCAGGGCGCAAGATTGGCGAAGACCTCGCCGGCGCCCCCGTTGTTGGCCGAGTGGAAGCGCGCCATGGGCATGTGACACGTCGCGCAGGTGTCCTCGATCGCCGCCTGTGCCTGCGGATGATCCATGACCTCCCGCCGCACGCCCGCCTGCCAGTAGGGGTCCTTGGCGGAATTCGCCATCATCGAGGCGCGCCACGTATAACCGATGGAAATGTCCTGCCCTTCCGGTGACACCACGCCGCTGTGGCAGGCGACGCACTGGTGGGACGTGTGGAAGAAGCCCTGCTCCTGCGCCAGCAACGGGCTCGAGACCAGCATGAGGCCGAGTGCCGCCGCGGCCGAACGTAAATTTCGCATTTTGTTTCTCACGCCTACCATCCTTCCAGCACTCCGCCGTCAAACCAGTCCCACAACAGGTAGAACACGAATTGCGTCTCGCGTCCGGGCTCGTCCTCCGTCGGTATCCGCAGCCCGAAATTCGCCATGACATGCTGACGCGTGTTCAGCGTCACCTGGAATTGCGGCACCAGGTCCCACTCGATGTCCCCACCGCCCCCGAGATCCCTGGAAGCGATCACCTCGAACATCGGGGTCCATGCCCGGCCGAAGGGGCCGCCGGTGGTCCAGGTCCGCCCGAGAAGCGCCCGCAGTTCGGCTTCGTCTTCGAATTCGCTCTCCGACGGGAACTCCAGCAACGCCTGCATCTGAAAGAAGGAGTCCGCGGGCAGAAGCTTGCCGTAGGCAAAATAGGGCTCGAACTTGTAGGTGCCCCCGCCGAACCCCAGCGCGTCGTCGCCCGACGGCACGATCAGCTCCGCGCCGACGCTGTAGATGTTGCCGGTGTCCATGTTGTAGCTGAGGTTGCGCTTCAGCCCGATCTCAAGATCCCCTGTGCCGCCCTGGCGGCCCTGCTCCCCGCCGAAATCGGTCACCTGGAACGGCATGGCGATTTCGATCTGGTTCTGCGCGCCGAAGCGGTACTCCCAGAGAAATTCGTGGATGAACGTGTTCTGCTCGCCGCCATCCAGCCACGTGGTCAGCACCACTTCGTCTTCCGGATAGGCCTTCTCCGTGAACAGCGCGCGCGGCAGGTTGAACTCGCCCCGGGGCCAGCGATCGTCCGTACACTGGGTGCGGACGTGGTCCAGGATCGACTGGATCTGCTCCGGCTCCAGCGCGTCCCCGAAGGACGGCATCATCTGGTCGAAGCCCCGCACCGGACCGCCGGCGTGGATCACCGCGTACCAGTCCGGGTCCGGCTCCCGGGCCGCGAAATCGCAGTCCGTGAAGTCCGGCACCACGAGGTCCAGGAACCCGAGCTGCGACACGCTGTTGCCCGAACCGTCGCCGCCGTGACACGCCGCGCAGGCCGTGTGATACAGCTCCTCGCCGGTTTCCTGCGCCACACCCGGCGACAATCCTGCCAAACCCAGCAGAGTTAACTGCAACGATGCTGACCTTTTGAAACTGACTCTCATATTCGCCTGCCAACGCAAATTGTTTGCATTTCCAATACCCCAAACTGCGAGGGGCAGCTTTCGCTGCCCCTCTCTGCCAAAACTGTCTGTAACCGTACGATCAGATATCCTCGAAGGAATAGCTGAACTGCAAACCATAGCGGCGCCCCTGCGCCGGGCCGCGAATCTGCCCCGACGGCAGGTACCGTGTCAGGTTCTGCACGTTAAGACTAACACGCCCCTGTTGCTGCGCGCCGAAACGGTAATTGTAGATGGCATCCCATGTGGTCGTGCTGCCGAAGTCCTCACCCAGGGCAACGATGTCCGGCCCATTGGCGACCGGCGTGATCGACAGCGAATTGATGGGCGAGATATGCCGTCCGGCAACCAGCGCGCTGTGGTTGCCGCGCTCCCAACCCAGGTTCACCACGGCCCGGTATTCCGCCTGACCGTTCCAGAAGAAGGCGGCGCCCACCTGGCTCACCGGCAGCCCGTCGTTGCTGACGGGGCTGGTGACTTCATCCTTCAGCAGGTACGTGATGTTCGGGCGCAAGGACAACAGCCCGATTGCGGTATCGCGCATCCAGCTCAGGTTGAAGTCCAGAGCCTGCAGTTCCCTGCCGTCCAGGTTGAAGAACGAAGTGAAGGAATGGGTCATCCCGATGTAACCGTCCGGATCGGGCAGCGTGACGTTGAAACACGTTTCCCTGCCGTCCACGACCCGAGAAATCGGAATGTACAGGGCCTGTCTGCCGCCGTCCGGGTCGGGCTGCGTGACCGGATTGCCCGACGCATCGGTCAGGTGACACTCCGGCCGTTCGATCAGCGACCGGCGGCTCGGGGTGGTGATGACATTGGTGAAGTCATAGTTCAGGAATGTCGCACCGACCGACAGGGTGTCGGTGATATCCAGGTCGAATCCGAACGAGAGATTGTCCGATTCCTGGGGTTTCAGGTTCGGGTCCCCGACGGTGACATAGGTGACGCGGGTGAAAAAGCGTCCGCCTCCGCCGCCTCTCCGGCAGTTGGTCGCCGGTACGATCTGCAGGCAGATGGCATTCCCGGCTACCTGAGTGGACTGGGTCTGCACCACCGTCGGCGCCTTGAACGACTGCCCCAGCGAAGCTCTCAGGCTCAGCCGATCGTTCGGCTGCCACAGCAGCCCGATCTTCGGGCTGGTGTTGGTGAAACTGTCCTTGTAGTTCTCGTTGCGCGCCGCGACCTGCACGTTCAGGTTGTCGGTCACCGGCAGCGCCAGCTCCACGAAAACGCTGTCGATGGCCGTCTTGCCCGAAAAATCGTCGGCCGGGGAACGCGACAGCCATCCGGCCGCTTCATTGGACACGGGATCCAGATCCACATGGAGGTCGTCGACCCGGTGGCCGATGCCCGCTGCGAGCCCGACCGGCCCGCCCGGCAATTGCCCGAAATCGCCCGTGATCACGAAGTCGACGGTCGAGAACTGCGCCTCGCCGTCGATCACGCGCTGGCCGACCAGCCAATCCAGCAGTTCCGGCGAGTTGGACAGATTCACCTGCGGCGTGGACGGGTCCCCGTCGTGGTCCACCATCGGATTCGGCAGCATGGAACTCATGAACGGGTTGTAGTACTGGCAGGGGCCGACACCCGGCTGCCCGACCAGCGGATCGCAGTCCGGGCCGCCAAGTCCCAGGTAGGCATTCTGGCGGTTAACCACCTTGCCGTCCGGCATCCGGCTGGTCTGGGCGGCTTCGGACCAGGAACCGCCGACCTGCCAGGTCCACCGGTCGTTGATCGCCCCTTCCAGGTTCACGGCGAATCGCTTGTGATCGGAGTGATACAGGGTGTCATTGCGCTGCAGATAGGGAATGGTCCGTTCCACCCGGGGCAGCACGGCGTTCCTCCAGATTCGATTTCCCGGATCCAGCATCGAGTTGTAGACCATGGCCGGGTGGTCGGGGAAGATGGGCGTGTCAAGGAAATTGCCGTTCCATTGGCTGGAGTTGCCCGAGGTATACCCGACTTCCCGCAGGGACCGCTCGCGTGCGTAGACGAACTCCCCGCTCAGGGTGAGCCGGTCGCCGAAATTCCGGCTCGCAGCCGTGTAGATGCTGGCGCGGTTGCGGCTCTCTCGATCGCCTTGCCGGGCGCTGTCGCCGCTGGGGTAGTCGTTGTACTCGAAGCACGTCGGTCCGCCTCTGCCGGACGTCACGTAGCCCACCTGCCGGTCGGGAAGGTCCAGCACTCCGCCGGGATTTCCGCAGAGCGGATCCGGCGCGCGGCCCCTCCCGTACTCCCAGTTCGGCGCACCGCTGGCATGGGGCGTGGGCGTGGTGATCGCGGGCGAGAAGGTATTCAGGCCGCGGCTGTTGGGCGCCGAGTCGCCTTCGCCGCGGAACTCGGACCCCAGCGTACCCTCCGGCAGCGGAATCCCCGTCACCTGATACGAGTACCAGGGATCCTCATCGTGGTATTCAAAAGCCGCGATGATGCTGGTGTCGTCGTCTCCGGCCCCCCAGAGAGCGCCGACGGTGTAGTCGTTCACGCCGAGGTCTTCTTCGTAGTAACGGCTGTCCAGATTCAAGTCAAAGCCGCGAAAGTCGTTGCGGGTCAGGAAGTTGACCACGCCCGCCACGGCGTCGGTTCCGTAGGTTGCCGAGGCGCCGTCGTGCAGGACCTGGATCTGGCCGATGGCGATGCGCGGCACGATGTTGCTGATGTCGACGTTGCGCCAGCCGGCCGTATCCGGATTCGGCGTATCCACCAGGCGGCTGCCGTTCAGCAGTATCAGGGTGTTCTCCGAGCCCAGGCCGCGCAGGTTGATGCGCGTGTTGCGCGCCCCCGTCCTGTGATTGCCGCTGCCGCCGTCCTGGTACCTGCGCTGTTCGGCGCCGAAATTCTGCGGTACGTCGTAATAGAAAAAGTCGGACAGGTTGGACGCGGGCACCTCGAACAACCGCTCGCTGTCGATCACGTCCACCGGACTGGGCGAATCCACTTCATTGAAGAGATAGCTGCCGGTGACGACGATTTCCTCAAGTTCCTGTTCCTGAGCCTGGGCTGAGCCGGCCGCAAGGACGACGGCCGCAAGAACCAGGTTCCAATGTGTCAGTTTGCTTGTATTCATTGCTCTTTTACCCCCCGATGCAAATGCGTGGTTCCGTTACACAACGAATCCGGCACACCCGCTATCCGGAGCTTAGCGCCCGCCCGTTGCGCACTCCGACAGCATAACAATTCTTTGCGCTATCGGCTGGATTGCAACGGCAGAGGTCACGCGGGCCTGCGACGCATGTTCTGCCATACGATTCGGCCCGAAGCGAGGGGAGCTAGAGAATCCCCGCATAGTAAACGGTGCCCAGCAGCATCGAGCTTGCAAGACCTATGGCCAGCAGCCGCGGGCCCGTGAGCCGCGACCACAGCAACAGTCCGGTGATGGAAAACACCACCAGGGCACCGGAAAACGCATCGACGATCGCCACCCAGACGGGACCCGTGTTGGAGGCCAGGTGGAGGCGGTTGAGGGTCGAGAAGAACCCTCGCTCCGTGTGCACGACATCGATATAGCGATTGCCGTTGACGAAACTGGCCTCGACGACTTCCCTCGCGGAAGCGTAATAGGCATCAAAGCGGGGGGGCTGTTGCACCAACCGGTCGCCCAGCTCGACGGCGGAAGACCGCGGAGCCGGTCCGCGCCGCTCCCGGGTCGGGCCGTTGAGCGCCAGCGACACCTGTACAAAGCGCTCGAATTCCGCCTGGCTCGCAAACCCGTCGGCGGGCGCGTTGACCTGGAAGCTGGTGATGTCCGTCGGCAGACGCCCGCTCAGGACCGCGCGGTGATTGAGCGTGATTCCGCTGATGCCGATGATCACGCCCGCTGCGGCACCGGCCATGCCCATCCAGGAATGGGTGCGGCGAATCACGCGCAATGCCCTTTGCGTGTGCAGGGCGCGGGGTAGGAACGGATGCGCCTTGGGCGGCCGCGCCTTCCTGGCCGTGGGTCGCTTGCCGACAGCGTCTGCTGTAGTTGAAACCACTATGCCCCCGCCAATCCGAAATACACCACGGCCAGCAGGCCCGCGCTGCCCAGACCGATGGCCAGCAGACGGGAACCGTCCATCCGGCTCCACAGCAGCACTCCGCTGAGGGCCAGCACGATGAGCGCGCCGGAAAACGCATCGCCCAGCAGCGTCCACCCCAACTGCGCGCCGTTGCCGCGGTGCAACCGGTTCATCGTCTCGAAGAAGCCACGCTCGGTATCGACAATCTGAATGTACTCGTTGCCGGCGACGTAGCGCAGATCCAGGGTGCGTTGCGGGGACGTGAACTGCGTTACGAAAACCGGCTGACTGCTTTGCGCGCCGACGGCTCCGCCGCCCCGCCGACCGCCGCTGCCCATGGCGCCCGTTGCCGCGGTGCCCGCCGTCTCCACGCCCTCGACCGTGCCGGACTCGGCGAGTGTAACTACAGGGGGCGCGTTTCGTGGCTGCCGCCATTCCGTTCTCAGGCCCAACTCGGCTTTAACGAAAGCGCCGAGATCGTCGACGCTGTCGATGGCGGCGCCACTCACCGGAAGCTGAACGACCGTCTGTGTGTCCTCTCCGGTTCGGAATATGTTCGCATGCACCATCGCAATGGTGGTGAGACCGAACAGGATTCCCGCCACCGCGCCCCAGATCCCCAGCCAGCCATGGCTGCGGCGCAACCACACGAGAAAAATGGGCGTCTGCAACCTTCTGGGCAGGAACGGGTGGGCCTTGGGCGGCCGATTCCGAATGATCCGCTTCCGGGGCTTTACGGCTGACGTCGCAGCAACCATCGTTCGATCACTCCCAGGCGATGCACCGGGCGTTGCAGGAAATGGAAGCGTTGGTCCCTTCGCCCTGGGTGGCGTGCACCTGCCACCAGTTGGTGAACTCATCCACCTGGATGCTGCAGGTGGCCACGTCCTCCGGGCCGTCCATGCCCTCGATCTCCACCTTGGTCAGGAAGCAGAGGGAATTGGACGCGTCGGCCAGCGGTTTCTGGTCGTCGGCGGGCCCGGGGCGGGGTGAGCCGTCGCGATTGGCGCCGCGCAGCCACGCATCCTGCTCGGATTCCCCCACGATCACGAACCGTTGACCGCCGCCTCCGGCCGCCGCTTGCGCCGCGATCTCGCCGATCTGCGCCTGCAACCCCTCGACGTCCGCGCCGCCGGCGCCCTGCCCCTGTCCGGTGAACAGATAGGTGAGCGCGCTTGCGATCAGCGCGGCGGCAATGGCGGTTATGGCTGATTTCATCTGGGTCTCCCCTGGCGCGCAGTCCGGTTTGTACCACTCTAGCCAGCACCCGTGTCCCGATCAACCCGTTTGCTCCACCGGAGCGCCCCTGTAGACGATTCTTAGCGCAAGCCGCAGTTGTGCCGGCAAACATCCCGCAGGGCATTCCCGTTGCACATCTAATACGCTAGACTCGCAGGGTATATTGGCCATTGGAGATTCTCATGGAATTGAACCGAACCATGGCCCTCGCTGCAATTTTGGGCAGCGGTCTGCTGGCAGCTTGTGCGGCACAGCAGGACATGTCCGAGAGCGCCGATGCCCAGCAGGCGAACGCTGCCGAGGTGCCCGATTCCGAGACCTTGCAGGAGATCAGGCTCAACGCCGAGCAGGTGGCGTTGACCCGCCCCCCGCAGGAATCCGACGTCGTCTGTGAACGCATCGCACCCACCGGCTCGCATATTCCCCAGCGGCGGTGCCTGACCCGGGCGGCCCTGCGCGAAGAAACCGAACAGGCGCAGGAGTGGTTGCGTAGCGACGGCTCGCGAGGCGCCATCACCGAGGTACGCTAGCGCGCCACCCGGAAGACCGCCACCCATCCGGCCTGGCGAAACCGGTATGCGCGGCCTGGCTTGCGCAAAGCGCGGCTAGCTGGTCTATGGCGCGTTGCCGGGCGCGGTCAACGCTCCCAGAGCTCGCACTCGTAGGGCAGCACCTCAAGCCCCGGCACCCACATCCAGTGTGCGGTGCGCACTGAAGGACCCGTGAGGTTAACCGGGTCGTACGCGGTCACTTCATAGTCCAGCCGGCTGCCGTCCGGAGTGGGGGTGAACCGTTCCACCAACCGCACATCGGGACTCTGCGGCGTGCCTTCATCGTCAGACAGGTGCCAGTCGACCCGCGTCGTCGTCACGACCAGGGTATCGCCTTCCCACGCGCCCACCGAATAGCCCAACGGGCCCGCCGGCTGAGTCGAGGGATCGGGCGCCGGCTCCATGTGTATCGTACGAACGATGTCGTGCTCGTGGCTTCTCAGGGTGAGTTCGGAACCGCCATCCGTGAACTCCAGCACCGTGGGATGAAACATGGCCCGGGGCATGCCGTCCTGCACGCAGTCGAGGATCGGCTCGTCAGTCAGCACTTCGAAGGCCTCGCGAGCCGCCAGCGCTGACTCCGTGAGCATTTCCGCCTCGTTGTTCGGTGTGCCGCCGCCGCCGAACTCGCCGACACCCCACGCCCAGACGCGGAATATGCCGCTGGCGTCGCGGATAGCCTGCTCACGTGCTGCGTCGTCGATTTCGATCCTGTCGACCGCCAGGCGCTGCTCCGAAAACCGCAACGGACGAGGCCGCGAACTGCCGGTGAATTCCTGGCCATTGGGCAGCAACATGTTCGTCAGGGCCATCTCGTTGGGGCGGCGCCGGGACACGTTGCCCGCTACCCGCACATGATCGCCGACGTTGACGATGTCGGCAGTCCAGCCGAGCCGCGCGAGCCAGCTCACCGGACCCGACTCCACCTCCCAGATCTCTCCCGACGTGTCCCGCAGCCTGATCCGGACATGCGGATTGCGCCAGAAGACTTCCGTGACCGGGCCCTCCAGCTCGACGATATTGTCCATATCGTATTGGGCATTGCTGGGTGCGCCATGATGGGCAAGGGCAACGGTTGACGGGGCCAGTACTGCCAACAGGAAGGAAATTCTTTTCATCGTCACCACCAGTCAACAATTTCCGTCACTTTATCAGGCTGACTGTTGCTCATCCATCCGCGAGCGCGGAGCGACGCTTGCCGGCCGATCATCGCGATCAAGTACCGCGCCGGTCCCGGTGTTCGTGCGACTGCGGCCACTGATACGGCGTTATAAGGTTGATGCAGCACTAGTTTGCACGGAATTCGCCCATGACGGCCGCAATTGGGTATGCTCCGCTTTCTCAGCAAATTCAGCAGACACCATCAGGGAGCGTATCGTGTTGAAGCGAAGTGCCCAATCCTCGACCTTTTCCCGAATCGGCGGATCCATGGCAACCGCCCTGGCCTGCCTCTTCATGGGACTGGGGTCGGCGTGCAGCCAGGAAGCCGCGCCAGGCGGCGATTTCACCGGCGAACAACTGGCTGCCTTGCCAACCGACGGCTGGCCTACCAACGGCGGCAATCTCTTCAACCAGCGCTACTCGCCGCTGACGGAACTCAACAGGGACAATGTCGGACAACTCAAGGGCGTCTGGCGAACCCGGCTCGGCGGTTCGGGGGTCGCTCAGAAGTACTCGGGCGAAGCCCAACCCATCGTCCACGACGGCGTGGCCTACATCGTCACCGGCGCCGACGACGTCTTTGCCATCAGCGTGGAGACCGGCGACATCCTCTGGATCTACGAGGCCAACCTGGATCAGTCCATCGACGTCATCTGCTGCGGCTGGACCAGCCGCGGCGTGGGCCTGAGCGAGGACAAGGTCTTCGTCGGCCAACTGGATGCGCACATGGTTGCGCTGGACCGCCAGACCGGCGAGGTCGTGTGGGACACGCAAACCGAGTACTGGGAAGACGGCTACTCCCTCACCAGCGCGCCCCTCTACTACGACGGCCTGGTGATCACCGGGTTCGCAGGGGCCGAACGGGGCATCCGGGGACGGGTCAAGGCATACGACGCCGATGACGGATCCCTGGTGTGGACGTTCTACACCGTGCCGGGCCCGGGCGAATTCGGCAGCGAAACCTGGCCTCAGCCCGGCGATCCGTACAGCGACGTCTACCTGTACGGGGGCGGCTCCGTCTGGCAGACGCCTGCCGTCGACCCGGAGTTGGGCCTGGTCTATTTCTCCACGGGAAATCCAGGCCCCGACTTCGCCGGCTACGTGCGCGCCGGGGACAACCTGTTCACCACGTCCATGCTGGCGCTGGACGTCTACACCGGCGAATACCGCTGGCACTTCCAGCAGGTCCATCACGACATCTGGGACTACGATGCGGCCAATCCCGTCGTGCTGTTCGATATAGAGATCGACGGCGAGATGCGCCAGGCCGTCGCCGAAGCCAGCAAGACGGGCTGGGTCTACATTCTCGACCGGGTCACCGGCGAACCGCTGCTCGGCATGGAGGAGCGGCCCGTGCCGCAGGAGGAACGGCATTTGACGTCACCCACGCAACCGTACCCGGAGGGCGATTCGTTCGTACACCAATTCGTCGACATCGTGCCGCAAGGCTTCCCGCCGCTGGTCAATCAGGCGCGCATATTCACGCCCTTCTGGATGGAAGGCACGATCGCGATGCCGGGCCCTTTCGGGGGCGCCAACTGGCCGCCGAGCGCCTACGACCCCGAAAGCGGCACCCTCTACGTCTGCGCGAACGAGCGGCCGGGCTTCTTCAGGGGCGGCGAAATGGAGAACGACCTGCCCGAGATGCCGGGCGACTCCTATATCGGCGGATTCTTCGGGCACGTGGACTTTCCGAACCACGGCATTCTCGCGGCCATGGACATGCACACCAATACCATCGTCTGGCGGCAGCGCTGGCAGGAATTCTGTTACAGCGGCGTGCTGGCAACGGCCGGCGGGCTGCTGTTCACGGGCCAGAACGACGGGCGGATCATGGCCCTGGATTCGAGCGACGGCGCGGTCCTCTGGGAGTTCCAGACCGGCGCCGGGCTCAACGCACCGATCAGCACGTTCGAACACAACGGCGAGCAGCACATCATCGCCTACTCCGCGGGCAATCTCTTCGCGGAATCGCCGCGGGGCGACAGCGTCTGGCTGTTCTCCCTCAGCGGCACCATGGACGAAGCCCGGGCGCAAGACTTCGAGCCCAACGAGGCCGAACCGGTGCACCAGTAGCATCACCGCGCAGACGGGATAGAACGCATACCCTCGCTGAAGGCGGCATCCAGCTTCCGGGTTGCGTCGGCCACGCCGATCAGGTCCATGGCGCCGGGGTCGCGAACCCGGCGCCCCCAGCGTATCTCGTCCACGCCCTTTGCGAAGGCCCGTTCCACGGCCTGGGGATAGCGGTCGGCGACCAGGTGCTGCGACAGGTAGGGACCGGTGCGGTGGCGGTTGGATGTCGCATACAGCCCCACCACTGGAGTCCCTACCGCGGTTGCCATATGCGCCGGTCCCGAGTCCGGGCAGAGCAGCACCGTGGCCCGCTCCAGCAGCGCGAGCAGTTGCTTCAGCGTGGTCCTGCCGATGAGATTGACGATCTCGCAGTGCGCCCGGCGGCAAATCTCACGGCCATATTCGGCTTCGAGTTGCGTTTTCCCCCCGCAAAGCAGGACCTTCGCTCCGAAACGCTGCGCTGCATGATCGGCGGCGGCGGCGTAACGCCCGGCACGCCAGTTGCGAAAGTTGCGCAGCCTCTGCCCGGTGACGGGACTGATCACCAGCACCGGCACCGAGCCATCGATGTGCTGCCTGGCGAGGGTCCTTGCCTCATCGGACAGCGGAATGTCCCAACGCGGCGCCCCGGGCTCGATCCCCAGCACCCGGGCAAACTCGAACAGGCCGTCCATCACGTGCTGGCGGGGACGGGCGGGAATCCGCCGGTTGCAGAACAGCCATTGCCCGTCCCGCGCCCGGGCCCGGTCCATGCCGATACGCACGTCCGCAGAGACCAGCAGGCTCACGAGGTTGGCCCGCATGGAGGCGTGCATGTGCAGCAGGACATCGAACCGCCGTCCGCGAAGGAGCCTGCGAACGTCCCCGTATGCGGCGAGCCCGCGGCCCTTGTCGAAGACAACGAACTCCACGCCCTCAAGACCCGCCAACAGTGCGTGCTCGACGCGTCCGACGATCCAGGTGAGTTCCGTTTGCGGCCACGCCCCCTGAATGGCCCGCACCACCGGCACGGTGTGGCAGGTGTCGCCGATGGCGGACAGACGCAGGATGCAGACCCGCTTCGGCGGAGAATTGAGTTCGAGTGACAAGAGGATCGACGTTGCGGACGGATCCCGAATAATACTGCACCGGCGCGTCCGGCAGCGTTGACGGCGCCGGCGCTGCTTGCCATTCTCGCGCCGTGACCATCCGTGTACTTTGCATCACCGCGGACGCGGACAGGCCGACGACCGCCATGTTCGTCGGCCTGCGCCGCGCGGGGATCGATCTCTCGGCCGTGCGGACCCATTCCGACGCAGCGAACGAAATACTGCGCGCCGCCCGTGTGCCGCTGCTGGACATTCCCGCCGGCCGCCGGCGTTCGACCGCAGGCGCCCGCCGGCTGCGCGCGGAATTGCAGCGCGGCCGCTACGACCTGCTGCACCTGTTCGGCAACCGGGCGCTGGAAATCGGCTTGCGGGCGTCCCGCGGACTGCCCGTACGGATCGTCGTGTACCGCGGCATCGTCGGCAACGTCAGTTTCCTGGACCCCGTCTCCTGGCGCCGGTATCTCAATCCCCGGATCGATCGCATCGTCTGCGTCGCCGACGCGGTCCGCGATCACTTTCTGAAAATGCGCCCGGCCCGGTTGCGAGTTCCCGCCGAAAAGCTGGTCACCATCCGCAAGGGGCACAGCCTGGACTGGTACACCGATCCCCCGGCCGACCTGGGTGCGTTCGGCGTCCCGGCCGGCGCCTTTACCGTGGCCTGCGTGGCCAACTACCGGCCCCGCAAGGGCATCGAACTGCTGGTCGAGGCCATGTCGGCGCTGCCGGAGGATGTCCACTTGCTGCTGGTCGGCAACATGGACTCCGCCCGGCTGCGCCGGCGCATCGCAGCGAGTCCGGCAGCCGCCAGAATCCATCGGACAGGCTATCTGACCGAAGCCCCTGCCGTTGCCGGCGCGTGCGATGTAGCCGTGCTGCCATCCATCAAGCGGGAGGGCCTGCCCCGATCGGTGATCGAGGCCATGGCGTATTCGACTCCGCCCATTGTCACCGACATCGGCGGCAGCCCGGAACTGGTGGTCGACGGCGCCAGCGGCCTGGTGATCCCGGCCCGTGATCCGGCCGCCATCGCCCGCGCCATTCGCCGCTTCCACGACGACACCGATCTGCGAACCCGAATGGGGGTCGCGGCACGGGAACGAATTCGAACGCACTTCAGGATCGAGGACACCATTGACCGGACCGAATTGCTCTACCGCGACCTGGCGAGCACATGAACGCCATGTAACCGCTGCGCGGGGACAATTCCGCAGGGTTTCTGGCAGAATCTAGACACGTAATCCCGGGAGCAGAAGAATGCGCAGATCAGCCTGGCCGCTCGCAGTGCTGCTGCCGCTCGCCGCAGGCCCGGCGGGAGCGCAGAACTGGCATCAGTACACCAGCCAGCAGGACCGCTTTCGAATCCATACCCCGGGAGAGTTCCAGGTCGAGGAGATCAGTTACGCCTCGGAATACCGTGCGACTTTCCCGGCGCGCGTCTACAGCTACGAGGACGGCGGCGGAAACCGCTTCTCGGTCACGGTGGTGGACTACACCGACTCCCTGAGGATCCATACCGAGCGCGCCAGAACGGAGGCCGACTACCTGCTCTACTGGGAAGTGGATATCCGCGCGTCGGTGGCCTACGCCGCCGCCAACCTCCGCAGCCGGGGCGGAGAAATCGTCTACGACGCCTACCACTACATCGATCGGGTGGAGGGTCACCAGTTGCACATGGTGAATCCGGACCGGACGCGCACCTACGCGGCCATCTACCTGCATGACAGCCATCTGTACATCGTCGAGGCGACGATCCAGCCGGGCACGCCGCCGGCGGGCCAGTTTCAGCAGAGCCTGGAATTCATCGACGGGAACGGAGACCGAATCCGCTACCAGAATTTCGCCGAGGCCATCAAGGTGCGCGGTGCGCCCTCCGGCAGAAACCTGGATACACAGGCGGACTAGCGCCAGGACTCATTGATCCGCCGCACACGGAAGTGAAGGCGTAACGCAACATCGGGAGATCGAAATGCACTGGAAGACATTCAGGCCAACACGACGATTTCACTCGCTGGCTGTCGCGGCTGCGGCGGCCTGCTTGACCGTACCGGCCGTGGCGCACCATTCCCACGGCAACTACGAAATGACCGAGTACACCCACCTGACGGGAACGGTCACGCAGTTGCACTGGATCAACCCCCATACCTGGATCTACCTCGAAGTGACCGGCGATGACGGCGAGTCCGCCGTCTGGGCGCTGGAATCCGCCGGGGCTACAGGTCTGGTCCGAAGCGGCATCGAACCCGACGAGGTCAAGGTCGGCGACACCGTCTCGGTGCGGTGCCATCAGCTTCGCGACGGCTCCAACGGTTGCCTCCTCGGCTTCCTCACAAACCCCGCGGGCGTCGAGAAGGAGTGGGATTAGCCCGGATTTCTCACCGACAAATGGAATGGGACCTCGATTTGTCGGATAATGTGAGTTAGCTCAATCACTTACATTAAGCCGACGGTGAGGTCCCATGTCCACACAGTGTACACCCGCACAACTTCAGTTTCACGCCT
>JAJDWR010000064.1 GCA_022825505.1 Gammaproteobacteria bacterium | reverse complement strand
CCTGCTCCCTAGCTGTAATCCCATTAAAGGTATACAGATTGGCCGGCGCGATCAACCCCCTCAATTCCGTGCAACTGCACCATTCGACCGCCCCAACTCCCTGCCCGGACGCAGACCACCACAAATCTGACGTGCACCCGTGTTGAGGTTTGCTGTTGACATTGAGGAACCGAGCCTCCACACTCGCAATATTAGTACCCCTCGGCTAGCTGCCCCATCGGGACAAAACGGCTGCCGAGCATGACCACCCCAGGGACGCTTCGGCGTCCCTGAATTCATCTAGGCCACCAAGAAATGCCAGACAACGCCCCGAACGCCCAGCGCAATCGGGTGCGGGTGTTTGTCGACTTCTGGAACTACACCCTGTCCATGCGCCATGTGGACAGGGAGTTTCGCACGGACTGGTCTGCGCTCGGCCCCATTTTGGCCCAAGCGGCTGGGCGGAGCATCGCGTCGCAGTCTCCCGCCCAGTACCAAGGCCTCAACTTCTACGGTTCCTACGATCCGGACAGCACTAGCGACCGTTCTCTGCGCCGTTGGGCCACAACCGTTGTTGACAGGTTTGCTGGCGTTTCCGTGTCCATCGTACCGAGGCAACGCAAACGCTCTGCGCCCCAATGCCCCGCCTGCCAGGCACCGGTCTCACTGTGCCCGTCCTGCGGAGCCGACATGCGCGGCACCGAAGAGAAAGGGGTCGACGTCCGCATCGCCACCGACATGATTAAACTGGCGTGGGTCGACAACTACGACACCGCTGTTCTCCTGTCTTCCGACAAGGACTTCATCCCTCTAGTCGAGTTTCTCGAGACGCGCGGCATCAAGGTTCTGCACGCCGCATTTCCGCCGCAGGGCGCACATCTCAGCCGGGCTTGCTGGGGCAGCATCGACATACCAAAACTGCGCAGGCAATTCGAACGCTGACCAAGAGGGCAAGTAGATCCCACCGGCCGTGCCACATGCATGTCGGAAAAAGTTCGTCCCGGAGTGAGTATCTCCAATGAAGTCGGGGGAGAACGCTAGAGCACGTCCGCCCACGCGGCACACATCACTCGTGGTACGACGTACGACAGGATTCCAAGGGGACGGGTCCACGCCGAGCCGCCGTTGCCGACGCCGCGCACGTCAACCCCAATCCTTCGTGTGTGCGGCGACCGAAACGGCCGACCGCTTCCGGGACACTTGGGAGGATGCGGCTAGGTCACTGCCCGTCACCGACATCGTGCGGGACGCCATCCGCAGGCAACTGGACAGGGTTCCTGCAATCGCCGGGGGCCAGCGGAAACGCTGATGCGAGGCGGGACCGCGCACTGGTTGAATCGAGTGCTGGAACCTCCCTCCTTGCGCTTGCTATGCTGCACCTGAACTTGAATCTCTTGTAGTTACAAAGTATAAATGCACCGACAATGGAATTTGAATGGGACGAGGCCAAGGACCGAGCCAATGTGGCCAAGCACGGAGTCGGATTCCAGACCGCGAAGCGCATCTTCGAGAGCGTTGTTCTGACACGCCCGGACTCGCGCCGTGATTACGGCGAAGAACGCCACATAAGTGTTGGCCAGGTTGGACCTGCGGTTCTTGTCGTCGCCCACACCAGACGCGGTGCGCGTTTGCGGCTGATTTCCGCCCGGCCCGCATCACGAAAGGAGCGCAAGGCCTATCATGAGCACACACAAGAGGGCACTTGAACCGACCGAGATCGCGGCCATCAAGGATGACGCAATCGACTTCGGCGACATACCGGAGCTGGACGAAACGTTCTGGCGCGAAGCCCGCCTTGTCGAGCCCGACCGGACCGAGCAAATCACCCTGCGAGTCAAACGGTCCGTGCTCGAGCACTTCCGAGCTTCGGGGAAGGGCTACCAGACGCGGATCAACCGCGTGCTTGAGAGCTACGTCCGCGCACAGCGTGGGTGAGGTCAGCAAACACTGCGTTGGCGCGGAACCCGGACGCGGTGCTGGGGCGACTGTCGGGGCTTCTGGGCGGGTCGGCGCACCGCGAGTTGCGGTTGGCGTTCGCGGAGTGGATATGGTACTCGCTGGCGCCGGGCTTGGGGCCGGAGTCGCCAAGGGTGTCGGGGCTGAAGGACCGGCTGTGGGAAACTGCGGAACTTGGGGAGTTTGAGGAAATGAAGAAGTCGTTCATGTTGCAGTCCATGATTGACCACTGGCTGGAGCAGGGCGTGCAGCAGGGCATGGCCCAAGGCATGGCCCAGGGCGTGGAGCGCGGCGTCACCGAAGGCATGGCGCTGGCCCGGGCCGACGAGCGGGCGCTGCTGTGCCGGCAGGCAGGCCGCAAGTTCGGCGGACGGGCGGCGGACCGGCTTTCCGCGCGGATCGACGGGGTGACCGACCCGGAGCGCCTGGCGGAGGTCGGCGACTGGATCATCGACTGCGGCACCGAGGCGGAGTTCCTGGCCCGCACCGGACGCTCCCGGAATCGCTAGCCGGGCAGCTCCGGCCCGCAAGGGCCGATCTCGCGGTCGTTGGGTTCGGCGAGCAGGTCGGCGTGGGCGTTCTCGGGAGTCATGCTGGCGAGCAGTGTGGCCTCGCTTTCGGGAAAGCGAACGGGGCCGAGGCTGCCATCCGCTCGCCTGACAGCGAGACCCTCGCTATCGATATCGACCGTGACGGGGCTCAGCAGGGCGCCCTGTGCCTCGGTGCGCGGCATCAACCAGGGTTGGTCCGAGGATTCGGGCAGACTGAACGAGCCTGCCGCCCCTACCTCAATCGATCCATTCTCTCCCGACGATATGAAGTGCACGGTGCCTGAGCCGGGGTCGCCACCGCGCCGATAGGTGGCCAACAGGGTTTCCTGCAGCACGTCGGCGAAGACCCCCTTGCGTTTGCCAACGAAGCCGATGCTGGCGGGCGGGGCTTCCCGACCAAGCAGGCCGCGCAACGCCTTGAAGTACTCGCCGGCCAAGAAGCTGGTCGGCGTCACATAGGCGATTACTCCACCAAGCCGGGTGAAGCGCAGAGCCAAATCGGTGAACAGGCCGTAGAGGTTTGCGTGGCCGAACAGGCTGCGCTTGAACTTCCGGCGCATCGGCGCCGACAACGTGACGCGTCCGTAGGGCGGGTTGCCGACCACCAGATCGAACCCCTCCCCCGCTGGCGCCTGCTCTAGACTGTCGCACACGCGCACGACGGACCCAAGCTGCGCTCCCGCCTCCCGGCACAGATCGTTCAGCGCCACGTCCAAGACCACTTGGGACATCCAGGCCGCGAATGGGTCCACCTCGAAACCGACCAGCCGACGCTCAATGTCCTTCAGCACGGCACGAGCATCCTGCCCTTTGCGACCCGCCACCATCCGCCGCGCAACCGGCGCGAGGAAAGCCCCGCCGCCACAGGCTGGATCGAGCACCCGCGCCGAGGCCCAATCCACGCCAGCGTCCGTCGCCATGTCCAGCAGCCGCTCGCACAGTGCGGGGGGCGTGTAGTACGCGCCGAGTTTCGCCCGGGCCGCGCGGGGCATCAGGGTGGTGTAGAGCACGCCGACCAGATAACCGGCTTCCAAGGGATCCAACTGCGCCGCTGCTGCGCCGATGCACTGGGCAAGCGCCCCAGCCTCTTCAGGGATCGAGGCGATCTCAACGCCGTCCGGCAGCACGCGCAGAGGCCAACGACAGTGGAGGTTGGACCCGACTTCGCTCCAGTAGGCGCGCAGGGTGCCATGCACCACCGCCCGTGCGAACTCGAACCGTTCGTCTGCATCGACCGACGACGCCAGAGCCCGTGCTGCCGACAGGCCATCGTCAACCGTAAAGCGCGCCGACTCGATCAACGCGCCTTGGTCTGCTTCAACCATGAATAGGGACGACATCTGTCCAACACCAACGCTGCGCTTGATAATGGGTTTTCATACAGTGTGTGTCAACGCTTTCTGTGGATTGTGCACTGGCAACCTCACTGACAACCAGTAGCGCGTTGGACGGTTTCAGAGTCAGTCCACGGGAGCGCCGATCTGCCGGTAGCGGATTGGCAGCTGGAACTTGTGCCTCAAACCTGCAAGATATGCTTCGGCTTCGGAGTCGAAGGGCCGCTCACCAACGACGATCAGGCGGGCGGGCTGGACTCCATCTCCCCAGCAACCGTACTCGAGCAATTGCCCGAGCGCTTCGCGTATGCAAAGGCGAGGGCTGTGGCCAGACTTGATCTCGTAGAACTCGAGAGCTTCGTCGCGACGGGCAACCAAATCGACGTATCGACCGTTGCCGTCCGGATGCTCCGTTCCGACCTCCGCCCCTTCGTCGATGAGATCTCCCTTCAGTGCCTGCTGCATCCCGCGGTGTGCGTAGCGCACAATGGTCTCATCGGGTTTTCTCGTCTGCGACGCGGCCGTGGGTGGTTGGCTGGTGTCAGCCTGTGCATCCGGCGTGAAGACGAAGGGGCCACGCTCGCTTAGTGCGGGCGGCTCCGCTTGGTCATCGGAATCAACGTATTCATATGTCGGCAGCAACGTATCGAAGTCCTGAAGAACACGGTCCGGGCACAACATGCTCAGCAAGTGGCCTAAATCTCCGAACCCACGCGTCCAGATTCAGGGGTTCACTTTAAAATCTGAAATTTACGGTTGCCAGCTACGGTCGCCGGAACGCCGTCGCCCGGGCGTTGCCGCGACTTCGTCGCGCCGCTACCCGCACACGCTCCGGCCCGCGCTCCGACGACCGCCCCGCGCCCCCGCCCCCAACATCTCCGCACCGCCGTGTTGCGCGCGCTCAACATGGGCGCCACTTCCCAGCACCGCCCGCCACCGAACCGCGCCCAATCCGTGTCCGAGAGCTCCCCGTACCCCCATCGCACTAGCGTCGATCAGGAACCGCCCAACGTTCGTCCGCAAACTGCGTTCCTCCTCCCACTCCTACACCGGCAGCCATCCTGCACCCATCGCGACACTCGACAGCAACATCAGCTCGACCGACTGTACCGACCTGTCTACCAACGCCCGCAACGCTTGCGTCCATCCGCTCTGCGTTTGAGCGTGATTCCTCCAACCTCTCCCTGGACTCGGCCACCATCGCCTGCTCGCATTAACTGGACACTTCATTCCCGCCTCGCTAGCCCTGATTCGCCCCCAGCACTTGCAGACTTGAAAGCGCACGTCGGAGATTTTCCTGTACCGTGATCTGCAGCTCGGACGTGCCCTCAATAGAAAACACTCTCGCGGCGGCGGAGAGGACCTCCACGGCCTGCTCTAAGAGCTTGATCTCACCCACCCGCTCACCAAGAATGACAAGTGCAAGGCCTAGGTTATTCTGCGTCGCAGCCCAATCGAGCGGCGTACGCTCGCGAGTGCGTATCTCAAGTGCAGCCCGGTAAGCCACCACGGCCTCTTCCAAGTGCGCGGTACCACTCTCGCGCACGCCTAGAGAATGCAGTACGTTGCCAAGATTGTACTGTGTGATGGCCCATTGAAGCGGCACGAGCTCACGGCTGTACTCCTTCAAGGCCGCGCGATAGGCCTCCACGGCCTGTTCTAGCCGCACAGTGCCGCTCTCGCGCTTGCCCAGCGAGTGCAATACGCTGCCAAGGTTGGTTTGCGTCCCCGCCCAGTCAAGTGGAACCCGCCGACGCGTGCGAACTTCAAGGGCATCGTGGTAAGCCTTCACTGCCTGTTCCAGCCGAGCAACGTCACTCTCGCGATCACCCAAGGTCGAAAAGGCATTCCCGAGGTTGTACTGCGTCGCCGCCCAATCGAGCGGAACACGCTCGCGGGTGCGAACCTCAAGTGCAGCACGATAGGCCTCCACGGCCTGTTCCACGCGCACGTTGTCACTCTCACGCTTGCCCTGGCTATGTAGGACATTTCCCAGGTTGTTTTGGGTCGCTGCCCAGTCAAGCGGAACGCGCTCGCGGGTGCGGACCTCAAGGGCAGCACGATAGGCCTCCACGGCCTGTTCCAACCGTGCGGTGCCGCTCTCGCGCTCGCCCAGGGTCGCAAGGGCGTTGCCGAGGCTGTCCTGCGTCGTCGCCCACTGGAGTGGGACACGCTCGCGCGTGCGGACCTCGAGAACAGAGCGATGTGCTACCACGGCCTCTTCCAGGCGCGCGGTGCCGCTCTCGCGCTCCGCCAGAATCTGCAGGACGTTGCCGAGATTGTTCTGTGTCATCGCCCAATCGACCGGTATGCTCGCACGGGTACGAACCTCGAGCGCCCCACGGTAGGCTTCCTCAGCCTGTAGTAGGCGCTCGGCCCCGCTCTCGCGCTCACCAAGGACCTGAAGTGTTGCCCCTAGGTTGTTCTGGATTTCGGCCCAAGCCAACGGAGCGCCCTCGCGGGAACAAGTCTCAAGAGCTGCACGGTAGGCCTCCTCGGCCTGCTCCAACCGCGCGGTGCCGCTCTCGCGCTTGCCCATGGTGGCAAGTGCGTTCGCGAGGTTGACTTGCGTCGCGGCCCAGTAAAGCGGATCGCCCTCCCGGGCGAGATTCATCAGAGCGGTGCCGTGGGCTTCCACTGCCTGTTCCAGATGCACCGTGCCGCTTTCGCGTTCACCGAGGCTCCGAAGTGCCGTTCCGAGCGCGCCGTAAAGGACAGCGCGGCGCTTGGAATCGTCAACGGTGGGCCCCTCCAACAGTCTGGACAGCTTCGTCGCCGCTTTCTTCAACTCGTGCGCCACTGCCTGACCTCGCTCTTGGGCTTCTGCGAGCGGAGCAACATGCGCCAGCGCAACGGCGCCTAGCTGGGCGCGGAGCTCACCGTGAAAGTCCACCCCGAGCGTGACGTCTTCCAACCTGAAAGTCGGGTCTGGATGGTCGAGCGTGCCATCGCCTGATCGCGGTACGAACCACAAACCCAGACTCTCGCCAGGTCTCTTGACCAAGCCGACGATCGCTAAGTCGGCTTGCCACTCATCCAACACCTTGAACGCGGCTCGCTGCATCGCCGGAACCCAATCGTCCGCTGCCCCCCCCGCCGTAACGAGTCGTGCGGAACGGACTAGCTCAACTCCGTGGACCCCTGTGAAAGCACGAGCGACCGTTTCCCCACCTCCTCCGATATCGTCCTTCAGCCAACACACCACGATGCGAAACCTGTTTGCGGAACGTGGCGGGGGGGCCGACCAAGAATTCGCAAGGGCGAGACGCGCCCGAGCAGGCGGCGGAAGAAACGAGTTCAGAAAACCCTTTAGCCACGCCACGCCCGTCGCTACAAACACGGTCCCGCCTAGCCACTCCCACATCGTTGTCCAGCTCAACTCCGAACGTCGTTCGCCTTTGACCAACGTTGGCATTGCTTACGTCCAGCGGCCCCACGAAATACGTACGCAGTCCAACGCATTCCAGTATATGGTCCGCTCTTCAGCATCGTCCAAATCCCCGTTACACGCAAAAGACTCCCGGCGCCCGACGTATCGTCGCTCCAGCTGGTACGCGGACGGGTCTAGGACCGCCGTTACCGGCTACCTTTCACAACAGTCATTCCGCCCCTACACTATGATCCATGTCCAACGCCAGATCGACCGCTCCCCGACGCCCCAAACCCTGCCGGCCACCGGACGCGCCGCGCCGCCACCCGATCCGCACCCCGGAAGCCCAGCGTCTGTGGTGGGGCTATTCGAGCGACCGGCACCGCAAGCATTCGATCCCTTCCATCGTCGATTACGCGACCGCCATCGCGGCAATTCGCGCACACGCGGACGACCCCGACGCCGCCTGGTGGCTCGCCGAAGCCCGCGAACGCCTCGGAGCCGCGCTGAGCGGCGTGCGGTCCTGGCGCCATGCCGACAACGCCATGCGCGACGCATTCCTGCGCGGTCTTCCGCCGCGCCCGTGGACTTCTCCCCGGATCAATCCGCACCCGGATCCGCTGGTCACCGCTTACGCGAAACTCCTGTTGGACTACGACGCCTGCGTCCGTGCTGCGCACGCCACCGCGACGTACCTGAGCCGCTGCGACCTGCCCCCGAACGGAGCGTCACACCTGTCCCGGGAGATCCTCGTCGCCATCGCCAACATCCCCAGATCCACCGTCGCCGTGGCCGGACGCCTCGGCCCGGACTGGTCGGGCGCTTCCCCATGACCGACGCCGACGCAACCAACGCCATCGACCCGGACGACCCGACCCGCGCCCTGTTACTGGCCGCCGATCCGCTCGACTGGGCACGCCGCGTGACGCTGCTCGTCTACGACCGGCATGCGACGCCGCTGGCGGCCCGCGCCGACCGACGCACGCGGCGGCTCGACAGCCAAGGCGACTCGGCGTCCGCAGAGACCGTCCGCCGGGACGCCGTCAACCTGCTACGCCATTCGTGCACAAACTACGAGGAACTCGTCGCGGACGTCGCGGCGCACCACGGTCGCGGGCGCCGCGACGACGTGATCGGCATCATCTGCCGTCGCTCATTGCGCGCACTCGCGCATCGCTTCCCGCCCTTGGCGGGCACTTGCCTAACCGTCGTCGACGAGCGCCGCTCGGCAACTGATCGCTTGCCGAACGACACCTCCGTCCGCCAGGACTGAGCAACCTCCTCCGACTAGGCTGGGATAGTGACGAGCCGCCAAACCCAACAATAGGGGAGCGAACTGCACCGTCCCTAAACTCATTCGCTGTCTAGCCGGCTACACACAACAAAGACTTCAACGTAGGCGTAGACCTGCTCGTTCTCCCTAGCTCTCAAATGCAGGGCAATCACCCCGTTCCCTTCGACCTCGGCGTTAACCGAGTACATTTTATCCAGGCTTGGGTGACTGCCAACGATTTCGTGCCACGCTGCGAGCGGTTTGTAACCTTCCTCGCAGGCAAGGTCTATGACGTGTCTCTGCGCATCGGCCGGGACGTTCGGTGCCAGCAGCTGAGGAACCCGCCGATTACCGTAGTAGTTCGCAGTGTGCGCCGTAACGGTTGTCTTCTCTACGGTCAACTGAGGTATCTGAGCGACGAAAAGGTTGAACAAGGAAACCGCTATCGCGGTCATCGACAGGCCAAGTGCAAGCACTGGCAGACGAAGTTGCCTCCTATACGTTGAGGCCGATCGTCTCGAAGGGGAGATCAACCATGCTGCTAAGCAACTGGCAGTAGCTCCAATGAGTGCGACGACAATCTCTGTGGGCATCTTCAGCCTCCGATAGACCAAGTAGCCTCGTGGCGTCCCCAGCGGCTGTTTTGCCGGTAACGCAGTGCACGCGCCTCTTCCTGATGGCCTCGCATTTCACCAGTCCTCAGTCCACTCAACGCTTCCCGTTCGGAAATCTTCGGCACACTGGGATTAAGGGAGAGTGCGCGGTGGGCCGAGACTCTGTGGGCTGCAAGGCCAAGCTGTTGTTCGACATGAACCGCTAAGCGCGTCTTGCCGCTGCCGTTCGCACCACAGAAAGTAGTCGTGGTGCCAAGTGAAACAGAAATCTCCTCGAATTCTCCATCGGCACGGGGAACGAGTAAAACGGCCGGCAAGCTGGCGGGGTCAATCGGCATGAGGCAAGTTCCCTTCAGAAAACGTCAAGAATTGGGGCGAATCGTCGAAGTGCAAGGGGTTCTTGCCATTGTGGAGCTGGCTTGGGTGTCAATTCAGCGAATCCTAGTCACGAGGCTGTTCTGGCTGGACGATGCCCAGCCGCCTAGTCGAACACATCTCCAACCGTCTTCAACGTCTTTCTGGAAATCGCCCGTAGCGTTTCTGGCCCGACGATTCCATCAACGGACAGTCCCTCGTCCCGCTGAAACTCCACTACCGCCTGTCTCAACTCCGGATCCATGACCACCCGTCCCTGAGTTGGATCAAGTCCAGCAGCCGAATTCGTTCCCAGCACTTGAGACACATACTCGTACACCAACTGCTCCGCCTCTTCGCCAGCGACCCCTTGCCCGTCTCGCGACCTCGTCCATCGTAGTTCATTCGCGAGATACGCGGCGCTGCCAAGATCGTTTGTCTCCTGCGCCTCAGCGAGCCTCTCACGAACCGAATTCGCCACCCGAATGGGCGTCACCCTGAACTCCCTAGGCGATGTCCCAATGTCCCGGCAAAACACATCAACGGAATACTCATAAATGGCATCCAACGGACGTGCCTGAACACGCGTAGCGCAATCATCCAGAGGCAGAGTAAATACACCGTCCTCTTCCCGCGTCCGCCCGATCAGCACTCCCTCCGAAGGCGGAAAGGTAACGAAGGTACTCGGTAAGCGCTTGCCGGTGTCTCTGGCGACAACTATCAGATCAACCAACTCGCGGTCGTTTACCGCCTCCGCCGCAGCGATCTCTGGCGGGTTCCCGAGATTGGAGATCACGCTCAGCGCGGCCAGACAACTCCATTGCCAAGGGCGACGATCAATCTTCACTAGGAACCTCCTTCCACCCTCTTGGGTTGTAGCAAAAAAAGCGCCAGAGCCGCCAACAGCCAAGCACCCAGCAGGCCCAAGAGCACGGCAATCTCATTAGCCACCACCCACGTCAAGACTCCCGCCTCCAATGCGAGGACTGCTTCACTGCCGTCCGCTATAACCAGCGTCGGTGTTGCCTCTCCCACATAGCAAGCTTCCAGTCGAACTTCATCATTCGGCTGTAGCCCCATCACCGGAAACGTCACTGACCCTCCGCTAGGCGACACTTGGTCCCGAGTTGGGTACGCCGGCGGTACTCCTCTGAAACGCGCAACCACGAAGTCTGCTTTCGTCCCGGTCTTCTCCGAGCGCACGATGAACTGCGTTTTCAACTTTACGGTACGCGACAGATTGCGCACTCTTACGAAAACACCATGAGCTTTTTTGACCTCTTTATCCCAACATTGTCCCCGCTCAACGCTATAAGCCAACACCGGCCCGCTAGTGAGCCCGTCTACAACGCGTGTGACAATCCAACCCCCCGTAGCCAAAAAACTCGCTACGATCAACAATCCAACTTGGCTTCCTAGTTTCCCGTTCATAGCACACCTCCAAACCCGGTCCGGCATCGGAACGCCACGGCGATTCCGCTCCCGCTCTGCCGCGACGATGCGGACGCCTCGCAAGAGGCGTTGGAACGCCGCAACAGTTCTAACGGCAATGTGAATCGACGAGCCCGTCCTGCGCGCGGAGGCACGCACATGGGACAGCGACGGTCGAAGCTCGACCGCCGCGCCGCCGACCTGCTCGTCCTGCGGCGGGCCGGAGAAACCGTCGCCCCGGCTCGGTTCTGAACCATCTCCGATCCTGCCGCACTGTTACTGGCGTCCTTCTCGGCGGGAAAGACAGTCATCGGATCCTTTCCCTCATGACAACGTAGCCGTTCTCGTAGAGGATCTCCACCACACCTCCGTCCGAGAAGCGCAAAAGCCCTCGACCGTGTTTGTTGCCTTCCACATAAGGGCCTTCTTCGACATAACCGTTATCTCCCCGTATGACCCAGTGGCCATGCCTTTCGCCCTTGACGTACGGGCCTTCTTGTACATCCCAGTGGCGTCCCCCGAGGTCTTGTGTGACCCAGTGGCCATGCATTTTGCCCTCGACGTACGGGCCTTCGTACACGTTATCGTCCGCTTCGTGCTTGACCCAGTGGCCGTGCCTCTTTCCGTCCACGTACCGGCCTTCAGACACTTGGTCTCCCGAGCGTTCGACCCAGTCCCCGTGCCTCTTGCCATCGACGTACGCGCCTTCGGCTCGGGGCGTCCCGTCCGCGTTGCGCCCGACCCAGCGGCCATGCCGCTTGCCGTCGACGTACGGGCCTTCGTACACACTGTCCCGCCAGACGAGGCCGTGTTCGATCCAGTGGCCGTGCTTCTTCCCGTCGACGTACGGGCCTTCAGTTCGGGGCGTCCCGTCCGCGTTGCGCTCGACCCAGTGGCCGTACCGCTTACTGTCCACGTACGGACCCTCGCGAACATCCCCGTCCGCATCGCGCTCGACCCAGCGGCCGTGCCTCTCACCATCGAGATACTGGCCCTCAAAGACGCCGCCGTCGTCGAACCGAATGACCCAACTTCCTTGCCGCTGGCCGTCGGCGTACAGCCCCTCATGGCGCTGTGCGACATGACGCTCGCCGGCCGCCATGGCAACCACCCAGTGTCCTTCCCGCTTGCCTCGCTCAAATCGACCGGAGCTGCTGATGTCATAGGCCCCGCGCGACGTCAACGTACCTTCCCCGTGGGCGACACCGCCGGCGCACCCACCCGACCAGCCTACTGTCCGATCGGTGTTGTGTCCGTCTCTCCACACATGGCAGTCCGGCCTGCCCGCCAGCGGCTTCCAGCATGCCGCGCCTTTCGGCTTGCCAATGCACGACTCCTCGGCGGTGATTCCCACTTGGGGGCTCGAGTCCGCCGTCGGATCAGGATCCTCGCCGGGCGCACGGCGCCGATCCTCCGTCCCTTGGGCCGCGGATGTAGCAGCGAAGGTGTAGTCGACTGACCATCGGGCAAACTTCGGCGTGTCGGTGTGGAACGCCACGAGAGTGATCTGCTCGGTTACGGTCTCTCCAGCCGCTACGGAGACAGGCTCCGCAGTGCGCTGGATATGACCGGCTGGATTTACCCAATCCACACCTGCCGCACCGTCCCAGTAAGTGCAGGGCGGCCAGGGCGACTCGATCCCGTAGAGCGCGATGAGGTGGTTGAGGGGCCGACCGGACCCGTTGTGCACGGCGAAATCCAGCTCCCAGAGATTCAGGGGCTGGCCTTCGTTTTCCTTGATGCGCTCGTACTGCTCGCCCGGATGGTTGGCCTCCAGGACACGACAGGTTGCCGCTCCTCGTTGGACCAACTGCACGGTCCCCGTCAGCGCAACGCCGTCCTTTTCCATTAGCGTCTCTGCAGCGGCGGCAGACGCCAGAAGAACAAGCCATATAGCCGCGTTCGCGGCCAAACGACTACGGCGTGTGGATCCAGTCAGTGTTTCCAATCCGCACCTCCTTCACCGTTCCCCGACTGTCAGGCTGCAGCAATCACTCAATAAGATTCTCACCTCCACCTGACTCCCACCTACTCACCCTCAAGGGCAACTTTGCAATCCCAGAACACACCGCCGTTCGCTGCGCATTGCACTACGCGATCAGTGTCGCTCTGCAACTCCCGAAGAACATCGCTCGGCGTATTCGGATTGTTCGCGACAGTCGCCCGAACCCAACTCGATGAATCCCGGCTCAGTTCGTTCAGGATAGCGGCGGGGGCGGCCTCGTTCCGTGCCAACCCCCGGCGAACACTATTGTGATGGTCGCTCGACAGCGCAAAGAGCGTCGCAATGGGGGTGGACGGATTCTCCGCGGCTCTTATTCGAATTACCACTTCCTCGCTTCGTCCAAAATCTGCGAGCAAAGACGAGGGTGTGGCGGGATTCCGAGCCAACCTGGCTAGAATATTGATGCTCTCATCTCGGCCATCATCAAAGTTGACTGACTTGCTCGCCGCCGCACCAATTTCCGCAAGCGTAGACGAGGGTGTGGCGGGATTCCGAGCCAACAGCATGTATACGCGACTGAACTTCCCCAACTTGGCCAATAAATCGGGTGAAGCATGTGGATCCTCTGCGATGTCAAACGACATTCCTACCTCTTCGCCTTTTTCGTAGACTTGCCCAGGGATTACTTTCCCGTCCTGGATCAGTACCGTGATTCCGTCCTTCCGGCCCTCGACCCATTCCTGCTCAAGCCGACCATCGCTGACTTGGGACACCCACCGCCCATGTCGTTTGCCGTTCACATAAGGACCTTCCCGCCTGCTTCCGCTAGGACCGACTATCAACCACACCCCCTCGCGTTTACCGTTGGCGTAGGGCCCGTTTCTCCGCCATCCGCTAGAATCGATCTCCACCCACTCTCCATGGCGTTCGCCGTTCACGAACGATCCTTCGCGCAGCCATCCGTCGGGCCTGCTCGCTACCCACCGTCCATGCGGTTTGCCGTCGACGACGACGAATGTCCGTGCGATCCGTCCATCTCCAGCGACAACATCCTGATCTTCCCGTTCCCGCCGAACCAAAACCATGCGCCACATCGGTGTCGCCCCAGCGGGCGGGCGCCCCACCTGCATGGCGTTATCTTTGGTGTGCGATCCGGAGATCCAAGTAACACGGGCAGCAGGCGACTATCAACCAAGGAATGGTGTAGCCCTTATTCTATTAATGTGATTTCGGCAAATTTAGCCGTTCCGACGCCCTCGCGCCAAAAGACGCGCCGAAGCGGCTCGCGGCGGCCCAGAAGGTTTCGGAGGCAGTGGCGGTCGCGGCAGCAGACGCTACCGTTGCGGCGGCGGCAACGGCAGACAAGGCAGTGACGGTAGCAACGCTGGTCCTGGTGGTGATGCTGGCGACTTCAGCCTAAAGTACGTTGAAGCCTATTCGGTGGACAGCGAACCCGAGAGACTTGGTCACTATTGCGTGATCGAGGCCGTCGCCCATAACCGGACCGCTGGCCGACCAGGGGCGTCAGATCAAGCCGGTGGAGGCGGCAGCGGCGGCGCAGGAAGATAGGTTAAAACAATGTTTGGCGGAGCGGACGACACCCCGACTACTGCCTGTATGCCGAATCGCATCCTCGCTTTCCCCTAGTACATCCTAGTATCCACACAGCTGTCTGTACACTTTCAAGGCAACCTATGGCTACTGGTGGAACTTGCAAATTCTACAACCTCTGCAACCGTACTTTGCGGAGGGATTCCCGAAACACTCTGCACCCGTAAGCATCCTCAGTCAGTGCATGTGGACCCTTCTGGTGCAATGAAATGCACAATCCCCCTGAACTAGGGCGGCACTGTACCCATGGATTTCGCTCCTCCCTGACTCTCAGCGGCCATCTGGTGCAGCTCCGTCAGTAGCCTCTTCGGCTACGTCGGGAGCGGGCCAATGGTACGCCGCGCAACTCGTAATCGCAGTGTTTGCTGACATGGCCAGCATAAGGATCAGGAAGGTCACGGGATAGTTGAGGTTACCGATAAGCGACTTCAGCGTTGCGGAAGCGGAAGTGTCGTCATTGGCCTTCTCTTCCCCAGCTTCAACCCTCGCACCATGCTGTTGACGCGCCCCCATCACCGACGCCCAAATTGCAAACGCAACGGCACCTAGGCAAATCATCGCCCAGACCCAGAGGGGCCACTCATCGTCGAACAACATGCGCTCCATAACCACGCCCGCCGCAATCGCTGCGAGAGAGATGGAAACCCCAACGATGACTTGCCAACTTCCGAAGCTCACTTCGGTAGACTATGGCCATCGTTGTCGCTCCTTGTCAATCCGAGCCCGTCGAGTGCCCTCTCCTTACCCGCAAGCTGCCGGGTGGATTCAATGATTGGCTACAGGCACGTTCGGCCTATCCCGCCCATTCATGCAAGCGTCGAAGGGTGGCTACCGACGGTGCCCGTACCGAGCGCGGTCCGAAGGTGTAGCTGGCAACTGTAAATTTCCCATTTCTGGCAACCGAAAACTGCACACATTGGCGTTTGCGGTGCGGTGTTCGGCGCTCCAACCTGTTGGCCAAGCCAGCAGGGAAGGAGCGTCGGGAAGATGCACGGATGGGAGACGAGGATGCGGCTGAGGCACTACTTGGAGAGGGGCGTTTCGAAGGCCGAGTTGTCGAGGCGGTTCGGCGTCAGCCGGCGCACGATCCACGCCTGGATCGAGGCTGGGGAGCTGGACCGGGATCTGTCGGCGGGGGCGACCCGGTACTCGCCGCGGCCGCGCCGGCCGCACAAGCTGGACCCGTACAAGGGGATCATTGAGGCGCGTCTGGCGGAGTTTCCGCGGCTGTCGGCGCAGCGGCTGTTCGACGAGGTGCGGGCGGCGGGCTACGCGGGCGGCTACAGCCGCGTGCGCGACTACGTCCAGGGGGTGCGGCCCCGCGATCCGGCCGAGCCCGCGGTGCGCTTCGAGACGCCGCCGGGGCGCCAGGGCCAGGTGGACTTCGGCACGTTCAAGCTGCCGTGGGGGCGCCGCCACGCGCTGCTGGTGGTGCTCGGCCATTCGCGGCTGCTGTGGCTGCGCTTCTATCCGCGCCAGACCATGGCGGTGCTGTTCGACGGGCTGGAGAGCGCGTTCGCGCGCTTCGGCGGGGTGCCGGCGGAACTGCTGTTCGACCAGATGCGCGCGGTGGTGCTGTCGGACGACCGGACCGGCGGCGGCGAGCTGGTGATGAACGCGGAGTTCCTGCGCTTCTCGGCGCACTGGGGCTTCGTGGCGCGGCCGTGCCGGGCGTACCGGGCGCAGACCAAGGGCAAGGTGGAGCGGCCGATCCGCTACCTGAGGGAGAACTTCTTCTACGGACGCACGTTCGCCAGCGACGAGGACCTCAACGCGCAGGCGTCGAGCTGGCTGGAGGGCACCGCCAACGTGCGCGTCCACGGCACCACCGGCGAGCGGCCGGCGGACCGCTTCGAGCGCGACGAGCGCCAGGCCCTGCGGCCGTTGGCGGCGGGGCCGTACCGCCGGCCGGGCGCGGTGCCGACGAACGCGCCGGCGCGACGGCCGCGGCCCGTCGTCGAGGTCGAGAAGCGGTCGTTGCGGGTCTACGCCGGGGCGGCGCGATGACGGTCGCGAAGGACGGCCGCCGCGAGCGGGTGCGGGCAATGCTCGCCGACCTGAAGATGCCGGGCGCCTTGGAGGCGGTGGACGGCATCCTGGCGCGGGCCGACGGCGGTGCCGTGACCGCGACCGGGGCCATCGAGGAGCTGCTCGAGGCGCAGATCGCGCTGCGCAACAACCGCCGCCTGGACTCCGCCATGCGCTCGTCGCGGCTGCCGGCGGTGAAGACCCTGGCGCAGTTCGACTTCGCCTTCCAGCCGAGCATCAAGCGCGGGCAGATCGACAGCCTGCACGAGCTCGGCTTCGTCGAGCGTGCCGAGAACGTGGTCCTGCTCGGCCCGCCGGGGGTCGGCAAGACGCACCTCGCGATCAGCTTGGCGATCGCCGCCGCCGAGTCCGGACGCCGGGTCTACTACGGCACCCTCGCGGACCTCGTCGCGTCGCTCGCCGAGGCCAAGACCGCCGGCAGCCTGGCGCGCCGGCTCAAGGTGCTCACCCATCCCGCCGTCCTGGTGGTCGATGAGATCGGCTACCTGCCGGTGAGCCGCGACGGCGCAGTGCTGTTCTTCCAGCTGATCAACGCCCGCCACGAGCGCGCCTCCACGGTGCTCACCTCGAACAAGGGCTTCGAGGAGTGGGGCGGCGTGCTTGGCGACGAGGTCATGGCCGCGGCGCTCATCGACCGCCTGCTGCACCACTGCCACATCGTCAACATCCGCGGCAACAGCTACCGGATGCGCGAGCACCAGGACCTGCTGCGGTCCGGGTCCGAGGAAGCCGCCCAAGGGGTCTCGGCGTGACCGCCGCGCGCGCTGCGCTCCGTTCGCTGCGCTCACTCCGCACAGCGCGCCAACGCCGTGCCGGTTCCCGGGAGGCCGTCATTGCCGCTCCGACGTCCTCCCCGAAAGTGTGCAGTTTTCAATTGCCAAAAGTGTGCAGTTTTCAGTTGCCATTGACAGAAGGTGACTTCCTCTGTCCGCAGTGCACCAAATGCCTCGACATCGAACGTCAAACCTGACCTCGAAGGCTGCAACCGAAGAATGCTGCGGTACCTTTGGATCCCATAACACGAAGTTAGCGCGTGCTAACAACGATCTGATTGCTTAGCATCCAGCCCATTGTTCATGATGGCCCCATGCATACGGAATCCGCAACTCCTGGCCCTGCGCGGCGCGGGAGCCACCACCGCCGAGATCCGACGCTGGCTGCTCAACCGCCACATCGGCGTCCACCACTCCACCGTCTCCCGCTGGCTGCGGCGCCACGGCGCGGGCTGACCGATTGCCGAGGTTCCGCTCCCCCCGGCCACCGGAGCAGCAGGCCGATGCCGTCTGTCACGGGGCTCCTCGTCAATCTGGGCGCTCTGCGCCGCAATCCCAACCGCCCCACCGTCGCCAACTACTGTGACTGCCTGCTCCAGGTCGCGGGCCGCATCGCGGGGGACAGATTTACGACGTTGCTTGAGAGGGGCAGAAAAAAGGCCGTTGATTCTCGTGGTCCACGCTTCCGATACGTCGAACTCGCGCCTCCGCACCGCCACTTGGTCGGTCTGCGAAACGGGCTGCACCAAGATTCTCACCTCGCCACCTTTGCCGCCCTGAACAAAACGAGCATAGTTCACTGAGCACAAAAGGATCCGCGAGAGCGGTCGCGGGATCAGCGTCTGCGATCACGATATCTGCCTGCACGGGGTGCGGTGATCGCTTCTCGATGTGGAACACGACGTTTCTGTGGTTCCTGATTGCCTGCAATCTGCCTGGCACGGCGAGGTAGCGATCCAAGTGTTCGTTCCTTATCGCTGGGTTGGCCTCGACGATCTTCCAATAGATTCTCAAGGGCTCGGAAGCAAGGGCCGTCGCGACGGTTGAGAGGGCGGTTTGGTCCATCACCTGCCGTGATGTCAGAGTAGGGATGGTTGCGTGGACTAGACGCGAGATGTCCTCAAAGCTCATTCCCTGGGCGGCCTCGACGAATTCCCGCTTCGCGGCGATGTTCTCGTTCCACAAGATGAGGGCGCAATGCACCAAGCGCTGATAGTGAAGGGCGTACTGGACTAGGTGTCTCTGATGCCTGTCCTCGCTCTCTAGGGGAAGAGGGCTCTGGCATCCGGCGGCCGACACCAAGATCATCTCGGCCGACATCGGTGTCTGCCGCGATCCGGGAGTGTCGTACTGCTGTTCTTGCATCGACGGGCTCAAATCGTCTAGGCACTGGGCCAGCCGATGGGCCCTATCGCGTTCTTTCCGATTAGGCGACCACGATTTGGCCGTCTCGGGCAGGCGGTCCAATTCCTGAGACAGCCTGTTCGTTTGGTCGCTCAAGTGCTCCAGGCCGGTCTCGTCTTGGTGGTCGGCCATTCTCGCTGTGTTCACGCGGATGAACTCGCGGAAACAGTACAATCGCTGGGCATCCGGCAGAGCGTAAAGGGTGCTCAGGAGCGCATCCGAGAGTCGGGCTCGGACCCGATGCAGGTAACCATCGAACTCGCGCTGGAGGTACGGGGCGAGGTTGTAGGATTCGGGAGTCGCTAGAAGCAATTGCTTTTCATCAGCGTCGGAGTCCGGGCCCGGATGAAGCAAGGAGTCTCGGAATGGCTTCAGGAGCGCGATGGCGTCCTCGTGTTCGTCGATGCAGTTGCGGTAATCGGGATCTCGGTAAGCCCCCAGCTTCTTGGAAGTCTTCTCAAAGAACTCGATCTGGCCGTAGAGCAACGCGAGGTAGATCTGTACCGGATAGAGCGTCGCCAAGGGGAGAACGGCCCTGTTGATGCGGTTGTCGTCCATGCCCTGGTCCTCCAGCATCACGGCTTGAACGCGCTCGACCCATGCGTCGTCCCGACGAGCGCAACGCTGCATCGCATCGGTAAGGTGGATCATGTTCCGCGACGCGACTTTGCGGATCCCTTCGACGATGGCGTTCCTGTGGTATAGGGCGTTCCGAAAGGGCCTTGTTGCCGCCTCGATGGCAGCGATGCTACCCAGGTCTACTTTTGACATGATGGACGTCTCGAAAAAGTCGGCCGATGCTGTCACAGTCGTTGCCCCTGCGGAACGGGACCGCCGCCTGGCGGCAGCCCCATCAAATCTCCGATCATCAGCATCGGCACAGGCGTGGCGATATCCCGGACAAAGTCACACTCACCTTTTTCGATCACTTGATCCAGCAGCCAAGAGATAGCGATTCTTATATAGTCATCGTAAT
>JAJDWR010000035.1 GCA_022825505.1 Gammaproteobacteria bacterium | reverse complement strand
CTGGCCCACCCGCGCACCCCCTCGCGGCGCCGGATCAGCGCAATCAGCGTCTGCAAGGCCCATCCACGCACACCCTCGCGGCGCCGGATCAGCGCAATCAGCGTCTGCAAGGCCCATCCACGCACACCCTCGCGGCGCCGGATCAGCGCAATCAGCGTCTGCAAGGCCCATCCACACACACCCTCGCGGCGCCGGACCAAGCCGCATTTTGCAAAGATTCCTTTAGCGATCATGTATAAATCTTCACCTTGCGCCCAACGGGGCATCGACGGTGGGATAATGCCCCGCATGCGAATCGGCAGCCGAAAATCCCGGGCGGAGGCTCAAGCCAGCCCCGAGTCAATGATCGTGACGCGCAACCTGCAGCGCCGTTACGTCATGGGCAGCGAGACGATCTACGCGCTGCGGGGCGTGGACGTGACCATCGAGGAAGGCGAGTACGTGGCCATCATGGGGCCTTCCGGCTCCGGCAAGTCCACGCTGATGAACGTGATCGGATGCCTGGATTCCCCCGACGGCGGCGAGTACTGGCTGAACGGCAAACTGGTTTCGAGAATGAGCGACAGCGAACTGGCCAGAGTGCGCAACAAGGAGGTGGGATTCGTGTTCCAGACCTTCAACCTGCTGCCGCGGGCCAACGCCCTGCACAACGTCGAGATGCCGTTGATCTACGGCGGCATGAAGCGCAAGCCACGCTTGCAGGCCGCGGCCGACGCATTGGCCCGCGTGGGCCTGGCGGACCGCATGACCCACCGGCCCAGCGAGATGTCCGGCGGGCAGCGCCAGAGGGTCGCGGTGGCGCGGGCGCTGGTCACGGCGCCGAGTATACTGTTGGCGGACGAGCCGACCGGGAACCTGGATTCGACCACCGGCAAGGAGATCATGGCGCTGTTCGATGAACTGCACCAGGCGGGCAACACCATCGTGGTGGTGACGCACGAGTTCGACATCGCCAACCACGCGGACAGGGTTATCGTAATTTCCGACGGCGAGATCGAGGGTGACTCCAGCACCGAGCGATTCAGAAGCCCGGAGAGGTTCAGGAGGCATTGATCATGCGTGTTGCAATCGGACTGCTGCTCGTTGCGGCGTTGGCGGCCTGCGAGCAGGAACAGGCTGAATCGCTGGCGCCGCTCTACGACAGCGCCCCGGTGGAGGTCCGGGACATCGAGGTCAATGTGGAGGCGGCCGGCGTGATCGAGCCGGAGATCACCGTCGAGGTGAAGTCCAAGGCATCCGGAGAGATCCTCGCGATGCATGCCGAAACCGGGGACGTGGTCGAGGAAGGCTTCCTGCTGGTGGAGGTGGACAAGCGCACGCCGCGCAATCGGCTGGCCGAAACGGAGGCCGGCCTGGTGGCGGCCAGGGCGCGGCGGGCCATCGCGGAAACCCAGATGGAGCGATCGAAGACCCTGTTCGAGACCGGAACCCTGACCGAGTTCGACTACGAACAGTCGCAACTGGAGTTCGCCAATTCGGAAGCCCAGGTGATCGGCTCGGAGGTGGCGCTGGAGAACGCGCGTATCGCCATGGACGATACCGATGTGCGCGCGCCCATCACGGGCACCATCATTCTGAAGAATGTCGAGCCGGGAACGGTCATCTCCTCGCCCACCCAGGACGTCAGCGGCGGCACGATCCTGATGCTGATGGCCGACCTGACCAGCGTCCAGGTGCGAACGCTGGTCGACGAGACCGACATCGGCAAGATCCGCCCGGGAATGACCACGCGCGTGACCGTGGCCGCCTATCCCAATCAACCGTTCGAAGGCGCGGTGTTGAAGATCGAACCCCAGGCGATCGTCGAGCAGAACGTCACCATGTTCGCGGTGCTCATAAGGCTTGCGAATCCCGGCGGGCTGCTGAAGCCCGGCATGAACGCCGAGGTGGACATCGAGATCGCCAACCGCAGCGCCACGTCGGTGGTGCCCACCATGGCGTTGCGCGCGGACAGCGACATCCCCATGTCCGCATTGATGCTGGGCTTTGAGGAGGCGGAACTGCGGGCCGCACTGGGCAATGGGTTCGCGGCCGGGTCCGAAACCGCGCTTGTGGCGGCCGCGGAACTGGATATGGACCAGGTGCGGGAGCTGGTGCTCAAGAGCCGCAACGGCGAAACCCTGACCGCCGCAGAGCAGGCGCAGGTCGACGCCATGATGCAGATGCGGGCGCAGACCAGCGGCGCCACGCCCACCGACTTCGGCGGCGGGATGGGCGACTTCGGGGGTGGATTCGGCGGCGGTTTCGGCGGCGGCGGAATGGGTGATTTCGGCGGCGGAATGGGCGGCGGCGGCGGCAGGAATAACAACTCGACGCTCGATTACCAGTTCGGCGGCGAATACTGGGTCGTGGCCATGCGGGACGGCGAGCCCGTGCCCATGGCGGTGCGCACCGGCGTGACCGATCTGCGGTACAGCGAAATCGTCGCTGGCCTGGAACCCACCGACCAGGTACTGCTGCTGCCCAGTTCGAGCCTGTTCGAGCAGCAGGAAGTGCTCCAGGAGTTCATCTCCGCCCGGTTCGGCTCATCCACCCCGTTCGCACAACAGGGAGGCGGCAACACACGCTTCCGTTAGGCGCCTCCGTTCCGTCCGTTTCTGGCGGTCCTTTCCAATCGTCCCATGAATTGTGCGTGACCGATTGATCTGCACCCCATAGGGTCTATTGTCCATGTGTACCCTATGAGGTATATTCCGAAAATATACCCTGGAGGGATTGCGATGGATGCAATAGTGTTCACGCCCAGACAACTGGGGCAGGTTCTCAAGGGTCAGCGAGTTTCTCGGCAACTAACCCAGAGGGTGGCGGCCGACACGGTCGGACTCCTTCCAAAAACAATCTCAAGGCTTGAACGAACAACTGAAACTGCGAAGGTTGAAAGCCTTTTCAAGCTTTTGTCGGCACTGCAACTGGAGCTTGTAGTGCGGTCAATTCCACAGGAATCGCCGGCCAGCGAATGGTAAGTCGTGCCGCGCCGCTGCGAACGGCCACGTCCTCCACGCCCGTGGGGCAGCGCGACGATTACGCGTTTCGCATCTTGATAGCCGGTGTGCAGGATAAAACGGCGCTGCTGTGGCATGAGGGACAATGGCAACGGCCTTCAGGCGCTACTCCGACGACGCGTATATTCAAATTGCCCCTGGGCTGGGCGCGGCGCAGAGACTGACTGCAGGCTGCCGGCGGTTTTTTCTATAATTGCGTCCCGGACCGGGGCCGCTTACCCGGTTTCACCCGAGCAAATCAGGACAATCGAACCGTGAGCATACAAACCCGCATCGTCGACTACAGTCAGGACGGCACTACATACGAAGGCTATCTGGCCTGGGATGACGCCGCCGCGGGACCGCGTCCCGTGGTACTCGTCTCCCACGCCTGGGGCGGGGCGGGCGACTTCGAGCACGCCCGGGCCAGGGACCTGGCGAAACTGGGGTACACCGGGTTCAGCCTCGATCTGTACGGAAAGGGCGTGCGCGGCAGCAATCCGGATGAGAACGCCGCGCTCATGCAGCCCTTCCTCGATGACCGGGAACTGCTGCAGAAGCGGATGAGGCTCGCGGTCGAGGTCGCCTCCGGGCAGGACGGCGCGGACGCCTCGCGGGTGGCCGCCATCGGCTATTGCTTCGGCGGGCTCTGCGTGCTGGATCTCGCCCGAATCGGGGCCGACCTCCGCGGCGTGGTCAGCTTCCACGGCCTGTTTCACCCGCCCGGCAACACCGACGGCAACCGCATTGCGGCCAAGGTGCTGGCCCTGCACGGCTGGGACGATCCCATGGCCACGCCCGAGAACGTGGTGGCGCTGGCGGCCGAGCTGACCGGCGGCGGCGCCGACTGGCAGATTCACGGCTACGGCCACGCGCTGCATGCGTTCACCAATCCCGAGGCCAACGATCCGGATCACGGCGTGGCGTACGACTCCGCCGCGGACCGGCGCTCCTGGCAGGCGATGGTGAATTTCCTGGAGGAGATTTTCTGACCCTTGATTCCCGGCCGGCCCGGGGAGTGCGCGCTACGGAATATTGACCTTGAACAGTGCCGCGGGGGACCGGCGAGCGGGACCAACGCCGGTAGATTATCGGCGCGGCACTACGCTGAACTCCACGTCACCGATCCGCAGGTCCTGGAATTCGGGCGGTATCGTTTCGATCGCGCCGCTTTGCAGGCTCGGCCCGAAATCGGTGTCCGGCGAGGCGGGTCCGTTACCGATCATGTTCAGACTGACCCATTCGCCGTCCTGCCGGTAAAATCCTTCCGCGCGCAGCAAGGCGTAATCCGTGGACCCGATCACCACGTATTCCGGCGTCCCGTCCCCGTTCAGGTCGACCTCGACCAGCATCACGTTGTCGTAGATTGCCGCGTAGGACGACTCGACGAAGGGCCGGAGGTCTTCGGGCACGTCGAACGGCGCGGGGCGGTAGACCACGCGCTCCCATACGTCCAGCGCGTCCGCGAGAGGGGTCCGCTGCGGCCGCGGGTCGCGGATCAGCTCCGCCAGCCGCTCGTCGGAATCCTCTGCCTCCGCCAGCAGCGCCTGCGTCCTCAGCCAGGCGGGACGCGCCAGGTGCTCGCGGGCGTAGAAGAAGTCAAAGTCGTGGATTTCGATGTCGCCGCGCTCGACCCTTGCGAACTGGCTCGCCAGGGAGATCGCCCGGAAGTCCAGCAGCGGTGTGTTGACCAGCAGCGTCAGCGCCACGATGGCCCAACCCATGATCCTGTTCACGCCGCCGAGGAATTCGGGCCAGCCGTCCCGGCGCCGCACGATTCCCGCCGCGTACCCGGCGGAGAAGAGCGCCATCAGGCAGCACAGCACGAGCGCCCAGCACCGCTCCACGGTCCAGCCGTATTGCGCGATCCGCAGGTACAGGCCGTAGAATGCCAGCAGCGAGACGATCGGGAGCAGGCAGGCGCCCCCGTACAGCAGCCGGTGGACGATCAGCGGGTAGGGCGGGCGCCGGCCGGGCTGGTAGACCGCGTTGGCGAAGAACAGCGCGATGATGTTGATCCCCATCAACAGGGCCGTGCCGTTGCCGGTTTCCCAGAGCGGCTGCAGGCCGGTGAACGGCAGCGTGGCGAGGAAGATCGTGACCACGGAGACGACCAGCGGAAAGAGCAGCCGGATGAGGCCCTCCAGCAGGCTCGTGATGCCGTCGATCACCGTGGCCAGGCGCCGGAAGATCAGGACGCCGAGCCCGAAGACCACGGCCAGCACGGGGAACAGGAACCAGTCCCTGGCGAAGAGGTCGGCGAAGAAGTCGATGCCGATGGCCCCGAACAGCGCCCCCCACAGGAACAGGATCAACGCAACGCCCCACACCAGCGGGGCGGTCAGTCCGACCACCAGGGCGTTTCGCCAGGAGTACCTGAACAGCGTCCGGTACGTGACCGGAGCGTCTGCGGCGAAGTGCTGGAGGTACATCAACGCCTTGAAGCAGGCGATCCCCATGGTGACGACGTAGACGAAGACGAGCGATTCGATGGGGAACTCGCCCTGCGGTGACGCCTGCCAGCCAATATAGGCCGCCGGCAAAATCAGGACGGCGGCAAACAGGCTCACCCGGATCACCGTCCGCAGGATGCGTCCCGACTCCAGGCTGAGCAGCAGCAGGGCGGGGTAAGTCACGGCGATGGTCCACAGCGGAAAATTGACCACCGGCTGCGTCGCGGGCCAGGTCTCGTGGGTCAGCGCCCGCCAGAGCAGCAACAACGCGATTCCCTGGACCAGGGCGATTCCCAGCATCAGGTTTCGGGGCGGACTTGCCGGTGCAGGCGCGTCGTTACTCATGACTGGATTCTCATTCGGTTGGCGGTCACGGCGCTGGACCGGACCGGCAGGCCCTATCCGCGTTCGCGGGCCAGGGCCTCGAACTCCTCGATCAGCTCGCGGATGTCCGCGTGCACGTCGGCCGCACGCAACCCGCCGGCTTCGGACATTTCGCCCAATCGGATGTCGAAGGCCTGGAGGCGATTTTGCGTGGTTTGCAGTTCCTCGTCGGACATGACGTAGGTACCCTCTTCGGCGCGGCGGAGCTTGCTGGCCAGGTAGCCGTAGACGTAGCGGCCCGACTCCACGAACGTCGCCTCGTCGTCAAGCGCCGACGCGGCGGCGGCGCGCAGCACGTAGAGGTCCAGCGTCGGACTGATGACCAGCGCGCGGTCGACCATCCGCAGGGCGTCGAAGGGATACTGCGGCTGGTCCAGCACCTTGGTGCGCCAGTCGGCCCTGAGCTGCACGGCTTCCGGGTACCAGATGTCGGTGGGGTTGCTGCGGGCCAGTTCGTTGTCCAGGGCGGCCAGCGACGGCCAGTCCTGGGTTGCTCCCAGGGGCCAGCCCCGAAACACGGCTCCCGGTGCTCCGCCCAGCCGCGCGGCGACGGCGCTGGCCTGTTCCGAAGCTGCACCGCGCGCAAAGTCGGGCAACTCCCTGGCGGCAAACTGGAACAGCGCATCCTCGTTGGCGGGGTTTACCTGCAATGCCTGCAGCACGGCAGTATCGGCACGCTCCGTATCTCCCCCGTAGTCGAAGCCGATGGCCGCGATGAGCGCCCGCGTGGACAGGTCCGTGACGGTCTCCGCCAGCCGGGCCGTGCGTTCGACCTGACCGTTGGCCAGAAGCCGTGTCGCGATGTAGGCGAAGTTCAGGTCGTCGCCGAGTTCCCGGTGGATCCAGCCGGAACTGTCCAGCAGCGGGTCGTGGGGACGCAGCAGCGCCGTCAGTTGCTGCGTGCCCAGTCCGTCGCCGAGATAGCGGCTGTGGGTGGCCATGTAATTCCGGTCGTCGGTGCTCAGGGGCGCCCCGCCGGCGAACGCTTCCACCCCTCGCTCGTCCAGCGCCAGCGCGGCGACGAAGTCATCGGCGCCGTTGAGTCCCATGTAACTGTAGTGCAGCAGGTCCGAGGTCAGCGGCTGGCCCGTGCGAAGCACCTGCCGCTCGATGTCGAGCGGTTCGTCGGACGCGAGGAACAGCAGCACGGTGCCGGTGGCCGCGTAGACGCGGACATTCTCGAACGTATCCAGAACCGTTGCCGCCAGCGTGCGCAGCAGGTCTTCGTCGACGAATTCGGAGTTCATCCACTGCAGGAAGACGCCCCCCGGGTTGAGGTGGTCCTTCACCAGGCCGGTGAATTCCCGCGTGAACAGGTGCGACGCGCCCGCGGTCCAGGGATGCGACGGCTGCGAGACGATGACGTCCCACGTCTTGTCGGTCAGCCGCAGGGCGTTCCTGGCGTCGTTGACGATCACGTTGAGGCGGGGATCCTCCAGCGGATCGATGGCCCGCCGTCCCGAGAGCAGGCGGTTGGCGTTGATCACCTCCTGCTCCAGTTCGATCACGTCGATTTCCTCGACGGAGGAGGGCACGCCCTCGACCGCTACGCCACCGCCGAATCCGATCACCAGAATGCTCTCGGCCCCGGGGCGCGCGGCCACGGGCATGGCCGTCAGCCAGGCCTGGGAGTGCAGGATGGGCGGGGCGCCGCGAACCACGACCGATGCCTCGGGCAGCCCGTTGGTCCGAAACTCGAACGTGCCCGCAGTCTCGGCCAGGAACACCGTGGACGAGCGGCCTACAGCGAAATACAGCTCGTCCAGCACATCGGCGACCATGCCCTCGAAACCGCCGCTGCCGATCACGGCCTGCGGGCGGTTCGGCTGCCAGACTGCAATGACGAGCAGCAGCGCCGCCGCTGTCGCCCCGGACCAGGCGTAGCTGGGCCGGCTGACGAACAGGGCCGCCCACAGCGCGAGGCCGAGATTGACGCATACGGCCAGCTTGATGGAGCCCTCGAAGCCCAGCGCCGGTATCAGCACGAATCCGGCCAGCACCGCGCCGGCGATGGCGCCGACGGTGTTCCAGGCGTAAATCCTCGCGGTGGCCTCGCCGGCTTCGTGCCCGGATTGCGCCAGGATGCGCACGGCCAGGGGAAATGTGGCGCCGATGAAGATCGTCGCCGGCAGCATCACCGCCACCGCCATGCCCGCCATGGTCAGGGTGGAACGGGACTCGGGGATCAGCGGGCCCATCCAAAGATACACGCCGACGGACAGGATGGCGATGAGCGCCTGGGTCGCGGCAAAGGCGAGGGCCGCGCGCTCGCGGTCCCTTGCCAGGGGGCCGGCGAAACCGCCGCCGAGCGCGATTCCGGTGAGAAAGGCGGCCAGCATGGTGGCGAAGGCGTAGATGCTGCCGCCCATCACGTGGGAAAGCATGCGCGTCCAGAGCACTTCGTAGAAGAAGGCATTGGCTCCGGAGACGAGGATCAGCCCCAGGATCCAGCCCCGCTGGGTGACGAAAAGCTCGCTGTAGCGCGCCTGCAGCGTCAGGCCGCGCCGGAACGCCGGTGCGATGCAGGACTCGAAGAAGCCGATCGCCCCCGGTTCCGATGTTCCCGCTGCGGACGTTTCCGCCGTCGCCGGGGCCGCTGCCGCCGGGTGCAGGGCCTCGGCAGACACCGGGGGCGCCTTCTTCGAGAGCCACACGGCGATGCCGAAGACGGCGGCGTTGACTGCAACCCCGACCCAGACCGTGGCGGTCAGGCCGAGCGCGGGCAGGAGCAGGAAGGCGGCCGCGATCGTGCCGGCCACCGCGCCACCCGTATTGGTGGCATAGAGCAGCGCCACGCGCGGCCCCAGTTCGCGGTTGTTCTGAACGGCGTGGCGGGTCAGCAGCGGCAGCGTCGCGCCCATGAAACCCGTGGGCAGCGCCAGCACGACGAAGGCGACGGCGAGGTAGAACAGCGGTTGGCCGAGGGTGGCCGCATCCGGCGGCTCGGGCTGCCCGCCCAGCACGGCGACGTAACCGGCGCTGGCCGCGCCCAGCAGCAGCGGTACGGCCAGGGCAAAGATCGCGATGCCGCCTTCAAGGACCCCGTAGACCAGTACCGGGCGCCGGACCCGGGTCAGGAAGCGCCCGGCCACCGCCGCACCCGCCGCCAGCCCGCCCATGTAGGCGGCAAGCACCGCCGCCACCGCCAGTTCGGAAGTACCGAAAACCAGCGAGAACTGCCTGAGCCAGGCGGTCTGGTAGAGCAGTGCGGCAAAGCCCGAGAGCACGAAGCAGGCCACCACACCCCACAGAATGCTCGTTTGACTGCGGTTTGCGATTGTCTTGTTTGTCATCTCGATGCCGATTTTACCTGTGCGGGCAGACATTTGGCCCGCTTACGGACGGTTGTATCGTTCCATGGCGGGAAACACCCGTTCTGCGCCGGGATTCGAGCGGCGCTAAAATGGTTGCCCGATGATCCCGCAACTCGATCTCGGCCCCTACCTGGCAGGCAGCGTTGCGGCGCGTGAGGCGCTGGCGCGGGAGCTGCGGTGGATCCAGGAGAACATCGGCTTCTACGTGGTGGTGAACCACGGGGTTGACGAGGAACCGATCCGGCGCGCCGAACGCGCGCTGCGCGAGTTCTTTGCCCTGCCGCCGGAAGAGAAGCTCAGGATTCGCATCAACGAGAAATCGGTGGGTTACGTGCCTGCCAGGTCCACTGTCTACGTCACCTCCGTCATCAACCGCAATACGCGGCCCGATCTCAACGAGACCATCACCATCGCCCGGGAACGGCCGCCCGACGACCCGGACATCCTGGCCGGGCTGCGGTTCGTCGGGCCCAACCAGTGGCCGGCGGCCCTGCCGGCGTTCCGCGAGGCGATGATCGGCTACCAGGAAGCGCTGTCGAAGCTGGGCTTCGCGATGCTGCCGCTCTACGCCCGGGCGCTGGACCTGCCGGCGGACTATTTCGCGCCGCACTTCACGCGCCCGACCTGGTGGACCCGCAACAGTTACTACGCCGCGGTGGAGCCCGAGGAGAACCAGTACGGCATCTCGCCCCACTCCGATCACGGCTTCATCACGCTGTTGCCCATGTCCGATGAGCCGGGACTGGAGATCTTGAGCCCCGGCGGCGAATGGATTCCGGCAACGCCCGTGCCGGGAGGCATCATCGTCAACACGGGCGAATTCCTCAACCGCTGGTCCAACGGCCGGTTCATGGCCACGCCGCACCGGGTAGTGGCGCCGCGGCGGGACCGCTATTCCATGGCCATGTTCTTCAATCCCAACCCGGAAACCCTGGCCGATCCGCTGCCGACCTGCGTTTCGGCGGAGCGGCCGGCCGCTTACGAGCCGGTCTGCCTCATCGACTACATGTCGTGGTACATCGACAGGAACTACCGGCGCGACGCGGGCGGTACGCAGCGCGCGGAGGGGGAGGAAGGCGGCATGGTCCCGGTCACAGAGCAGGAGCCGACATGACAGAGTTTACGCGCAGACATCTTCTCACCGGCGCGGTGGCCGGCGGCGCGGCGCTGGCCGCGGTTGCGGGCGCCCGCGGCCAGACGGCGGGGGTTGCCGGGACGGGCGCGGCCGCACCCACCCGGCCCGCGCGGCTCAGGGAGGGCGATCTGGTGGCGCTGGTCGCCCCGGCGTCGGTCACCTACGACGAGGACACGCTGCTGGTCGCGGTGGAATCGCTCGAAGCGCTGGGTCTGCGGGTGCGGGTGGGCGAGCATGTCATGGAGCGCTACGGGTACCTGGCGGGCCGGGACGAGGATCGGGCGGCGGACATCAACGCGGCCTTCGCCGACGGCGAGGTACGCGGGGTGATCGCCCTGCGGGGCGGCTGGGGCGCGTCCCGGGCGCTGCCCTGGATCGACTTTGACCTGATTGCCGCGAATCCCAAGGTAGTGCTGGGCTACAGCGACATCACCTCGCTGCTGCTGGCGCTGCTGGCGCGGTCGAATCTGGTGGGTTTCCACGGGCCCAACGCCACTTCGCCGTGGAGCGAGTTCACCACTCGGGAAATGCGCCGGGTCGTCTTCGATGGCGAGACACCGCTGATGCGCAATCCGCGGCTGCGTAACGGCACGCTGGCGGTGCGGCAGTTCCGCACGTACCCCATCGTTCCGGGGCGTGCCCGGGGCCGGCTGGTGGGGGGTAACCTGACGTTGTTCGCGGCGCTGGCCGGCTCGCCGTACTTTCCGGACACGACGGGGGCGATCGTGTTTCTGGAGGAGGTCGAGGAGTACATCTACCGGTGCGACCGGATGCTGACGCAGCTGGCGCTGGCGGGGGTGTTCGAGAAGGCGGCGGGGGTGGTGTTCGGCGGCTTCACCGACTGCGGCGTCTCACCCGACGGTTACGGGCGGTTCTCGCTCAACGATGTTTTCCAGCACCACATGGTGCCGCTGGGTAAACCGGCCTTTTCCGGTGCGATGTTCGGGCATGTCGCGCAGAAGCGGACTTTGCCCGTGGGCACGATGGCGGAGATCGACGCCGAGGCGGGGACGATCGAGCTATTGGAACCGGCGGTGATCTGAACTGCAGGGGGTTATTGGTCCGGCGCCGCGAGGGTGTGCGCGGATGGTCCTTGCAAGGTGAAGTCGCGTTTATCCGGCGCCGCGAGGGTGTGCGCGGATGGTCCTTGCAAGGTGAAGTCGCGTTTATCCGGCGCCGCGAGGGTGTGCGCGGATGGCCCTTGCAAGCTCAACCTCGCCCGCCATCCATGGCGGGCTCGGATCGGGTTGCGGCGCTCCTGGCCGTCCATGGCCCCGCGCCGCGCCCACGACGCTTGCAAGGGCCATCCGCACACACCCTCGCTCTATGGGTTACTCCGAGTCGGATCGGCGCTCCTGGCCGTCCATGGCCCCGCGCCGCGCCCACGACGCTTGCAAGGGCCATCCGCGCACACCCTCGCTCTTTTGGATATTCAGTTCATCAGGCGGAAGCGCTGGACGCGTTCGCCCTGCTGGACTTCGCCGGTGTAGAGGTTGCCGCGGGAGTCCACGGAAACCATGTGCATGCCGTGGAACTGGCCGCCGTTGTCTCCGGCGCTGCCTACCCGGGTGACCACTTCACCGTCGGCGCGGTTGAGGATCCAGACGGTGTTGTTCTGGATGTCGGGCACGATCAGGTGGCGTTGTTCCGGGTCATGGGAGAACGCCACGCCGCCGGCGGAGCCGCGCTGCAGGGTTGAGGTGGCGAGGAAGAACTCCTCGATGTACTCGCCCTGAAGCGTGAATACCTGGATGCGGTTGCCCTGGCGGTCGGCGACGTAGACCAGGCCGTCGTTGGAAAGTCCGAGGGTGACGTGGCCGAGCCACTCCTGCGCGGGCGGGGCGCCGATCTCGTACTCGAGATCCGGGGCATCCATGGAGATGTCGGCGAGCGGTTTGCCGTAGGCGCCCCAGCCGCGCTTGAACGCAAGCGTGTCCATGTCGTGCACCATGACGCGGCCGTTGAGGTAGCTGTCGACGTAGTAGACTTCACGAGCTTCCTCGTCCACGCGGACCTCCTCAAGCCCGCCGACCACGGCGGGGGTATCCGGCGGCGGGTTGGTGTCGCGGTCGACCCTGGCAACTTCCGCCACCAGGGCGCCGTCGCGGGTGTACTTGCGCACGGTGTCCTGTCCGATCCAGACATGGCCCTCCGTGTCCACCGTCATGCCGTGGCCTTCCTGGGTGTCCCAGTATTCGACCACGTTGCCTTCCGTGTCGAAGGCGATCACGGCCGGGGGCGCGACGCAGCATTCTCCGGTGGGTGGATCGAGTTGCGCGTAGTCCTCGGTATTGTTGAGGTTGCTGGGGCGGTTCAGCACCCAGATGGTGTCTTCGTGATCCACGTAGAGACCGGTGACTCCCTGCATCCACCACTTGTTGGGCAGGGGAAGCTGCGGCCACTCGGCGTCGAACTTGTATTCCGGGGCCTGGGCGAGGGCGCCGGCGCACAGCAGGGTGGATGCAAGCAGCGTTGAAGCGAACAGGGTAGCGGCGGACTTGTGCATGGAATTCTCCCTATTGGGTCGGCGGGTGCGGCGCCTGTTCCGGTTTCGGGTTTCGAGCCCTCCGGAGACACACGTGGCTATGGGTTGTTGCGGACGTTCACCTCCGTTCCGTCGGGGAAGATGACCGCTGCGACCCACATCGAGTATTCGTCGGGTCTGCGGTCGGGGTTGCCCACCAGGGTGACCGGGTCGCCGGGCCTGAACGTATCCTTGTTCCATCCGAACATGCGGTAAAGGTCCTGGACGCTCTGGAACTCTCCCGCCCACTCGCGGACCTCGCCGGTCTCGTCGGGCGCCTCGATCCAGATGCCGACATGGGGGTTGATGAACTGCCATCGGGTCACGGTGCCCGAGACGGTGATGGTTGCTTCGCGGTCGAACGCCGAGTTGGCGTGGTGTGCCGGCGCGGGCAGCGCAACCGCCAACACGGCTGCCAGGAGGACCGCCGGCGATGCCGCCGGAAGGGCAGCGGGCGGGGCGGGCGGCCGCAGCCGGGCACGATTTGCAGTCATGCCGTTCACCGTGGGTCCGCTCATTCCTGGCCGGGCCTCATTTCGGGCAGTTCCGAGAGCATCAGTTCGTTGCAGATGAACTCGGCCAGTTCGAAGTCCCTGAGCCTGAACGTCAACGTGCCGGTGAAGGGGCGCTCGTAGGCGATGGGGTCATCGATGGTGACTTCGTTCTCCAGCGTGTTCTCGTCCACACGCCGGATGCGTTCGGTGAGCCGCAGTTCGTCGCTGAACGGATGCCCGATGCGGTCGATCCAGCGCTGCTGGCTCTCCGACTCCCAGCCGATGAAGTCCCGTGTCTCGATGACCAGCGTGTCGCCTTCGTAGTGGCCGATGGAGTAGCCGTTCCAGGTGTGCAAGGGGACTTCCGGAAACTCCCTGCCGTCCATGTAGACGATGCGCCAGAAGTGATCCACCTCGAACAGCATCACCGCGCGGTCGGGAAGCTGGACAATCTCGAACGGGCGGGGCCGATAGTAAGTGGCCGGAAACCCCATGGGAAGGCACATCAGTTCGGCGGCGTTGGCCTCGGTTGCCGACGTGGTTCGGGGACCGTGGATGGGCTTGGCGGCGTCGAAACGCTCCTGTCCCCATGCGGTCATCGGTGGATCCGGCACCAGCGGGTTCATCCCGGGAAAATTCCGCTGCCAGACGCCGGAAAGGTCCGGCGGGCCGGTCTCCTGGCCGGGGGTGGACGGCGGGAACAGCCCGGCGGTGGCGATAGCCGCCAGCCCGGCGGCCGCGGCCCATGGTGTTGTCAACGTCGTCTTCAGCATCGGCGGACCTCCGACCGTGCTGGTGCTGCGGCCCCCGATACGACATTGTGAGGTTGACGCAGCACTAGTCCGGTGCACTCCTGACATCCACTTCCCGGCCGTCGGCAAAGATCACGATCCGCGTACTCATGGTGGGATCGCCGTTGCGGGCCGGATACCCGACGATGGTAACGGAATCGCCGGCAAGAAAGGTATCCTTGTTGAACCGGAAGTGACGATACAGGTCAAGCGTCCCCTGGAACTCGGCGGACCATTCCACGATGTTGCCGTTGTCGTCCCGGACGTCGAACCAGAGTCCGGCGTGGGGGTTGATGAACTGCCAGCGGGTGACCGTTCCGCTGACCTGCACGGTGGTGTTGCGGTCGTAGGCCGAGTTGGCGTGATGGGCGGCGGCATGGGTCAGGGCAAGCATTGCGGCCAGCCAGAAACCGAGGCGCATCCATGCCTCGCGTGGGGATATTCGGGCGGGGAAGCCAATGCGGGGGATTCTCGACTTCACGAAACTTGCCATTCGTTTCCGTTCTTCTCAGGCACGTCCAGCATATCAACTTGCGGGACCCCATGCAGTCGGCCGCTTGACCGCAAACGCCCGCCGGGAGAAGCTTGCGGCCGGCACGTCAACATGAATCCCGGGATCGTCGGGCAACCGCTCGAAAGGAGCCGCAATGAACCAGGAAAAAAGCTTGCGAATGGCCTACGCGCTGTTTCGAATCACCCTCGGGGTCAACATGTTCTTCCACGGCTTCATGCGCATCATCGGCGACACCGGCGCCTGGGTAGAGGGTCTTGTGGCGACCTTCAGCGACTCCTTCCTGCCGGAAATGTGGATCCGGATCTTTCTCTACGTGCTGCCGTGGTACGAACTGGTGCTGGGCACGCTGCTGACGCTGGGCCTGTTCACCTGGTGGTCCTGCGTGGGCGGCGCGCTGATGATGCTGGTGCTGCTGTTCGGCAACACCACGCGTCAGGACTGGGGGACCGCCGGCAACAACATGCACTACACGCTGTACTTCTGCCTGCTCATCGCGGCGCACGCCTGGGACTCGTTCTGCCTGGACAATCGCCGCGCTGCACGTAGCTGACATCGTCGCCGCGCCTCAATCGGGGAACCTGACCACCAGGTGCGCCTTGTTCGAGGTGCCGTTGCCCCACGGATAACCCAGTTCCGGGTTCAGCGGTTCGGGGTTCACCACCACGATGTCGGTCCAGCCCGGCTGGTGCAGCAGGCTCGAGTCGATGGTGACTTCCAGTTGCGTCGGGCTCAGCGCCCGGTACGGGTTGAGTTCGGAATTTCGGCGGTAGGGGTCGTGGTAGCCGATGTCGTAGCCGGGCTCGACGACCTGGCCGTTCATGATGACCGTATCGATGGTGCGCAGGTTGGCAATGTCGTCCAGGGGATTCTCGTCGACGACGATGATGTCGGCGAGCTTGCCGGCCTCCACGGTGCCGATCTCGTCGCCCAGCAGCAGCATCTCGGCCGACCATCGGGTGGCGCCCTGAATGATCTGCATCGGAGTCACGCCCGCTTCGACGAAGACGGCGATCTCGTGGTGGAGGTTCTCGCCCGGGACCCGGGAGGGATTGGTATTGGCGCCGGGGACCAGCCGGCCGCCGGCGTCGACGAACATCTTGTGGAAACGCAACGCGTTGCTGTAGCCATCCATCTTGCGCTGCCGGGCCGCCTCGTCGCGCACGCTCCAGGGTCCGCGCTGGCCGTAGAATGCCAGTGCCGCCTGCCTTCGTGCGGGCGGGTAGTAGGCCATGAGGTTGGAGTCCGCACCGGCGAAGAACGCACGGTCGCGAGCCTCGAACTCCGCCCAGCCCGCCGGATAGCCCCTGAAATTGGCCTGGAAGGTCGGCGTCAGGGCGGTTTCGTTAGCCACGAGGCGCTCGATGAGTTCGCCGGCGCGCCCGTCGTCCATGTCGGCGTACATGTCGAGCCAGTCGCGGGGGTCGCCCCCGGCGGGCGGCGGGCTGGTTACCGCGGCCCAGATGCCCGCCGAATGCGGCAGGTTGTGCGAGGTCCGCTCGACCGCTTCCCAGGGGCCGTAGACCGGGCCGTAGGACCGGGTGAACACGGGCGTGCCGGTGCGGTCGGCTTCCTCGATGCCCGCGACGTAGTACGCAAGCGGCAGCGAGCCGTCGTTGAACATCAGCGCATCGGCGCCGGCCTCGATGAAGGCCCGGGCCAGTTCCCGGGCCTCGTCCACCGAGTGCGGGTCCCGCGCCGGCGTCAGGACGGTTTCAAGCCCCGTGCCGCCGTCGGGGATCCGGTTGAGGCGCGAAATCCCGGTCCAGGTGCGCGGCGCGCGCAGGTGTCCGGCATGCACCGCATCCCGGTGCGCGATGGCGACCTCCCCGGAATTGCCCACGTCGATGGTCGAGGTGATGCCGTAGTTCAGCATGATCTCGCCGTAATACCAGCTGTAACTGACCTGGGAGTCCCACAGGCCCGGCAGGATGAACTTGCCTTCGGCGTCGATCACCGTGGCGCCGCCGGCAGCGGCCGCCTCTCCGCTTGCGACGCTCTGAATCCGGTTGCCTTCGATGACGACCGCGGCGTCCTCCACCGGCGCTCCGCCGTTGCCGTCGATGAGGGTGCCGCCCTGGATGACCAGGGTCTGCGACAGGGCCGGCTGTCCCGACAGGCCCGCCGCCGAGAGCAGCAGCACCGGACAAATGCCTGAAACACGGGTGCGGATTGTGTTATTCATGGGTACCATTCCCGAGGTTCGTTGTTTGTACCGGATTGTAGCGCCGATCCTGCCGGGAAGACGCGGCGGAAAGGCCATTGTGAGGAGAACAAGCATGAAAAATAAGCAATCTGACGTGTGGCTCCGGGCGGCGATCGTCGTTACCGCTGCGCTTGCCGCGACGTTCCTGGCCCGCGCCCAGGATGCCGCTCCGGGATTCGTCGTTTCCGGCGACGCGGCTGCCGCCACCCTTGACTCGGGCGCGATCAATCTCGCCACGGCGAAGGCTATCGCGGCGACCTGCGCCCGGCTGGCCGAAGAAGAAGGCGTGGCCGTCAGCGTGTACGTGCTCGACAACGCCGGCAACCACGTCTACGTGCACCGCATGGACGGGCAGGTCTGGACCAATGTGGCCACGGCAGAGATGAAGGCGCGCACGGCCTTCCGGCTGCGCGCGCCCAGCAAGTCGCTGATGAACCAGGCGACCCGTAACCAGGACGTGGAATGGCGCGAGATGGAACTGGACCTGTTTTCCAATTCAGGTGGTTTGCCGATCATCGTTGAAGATCGGCTGATCGGCGCCATCGGCGTGGGCGGTTCGGCGCCCCGCATCGCCGAGGGCTGGAGCGACGAAATCTGCGCCCACCAGGCCATGGCCGAAGTGGTCGGCCCGCAGCCGCCGCTGCTGGAGGATCTGCCGCGGCAGCGCCCGGAGGACCAGACTCCGACGGCGCGGTTCCGGGCAGGGGAGCCGCCCGAGTCCACCCTGCCGTCCGAATTCGTCGTCTCCGGGGCGGCGGCGGCGCGCCTCTTCGACGCCCACCAGATTTCCGCCGCCGCCGCGGTGTCGGTGACCGGCGGGTGCCGCGAATGGATCGCCGGGCAGGGCGGTTCGGCCTCCATATACGTAATCGACAACACCGGACTGGCGGTGCACGCCGAGCGCATGGACGGCCAGCAGCCCCACGCCATGCAGACCGCACTGCTGAAGGCCGAGACGGCGCTCCGTGGCCGCGGGCCGACGTCCAGCCGGGAGGCCGGTGCGCACAACAATCCCGGCGGGTACCCGCGTTCCGTTACGCTGTTCGGCTTCTACTCGGTGGCGGGCGGCGTGCCCATTGTCGTAGACAACCAGATCATCGGATCGGTCGGCGTCTCCGGCACCGACGGCCATGACGAGGCCTGTGCGGTGGCCGGTCTTGAAGCGGCTTTCGGCGACCGCGCGACGGTCCCGGTCTACTAGGCCGTCCCGGCAAGCGTAAACGGGCTCCCGGGTGGACGACCGGCGCCGAACCCTGTACGTGGTCGCGGGGCCCGCGGTATTTGCGGCGCTGATTCTCCTGCCCCTGGGCGGATTGCCCTACGAAGTCCGGTGCAGCCTCGGGCTGCTGTTCTGGATGGCGCTGTGGTGGATCACGCGGCCGGTGCATCTGGCCGTCACCGGGTTCCTGCCGCTGGCCACGGTGGCGATATTCGATTTCGCGCCCATGGAGCGGATCCTGCCGGCGTACGCGGCGGAACTGGTCATCCTGCTGCTGTCGGCCAACGTGCTCACGACCTGCTGGACCCGGTGGGGGCTGGACCGGCGCATCGCCCTGGGCTCGCTGATCGGCGTCGGCACCAACACGTCGCGGCAGATCATGTCCTGGTTTGCCATCGGCATGTTCCTGAGCGCCTTTCTGCCCAACACCATCGTTGCGGCGACCATGATCCCCATCGTGGTGGCCATGCTGCGCTACATCGGCATCGAGGACCTGTGGGAGAGCAACCTGGGCACGGCGCTGGTGATCGCGGTGGCCTGGGGCACCAGCGCCGGCGGGGCCATGACGCCCCTGGCCGGGGCGCCGAACCTGCTGGCCATGGAGTACATCCAGGAACTGGTCACGGGCGAGGAGTTCCTGTTCGCGACCTGGGTGGTGCGATTCGTGCCGCTGAGTCTCGCCGTGATGCTGGTGACGTTTCTCTACGTGCGGGTGGCGTTCAAGCCCGAGATCGCCGAGGTGCAGGGGACGCGCCAGTTCTTCCTGGGGGAACTGAAGTCGCTGGGCCCCATGAGCGTGCAGGAGAAGTGGGGATTCGTACTGTTCGGAGCGGCCGCAACCCTGGCGTTCACCCGCCCGCTGTATGCAGGCTTTCTGCCCGCCCTCACGCCTGCATACGCGTTCCTGAGCTGCGCCATTGTTTGCTTCCTGCTGCGCCCGAAGGGCGAAAGCCTGATGACCTGGGAATACGCCCAGAAGCGGATGATGTGGGGACTGTTCTATCTCTTCGCCGGCGGAACCGCCCTGGGCCGGGTGCTCGGTGAGACCGGCACGGCCGCCTACATCGCCGACGCCCTGCTGCCCTATGCCAGCGGCGGCGGATTCCTCGCGGTACTGGTGTTCGCGTTCCTGACGATTCTGCTGACCCAGATCACCAACAACACGGCGGCGGTGGCGATCATCGTGCCCATCACCATCAGCACATTCCAGAGCCTGGACATGAATCCGCTGCCGTTCGTCTACATCGTCGCCGCGGTGGGCAACTGCGGGTACATGCTGCCGACCTCGGCGGGCGGTCCGGCGGTGGCGGCGGGGTACGGGATCAACCTCAGGACCATGGCGGTGAAGGGCTTCTGGGCTTGCGTGCTGTCGCTGTTTGCGATCGTGATCGTCGGGTACCTGCTGGCGCTGTATTGGCCGACGTTTTCTACCGCGTGACCTGGCGTGACGGTGTCGCCCGGGTGCCGCGGTGGTGGGTGTGTGCGGCGCGATAATGTTTGCGCGGGTGCCGCGGTGGCGTGTGCGTGCAGCCCTTTCACGCTCAATTTCGCCCGCCATCCATGGCGGGCTCAAATCGGCGCGCGGCGCTCCTGGCCGTCCATGGCCCCGCGCCGCGCGACGACGCGTGAAAGGGCTGCACGCACAC
>JAJDWR010000074.1 GCA_022825505.1 Gammaproteobacteria bacterium | reverse complement strand
CACTCAATCTCGCCCGCCATCCATGGCGGGCTCGAATCGGGGCTCGGCGCTCCTGGCCATCCATGGCCCCGCGCCGCGCCCACGACGCGCGCACGCGCTGTCTGTGCGCGGGCGCGTGGTTTCGGTCCGGATTGGTGGGATTGGGCGTCAGGGACTGGCTTGCATGTGCATGCCGACGATGTTGTAGCCGGCATCGACGTAGAGCACTTCTCCCGTGATTCCTGCCGCGAGATCCGACACCAGGAAGCTGGCGGCGTTGCCCACATCGTCCGTGGTGACGTTACGCCGCAGCGGTGCCGCCTCGCTCACGTGGGCCAGCATCTGCCGCAGGCCCTTGATGCCCGATGCGGCAAGCGTGCGAATCGGCCCCGCGGAAATGGCGTTGACGCGAATTCCATCGGGACCCAGATCGTACGCCATGAAGCGGACATTGGCCTCCAGGCTGGCCTTGGCAAGACCCATCACGTTGTAGCTGGGCAGCGCCCGCATGGCGCCCAGGTAACTCAGGGTCAGCAATGCCGCCTGCCTCCCCAGCATCATTGGCCGACCGGCCTTGGCGAGCGCGGCAAAGCTGTAGCTGGAGATGTCGTGTGCCGTGATGAATCCTTCCCGATCGACTGCGTCCAGGTAGCGGCCGGTCAACTGGTCGGCCGGAGCGTAGGCAACGGAATGCACCAGGATGTCGAACCCGTCCCAGTGCGCTGCGAGCGAGTCGTAGAAGTCGTCGATTTGCCTGTCCTGGGAAACGTCCAGCGGCAGCACGATGTCGCTGTCAACGGCGCCCGCCATCCGCTGGACGCGCCCGCTCAGCCTTTCGGTCTGGTAGTTGAATGCCAGTTCGGCGCCCTGGGACCGGAGCGCGCGGGCAATGCCCCAGGCAATGGAACGGTTGCTGGCGAGGCCGACGATGACGGCACGTTTACCCTCGAGAATTCCCATACCCAAAAACCCTGAACCGACCCACTGGGCTGCCTGCTATGTGCTCTGATCGGTGACGTCAACGAAAAGGATCAATTGTTGCCCGGGCTGCAGGTAGCGCTCCGGCGAAATGTTGTTCCATTGCAGCAGGTCGGCAACGCTGACTCTGAACCGGGTTGAGATCCGGTAGAGCGAATCGCCCTGGCGGACGGTGTAAGTGATTCGCCGAATTCGCTGGTTGCCGGTGGGTACGAATACGGGCGAATCGCTCCATACCACAAGCTCGCGCCCGATGCTGAGAATGTCCTGCGACGACATGGAATTCCATTGCGCAAGGTTGGCCACCGTGACTCCGTAGCGGCGTGCGACGCTCCACAGGGAGTCGCCGGCCTGGACCACGTAGGTTTGTCGGCGCTCCCCGCTCGACGGGTCATCGGTGCCTTCGGCAAATGCCGCGGCCAACAGCCCGTATCCGTCGGAGGCGCCGGTGGGTTGCGGAACCATCAGCCCCTGTCCCACGCGTATCAGGTCGCCTGAAATTCCGTTTGCTTGCCGGAGTACCTGGGCCGTTGTCCTGTACTCCAGCGCCAGGTGTCCAAGAGTTTCTCCGGCGCTGACGATGTGCCGTATCCAGCGTACGCCCGCCAGGCCATCCGCGCTGGACACGGCCGTGGCAAGAGCATCCGCCCTGTCGACGGGGACAAGCAGGCGGTGGGGTCCGTCCGGGTCCGTCGCCCAATGGTTGACCCCGGGATTGAGGCGGTAGAGTTCGTCGGTGCTCATGCCTGCAATCTGCGCTGCCAGGGCCATGTCGACCTGGCCGCCTGTCTCGATCACGCGAAAGTACGGTTCGTCCGCAATGGCCGGCAATGAAACGCCGTGTTCCTCAGGGTCCGCTACCAGTCGGGCCAGCGCCATGAGCTTCGGCACGTAGCTCCGCGTTTCCACGGGCAGGTAGGGCCTGGCGCCCCAGAAATCCGTCGTTCTACCCTCGGCGGCCGCTCTGCGTACCGCCCGCGAGACGCCGCCTCCACCGGCGTTGTAGCCCGCGACGGCCAGCAACCAGTCGCCGTCGAACTGTTGCTCGAGTTGTCGCAGGTATTGCAGTGCAGCCTCGGTGGATTCAAGCACGTCCCGGCGTGCGTCGTACCACCAGTCCTGCTTCAGGCCCAGCTCCCTGCCCGTTCCGGGGATGATCTGCCACAGCCCCGCCGCCTGGCCCCTGGAATACGCAAACGGGTCATACGCGCTCTCGACAATCGGCAACAGCGCCAGGTCCAGGGGCATGCCGTTGCGCTCCAGTGCTTCGACAATGTGATGGAGGTAGCGCTCGGAACGCCGCAGAACGAGATTCAGGTAGTCCGCATTGGCCACGTACCAGTCAAATTCCCGGTCGATGGCAGAATCCGACGCCGCAGGCAGAACCAGCCCTGCGCTGATGCGCCCGATCAGGTCCGCCGGCGCCGCATCGAATGAATCGGCCGGCTGCGACGGCCGCAACCCCGTTACGGGCGCCGGCCGCCCGGATTGGACCGGGGACTCGGTGCGCCCGGGAGTTGCGGAAGTCGAAGGTTCCGCGCGGCCTTCCGCGTCGGTGGGTGCGACAGAGGTCGTTTGGCATCCGGCCAGCAAGGCGGACAACCCGGCAAATGCCACCATCGCGACCCGGCAACCGAATCGCCGGGCTGCAGTCAGGCTCACGCCGCGAGGTTCGCGGCAAGGGAACAGATCCATAAAATCAAACGTATTGGCGTGCTGCGGGCTCTATGCTACCGATTGCAATGCCCCATGCAAGCGCAAGCGTGCCTCAGTCTGCCCAATTGCAGCAATTTTTTGGGGGATTGCAGGACGATTGACTCCGCGCGAGCGGTCATTCACAGTTTGCGCCGTGAACGAAACTCCCATTTGCGATCGCTGGCTGGATACCCCGCTCGGGCGGCGTTGCCTGAAGGCGGAGCAGGGCCTCGTTCGTCAGGCGCTGGAACACGCATTCGGCGAGCAGTTCCTCCAGATCGGCCTCTGGGGCGAGCACGACACGTTCACTCGCTATGCCCGTACCCAACGAACGACGCTTCTCGACTGGCGTCCCCGGACGGCCGCCCAGGTACTTTCCGACACTCACGCGCTTGCGATAACAGCGGCGTCCGTGGACGCAGTGCTCCTTCCGCATACGCTGGAACTCGCGCCTTCATCTCACGCGCTGCTCAGGGAGGTGGACAGAGTGCTTCGCGCGGACGGCCGGATCGTGGTGCTGAGTTTCAATCCCAACGGCCTGTGGGGTCTGAGGCAGGTCGTGTCATCCGGGGGATATCCTCCCGGTCATCGCCGTCCCATGCTCGAATCGCGCCTGGGGGACTGGCTGAAGCTCCTGAGTTTCGACATCGACAAACGCACGCGCTACTGCCATACGTTTCCGCTGGAGCGCGTACGCCGCCTCGCTACCTTTCCGCGGGAGGATTGGGCACGCCGATGGTTGCCCGTGCTGGGAGGGGGATACATGTTGAGCGCCCGGAAGCGGATCCACCCCATGACGCCGATCAGGCCGCGCTGGCGCCGGCGTCGCCTCAACGTGGTCGGCGGATTGGTAAAACCCACGACGAACTTGCCCCACCGTGGCCTGCGGTCCGCGCCTTGCCAGGGGCGGGCCCGCGGCCACTGATGCGCAATTGTCAGGCTGAATGAACACCAGATGAAGGCAGTGACCGCCTACACCGATGGCGCATGCCGCGGAAACCCGGGTCCCGGCGGTTGGGGCGCCATTCTGCGCTACGGCGAAAACGAAAGGGAACTGCAGGGCGGTGAACGGGAGACGACCAATAATCGAATGGAACTCATGGCGGCCATCGAGGCGCTCGGTGCGCTGAAGGAGCCCTGCCGGGTCGCGCTGTATACCGACTCGCGTTACGTCCGCGACGGCATCACCCGCTGGTTGCCGGACTGGCGCCGGCGCGGTTGGCAGACGCGTGCCAAAAAACCCGTCAAGAATAAGGACTTGTGGATACGGTTGGACGATCTGGCCCGGATTCACGAGGTGGCCTGGCACTGGGTGAAGGGGCATGCCGGACACCCCGGCAACGAACGTGCCGACGCACTGGCGAACCTGGGGCTGGAGCGAGCCCTGACCGGCGAGGCCTGACGCCCATGCGGCAAGTCGTACTGGATACGGAAACCACGGGCCTGCAAACCGAGGCGGGCGATCGAATCATTGAAATCGGCTGCATCGAACTGATCGATCGCAAGTTTACCGAGCAAACGTTTCACCGCTACGTGAATCCGGAGCGGGCGGTGGGGCCCGGTGCACTGGAAGTCCACGGAATCGACGATGACTTTCTTGCCATGCAACCGCTGTTTGAGGACGTGGCCACGGAGTTCCTGGAGTTTGTCCACGACGCGGAACTGATCATCCACAACGCGGACTTCGACGTGGGGTTCATCAACCACGAACTGCAGCGGTTGGAAACGCCTGTCCAGGACATCCGCGAGCACTGCCAGGTGCTGGACACCCTGGCGCTGGCGCGGCGGATGCACCCGGGCCAGCAAAACAGCCTCGACGCGCTCGCCAAGCGCTACCACGTGGACAACTCCCGGCGCAAACTGCACGGCGCGCTGCTGGACGCGGGGATTCTCGCGGAAGTCTACCTGGCGATGACCGGCGGACAGACCAGCCTGCTGCTGGAAGGAGAAGCGGATCAGGCAACGTTCCAGGTCGCAGGTTCGCCCGTCGACCGCGAGGGGCTCGAGCTGGTTGTTCTCAAGGCCACCGAAGAGGAAATCGATGCTCACAGGCAAATGCTCCGCCGCTTGTCGGAGTCGGCGGGAATGCCGGCCCTCTGGGAGGAGATCGAGTTGTCCGACGCAAGCTAGCTCGCGAGGCTCACAGGGTAGCGCCCGCGGTTTTGCAGCCGCTCGGCCGAACAGCTAAGATGCGCCACTTCGCGCGGCCCATTTTCGTATAGGGAAACCCCATGGAAGCATTGACGTTCAATACCCCCATGCTCGTTTCGGGAATCGTCCTGACGGTCACCTTCATCGCGATCTTCACCGAACAGCTTCACGGTTTCGAGCGATCCAAGGTCGCTGCGGCGGGTGCAGTGGTCATGATCGTCGTCGGGCAGATCTTTGGCTTCTACTCCCCGATGCAGGCCATAGAAGCGGTCGACTGGAACGTCATCTTCCTGCTGGCGGCGATGATGACCATCGTCTCCATCATGATCCCCACCGGCGGGTTCAACTGGATGGCCTACAAGCTCGCGGCAATGAGCCGCGGCCGGCTTTATCTGATGCTGGTTCTGCTGGGCACGGCCGTCACGGTGCTGTCGCTGCTGCTGGACAATGTCACCACCGTGGTCATCTTCGGCCCGCTGATCATCCTGATCGCCCGGGCTCAAAAAATCTCGCCGATTCCCTATCTGCTGGCGGCCGCGCTGCTGTCAGACACCGGCGGGATTGCCACCCTGGTGGGCGATCCGCCCAACATCATGATCGGCTCGGCGGCCGACATCAGCTTCAACAACTTCGTCTATCACATGGGTCCCATCACCCTGGTTTCCTGGCTCGCGGTGGTGGTCATGCTGAAGTTCCTGTTCAGGAAGGAACTGGCGCAAAAGCCGGCGGACGTCACGCTCGAGGTGGTGGAAATCAAGGACCCGCGGCTGTGGAAGGGCTCCATCGCGATCCTCTGCATCATGGTGGTGTTCTTCATTCTCCACAACGCGCTGCACTGGGAACCCTGGTTCGTCGCCGTACTGGGAATGACGGGCCTGATCTTCGTGTCCCGCAAGCTGATCATGGACCGCGCCCTGGAACACGTGGAGATCACCCTGCTGATCTTCTTCCTGGGCCTGTTCATGATCGTCGGCGGTGTCGAGGAGAGTCACTTCCTGCAATGGGTCGGCAGCTTCATCACGCCCTTTGTCGAGTCCGACCTGCTGATGGCCACCATCATTCTCATGTGGGTTGCGGCGTTCCTGTCGGCGGCCATCGACAACATTCCGTTTACCGCGGCGATGATCGTGATCATCCAGGGAATGGAGCAGCAGGGCATCAATGTCGCGCCTCTGTGGTGGGCATTGGCCATGGGCGCGGGCCTGGGCGGCAACGGCACGCATATCGGCTCCACCGCCAACGTCTTCATCGTCACCATATCGGAGCGCCTGGCCCGGCAGGAGAACGACCCCAGTCTGGCCATCACACCGTGGTTGTGGTTCAAGAAGGGCAGTCCTGTGATGCTGGGGACGCTGGTGATTTCCACCTTCGTGTTCTGGATGTTCTTCGACTTCTTCTCGCAGCCCGTCAACTAGGGGTTGGCCGCCGCGCGACGCCGGCGCCTTAATGCGGCCGGTGCGGCGGTCATGAAGATACTGGTCACAGGAGCGGCCGGCTTTATCGGCTTCCACACGGCGAAAGCGCTGCTGGACCGCGGCGACGATATCGTCGGGCTGGACAGCCTCAACGAGTACTACGACGTACGGCTGAAGCACGCGCGACTGGATATTCTCCGAGGTGCCGCGGGCTTTCGCTTCGTGCACCTGGACCTTGCCGACCGGGACCGCGTGGCCGAACTGTTTGCCGCCCAGGGATTCCAGCGAGTGGTTCACCTCGGAGCCCAACCGGGGGTAAGGCACAGCATTGCGAATCCCTTTCCCTATGTCCGAAGCAACATTCTCGGTACATTGACGGTCCTTGAGGGTTGTCGCCACACAGAGGTCGAGCACCTGGTATTCGCTTCCACCAGTTCGGTCTATGGAGCCAATAGCGGCTTGCCGTTTTCCGTGCGCCGGGGTGCGGATCACCCGTTGTCGCTCTACGCGGCCACCAAGAAATCCGGCGAGATGATGGCCCACAGTTACGCGAGCCTGTACGGGTTGCCGGTGACGGGGCTGCGGTTCTTCACGGTGTACGGCCCGTTCGGGCGGCCGGACATGGCGGTGACCCGGTTCACGAGGGACATTCTTGAAGGCCGTCCCATCGACCTCTACAACCACGGCAACCATCGCCGCGACTTTACGTACATCGACGACGCGGTCCGCGCAGTGATTGCGCTGCTGGGCCGGCCGCCTCAGCCCGGCGCCGTTTGGGATGGAGACATTCCGGACCCCTCCACCAGCCCCGCGCCGTACCGGCTTTACAATATCTGTGCTGGACAACCGGCGGCCCTTGCGCAATTGGTGGAGATTCTTGAGATGACTCTTGGACGAAAGGCCAGCAGGAATTTGCTGCCGATGCAGCCCGGGGACGTGCACGAGACCTGGGGCGATGTTGCGGAACTTGAGGCCGAAATCGGCTACCGGCCCACTACCTCGCTGGAGGAGGGCGTGAAGCGTTTCGTGGAGTGGTATCTGGACTTCTACGGGGTCAGCGAGTAACCGTCGCGGTTATCGGGTCCGGTGCGCATGCGGGGATGCCAACCATGAGCAGGGAATCGTACGGACCGCGTACCGAAGCCTGGGCCGCGCTGGCGCGGCACGCCGGCAATCTTGCGCACGTGTCCATCAGTGAGCTCTGCGAGAAGGAATCCGACCGCGATCGCCTGTTCTGCACGGAAGCTGAAGGGCTCTGGCTGGACCTCAGCCGGCAGCGGCTCGATGCCCGGGCCCTGCAGTTGTTGCTGGAACTTGCCGAACAGACGGGACTGCCCGACTGGATCGAGCGAATGTTTCGGGGCGAGCGGATCAACAACACCGAGGATCGTGCCGCCCTGCACGTCGCGCTCCGCCGGCCTGCCGACCTCCCGTTGGGGGTGGAGGGGAAGGACGTCATGCACCTTGTGGTGGCCGAACGGGAGAAGATGCGGGCGCTGGCTGATTCGCTGCACGGCGGATTGCTGAAGGGCTACACCGGCCGGGGAATCACAGACGTTGTCAATATCGGAATCGGTGGCTCAGACCTGGGTGTCGTGATGGCGGTGGAAGCACTTGATCGTTATCGAATGCCAGGGTTGGGCGTTCACTTCGTGTCCAATGTCGACGGCGTCCAGTTGGCCCGGGTTTTGCGGACCGTGGACCCCGAAACCACGCTGTTCGTCGTCTGCTCCAAGACGTTCACGACCCTGGAGACGCTGAACAATGCCCGGGGTGTCCGCGAATGGCTGATGCAACGGGGCGGAGCGGACGCGGTGGCCGCCCAGTTCGTGGCGGTATCCACGAACCACCGGGCCATGGACGAATTCGGGGTGGCGCCGGAGCGCCGCCTGGATCTCTGGGATTGGGTTGGCGGACGGTATTCGGTCTGCTCTGCGGTGGGTCTGGTCGTGGCCCTGGCCATCGGCTGGCAGAACTTTGCCGCGTTTCTGGCCGGCGCGCATGAAATGGACGAGCACTTTCGCTCGGCACCGCTGGACCGCAACCTGCCGGTCCTGCTGGCGCTTGCAGGCATCTGGAACCGTAACTTCCTGAGCGCCGGGAACCACGCGGTGCTGCCCTACGACGATCACTTGCACCGCCTGCCTGCCTATCTCCAGCAGCTGGAAATGGAGAGCAACGGCAAGTCCGTGCGCCGCGGCGGCGAGCCGGTGGAATGCGCCACAGCCCCGGTGATCTGGGGCGAACCGGGCTCCAACGCCCAGCACTCGTTCTACCAACTCCTGCACCAGGGTACGGATCCCGTCTCTGCGGACTTTCTCCTGCCCGCAACGTCGATGGTGGATCGGCAGGAGCAGCAGGATCTCGCCGCAGTGAACTGTATTGCCCAGGCGTGGGCGCTGGCCTCCGGCGATCCGGAGGTCAGCAACGCCGACCCGCACAGGGACTACACGGCAAACCGGCCGACCAGCCTGATCCTGTTCCGGCAACTCGACCCCGCCACGCTTGGCAAGCTCATCGCCCTGTATGAGCACAAGGTCTTCACCCAGGGGGTGATCTGGGACGTCAACAGCTTTGACCAGTGGGGGGTGGAACTGGGCAAGCGCCTGGCTTCCGGTTTGCAGGCTTCCGGGACAAGGGACGCCTTGCCGCCGGTCATCGCGCCTGCGCTTGCCAAGTGGCGTTCGTGGCGCAGGTAACCGGTGACGGCATGGATTTCATCGATCTCAAGACCCAGTATCGGCGGCTCCGCGAGCCGATCAATCGGCGTATCCAGGCCGTGCTCGATCACGGTCAGTTCGTCCTCGGCGCTGAAGTCGAGGAACTGGAAGAACGCCTCGCGGAATTCGTGGGCGCGAACCACTGCATTTCCGTTTCCAGCGGAACGGACGCGCTGTTGATCGCGTTGATGGCGCTGGACATCGGTCCGGGCGACGAGGTGATCACGACCCCCTTTACCTTCATCGCCACCGCCGAAGCCATCGCCCTGTTGGGGGCGACGCCCGTGTTCGTCGATATTGACCGGCGCACCTACAACATCGATCCGGGTTTGATCGAACGCGCGGTAACCGAGCGTACCCGGGCGATCATGCCCGTCTCCCTGTACGGGCAGTGCGCCGATTTCGACCGGATCAACGGGATCGGCAAACGCCACGGCATCGCGGTAATCGAAGACGCGGCCCAGAGCCTGGGCGCTACCTACAAGGAGCGGTACTCCTGTGCGCTGAGTTCCCTGGCCGCCGCTTCGTTCTATCCCTCCAAGCCGCTGGGATGCTACGGCGAAGGCGGCGCCGTGTTTGCGGAAGACGAGAATCTGGCCCGGATGGCCAGGGAACTTCGGGTGCATGGTCAGGACCGGAACTACCATCATGTCCGGGTGGGGCTCAACGGCCGCATGGCGACGCTGCAGGCGGCCATCCTGCTGGCGAAACTCGATGTCTTCGAGGACGAACTGGACGCAAGGCAGGAGGTGGCGCAGCGTTATGGCGCCCTGATTGAGGAGGCGTTTGCGGACTGTGCCCCGGAGCGCGTGGTTCGCTCGCCGTACGTGGAGCCGCATAATCGCTCGGTCTTCGCCCAGTTCACGATCGAGGTGCCCAACCGGCCAGCAGTCAGGGAATTCATGTCGTCAAGGGACATCCCGACGGCGGTTCACTACCCGGTGCCGCTGCATCGGCAGCCGGCATACGCGGCGGGAGATGCGGGCCGGCAGTTTCCGATTGCCGAGGCCGTGGCCCGGCGAGTCATCAGCCTGCCGATGCACGCCTACCTGAATGAAGAGGATCAGCACCGCGTGGTGACTGTACTACGTGACGCGGTGATGCGCGCCTGAAGGACCCCGGGGCAGGTGGTGGGCGATGCTGGGTTTGAACCAGCGACCTCTCCCGTGTGAGGGGAGCGCTCTCCCGCTGAGCTAATCGCCCCGAATGGACATTGCCGAAGACCTATTCTCGACGAGACGGCAGGCTGTGGCAAGCGTTGCTCCTGACGGCGGTGCGCATCCGACCTGCGGCATTACAGTCCCACTTGACCGGGAAGGTGCGGAGTCAGGAGCCACGATGCCACGGTCGGCGGACGAGTTGTCACATGCGCGCGTTATACTCGCGCCGTTTGCTCCAGCAGCCTACCGGGCGGATTCCCATGCAAATAACCATCTACGGTTCCGGTTACGTGGGATTGGTCACCGCTGCGTGTCTTGCCGAGGCGGGCAACCAGACGCTCTGCGTCGACATTGACGAAGACAGGGTCGCCCGCCTTCAGCGCGGCGAACTGCCCATGTACGAACCCAGCCTCAGGGGCGTGCTGGACCGCGGCCTGGAGACCGGGCGCCTTCAGTTCACCGCGGACGTTGCGAGCGGAGCGGAGTTCGGTCCGTTTCAATTCATTGCGGTGGGTACGCCGCCTCTCGAGGACGGGTCCGCGGACGTGCAGCATGTCCTGTCGGCCGCCCGTTCGATCGGCCGTCATATGAACGGCTATCGCATCATCGTGAACAAGTCCACCGTGCCCGTAGGCACCGCCGATCGGGTTCGCGCCACGATTGAAGAAGCACTCGAAGCGCGCGGAGTGGACCTGGAATTCGACGTAATCGCCAACCCCGAATTCCTGAAGGAGGGCGCCGCCGTCGCGGATTTCATGAAGCCCGACCGGATCATCATCGGGACCGGCAACGCTCGTGCGGCCGAGTCTCTCAAGACGCTGTACGAGCCATTCAACCGCAACCACGATCGGGTGATCGTCATGGACCCCCGATCCGCGGAGCTGACGAAGTACGCGGCCAATGCGATGCTGGCGACGCGAATCAGCTTCATGAACGAGATGGCGGGCGTCGCCGAACGTGTCGGCGCGGACATCGAGAGCGTACGCGTGGGCATCGGTTCCGATCACCGAATCGGGTACGGCTACATCTACCCGGGATGCGGTTTCGGGGGATCCTGCCTGCCCAAGGACGTGAAGGCGCTGGTGTCATCGTCGGAGGCGGCAGGTCACGACCTGGAACTCATGCAGGCGGTGCAGCGCGTCAATTTGAGCCAGCGGCGTCTTCTGTTCGACCGGATTTCCGACTATTTCGGCGGGCAGTTGGAGGGGAGGGCGATTGCACTCTGGGGACTTTCGTTCAAGCCCAATACGGACGATATGCGGGAAGCCTCGAGCCGGACGCTGATGGAAGCGCTGTGGGAGGCCGGGTGTACGGTGCGCGCCTACGACCCGGTGGCCATGGACGTGGCCCGTCGTCTCTACCCCGACCAATCGCGTTTGGTTCTGTGTCCCAGCGCCGAAGAGGCCGTGCAGGGGGCCGACGCGCTGGCGATCGCCACCGAATGGCGGGAATTCCGCAGCCCCGACTTCGGTGCCCTCAGGTCGTCGCTGAAAGCTCCCGTCATTTTTGACGGCCGAAACGTCTTCGAGCCGGAGCATATGAAGCAGATCGGGTTCGAGTACTTCGGCGTCGGACGGGGAACAACGGGATAACCCCGTGAGTCATGCCAGCCACGACCGCCAACACAAGGATCTCTGCCGAGCAACGAACGAAGGCCTGTCGGATCTACTGGGCCCGGGCCATTCGGGCCTTTACGAACTCAACGGCTCGAACCAGGCGTCGCAGCGTCTTCTCGCGACCGATGAGAGCCAGCGTCTGTCCGATCCCGGGCGAAGCCGATTCTCCGGTGACCGCGACCCGTAGCGGCTGGGCGACCTTGCCCATCTTGAGTTCCAGTTCCCCTGCGACCGACTCCACCGCGGCCTGAGTCGACGCCACGGTCCACTCGCCCAACTCCCCCAGTCGCTCGTGGAGGCGCTTCAGAACCGGCAATGCGACTCCGCGCAAATGCTGTTTGGCGGCCTTGGGAGCATAAGCTTCCACCGCCCTGTAGATGAACAGGCTCTTCTCGGCCATCTCGACCAGTGTTTTTGCCCTGTGGCGCTGCACGTCGACGATTTCCTCCAGTGGCGGCGTCCCGGCCAGGCCAACGCCTTCCACACCGGCGCCTTCCAGATACGATGCCAGCAGGCGTGCGAGGCGGTGGTTGGGGGCGCGCCTGAGCCACTGTTCGTTGACCCAGAGAAATTTGTCCGGGTCGAAGCTCGCCGCCGACTCATTGACCTGTTCCAGGCTGAAGGCCCGGATCATCTCGTCCACCTCGAAGATTTCCTGGTCGCCGTGGGACCAGCCCAGGCGAACCATGTAGTTGAGGACCGCTTCCGGCAGGTATCCGGCCTCCCTGTAATCCGTGACGTTCACCGCCCCGTGGCGCTTGGACAGTCGGCTGCCGTCGGAGCCCAGGATCATCGGCACGTGCGCGTACTCCGGCGGGCTCAAGTCAAGGGCAGACATGATGTTGATTTGCCGCGGAGTGTTGTTGAGATGGTCGTCGCCGCGGACCACGTGCGTAATTCCCATGTCCGCATCGTCGATCACCACCGAAAAGTTGTAGGTGGGAATCCCGTCGGATCGAAGGATTACCAGGTCGTCCAGTTCCGAATTCTCGAAGACCACCTCGCCGCGGATTCGGTCGCGAACCCGAACGCTTCCTGCGACCGGATTCTTGAACCGCACCACGGGATCCACCCCGGGGACCGCGGTTGTGCGCGACCTCCAGCGGCCGTCGTAACGCGGTTTCAGGCCCCGCGACCGCTGTTCTTCCCGCATCGCGGCGAGTTCTTCGCGGCTGCAGTAGCAACGGTAGGCGAGGCCTGCGTCAAGTAGTTGATGTGCAACGGTGCGATACCGGTCCAGCCGGTCGGTCTGCAGGAACGGTCCCTCATCCGCCTCCAGCCCAAGCCATGACATGGCGTCGATAATCTGATCGATAGATTCTCGCGTGGATCGTTCGGTATCCGTATCTTCGATCCGCAATACGAAGGCGCCGCCGTGCCGCCTGGCAAGGAGCCAGTTGAACAGGGCCGTTCTGGCTCCGCCGATGTGCAGAACGCCCGTGGGGCTTGGCGCGAAGCGCGTGCGCATGGTCATGGGTCAGCCACCTGGGATGCCGTAAGGAGCGTTTCGGTTGATCGTCCGATTGATGAGGTGCAGGAAGGACAGATCAGTCCGGGGGGACCGTGCCGAGCGCGATCAAGCGCTCGCCATTGCCGAAAGTGATCGTGGCCGTATTCGCAACGTGCGGCGCGTTGCGGGCACGATAGGCGACCACGGCGACCTCCATTCCCGGTTCCAGTGACGAAATGTTCCATCCCCGCCGGAACAGCGCGCTCGGGCTGGCAAGCTCGAAATCCCAGGTGACGGTTTCGCCGCTGTCGTTCTCGGCCGCGACGTAGAAGCGCGCATGGGGGTTGGTCCAGGCGACTTCGGTGATCGTGCCCGTCACCTCGACGACGATTTCGGCGTCGTATTGCGCCCGGAAGGAGTGATGGGCGGCCGCCGCGAGGGGCGCCGTGAAGAGCATGAGTCCGAACACCCTCCGGGCTCGGTTCGCGAGCGTCGGCAGGAGCGCCGAAGTCCGAAATGTCATGTAATTGGTTCTCCCTGGTTGCAGTAGCCGCACGGAGCCGTGTTCCCGGATCAAGGGTCGAAGTACTGCGTCGACTGTTCGTTCTCGCAGACCCATTCGATCAGATTGTCGTCCGGCATCAGCCGGTGATCGACTCGTACGGTGAAGGGTTCCGTATAGGCCCCGGGATCGTCCACGGCGATGTCGATTTCCATGGTCCCGAAGTCGGGCCGCCGGAACCGCTCGACGACCCGCGCCTCGTCCGTCAGCGGACTGCCGTTGTAATCGAGCCAGCCGCCGTCGCGGAAGTGGGTCGATTCCACCACCAGTTCGTCGCCGTCCCAGTGGCCTACGGAATATCCGTACCACCACGTCAGTCGATTGCGGTCGGGCAAGGGGCGACCATCCGTGAATATCAGCCGGGTTCCCGCGCTGGCTTCATAGTGGATGACCATCACGTCCGGATGGTGCACGACTTGCCGCGGTTGCAAGTGCGTATGGAACTGCACGTTGCCCAGGGGCAGGCAATAGGCGTCCGGGTGGTCCTTCGATTCGTCGGCCATGCGTTGCGCCTTCAGTTCCCTCGCCCAAGGCTGATAGGGCAGGCCGTCTTCGAATCCGAATCCCAGTTCCCAGAACGTCGCATACGGAGGCACACCCGGCGGCGGCTGCACCGGCTCGCCGATCGGCCGGCCCTGCTCGCCGCGCTGGCCGTAACGCACGAAGTTCCATACGCCGGACAGGTCCGGTTTGCCGTTGGACAGCCGGACCACGGGCCCGTCCATGTCCACATGGCCATCGGGGGTCCGTGGCGCATCGGGCGCGGGATGGAGCGGCCATTGCGCTGCAGCGGGTGCCGCGAGGCTGGCGAGGAAACATCCCGCGAGCACAGTCTCTCGCATTTTGCCCACTCGTTTTCTCCTAACTCCACGCATCCAGGGCGATATCGAATATTTCGTCATCGCGAATTCCCGCGGCGCAGGCTCCCAAAGCCACCGATTCCTGTCCGTAAACTAACGCAATTGCCATATCCTCGTCGATAGAAGCCAACTCGCGATGGACGGGCGCTATGGCGTTGTCGCGGGATTTCAGACTATCATGCAATCGCGACGTGCCGGCCGGCTTTCGGCGCGCGCCCTTGACAATCAAAAAGGAGAAGCAACGTGAAGTCAGCGTATCTGGTTTTATTGGCCGCCCTGGTATCCCTACCTTCCTTCGCGCAGGTTCGCGTGGAGCCCCATCCCGACCAGCAGGCGTTGCTTGCCAACGACGATCCGCAACTCGCGGCCAACAAGCAGGTTGTCTACGACTTCTGGCGCTATGCGCTGATCGGGCGCAACATGGAAATGGCGCAGCAGTTCATGCACGAAGACTACATCCAGCACAATCCGAATATTCCCACCGGACGCGCGCCCTTCGTCGCATTCTTCGGCTCGATGGAGCAGCAGCCGGTCCCGGACGACATCCCCGGGCTGGTGTCGCTCACCGCCGAGGGTGACCTGGTAACCCTGTCATTTGTGCGTGAATGCAACGACCCGCGCAATGAAGGGGAGACCTACACGACCACCTGGTTCGACATGTTCCGGGTGACGGACGGCGTGATCACCGAGCACTGGGACTACGGGACCGTCGGCGGCGAAGGCAATCCGCCCGACTGCATGCGTACGCAATAGCTCGCCGCGCCAACGTACGGGCGAGCGGCAGGTCGTAACCGGCCTGTGCGGTCAAGCGTATGCAGCGGCAGAGACCTGATCCGGGGGGAAGCTCTGCCCGTGCCGCGCGCGGAGAGATCGTTGTATACGAGCAACGCTTTGTGTCGCTTCATTAACTTGCTGTAATATTCGCTGACATTCGCGGTAGAAGTTCCAAGAGGAACACAATAATGATTAGAAATTACTTTGGCCGGATCGGCACGATTACATTCGGTCTGGCGATGGGCCTGACTTTTGCGATCATGCCCATCGACACGCGAGCCTAGGGCGTCTCGGCGCTCGAGGAAATCGTCGTCACCGCGAGGCGCCGCGAGGAGAATCTTCAGGAAGTACCGGTCGCTATCTCGGCAATCAGTGCCGAAGACATCGAGATTCGAAGCATCGAGAACATCAGGGACCTGCAGATGCTCCTGCCCAACGTGGACATACGCGGCGGCGGCATTACCGGAGGGACTTCGGGACAGTTCACCATTCGCGGTATCCCCGGCGTGGCGCGCTATATCGACGACGTCGTGCAGTCCGGCGGCGCGGATGCCCTGCAAAACGTGGTTGAACTGGAGCGCATCGAAGTCCTGCGCGGCCCGCAGGGCACCTACTTCGGCAAGAACGCGATCAGCGGGGCCGTGCAGTACGTGACCCAGAAGCCGCAGGATGAATTCGGCGCGAGAATCAGGACGACGTTCGGCCAATACAACCGTGCCGACATCGTCGCCAACGTCGATATTCCGTTGAGCGACACGGTCCTGACCAAGGTCACCGCAGCGAGCCTGAAGCGGGACGGTTACGTCGACAGTCTTCATGTCGACGAATCCTACGGGGACATCGACAACACGGTCTTGCGGGGCATGCTGCAATGGCAGCCCAACGACTCGTTCACGGCACTCTTCACGGCGACCTACAACAACAACGACGCGGGCATGCAGGCCAACGTGTTGTGGGATGTCGTCGAGAATTTCCCGGTGCCGTGGGGGATGGCTCCCTGGAGTTGCGGGGGCGGGCCAGAGTGCTACAACTCGGCCGGCCTGGAGTTCACAGACGAGCTGTATGCCTACGGTCGACGCGGGCAATATCTCAGCGCGTCCACTTTCGACGGCGACGGCTACGACAGCACCGACGAGTCCTACACGGCCAATCTGAGTTGGGACATCAACGATTCCTTGACCTTCCGTTCGATCACCTCCATTCGCGAACAGGATTGGGGCGTGTTTTTTGACATGGATTCGACCGAGTGGGTGTTCTTCGATTGGTGGGACTACCAGGAACGGGAGGAAACGACGCAGGAGTTTCAGTTCCTGGGCAGTTCAGACCGGCTGAGCTGGGTGCTCGGCGTGTACTATCACGACCTGGAGGAACTCAACAAGGATCAGATCTGGGAGACCTGGGATCGACCTGGCGAGGTCAACTGTTTCCAGGGTATGCGAATTCGGACGTGTCCGCGCTATCGCCATGCGGAGAACCTCATCGTCACGGAGGATACGGCCATCTTCGCCGAGGTGGTCTTCGACCTAACGGAGCAACTCTCGCTGACGGTCGGCGCCCGGTCTTCCAAAGAGGACTTTTACTCGGAGGTCTACAATGGTCTAGGCCCCGGCGGCGAAGGCATCCGCGATCCGCAGCAGGGGACGAGGTACTTCGGGCAGATACTGCGAACCGACGCGCAGGGCGTACCGTTGATTTTCAACGCCAGCTTCGACTCCTTCACGCCAAGGCTCGCCTTGCAATACCAGTTCAACGACAACGTGATGGGCTACATCACCGGGGCGGAGGGTTTCAATGGCGGCGGCGTCAACTCGCTCTTCAATTCGGAACTGCCGAATAACGGCATCGTGGCCTTCGACCCCGAGTTTCTGACCAACTACGAGATCGGTCTGCGGTCGGACTTTGCGAACAACCGGCTGCGCTTCAACGCGACCTACTTCTGGGGAATTTGGGACGGCATTCAGGTCGGCGAGGTGCTCACGCCCGGGCAAACCACCACGACGAATGCCGGCGAGGCCGAAATCAGCGGGCTCGAAATCGAGAGCGTCTGGAGGCCGACCGACTCGTTCCAGGTGGATTTCACGCTGGCGACGCTCGACGCGGCATATACCGACACGGGTCTGTCGACCACCGTCCAGGTCGGCGACAAGTTCGTGAATGCCCCCGAAACCGGGTACAGCATCGGTGCGCAGTGGGACACCGGTCTCAGCGGCGGCGGTTCGGTCATGGTCCGCGCCGACTACGGTTGGATCGACGACGTAGTGACCTTCCGCGACCGGCGCTTTCACTGGCCGTCCCGAGCCAATGTGGCCTACGGACTGGCCAGCGGCAGGATCACCTGGACGCCGGCGGCCGGCAATTGGGACGTGGCCTTTTTCGGCACCAATCTGACCGACGAGTTCTACCGGCAGGGCGGTTTCCCGGCGGTCCTGGCAGGCATCGACCAGGGTGTCGTGGGCCGGCCGCGGGAGTTCGGCGTAACGCTCAGACTGCGACTGGAATAGCAAGCATCCGCAGGTCTGTTGACCTGTATCAGGCTGAATGTGTCAAGGCCCCCCTGAAGCGTCGGGGGGCCTTATCTATTGAGCAGTCGGGGTTACAATGCGCGCTTCGCAACGATTGCAGCAGAAGGATGTCAGCCAAAGCGGAACCCCCTGCAACCGGTCGCCGGGAATGGAAGAAGCGACAGAAGCGCAGCCGGATCATCGCCGCTGCCAGGGAACTCTTCTACGCGCAGGGTTACAGGAAGACAACCACGCAGCAGATCGCGCGGGCAGCCGACGTTGCCAGCGGGACACTCTTCCTGTACGCAAAGACCAAGGAAGAACTGCTGCTGCTGGTCTTCTACGACGAGTTCATGGCAATCATCAACGCGATTTCCGTCAGCGGCGATGACGCGCGCCCGGTCGAGCAACAGGTTCTGGCGTTGTTCAACACGCTGTTCGACTATCACGCCCGCGATATCGAGCTTTCACGCGAGTTGATGAAGGTGATCACGTTCGTATCGGAGCCCGACAAGAGAGAAGATCTACTCGAGATCCGTTTCACCATCGAACGAAAACTGCACCGGATAGTCAGGAATGCTCAGGCCAACGGAGTGTTGGGCGAAAAGGCCGACGCAGTGGTCACTGCGCGCATCCTGTTCCGCGTCTACTTCCACACCATGCTGTTCTGGCTTGGGAGTTACGGCGACCGGGAGCAGCGCGACGCCGATCTTCGCGATCTGGTGCGCGGCGTTCTATCGTTGGCATACGCAGACGCCGGCGAACCCGGGGCAAGGCTCGCAGCCGGTGCAGACTGATTGGTCCTGATTTCGGGAGTTGTCATGTATCGAAACCTGCTACGAGTTCGAATTCTCGTTTCGCTGAGCGCCGTCGTACCGCTCGTTGCAATTTCCCATCACTCGCCGCGTATCCACTACGATATGACGGACGTTGCAGAACTGTCGGGGCGAGTGACCGAAGTAGACTGGGCGAATCCGCATTCGATCATTACCGTAGTGGGTCGCGAAAGCGGCGGAACCAGTTCCGAGTGGCGAATCGAGGTCGCTGCCGCGGCAATGATCATGCGCAACGGCATAAGGCGCACCACAGTTTCCGTTGGCGATAGCGTTCGTGCTGCCGGGTTTCGGGGTCTCAGAAACAGAAACGCCATTTTCATGAGAAATTTTCTGTTGGCTGACGGACGCGAATGGATCGCGGGGCGATCGATCGAACCCTTGTGGTCTGACATTGTGGTGGGGGTAGAGCCGGAGAACACACAGCCGGAACCGTCTGACGATCGGAACGGCATTTTCAGGGTGTGGAGCGTCGACGCGACAGGCCTGCCAACAGCCGGCGCGCCCCGCCCGCTCTGGAACGAGAGCTACCCGCTCACAGCAACGGCAAGAGAGGCTCAGGCCAATTGGGACCGGGCTACCAGTCCGTACGTGGATTGTGGGAACGGAATGCCAGCGATCATGGACACGCCGCTCCCGATAGAATTCGTTCGGCAAGGCGAAGATATAGTGCTTCGGTTCGAGGAACTCGATGCCCGGCGGTTAATCTTAATGGGCGATTCGGATCAGCCCCGCATTGAGATCAAGAGTCCCTACGGACATTCCGCAGGCCACTGGGATGGCGAGTCGCTGGTCGTTCGCACCATAGCGATAGACTGGCCCTTGTTTGATCAGGATGGAATTCCGCAGACCGCGGATATGGAAATTCTGGAGAGATTCACTCCGGTCCAGGAAGATAGATTCCTCGATTACGCCGCGACCGTCATCGACGATGCCGTGTTCACGGAACCTGTTGTGCTGGAGAGAAGGTGGGCCGGCATTCCGGGCGAAAAGATTCAGGCTTACACGTGTCGATGGGACGATTCGAGCCTGTAACCATCTGATCCCAATTGGCTTTCTTCGTTTCCGAGGCGAAGTTTGTATGCGGTGGGCCAGACATTCGGCCTCTATGATTTCTCCACGCAGGGTTTTGTCCTGTACAGCGATTGGAGGGAAGTCCTCTCCGATTTGCCGAACGCAACTTTCGTCGACGTGACCTCCCGGTTCGCCCAAGTTGCAAATTGGCGCGGCTTGATCTGTCCCCGATCCACGCAACGAGGGGGAGACCTACACGACCACCTGGTTCGAAAGGAGCGGCAGAAGCGCAGCCGGACCATCACCGCTGCCAGGGAACTCTTCTACGCGCAGGGTTACAGGAAGACAACCACGCAGCAAATCGCGCGGGCGGCCAAGGTTGCCAGCGGGACACTCTTCCTGTACGCAAAGACCAGGGAAGAACTGCTGCTGCTGGTCTTCTACGACGAGTTCATGGCCATTGTCGAAGCGATTCCTGTCAGTGTCGGCGAAACCGGCTCCAGGCGCGAATCCGGCTGGAAGAGACGCGCCAGGGGCGGCTTCCTGGCCGCCAACAGTTGTTGCGCATGAGCAACAACTGTATTATTTCATATTTTTGTATAAACGCCGGAATCTCGGCGCGAACCCAAGCCAAGTATAGACTCGCTAGTGTTCGGCTGGCCGTTGTGCGGTCGAAACAAACCCTATCCAATGTCGAGAATTGGGATGGACGGTGCAGCCAGGTAGCATGACGACCCATTTTCCGGAGATTGCCCCATTTGACGCGCAATCTGCGGTTTCGATCAATGATCGAAGATTACCCCATTCTTCAATTCCAGCGGCAAGTCGCGTAGCAACACCTGGCAGCAGACTCGACCTGCAACAAACGGATCACTTGCCTGGATCCAACCATCTGAACCCTGCTCGAATCCTTATCGGAAACCGATAACACGAGCCTGCGAGAGGAAATTTGAAATGAGAACCCAGAAATTCACGATTGCGCTTCTTCGGCGCATGGCAGCCGGACTTGCGTTCGTTGGCCTGGCGTTGGCTCAGCACGCGGTCGCCCAGGAGGACGAGGTCGAGCTCAGCGAGACGCAGGAAATCGAAGAAGTGGTCGTGATGGGCACAGCGACCGGTACCGCGATCCGAGGCGTTGCTCCGGTGGGCGCGGCAACGCTGAGCGTGTCCCAGGATGACCTGCTCGACAGCACGTCCGTCGACACGACGTCATTCATCCGGGACCTGCCACAGGGCTCGGGCCTGGTCGCCCAGGAAGATATGGACACGGGCGGTCCCATCGGCAATGTCGGTTACGCCCAGGGAGTGAACCTTCGCGGTCTTGGCAGTAACGCGACATTGATCCTGTTCGACGGGCATCGCCTGGTCGGGCAGGGCGTCACGTCCCAGTTCGCCGATCCGAACCAGTTGCCGATTTCGGCGATCGAGCGTGTCGAAGTGGTCATGGATGCGGCATCCGCCATTTACGGCTCGGACGCCATCGCCGGGGTTGTCAACTTCGTCCTGCGCGACGATTTCGATGGCGTCGAACTCAACATGCGTCAGACCAATGCGCTGTACGAAGCCACGGCCGTCGACTTTCTGGTCGGCACGAGCTGGGATTCCGGCAACGTCTGGTTCGGCGCCATGTATGAGGATCGGGGTACGTTCCGCAATAACGAGCGGGCTTATCTCAAGGAAGACCTCAGGGAGTTCGGAGGCAATGACCACCGATATGACGTGCCCCGGCCGGGCGCGCAGCCGTGGATCAGAGTAGGCAGGACGATTTACGGCGTCCCGGCCACCGACGGTCGGGTGCCCACGGCGGATGAAGTGCGCGCGCTTGAAGGGCAGTACACAATCTCGGACCGCGGCGACCAGACGAATTACTGGCCGGAACGAGAACGTCTGGCCGTTTCCTTCAGGGCCAGGCAGAATATGCTGGATGGCCGTGGGACGTTAACGCTCACCGGTGTCTACAGCAGTCGCGAAAGCTGGATCGAAGGCCAGTTCATCGATTACTTCACCCCGACCGTGTCCTCCCGAAGTCCCTACCATATTCCGGGCCTGACTTCCGGAAGCTACACGGTCGGGTACAGCTTGTACCACAACAATCAGGGGCCGGGCGCGACCGATGTCACCAACAATCCGGTCGAGGAAGCGCTCAATACCTATCTGGACTTCGAGTACGACATCAACGACAACTGGCGGCTTTCCGCCAACCTGACGTACGGAGATAACGTGGGTTGCGGTCGTTGCGGCAAGCGCGAAGCGAGCTCTCGCACCAGCATATTCAGAGGGGCGACGACCACCTACGCGGACATGTTCAATCCGTTCCTGACGGGGCCTCAGGATTATTTCGATATCCTGTACTTCCAGCAGGACCAGAGGACCTGGTTCACAATGAACCGCGGTTCGCTGATGGCCGAAGGTGCGATCTTCGATCTGGAGGGTGGCCAGGCTCGTGTGGCATTTGGCGCCGACTACGAGCAAACGACTCAAAAACTCTTCCTGGACGCGGTCGGGCGAAACGCGCCCGGCGAGTATTTCGTGCTTCGCGACGCTTACGAGGAACGCGATCTAGCGGCCGCGTACGTGGAGGCGTACTTGCCGTTCTCCGACACGATCGAATTGAATGTCGCGGTGCGGCACGACAACTACAGCGACTTCGGCTCGACGACGAATCCGCGTCTCGGCCTGAATATCCAGCCATCGGACGATCTTACATTCCGGGCCACCATGGCCACGGCATTCCGCGCGCCCACCCTTGTCGAGACGAATCCAGCCGTGCTTGAGCAGCTTCGCGGCCGCGCCTATGCCAACGACGGCTCGCACGACATACCGGTAACCAACCCGAACAACGGCACGACGGCCGTGGTTGACAGGATCGGCAATACGCCGGGCCTGCAGCCGGAGGAAGCTGACGTCTGGACCCTGGGCGCCGACTTCACGCCTGCAGCCCTTGAGAATCTGCGCGTTTCGGCAACCTATTACAACGTGCAATACTCGAATCGCATCGAGAGTCTCGGCAATCTGGGACAGACTGCCGCGCTTGCGTCGTCTGCAAATCGCGAACTGTTCGATCGCTACATCATCGTCGCACCGCAACCCGAAAGCTGTGTTGTGGGTGACTATTCGACGTACAATCCTGCCCTGGAGCCCTATTTCAGCAGCCCGAATTGGGGCGTGGGCGGGTTCCGGGTCAGCGAATGCGACCTTCAGGCCGTGGTCTACGGCGGCACACAGAACACCGGTGAGGTGAACCAGAGCGGTCTGGACCTTCAGGTCAGCTACGACTGGCGGACCGACGCGGGTCAATTCGGCGTCCGCTTCAATGGGTCCAAGGTTCTCGACCTGATGCGAAGCCCGCTGCCTGGCGACGAACCCATCGATGGACTGGACCGGATCGGCTTCCAGAACAGCACTCGTCTCGTAACGCGAGGTATCTGGAGAAGAGATCGATGGATGGTCAGTGTCGACGCCACCATGGTGGGCAGCTTCCTCAACGATCAACCAATCACGGTCAACGGTGTAAGGCAGCCGGAGTCGACAGTTCCCTCCTGGACCACGTTTGGCGCGAACGTCAATTACGAGGTGCCGCTTGGAGAAGGCAGCGGCCTGGCGGACGGACTGCGAATCGGTCTGGCGGTCGACAACATCACAGACAAGGCTCCGCCGATCGTGTTGAGCGGTACGACTGCGGTCGACACGACCCAGCACAACGTCTTCGGTCGAATCGCGTCGCTGACGCTTCAGAAGAGCTTCTGACGAAGGAGACCTGTCGGCAAGGACTGCGGAATCTGCATTGGCGGATTGAGGCCGCGTCCTTCTGAAGACAGGGAGAAACCGAATTGGCCTGCAGGGCGCCTCAAATTCCCTGCAGGCCTTTTTCTATTGGAGAATCGGGTTTGAAATTCCCGGCTGCGACGCTACCCGAGAGTGGCAGGCGCCTTAAGGCGGCTGCCTGCATGCTGGCGTCGCTGGTTGCGCTGCTTGTGGCGCCGTTTAGCGGTCGGGCACAGATCAGCCAGGTGAACTTACTGCCTCCGCAAAATTCGTGGCTGTCGCCCCCCGGGCAGGCGCCGGTCACGGAAGGTCACGTCGATGTGGGGAGTGCAAGAGTCTGGTACTGGGACACGGGCGGCGACGGGGAACCGGTGGTCCTGCTGCACCCGAATTCCGGCAGTGCCCTGTTCTGGGGGTACCAGCAACCGGTGCTGGTCGATGCGGGATACCGCGTCATCGCCTACTCGCGGCGCGGTCATTACGGGTCCGATGCGGGCGACGAGGATCGCCCCGGGACGGCAGCGGACGACCTGCATCGGGTGCTTGAGCATCTGAATGTCGGGATGTTTCACCTGGTCGGCATCGCCGCCGGCGCAGACGTCGTACCGGATTTTGCCCTTTCCTGGCCCGACCGGCTGTTGACCCTTACGATCGGCAACACGATCGGCCGGCCCGGGGATCCGCAGTACAGGGCGTCGGATGAAACGCTGCTTCCGCCCGTATTCGGCGCCTTGCCCGTCTGGCTCAAGGAACTCGGTCCGGCATACCGGGCGGGCAATCCGGAGGGTGCCGGGCTGTGGCGCGAGCTTGCGGCACAATCGAGACTCGAGATCGTGCCGATCAGGGCGAAGAACGACGTAACCCCGGAACGGATCGCCGCCATCGACGTGCCGACGCTGCTGTTCACCGGCGACTCCGATCTCTACATGCCGCCGTCGCGGCTGCGCGCCTATGCGAGTTACTGGCGCAACCCGGAAGTGGCGATTTTCCGGGAGGCGGGCCATGCGCCGTACTGGGAGCAGCCCGACGCGTTCAACAGGCTGTTGATTGACTTCATGGGCCGCTACTCCGGGTCCGGCGAGGACAAGTCCGGGTTGGCCGATGTCATCGTGTCCAGCGCCGACCCGGGTGCGGGGGTCTTCGGCGAGCGCGACATCGAAATCACGCTGTTACCGCCTCAGACAAGCTGGACGCCCGTGCCGCCGCAGGAGCCGGTCACCGAGGGTTACGTAAACGTCGACGGGGTCAGCCTGTGGTACTGGGACACCGGCGGCGACGGCGTACCGGTGGTCCTGCTGCACCCCTATACCGGCAGCGCGCTGATTTGGGGTTACCAGCGACCGGCACTGGTCGAGGCAGGTTACCGGGTGATCGCCTACTCGCGCAGGGGACACTACGGCTCGGACGCCGGACCGGAGGAAGACCCGGGCGCCTCGGCAGACGACCTGCACGCCGTGGTCAATCATCTGCAGCTTGACCGGTTTCACCTCGTGGGCAGCGCGGCCGGCGGATTCATCGTGCCGGACTATGCCGTTTCGTATCCCGGCCGGCTATTGAGTCTGACGATCGCGACGAGCACCGGGGGCGCCCGGGACCCCGAGTATCGACAGGTTTTCGAGACGATCCGCACTCCGGAAATCGTTGAACTGCCGCACTGGGTCAAGGAACTGGGTCCGTCCTATCGCGCAGCCAATCCCGAAGGCACCAGGGCCTGGATCGAGCTTGAGCACCAGTCCGCGCACGCGTTGCTGCGGCCGCCCGCGAAGAATGCGCTGCGGTGGGACCAGTACGAAGCGCTCGATATGCCCGTACTGCTCATCGGTGGAGACGCCGATATCTACATGCCGCCGCCGATGCTGCGGGAACTCGCTGCGCGCCTGTCGAACGCAGAAGTCTACATGCTCACCGAATCCGGGCATTCCGGCTACTGGGAGCAGCCGGACGCGTTCAACGAAACGCTGATCGGTTTCCTCAAACGGCAGGACGGCCTGCGATGAGTGCCGCAAGCCAGACGGAACTCGATGCGGTCTATTGCAAGATTACGCGCCGCATCGTCCCGATACTGATTCTCGGCTACATCGCGGCCTATCTGGATCGTTCCAATATCGGTTTTGCCCGGGTGCAGATGCTGGGCGACCTGGGTTTTTCCGAGCTCGTCTACGGGTTCGGCGCCGGTCTGTTCTACCTGGGCTACAGCGCGTTCGAGGTTCCCAGCAACCTGCTTCTGAAGAGAATCGGTGCGCGCCTCACGTTCGCGAGGATCATGATCCTGTGGGGGCTGATCTCGGCCGGTTTCGCGTTTGTCACCACGGCGACGCAATTCAGCATCCTGCGCTTTCTCCTCGGCGCCGCCGAAGCCGGTTTCTTCCCCGGCGTCCTGCTCTACATCACCTATTGGGTGCCGTCCGAACGGCGCGCCCGATTTACGGCGATGTTCATGTCCGCGCTCGTCCTCTCCGGTCTGATCGGCGGGCCGTTGTCGGGCGTCATCATGGCCGGCATGGAAGGCATCGCCGGGATGCGCGGATGGCAGTGGCTGTTCATCGTCGAGGCGATGCCCTCCGTCATCCTGGGCGTCATCGTGCTGGTCTCGCTCACCGATTCGCCGGACGAGGCCCGATGGCTGACGGACAGGGAAAAAGCGCTGGTGCGGGCCGACCTCGCCAGAGACGCGGCATCCAGACAGACCGAGACCAGGGTCAGCCACACCCTGAGGGAGGCCTTCCTGGACTACCGGGTGTATGTGCTGGCTTCCATGGCGATCGCGCTGGTGTCCGGCATCGGCGGATTGTCGTTCTGGCTGCCGACCATCCTGCACCAGGCGGGAATCGAGAATCTCGTCACGCTGGGCGTGCTGTCGGGCGTACCCTATCTGATCGCGCTGGGCGTCCAGCAATGGGTGGCGCACAACAGCGACAGGACCGGGGAACGGCGCTGGCACGTCGGCATTTGCGCGTTGACGTGTGCGGTGGCCTGGTTCCTGTTGCCGTCATTTGCCGAACAGCCCTGGGTTTCGCTGGTCCTGCTGGTCTTCGCCTGTGCCGGCGCGTTTGGCGCCACGGGACCGTTCTGGACCATGCCCTCCGGTTTCCTCGCCGGGACGGCCGCCGCCGGCGGCATTGCGCTGGTGAGCACCGTGGGCGCGGCGTTCGCGATCCTGAGCCCGACCTTCGTCGGCTGGGCCACGGACGTGACGGGCAGCCTGGCGGCAGGGCAGTACTACTATGGAACCCTGTTCCTGCTTGCGGCCATCATATTGCCTTGGGGAACGCGGCCAAACCGTCGCAGAACGAAACGGAACCGTCATATGAGTTACGAAGTGCCTGAAGGATGAACATGCATGGGTGACGAAACCGCGGCCGGCAAGTTGCTACCGGTCAATGAGGGCCTTGTCACGGGCACCGACAACGAACCGCGCGACGTTCAGTTGCTGGGCAGCAAGTGCGACCGTTGCGGCGAGGTGTCGCTCGGCGCCAACGCCGTGTGCCTGAACTGCGGCAGCGACAGGATTACCGGCATCCGGCTCGCGCCGGAAGGCGAGTTGTGGACCTACACGGTCATTCGCCACAGGCCGCCAGGCGGCTACCTCGGACCGGACCCCTTCGAGCCGTTTGCGATCGGCCTGGTCGAGTTGCCCGATGGCATTCGCGTCATGGCGCCGCTCGCCGGAGACGTGGATTCGTTCGAGATCGGCTGCCGGCTCCGGTTGGAACCGTGGATCCTGCAGTCCCGGGACGGGCCTGCCTACCGGGCGTTCCGGTTCGCCGCCGTTGCAGGCTGAGGAAGATCCATGCCCGACTCAGACATCGTCATTCTCGGTACGGGTATTCATCCGTTCGGGCGCTTCGACAAGACACCCGAAGACCTGGGCGTCCATGCCGCGCGGCAGGCGCTTGGGGAAGCCGGGCTGGAGTGGTCCGACATCCAGGCCGCCTATCTGACGCGCATGTATCTGCCGGCGACATCCGGCGCCCGAATTCTGCGCCGCCTGGGCAGTTCCGATATCTCCATCGTCGACATCGAAGCCGCCTGCGCCAGCGGTGGCGCCGGGCTCAGGCAGGCTGTCCTTGCGATTCGGTCCGGAGAGGTCGACACGGCGCTCGTGCTCGGCGTGGAGAAAATGCCGCGCGGTTTCATGGACCCGTCCATGATCTATGCCGACTGGCAGGTCAGAATGGGACTGTCGATGAATCCCGCCTATTGGTCCATGCGCGCCAGGCGGCACATGCACGAGTTCGGCACGACCGAAGAACAGATCGCGAGAGTCGCCTGGAAGAACCACCGCAACAGTGTCGAGAATCCCAACGCCATGTATCGCAAGGCGTTCACGATGGAGCAAATCCTTGCGTCGAAACCCGTTTGCGACCCGATCCGGCTGCTGGAAATCTGCGCTCCCAACGACGGTGCGGCGGCGGTTGTCGTGACCACGGCCAGGCGTGCCCGCCAGCTCGGCGGCGAGCCGGTCGCGATCGAGGCTTGCGCGCATACGGTGGCGCGCTACTCGGCCGACTTTCGCTGCCCGGCGGACAGCATGAGCGCGACGATTTCCAACCCGGGACCGACAAGAGTCACTTCGCAAAAGGCTTATGAGCAAGCCGGCTGCGGGCCCGACGATATCGACTGCTTCGAGGTGCAGGACACGGACGCGTTCTGCGAAATCGAGATTTGCGAACAGCTCGGGTTGTGCGAACGCGGTGAGGGCGGGCCGATGGCCGAGGAAGGCCACACCGAAATCGGTGGCCGCTGTCCAGTCAACATGAGCGGCGGACTCATCAGCAAGGGTGAGCCCGTGGGCGCGTCCCACCTCGGGCAGGTGGTGGAAATCGTGTCGCAGCTTCGCGGCCGGTCGGGCGCGCGGCAGGTCGAGGGCGCGAGGGTGGGCCTCGCGCACGTACTGGGCGCCGGCGGCAATTGCGCCGTAACGATTCTCGCGGCGTAGGAACCGAGGCGCAGCAAGGCATGAAACTGCACTGGTCGCCGCGGTCCCCGTACGTCCGCAAGGTCATGATCGTGGCCTGTGAGATCGGTCTGGACGACCGCTTCGAGAAAGTTCGGTCCGTCGCGATTCGAACCCGAATCAACCCCGACATCGTCAGGGATTCGCCGGTCGGGCGAATTCCGGTTCTTGTCCTCGATAACGGTACCGTGATTTCAGGTTCGTATGCGATATGCGATTACCTCGACTCGCTCCATGACGGCGCTCCCATGATTCCGTCGGCGGGAGCGGCCCGGTGGCGGGAGCTGGAGCTTCACGGAATCGCCGACGGGCTCCTCGATACCTTGATTGCGTGGTGGGGCGAATTCCTGAAACCCGAGGGGCAGCGGTGGCAGGCACTGTGCGAAACCTGCGCCACAAAGACCAACGCCTGCCTGGACTGGCTGGAGCGCCGCAGCGAATCCTTCGAACGGGAAGCCCTTGGGATCGGCCAGATTACGGCCGGAGTCGCGCTCGACTATCTCGACTTCCGGTTTGCGGACCTCGATTGGCGGGCCGGCCGCCCCACGCTGGCCGCATGGCACGAGAATTTCCGGCGGCGCGCTTCCACGAAGGCCACGGAGATCGTGAACGATGAGTGAGAACAGACGATCGGGGCCGCTCGCTCACATCCGGGTCCTCGATCTCAGCCGCATCATGGCGGGACCGTGGGCCAGCCAGATCCTCGCCGACCTGGGCGCCGACGTCATCAAGATCGAACGGCCCGTCGTCGGCGACGATACGCGAAGCTGGGGCCCGCCGTTCCTCAAGGACAGGGAGGGCAATCCGACGCGAGACTCCGGGTACTACCTCTGCGTCAACCGGGGCAAGCGCTCCGTCACGCTCAACATCGCCAAACCCGAAGGTCAGGCCGTCGTGCGCCGTCTGGTGCAGGAGAGCGACATTCTGCTCGAGAACTTCAAGGTCGGAACGCTCGAGCGCTTCGGCCTGGATTACGATACGCTCAAACAGTTGAATCCGGCGCTCATTTACGCATCGGTCACCGGATTCGGGCAGGACGGCCCGCGTGCGACACAGGCAGCCTACGACTTCATGGTTCAGGCCATGGGCGGCCTGATGAGCGTCACGGGTGAAGCCGACGGCAAGCCGGGAGGCGGTCCGCAGAAGGTCGGAGTACCCATCGTCGACCTGATGACGGGCATGTACGCGGCGATAGCGGTGCTTGCGGCGCTGGCGCGCAGGGCGGAAACCGGCGAGGGTGACTACATCGATCTCGCCATGCTGGACGTGCAGGTCGGTTTTCTCGCCAACCAGGCCATGAATCACCTCTTGTCCGGCAGGGTGCCCGGACGTCACGGCAACAGCCATCCGAACATTCAGCCGCAGAACGTGTACCCGTGCCGGGACGGCCATATCGCCGTTGCCGTCGGCAACGACGGCCAGTTCGTGAAGTTCGCCGAACAATTGGGGCTAGGCGAGTTGGCAGATGACGATCGCTTCAGGCGCAATGCAGATCGCATTGCCAACTTGGCCGAGATGAACGAAATCATCGTCGAGACCCTGGCCGGCGACGACATGGCGGCGTGGGTCGGCAAGTTCGAAGCGGTGGGCGTCCCGTGCGGTCCGATCAACAGCATCCCGGACGTGTTGCAGGAACCGCAGACGGTACATCGGAAAATGCTGCGGGAGCTTGCTCACCCGCTGGCGGGCAGCGTGCCGCAGGTCGTCAGTCCGATGCGATTCGAAAATGCGCCGCTCCGGTTTGATCGGGCGCCGCCGGTATTGAGCGAGCACACCGACGAAGTGCTCAGGGAGCTGGGCTTGAATAGTCATGAAATCAACGAGTTGAGAGAGGAAGATGTCATCTGAGCCGACGCGCCGGCAGGGCGCGGGCAAGCGCATCGCGATGGCCGATGAAGGCCGGATGACGGACCGGCAACGCGAGGTCTGCGAGAAGATCGTCTCCGGCAAACGCGGCAGGATCGTCGGACCGCTGCGCGCCGCCCTGCATTCGCCGGAACTGGCCGATCGCTGGCAGGCGCTGGGCGAGTTTCTGCGATTCGACACCACGTTGCCGCCGCAATTGTCCGAACTGGCGATCATCATGACGGGCCGATTCTGGAACTGCCAGCTCGAATGGGTAATCCACGCGCGTGTCGCCTCGGAAGCGGGCGTGTCCGCACAGGTCATTGACTGCATACGGCAGGCAACGGCACCGGAGTTCGACGACCGGCGGCAGTTTGCAGTGTACGAATTTACGAGGGAATTGCTGGCCTGCGGGCAGGCCGGCGACGATACCTACCAGCGTCTCGTCGATGTCGTCGGTGTCGTCGCCGCCGTCGAACTGACCGCCGTCATCGGCTACTACTCGATGGTTGCGATGACGCTGAACGCGCATGCCGTGCCGCTGCCCGGCGACGAACACGCTCCGCGCCTCGACCTGCCGGACAACGGCGGACTGCCGGAGCCGACCCGCCTGCCGCGCGCTTTCGCGGCGGGGACGGCGAGTGTCGAATAAAGGCCTCGACATGGATTTCGTTGCAGCACGGATGCCACGCGACCAGGAGCGGACGCTGCCACGGGGTGCCTGCGATACGCACAATCACGTATACGGACCGTTCGATGCCTATCCGCTGGAGCATCCGCCCGACTACCCTGTGCCGCTCTCCCCGGTCGAGACCTACCTGCGCATGCTGGAAATAGCGGGTCTGGAGCGGGGTGTGCTGGTCCAGCCGACGCAACAGGGGTGTAACGTCAAGCCGCTGCTGAACGCGCTGCGCGTCGCCGACGGCCGCTTGCGCGGTGTCGCGGCCGCGCGGCCGGACGTGTCCGACGCGGCACTCGAGCGTATGGGGGAGGCCGGCGTGGTCGGGCTGCGGTTTGTCGACGCGCCCATGCCCTCGGGGACGCCGCGTCCCGGAAGTGTCGGTTTCGATTCGATTTCGGCGCTGGCGCCGCGCATGGGGCAGCTTGAGTGGAGCGTGAACGTCTGGGGCCGCCTGGCGACGCTGATGGACAACCTCGACACACTGTTGCAGCCGGAGTTGCCCGTCGTTTTCGAGCATATGGGCATGCCGGACGTCGCCGAGGGCGTCGACGGACGCCATTTCCGGAACATGTTGGCGCTGCTGCGCGAAGGCCGCATCTGGGTGAAGCTCGTTGTTTGCCGGTGCTCGCAGCAAACGCCGGGCTATGGGGACCTGCGGCCGTTTGCGGATGCCCTGCTCCTGGCAAACGCCGACCAACTCCTGTGGGGGTCGGACTGGCCCTATATCGCCATGCTGAACAGGGAGCCGGACGTGACAGACTTGCTGGACGTCCTGCTGGACTGGGTCGACGATGCCGATCTTCAGGGAAAGATCCTCGTTGAAAATCCGGCCCGAATTTTTTCCTTCGACCGGGCGCTGCAAGGCCCGAAGCAACAGGTCACGGTGTGATAGATTGCGGTTCGCGAACCAGAATGGACAGGCTGCGAGAGAGCGCCCCGGCGCGATAGGAAACTGACGCCGCTGTCCCGACAGAAACATCCTTGAGGAAATTGCGATGCGCGAAAGATTGTGCGCCCCGGCGCGGAAAATTGGATTCTTCCTTTGTGCAGCGGCGCTTTGCGTCGCCGGACCGATGGCGGCACAAGACGCCCCGGAGCCGCCACAGCTCGAATTCGCATTCGAGATTCAGGTGCAGGTGGCCGACCCCGTGGTCGTCGCACACCTGCCGGGCGGGCAGACGCGCCGAATCATCGACATTCTCGGCGGCACAGTCGTAGGACCGGAGATCAACGGAGAGGTGGTCCCCGGCGGCGCCGACTGGCAGCTCATCCGCCAGTCCGACGGCTTCACGGACATCGATGCGCGTTACACGATCAGGACCGACGAGGGTCATTTGATCTATGTCTCGAACATCGGCATACGCCACGCTTCCCCGGAAGTCATGCAGCGGCTGAACGCGGGCGAAGTGGTCGATCAGTCCCTGATCTACTTCCGCGCCATACCGAAATTCGAGACCGGGGCGCCGGGTCTCGATTGGTTGATGAAGCACGTATTCGTGTCATCCGGAGAACGCTATCCGAATGGCGTGGTCATTCGATTCTGGAAGGTTCTTTAGAGGCTGAATCGTCAATCACATGATGGTGGGCTCGCCGGTACGTGCCTGGGCAGCCGTTTGACAAGGAGAAGCAGTGGGCCATGACGCATAACACTCCAACCGCAATGATGGCGCACCGGCCCATGGGTCCGGCGCAGTGGATCGCTGTAGTGATCACCTTCGGGCTGAACGCCCTCGACGGATTCGATGTCCTGGCGATCAGCTTTGCCGGTCCCGGCATCGCCGCCGACTGGGGCGTGAACCAGGCAACGCTCGGCTGGGTGCTGTCCATGGAACTGATCGGGATGTCGGTGGGTTCACTGGCCCTGGGCATGGTCGGCGACAAGGCGGGCCGGCGAACGACGATCCTGTTCTGCCTGGTCCTGATGGCGGCGGGGATGTTCGGAGCCGGGCAGTCCGATGGGGTTTCGGAACTGCTTGCCTGGCGACTGCTGACCGGATTGGGCATCGGCGGCATGCTGGCCGTCACCGCGGCCGCCGTGGCGGAGTTTTCCAACCTGCGCTGGCGCGGACTTGCGGTGGCCCTGATGGTCATCGGTTACCCGATCGGCGGAATCCTCGGCGGAATCGGCGCACGTTACATCCTGACCCAGAGCACGTGGCACGACATCTTCACGTACGGCGGGTGGGTGACGGCGGCGTTCATTCCCATCGTGGTCCTGCTGATGCCGGAATCGCCCGTGTTTCTGGACCGCATGCGGCGGCCCGGAGCGCTGGAGAAGATAAACCGCGCGTTTGCACGGTTCGGTCATCCGCCGGCTTCGGAGTTGACGCCGGTCGCCCCGGCGGCGCCCAAGCCGTCGTTGGTGGATATCTTCAAGCCGGGCCTCGTGATGACGACAACGCTCGTGACAGGTGCCTACTTTGCGCTGATCACCACCTTCTACTTCCTCGTGAAATGGGTGCCCAACATCATTGTCGACATGGGGTTCGAGCCGAGCGCCGCGGCCGGCGTGCTGGCCTGGCTGAATGTCGGCGGTGCGACCGGTGGAGCCATATTCGGGTTCCTCGCCACGCGAATCAAGCTGCGGCGCCTGACCATCGGCGTCATGATCGGCGCAGCCGCAATGATCTTCTGGTTCGGCAGCGGCGCCGACGACCTGACGGGGCTGACGATCATCGTCGCCTGCGCCGGTTTCTTTACCAATTCGGCGATCTGCGGCATGTATGCGCTGTTTGCGAAAGTCTTTCCCACGCACGTGCGATCGACGGGGACGGGTTTCGCCATCGGGGTCGGACGCGGCGGATCGGTGCTCGCGCCGGTTGTTGCCGGCTACCTGTTCCAGGCGGGGTTCGGACTGCAGTTCGTTGCGATCGTGATGAGCTGCGGGGCGTTGCTGGCAGCAAGCCTGCTGTACTTCCTCAAGGACCGCGCCGCCGATTAGAATGGATTGGCCGATCCGGTACGAAACACTCTCCGAAACGACCGGTCGCTCATTACACGCCCAGTCTCCAGTCGCGCCATGACTACCGAATCGGTCGGCGGTTGTTGGCTCCGCTGAGTTCCGTACAGTCGTATGGCGTATACGATTCGCCCAACCGCTGCATGACCTGCTCGCCGGTGAAGTCGCTCTGCAGGAATGCCGGATCGCTGGCGACATACTCGCGCACGAGCGTCATGCCATCCGGTTCGACGCGGAAGCGCTCGATAACATGCATCGCGTCGCTGTGCATCAGGCCGGTTGGCGTATACAGTACGCCTTGCCCGAACCCCATGGTGTCGACCACGAGTTCATCGCCCTCCCACCAGCCGATCGAATGCCCGGTGACGCTCGGCACGATCTCCGCAGGATGTTCCGTTCTGTCGAGATGGATTCTGCGGACCAGGTCCATGTACCCATACTGGAGCGTGATCGCGTTGTCTTCCTGGTAAATGTCGTTCGTCGGCGTATCCCAGGTCCATGCGGTGACGATATTCCCCGGGTGGCAGTTGACTGCCGGATCGTCGTAGATCCGCTCATAGCTCGCCGCCGCTGCGCGTCCGGCCTCTGTCGGTTCGGGCAGATTCGGCCGCGGACCCATGCCAGGCGATGTCCACGGCCCGCCGAGATTGGGTTGCCCGTTACCGAGCACGGCCGGCCGCTCGATCGCTTCCGTCTCCGCCGATGCGGCCGTGTCGAGGAGGCTGCCCTGGCGCGTGATCATCGTCCCGTCGGCGAGCGTGAAAAAGTTCGTATAACAATGATGATCTTCCCGGCGCGCGGGCGAGGCGTTGACGAACAACCGCTGACCCGGAACAAACGTTTGCTCCGTCCAGCCGCTCCTTCTCAGCTCAACGGCAGAGCCGAGTTCGCACCGCCACTCTGCAGTCTCTCCCGATTCCGCAACGACCTCGAAATACACATACGCGTGCGGATTGACGAACCGCAATTCCGTCACCGCACCGTCCAGCTCGAGAACCTGCTCCAGGTCGAAGTGGGGCGAGGCGGAATGATGGGCGAGCGCAGCTTGGGCGATCACCGCCAAAGTCGTGACGAGTGTGATCCTCATGGGGACCTCCCTGAGGCGACCTCCCGCATGGCCTGGGCCTTGAGAATGTGCTTCTGCAGCTTGCCGGACGCGGTGCGTGGCAGCGTGTCGGTGATGATTGCGGTCTTCGGGACCTTGAATTTTGCGAGCCGTTTCCGACAGTGCGCGAGGATACTTTCTGCTGTAACGGTGCGGCCCGGAACCGGAATGACGTAGACACGCCCGACCTCGCCCCAGCGTTCGTCCGCTACGCCGACGACCGCGTTCTCGGCGACGTCGGGCAACTCCGCGATGACGGCCTCGACTTCGGCCGGATAGACGTTTTCGCCGCCTGAAATGAACATGTCCTTCTTGCGGTCGACCACGTACAGGAATCCGTCGTCGTCCAGCATTCCCGCATCGCCCGTCCTGAACCAGCCGTCGCTGAATGCCTGCTCGGTCGCTTCGGGTTGATTCCAGTAGCCGCGGGTGATGCTGGGGCCGCGCAACCACAGTTCGCCGACCTGACCGGACGGCAGGTCATTGCCCTCGTCGTCGACGATCCGGGTCTCGATCGACAGTAACGGCGGGCCGCAGCTTCCGGTCTTGTCCAGCAGCGTGGCGAAGTCCTGCGGCGGCATGCCGAACCCCGAACAAATCTCGGACATGCCGAAACCGTCCGCGATCCTGATTCCGGCCCTGATGAAGCGTTCGGCATTGGCCCTGGGGTTGGGCGCACCGCCGATGGCCCAGCACGACAACTTCCGGAGTTGCCGGGCATCGAAGCCCGGCTCGTTCCAGATCCATGCCGACATCTGCGGGACGGAAAAATAGTGGGACACGTTAAGGTCGGGATCGATCAGCCTCGAAAGCGTCGTCGGTGCGTCGAAGCCCTTTGAAATGAGAACGCTGGCGCCCGCCTGGATGGGGACACGGGCGGCTGCAAACAGGCCGGCCGTGTGAAACAGCGGCATGTCGCAGAGAAAGACACTCTGCATCGTCACGTCATGTCCGTAAATGAAATTCGCGCAGCCCCAGAAGATGTTTTCCTCCGACAGCATGACGCCCTTGGGCCGGCCGCTCGTGCCGGACGTATAGAGGAGCGTCGCAACGTCATCGAACTGAAGCCGAGCCTCTGCGGGCGGGCAGGACCCGGCCGAACCGAAGTTCGACACCTGCGAGATGGGCATCGAACGTGCGGCAGCTGCGGGCGGGGCGTGATCCTCATCGTGAAAAACGATTTCCGGACCGGCATCCTCCGCCAGTATCTCGATTTCAGCTGGCGCGAGCCGCCAGTTCAGGGGCACGAAGATCGTCCCGGCGCGGACCCCCGCATGTTGCAGCATGAGCATTTCGGCGCAGTTCTTCGAAAGCGTTGCAATCCGCGCGCCACTCGCTGGCCCCAGTTCCCCGAGCAGCCACGCTGCCAATCGATCGACTGCAGCGTGCAGTTCGGAATACGACCAGTGCCGGCCGGATTCCAGATCGACCAGCGCCTGATTCTGCGGGTTACTGCGGGCGTAGGTCGCGATGGGGTCAATGATAGGCATTGGTTCCTGCTTCGGGCTGCCGGTCAGTCGCCTGCAGAGGCAGCCCCGGACTTGTCGTATTCGCCGAGCCCGGGCTTGTAGGTCTTGTCGTCGAGGAACTGTTTCATGCCTTCCAGCCGACCCTCGGACTTGTCATGCCAGCTCAGCGCCTCCTGGGCCCGGATAAGGTAGTCCTCTGCGTTACCGTACGTCATCTCGCGCACGCGCCGGACTGCGTCCTTGGTGGCCTTGAGCGCCTCAAGGTTCTTCCTGAGCAGACTTTGCGCGACCTCGGTGACGCGCTCCTCAAGCTTGTCCGCCGGCACGGACTCATTGACCAGCCCTGCGGCCTCCGCTTGGGGGCCCTTCAGGTTTTCGCCGAGCAGCGCGTGGTACATGGCCTTGCGCATGGGCATCAGTTCGGTCGCCACCTTGGTGGCGCCGCCGCCGGGCAAAATACCCCAGTTTATTTCCGACAGCCCGAACTGCGCGTCGTCGGCACAGAAGGCGAGATCGCACGCGAACAGCGGCCCGTACCCGCCGCCGAAACACCAGCCGTTGACCATGGCGATGGTGACTTTCTGGTACCAGCGCAGCCGCTCCCACCAGGCATAGGCTTCGCGTTGCGCCTGACGGATGGCCCCGAGTCCTTGCGCCTCCGTCTCCCGGAAGTATTCCTTCAGGTCCATGCCGGCCGACCAGGCGGTACCTTCGCCCGACAGCACCAGCACGCCGACGTCATCGCGGAATTCCAGATCGGTGATGACGCGGAGCATCTGCCTGTTGAGTTTCGGGCTCATGCAGTTGCGCTTTTCGGGGCGATTGAATTTCACCCAGGCGACGCCGTCCCGAACCTCGAAGGCCACAGTATCCTGTTCAGCACGTTCTGTTGTCATGGTTTGCACTCCGATATTTTCTTGCCGCAGTGGGGCTAAAGGTAGCAACACACGCACGTCGCCGGGAGGCTGCCGTGAGCGAGTCAGATAATATTAATTTATTGAACAATGTTGAGCGAAGATAGCCTTGCTAGAGTAAGCAGCATAGGGAGCCGAATTAACTGAACATCGTCAACCTGTTGGGAACATGATCAGAAAGACAATATTTTGGTTGCATCTCGGGACCGGCATCGCCTCAGGGCTGGTAGTTCCACTCGCGCTCGGCGCCGGTGCTGCTCTGGCGCAAGACGGAAACGATGTGAGCGCCGACGCTCGAATGCATGCGGAAAGGGGTCTGCAGGCGGCCGCGGATTTTCCGGGCTACGCGAGCCTGTGCGATCTCGACATGACGTTTCGGAACGTCAATCTGCCTCGCACGGGCCAGGCTCAGGCGCGAGAAGCGACCTCCGGCAATGCCGCATCCGGAGCCGATGCGGCATCCTCCGCCGATGCTGCAGCCACAGCGAGCGAGCGGGCTGCGAGGCCTTCGACGCCGCCTGCGCAGGTTTTCGACAACCTGTTCTTCGTCGGCAGCGCGTCAGTGTCGGCGTGGCTGCTGGGGACAGAAGATGGGTACATCCTGATAGACGCCATGAATACCAATGAAGAGGCGAGGTCGATCATCGAGGCCGGCATCATTGAACTGGGACTGGACCCCACCGGGATCGAGTACCTCCTGATCACGCATGCTCACGGCGATCACTACGGTGGTTATCGCTACATCAAGGATACCTACGATCCTGCAATCGTCATGAGCGCAGCCGATTGGCAGCTTGCGAGCACGCTCGGCGAGCATCCGCGATTCGGGTTCCCGCCGGATGAGGACGTCTCCGTGACGGACGGCGATCAGCTTCAGGCCGGTACCACAACACTCGATATCATCGTAACGCCGGGCCATACGCCGGGTACGATTTCGCCCGCGTTCACGGTCTATGACCAGGGCCAACCCTATCGTGCCATGTTATGGGGCGGAACCGGGTTCAATTTCGGGCCGAACTACGAGCAGATGAACGACTACGCTGCCTCCGCAAATCGACTGGGAGAGATTGCAATGCAGCAGAACGTGCAGGTATTCCTGAGCAATCATTCCCGCCGCGACGGCTCGCTGGACAGAATCCGGGAGTTGAACGAACGCGGTCCCGGGGATCCGCATCCGTTCGTCCAGGGTGAGGAACTCTATGCGGTCTTCGACGTGCTCGAGCAGTGCGCCCTGGCTCAGGCCGCCAGGATTCTGGAGGGCGACCTCTAGTCCGGCGGCGAAGGTCCCGGTAGCGGACCTCGCCCGTTCCTATCGTCAACCGACGGACTTGCGCTGGACTTTCGAGTCGAGAAGGGCGCTGATCACGGCGCTCGTCACGTCGGCGGTACCGGCCGTGCCGCCGACGTCCGGGGTCAGGATGCCTGCCCAGGTCGTTTGTTCTATGGCCCTCATCAGCGCATCGGCAGCCTTTTCTTCACCGAGGTGTTTCAGCATTTCCACGGCCGTCCAGAAACTCGCGACCGGGTTGGCGATGCCCTTGCCTGTGATGTCGAACGCCGAGCCGTGAATCGGTTCGAACATCGACGGGTAGCGGCGCTCCGGGTCGATGTTGGCGGTGGGCGCGACACCGAGGCTGCCGGCCAGTGCGCCGGCAAGGTCGGAGAGGATGTCGGCATGCAGGTTGGTGGCGACCATGGTATCCAGGCTCCGCGGGTTCAGCGTCATGCGCGCCGTCATGGCGTCCACCAGCATCTTGTCCCAGGTGACATCGGGGAACTCTTCGGCGACTTCGGCGGCGATTTCGTCCCACATGACCATACCGTGCCGTTGGGCATTGGACTTGGTGACCACGGTGAGCAGTTTCCGGGGCCGCGAGAGGGCTGTCTGGAATGCGTAGCGCATGATCCGCGTGACGCCGACACGAGTGAACACCGACACGTCCGTGCCGACTTCCTCGGGATGTCCGCGGTGCGTTCTTCCACCGATGCCGGAGTACTCTCCCTCGCTGTTCTCCCGGATGATCACCCAGTCCAGGTCCCCGGGCCCGCATTTGCGCAACGGCGAGGATATTCCCGGCAGGACCCGGGCCGGCCGCACGTTGGCGTACTGGTCGAAGCCCTGGCAGATTTCAAGCCGCAGGCCCCACAACGTGATGTGGTCGGGCACGTCGGGTGCGCCCACCGCGCCGAAGAATATGGCATCGAACGGTTCGAGCGTCTTCAGGCCGTCCGCCGGCATCATTGAGCCGTTCTTCCTGTAGTAGTCCGAGCCCCAGTCGAACTCTTCGAAATTCAACCGGATATCGGAGAAGCGTTGCTGCAGAGCGCCCAGTACCTCGATCGTTGCTTCGGTCATTTCGATCCCGATACCGTCTGCCGGAATCGCGGCAATGGCATATTCACGAATGCTCATGATGGCTCCCAGTCTTGATAGTCGTTTTGCGTGCCGAAACCAGCGGACATTCGCACATCAGTTGGCTCCTGCACTCATCTTGCTTGCATCCTCGGCACGAAATTCCTGCGGAATTTTCGATTGCCGTTTGCGGATTTCCGCAAGCAGCAGGATGAGCGCTGCCGAAAAGGCGAGGGTGGCCGCCACGGCCAGCAACCCGGCCTGAAAACTGCCCGTGGTTTCTCTCAGCCATCCGATCACGAACGGCCCTGCAAACCCCCCGAGATTGCCGATCGAGTTGATTGCGGCGATCCCGGTCGCGGCGGCAGCGCCGGTCAGAAACTGCGTCGGGATACTCCACAAGGGCGGCTTTGACGAACTGACGCCGGCACTGACCAGAATCAGTGCAACGACGGCCAGCATCAGAGTGGACGTAAAGGCCGCAAGCACGAGTCCCGCGGCAGCGAAAAGGCAGGCGAAGACGACGTGCCAGTTGCGTTCGCCGGTGCGGTCGGAGTGCCGCGACCAAAGGACCATCGCGACGACCGCGAAGATGGGCGGCACGGCGTTGATGATGCCCGTTGCAAACGGCCCCACGCCGTGTTGGGCAATGATCTGCGGCGACCAGATACCGACCGTGTAGAGCCCGGCCGACGTGCCGAAGTAGACCAGCGCAAGCGACAGGACCCAGGGGTTGGCCAGTGCCCGCAAGGCGGACTCGGTGCCGTGCTCCTGCGTGACGTCAGCCTCTTCCGCCTTCATCTCGGCAACCAGCCATTCGCGTTCCTCATCGTCCAGCCACTTCGCGTTCTCCGGCCGGTCGGTCAGGTACGTCAGTACCGCTCCGGTCAGCAGGACGGCCGGCGCCGCCTCTACCAGGAAGAGCCATTGCCAGCCATGCAGTCCGAGCATGCCGTCCATGGTCAGCAACGCCCCGGAAATCGGCGAACCGATGGCGATGGAGATGGGTACGGCGGCCATGAAGAAGGCGGTCACGCCCGCCCGATGGCGGGCCGGAAACCAGTAGCTCAGGTAGAGGATGATGCCCGGGAAAAAGCCCGCCTCGGCGGCCCCGAGCAGGAAGCGCAGAACATACAGGCTGATCGGCCCCTGCACGAATGCCGTCGCGCCCGAGATGATCCCCCAGGTGAACATGATCCGGGCAATCCACACCCGCGCGCCCACCCGGTGCAGGACAAGGTTCGATGGAACCTCGAACAGAAAATAGCCGATGAAGAATACCCCGGCGGCGAAACCGAATGCCGCCGCGGAAAGCCCGATATCCTCGTTCATGCTAAGGGCGGCGAATCCGATGTTGACCCGGTCCAGGTAGGCGATGAAATAGAGCAGCATGATGAACGGCACGATCCTGCGCGTCAGCTTGCGAATCACTCGTTTTTCAAGCGACTGCGTCATGGGCATCGCGGTTTCATGGAGTACGGGGTCACGGGGTCACGGAGTCAAGGGGTCACCGGGTCAAGTGTCAACGGGGTCACGGTGTCATGGGAATCGGATTCGTGTCCCTTGCAAGTTCGGGCAATTGGCGGCCAACGCTAACCGTAGCGACTAATTTCGTTGACATCCCGAATCAGGGAGAATATACAAATATATTGAAATATAAGGTTTTCTTATGGACCTCAAACTTTTGCGCTGTTTTGTGGTCGTCGCCGACGAATTGCACTTCGGCCGTGCGGCGCGGCGCCTGAACATACTGCCTTCGTCGCTCAGCCGCAATATCGGCCTGTTCGAAAAGCAATTGGGCCTGAAATTGCTGTCGCGAACGACTCGTGAGGTGACCCTGACCCGGAGCGGGCACCTGTTGTTGCGCGAGGCGCGCTCCCTGCTTGCTCACGTTGACGAAGTATCCGACCGGGTGCGGGACTCGGCCGCCAGCGAAGAGCGCGTGTTTCGCATCGGGGCGATGGACAGCGCCGCAACCGGCCTGATTCCGCAACTCGTGCACGATTTCAGGGAACTGGCGCCGGACCTTGAGCTGTACCTGATGGAAGACAAGAGCGCCAAGCTGCTGCCGAGACTCCTGTCCGGTGCTCTCGACATCGCCATCGTTCGGCCGCCGATGACGCCGCAGCCCGCGATCCATTTCGATCATCTGCTGGAAGAACCGACCATCGTGGCCCTGCCAAGCGGACACGCCCTGACGAATCGCGAGCAACTGCGCGTAAGCGACCTGGACGACGTACCGATGATTCTGCCTTCGCCGCGGACCAGGCCGCACAGCTACAACCTCACCATGCAATTGTTCCGCAGCGCGTCGTTGCAGCCGCGGATACAGCAGCAGGCGGAAGAAAAGCAGACCATCATCAACATGGTCGGCGCCGAAATCGGGGCTGCCATCGTTCCGTACTGGTACAGCCGCAATGCGGTACAGGGCGTCGAGTATCGGCCCCTCGTGGACGATGCGGGACGATCGATCCGGGAATTACCCCTGGCGGCAGCCTGGGTCACGGGGTCGCACGATCACTACCGTGACGATCTCATGAACCTGTTGAAGGCAAACCTGGAGCGGTATTCTCACTGATCGGACGCTGCGACACGCAGCCGCGTTTTTGCGCTGGCCTACCCTCGCTTCAGTCGGCCCGGATCAGTGAGACGGGTGCGGGCTCAGCCGAACCGGTCGGTGCACAATATCCGTTCAGGGCGGACTCCTTCCCGGGGTCGGCCCAGGACGCCTGATTCGCGTCGAAAACGATCGGCTTGATGTAATCCACCGGATCCACGAGCCAGTGCAGCCGCGGGCGGGCTTCCGGCGGCACGTTCATCAAGTCCATCTGGCTCAGGTACCCCGCATACACGGACAGCGACGAGCCTTCCCTCGCCCGTGTCCCGGTCGTGATGTGGTTGGGGATGTAGATCTTCGGCTGGATCGCCGCCTGGTACATGATCAGGTCGCGCAGGCCGTTGTTGTCGAAGTTGCCCGTCGCGGCGGTGCCGAGCTGTACGTCCGTGGGCGCCAGGGCTTCGAGCAAGTCGACGATGCGCTGGCCGGTTTCGGGCGTTCCCTCGTAATTTCGGCCGATGCCCTCCTTGAGGGCGCCCGCCGTGTTCTGATAGACAAACGAAAAGTTGCTGCCGTCGCGGAGCAGGAAACTGAAGAAGAGGGCGTCCGCCCCTCCCGGTGCTCCCCGCGTCGTCGCGGTATTGAACTGGCGGTCGTCAGTGGGTACGGGTTCCCCGTCCCGGGAAGAAGGCCAAAGCGGAATTCCGTGCGGGAACAGGTAATCGTCGCGCTCGTCGACGATGATTTCCACCGGCGTGGGCGGAAAGTCGCTGTCGGGCTCGACCGCTATGGAATGCAGGTGACGGAAGGCCGTCACGCAGGCCTGCGGCTCGAGAAACGCCAGGTTGACCACTTCGGTTCCGGGAACGGAGCCCGAGGAAGTCACCGGCACGCAATCCAGGGTTGCATTCTCCGGAAACGCGCGGTCGGCGTGGTCCTGAATGCGCGGGTCAACCGCCATGCGCTCGAAGTCGATCTGCATGGTTCCACAGGTTTCCTCGGTTGCGTAAATGACGGCATCGGTCATTGCCGAGATATAGGCGGCATGATCGGCGTGATCGTTGTGCCCATGGCCGAGAAGGATGGCCTCGGGGTTGAGATTGACAAGGTCCGCCAGCACCAGTGGCGTTCGGCCCCGCTCGACTTCCATGCGCGTCAGGTAGCTGTCCAGCATGAACACCCGGCCCCGAACCGAGACCGCAAAGGACGAGGCCGACAACCAGGAGAATATGACCTTGTCGCCGGGCAATGCGCCGCTTTGCGGATCGACGAACTCCGCGCCGAAGATCCACTGCCTCGCGGCAACCATATCTTCGGTTTCCACCGCGTCGGCCGGCGGAAAGTGCGTGGAAGCGAGGATGACGCAGACAGCGATCAATTTGTTTTTCATGTTCGGTAGCTTCCGGCAGCGCATTGGATTGAATGATGTGCCCATCCGGCACCATCCTCAATTATGAAAAACACACTGTTGCAATATTTTGTATAACTTTTTGTTGCGGCGGTGCCTTACAGTAGACGGACAATTGATCCGAGGCGAGACTTATGAGCATTCCCCATCGACCTTGTTTCCTCACCATGCTGGCGATGGTGTTCCTGCACGCATCGGGTTCCGCGGATGCGCAAGCGAGGGTCGACCGAAACGTCGTATTCGGCATGTATTCGGGCCTTGCCCTGCTGATGGACGTCTACTATCCGGAAAACCCGAACGGTTACGGCATTGTCTTTGTCTCGGGCAGCGGCTGGACGCGCGAACTCAGCCTGGATGCCGCTCCCATCACGCAGACCGGGCAGGAAGACGTCTACGCCATTCCACTGGCGGAAGCCGGCTACACGGTCTTCAATATCAATCACCGCGCAGCGCCGCGCTTCCGGCATCCCGCTCACCTGGAAGATGCGCAACGGGCCGTGCGCTTCATCCGCCACCATGCGGATGAGTTCGGGATCGATCCCGACCGGATCGGTGCGATGGGCGGATCGTCGGGCGCGCACCTGGTCAGCATGCTCGGCGTCATGGACGGAAAAGGCGATCCCGACGATCCCAGTCCGATCAATCGGGAAAGCTCGAGGGTACAGGTGGTCGTGGTCCGAGCGGCGCCGACCGATTTTCGCAACGATGCGGCGGCGCCCCTGTTCGGGTTCAGGGATACCGCCGGCCGGCAAGGGACCGTGGAATTCAGGCAGCTTGAGGAAGCCTCACCGGTCATGTATGTCACCTCCGACGATGCCCCCTTTCTGTTGATACACGGCGATGCGGACCCGGTGGTGCCGTTCGAACTCTCTGTCGCCATGCAGGCGGCGCTTGAGGAAGCGGGCGTCAGCGCAAGCCTGGTGCGCGTCCCGGGCGGCGGACACGGCCCCAGATTCGAGGCCACCCGGATCATCGATGGCGAGCGTGTCCGGGGCCTGCCGCAAGACCCGCCGGACTATATCGGCGCCATGATCGGCTGGTTCGATCGGTATCTGGTCGAACGTTAAGCGAAGCAGTCAATCAGCCGGGGCGGCGCTCAGGCTGGATTTGCTCATCCGATACGAAGTATTTGCCGAAACGATTGGCCGCTGATTTGCGGTCACTCTAGGCTTGACCGGATTCAGCCGAGCTCACGTCGACGACTGGCATGAGAGGATTTTCCAATCTCGTACATGAGCATCGGAAACAACAAGACACTTGGGTGCCGTAATGTTTAACGACAGGAAATTCGCAAGACACGCCATTTTGCTCACATTCCTCGGTCTCTTTCTGTTGTTCTTTTACGTTGGGCTTCAAAACGATCACCTGAACATCCTTACACCCTTCCTGCAGGCGACCTACGGATGGAATGACCTGGCCATCACCAACCCGGTGACCGCCGCCGCCATCGTCGCCATTGCGCTCTATCTCGTGACTGGAGCGGCGTATGTAAAGTACGGCGTCAAGAGGGTTCTCGTACCTTCGATTCTGGTGCTGGCTCTGGGGTGCCTGGGGATAGCAATTGCCGGCGAAAACTATGCGATTTACGCGGTCAGCGTTTTCATCGTTCGCGCGCTGGTCGTACCGCTGCTGTTGGGCGCCTTCCTGCTCTGTGCCAACTGGTTCATCAAATACAGGGGACGCGTGCTGGGCGTGGTCACTGCCGGAGGTCCCTTGTTCTCCGTCATCGGTATCGCCACCATGAATTGGCTGGCAAACGACGTGGGGCTCGGCCTGAATGTGTACGCAGCAATTGCCGCAATATTGCTCGTACTGGCCATCGTTACAGCACTCGGCATCAAGGATACTCCTGAGGAATCCGGGCTCAATCCGGACGGTTTGGACCACCGTCCGCTTTCCGAAGAGCACGAGACGGGAGAGCCGATCACTGTCAGGCAATTGTTGAGTGAAACCAGGGCCTGGCAACTGATCGTTTCCTACGGGATCATGCAATTTGTCATTGTCGCAATGATGGCGTACATGGCCGTGCGCTACATCGGCCTCAGCACGCCGGAGAACGTGCCGAACCTGTTCGTCAGCGACGCGCTCGTCTGGTTGTCGGTGGGCGCCGCTTCAGGCATTCCCATGAGCTACGTGATCGGCTGGATCGACGACAAGATGGGGTCGATCAAGGCTTCGCTCGTGCTGAACGTCCTGTTTTTCTTTGCCGTGGTCCCGCTTGCGGTCATGCCCGTGGGCGGCAACATCGTCCTGATGGTGATATGGGCATTCGGCGTTGCCTGCATGACCGGCGGCGTGCCGACCATGCACCCGTGCATTACTTCCTATGTCTATGGACGCAAACATTTCATGGAGGCCAACAAGTGGATCATGACCATCCAGGCGATACCCATGGCATTCGCGCTTGCCTTCATGGGCGCATTCAACCAGGCGGGCCAGCTTACCTACGCCTATTACGCTCTCATGGGGCTGCTGGTTGTTTCGTTCGTGACCATTCTGACCATGCGGGATATTCCAGACGCGAATGCAGCGGACAGGGATTACGCAAGTGCAACATAGGAATTCGGCTTACGCGGAAATCGGTAAAGTAGATCAGGTAGTGCCGCGGATGCGGCACGATGCGCAATCAACACACACAGGAGGTTGGCAGTGGATTACACGGTGACTCAAGACGATATCGGTACACATCTGCATTGGAAACACGACGGCGTCACGGCGCAGATGATCGACTGGTTCTGGAGCAACATGGAAAAGTGCAACATTCTCTGGCACCCGGAGGAACACGAGCCCCTTACCTGGGAAGTGCCGCCGAAGCACGGCAACCCGATTCACTCCATTCACCTGGCGCCGCAGACCTGGTCGGACGGCACCCGGCGAAATCTCTATATTCGCTTCGAAGATCTCGACGACGTTCCCAGCAGGTTCAGGAACACCATCGACCACGAGCACGTTGTCGTCGTGGCCGGCCTCGGATTCGGACCCGAAAGCATGGAGGATCCGGATCCGATGGGGTACCGCATTCACCAATGGGAGAAGACCGACTTCGGCGTCAGGGGCCGTTCATCCGGCATTGGCACGCGCGTAAAGGAAACTCATGCCGACGGCCTGGTCTGGGCGGAGCACTGCGCTCAGGAAGTGGGCAACTGGGGCGTATTCCTGCCTCAGCTATTCACGCTTTGGAAGGTCGTGGAGAACACCGACTACAACCCGTTCACCGACCTGACGGTCGAGGGCAGCGGCGACACATTGCGATACAGGAATATCGAGCGCTAGGAAGCTGCGTCGGCGACCAGTTTCCCGCCGCTTGGCAGATCGCGGGCCTCGGCAATCCGTACATCGCCGCTGTCAATGACCCGAACCGTTACGCCGGGCAGCGCATCGATTCGATGCAGGTCGAAGGCATCGTGCAGGCGCACCTGCGAGTCTCCACTGGCCGTCCAGCTACTGTCGGCATCCAGGTTGATTTCTGCGCCAATTACCGCGCCGGTGAGCTGGGTGCCCACAAGAGACACTGCCATGTCGCGGTCAACGGAGTCTTCATGCCGGATGTCGCCCGTGAGGGTCATGTTGAGCAACGTGACGTTGATTCCCGCTGTCTCGGCTCCGTTGACCCTGGTGGCGTTTTCGTCATCGTTGACGATCGAGTGAATCAGGTTGCCGTCGCCCGGATTGAGTGCCGCGCCGTCGATTTCAATGTCCACGTTGGCGCTCTTCACGAGAATGATCGCCTCGCCACTCTGGTGGCGGCCTCCCTTGATGGCGATGCCTGCGGATTCCGTCGGGCGCCCGAACACGCTGTGAATCATCAGGATGTTCTTCGCTGCGTCGGACTCGACGTTGTTCAACTCCACCGTTCCGACGCCGGCCAGAATTCCGCCGTAGGTGGCTGATGTGATTGTCGAATCATTGAAGACGACGGCGCAACCGTTGTCCGCGTACAGGCCGTAGCCGCTGTTGTTGACGATAATGTCCGAATTGTTGGCCTCGAGATAGACGTCGCCGCCGCACGCGTCCGTCGACAGCGCGCCCCAGCCTTCGGCAACGATGGTGGAATTGTAGAAGTAGCTCCTGGCATTGCCCATTGTGACGTTGGTGCGGGCCGTACCGGTGATGCCTAGCGGCGCCGGCGGTGTCTTCATGCCGGGGCCGATCACCGGAACGAAGTCTTCCGGAAGCTCGCCGCCATTGGCGCGGAGAGTCGAATCGTACACGCGCATGACGGCATCGCCCGTGGAAATGGTTGCTGCCGCAACCACGCCGTTCATGACGATGTCGGCGTTGCGCACGATGACCGTGGCGCCGCCTTCGGCCATCACGCCGGCCCCCAGGCCGAGAAAGTCGTTGCTGCCGTCGCCATTGAGCCTGATGGTTGCGGCGGACAGCTCGAATATCGAATTGGCGCCACGCACGAACACGCCGTTCAAGTCGTCGGTATCCCCGGCAATCTGCACGTCCTCGGCGGACGAGTCGCCGACGCTTCCCGAGGTGACGTGTTCGGTCAGGGACCGTTCTGCATTGTAGCGGCCGTCCTCGACATAGACGGCGGCGGTGTACTCGGTATCCGCAGTCGATTGAATGAACGGCATGCCGCCTGGAGGCATGCCAGGCGGCATGCCCATTCCCGGGGGCATCCCGGGAGGCGCACCGGGGGGCGGCTCGCCCGGCGGATCGCCTTGCGGTACCGGTGCTTGCGGCGCACCTTCCTGGGCGACCGGGACGGTTGCGAGGAAGCCGCCCAGCACGAATGCCGGGAGGCCGGCTGCAAGCACTGCCCTTGATATCTGCATCAGTTGTCTCCGTCTTCTCTGATTGGCAATTGAACCGTAACGGCGGCCGTCTGCCAGACCTGGCCGGAAAGGTTTTCGGTCCATGTGACAAGATCAACGAAGTGATTGCCATCGTCGACAAACTTGTTCACCACTTCGGCACGGCCCACGACGGTATCTCCACCGACGCCGTGTCCACCCAGAATTTCCTTCTGGACAAGTACCGACGAAAGATTGATGCGTTCGGCCAGAACCCGATGACTGGCGTCGAATTTGAGCATCCAGCCGTCATTTCCGATCCAGTTGGTTACCAGTCGGCCCATGAGGTTCTCACCGAATGACATGAAGTGCATCGAATTGTCGGAGCCCAGCGGTGCGAAATGACACTCGACGATCATTCCGAATTGCTGGACGGCAGCTTCACGGTCGCGCCGCCCGCCCACCAGATGTAGCCGTCGATGGACTCTGCCCAGAGCGCCAGGTCAACCATTGGTTCGCCGTTGCGGAAGTACTTGTCATAGACGTAGGACTTGACTATCGCCAGATCGGTAGTCAAGCCGTGGGTGTTGACGTACATGTCTTCCATTCCGGGCACCTTGTCCAGAAAGGTTGCCGCTGTCGGGTGCCTCGGAATGCTGTAGCCCAGGTCGGCCATGACTTCAGTGGGCATGATTCCCCAGCGCATGTTCTGCAACCATCCATGATCGCCCATCCAGTTGTTGACATGGCGAATGGCCAGGTCACGAGCCAGGTAGTTGATGAGAATCGCCCGCTGGTCCCCGGTTTGCTCGTGTATCTCGGTGGTGTCGATGTCGCCCTCCGCCAGTTCCCGTTCGCCCCCCGGCGGCATGCCGGGAAGATCTTCCTCTCCGGGCACCCTGGGGACATGATCTTCGGGATCTGCCGTCGTATAGATGCCATCGGCTCGCCGTATCAGCGACTCGTCGCCGGAAAGGATTTCATTCTTCAGCGTACGGCTGCCGCCGGTACCCACTCCGATGGTCGCCATCGGACTCACGCTCGCGACGATGGGGCCGTCGACAGTCACTGCGGGCCGGTCGCCGACATTGACGTCTTCCCAGTAGAGTGGCTCTGCGCCCCGGGGATTCTCGTTCCTCCAGAGCGTCCTGATCTGCTCCCAGTCATCGTCCGTATAGATGTGTTGCGGGCGACGCATCCAGTCCGGGGCTATCCAGAACGCCATGCCCCCCGGACCCGTACCTTCGGACTGTGGTTCCCTGCCTTCCCTGTACTGCCTGACGCTTTCCAGGACCTGGAATACGACGTCGTTTACCTTCTCCCCGCGCTGGTTGTAGATGCTGCCTTTCGTGGAGATTGCGATGCGCCGGTACGTGTCGCCTTCGGGCGGCGTAAGGTCGGTCACCGTGCGTTCGTCGGCAACGAGAAAGAGCCTGTCTCCCGGGTAGATCGGGCGGTGAAAGGTGACGTTGTGGTTGAGCTGGGAAACCAGCAGCTTGTCCCGGGCCGGACCCGGAAACGGCACCATGAACGTATCGTCGTGCGCGGCGTATGTGGGATAGGCGAGCAGGTCTTCGTAGCCCAATTCGCGCGCATAATCGCCGTCGGAGTACAACCTGTTTTCGGGATCGTACTTGCCGTTCTGGTACGCCACCATTTCCGGCGTTGCCACGATGACAGGTCCTATTCCCGGCGTGTTCCCGGGCAACGTGCCGTCGATCAGGGCCTGCACATCTATGGGCCCGCGTTCGTTGATGGCCCGATTTTCGGCCAGGTACTGTTCGACGTGGGGACGCTCCCTTTCGGTCAGGAGATTCGGGTACAGGGTCAGGAAATCGTCGGAGTCGTCCTGTGCCTGGACAAGGTGCACGTTCAAGGTACATAGCGACACCAGAAAAGCGGCACGAATCGCGATCCTGTTGGGGAAACACCTGGTCATTCCCGTGCTCCTTCAGACGAGTTCTGTGCGAGCAGCGCTTCCACGAGCGGCAACATCTCGTTTACCTCGATTCGCCCGCCCATCTTGACCCAGCGAACCGTGCCCGAGCGGTCGAGCAGTGCGCTGAACGGTAGCCCGAGCACCCGGTTGCCCAATTGTTCGCTCCATGCAAACACCTCATCGGGATCACCCGCATAGATCGGGTAGTCCACGGGAAGAGTCTCCAGGTAGTCAATAACGGCCACCATGTCATCTGCCGCAACTCCGAGCACCGTGAACTGCTCTGCGTCAAAATGAGACTGAAGTTCGTCCAGGTCGGGCATTTCAATTCGGCACGGCAGGCACCAGGTCGCCCAGAAGTTCACGAGCAATGGACGACCCGCGTAGCGATCAAGGGCAAATTGCCCGCCGGTTGGGCTACTGAGCGCGGGTGGGTCGGGGACTTCGGCCGCCGTGGTCGAACCAATGGCGATCCACGAGACAGCCAGCAAGGTACATGTCAATATTCTGCGGCAATACCCGTACATCTCCGGCTTCCGCTCCTGACGGCAGCACCTGGAGCCGGTCAGGGCCCCGGTCAACCCTGCAAGGCTAGCTCAGGTACGCTACCTGCGGCCAATAGTTCTTCCCGATACCTCTTATCAAATGGTCGGATTCGATGCAGGCATCGCCATCCGGAGTGGTTGCCGATGATCCGCTGTCGCCCAAGTCTGCATACGCAAACAAGTGCCATCAGAATTCCCGATGAGAACCATCGGTATAAACATTACACGCCAGCCGATGCCTGACCTATATTGACCCGTGCAAGTGTCCTGAATCTGGACTTTTCCGCAACACTGTCAGGAGGGAACGTGACTGCCTTAAACTCACACTTCAAGTCCATCCACGCTTGGTTGCCAGGCTATCGGTTTGTTTTTCCGATGCTCGCGCTGGCTGTGCTTACCGGTCCTTCAGCACACGCGCAACTTGAAGAAATCATTGTTACTGCAGAAAAGCGCGAGCAAAGCCTGCAGGATGTTTCCATATCGGTCGAGCAGATCTCCGGCGACGTGATCCGTGAACAGGGTCTTGTCAATGTCGAGGAGATCCTGAAGAACGTTCCAAGCGCGATCGTTGTGGGCACGGCGCGCGGTTTCGGGGTATCCGTGCGCGGCACGGGATTCGACCTGCCGCCACAGGTGGGTGAGCAGGCTATCGCCCTGAATACGGATGGCGTGTACAACTTCCGCTCCGAAAGCGGCGTGATCGGCTACTTCGATCTGGCCCGCGTGGAACTGTTGCGCGGGCCGCAGGGTACGCTCTACGGCCGCAACGCCACCGGCGGCGTCATGAACGTGATCACCGCGGACCCCATAATCGACGAATTTGGCGGGCATGTGACTGTCGAAGCAGGCGACTACAGCCTGATTCGCGGCGAAGCGGCCCTCAACATGCCGCTCGGCGATGCATGGGCGGCGCGACTTGCCGTGGCCTCGATCAGTCGGGACGGTTTCCTCAGCGATGGCCACAACGACGCGGACGCGACCGCCGGACGCCTCAAGTTGCTTTATGCGCCGAACGAGGATTTGCGGGTGGTGACCAAGATCGAGACCAGCAGTCTCGGTGGTCACGGACCCGGCGCCGCCAACGGGTTTACATTTGCTGAAGACCCGCTAAGAGGTGGCGGACGCGAAGACGAGCGTCAGGACTACGAATCAGTCAAGGCCATGATGCAAATTGACTATTCGGTCGGCCCCGGCACGCTTACGGTTCTACCGAGCTTTCAGACTGACTCCGGCTACGTGTTGTCGGCGCGGGGTCCGCCGGGGCCCACGCCGCCTCCCCTGAGGCGAATCGACGACCCCATTGTGGCCGAGTCGACCCAGCTTGAAGTCCGGTACGCTTCGGAACTTGGGTCGCGGGTGGATTGGGTTGTCGGAGTGTATTACTACGATCAGCAGAACGAGGGCGATGCCTTCGTTGGAACTTCGAGCCTGACCACCGAAAGCGTGGCCGTGTTCGGCCAGTTGACCGCCCCGATAAGCGACAGGACGCGCGTTATCGCCGGAGCCCGCAACAGCTTGGACGACAAGACCTTTTCCTACTCTCATCCACCTCCGAACCTGCCCGAAGGGAGGGGCCAGGACGACAACAGCGACTTTGACTGGAAATTGGGCATCGAGCACGATGTCGCGGACGCCGCGATGCTCTACCTGACAGCGTCCGATGCGCATCGGCCAGGCGGGTTCAATATTCTCGCGGACGACACCGCGCCCATTGCGAGCCCGGGATCGTTTTTCGGTCCGGAACAACTGCGCGCGTTCGAGTTTGGATGGAAGAGCCGGCTGGCGGACGACCGCGTTCAGTTCAACGGAGCCACCTTCTACTACGACTACCAGGACTATCACCTCGCTGACATCTACTCCTTTGTGGGGGGGCTTCGCGCGCAGTTCGTGAATGGCGATTCGACCATTTTCGGGGCGGAGGTGCAGACTCAAGCCTTGTTCGGGGAAGGCGGGCGCTTCGACTTCGCGGCGACGTACCTGGACGGCGAACTCCAGGAAACGGTGGCCAGCGGACCGATTACCTTCCTGCTCGAAGGGGATACGCTCTCGCACTCGCCCGAGTGGAGGGTGATTGCCGGCCTCCAATATGAGTTCGACCTGGGCGCCAGCGGCTCGCTGATGCCCCGACTCGACCTGCGGTACACCGGCGAACAGTTTGTCAACGCGGTCAACAACCCCCCGAATACGCAAGAGGCGTATACAACCGGCGACTTCAACCTGTCGTACCGGCCGGTGAGCGACGCGTGGTCATTGAATTTCTATGTCAAGAACATCAGCAATGAAGTGGTCAAGATCTTCCTGGCAGGTCCGCACCCGCAGGTCAGTTCACCACGAACCGTTGGCGCCAGCGCCAATTTTCTGTTCTGACATGAACCGGCGGCACGGGGCGCGCATCGGGCGCGCCCCGTTGCGTCTTTGTCGCAACGATTTCGAGCGTACTTCGTGGCCTGCCCATGCCTAGACTTCATTTCTTGCGCAGACTGCATCGCTGGGTATCGACATTTGCCATGGTCTTCCTTGGCTGGATCGGCGTCACCGGCGTGCTGCTTGCCATCGACTCCATGTCGCCGCCGGGCCCTCTCGAAGAAGCACCGGGGGTGGCTCAGGCTTCAGCGCCGATGCAAGTCCACGCGGCACTGGGAATGTTTCGGCCGACGATCGCCGACGCGCTGGCCCACGCTCCTCCCGAGGTGGATTCCGTCGATGTGAAAATGCAGAGTCTCGATGGTCGGACGGTGATTGCCGTTGCGTTCGGGAACGACGGTTCCGCGCGATACTACGATGCGCTGACCGGGTCGTTCGTGGCGGAACATCGAACGACGCGGTTGGCGCGCTGGCTCAACGACATCCCTGCTCGCTTGCGAGTACACAATTTTCTTCAGGACCTGCATCGCGGCAGCATCATCGGCATTCCCGGCCAGGTCATCGATGTCCTGTCAGGCTTCTGCTTTATTTTCCTGGGCGTCAGCGGGACGATCATGTACCTGCAGGTGCTGATGCGGCGTCGCAGACTGGGGAAGAAGGCGCTGTTCTGGAGATAGGGGCATGCGCAGGTATCATCGCTGGATCGGCTCGGCGTTCATGCTGTTCCTCTTCTATCTCTTCATAACGGGTACGGCTACGGGAATAGCTCAACTGCTCGATCCGGAGTCGGCGGCGCCCATTCCCATGAGTGCCGTCCCGGGCGCGCCCATTGCTGAACCGGCCGCCGCCGAACGGTTGCCTGCAGATGACGTTTCGGCAATGGTCGAAACCGTAGTGGAAGCGGCAATCGCTTTAATCCCGGATATGGAGGCGCCATCGATTCGGCTGCAACTGCGGACAATTGACGGCAGTCCGCGCGGCATCATCGGGATTGGCGAATCGGAGTCGGCATTCGACGCGCAAACGGGTGAATCTGCCGCAGTGCCGCGCCCACCTCCGGATCTGATGCCCCCGAGGCCGCCACCGGGATCGGACGGCTACGAGCTTCCGCTGGCCACACTCCTGCAGGAGTATCACAGCGGGCGAATGTTCGGCCGCCCTGGCGAGTGGGCAATGCTGTGTACCGGGATTGCGATCGTACTGTTATGGTTTACCGGCGTCCGTACGTTTTTTTCACTCTGGAATCGGCGACGCCGGAACGGGCACGCAAGACTTTTCTGGTAGTGCTTGCACATGTAAACGGTTTTCTCGGTCCGAGGCCACCTGGAGAGGGAGCAAGCCGATGGTGTCAACCACCAGCGTGTCGTCCTCCCAATGCCCGATCGAGTGGCCGGCGTAAGTCAGGTCCGGATCTTCGGGATGTGCGCGTCCGTCGGTAAAAATACGGCGCGTCATCCCGTCAAATTCCAGCAACATGAGGATGCGGCCGGGTTCAAGGACGAACTCGAAAGGGTAGGGGCGGTGCATCACCGTGGGCACGCCTATGGGTACGCAGCTTTCGACAGGGCTTTCGGATCGGGACGCGCCCTCGACCAGCGGTGGGGCGTCTGCCGCCAGTCCCGCCGGGAGCGTTCCGGGCCTGTCGTTGCTCCAGACTCCGGTGGTCAAATCCGGAAGCTCGGCCAGTCGCGCCCACTCGGCAACTGCGTCCGCATTCGGGGCCTGTTGACTCGAGCCGATTTCGACCTGCGTGACAGCGAGCGCTGCAACCAGGGCAGCCGGATACGCCCGCCTGTAGTTGATCATCGCGGCAATTGGCTACTCGATTGCCGCTCTGGCCGCAGCAAGCAACGCGTCCTGACTGATCCGCACCGCGAAGTTGTTATTCACATACGAAAACCGAATGGTGCCGGACTGGTCCAGGATAAACGCCCCGGGCGTGATGAGATAGCCGCCGGTCTGCTCTCTCAGGTCTCTGCCGCGGTCGTCCCTGACGTGATCGAGATAGTGCTCGACCACCTGGAAGCGCAGCCCGAACTTCGTTGCGACCTCAACCGTGCTGTCCGAGAGCAACGTGTAATCGACGGGCTCTTCGGCCATGAATTCCTGCAATTGCGACGGCGTGTCGGTGCTGACCGCCAGAATCCGGTAGCCCATTTCCTGCAATGCACCGGCACTGCCCTGCAGCTCTCGCAGGTGCGCATTGCAGTACGGGCACCAGCCTCCCCGGTAAAAGATCAGGAGGGTAGGCTGCTCCGCTACGGCAGCATTCAAATCGAACGACGTTCCATCGGTAGCCAGCAGAGTGCTGTTATCCGGAATCTTGTCGCCATTCTGCAGCGGTGAGACGACGGAAACATCAACCCACGGTCCGAAGCCGCTTTCGTCCATGTTTCCCGCTGTTGGCGCCGGCCCCACCGTCACACCGATACCGTCGGGGGCCAGTGTGCCAACGGGGAGGGGTGGAGGCATGCCGGGGGGCGGACCCGGCGGAGGCGCGTCCGGAGGACCTCCCTGGGCAAAGGCAGTCGGCAACACCAACGCCGTGCAGAAAACTATGGCAAGCAGTCTGAGAATCGCATGAATCTTCGTATGCAACATGTCTTTGTACCTATGCTGTTGTTATGTAGGGTCGCAGGTAATTCTTGAAATCGTCCGTTGGTGCTTCGAGAAGGAACTGGCAGACGAAGTCCACGGCCGGCTGCAGAAAAGGGTACGTGTCGCAGGTGGCCCAGCCCGGCTTCGTATATTCGACCGGAGACTCCACGACCGCCTTGCGCCACGCGCTGGCATTGTCGTACCAGAGCTCCGAGACACGGACGAAAGGGCCCAGCCTGGGTTCCTCCACCCGCTTGTAGCTGAAAAATCGCTTGAGTCCCGGCTGGTCAGCCACTTCCTTTGCGTGAATGTTCAGGAACCAGTCCTCGCCTTCGTCGATCGGTACGCCGTCGGGGTACTTGTGCGCCGTGATCCAGCGAATGTTCGTGCCGTCGTCCAGCGTCAGTCCCTTGCCCAGGAAGTCGTCCGCCCGGCGGCTCTGGACGAAGATCATGACCGGCGGGTTCGGTCCGCCCGGGCTCCCCGCCCAGCCTGCGCTGCGGGCTTCGCCATCAGGCTGGCCCACCACCTTCGTATAGCCCGGAGGCCAGACCTCGCCCAATGCCGTACCGTGGTCCATGACGCCGCCTACCCATGGATGTTCGCGCCACCAGTGCTCCGTCATGCGCCAGTTGTACGGGCAGAAACGCTCCGAACCCTTCGGTGCCGGCAGCGCGCGATAGCTCGTATACCGCTCCAGTATGGGATCGAGTTGGCTAATTGTTTCTCGAGCATGGTCCTTGAGCAGCCACCTTTCCATCAGTGGCAAATCGTTCATGTCAGCGAGATTCAGTATCAGGTAACTGCGCAACATCACGCACCTCCCCTGGTCCAGGGTACAAGTTAGTTCATGGAGCCTGTGTGCCCAAAATCGTTATTATTGATTCCACCTATTCGTGGGCCAAATTCGGGAATGCGGCCCTGGGGGACATGAAATGCATTTCAATCGCTTCGATCTGAATTTGCTCGTGGCACTGGACGCACTGCTGGAGGAAAAGAACGTCACACGCGCAGCGGAGAGGTTGTACATGTCCCAACCCGCCATGAGCGGTGCGCTGCAGCGGCTGCGGGAACGCTTCAACGATCCGTTGTTGATACGGGTGGGCAGGAAAATGGAGCTGACTCCGCGTGCGAGGACACTGATCGAGCCGGTTCGGGAGATTCTGCTTCAAGTTCGGAATACCATTGATGTCGAACCGGAATTCGACCCATCGACGGCCAGAAGGTCGTTTACGGTGCTGATGAGCGACTACGTGGCAACCGTACTCTTACCCGAGGTGATTCGCCGAATCTCGACCAGGGCGCCGGGCATCAAGATCCAGGTCGCGACGCTGGGCGGGCGCGATCATGAGCAGATTGAAACCGGCCGGGCCGATCTGATGATCCGGGCCCGCGTCGACCCGAGAATCGAATCGACGCTCATCTCGGAGAACCTGAATGTCGATGAGCTGTTCGACGACGACTGGGTTTGCGTAACCGACGCCAACAACTCGGCGATCGGCGAAGAATTGACGCTGGAGGAGTACGCGAGCCTGCCGCATGTTTCTCATGACTTCGGTCGACGGACACCCATGCTGGAAGAAATTTCCCACGCTCAGATTTCGCTGGACCTCGATGTGTGCGCCGCGGCCCCGAATTTCACGACGCTGATGTTCATGTTGCCGGGTACCCAGTTGCTCGCCCTTATTCCGCGGCGCCTGGCGCAGACTTTGTCCAGGCACATCGATGTCAGGATGATGAGTCCGCCTGTCGATCTTCCGCGTCTGGATGAGGTGTTGATCTGGCACAACCGTCACGAACTCGATGCAGGCCACGCGTGGCTGCGGGGCGCGTTCATGGAATCCGCGGGCGAGCTGGACTGACACGGCAGATCGAAAACAGGTACCGTCCGTATACGAGGCCGGTTGTGTGCTCAAGCGCATCTCTCGGCATGCGCTTGCAGAAACGTCAAAAGTAACGAAGGCTTCGTTGCCGGAGCAAGTCCTGGTCCGGCCGCTCGAGCAAAAAGGTACTGATGAATTCCTCTCCCGGCACCAGGAACGGATAGCTGTTGCCGGATGCCCAGGGAGCGGGCGTGTAGGCGGGGGCATTCGTCACGATCGAGTCAACCCAGCCCTCGTCATTTTCGTACCAGAGTTCCGAAAGCCTGTGCCACGACTTCGTCAGCAAGGGCGGCAGCTTCTCCAGGAATGGGCGTTGTTTGCTCGAACCGGGAATGGCCGTGCCCGGTATTGCCTTGTGGCTGAAAAACCGGGTCAGTCCGGGCTGCTCACAAACTTGAGGAACATGGACGTTCAGATACCAGTCTTCCGCCTCCACCACCGGCACACCGTCCGGGTAACGAAAAAGGGTCACCCAGCGCAGGATTGTCCTGTCGGAATGACGCAGGTCGGCACCAAGGAAGTCATCGGTTGGTTCCCCCGGGACGTTCGTTACGGCCACGTCCATGTACCCGGGCTGTGGCGAGAACGACAGGAGCCCTTTGACGCCGCGTCGCTCTTCGGGGCTGCGGACCCAGTTCTCATGGACGCGGTAATTGATATAGCCATACGCTTCTGCCCCGGGTGGCGGCGGCACCGGGCGGTACAGCACGTACCGAGTCAGCCAGGGCGCCTGCGCGCAGACCTCGGGGCAATGCCGTTCGGCAAACCAGCGCTCCAGCGCCGGCCGGTCGTTATTGTCGGGCAGATGATGAAATATGACGAGTTTGCTGGCGTTCATTCAGTTTCGCCGGAACGGCATGGTGATGAGGAACAACAGCTTGCCCAGGTTGAGCAGCTTCATGCCCTTGCGCAGATCGCGCGGTTGCAACCTGGCGGTCATGGGCATTGTGCCGAACGTCTTGCCCCTGATAACGAGCGTGTTGTCATCGCGGCCGATCTCGCTGATGGACATCAATTCTTCATCGTTGGCATCGTATAGCCGCATATTCGAGTCGTCGTCGGTACCACCAGGTGCCGGCGTCGACGGAATTGAAACCGTTTTCGTCGAATCGTCGCCCGACCCGCTCCCGAAAGTTCGGTCAAAATCCATGCCCAGGTCGTCAAACATCTTGATGGCCGTGGCTCGGCCCGCCCCGAATACGCCACCACCCGGGTGCTGGAACGGGCCGACCAGATACAGCCGCTCCACGCCCGGAACCGTGAATTGACCGAGGTCCGGGGTTGGACGGTGACCGAGCGACTGGTACATGAACGGCGCGCAGCCGTGAACGTCGCCCTGGACGAAACTTGTGGGGCTTTCCCGCTCGTGATCGAGCGGCGACCGGACGACGCGGGCAAGGATGTTGTCGTCGGTCAGATTCGTGAAGAATCTGCGATAGTGATCGAGATTCTGGTCAGCGCACTGCTCCTTGTATTCGTCCCATCTCGCCGCGCCGCCTTCTCGCAGATTGTAGGGCGCGAAACACACGCCGTAGAAGACGCCACCGCCTTCCGGCGCGCGGGTTGGATCGTTGACCGCGTTGTCGCCGCCGGCAATCAGCCGCCGTTCCGGAACATTGCCCCGGCGCAGCTCATCGTAATCGGCAAGCAGTCTGCCCAGGTTATCGTCGGCGACGAGTTCGGTCATCACGGCGCCTTCGCCATCTTCGGCCCTGAGCCGGGCGCGTTCTTTCAGCGCCATATGCGTCAACAGGAGGGAGAAGGTCGATAGCGTGACATTTTCGGCCCGCTCGAGAACAGGTTCCGGCACACCGTCAACGAACTTGCGCAAGACATAGGGGTGAATCGCGCCGATGACACCGTCTTTCGCATGGTATCGCTCGCCGGAGACCAGTTCGAGTCCGGTCGCCCGGCCGGAGCTGACCAGGACGCGGCTGACTTCGGCATTGCAACGGACCTCGCCGCCGCAGTGCTCGATGCAACGTACCAGCGCTTCCGACAACTCGCCCGAACCCCCTACGGGCTGCGAGACGCCAAAAGTATGGATGATTCCGGGCATCAGGAATGCGCCCATTCCCGTGCCGAGTTCATCCGGCATCTGCAGGTTCTCGGTGACCATCCTAACGATGTGCAGTTTCATCAGGTCGCTTTCGAAATACCGGTCGACCACGTCCAGGGCACTGCGCGACATGATGTCGAGCAGGAATCGGCCTTCGTCGCTCTGGTCCATCATGGCGGCGAATGCCCCGAACGGCGAGGGCGGCGAGTACAACCCCGACGTCAGCATGGGGAGCGCTTTCTGGCTTGCCTGTACGAACTTTCGGTACGCTTCGGCGTCCCTTGGCGAAAACGCGGCGATTCCCTCGCAGGTGCGATCGAGATCCTTCCAGGCGCGTATGACCCGGCCATCCTCGAAGACCGTTGCCCAGGGCAGTTCGGGGTAGTGATACTTCAGGCCGAATTCGCCGAGAAGACCCAGTTCGTCGTCACGCAACAGCGGGTTGCCCTGGAGCATGATGTGCACTGTGCTGTGCTCATCGTGCCGGTAACCGGGCAGCGTCAGTTCCCGCGTGGCGACTCCGCCACCGTAGTAGGACTTGCGCTCCAACACCAGCACACTCTTGCCGGCTCTGGCCAGGTAGGCGGCCGCGACAAGCCCATTGTGGCCTGCGCCCATTACAGCAACATCATATTCCGCCATATTCAGGCCCTTCAGCGATTCCGCAGTCCAACGCCCTGAAAATTCAGCTTGTCGCTGCCATTCAGCAACAGAATTTCGCGTACTTCAACGGGGGGCGCCACGTCATGACCGAGTTCCTCGACGAGACGAAGAAATGGCCGCACTGAGCCGGCGTCTGGCGGAAAACCTCAGCAAGTTGCGGCGCGCTCGAATTTCATCGTAAGGTACCGGTCAGAAATTCACCGTAAGCCCAACGCCGTATGTACGCGGGGGCGCCAGCGTCACGTACTCCGCCCCTCCGCCGAACGGAGGACCGTAGTTGGTCTGCACCGCCTCGTTACCGATATTTCGCACGTAGCCGTATACGGACCACATGTTGTCGGCCGAGGCCCAATTCAGATAGGCGTTGTACAGCCCGTAGCCGTCCTGAACGGACTTGCCGGGATTGGCGATGTTTGCACCCGGGGCGCCGCCCAACGACCAATATTCGCTGCGGTGTTCGGCGTTCAGGCTCACGGTCAGGTCATTGCCGCCCGCCAACTGGAAGATATGACTGTAGGTCAGGTTGACCATCGTCTCGGGAGAGTTTTGCAGGACCAGACCATCGTATGACGCATTGAGCGCGGAAAGGTTGTTGTACATCGACGAGACCGCGCCCGCGTCCATAAAGCCGGCCCTGTTCATTGCCGCTTCGAAGTCCGCTTGGGTTGGAAGGCCGGACGGAGCCGTTGTGATCGAGTCCAGCAATTCCATGGTCAGGTCCAGCCGATCGAAGTCCGTTAACAGCCAGTTCAGCTCGATATCGACCCCTGAGCTGATGAGGTCCGGAACCGTCGATGCCAGTATCTGGTAGCAGGCATAGCCGGTGCCCGGATCGTAAAACGACGGGTTCGGGAACGGAAAGGCCGAACATGCAGGGAACGGCGGCGCGAACTGCGGGTTGATCTCTACACCCACGCTGCCGTCCAGCATTCGGTCATGGTATTCGGAATCGAAATATTCGATATTGAATTGCAGCCGATTCTGGAGCCAGCGGCTCTTGTAACCGACGGTAAACTGATCGAGCGTTTCCGCTACCGTGCCTTCAGGGGCGAACCCAAAGATGTTGCCTGCCTGGTACCCGGTACCGAAAACCGCGTACGCCATCGAGTTACCGTCTGTAAGGTCGTATTCAACACCAATCCGGTAGGTCACGTCGTCCCAGGACCTCGAACCGGTTCTCGCAGGCGGATAACCTTGGGGTCCGGGGCCCGCGCTGTCTCCCGGAGTGTCCGAGTGGTTCAGGAATGACTTTTCGTCGTCGCTTTGACGAACGCCCGCAACGATGCGCAGCACATCCGTCACCGGAAAAGCGCCGTTCACATATGCGGAAAACGTTTCGTGTGCGTTGTTGTCGAACGACCAGCAATAGGCGCTCTCGGTCACGCTGACCGCGGGGCAGAACGGCCCGGCGCCAAACCCGGGGAAACCTGCCGAACGAAATGTTCCGTCAAACTCCGTGTCGTAGTAGTACAGGCCCGCGAGCCACTCAAATGGCGCGTCCGGGGAAGACGTCAACTGCAGATCGACCTGGGTAGTCTCCTGCCTTCGGTCCTCGCTTCGCCAGTCGGTGCCACGGGGCGGTTCTTCGGACCGGAAGTGCGCCTTCTGGAACGACGGCTCTATGCTCAGCGTACCGATACCCGTAGTCCATTGGATGTCCGCGCTGTATTGGTCGATGGTTGTGTTCCGGAATGGACTGTTCGGCCAGGAATCAGCCGGGTATCCATCGTCCCAGGGGTCGGACCGGTCTCTGTAGGACGTGCCATCGTTGATATGGCCGTACAACTCGCCCATGGTCACGTCGTAACAGGGTGACGGTGTGCATCCGCCACCGGGCGGACCACCGGGCGGAGGGGGCGGTGGCGGCGGTGGGCCGGGCGGACCGCCGGGCGGAGGGGGTGGAGGAGGCGGAGCAGGGGGCCGCAGAGGATCCCGATCCTGGTTGTACGACTCCCAGTAACCGCCATACGTCAGCACACTCGTGTCGACCCCATTGCCGCCGATCGTGTTTTGCGACGCCGTCAACACGATGTTCACGTCGTCGGCTGGCTGTACGCGATACTTGATCCGGTAGTTCGACAAATCCGAGTCGCCGGCGCCGGATGAGATGTAACCATTCCTCTGCACATCGGAATAGGCGATACGAATTGCCTGGTTGTCGGCCAGTGGAACATTGACTACGCCTTCGAAACTGGCCAGGTCAAAACTACCGATTTCCAGTGAGCCGTTACCTTCGAATTCGAACACCGGATCATTCGAAACCAGACTCACGGCGCCGGCCAGCGACGCAGCGCCAAGCGTTGTGCTTTGCGTACCGCGCATCACCTCGACCTGCTGCAGGTCCAGCGATCCACCGCGTACCGTTTCGCCGCGATTCTGGTAAACGCCATCGATAAGAACGGCCACGACGGGTGTGCCCGTACCTGGAGGCGGCGGCCCGGAACCAACGCCGATTCCTCTCAGGAAGAAGGAGTCGCCAACCTGGCTCCCTTGCGAGGCCACTCCCACGACGCCACGCATAATCTCGTCGATGCGCCTCTTGCCTTCCGCCCTCAGTTGTTCGCCGGTGAATACCTGAATGGACATGGAAGTCTTCTGCAGGTCCGCCTCACGCTTTTCGGCGGTGACGACGATCTCCTCGAGCGCCGCGCCATCGCCCTCCTGGGCCGGCAAACTCGAGGTGTGCAACACGCCAAAAGCTGCCGCGACGGTGATTGCGCCATTCAGCAGACGCCTCAGCCGTATTGGTAGATTCGTCATTTGTATCTCGCTGAGTTTTTCGATCATCAATCGAACATGCTCCGCGATTTGCAAACAGTTATCCAATCGTGGATTCCGATAGCTACTATCGCATCCACCAATAGGGAGGGTCCGGTCCAGTGACCCGATATTCTCCGCAAAACTCTCCGCAAGTGATCGGTTGAAACGACGGCGACTGCGAAACTCAGTTTCGGCCCATTTCTAGGGCGCAGGCTTGCATGGAAATACCCACTACCCTTCGCATCGGCGCGCCGGTTGTCGGGACGAAAACTCTTGGGCGACGGTTAGTGTCCGCTGGATCCTATTTCCAGCGGATCGCGCCACCCACGAGACTGCGGTCCTTATTCCAGACCATTTCGTAAGCTTCGGGAATCTGCTCGACGGTGAATCGATGACTGATCAGGGGGCTGACATCGAGCGAACCATGGCGAATCAGGCTGAGGATCGCGCGGATGTCTTCGTCACTGGTCCAGACATCCCGATTCGCGTAGCGCCGCGAGCCCTCGGCGACGACCGGCGGCCATCGGTTCGAGATCGTGAGGTCCGTGCGCCGCAACGCGAATGGCTTGGAGTTCACATATGCCCCGTAGAGGACAGCGCCCTTCATCATGATGCTCTCGGTAATGTTGGGTACGATGTTGCCATGCACTGTCGACAACATGACGATTCGTCCACGTTCGCTAACGAGCTGGACCGCCTGTTCTATGGGAGCGCGCCGGCCCGTTGCCTCGAAGATGGCGGGCACGCCGCCGAGGCCAAGCCCCTCGACGATCGCGCCGAGCGCGTCGGGATCCCTCTCCGGATTGACTGCAAGATGCACGCCGGCCTCTCGCGCCAGGTCGAGCCTCGAGTCGTCGACATCCGTAACGATGACGGGGGCCGCGCCGGATGCCAGCGCAAGCTGCGCGGCCAGGGCGCCGACCAGACCCTGGCCCATGACGAGCGCCGGCTCGCCGAGCTGCAGGCCGGCACGCCGTATGCCGTAGAGTCCGGTGTGGGCAAGATTGAAAAACGCAGCCTGTTCCATGTCGATGTCGGCCGGCGCCGGCGACACGAGCCGCTCGTCAACGACCTGGTAACTCGCATGCCTGGCGGTGGCGACGACCTTGTCGCCGGGTGCGTAGTCCGTGACGTCGCTGCCCACGGCAGAAACACTGGCAGACAGGCTGTAGCCGATGTGCTGCGGCAATGGCCGGATCAATCCTGCCATGAGTGAGTGTTCGGTACCGGGGCTGATCGTGCTGAACTCGCCTTCGAGCAGCAATTCGGTCGCACCCGGCCTGCCGACATCTTCTTCCTCGAGGACGACCTTGCCTTCGCCGGCAACCACTGCGCAGATCGATTTCATGGCGGACAGCTTAAACCCTGTGTTTCGGCAAATGAAGAACCGATTCTTCGAAGATTGCCGCGGTTATCATTCAACGGATGCCAGGATCGGGAGAAACCTATGAACCGACAGACTTTCAGGGCCGCGATGGCCTCGCTGGGCTTGATCATTGGCGGGCATGCAACGGGCCAGGTTCCCGATGTCCAGCAAGCGATCGTCCAAGAGGGTAACGGCGGTCCCGAAGTGCTGTCGTTGCAGACCGTCCCGGTGCTTGAGCCCGGACCGGGCCAGGTTCTGATCCAGGTCCACGCCGCATCGGTCAATCCGGTCGACTGGAAGACGCGAGTAGGTTACAGCGGACGCGAAAGGCCGCTGGGCACCCCGCCCCCCGACGAGCCACCCGCGAGGATTCCCGGCTTCGATGCAGCCGGGGTTGTCGCCATGGTCGGGCCGGGCATGAGCGGTTTTGACGTTGGCGACGAGGTCTTCACGATGATCGGGAGAGTCAGCGTGGACGGATTGAATGGCGCGTATTCGCAGTATGTCATTGCCCCGGCGGACAACGTCATTGCGAAACCCGATGGACTTTCCTTTGCCGAGGCCTCCGGTATCGGCACGGTGGGACTGGCTGCGGCACGTGTGCTCAGTGACGTGGCAATCAGCCCGGGAACCAGGGTCTTCGTCAATGGAATCGCCGGTGGGGTCGGCAGTTCGGCAGCCCAGATCGCCAGGGCCAGAGGCGCCACCGTGATCGGGACTGCGTCGGAACGCCATCACAACTACCTTCGCTCCCTTGGCGTCGACCAGATCGTCGATTACACGAGAGTGGATTTCACGCAGGTGGTGGAAGCTGTTGATGTTTACGTGGAGACCGTCAATGCCGATCTCGCCACCCGCGGGCTGGCCATCGTAAGACCCGGCGGCAGTCTGGTCAGCGTCGTCGGTGGACCGGCCAACGAACTCTGTGGCGAAGCAGGTGTGAATTGCCCGAGGATGGGTCCGCCGCCGCCGGCCCCCGGTGCTCCGGGCGGTCCAGGCGGTCCAGGCGGGGTGTCCGAGGGCGATCTGCTTCGGGATGTCGCTGAACTCGCCGAACAGGGAATGTTCAGGATCAACATCGACGTGGCGTATCCGCTGGCCGAAGCCGCGGACGCACAGGAATACAATCGCGAAGGGCACACGCAGGGCAAGGTCGTTCTCATTGTCATACCGGAGGAATAAAGAACCCTTTCCAGTGGCAGCGAGCCGGCAGAAAAATTTCGGACACGTGCCCCTCCGGCTGTTCGGACCCGTGTCAACGGGTAGCTGAATCGGGGTGAATACTGAGGATGACCTTGCCGATGGTTCCTCTCTCGGCGAGCAGAGCCTGAGCTACGTGGGCCTGTTTCAGCGGAAACACCCGCTTCACGACCATCCGGTCTTGGCCGACACGGTATCAACTGCAAGACCGCGACCAGTTCATGGAGCCTGGATTGTGCCAGCCAATAGGTGCTATCGGGTGTTTTGATTCGTCAATCCCTCGTGCTTTGTCTACCATGACGAAGTCGCGGCACGCACCGAGGAAGGATTCAGTTTCGAGGAAAATTGATGAATCTCAACGAACAGAAAACCCGCCAATGCTTCGCCCTGTTGGTCATTATGGGTATCCTGGCCGCCTGTTCCGCGAGCACGGACAATGAGGCTGGGCCGCTCATCGGTGCCGTCAGGGACGGCAATGCCACTGTGGAGCTACGGTCGACCTGGACCGGTCAGGCCACCAGCTTCGAGCGGCGTGGCGACGAGGACTACCGGGTCGGTTATTTCGTCAGGGACGGCAACGTAGTGGCCGAGAACTCGCTGCTCGCCGAAGAAGACGCCCCTCTGTCGTTTCTCGATCTCGACATGGAGGCGGAAGGACTGGCGTACAGCGCAGTGATCGCCCACGGCGCCGATACAATTCTCACCCTGACGGGCTCGATAGACTCGACCGATGGCGGGGACGGGACAATGGTTTCCGACTTCTCCGGGCTTGGCGCCATGGTGGTGGCTTCGAATGGCGCCAGGGTGACGCTGAGTTCGCTGGAGATCAGGACGGAAGGATTTGTCCGCTCCGCGGTGATAACCGATGAACACGCCAATGTCGTGGTCCGAGACTCGAGTATCACAACGATGGGCGCCAATCCGCTGACCGACGTCTACGACGGCTATGTCAACAGCGCCAACATGAACACGATGATATCGCCTCCCTGGGTCCTCGGAATCCAGGGTGGCATCCGTGCCGCCAATATGCTAGGCGAGCGGTCGACGCTTACCCTGGTCAATTCGAGTGTCGCATCGGGCGGCTGGGCACTGTTGTCCACCGACGCTTGCGTGGAACCGCACTTGAACGTCGTCGACTCCGTCCTGCGGATCCTGCCGGAGTCGGAAGGCGGCATGGATTCGGGCGACTTCCAGTTCAGCGATCGCTACGGCAGCGGCTACGGTACCTACGCCATCGGAGGCGCCACGCAGAACTTTATCGGCGCCTCCATCAGCGGCACCACGTACGCCACGATTTTCACGGGCGGCGAAGCAACCTATTCGTCGTCCAGCGGCGAGATTGAATTACGTGACGCAAACGGCGAGGTGTTCGACACCGTACAGGGCGCAGGCCGGCCGACGGTCATCGATTCCGTATTCGGTTTCATGTCCCACGGCGGTGCGACGGCCAACATAATTGACGGCACGCAGGTGAATTCGGAGGGTGCGACTTTCCTGTACAAGAGCGGTGCGGTGACGATCAACATCGACTCCGCCGAACTGAATCCCGCGAATGGCGTCATCCTGCAGATGATCGACAATGACGACCGAATCGTGGGCGGCTCGATCCAGGCTTTCAATACCGAGTTCAACGAAGCTGCCGGCTGGCCGTCGGAAAACGGCAACGTCAGCCCGCCGGGCGGTTCGCCGGAAATGGCGATGGGACCCGGTGGCCCGCCGCCAGGCGGTCCCGGTGGAGGCGACGCGCCCGAAGGCATGGGTGGCCCGCCGCCCGGCGGCGGCCCCGGGCCGATGCCGGCCAGGGCGCCCAACGGCGTCAACGTCTCGCTGACGAACGGCAGCTACAGCGGCGACCTGTTCAATGGCACCGGGTACTATGGCCTGGCGGCCGTCCCGCTGGAGGTGACCATTGGCGATGGCGCGAACCTGACCGGCGCGATTTCCCTGACCGAGACCCGTCATATCGACGAAACGGGCGCGCAGAACACGCATTTCACAATCAATGAATATTACTATCTCGGCCACGTCGAGAATCGAAATTTCCGCAACGGCAACAGCACGCTCGCCGTCAACATCGATAACGGCGGCGTGTGGACCGTGACCGCCGAGAGCTACCTTGACGCGCTCACGGTTGGCGATGGCCAGGTACTCGGCCCCGATGGTCAGTTGGTCACGATGACCGTGGGCGGCGAACCGGTCCAGATCGCGCCCGGAACTTACGAAGGCCAGATCGTCGTGTCGCCGGCGAACTGACGGTGGGCGAACAAATTGGCGGGCAATGTTTCGTCCTCGGCCAGGGGGCAGCCTCGTAGTCCCTGAGACGTTTCGGTTGGCGGATTGACGCCGACGCGTTAATCTCTGCGGCCTCCCGTAATCCATGCAAGGCGAGCAGCAACACATGAAGGACTTGTCGATACTTGTCGTAGGCGGTGGGATCGGAGGCCTGACGTCGGCCATTGCGCTGGGACAGCGCGGATTCGAAGTTGACGTGATCGAAAAAGACCCCGACTGGTCAGTGTACGGTGTCGGCATTATCCAGCAGGCAAACGTGGTGCGGGCAGTTACGGCGCTCGGGGTCATTGACGATTACATCGAGGCCGGTTACGGGTACGACTTCGTCGAGATTTACGCGCCGAACGATGAACTGGCTGCCAAGGTACCGGTTCGTCGCTTGGTCGAGGAGTACCCCGGGCAACTCGGCATCGGCCGGCCTGCACTGCAGAAGGTGCTGGCCGATCGCGCCAGGGCAGAGGGCGCAAGAATCCGGCTGGGTGTGACGGTGACGACGCTGGACGACGACCATTCGGGTGTGGATGTCACATTTTCGGACGGTTCGAGCGGCCGCTACGACGTCGTGGTCGGCGCTGACGGCCTGTACTCGCAGATGCGCGATCTGCTGTTCCCCGATGCCGGGCAGCCCGAATTCGTCGGACAGTCGGTTTGGCGATACAACTTTCCGCGCACCAACGATATCGTGAACATGCACGCCTACACCGGCACAATGGGGATCGGCCTCGTACCGCTCTCCCACGAGTTCATGTACATGTATCTGACAACGCCCGAACCGGATAATCCGAGGTATCCGCGCGAGGGGTTGGCCGGGATCATGCGCGGGAAACTCAGCGATGCACCGAAGAGGATGGCGACACTCGGGGAGCAGATCACCGATGACGACGGCGTGGTCTACAGGCCGCTCGATAGCCACTTTCTCGAGGGCAACTGGTATCGGGGCCACGCAATTTTGATCGGAGACGCGGCCCATGGCACGACGCCTCACCTGGGCCAGGGAGCCGGAATGGCGATCGAGGACAGTCTGGTCCTGGCGGAGGAGTTGCAAGGCCGCGATTCGGTCAATGCGGCATTCGCGGCCTTCCAGGAACGCCGCTACGAGCGCTGCAGGTACATCGTCGAAGCTTCGCTCGCCATCTGCATGGGTCAAATCGGCAAGGGCCCGCTCGTCAACTATCCCCAGGCGACGGCCGACATGATTCGGGCCACCTCCGAGCCGCTTTGATTGCGATTTTCGAACTTGTTGCGAACAACGCCCGGCACTCCCCGGTCGACATGGCGCTGACCGAAGCCAACGGACGTATCTACACGACGAACAGCCACACGGGGAACTGAAACCCTGAGGCTGTACGACGTCGGCAACCGGCGATCATCGACGAAGTTGCTGAACGTCCGGGAGGCCACACTTCAAATTCGTCGGGGCAATGGCTGTCATTGCGAGATTGAATTTTTGCGAAAGCCTCAAATCGTGGACAATCGGGGAATACATCGAGTCTTGCGACAACGGCATGTCGGTGTGCGTACAGCGGGTGTGGTTCGTGCTGACCGCATGAGGCCGCGACCGGAGAGAGGACTTCGGCCATGACCAAGCTTGAATTCTGGCACCACCATCTCGGTGTGAGTGTCCCGGACCTCGAGGAATCGATCGAGTGGTGGGACCGTGTCCTTAACTTCAAACTCGAGTATCGAGGTCACATTCCGACGATTCCTGCGGACATGGCCTTCGTTCGCAACGGCGCAATGCGAGTGGAATTGTTCGAAGCTCCCGGCGCCGCTCCGCTTCCGGAATGCCGCAGAATACCGGACGAAGACATCAAGACGCACGGCAACAAGCACGTCAGCTTTGTCTGCGAGGATGTCGATGCGATAGCGGCGGAACTGCGCGATCGCAATGCCGACATTGTCTGGGTCAAGGACTTCGGCGATGGCCGGAAGAATATCTTCCTGCGCGACAATGCCGGAAACCTGATCGAGTTCATACAGGGGCCGCAGCCGAACGGAAAGACATCGACGCTGTGACTGCCCGACAACGCAACGACATTTGCAAGTGACCGGCGGCAGGCACGAAAGCCGCCTCGTCGTCCTGACCGGCGGCAGTTCGGGCATCGGTCAGGCTATCGCGCTGAGGCTGGCGTCGGAAGGCGCCCGAATCGCTATCGCCGACATTGGCGACACCTCGGAAACGATCGAAATGGCAGGAGTCGGCGCGGATCGAATTTCGGGGTTCCGCTGCGACATTTCGAACAGCGGCCAGGTGCGGTCTTTCGGCAAATGGATCAGGTCGGATCACGGCGACCCCGACGTGCTCGTGCACTGTGCCGCAATGCAGTTCGTCAAGCCGTTCGCCGACCTCACGATCGACGATTGGCGGGCGACGCAGCAGGTCAACCTCGACGGAGGGTTTCTGCTGGCGCAACAGTTCATTCCGGCGATGATCGAAGCGAAATGGGGGCGGATTGTCATGGTCGCCTCTTCCAGCTTCTTTGCGCCGCCCGCCGCAATGACCCATTACATTGCAAGCAAGGGTGCGTTGATCGGCCTGGTTCGCGGTCTGGCGACGGAGGTCGGCACGCACGGGATCACGGTCAATGCCGTGGCGCCTGGCCTGACGCGAACCAGGAACGCGGTGGAATCCGTGCCGCAAGCGCATTTCGACCTGGTCCTGAGCCGGCAGCAACTCAAGCGCAGCGGCGAACCCGGGGACCAGGCGGGCGTGGTGTCGTTTCTAGTCTCGGAGGATGCCGCTTTCATCACCGGGCAGACGCTGCTGGTGGACGGCGGTGAGAGTCACGTCTGAAAGGGCGCGATGAAGCACTACCCCGAGCCCGTTGTCAGGGAGTGCTTGCGGCCACCTCCTGCGGTTCACCGCAGTTCCATGCACCGAGCGGAATCCCGGGGCGCCACATCCAGTAGCGTGTCAGATCGAAGGGTTCGGTGAAGTTGGCCGGGTCCGTGATGGTGACGCGGTAGTCGAGGCGGCTCTCGTCCTCGCTCAGGGTAAAGCGCTCGACCAACGAAATGTCCCTGCTTTGGGGAACACCCCGGTCATCGAATCTCGGCGCATCGATGTTGGCCGTTTCTACAACCAGCGTGTTGCCTTCCCACCGGCCCGTGGAGTAGCCCAGCATGCTGTAGCCCTCAGGTGGCGAATCACCGGCCGACATGTGGATGACACGTTCGGTGTCGTCTTCTTCGAATCGCAGCCGAATGTCGTCGCCCATCCGCTCAAACTCGATGGGCACGGGCGTGATCATCAGGTGGGGCATACCCTTTGACCAGCAGGCAAGCAGTTCCTCGCTGTCCGGTTCCCAGGCCGCGCGGGCCTGTTCGGCGGCTTCGGTCAGCGGATAGTTTCCCTTGAACAGCGGAAAGGACGCGGGATCGCCCATCACCGTGCTCCAGACGCGAAAGATCCCCTCTGCGGTGCGCCGCGCCTCGGCTTCCACCGAAGCGCTGAAGACGGGTTCCAGCAGGTCGGACCGTTCCGCCGTGAAATAGGGCGCCGCGGTCACCAGGGTCATGACCTCCGTGCCGTCCTCCAGCAGGACATTGCGGGCATTCAACTCCGGCAGCCCGCGTCGCGACCCGGGGCCGGCGACCCGTATCCGCTCGCCGACCTCCATGAAGTCCGGTTCTATACCCTTGGCGCGCAGAACGCTCAGAGCCGAGGTCTGCACCTGCCAGTCGACGGCTTCGCCGTCGGGATCCGTCACGGTGACGACGAACTCCACATGCGGGTTCCGCATGGACAGGGATTTCAGGACGCCCTCGATCTCGACAATGACCTCGGGATCGTAGAACCCCAGCGTGGTGTGATGGGCGATCGCACCCGAAGCGGAGACGAGCAGTGCGGTTGCGGCCAGTAAATTCCTCAGCATGGTTGGTTCTCCTTCAACAGATCGCCGGCAGGTCCGTATAGCAGGTCCCGGAGCGAATCCGGCCTCTCCGAACGCGGCGATCCACCACCGCGCCTACGGCTACGCCTGATCGAAGAATTGGTGTTGTCACATCAATCGAACCCTGGTGCAAACGTCCATCGGCCCGTGTCGACAGCACTTCCTGTTGCACCTATGCTATCAGCAGGTCGTCTGCTCATGCACGGAAAGAGGCTCAAGGATGCCGGACAACAACGCCCCCAACACTGACGCAACGAATGCTCGCCAGCCCGGAATCGCGACGGGCCTTTCCCTGCTGATTCCGATCACGCTCGCGGTCATGGCGATCACGCTGCTGGCGCCGATCCTGCCGAGGCTCCTCGAAGAGTTCAGCCACGTGCCGAACCACGAGTTCCTGGTGCCCATGGTGCTGACCGTGCCCGCGCTGTGCGTTGCATTGCTGTCGCCGATCGCCGGCATGCTCGGCGACTATTTCGGGCGACGCAAACTGCTGCTCCTGTCCTTTGTCTTCTATGCGGCGTTCGGGATCGCGCCCGTATTTCTCGATGATCTCAGGCTGATCCTCGTGTCCCGCATCGGGGTCGGCGCCGCCGAGGCACTGATCGTGGTCTTGTCCACAACGATGATCGGGGACTATTACACGGGCTCCGCGCGCGAAAAATGGCTCGCCGGGCAGACGGCGTGCGCGTCCCTGTCGGCGATTCTCTTCTTCGGCGTGGGTGGGTTTCTCGGCAATTTCGGCTGGCGCACGCCGTTCTGGGTCTACGGCAGCGCACTGCTCATGATGGTTGCGGTCATCGTGTTTACCTGGGAGCCGGACAAGAGCGGAGCGCCGCGCAAGGCGGACGAGGCGCCGCGCAACGTGAGCTGGGCCGGGTTTCCCTGGTTGAAGATGGCGTTGATCGTCGTCACGACAATCTATGCGTCGATACTTTTCTACGCGGTACAGATCCAGGCGTCGACCGGGCTGGCGGCGCTCGGGCTGACCGACTCGGGACGCATCGGCCTGATGACGGCGGCCGCCAGCCTCGGGGTACCGGTCGGAACGTACGTGTACGCGAAACTCGCGCCGAAATCCCGGGTCGCCTGGCTCCTGCTGGCCGAATTCCTGATTCTGGCGGCGGGCTTCATGATGATGTCTCTTGCGGATACGCCAGGGTTTTTCGTGGCCGGTTGCCTCGTCAGCCAGTTCGGTGCGGGTATGTTGCTGCCGACATTGCTCGTCTGGGCATTGAGCCTGCTGTCCTTTGAAATACGCAGCCGCGGTACCGGCTTCTGGCAGTCCGCCTTCATGCTCGGCCAGTTCGTGAGCCCCATCGTCGTGACGATAATTTCGATGCGCGTTGGCGGCCTGTTGCCGAGTTTCGCATACCTTGCCTATGCCTCGATGTTCGGTGCGGCGATCGTCGTGGTGGCCATGTTGAGTACGTCGCGGCGAAAGGAAGCGGTTTGAGATTCGTTGGGGCTGGCACAACTTCGCGGTAGCTGCATCCTTGCGGTGCGCGATACGCCGGGCTCCGTAATTCAGCCAACCGGGACCATATCGCCCCGGTGTGTCTGTTAACCTTGAGCGATGGCACTTGACCCGCGCGCGCTGCAACGATTCCTGACCGTCTGCCGGGAAGGCTCCATCGGCGGGGCCGCGCGGCGCCTGCATGTCACCCAGCCCGCTGTGTCCGCCACCATCCTGCAACTGGAGGAAACGCTGGGCACGACACTGTTCACGCGATCTCGCACGGGCATCACGCTCACCCATACGGGCGTGGCATTGCGCCGACGTGCCCGCGCCCTGGAAACCCTGCTGATGAAGGCCGAGCGGGAAGTGGAACTCCTGCGGGCTGACGCCGTCGGACCTCTGGTCATCGGGGGCACTCCCGGCGCACTCGTCAGTCTGGTGCCGCGCGCCGTATCGACGATCAAGGTGCTGTACCCGTCCTTCGAGCTCCAGGTGGTCGAGCGCCCGGACGATGAGCTCTCGGAGATGCTGCGAAGCGGGCAAATCGAACTTGCGATCGTAACGACCGGGGCGGTAGCCGCCTCCGAAAGGCTCATGGAAGAGACCCTGCTGCGCGATCCGTTTTCGCTGATCGTGGGCCGGGCCAATGCACACTTGCCGAGCAAGATCACGCTGTCGAAGCTCGGCGATGCCCGCTGGGTGTTGCCGTACGTCGCCGGCGCGTTTCGCCGCCAGGTTGAGGCGTTGTTCGTGTCGACCAACACACCGCTGCCATCGAACGTCATTCGCTGCGACTCGCTGCTGACGACCAAGGCGATCGTGCGCGACACGGATTATGTGACGATCCTGCCGCGTGACGTCGTCGCATCCGATTTGTCAATGGGCGCGCTGCGGGAGATACCGATTCGGGGATCCATGTCGCGCTACGTCGGAGTCCGGATGCTGGAAGACGAGGAATTGTCGCCGTTTGCGAACGTGTTCCTGGAGACGCTGCGCGGTTTGAGGTCCGTCGGCAAGCTGACCGCAGCCAAATGATCGGGTTTCGCGCGGCAATTGCCGGGATGGGCTGCCAACTCGGTCCCGCTGTGCTCGCCGGGACCCGGGCACTGCTGGTCGACGAACAGGAGCAACTGGCAAGGTTGGCGCCGCGGCCGGTCGTCGATGTCCCGTACGGTGAGCACCCGAGGCAGTGCCTCGATATCTACGCACCGGAGGATCGGGCGGACAAACGGCCCGTGCTGGTCTGGGTGCACGGCGGCGGCTTTCTCAAGGAAGCCAAGAGCGATCCCACGCATCCCTTCAATGCCCACTTCGGCCGTTTTGCAGCCCGCAAAGGCATGCTCGGCGTGGTCATCAACTACCGCCTCGCTCCCGACAGCGTCTGGCCTTCAGGCCCCGAAGATCTCGCCCTCGTCGTCGACTGGCTGAAGATCCACGCAGGCGAACACGGTGGCGATCCGGAGCGGATTGTGCTCGCGGGTACGTCGGCAGGTGCGGCGCACATCGCGGGTTACCTCAAGCACCGGCCGGACCGGGAGAACATCCGGGGTGCGGTACTCTTGTCGGGCCTGTACGGATTTACGCCCCTGGAAGACCGGGACCGAATCTACTTTGGCGAAAACCCCGACCACGATGCCGAACGGCTGCCGGCTCCGGCCGTGGCCGATACGGCCATTCCGCTGTTCGTGGCGTTTGCCGAATTCGATTTGCCGCGATTCCAGGCAGAGAGCCTGGGCCTGCTGCAAGCCCGGCTGGAGCGCGGCGGCCGCATCCCGCGCGGCACGATTGCCATCGGGCACAATCATTACTCGATCGGTTATCACATCGGCACGGCGGACCGGCGGCTTTCGGATGAAATCATCGCGTTCGTCAGGGACTGTACGGCTCGGAAGAAATAGCGACGTTCGATCGCCTGGCTCACGGCCCCGAGCCAAATGACAGCCGCCCATCCAACAGGCCGCGACAACAGGGCTGCGCGGCGAATCCTGAGTTTGACATCCTCCCCGGAACTATCGGGCAAAATGATAACTAATATAAGTACAAATGATGGATGCAAAAGAAGATATTAATTGAAATTTTGGGTCTCAAATGATGGAATTGTTCCTCGAATAGTTGAGTATCCCTGCTGACCGGGATGCAGACCAGGACGGGGAGTCTAATGACAGTTCGATACTTGCCAGCGCTTCTTGCGACCGCATCAATGGTCATTCTTCCGGCGAAAACTTTCGCGCAAGCTGACGGTAGCCCGCTCGAAGAAATTATCGTCACGGCACAAAAGCGGGAACAATCCCTGCGGGATGTACCCATTTCCATATTCGTCGCAACCCGTGAACAACTGGAACGAGACCAGATTTATTCCGTACTCGATCTGTCGCGCGCCGCGCCGGGTCTGGAGGTTTCGCCGACGGCCGGCGCCGAGGCCAATGGCGGTGGCCGCATACGTGGAATCGGCACAAACCTGTTCAACGAAAGTGCGACCGCGTCGGTTGCTGTCGTCGTCGACCAGCAGCCCACGGGCAACGTGGCAATGCCGGACATTCTTGACATGGCGCAGGTTGAGGTGTTGCGCGGCCCGCAGGGCACGCTGTTTGGCGCGTCGGCCTCCGCGGGCGTGATCAGCATTACCAGCGTGGCCCCGGACCCCACCGGGTTCTCCGCGGAGGTGGGCGCCGACTATCAGTGGGACAACTACACCCAGCGAGTCATCCGGGCTGCAGCGAACGTGCCGATTACTGACACCTCGGCCCTGCGGATCGCCGCACGGTCAACCTTTCTGTCGGGTGCAAAGACAAATCGACTGTATGGCGAGGAAGATGAGAACGACCTGACGAGCCTGCGCGTGCGGTTCCGGACGGAACCATCCGAGGACTTGTTGATCGACCTGTTCGCCGAGTACCACAACAGGACGGGTAACGACCAGTTCTTCAACCTCGGCGTCGCACCGAAATACCCTGTCTTTGCCGGACCGAACATGATTCCACCCGCCGCGCAGCTCGCGGCGATGACTGCTTGCGGCGATGCGGGACCCTTTGAGGTGACCACCCATGCCCGTGTCTATTGCAGCGAAAAACGAACATGGCTCGAAAGGTCGTGGATGTCCCTCGGCGCAATCGTCGACTGGAATATGGGCGATCACACGCTGACATCGGTCACGTCCTACCGCAAGAAGGACCATGACGACCAATACCGCAACTATTCGCGCCAATGGAACCAGCTCATCGCACAACTCTATTACGAAGGCTATACGGGCGAGCAGGTTGCGCAGGAGTTGCGCATCGCCTCCGATCCGGATGCCACGGTCAGCTACGTTGCCGGAGCGTATATTTCCGACTATACAACCACGAAGTTTCCGACCGGAGGCAAGATTGGCGATCTGGACGACCCGGCCGGTTTCGTGTTGTGCAACTTCTCCAAGACGTTCTGCATTGGGCCACCGCCTCCTATCGGACCGATCTGGCCGCAGTTCACCTTCGCCGACGTGGAGACTTCAACGCAGGCGGTTTTTGCCGATGGGGAGATCGACCTGAATGAAACGACGACCCTGTTTGGCGGTCTGCGATACACCAACCACGATCTGGAATTTGCGACCGGGATCAACGGGCCTTTCACCAACTTTGGCGACAAGAACGATTCGGAAGTTTCGGGCCGGTTGGGCGCCCGCTGGGGCGTGGGCGCCGACGGCACCATGTACGCATCCGTTTCCCGCGGCTTCAAGCCGTCTTACGTGGATGTCCCTGCCAATCCTCTGGCGGAGACCACCGTACTGGACCCGGAACTCAATACGTCCCTGGAAGTTGGCGGCAAGTTCGGGCTCGCGGGTGGAAGATTGTCGCTGGACGCCAATCTGTTCCGCATGAACGTCGAAAACTACCAGGCGCAGGAACAAATCCTTGTGCAGGCGGAATTGGTGGTCACGCCGGTCAACGTCCCGGAGGTCATTTCGCAGGGCGTGGAGGTAAGCCTTTACGGTTCGATTACCGACAATCTGAGCTTCTCCGCAGGGTATATATACAACAGTGCGAAGTACCCTGACGGATTCCTGAGTGACGATCCGACACCCGTCGATCTGGGAGGCGAGCAGGTGGCGCAATCCCCCGAGCGCAAGCTTACGATATCGGGCGAGTGGTTTACGCCCGTCGGTGGCGCGATGGAGGCATTCGTCAATCTGAACGCAATCCACAATTCCGACATTCGCGCTGCCCAGCGCGCCCAGGAGGAATTCACCTACCCGGCCCACGCCCGCTGGGGCGGCAGCGTTGGCCTTCGGTCGGCCGATGGCCGATGGTCGGCGAGATTGTTCGGCCGCAATCTCGGAGACGAGCCGTACATTCTCAACGCTTACGCTACGACTTTTATCGGGCAGGAAAACGGCGGCGTTCGCTTGTGGACCTTCCCCGGCGTTTCATTCCGCCAGGTCGGATTCGCATTTGACGTCAGCTTCTGATGTCCTGCTGTCGCGCCGCTCCGTGCTTTCGGCTGGAGCGGCGCTGCTGGCCGCACCCAGCGTTGGGCGCGGTCAGAGCGGCACGGCATTCCCGGACGGCTTTCTCTGGGGCGCCTCGACTGCCGGTCATCAGATCGAAGGCAACAGCACGGCCAGCGATCTGTGGTTCCTTGAACACCAGGAACCCACCAACTTTGCCGAGCCGTCCGGCGACGCGGTCAATGGCCTGGCACTCTGGCCGCAAGACCTCGATATCGTTCGCGATCTGGGCCTGAATTCGTATCGATTCTCCATCGAGTGGGCCCGAATCGAACCGGAGGAAGGCTTCCTTTCGATCGCGATGCTCGACCACTACAAGCGTATCGTGGAGGGTTGCCGGGAACGCGGTCTTGTTCCTGTCGTTACGTTCAACCACTTCGTGACGCCGCGCTGGTTTGCGGCACGGGGCGGTTGGACGAACGGCGGGTCGCCGGCGTTGTTCGCGCGGTTTTGCGAGCGCGCGGCAAGGCACCTGGGGGCGGAAATCGGTTTTGCCGTAACGCTGAACGAGCCGCAGCTCATGCCGTTGCTCACCTGGGTTCTGCCCGACGAGGTTTGGCAAGGCAACCGGATCGCGCTCGATGCGGCGGCCCGCAGGCTGGGCGTAGAGAAATTCTCGACCGGAAACGTGGTCGACCGCGCAGACATCCCGGCAACGCAGGAAAACCTGCTGTTGGCGCATGTTGCCGGCCGCGATGCGATCAAGTCGTCGCTGCCGGACTTGCCGGTTGGCGTGAGCATTGCCATCGAGGACGACCAGGCCGTCGGGTCTGCTGTTGTTCGTGACAGGAAACGCGCCGAGGTCTACGAGCCGTGGCTTGAACTCGCCGTCAACGACGACTTTCTCGGCGTGCAGAATTACACCCGTGCGCTCTTCGACGCCGACGGCAAGTTACCGGTACCTGAAGGCGCCGAAACGGCTCACCTGGGAATGGAGGTTTATCCTCCATCGCTGGGCAACGCCGTCCGCTACGCTTACGCGAATACGGGGCTGCCGATCCTGGTTACGGAACATGGCGTCTCCACCGAAGACGACACCTTGCGCCAGCGCTTCATCCCGTCGGCGCTGTCAGGTCTCAAGGCAGAAATCGACGACGGCGTCCCCGTTCTGGGATATCTGCACTGGTCACTGCTGGACAACTTCGAATGGGTGTTCGGCTACGGCCCGAAATTCGGCCTGGTGGCAGTCGACCGTGAGACGTTCGAACGATTGCCCAAGCCGAGCGCGTCCGTGCTTGGCGAAATCGCGCGTCGAAACGGTTTGTAAGGTCACTCCGGCAGGAGGGAAGGCTCATCCGCCCTTGTGCAGCCGGCCGTCCTTCATGATCACCTTTAGGTTGTCCTTGTCGGCGATAACCGAGATGTCCTTCGTCGGATCGCCGTCTACGAGCAGCATGTCGGCCAGAAAGCCCTCCCGGATCTGCCCAAGCTCATCGCCCATCTCCATGGCTTCGCCCCCCAATGCGGTGGCGGCATGCAACACCTCGTGCGGCTCGTAGCCGAACCACTCCACGAACAGCTCCAGATCGCGCGCGTTCCTGCCGACCGGGTTCCACGGAAAGCCGTAGTCGCCGCCGGGCAGTGCGCGGATGCCGCGCTTGCGCAGTTCCCGGCCCATGACCTTGACACGATCCACGGCGTCCTCCTGTTCGGCGACCTGCTCTTCGCTCGCCATCACACCGAACCTCGGCGCCCGCAGGAGATCGGCCTCGACGATGCCCGGCGCCGGTCCGACAAACAGTTTGTCCCTGTTGGCCTCGATGGCATCGTAGGATTCCTCGTCGGCATAGGTCAGGTGATACAGCGTCCGGAAACCGGCCCTGATCGCCAGCTTGATCGAGTGCGCCGTATAGCAATGGGCCGTCAACAGCACGCCCCTGGCCTTCGCCGCTTCGCCGGCGGCCAGCACTTCCTCGTCGTAGAACTGTTCACCCATGTTCGTGCCCGGATCGAACGCGCTCACGCCGTTGAGCAGGAACTTGACGGCCTGCGCGCCCAGGTCCGCCATCTCGTCCACGAATCCGGCCACTTCCGCAGGGTTGCACTCGCGGGCCTTGCAGCCCTTGAACTTGTACATCGGGCCCATGGGGCCGCCCGGGACTCGTTCGAATGAGGAGGTAACCAGTCGGGGTCCGGGCAGAAGTCCGCTGTCGAAGGCCTGTTTGACCGCCAGTTCCGCCTGGACCGACATCGACCCGCCCGAGAAGCCGCTGGTGAAGCCGTGGTCGAGCATGACGCGGCCGCAGTGCGCTTCGATCAGGGACGCAAACTCCGCTGGATGATGACCCGGCGGGTTGATCCTTTCGACGCTCGAGCCGAATCCCAGGTGCGTATGCACGTCAGTGAGTCCCGGCATGAGGGTGGCCCCCTTGCCGTCAATCACCCTGGCGTCGCCGGCGGGGGTGGATTCCCCATTGCGGGCGACGGCCATGATGCGGTTCTCTTCGACGCGCACGCTGCCGGAAAAGCGCTCCGGCGACGTGCCGTCGTAAATCATGACGTTGTTGAATACCGTGTTGCTCAATTTCTGCTCCGTTGAGGGCGCTGTGCCTCACATGATCTCCGCGATCTCTTCCGGAAACCGGTGCAGGCGCTCCGTGCGTTCTTCGCCGATCAGAAAGGCGTCACACACCCAGTGAAAACCCCCGTCATTTACGAATCCGGGATGACAGGCGACCACCATGCCGGATTCGAGTTGCATGGGCTCGTCAAAGCGAACGTACGGGCGCTCGACGAGGTCATAACCCTGGCCGTGGCAATGCAGCCGCTCCTCTTCGGGCTTGCCGTGCGATCGCATGAAGTCGTTGTACCGGTCCCAGACATCGCTTGAAGACGCGCCCGGGCGCAGCATTTCCAGCATGAACGCGCGTGCTTGCAGCGTGAACTCGAATTCGCGGTGCATGATGTCAGTCGCCCTGCCAAGAGTCGCCGTGCGGCCGATTTCAAGATAGTGGCCGCCGGCGCCGCTGTTCTCGATGAGTATGGCCAACTGGTCGCCCTGCCGTATTTTGCGGTTCTGAAAGTGGCGGTTCCTGAAAAACGCCGGCGAACCGATAGGCGACGAGGCACACATGTACAGGCCCTGCTCGCTGCCCATCTTCTGGCTGACATATTCGGCCGCCGCGGTGATGTCGCGATCGAGCTTTTCGGGTTCGAAGGCGTCGAACGCCGCTCGCATCGCGTTGTCCTGCAATGCCGCCACACCCCTGATCAGTTCGATCTCTTCGGCACTCTTGATCGCCTTGATGCGGTCCACGAGGCTGGACGCATCGACGTATTTCGCACCGGGGAACTCTTCGCGCAGATGGTCCGCCAGGTAATGCGAAAGCGTGGACAGGCCTACGAGACCGATCGTGCCTTTCGCATAGGGTTTCAGCGCCCTGGCAGCCAGCTCGGCGTCGTAGCGGTGGCAGTAGCTCGCGGTCGAATAATAGGCTGCCGTCAGGAGGCGGGACACACCGCGCCATACAGGGTCGTCGGAGGAAATCTCCCTGTCCTGTCCGAACGGCCCCTGGCTGATGACGGTCATGCCGTCGTCGGCGGGAAACGTCACGATGTCGGCGTAGCCCTGGGTCGAGGGAATATCCGTGAACCACTTGGGGTATCCGCCCATGAAGTCGTTGTTGGCCTGCATGATCAGGACGTGGATGCCCTCCGCCTGCATCGCAGCCCGCGTTGCCTGCCAACGCCGCTCCAGTTCGGCCGTCGAAATGGGCGTGTTCAGCCGTTCGTCCAACTTCCGATACTCAGACCTTGTTCCGAAGGGCAGCCACTCCGCTTTCGAGGTATCGCGCGATGTTGTCCGACACGGCGGCGTACGCGAGTTCGGGGTAGCCCGTGTGGAAGCCGCCTGTGTGCGGTGTCACGTAGACTCGCGGGTGCGACCAGAACCGGCTGCCGGCAGGCAACGGCTGCTGCTCGAACACGTCGACGGCGGCCCCGGCGATTAATTCGTTGTCCAGCGCGTCGAGCAGCGCCTCCTCATCGACAACGCCGCCTCTGGACAGGTTGACGAGCACGGCAGTGTCTCGCATGGCGGCAAGGATACGCTTGCTGACGATGTGGTGCGTCTTCCCGGAGTACGGCGTAAGCACCACGAAATAGTCGAGTTCGGCCACTGCCGTTTCAAGATCGCCGGTGTTGAAAACACGGTCGAAACCGGGGACCTCGGTTCGCGTGCCCGTGATGCCGATGACCTTCATCCCGAATGCGCGGCACCGCGGAGCCAGGTCATTGGCAATGGCGCCGAGGCCGAAGATGCCGACCGTCTTCCCGAAGAGTACGGTCGAATTCGGCTTGGCCCATCTCGCACGGTCCTGGTTCCTGACGAGTTCGGGAATGTGCCGGGCGAACGCCAGCATGCCGGCGAATGCCGCTTCGGACATTTGCGGGCCATGCAGTCCGTGGACCCGCGTCACAGTCACACCGTCCGGCAAATCGGGATGGCCGCAGATATTGTCGACACCGCTGCCGAACGACTGCACCCACCTGAGCTTTTGCGCCCGCCGATATATTTTCCCGGCGTTACTGCCGAGTTGGTGACCAATGGTGATCAGCACCTCTGCTTCTTCAAGCGCCCGGGTGGCTTCCTCGAAGCTGCTCGCCACGCTGACTTCGACATTGGCGAACTTGTGCGCGAGCCTTTCGCAGCGCATGGCACTGCGCTCGGGCTCATCGAAGTAGGCCAGTACCTTGATGACGTGATTTAACGGGGCGTCCACGTCCAGTTGGCCCCTGTGCGTGAATTCTTTTTCCGATTGCCGATCACGTTCAAAAGAGGCTTCCGCAGCGCGCTGCAAGAGAGCCAGAATACTGGCGACATTGCCGAAATATCAAATAATGAATACTTCGAACAGTATAAGATGTTCTGATGTATCTCTTGCGTTGGTCCAGCAACGATTTTCCTGGCTCAGCGTTGCCCGCCCAACTCAACGCGGCGTTCGGTGCTCCACCACGCGTTGATCGATGGCGCCGAACACGCTCCGGGCACCGGTCTGGCGCGCCCCAAATGAATCTATAAACAATACGAATCATTTTTAATCACAATAAACGATTTCAATTATGAAGTGAGTAGCGTTAGCATAGGCACAATACGAAGCATAGTGCCTCGAATGTACAGGCCATGCGAAATCGTTCCGTGAGGGTAACAAATGAAGACTTATCAATGGCAGTTACTGGTTGCAGCGTGTCTCGCGCTAACGGCCTTTTCTGCCGCAAAGGCTCAGGATGATGAGTCGTCAGACGGGGCCCGTACGATTGACGAAATCATCGTGACTGCGCAACGTCGCGAGGAAAACCTTCAAGACGTGCCCGTAAGTTTGACGGCGGTTAGCGGCGATGCGCTTTTACAAAGAAGCATAAACGAATTGACTCAGCTGCCTCTTGCAGCGCCGACATTGCAGGTCGGGCAAGACAATACGTTTGCTATCCGCGGAATCGGATCGCAGATTTTCGCAGAGACGATAGATCCCAGCGTGGCGTTGATGATCGACGGCGTAAACTATGGCAGAAATGCTATGGCGTTTATTCCGTTTATCGACGTCGATTCCGTTCAAGTCTTGAATGGTCCCCAAGGTCTCCTGTTTGGCAAGAACGCTTCTGCGGGCCTGGTAAATGTCGCTACCCGGCAACCTGACCCTGAAGCGTTTGATGGGGATTTCAGCGCAGAGTATCTCGTCCGAAACAGTACGCCGGACGATGCGAGCGGAATGATCTATCGGGGTACTCTGAATGTGCCGGCTGGAGAGAACTCGGCTTTCCGCTTTAACGCATTCTTTTCCGATCAAGACTCCATAATTGATAACGTCTTTCCCAACCCCAGTGATGTACGCGTCGATTTGGATCAAGATCGTATCGGGTTTAAAGCGAAGTACTTGTATGAAGACGGTCCCTGGAGCGTATACCTCATCGCGGACTACAATGAAAACACAGGCACAGGCGGCCGGTTCGGACGTACATTCCGTCTTGTCGGTGCTGGCAGCGACCTTGAGCCGATCATGGATGCGGACGGAATTGTCCCTGGCCCGGAGAACCTCACCAACAACTCAGATGGTCAGATGTTTAGGGATGAGGAGACCGGCGGTCTGGTTAGTACAATCGGATACGAGTTTGACAATGGCATAAGTCTCGTGAATATCACGGGGTGGCGCACATTTGAAGGCAAGCAAAACCTGCACAACGATTTTCACGCAGGTCAGGATATCGTAGACAACCCTAACACGAACGATCTGACTCAGTTCTCGAACGAGTTGCGGTTCGTTCTTCCTCAAACGGAAGCGTATTCGGGCCAGTTTGGTGTTTATTACTTCGATTTGTCGTCCGAAATTTTCGACGCACTGGATGTTGCGGGGCCTCCGCCATTCATTGCTGTCGGGTTCCCGTTCTGCGTCGGCGCTGATCCCATGCCTGGGCCACCGCCGGCATGTAACGTCAGCAACGACGTCTTTCTGGGTAGCGATGGCGCCACAGAGTTGGATATCGAGAGCATCGCGGCCTTTGGTCAGTTTGACTTCTTCCTGACCGACAGGTTTACAGCAACCGTTGGTGCGCGAGTAACACGAGATGACGTGTCCACGTCGGTTCTCCAGACTCAGCGCAACTACTTCGTCAATATCGGAGGACCGAGCGGTCTTTTTCAGGATTCCATTGACAACACCAATTTCAGTTGGAAGCTAGCCGGCAAATATGATGTATCGGATCGGGCCATGATCTACGCGTCGGTTGGCCAAGGCTATAAGGCGCCGGGTTTTAATACCGAGAATCTTGACGATCCCAACATTCCATTTGCTGTTCAGGACGAGGTGTCGACAACGGTCGAACTCGGCTACCGAAGTGAATGGATGGATGACCGACTCGTATTCAACATATCCGCATTCTTCACCGAATTCGATAATTATCAGGCACAGTCATTCAATATCGATGCACAAGCCTTCATTATTCAAAACGCGGCCACCGTCACATCGCAAGGTGCAGAAGTCTCGCTAAGAGCACTGCTCTCCGATGCATTCTCAGTTAACTGGGAACTGGCATTCCTTGACTCAACTTTCGATGAGTTTGCCGCAGCTTCTTGCACACCGGACGCGGCAACCTGCGGTCCAGGTGATGCCTTTTTCGACGCGTCCGGGTTTTCTACGCCGTTGGCGCCCGACGTAACATCGAGTTTACAGGCTGTCTATGAGGCGCCAATCACCGATAGTTTGGACGGTTTTTTCCAAGGAAGTGTTTACTACCGTTCGCAAGTGGCTTATGGGGTAGGTTCGCCGCTATTGGAGGTGGGCAGCTTGACCACCCTTAACTTGAGTGCTGGAATCACGACTGAGAATGGTTTGCGCGTCTCAGCGTTTTGCAAGAACTGTACGGACGACAAAGTCCCGACCAGTATTGCTTTCGATCCCGGCGAGAACGCAGCTGGATTCGCCTCAACGCAGCAAACATGGGGGCTGGATTCGGTGCGCGCTATTGGAATCGAGTTGTCGAAACAGTTTTAGAGGAACAGCTGCCACCAGCAATTCGCGCCAGCCCCCCTGTGGCGTGGAGCGTGAAGTCGTAGCGGCGGAGTCATTACTAGCAATGCTCCGCCGTTTACTTTCTGTACGTACCAAAATATCGCGAGGGATCCCTCGAATGAACAGGCCATCGAAATTGCCTACGGTCATCCTGTTCGGCCTTGCAGCAGTGCCTTCTGGTGGATGTGGCGCAGAGACAGAGCCATCCTTGACCGAGGAGCCACCCAATATCCTGTTGATCGTTGCGGAGGATATGAGTAGTCGTGTTGGCGCATTCGGTGACGAGGTTGCGATGACCCCCACAATCGACGCGCTCGCCCAAAGTGGAATTCGTTTTCCCAACACATTTACGGCTTCTGGTGTCTGCGCGCCAAGCCGTTCAGCTTTGATTACAGGCGTCTACCCGACATCAATGGGTACGCATCATATGCGCACGGCGTCGGGTGTCCCAGGGACCAGGGTACAGGCTTATGAAGCTGTTCCGCCCGCTGACGTCAAAGCTTTCCCTGAACTCCTGCGGGCAGCCGGATACGCTACGGTGAACTTCGCGAAGAAGGACTATCAGTTTGGTGAACCGTTCACCGTTTGGGATGCAGACATAGGCGATTTCATGACGCCTGTGGACCCGGCGACCTGGCGCCACCTCCCGGACGACAAACCGTTTTTTGCGATGGTCAATCTTCTCTCGACCCATGAAACGCGTCTGGTAACCGTTGATGGCGGTTTTCCTCAGGGTCTGAAGGCATTCGCAGAGACCCGAGACAGAATGGTGCCTCGCGTAACAAATCCAGCGGATGTGGCTGTGCCGGCTTACTTTCCCGATACCGACGATGTCAGATCATCGATTGCACAGCACTACGACAATATCCATTTCATGGACCGTGAAGTCGCGAAGATTCTAGCGGCTCTGGAAGAAGATGGTTTGGCAGACAACACCATTGTTATTTGGACCACCGACCATGGGGACGCATTTCCGCGTGCCAAGCGGTCCGTCTACGACTCGGGCACGCGTGTTCCCATGATTGTGCGGTTCCCCGATGGCCGCGGCGCAACTTCTGTCAGGGAAAACCTGGTTTCATTCGTCGATCTGGCGCCGACGATACTACGGCTGGCCGGTGTCGAGGTGCCGAGCTTTATGCAGGGCCGTGACTTTCTGGAAGGCGAATCGCGAGAGTTCGTATATGCCTCGCGAGACCGCATGGATGAAGTACTCGACCGACAAAGATCAGTGCGTGACGAGCAATACCGGTACGTTCGCAACTACATGCCAAAGCTTGCCTATTTCCGTCCTCTGCAGTTTCGCGACATGTTTCCGATCATGAAGGTTCTTTGGGCTGAAAGTTCAAATACCAATCTAACCGAAGAACAGAATTTCTACTTCACAGCGCCACGACCAACGGAAGAGTTGTACGACCTGTCAGAGGACCCGGACGAGGTGAACAACCTCGCAGGCCAACCTGGTCATGAAAAAGCACTCGTGCGAATGCGCAACGCTCTTGAGCGATGGCAGGATGACGTCGGCGACTGGGGCAATGTGCCAGAAACTGAGATGGTCGGACAGATGTGGCCTGGTTTGGAACAGCCAGTAACAAGCGAGCCACAGGCGGAACAAGAATCAAATAGTGAGGGTCTCGTGCGCGTCACGCTATCGAGCGTGACAGAGGGCGCTTCAATCGGATATCGAATTGATGAAGGCACCTGGCAGCTTTACACAGGGCCAGTCTCGATTGGTACTGACCAAACGTTGCAGGCAAAGGCAATCCGATACGGATATAAAGAGAGTGCCATCACAACGGTTTCGACGAAGGACCAGGCCGAGTTGTCGACCCGTGAAGTAGCATTGATCGGTGTCGACGGATTTGAGTTCAGAGACCTGAACAAGAATGGGACTCTCGATCCCTACGAAGACTGGCGTTTACCAGCGGGCGAGAGGGCGGCAGACTTGCTTGGACGCATGACGCTGGAAGAAAAAGTCGGCCAGATAGCACACGGCAACATTTGGCCAAATGCGCCTTTCGGAGCACCGGCAACTGGTTATGATCTGGAAGTCGCAGAGGAGGTGATGTCAGGCGGCCACATTACCGCCTTCATTCCCTTTGCCACGCTGAATTTCCTGACCTTCGTTGAGCAGAATAACGCGATTCAGGAAATGGCCGAACGTGGAAGACTGGGAATTCCCGCCACAATCAGCGCCGACCCCTTCTGAAGCCAACGGGCAGCATCTACCTGCACTGCGACCCGACCATGAGCCATTACCTCAAGCTCGTGATGGACGCGGTTTTCGGGCGCAGTGCGTTCCGCAACGAGATTGCATGGTGTTATCGGAAATGGAGCATCAAAGCGGGGCAGTTCGCGAGAAATCATGACGTTATTCTCATGTACGCGAACAGCGACGCGACGCCAGAACAAGCGGCGCATGCTGTCATGCGGCGGGTAAGCCTGCGCCATATCCGGCGCCCGAAGGATCGCCGCTAACGACCGGTTGGGCACTATCGTACATAATTCCCGATAGGTTGACGGCGACATATTGCACCCTGGAATGGAGAGACTAAATGGCTGAGCAAAGCCTTGCCGAATTGGTCCGGAACGAATCGGACCTTGTGAGCTACTTTCGCAATTCGAGAATTGGCGCCTACGTCTACCCGGTCGTGCCGACCGAGTTCTCCAACTGGCGCGACGAGCAACGCGCCTGGCGCGAAGCTGCCGTGCTCTTCGACCAGTCACATCACATGGTGGATCTCTTTATCGATGGTCCTGATGCGGTCAGACTGGTTTCGTCACTTGCCGTTAATAGCTTTGAGAACTTTCCGGTCAATCGAGCAAAGCAGTTTGTACCCTGCAGCCACGACGGGTACATCATTGGTGACGGCATTTTGTTTCACCTCGCCGAGAACTCACTCGTCTTCGTTGGCCGCGCACCATGCGCAAACTGGATTCAGTTTCACGCTGAAACTGGCGGATACGATGTGGAGGTTTACTACGACGATCGCTCTCCCTCTGCACCAATGGGCCGCTCAGTTACGCGTCGGAATTTCCGGTTCCAGATTCAGGGACCCAATGCGAAGCAGGTGATTGAGAAGCTCAACGGCGGGCCCTTCCCTGATCTCAAGTTCTTCCATATGGGAACGGTTAAGATTGGTGACCGAGAAGTGAGAGCACTGCGCCACGGAATGGCGGGCGCTCCCGGTCTCGAGATCTGGGGCCCTTATGAAGAATACCTGGACATCCGAGAAACGATTGTTGAGGCCGGCCGGGAATTTGGCCTCGAACTCGTCGGCTCTCGAACCTACGCGACCAACACTCTGGAATCCGGCTGGATTCCGTCGCCGCTGCCTGCCGTCTACACAGGCGAGGCCATGGAGCCTTACCGCGAGTGGTTGTCCGGCACGAGTTATGAAGCGGTAAGCTCGATTGGTGGGAGCTTCGTGCCGGAGAAAGTCGAGGATTACTACCTGACGCCTTATGAAATGGGCTACGGCCCGTTCGTCAAGTTCGACCATAACTTCATTGGGCGAGATGCGCTCGAGAAGATGGATCCCGGCACGCAGCGACAAAAGGTTACGCTTGCCTGGAATGCAGACGACGTCGCCCGCATTCTCTCCTCGTTCGTACTCGGCGACAACAACTACAAGTATTTCGACCTACCGCTAGCCAACTATGCGTCGTCGAACTATGACGCGGTAAGGGTAGGCGATACGGTCTCCGGCGTGTCGATGTTTACGGGTTACAGCTTCAACGAGCGGACCGTGCTGTCGCTGGCGACGGTCGATGCCGGCGTGTCGATTGGCGACGAGGTATTGGTGACCTGGGGAGAACCCGATGGCGGTACGCAGAAGACAACAGTGGAGCGGCATGAACAAATTGAAGTACGTGCCATAGTCAGTCCGGTCCCCTATTCGAAAGTTGCCCGCGAGACCTATGCGGAGGGATGGCGTACGGGTCGGAACTGATATGGCGGGCGTTGACCATCGAAGCCCTGCGGGATTCATGGAGCGCCTGCCCGACTACTCGGCGGAGGTCACAACGCCGGATCGAAAGTCGCTCGATGTTGCAGCGGAGCGGATGCCCAGGGACGCACGAGTGTACGTGGCGGCGTTGCCGAAGGGTACACCGGACCGGCAGATTGGGTTGGGACTTATATGCGATAGTGCCCAACCAGACTCCAGCAAGAATTCAGTGACGCTGCTGGATGGGGAAGCTGCGGCGCACGTTGGCCCCTGCTGGAGCGAACGCTCGTACCTTATGGGTAACTGAGCCCGTGCCCGAATTCGAACAACGGATTCTCGGAGTCGTAGGGCACGTCTTCCAGTTGTTCCTCCACGGCCTGCATGGATGACGGCATTTCGATAGGAAGTTTTCCGCCAGGATTGAAATTGCCGAATATGACATCCAGAACAGCCTCGTCGGACGCGCCAAACGACGCGAGAAGTCCCGCGCTTGCCTCGGCAATGCCAGGGATCACCGCCGCCCGCTCGAGATTGATGTCCACGATCGTCGGGACAGAATTGAGGATTCCCATGATGCGGTCCCTGGCTTCGGCCTTGAAGTCCAGATCGCCCTGGCGAAAAAAGGTCTCCAGCAACATGCTATCGCGCGGTTCGAAAGGTGTCTCAAGTCTGAGAATCGCAAACTCGGCCTCGGCGACATCGGCGACGACGTCACCGAAACCCGCCGCGATGTCCGGATCCAGATTCTCAATGTACAGTCTCGGCCGGCCACCCAGCGGCAGGGTCTGGCCGGACTCCGTCGAAGGATTCTTCAAGAGCACGATGGATTTTCGTTGGGCCAGCTCGCCCGCCGCACGAAACTCGGGATTACCGACAACTTCCATTGCACGTTGCTCGTCGACGTAAGGGTTGTCGAACAACCCGAGACGGAATTTGTCCCGCAGCAATCGGCGCGCCGATTGGTCGATGCGCTGTTCGGAGAGCTGGCCCGACTCCACGAGCCCAACGATCACGTCCGGCAACGCCTCGCCGCCGAACTGATCGACACCTGCCTCGATCGCTTTCAATGCGCGTTCCGGGATGGAAAGATCTTCCACGCCCCAGGCCGTTGCGTCGATGATGCGCATCTCGCCCGCTGCCTTGTCGGTCAGGAGGCTCCAGTCGGTGCAGACAACGCCGTCGAAGCCGTAACGCTCGCGCAACAGGCCGGTGACGATGTCCCTGTTGAACGCGAACCCGACATCCTCGCTCGTCTGCCCGACCGGGACGCCGTAGTACATCATGATCTGTGCGGACCCGGCGGGGAAGACGCCGTTTTCGAACGGAAGGAGGTGGTAGTCGAAATTGTCGCCCGGATAGACCTGGTTCTTGCCATAGGCGAAGTGCGCGTCCCAGCCATCCTCCTGCGGGCCGCCTCCGGCAAAGTGCTTGCTCATGGTCGCCACGCTTTCCGAACCGAGGGAATCGCCCTGAAATCCGCCGATATATGCCGACACCAGTCGCGACGCCAGTTCGGCATCCTCTCCGAACGTGCCCCCCACACGGGACCATCTCGGCTCCGTTGCCAGATCGGCCATGGGATGGAGCGCCAGGTGGATGCCGACGGCCCGGTACTCCTGCCGCGCAATGTCCGCGAACTCCCGAACCAGTTCGGCATCTCCGGTGGCGGCCAGCCCGAGTGGCTCCGGCCAAGAGGAGAACCATCCCGAGAAGATATTCGCCCCCGGATTGGATGCAAAGCCGTGGCGGGGATCGCTCGCGATCGTCACGGGAATTCCGAGCCCGGTTTGTTCCGCCAGCGCCTGCACCGCATTGTGCCAGCGGGCCATAATGTCCGGACGGTACGAGTGGGAAATGTTGAAATGCGACATTCGCAGATCGATAATCATTGCCGCGAGCGATTCAGCAGGCGTGGCCAGTTCCTCCTCGCTCGGCGCTTCGTCGCCGGGTCCGGGCGCGCCGATGCCGGAGGCGATGTTGATGAACATCAGGCCCGCCTTCTCCTCGATCGTCATTCGCGCCAGCAGGTCGTCGACACGCAGCTCCAGTTCAACCCGGTGATCTTCAAAAGGATCGAGCTGTCCGTTCTTGTTGAGATCGCGGAATGACGCTTCTACTTCGTTCGGCGCGCTCGCGCCGTCAGCCGGCGGATCGCCGCAGGCCGCCAGGACGAGCAAGACAAGCGAGGCAGCGATAGCGATTGAAATACGTTTTGATTCGGTCATTGGCCGTTATGCCCTCTGTTGTCAGACGATGCCGCCATTGCCATCTTGTCTCCGCTACGGCATCAGGCGGATGGTCGATGCTCCACCACGCGTTGATCGATAGCGCCGAACACGCTCCGGGCGCCGGTCTGGCGCGCTTCCATGAAGACGCGGTCGCCGAACTTCATGTAAGCGGTTCGCGCCTCGCCCTCGTCCAGCATTTCCATGCCGCGCCGCTCGGCGATACAGGAGGAACCCACTTGTCGGAAGTCCGCGTTCGAGACGGTTCCCGACCCGACGACGGTGCCGGCGCACAGCGGCCGGGTCGCGGCGGCGTGGGCGATCAATTCATGAAAACCGTGGCTCATCGCGCCCGTTTTCACCCTGCCGAAGGGTTCGCCGTTCCAGTCGGTCGCGAGCGTCAGGTGAATCCGGCCGTTCGTCCAGCGATTCCCCAGTTCGTCCGGCGTCACGGCAAAGGGCGCCATCGAGCACGGTGGCTTGGCCAGGATCCAGCCGAAGCCGGTCTTCATTTCCAGCGGTGCAATCCTTCGCAGCGACCAGTCGTTGATCTGCACGAGCAACCTGATGTGATTCATCGCCTGCGCGGCGCTGACGCCCATGGGGACATCGTCGACGATGACGCCCAGTTCCCCTTCAAAGTCGATCCCGTCGCGTTCATCCGCGAAAGGAATATCCTCGGCAGGGCCGAAAAACAGGTGGGACATGCCCTGGTACATGAGCGGCTTGTCGTGCTCGATCGGGTCCAGGTTGAACGCCCGCTGCATCAGCTCGCCGTGGCTTTCGTACGCCGAACCGTCAAGCCATTGCCACGCCCGCGGCAGGGGTGCGCCGAACGTGAGGTGGCCGGCATCGTCGCCTCCACCATCCTGAAGTTGTCGTGACAGCGCGGAAAGCTCCCTGCTTGCGACCGGCCAATCCTCGATCGCGTGGCGCAGGGTAGGGATCCCCAGCGGCTTCAGGAATCGGTCGCCATCTGCGGAGACGACGACCAGCCCGCCGTCCGGCTCGCCGTTGGGTACCGTCGCCAGCTTCATGGGCGCAGAACGCCGGGCGGCCGGGATGCGTTGCCGTCCGGTCGGCCGACTTCGGCCAGTCGGCCTTCCGGCCCAAGCGGGGAGGACGCTTGCCGGGGCTCGCTATTCATCGAAAATCGCGACGGCGCGCGTCCACCCGGCCGAAGCGCCCCGGATCTTGTGGGGGAAACAACTCACGGTGAAACCGGATGGCGGCAGCACTTCGAGATTGTGCAATTTCTCAAGGTGGCAGTAGCCGATATCGCGGCCTGCCTTGTGGCCTTCCCAGATCAGCGACGTATTGCCGGTTTCCTCCACCTTTTTCGCCGTATGCGAAAACGGCGCATCCCAGGACCAGGCGTCGGTCCCGGTGACGCGAACGCCTTTCTCCAGCAGGTACATCGTGGCCTCGTATCCCATGCCGCAACCGATGTCGACGAAATCGGGATCGCCGATCGCCTTGCCCGCCGCCGTGTTCACGAGCACGATGTCCAGCGGATTCAGCGTCACCGCGACCCGTTGCAACTCGACCTCGACTTCCCTGGCGGTGACCACGTGACCGTTAGGAAAATGCCGGAAGTCCAGCTTGACGCCGGGTCTGAAACACCAGTCCAGCGGCACCTCGTCGATGGTGATGGCGCGATCGCCGCCGTCCATGGTGGGGTGGTAGTGCCAGGGTGCGTCGAGATGGGTGCCGTTGTGGGTCGAGAGCGTCACGGTTTCCGCCGCCGCGAAGCCTTCCCCGCCCGGAAAATCGTCCGCTTCAACGCCAGGAAAGAAGGTCTGGGCCTCTGTGACGGTGTCTGCGTGGCGCTTGTATTCGATCCGCGGCCGCATGAAGGGCGGATCGGAGATCACATCGTTTTCCAGGTAAATCGAGAGGTCGACGAAGCGGCGGGTCATGGCGGGTTCCTTGGCTCAGGGCCTGTTTAGGCTATCCGGGTTCATTCTGCCATTCGTTCTGCCGTGCTGCGCCGGAGCCGGTGCGGCCGCCCAGCGTTTCGGCGAACCAGTCGGCAATGTAGTCGTTGCCGAACGACATGTTGTCGGCGCCGACGTGCTCGACGCCTCCTTCGCGCTCGGTGAAGATCTTCAGTTCCCGGCGCGGCGAGTTCACCAGTTGCGCGTAGCTCCGATGGGCGTATGCGACGCTGATCTGGCGGTCGTGGGCGCCGTGGGTGACGAGGAAGGGAACCCTGATGCGATCCATGACCCCTTCGAGGTTCATGTTGGCGGCCTTGGCGAGAAAGTCATCCAGGCTGGAGGCGCCAAAGACCCACATCACGTGGTCCCAGTAATGCGGCACCGGATTCTCGCCCTCCCGCTCCAGGCGTTTGCGCTGCACTTCGGCCCAGTTGTGGTTGGCTCCCCAGGCGGCGCCGGAGGCAAACCGGGGCTCGAATGCGACCGCGCGGGGCGCGAAGTGCCCGCCCAGCGAGATACCGGTCATGCCGATGCGGTCGGCGGCCACGTCCGGCTGCTCCTGCAACCAGTCGACCCAGGGAGAGGCCCAGCGCTCGCTGGCATGGGTCGCCGGAAGATCCTGCAACCGCAACGCCTCGCCCGTGCCCGGTTGATCGACGCACAGGCAACTGACGCCGCGTTTTGACAACGCCTCAGGGAATCCGCCCAGCCACAGCATCTCCTTGCAACTGTCGAGTCCGTTGCAGAAGACCACGGCGGGGTTGGGGCCCGCGCCGGCAGCACGCGTCAGCCAGGCGGCAAGCGTCTTGCCATCGCGGTAGGCAATTTCCACGCGCTCGACGTTGTCGCCGGAGAGAGTCGTCCCCCTGGAGAATGCATCGAGCGCCTTGCCGTAGGTTTCCATTCTTCCGGGGTGGCCGCGTCCCTGCATACGCTCGGCGGTGACGTAGTAGATGCTCGCGCGCTTGAGCTTGGTTCCCGCAGAGTACAGCCGCCCATTGTCTTCGTCCTCGGCGGCAAGCTCGCACAGCTTGTCGGCCATCCTGACCCACTCCCTGAGAAACTCCGCCGTGCCGGCGTCTTCGCCGCGAGCGGCAGCGTCCCTGATGGGCTGGCACATGTCGACGATTTCGCCGATCTTGCCGCCGTTCTCCATCGCGATCGCCAGCGACAGGTTCCAGACGTAGTTGGGGAAGTATTCGAACAGCGCCATTGGACCTTGCCCGGCAAGGCCGCTAAGCGGCGGCCGGATCGAAGAGCCCGCCGTCGGGTTCCGACTTGGGCATGGTCTGCGGGCCGCCAACGCCGGTACCCCACTGGTCCATCACATCGGGGCGCGCCGCGAGTTTGCGTGGCTGCCAGTTGTCGTCAACCCGTTCGATTTCGGACGTGTACTCGACCACGAAACCGCCCGGCGACACAAAGTAGGCGAACGTATTGTTGCCGGCGGTGTGCCGTCCGGGGCCCCAGCGCACATCGAGGCCGTGACTGGCCATCCTGGACGTGCCCCGCATCATGTCGTCGATGCTCAGCACATCGTACGCCACATGATCCAGGCAGGGCGGTCCCGGGAGGTAGGCAATGCGATGGTGCCACTCGTTGCAACGCAGGAAACACATGAAGTCGCCGAGCCAGTCGCTGACCTGAAACCCGAGCACGTCGACGAAAAACTTTGCCGCAGCCTTGTGATCCGGCGAGTGTATTACGACGTGGCTTATTTTTTCGGGGATGGCCTCCCATGGCCGAAGCGGCCGCGACGTCCCCTTTGCCACATCCGATGAAATTTCAAATGGGAGACCATCGGGGGAGAAAAACCGGAAACCGTAGCCGCCGGCCGGCGGTCCCAGTTCCCGGGGTTCGAAGATGATCCGGCATCCGGCGTCCCGGACCTGGGCGAAGAGCCCGTCCACATCGGCGCGGGATTCGGCCGCCAGTGCGATCACGTCGATCCGCTTGACCGGCGCCTCGCGCAGGCGCACGACATGGTGTTCGTCGGAACCCTCCGCCGCAAAATACACCATACCACCGGCCTCCATGACTTCCCTGAGCCCCCAGACATCCCGATAGAATTCGCGCTCGGTCTCCAAGTCCGGAAGGCCGTAACCCACATAGCGAACATCGCTTACTCTGCTCAGCATACGTCCTGTCCAATCCTCGTACTTGGTATGTATTTGTCGGGGGTCCCGTGCACAATAGTCTATAGTGTAGTGGAGTATCGAAAAAACAAATAAATTTTATACTTATGTATATGCATGACGGATAAATTAGCGAGCACTTGCCGCATCGTGCAATTGTTCACGCAGCCATTTCAGGCCCTGGTCGCCGGAGCGCGCGGTGTGGAACTGCATCACCTCGCGCATGGGCTCAAATTCCAGAGGCAGCGGGGCGATGGTGAGCGGCATCATTGCGAGAAAAGTTCGAGCCAGTCTCTCGTGCATCACCGCGAGGCGGTCGGTACCCACCAGCATTCCCGGAACGGCGGAGAAATTGGGAGCATAAATGTCGATGCGGCGGTTGTGCCCCAGCGACTCAAGTTGGCGGTCGGCGAATGACAGGTCGCGCTCAGCCCCGACGGTGACGGCGGTGTGGGGACAGGCCAGGAAGGATTCGACCGTCAATTCGCTTTCGAAAACGGGATTGCGGTTCCAACCAAGCACCACCTGGTTTTCTTCCAGAACCAGCTCGATTGGATGATTCGGCAGTAGAAACGCCTCCGGAGCCAATAGCAGGTCAAGCTCGCCATGCTCGAAGTCCGTCAGAACCTGGTCGTACGGAAGTCGGATGTCAAGCTTTACGCTGGGCGCGATGCGATGTAATCGGGCAGCCATCGGCGTTATGAGCACCGTCGTGATGTAGTCCGATGCCATCAACCTGAAAGTTCGTTCGGAAGTCCCCGGATGGAATGAACTGGACGCGGTGATCAGGGTGTCGATCTGCGCCAGAATGCGTTTGATTTCCGGTGCCAGGTCCTGCGCATACGAGGTCGGGAGCATCCGCTTGCCGTGGAGGACAAGAAGCTCGTCGTTGAAAAAGTTGCGTAGCCTTCCAAGCGCCGCGCTGGCTGCCGGCTGGCTGAGGTGCAGTCGTTCCGCGGACCGGGAAACATTTTGCTCTTCCAGGAGAACGTCCAGTGTAACCAACAGGTTCAGGTCGAGGCCCTTGAATCTCATGTCTCCGGAGTTGTTGCCTTGAATCTATAAACAAAACATCTTATCAACAATAAAAACAAATTATTTGAGTTATAAGATTCTTCGTGGATATTCCGAGGAATGACCGCAGGGAAAGATGGAAATTGCCGTAGTCTTAGCGGTCCACTTGCCCCGAAATCTGCCTCAGGTCGTATCCCGGCCAACTAAAGACGCTTGCCTCTTCGAGCGATACACTACCCCAGTGCCCTTTCCTTGACATAGCGGTTGATGGTCAGGCCCCGCGAATCGGACTTTGCGGCCAGCAGCTTGTGCTCTTCCGGGCTGACCCGCAAGGTAATTCTGCCGGAATAGTTCCTGGTCCGCACTTCCGGCACAATCCTGAGCCAGTCGGGATCGTCCAGCAGGTCGTCAATGATGGCCTCCAGCAATAGCGCAACCTCCGCCCTCGTGTCGCCGTGGCAGCATTGTCCGACCAGGGGCCAGGCGCTGCCGACAAAGCAACTGTCCTCGTCGCTCCACTCAATCAAGGCGTCATAATGTCTGGTATCCACACCGGGCGCCGTCATCTTCCAATCCTCTTCATAACCTGCTTTTCCTGATAGGGTCTCGCGTCATCGCCATCGTTCCAGTGATCGCTCGTGGTGCCCAACGTGCGGGCGCCAAAGCGTGGCTGCCGCCGGATGGCTGCCGCCGGAATAGAGGTGAAACTCGACCTCGTCGCTCTCGTCTGAGTGTTCACCGTTGAAACATAGCACGATCCGTGGCGAGCCCTACCATTCGGCACGCCTCCGCGGACCTTGACTGCCATCGTTGATGGCGCATAATTGATGTCATCGCATCATGACTAATGGAGCAATGGCATCATGAGGAGCACCGTGCGCATCGACGATGACTTGATGGTGGCGCTCAGGACATGCGCTGCCGAGGAAGGATTGTCCGTTACGCGCATGCTGAATCGGCTGTTGCGCCTGGGAATCTCCGCGCTTGGCGAAAGCAGGGAGAGTCGCCCGCCATTGAGACAGACCACATATTCCATGGGGCGTCCGCGTCTGGCGATCGACAAGGCTCTGGCGCTGGCTGCCGCGCTGGAGGACGAAGAGATCGCTCGCAAGATGGCATTGCGCAAGTGAAGCTTGTCGACGTCAACGTGCTGCTTTACGCGGTTAACGAAAACTCGGACAGGCATGAGGAGGTGCGCCGGTGGTGGGAAAACGCGCACGCCGGGGATGAGTCCATCGGCCTGGCCTGGATGGTGTTGTCGGGTTTCCTGCGCATCTCGACAAACCCCAGGGTGTATTCGCAGCCGATGACTGTCGGCCAGGCGCTCGCCGAGGTGGATCGGTGGCTTTCCGCGGACCTGGTCACAACGGTCGTGGAAAAGCCTGAACACTGGAACGTCCTTCGATCTCTGCTTTCCGAGGCCGGAACCGCGGGCAACCTGACCACAGACGCCCACCTGGCCGCATTCGCAATCACCCACGACGCCACTCTGGTGTCATGTGACAATGACTTCGCCCGTTTCAAGGGCTTGCGCTGGGAGAACCCGTTGAAAGCCCGATGAACAGGGTTCCCCGCAACACTCCATAGGTACGAATAGGAAACGACGAGGCCAGCCTCTGGCTCGGGGTATGCGATCGTCCTTACCCCGCCAGCGGATCAGTCGTCGTCCAGGAGATCGTTGAGATGGTTGTGTGCCGGATCCATGCGGGCCACCTCGATGGCCTCGGCAATCTCAGCCGGCAAATCATCGAGGCGGTAAACTTGCCGCTCAAAGGCTCGCAGCCGTTCCAGTTCGGCGTATTCGCGGGCCGATACGAAATAACCGCTGACCCGCCCATGGCTGGTAATGGCCACGGGCGACTGACGGCGGAACATGGCGGATTCACTGGTCTACGCGATCCCGGCTTGCTCGGCTCGGCGTTCGGAACCGCATTGGGATGGGTCACGCTTCGGCTGTTTCGAACGCCGCGATGTTGCGGGATTCCTCGCTGAACTCGACGCCGATCAGGTGGACCGGCGAACCGGCGGCGCGGTGCTTTTCGGCATAGCCGCGCTCGATCAACTGCCGGAGGGCCGCACCCTCGCCGGCGCGTTCGGCGACCTTGAACTCGAACAGGTAAACTCGCCCGCCGCAGCGCAGCGCCAGATCGACCCGGCCCGCCGCCGAGGCGCCCTCCACGCTGAGTTCCAGGCCCAGCGACGCCAGACAAGCGTAAAACACGCTTGCGTAATAGCCCTCGAAGCGGGCGATGTCGTTCTTGCGATGCCAGTCGGCGGGAATGCCCGCGTAGACGGCGCGGAACTCGGCCTCCACTCCGGCGAGGTCGTGGTCGAGGAAGCGGTCGTACAGCCGGATCTGGGCCGCGGTTCCGGCCGCTGCGCCGGCCAGGCGCTTGAGCAGCGCCTTGTTGAGGCTCTGGCGCACTTCCAGGTTCGGATAGCCGAGGCGGTAGCTTGTCTGGCCGATCCGGTACGACGAAGTCTCGATGGTCAGGTATCCAGTCTGGAACAGCAGCGCCTCGGGCGCGATCTCCTCCACGTCGAAACTCGACAGCAGGCTGTCGTCCGCGATCATGCCGTCGAGCGCGAAGGTGTTGACGCCGCGCCGCACCAGCGTGTCCACGAGAAAAGTCGGCGTGCCGGTCTCGAACCACCAGGCGCGGAACCTGCGGCTGTCGAACAGCAGCAGAATGTCGAAGGGGTTGTAAACGCGTTCGCCGCCGTCCCAGTTGTAGCCGTTGTACCACTCGCGTACCCGCTCGCGGTCGATGCCTTCGAGCTCCGGCGAAAACACGGTGTCGAGATCGCCTTCGGTATAGCCGCAGATCGTCGCGTGGCGCGGGTCGAGCGTGATGTCGCGCAGGTTGTTCAACCCGGAGAACAGGTTGACCTTGGAGAACTTGCTGACGCCGGTCAGCAGCGTGAAGCGGATGTGCGCGTCGCAATCCTTGACGACCGCGTACAGCCCGCTCAGGAAGTTGCGGTTGGCGCGGGCGACATCCGGCTCGCCCAGCGCGTCCAGAATCGGTTTGTCGTACTCGTCGATCAGCACGACGGCGCGCTCCCCGGCGCGTTCGTGCAAGGCGCGCAGCAATTGGCCGAAACGGCCTTCGGGACTGAGTCCTTCGAGGTCGATGCCGTGGCGGGAGGCGATGGCGTCGAGTTCCTCGACCGCGCGCACGCCGACCGCGCCTTCGACGGAGAAGTTGCCGCTTCCGAAACTCAGCCGCACCACCGGATGCCGCCGCTCCCAATCCCAGCGGCCGTGGATGTGCAGGCCCCGAAACAGTTCCTCCGATCCCTCGAACAACTCCTTGACCGTGTCGAGCAGCAGGCTCTTGCCGAAACGCCGCGGGCGCGACAGGAAGTAGTGCGTGCCCTGTTCGATCAACCGTTCGATGTGCGGGGTCTTGTCGGCGTAGTAGTGGCCTTCCTCCCGCATCGTGCGAAAGGTCTGAATGCCGATCGGCAGCTTGCGCTTCGCCTTGTTTTCCCCGCCGCCCATGGGCCGCAGGGTAGCACAGGGCCGACCCTCCGGGCGCCCGGCCTGCCTGATTCCGGACGTCTTGCGGGTCTTCGCGATTACGGCCTGCTCGGCGCGTCCCCGGCGCGTCCCCGGCAACTCAATGCCTGCCAGGCGAATCGATCCGTGAATCGGCTACGCCCGTTCTAAAAGTTCACCTTGTCGATGCCCTTCAGGGACAGCATCTCGCGCACTTCATCCGGGGTCGCCACTTCGTAGCCGAGTTCCTCCACGAGGCGCCGCACCTTGGCGACCTGTTCCGCGTTGGAGGAGGCCAGTTTGCCGCGTTCGATGAACAGCGAGTCTTCCAGGCCGACCCGCACGTTGCCGCCCATCATCACCGCCTGCGTGGCCAGCGGCATTTGCGCGGCGCCGGCGCCCAGCACCGACCACTGGTACCGGTCGCCGAACAGGCGGTCGGCGGTGCGCTTCATGAAGATGAGATTGTCCGGGTCCGCTCCGATGCCGCCGAGGATGCCCATGACGAACTGCAGAAAGATCGGCGGCTTGAACAGGCCGGTGGCCATGCAGAACTTCAGGTTGTACAGGTGCCCCACGTCGTAGCATTCGTGCTCGAACTTGACGTTGTGTTCCCGCCCCAGGCTCCGCTCCACCTTTGCGATGTCGCGAAACGTGTTCCGGAAGATGTACCCGTCCGAGTTGGCGACGTAGTCCCTTTCCCAGTCGAATTTCCATTCCTTGTACCGGTCGGCGAGCGGATGGAAGGAGAAGTTCATGCTGCCCATGTTGAGCGAGCTCATCTCGGGCGATGCCACCGCCGAGGGCTTGATGCGATCCTCGATGGTGGTCTTGAGGCTGCCGCCCGTGGAGATGTTGATCACGGCGTTCGTGCGTTTCCTGATCTCCGGCAGGAAGCGCATGAAGTGATTCGGGTCCAGCGACACCGATCCGTCTTCCGGGTCCCGTGCATGCAGGTGCAGGATGGCCGCACCCGCTTCGGCGGCATCGACAGCCTGCTGCGCGATGTCCTCCGACCGGTACGGCAACGCATCCGACATGGTCGGCGTGTGGATCGCCCCGGTGACGGCGCACGTGATGGCTACTTTTCTTTGCTTCCTTGCCACTCGGTCCCTCCGATCGGTCCGAAATTCGATGCCACGCGATTTCCCGCTCAGTCCGGAGTTCGATTGCGATACTTTAGGTAGCCGACCAGCGCGATCACGGCAAAGACCAGCATCATGCTGACGACACCGCCCATCCAGATACGCGTGACTTCGAGTTCAGCCATCGTCTTTCCCCTTTGCGTTCGAAGCGATCAGTTTGGCAATGAATTGTCCGATGACGACGAACGCCACGATCAATGCCAGGCTTTGAAAAAAGATATCAATGAACACGGGTGCTCCTTCAACCTGATAATTGCGCATCGGCGCGTTCACTGGCGCCTCCACGCAGATAGCCGGGCCTGCCGGGCAGGGCCAGATTACCGGCTACCAGCAAGACCAGCGCGACGACCACGGTCACGATGGCATTGTGAGTGCCGGCCAGTCCGAGCCACACCGGCAGGTCGCTGAACGACCACAGGGTATTGACGATCCAGCAGCCGAGCAGGGTCGTCACGGCGACGGTCTGATTGCAGCGCCAGAACAGCCCAAACACGAGCACCCAGAACACCGGCACGAGCCACGCGAACAGCCAGTTCATGGCCGCCAGGATCGGCGGGAGGAACGACGCCACACCGGTGGCGATGGAGGCGACAACGATAATCACGATACGCATCAGGCGCGTCATCTCCTGCTCGCTGGCGGTGGGCTTGTACAGGTTCCTGTAGATGTCGTGGCTGAAAATGGTGGCAACGGCGAGGGAGATCATTGCAAAGGTCGACAGGATCGCCGCGAGGAACGCGGCCAGCAGGAGCGCCGCGAGCCAGTTTGGAAGATAGGCGACGAGCATCGACGTGGCGGCGACTTTCTGGCCGGCCGCCTGGAATTCGGGGATCGACTTGGCCGTCAGGCCCAGCACGACGGCAAATACGCCGAACAGGCCGTTCACCGGCGCGGCGATCCACAATGCGCGCTTGATCGTCTTTTCGTTTTTCGCCGCCATGGCCGGCTGCAACAGCATCTGGTTGATGCCCTGGCTGAAGACGACGGCAACCACGGTGGCCAGCACGAACGTCATCATGATCTGCGTGTTGCCGAAGATGGACAGCATGTGAGCCTGGTCGGCGCTCAGGTAGAAGTTCTCGACGGTCTGGAAATCCTGGCCCGGCAAATTGAGCGCGACCACGATGACCGCAAGGATGAGGCCGAGGTACATGACCACGGCGTTGACCAGGTTGACGACACCGATTTCCCTGATGCCGGCGAGAATGACGTACAGGATGCCCAGCACGCCGCCGACGACGGCGCCGGTGGGGATGTCCCAGTCGGTGAGCGAGGCGAAGATGATGCCGATGCCCTGGGCTTCGACGGTCAATATGCCGAACAGCACGCCGGCCATGACGCAGGACACGAGCAGGCGGGTCTCGACGCCATAACACATTTGCAGCAGTTGCGGCACGGTGGCCACGCCTACTCGCCGCAGCCAGACGCCGGTACCGAGACACACGATAATCAGCAGGATCACGTGTGCGAGGCTGAACCAGACCGCGGCGGCGCCCAGTATCCATGCCATCTCGAACACGCCCAGAATATGAGGGGCGCCCAGCACGGTCAGCGCCAGGGTGACGGCGACCACCGGCATCGGCAGGCTGCGGTGCGCCAGCGCGAATTCGTCCTTTGCCGCCGCATCCCGCCGGCGCTGCAGCCAGATCCCGAGCCCGACGATGACGATGATTTCGTAGGCCAGGACGGCGGCAAGCATCGTGTAATTCATTCAGTTTTTTCCTGGGGCGGCGAGCGGAAATGCGGTGCCGAAAAGGGGTAATCGGAGAGTATAAAGTACCGTATGATGGCACACGCATTCCACTTGGTACTTACGACAGGAGAATAGCGATGCCCGGATGGGAGGAAGGGGATTGGCGCGACCCGGATTTGTGTCAGTTCGAGGAATCGAATCTCAAGAACAACATGGGGCTCGAGTTTTATGACCTGAGTCATCCGTGGGGGCTGGGCCAACCGTGCTGGCCGTACTTTGAGGACGTGCAGATCGTGCGTCTTCACAATATGTCCAAATCCGGAGTGCTGACCCAGAAGATCACGACCGTGATGCACTCGGGCACGCATATCGACGCGCCGGGGCACGTCGTGCCGGGGACGGCGTTCATGGACGAAGTCCCGCTGCCGTGTTTCTTCGGCACCGGCGTCGTCGTGTCGATCCCCAAGGAGAAATGGGGGGTCATCTCGGCGGAAGACCTGGAAAACGCGCGGCCGAAGATTCGCGAGGGCGACATCGTCATCGTCAATACCGGCTGGCACAGGTACTACGGCGACAACCAGCACTACTACGGCTACTCGCCGGGTTTCTACAAGGAAGCGGGGGAGTGGTTCGTCGAGAAGAAAGTCAAGATGGTCGGCTCCGATACCCAGGCGCTCGATCACCCGCTGGGAACCGCCATCGCGCCGCACGGCCCCGGCAAACCGGATGGCCTGTTGCCCCATGTTTGCCAGGAATACCTCGAAACCACCGGGCGCACCGTGCTGGAGGACTTTCCCGACTGGGAGCCGTGCCACAATGCCATCCTGCGCAACGGGATCTGCGGTTTCGAGAACGTCGGCGGCGACATCGACAAGGTGACCGGCAAGCGTGTCACGTTTGCCGCGTTCCCGTGGCGCTGGAAGAAGGGCGACGGTTGCATCGTGCGGCTGGTGGCCATGCTCGACCCGAGCGGCAACTATCGCATCGAGACCGGTGAGTCAGACTGACGTTCGGCCGGACAACAAGGGAGAAAATTATGCAAATCACGCGTTTCGGCGATGCGCAAGCCTATGAAGTGCCCGGGCACCACGACGTGCGCACGCTACGGCTGCAGGGCTTCGATGCCAGCGATTCGAAGTTCGCCTGGGCCGGCCTGTCCCAGTTTCTGCCGGGCGGAGGCGCCGACATGGACGCAAGCCCATTGGAGAAGATCTATGTCGTTCTGGAAGGCGAGATGACGGTGGAACTTGGCGACGGCACCATCGGGAAGCTCGGCAAACTCGATAGCTGCTACATCGCGGGTGGCGTGTCTCGCGCGGTGCGCAACGAACGCAACGACGTGGCGACGATGCTCGTGCTGATGCCCTATCCGGACACCGCATCGTGAGTCTGCCGCAGATCGACACGTCGAAACTGTTCGACGTGTCCGGCAAATCGGCGATTGTCGTCGGTGCGACGGGTTCGTTCGGCAAGGTCTGCGCTGCGACGCTGGGCGATGCCGGGGCGAGGCTCGTGATCACGGCCGGCAACGCGGAGAATCTCGCCGGGGTTGGTGAGGGGCTACGTGCGGCCGGAGTCGAAGCGGTCGAGGTCGCAAGGCGGCCGGATACTGCGGAGGATTGCGACGCGATCGTTGCCGCTGCGGTCGAGGCCTACGGCGGGGTCGACATTCTCGTGGTCGCCTCGGGTTTCAACGAAGTGTCGCCCATCGTCGACATGGGACCGGAACGGTTCGAGAAGATCATGCGGGCCAACGTCGATGGGCCCTGGCTGATGGCCAGATCCGCCGGCCGGCAGATGATCGAGCAGGGCAGGGGCGGCAAGGTGGTGTTCACCTCGTCCGCGCGCGGCAAGCTCGGCCACCCGGCCGGCTACTCGGCCTACTGTACGTCGAAGTCGGCGACGGACGGGCTCACGAAGGCCCTCGGCTGCGAGTGGGGCAAGTACGGCATCACCGTGAATGCCCTGGGGCCGACCGTGTTCCGGTCACCCGTGACGGAGTGGATGTTCGGCGACAGCGAGCACGCGCGAAAGGTGCGTGAAGGATTTGTAGCGCGCGTACCGGTGGGCCGCCTGGGTGAGCCGGAGGACCTGGCGGGACCGCTCCTGTTCCTGTGTTCGGCGGCTTCAGACTTCCACACGGGCCACATCGTCTACGCCGACGGCGGCTATACGGCGGGTTGAACCGAAGGAATAATCCTCATGGGGCATTTCTCGACGCCATCTGCGGCGGCGGTTGCAGGGTAGGTTGAACGCCCCGCAAAAAGACCGGCCGGTCGCCGTGCTCGGCGGCGGTCTCATGGGGGCGGGGATTGCCCAGGTATTCGCTGCTGCGGGCTGTGAAGTTCGCGTTTACGAGCCCATCGACGACGCACGTGCGACCGTCAAGACGCGCATCGGCGAGAACTTGCGCATGGTCGGCGGCGATGTGTCGGCCGTGGAGGCGGTGAGCGTCCACGCAGAGCTTGCAACCGCCGTGTCATCGGCGGGTTTCGTCACCGAAGCCGTCCCGGAGAAGCTCGATCTGAAGCGTTCCATCTTCGCCGATCTGGAACGGCTTGCGCCCCGCGATGCGATCCTCGCCAGCAATTCCTCGGTCATCCCCATATCGACAATCGCGGAGGACCTCGAATCGGCGCACCGCATGGTGGGCACGCACTGGTGGAATCCGCCCTACCTGATTCCACTGGTCGAAGTCATCAAGGGCGCGAAGACCAGCGCGGAGACGATGGATACCACGATGGCGCTCTTGCGGGAACTCGGCAAGGAGGCGGCGTACATCCAGAAGGACGTGCCCGGGTTTGTGGCGAATCGGCTCCAGCATGCACTTTGGCGCGAGGCGATCGCAATGGTGGCGGAAGGCATTTGCGATGCGCGTACCGTCGATGCCTGTATCAGGAACAGCTTCGGCCAGCGGCTGGCGGTACTCGGGCCACTGGAGAACGCCGATATGGTCGGGCTCGACCTGACGCTGGACATTCACAGGACCATCATCCCGGAACTGGACCGCAGCAGTGGCCCGAACCCCTATCTCGAGGCGCAGATCGAAGCCGGCAAACTCGGATTCAGGAGCGGCGAAGGATTCAGGACCTGGACCGGCGAAGAAATGGCCGCGTTGCGCAGGCAACTTGCCGAACACCTCGTCAAGGCACAGCGTGAGCGAAATTCTTCGTGAGGCATCGGTCGGGAATATGTGCCCCATGAAACATCCTTGAATCGGCATGCTGAGCCGGATAGCAGGTTTCTTTGCGAGAGTGGCCGAGCGGTGGACGCCGGATCCGCTCGTTATCGCGATCTTCCTCACCGGAGTCGCCTTTCTGGCGGCCCTCCTGTTTACCGATTTCACGGCCGGGCAATCAGTCGACGCGTGGGGGAACAGCTACTGGGAACTGCTGCGTTTCACGGCGCAGATGATCCTGATCCTTGCGCTGGGCCATGTCCTGGCACACACTCGCGCCGTGTACGCGCTGCTCGTGGGCGTTGCCGGTCTGGTTCGCTCCGCGAGGATGGCCTATGTCGGGCTGACAACCATCGCGATCCTGGCGTCTCTCGTTTCATGGGGCCTCGGCCTCATCGTACCGGCGATACTCGCACGCATCATCGCGGGCAACTGCCGCGAACGGGGGATCAAGGTCCATTTTCCGCTGCTTGTCGCCAGCGCGTATTGCGGAAACGTGGTGGGCATGCAGGGACTGTCGTCGTCCATCGCGCTGGTGCTGAACACGCCCGGGCATTTCCTTGAGGACGAACTCGGCCTGATCGGGCTCGATCAAACGATTTTCTCCTGGTGGAGCCTTTCGATCGTTGCCGCGATCATCGTCCTCCTGCCGCAGGTCCTTGCCAGAGTTGCTCCTGACCGTGAGCAAATTGTCGAAATGCCGGCAGAGGCAGGCGGACCGAAGGTCCCCGATGTACGCTTCAAACCCGGTCCGGATACCAGCCCGTCAGAGAGACTCGAAAACGCCCGGTGGATCACGCTGCTGCTTGCGGCCTTCGGCGCGGTGTACGTCGTGCGCTTTTTCGTCAACGGAGGCGAACTTCAGCTCGACAGCCTGAACATGATCTTCGTCGTGCTCGGACTGGCTTTCGCCGATTCGCCGAAGCACTACATCAAGCTGCTCGGCAATGCAGCCAAGGTGGCGGGTCCCTTTCTCATCCAGTATCCGCTTTATTCCGGGCTGATGGGCCTGATCGCCGACTCGGGTCTCGGCGAACTGATCGTGAACGGCTTTGTCGCCGTATCGAATTCGGCGACCCTGCCGCTATGGACGTTCTTCAGCGCGGCGTTCCTGAACCTGTTTATTCCATCAGCGGGCGGACAATGGGCGGTACAGGGCCCCATCGTCGTCGAGGCGGCATCGCAACTCGGTGCGGACATTCCGAGAGTCGCCATGGCAGTCGCCGTAGGCGAAGTCTGGACAAACACTATCCAGCCCCTGTTCGCGGTGCCCGTGCTGGCCATCGCGGGCCTTCATCTGCGCCATATCATGGGCTACTGCGTCATCGCGTTGTTGACGCTGGCGCCGATCTATCTCGTTGCACTGGTTTTCTTCTAGTTGCGAAAATCCGGTCGACAACGCTGATTACCCGACGTATGTCAGCCCCCCCTGTCCGGATCACGCTGGAAGAGTCGGGAAGAACAAGGGTGCCGTTTGACGTACTATTTGTTCGTGGGGTGAAACCAATGACAGGTAGGGGAAAATGAGATTCCTCATCGCATCGTGCCTGGCAGCAGCCTTGCTGGGGCCATCGACCGCCTTGAGCCACCACTCGCATGCCAGCCTGAATCGCGACGACATTCAACGGCATACCGGTATCGTGACGCGATATGTCTGGCGCATGCCCCATGTGTTTCTCCAAATCAGGGCGCCGAATCGGGCAGGCGAGGTAGTTGACTGGACCATCGAGCTATTGCACCCGGCAGGCATGCTCGAGCTGGGTTGGGACAGCGATTCCTTCAGCGAGGGCGATCGCATCACCTGGGAAGGCGCGATGGACAGGGATCCCGAGCGTTACTACTCGGGACTGACGTGGGCCGAGAAGGACGATGGGACGCGACTCACGGGTCGCGCCACCGAGCGGCTGGCAAGAGAAGTGGAGCCCTCCACCGATTTCAGCGGGCTATGGGCGCGCGACACCGCAAGGACCGGCTTTTTCTACGCCCCTCCGGAAGACTGGCCCTATACGGAATTCGCCCGGAGCCAGGTCGACAGTTTCGACGAGAGCCGGAATCCTCAGTACGATTGCGAGAATGCAGGTCCGCCGAAGTCGACCCTCCTTCCCTATCCCCTGAAGATCTCGTGGCTTGACGACAGTACGCTGGAGATCGCCTACGACATGCGGGACCTGACACGCATCGTCAGCCTGGGCGGGCAGCCGGTTCCGGGCGCCCCGTCGAAGACCGGCCGGTCCCGTGCGTGGATGGAAGGTGAAGATCTGGTAGTGGAAACGGATAATTTTGTCGCCGACCGATGGGGAAGCCATACCGGCGTGGACTCCAGCGAGGAAAAACACCTGGTTGAGCGCTTTTCCCTGATCGATGGCGGTCTGTCGCTTCGAGTACGGATGACATTGACGGATCCTGTCTATCTGAGCGAGCCGGTCGACATCGATTACTACATGAGAAAGATGCCTGACCGGGACGTGTTGCCGGAAAACTGCACTCTGGAAGCAGCACGCCTGTTTATAGAGGCGGGTTACCAATAGAGGACGAACCCGGCGGGCAACCGACTGAGGGCGAGCCGGCGGGTTACCGACAGCGGGCGAACTGGCGGAGTACCGATAACTGCGAATTACAGGTGCGTTGCAATGAAGACTTTCGTATCGATTACCGTGCTTTTCTTGCTGATGGGCGTAAGCCGAATCGGGAGCGGACACCATTCGGCGGTCGTGTTCGATACCACCGCCACGATTCTGAAAACGGGCACGGTCACCGAGTTCATCTACCGCAATCCGCACCTGATCATCGGGCTGGATGTGACGGAGGAGACCGGCGAAACGGTGGCCTGGCAGATCGAGGGACAGAGCATTGCGGGCATGGAGGCCATGGAGTTCGATCGCAATTCCATCTCCGTCGGCGACGAGGTCACGATGAAGCTCTATCCCCTGCGATCCGGTCAGCCCGGAGGGCTGGTGGAAGGTCTCATCGGGGCCGATGGCCGGGCTTACAACATGGATGCGCCCCAGCCCACCCGGCTCGTGTATCCGTCCCTGATGGAGTGGGCGCCGCCTCCCGAGGGCGAAACCTGGCAGGAGCGGGAAGCGAAAACGAGACCTTCCCAGCTACCGGTCGTCGCCAGCGAGGTCCCCGGCGCACTCGATCCGGCGCATCTGGCCAGGGAGTGGCCCGAAGCGCCCTTCGATCTGACGGGCGTATGGCGATTCCGGGGAGAGGACGAGTGGCGGGCCAATTACGGCTCGTTCGAGTTCAAGCCCAAGCCAGAGTTGACGCCCAAGGCGCAGGCCTACCTGGATGAATACCTTGCAGCCACCGAGGAGGGTGTGCGATTCGGCGACCCGACCATCCAGTGCTACCCACCGGGCATGCCGCGCTTCATGACCCGTTACGGCTCCGTCATGATGCTGCAGTACCCGACCGCCATCTACATGATCTCGCGCCTGAACAACGACTACCGCGTCATCTATCTGGACGGGCGCGAGCGCCAGCCGCAGGGCGATCTCGACCGCAACTGGCACGGCGAATCGCTCGGCCGTTGGGAGGACGATACGCTGGTGATCGAGACCACCGGTTTCATCGGTGAGAATCACCTGATGCAGGCGGGCATCCTGGCGGGCGAACAACTGGAAATCGTCGAGCGATACAGCCTGATCAACGACGGCAACACGTTGAAAATGGAGTTCTCCTTCACCGACCCCGAACACTGGGTCGGGGAATGGAACCACGTGAAGTTCCGCGATCGCGTCCTCGGAACGGCCGCCGAAGTACGTGAGGCCAACTGCATCTACACCGATAACCTGTCGCTACCCGGAATGGACTGAAGGATCCACGGCACGGCGCGGGGCTTCTAACCGAACACGGATTCGGAGTGTGGCGTCCCCAAGGGGATTCGAACCCCTGTTGCCGCCGTGAAAGGGCGGTGTCCTAGGCCTCTAGACGATGGGGACGTCGATGTACCGCGTTTTCAATTGAAGTCGGAAATTGGTGGAGCCAGGCGGGATCGAACCGCCGACCTCTACAATGCCATTGTAGCGCTCTCCCAGCTGAGCTATGGCCCCAATTCCTTGCGGCGCGAGCGTAAAGACTGCCCGTTGGGGTGTCAAGGCAAAAAAGGCTGTGGGCAACCCTAAAACGCCCTTCGCCGGCTTCCCAACCGGGGGCGTGTCTGCGACTATCCGGTCATGGTATCGAAACCGCACCGTCGCGACATTCGCGGTCGTACACCGAGACGACATCAGCGGCCGTACACGGAGACGACATGTCGGTAAGTGGCCCCGGCGCGCTGCGAGGACTGATCCTGGCCGGCGGCCGGAGCAGCCGGATGGGCACGGAAAAGGGGCTGATCGACTATCACGGGCAGGCCCAGGTGAGCTGGCTCGCTGAGTTGATGGGTGAATTTTGCGCTTCCGTGCAGGTATCCGTGGGTCCACGGCAGGACCGGACCGGCGGTTATGAGGCCATGGCTACCGTCGTCGACCACGCACCCGGCCTGGGACCTGCTGGCGGCCTGAATTCCGCCTGGAAAACAAGCCCGGACGCCGCCTGGCTGCTTGTCGCTGTCGACATGCCGTTGTTGGACCGCGCTACGCTCACTGCGTTGATCGCCGGTCGTTCAGCGACGCACCTGGCCACGGCCTTTCGTCATCCGGATGGCGTGTTGGAGCCCCTGTGCACCATCTGGGAGCCTGCCGCGCGGGTATTGCTGGAGAGGCGGTTGGAACAGGGGGATGCATCCCTGCGGCGCTTGCTCGAATCGGGTCCCGTCCGCGTACTGATCCCTCCCTCGCCGGAATCGCTGTCCAGCGTCGACAGACCCGAAGATCGAAATCGGATCAGGCGGCGCCTTCGCGAGCAACGCGGATGATAGTATCCGGTGCGCGATCCATTTGATCCTCCGCGTCCCGTACCCGAGGAATGCCTGCCATGATTCGAACAACGGCCGTTGCAGCATTGCTCCTTGCGAGCCTGAGCCCCGGCGCGGCCCAGGATCGACCCAACATCCTGCTGATCATCGCCGACGATCTCGGCTACGCGGACCTTGGCGTGCACGGCAGCGATATCCGCACACCGAACATCGACGCGCTTGCGGACGAGGGGCTGTTGTTTACCCAGTTTCACGCCTCGCCCTATTGCTCCACCAGCCGGGCGATGCTATTCACGGGCAACAACAACCATGTCGCCGGCGTGGGCAGACAGTCCCTTACCCCCGGGCCGGTCATCCCGGGACTGGCGGGTTATGAAAACCGGCTTGCAATCGAGCGGGTTGCGGTGTTGCCGCAGTTACTCCGGGATGCCGGCTACCGCACGTACTTCGCGGGCAAATGGCATTTGGGCGAGACGCTGGATTCGTCACCCTGGGCCGCAGGCTTCGAGCGTTCCTTTGCGATCAAGTTCGGTGGCGGCAGCCACTTCAGCGGCGTCGGTCTGCGTGACACTTCGTCGCCAAAGTACTTCCGGGATAACGCCGAAGCGAACTGGCCCAACGGCGAGTACTCAACCGACTTCTTCACCAATACCCTCATCGGCTACCTGGAAGAAGACAGGGGCGACGAACGTCCGTTTTTCATGGTGGCGGCGTATACGTCGCCCCACTGGCCCCTGCAGGTGCCCGATGAAGACCTCGACCTGTACGCTGGCCGCTACGACATGGGTTACGACCGGCTGCGCGAACTCAATTTCGAACGGTTGAAGGCTGCGGGGGTCATTCCGTCCGACTCGGATCTCCCGCCCCGCAACCCGGACATCGCGCCCTTCGCCAGTCTAAGCGCGGAGCAACAGCGGCGCGAGACCCGAAGCATGGAACTGTACGCGGCGATGATCGACAATCTGGACCGGCATGTGGGCCGGCTGCTGGATTACCTCCGCGGCAACGATCTCCATGACGATACGCTGATCGTGTTCATGAGCGACAACGGCGCCGCGGCCGAGACCCCGAATGTGCTTGGCGGCGTGTTTCACGAATACGTTCGCGAACACTATGACATCACCGCCTACGAGTTGATGGGACGGAAGGGCAGCTTCGTCACCTATGGACCGCAATGGGCGGAGGCGGGCTCGGCGCCGTTTCGGCTCCGCAAGGGGTTTCCGTCCCAGGGCGGTCTCGTATCGCCGATGATCATGGCCGGTCCCGTAGTTGAAAGGCGCGGAGAGTTCACAGACGCGTACATGACGGTCATGGACATCATGCCCACATTGCTCGAACTGGCCCGCACTGAGTATCCGCAGGACAAGACTCCCATGCTGGGCGAGTCGGCCGCCGCTTTCCTGGCGGGCGAGGAAGAGGCAATTCACGATTCGGAGTACGTGACCGTCTTCAACCACGCTCAACGTTCGTTTCTGCGACAGGGTGACTGGAAGCTCCTGTCCCTGGGACAGCCCTTCGATGAACGGAATTTCGAACTCTTCAACCTGGCCGACGATCCCGGGGAAACGGCGGACCTGTCGGAGCAGAACCCGGGCAAGCGCGAGGAATTGCTGAAGTTATGGCGGGATCACCGGCGGCGCCTGGGAATCATCCTGCCCCAGGACCTGTGAGTTGAATTCGGTCCGGCGCGTTTCCAGGGGAATTTTGGCTCGCTGTTGGGTACACTTCGCCGACGCCGGAAAAGGGTATCACGCCGGATGGCAGTCGCCGAAGAACAAGCAATACCGAGACTGATCGGAGCCGATGAGCCGGCGGCATTTGAAGTAATTCGTGCCGGCACGGAACGGCGCCTGGTCATTGCCTGCGATCATGCGAGCAAGAGAATTCCCCGGTCGCTCGGGATGCTGGGCCTTGCCGACCGGTATCTTGACGATCACATCGCATGGGACATCGGTGCCGCGGAGGTGGCCAGAACCCTTTGCAGGCGGCTGGGATGCGTCGCCATGCTGGGAAGCTACTCCAGGCTGGTCATCGACCTGAACCGGCATCTGGACGACGCGACCGCAATGCCCGAAATCAGCGACGGGGTGCTGATTCCGGGCAACGTGAGCATGAGGGAGAGTCAGCGTGCACAGCGCATCGGGGAGTTGTATACGCCCTATCACGAGGCATTGCACCGGGAGATCATGTCGCTGACGTCCGCCGATTGCGTCCCGGTCATGATCAGCCTCCACAGCTTCACGCCCCATCAACATGGATTGCCACGGCCCTGGGACGTCGGCGTGCTCTGGGACACCGACGCGCGCCTTGCGCTGCCGCTGATGGCGCGACTGCGATCAAGCGGAAAAATACGCGTCGGCGACAACGAGCCGTATTCCGGACGGCACCCGGCGGACTTCACCATCGACCATCACGCCGAGTCTCTCGGGCTGGCCTGTGCGGGCGTCGAGATTCGGCAGGACCTGGTCGCCGATTCCAATGGCCAGGCAGCCTGGGCCGACAGACTCGCACGGGCATTGGAACCGGTCCTGGCCGACGAAGAATTGTATAGGCGTGCCACTTCCGGAATGGGAGACTGACCGACATGCAGGAGCCATCCTTTTCAATCGGTATCGAGGAGGAATACCTGCTCGTTGACCGCAAGTCCCGGGACCTGGTCACGACTCAGCCCGCGAACATGCTGGAAGAGTGCGCCGAACGGTGTAGCGATCAACTCGTCAGTCCCGAGTTGCTCCGCGCGCAGATCGAAGTGGGCACGCGCGTTTGCAGGAACATGGCGGAGGCCCGGGCGTCTCTCTCCGAACTGCGAGCCGCCGTGGCGGACGTCGCAGACTCCCACGGTCTTGCGCCGATTGCTGCGTCCTCGCATCCGTTCGCCCACTGGGAGCAGCAAAAGCACACGGAGAGGGCGCGGTATGCGGCGCTGTACGCGGAAATGCAGGCGGCGGCCCGGCGTCTGCTGATCTGCGGGATGCACGTGCATGTGGGGATCGACGACGATGAACTGCGCATCGACCTGATGAACCAGTTCAGTTACTTTCTTCCGCACCTGCTCGCGCTGTCCTGCTCCTCACCGTTCTGGGAGGCCCGGGATACGGGGCTCAAGTCCTATCGCCTGACGGTATTCGACGCGGTGCCCCGCACCGGCCTGCCCGAGCGGTTCGACAGCTACGCGGAATACGAGCGTCACATCCGTGTCCTGGTCGACGCGGGCCTGATACCCGACTCGACCATGATCTGGTGGGACCTGCGGCCCAGCGCGCGGTATCCGACGCTCGAGACGCGCATCATGGATGTGTGCACGAGCATGGACGATGCCCTGTGCCTGGCGGCCCTGACCGCCTGCATGCTGAGAATGCTCTACCGGCTGCGCACCAACAATCAGCGCTGGCGCATGTATTCGCGCCTGATGCTTGCCGAGAACCGCTGGCGCGCCATGCGCTACAGCTTTGATGAAGGTCTCATCGACCTGGGCCGCGGGCGGATCATCCCCTTTGCACAGCTCGTGGAGGAAATACTGGAACTCACCCGGGAAGACGCCGAGGCACTGGACTGCGTGTCAGAGGTGGAGCACGTGCATTCCATACTGACCCACGGAACCAGCGCCCACCGGCAGGTGCGTGCACACAAGGCGGCGCTGGACGGCGGCGCAGATTCGGAGGAGGCTGTGCAGGCTGTCGTCGACCACCTCATCGAGGAGACAGTGAGGGGCGTCTTCGATTGAGTGCCGTCGCGCCGGGTGGCGGCGCATCGTCGGGTTCGTTCCGCGTTTGCGGCTCGATCCGCTACTGGCGTTGCGGCAGCGCCAGTCCACTCCCAATCGGACGGGATACGTCCCAGTTTCTGGCCCAATAGATGAAGGGTGTATCGAAAGCCGCGATAAACACCTTGAAGGCATACTTGGCCAATGCCAACTGCATTGCGGTACCCAGATCGAAAATTCCCCACCAGACGATAACCGCATAGAGCACGGTATCGAGCGCTTGTGACGCAATGGTCGACAGGTTATTGCGTAACCAGAGGTGCCTGTCGTGGGTCCATGCCTTGACCTTGTGGAAAAACCAAACGTCGAAACTCTGACTGATCAAGTAGGCCAGCAGCGACCCAAATACGAAACGGGGGGTAAAGTCCAGGATTCTCGAAAACGCCTGGTGGATTTCTGAGGAAAACAGAGCCGATTCGGGGCGGGTAGACGGCAGGTAAAGCAAACTCATGCTCATCATGACGACAATGATGACGCTGACACCAAAGCCCAGAAGAACCGCCTGGCTGGCGGCGGCTCGCCCATGTTTCTCGCCCAACAAATCCGTCGCGAAGAAGATACTGGAATAGAAGATCACCCCGAGACTGGTTTCCATTCCCATGATCACGGTGAGTTTCGGGCCTTGAAGGTTGGCCAACAGAATCGCCAATACAATTGCAGCCGTCAGCCCGAGACGACCGAACAGCCGGTACATCAACAACGTCATGGAGAGGTCGAGAGTGAGCGTAAGCAACCACAGGAGATTCTGGTTCGCGTGGAAGAACACCTGGATTGAATCGGGAATCATTGATTCGGGTCAACAGGCGAGTAATTCCGGCGAACAGCAAACTTTCTGAACGCTGACGATGCCATGAGCAATGAGTGCTTCGGGCCCTGCCACAGGCTTCCGTCCATTGCGCCAACGGATGGCCAATGGGGCAAAACCACGAAATTTCAACCCCTTGGGCCCGGCCAGGGGTGGCGAATTTACCTGGGTTTTTCGTTCTTCGTGATGCTGAAGCCCGACTGCCCCTTGCCCCTCGCACGACGAATGGTATAGCCGTAGTTTCCGAGGCGGAATGATGCATCCTTCTCGTAACCGGACAACGCCGCCTTGATTTTTTCTGCAATCGGGTCGGGTTTCGGCTTCATGGCGGCTTGTTGCGCGAGCCACTTGCCAAAGACTTCTTCGCCGAGTTCGTTGCCTACGGACTTTCTCAGCGCATTGAGTTTTCTCACTTGACCCTTGGTCAGTTTGGACTCATTGATTGCCATGTTGACGTTCCTCCATTGCCTGTCTGGCCAGCGTATTTGTGTCGAGCGCATGATACATGACTTTGCCCGGGAATTGAAAACCAATGAATTGTGTTTGTTAGGAAAACAAAGAGATTTATGCATGCTCCCTCAGAAAGAACGAATGATTGAGTGTTTCATGCAACGAGCATTTCATTGCAACCCGTTCCGCACCAACAGGCGGTCATTTGATTTGACAACAGGGGTGAACAAGACACAGCAGAACACGAAACTGACCAGTCCGGTAGTCAGTGCGGGAGAGTAGTCGATTACCTGCCCGGTTATGGCCTCGACGAGGAACAGACCTACAACGAACGGGCCCAGTGCCTGACCGAACGCAATCACAAAGTTGGTTGCGGTTATCAGCCGCCCCGATGGGTCGAGTGTGGTCATGTTGGCCAGCAGGTATGGCGAAATGAACCACCAGCCATACTTGAAGAGAAAGGCGGACATGACAAAAAGGTTTTGCGACGACAAACCGTACAGCAGAACAAAGGACACGGCGATAATCACGATTCCCGCGGCAAAGGGAATGATTCGTCCGAGCCGGGTACTGAGCCACGTGGCAGTGAGTGCGCCAGTCACGCCTACAACGGATACGGCGGAGAGCGTGTAACCGATGAATCGCGGCTCGAAGCCCGCGGCATTGCCCATGCGTTCGACAAAATTCCATACGCCGCCCACCGCGAGATAGAAGAAAAGCAACCCTGCCAGGGCAGGCGGCGCCAGTCGCTTGATGCGAGTGTCGAGTTGGCTCCAGTGAAACGCGGGCATCGCGGTTCCGCCCGTTGGAAAGCTGCGGACCGCAAGAGCCAGCAGCGCCATGATGCCGGCAAGTCCAGTGTAAAAGCCGCGAATACCGATGACCGGGATAATGAACGGCATGGAAAACAGCGCGATGGCGGCGAAAACGATCTGTCCCGTCTGCCAGAAACCGAAAACCCTTTCCTGGTTGGCAGTCAGGCCGGCCGAGGTGAGCGTGACCAGCATGATCGTTCCCACGCCGATTCCCGTGGCGAACCGGGTTGCGCCCATCGGCCATGGGTCGGTGGCCAGAGTGGATGCCAGATTCCCGATGACGGTCAGCGCCAGCGCAAAGTATAGTACCTTGCGCCAGTTGATCCTGCCGACCCACCAGAATGCCGGAAACGTCGCCAGCGCCGCGCCGCTGAGTTCGGCGAAGATCATGTTGCCGCCCTGTTGCGGGGTGAAGCCCAGTTGCGTCGCGAGCGCGCCGACGACCAGTGGGCCCACCAGCACGGCCGAGGGCGTGATGGACGCAAGGAGCGATATGGCGAATATGGTTCGCGGGCTGTTGACGTCGAATGAATCGTTGGCGTGCATGGCTCACCGGGAGTGATCTGGACGTTTGGCGGTTTCAACTTAACCGTCCCTATGGATAATAGCGAGCATGAACAGCCGGACGAGCAGATTCTCCGACAAGGTGGCGTTGGTCACGGGAGGCAATTCCGGTATCGGGCTCGCCACAGCGCTGGCGTTTGCGCGTGAGGGCGCGGCCGTCGTCATCGCGGCGCGCCGCGAGGAGGAAGGCCGGGAGGCGGTTTCACGAATTGCCGATGAAGGGGGCGAAGCCATTTTCGTTGCCACCGACGTGGCGGACAGCCGCGCCTGCAAGAATCTCGTCGGGCGCACGCTGGAACGCTTTGGACGGCTCGATTTCGCGTTCAACAATGCCGGCGTGAGCGGCCGGGCCATTCCAGCTGCGGATTTCTCCGAGGCGGTCTGGGACCGGACCCTCGCCGTCAACCTCAGCGGCGTTTTCCTGAGCATGAAACACCAGATCCCCGCAATGCTCAAGAGCGGCGGCGGCGTGATCGTCAACAACGCCTCCGTCGCCGGACTGAATGGCGCCAGGGTGCCGGGATGCGCCTACGTGGCCAGCAAGCACGGTGTCGTCGGGCTGACCAAGGCTGCGGCCGTGGAATACGCGGACCAGGGGATTCGCATCAACGTCGTGTGCCCCGCCGTCATCAAGACGCCGATGGCCGAGGCGGCTTTCGCCGATCCGGTGTTTCGCAAGAAAGTCTACGGGCAACATGCCATCGGAAGGGTCGGGGAACCCGAGGAAGTCGCCTCCGTGGTGACGTTTCTCTGTTCCGACGACGCATCGTTCCTGACCGGCATCTCCGTTCCCATCGACGGCGGATTCCTGCTGTTCCAGAATTGAGGACGCGTGGAAAAGTCACTCGACCGTAAACTTCGGGCGCTGCGCGCAGACCGTGGCAGCGGGGAATTCATCATCTGCTACGCGGCCGACCCCGATATCGCCCTGGGCGTCTCGTCCATGGCCGGCTTGTTTCCGTCCCTTGCGGCGTACCGGGAACACATGGAGTCGCTGGTGCGGGATGCTCGGCTGGACGTCCTGCTGACTTCGGCCAGTACCATGGACGACCTGGGTCACCGGCGGCGTCTCTTCAATGGGTCGCCGGTCACGCCGGCTGTGCGGGCCAACGATACGACCGACAACTGGCACGTGCGACACGGCGCCTACGACACATCGCTGTCTTATCCGTTCTCTTCCTCGACGCTGGACGAAATCCGTTTCGGAACGCTGACGCCGGAGGAGGGCGCCGTTCCGGCGGTGAACCTCGGCCTCTATTCCGTCACCTTCAACAACGATGTGAAAACCGACTTGCAAACGCTGGAACGCTTCCGGCAGTTTCGCGTAAAGGCAACCAGGGCGGGGTTTCGATATTTCGCCGAAATCTTCAATCCCAGCGCGCCGGTGCGACTTTCGCCGGAAGACATCCCGGCATTCGTCAACGACTGTATTTCGCGAATGCTCGCCGGACTGCCCGATTCCTCCGCGCCCGAATTTCTCAAGTTGGCCTATAACGGGCCGCAGCATCTCGAGGAACTCGTCGCCTATACTCCCGCGATCATAGGTGTCCTGGGAGGCTCGCCGAGTACCAGTGGCGACGCGTTTACATTGCTGTACAAGGCCAGGAAACACGGTGCCCACGTGGCATTGTTCGGCCGGCGGATCCAGACCACGGAAGACCCGGTGAGTTTCGTGCGCCTGCTGCGCGAGGTTGCCGACGGCAATATCGCCCCCGACGAGGCGGTAAGGGCGTACCATGGCGCATTGCAGGCATCCGGAATCGCGCCGAAACGGTCTCTGGAGGAGGATATGAAGGTGGTCACGCCGGAGCTGAAGCTCTAGGGACCCGGTAGGAAAGCCAGGTTGCCAGGATGATTCGGCATGCCGCGGAACAGCCCGCGACAGTCAGGACAGCGGGGAGTCAGCCGACCATGAATTTTGAAGCAAACCAGCCCCTGCCCAGGCGGATGCAGGCCGTCATCTGCCATCAGCCGGAAGACTATCGGCTGGAAGAGATGGATGTACCCGTTCCGGGGCCCGGCGAAGTCGTGATCAAGGTACATTCGGCGGGCATCTGCGCCAGCGACATTGCCTGCTATGTGGGAACTCCTGGGTACTGGAGCGTGGGCGACATCAAGGGCTACGTCCAGCCGCCGGTGGTTCCCGGCCATGAGTTCGTCGGCCACGTGGCTGCCCTGGGCGAAGGGGCGGGCGAACGATACGGATTGAAGATCGGGGATACGGCCGTCTCCGAACAGGTGACTCCCTGCTGGTCCTGCCGGTTTTGCAAGGGCGGCAACTATCACATGTGCATCGTCCCCGAGATCTACGGTTTTCGCCGCAAGGCCCAGGGGGCGATGGCCGAGTACATGAAGTTCCCCGGCAACGCAATCAACCACCGGATTCCCGGGCAGGTGCCGATCGAGCACGCCGTCTACGTCGAACCGCTGGCCTGCGCCATACACGCCGTGCAGCGCGCCGACATCCAGTTCGGGGATGTCGTGGTCATCGCCGGGGCCGGTCCCATCGGCATCGGCATGATTGCCGCGGCCCGACTGAAGAATCCCAGGCTGCTCATTGCCACCGACCTGAATGACTGGCGCCTGGAACAGGCGAAGGCGGCGGGGGCGCACCTGGTGCTGAATCCGGGGACCGACGATGCCGTCGCCGAGGTGCTCAGGTTCACCGCCGGCTACGGCTGCGACAAATTCATTGAGGCCAGCGGCGCCGGCACCGCGGTGGAACAGGGACTGGCCATGATCCGCAACCAGGGGACGTTTGTGGTCTTCGGCGTGTTCAAGAAGCCGGTCACGGTCGACTGGACGCTCATCGGCGACCGCAAGGAACTGAACATCCTCGGATCCCATCTTGGCCCCGGTTGCTACCCCATCGCCATAGACATGCTGGCGAAGGGCCTCCTGCCCATGGATCGCATCATCAGCCACACGCTGCCCCTGAGCGACTTCCAGCGCGGCATCGACCTGGTCAGGGACGGATCGCGGTCCGTGAAGGTCGCCCTGATGCCTGCCTGAAAACGGGTCAGTCCATTGCGGCAGGCACTGCTCGGCATCGACATCGGCTCGACGAACACCAAGGTCGCTGCGTTTGCCGACGACGGCACGGAACTGGCAAAGGCGGTTCAGCCCACCGCGACGCATCATCCCCGTCCCGACTGGGCCGAGTACGACGCGAACGCACTATGGAATACGATCTGCGCGCTGCTGGGCCGGGTGCGCCGCACGCTGCCCGACGAAGTCGAGCCCGCCGCAATCGGAGTTACGGGAATGGCCGAGGCCGGGGTGCCGCTGGATGCGGCGGGGGAGGTGCTGTATCCAGCGATAAGCTGGTTCGACCGCCGTACGGCCGGCGTGCTCGAGTGGTGGGCTGAAACCGTCGGACAGCAACGCACCGCCGAAATTACCGGGCTGCCGTCCAACACCGCCGCCGGCATCCTGCGTCCCCTGTGGCTCCGCCGGCACGAGCCCGAAATCTACAAGCGCATGCGGCGATGGTTGAACTTGCCGGATTTCTGCGCATTCAGGCTGTGTTCCACCGCGGCTACCGACTACACGCTGGCCTCCCGGATGATGGTTCTCGACATCGGCAGCAAGCGATGGTCCACGCCGCTCCTGGCCGAGATCGGCATTGGCGAGGATCTGCTGGGCGAGTGCGTGCCGAGCGGCACGCACCTGGGCGGACTGACCGCGGATGCAAGCGCGGCAACCGGATTGCCCGAGGGCCTGCCCGTGTGCACCGGCGGGCACGATCATGTCTGTGCGGCACTCGCCCTGGGCCTGATCCACGAGGGCGACGTGCTGGATTCCATGGGCACCGCGGAAGCCATTCTCGTGACACTGAACAAACCGAAGGCATCCCCCGAAATCGCCGCGAAGGGCATCGCGCAGGGAATCCATGCCGTACCCGACCGATACTACGCGATGTCCGGTCTGTACTATTCTGGCGGCAGCGTAGACTGGGTGCGGCGAATTCTGACGACCGTGCTCGACACGGCGGTCGACACGGATGAAGCGTTCCGGCAGATGCTCGCAGCGGCTGAAGCAGTGCCTGCGGCCAGCGGCGGCGTGCAATTCCTGCCGCACCTGCGTCAGGCGAACCCGCCGGTTTTCGACCCCCGCTCCAGGGGCGCCTTCGTCGGCCTGACCAGCGACACGGGCCCCGGACATCTGGCCCGGGCGGTCATGGAAGGAGTGGCCTATGAGTGCCACCGGCTCTGCGAATGCCTGTTTGACGAGTTCTCGCTGGATGCGCGCACGCTGGCTGCGACCGGCGGCAGCACGCGCATCGAACCGCTGTTGAAGATCAAGGCGGCGTTGGCGGGAAGGCCCATTGCCGTGCCGAATGTGGACGAGGCAACGTGCCTGGGTGCGGCGATCCTCGGAGGACTTGGCGCCCGGGTCTATTCCGGAGTCGATGACGCATGCGGGCGGATCGGGGTGACATCGCGCACGGTCGAGCCCGACCCGGACCTGCAGCGCCTTTACCGGGATGGTTACAATCGGGTGTTTCTGCGCCTATACGAGGCGTTGCGCGACATCAACCACGCCATCGGAAACGGCGCCGAACGCGAGAGCTGGGATTGACCCTGTATGGAAATCTCGGGAAACGTCCTGACGATTGCCGTTGCCCCCATGATGGAGCGCACCGACCGCCATTGCCGGTACCTGCTGCGACTGATTTCGCCGGAAACCCGCCTCTACACGGAAATGATCACCGCCGCGGCACTGGTGCAGGGCGGCCGCCTGCACCTGCTCGAATTTCATCCCGGCGAACATCCGGTCGCGTTGCAGTTGGGCGGCAGCGATCCCGGCGAACTGGCGCAGGCGGCGGCCCTGGGTGCCGCGGAGGGCTACGACGAGATCAACCTCAATGTCGGCTGCCCCAGCGACCGGGTTCAGTCGGGGCGTTTCGGCGCCGCGCTCATGGCCGAGCCCGAACGGGTTGCGGCGTGCCTGCGCGCCATGATGGAAGCCGTCGACGTGCCGGTCACCGTGAAGACCCGGACCGGCATCGACGACCTGGACAGCTACGAGTTCCTGCACGCTTTCGTTGGCGCCGTCGCGGATGCTGGGTGCCGAACTGTGATCATCCACGCTCGCAAGGCAATTCTCAGAGGGCTGTCGCCAAAGCAGAACCGCCAGATTCCGCCGCTGGATTACGGCCGGGTCTACCGGCTCAAGTCGGACTATCCGGCACTGCGGGTCATTCTCAATGGCGGGCTCGATTCGGAAGCCAGTGTCCTGGACCAGGCCGGCCTCGTGGACGGAGTCATGCTGGGGCGCTGTGCGTATGGTAACCCGTGGGTCCTGGCCGAACTCGACAGCCGACTCGGCCGGCGCCGCGGTGTATCCAGTCGGGAGGACGCCCTGAGGGAATACCTGCGGTACATGGCCAGCGAGGTAAGGCGCGGCACGCCCGTCAAGGCCATGACCCGGCACCTGGTGGGGCTCTACTCAAGCCGTCCCGGCGCCCGGGCATGGCGGCGTTTTCTGAGCGAGCTGCCGCCGGGAGAGGCCGGTCACGACTTGCTGCGGCGCCGTGTCGATGGGCACCGCAAGGCATCCGCAGCCGCCGCGAACTGGTAGGGCCGGCAGACTCAGGACAGGGCGGAAAGGACCTTGCCGTGCTCTGCGCGCAGGCGCTGCGGCACGCGGTCGCCATAGGTCTGGAAGTACTCGCCGATGCTTTGCATCTCCTGCTTCCACGCCTCGGGATCCACGCTGAGCAGTTCCTGCATCGTCTCCAACTCGATATCCAGACCCGACGTATCGATGGCGCCGGGCTCGGGCAGATAGCCGATTGGCGATTCGACGGCGTCGACCCGGTCCCGGCAACGGTCGATGATCCAGCGCAGAACCCGCAGGTTCTCGCCGAATCCCGGCCAAAGGAAGCTGCCGTCGGGATCGCGGCGGAACCAGTTCACATGGAAGATTCGCGGCAGCGCATCGGAGCGATTCTCGAAGCTTAGCCAATGGCTCCAGTAATCGGCGAAGTTGTAGCCGCAGAAGGGCTTCATCGCCATGGGATCGCGCCGTACGACGCCCACCTTGCCGGTGGCCGCGGCGGTGGTTTCCGATGCCGCGGTGGCGCCGACCAGCACGCCGTGGGCCCAGTCCCTGGCCTCGTACACCAGCGGCGTCAGTTCGCGTCGGCGTCCGCCGAACACCAGCGCGCTGATGGGCACGCCGCGAGGGGCCTCGGCCAGTTCGGAATAGCTGGGGTTGTTCTTCGCCGACACCGTAAATCGTGAGTTGGGGTGCGCGGCAGGCCCGTTCGCGGGATCGTAGGGCCGGCCCTGCCAGTCCATTACGGGTTCGCCGGTGTCCTTGTCTTCCCACCAGGGGTCGTTTTCCGCCGTCAACGCGACATTGGTGAAGATGGCGTCGCGGCGAATGCTCTCGTAGGCATTGGGGTTGGTGTGGCGGTTGGTGCCGGGCACGACGCCGAACAGGCCCGCTTCGGGGTTGATGGCCCGCAAACGGCCCTCGTCGTCCAGGTGCATCCAGGCGATGTCGTCGCCGAGCGTCCAGACCTTCCAGCCCCGGTGGCTCTTGGGCGGGATCAGCATGGCCAGATTGGTCTTGCCGCATTGGGACGGGAAGGCGCAGGCCAGGTAGTGGGTCTCGCCGGCAGGATTCTCCACGCCGACGATGAGCATGTGCTCGGCCAGCCAGCCTTCGGTTCGAGCCTGGTAACTGGCGATCCTCAGCGCATGGCATTTCTTGCCCAGCAACGCGTTGCCGCCGTAACCGGAGCCGTAGCTCATGATCGTCAGGTCTTCGGGGAAGTGCATGATGAAGCGCCGTTCCGGATCCAGTTCGCCAACCGAGTGCAGCCCCCTGATGAAGCGGCCCGTGCGTTCGATTTCGGCCAGTGCCGCGTCGCCCATCCGGGTCATCAGGTACATGTTCGCGGCGACGTAGGTGCTGTCGGTGATTTCCACCCCGTAGCGGGAGTAGGGCGATCCCAGCGGTCCCATGCAGTAGGGGATCACGTAGAGCGTGCGCCCCTTCATGCAGCCGTCGAACAGACCATTCATCTTCTCCCTGGCCTCGGCAGGCAGCATCCAGTTGTTGTTGGGTCCGGCGTCCTCCTTGCGATCCGAGCACACATACGTCAGGTGTTCGACGCGCGCGACGTCGCGGGGGTCGGAGCGGTGCAGGTAGCAGTCCGGATAGGAGTCCTGGTTGAGTTCGAGGAGGTCGCCGCGGGCGAGCATTTCCCGTACGAATTCGTCGTACTCGTCACGGGTACCGGTGCACCAGTGGACGCGTTCCGCTTGCGTCAATCGGGCAATCCCGGCAACCCATTCGCTGAGGCTCTCGAGTCGAGTGGTCATGGTGGTTTGAACGCCTTCCGGATTGAAGGGCGGAAGTATAATGAAATAAGCGGCCGACTCTATACCCCGTAGTCCATTTTTTCGTACAGGATTCAGGCTACCAGGCGTTCAATGCGGCAGATTGCCCAGAAATGCCTCCTTTCAACGGCCGGGGATCACGCTATAGTGGCTTCATGCCCGAACTCGCCGAAGTCTTCGACACTCACGGTCTCCTGGCTCGCCACCTTCCGGGCTTCACCCGGCGCGTTGCCCAGGAGGACATGGCGCTGATGGTGGACGAGGCGCTGTCGTACAGCCGGCACCTCGCGGTGGAGGCGGGTACCGGGATTGGCAAGACGTTCGGTTACCTCGTGCCGGCGCTGTTGAGCGGACGGCGCACGGCGATCTCCACGGGCACGCTGACGCTGCAGGACCAGCTCTTCAAGCGCGATCTGCCCCTGCTGGGCGCCGTCGTCGGCCGCCCCGTGCGCGTGGCGCTGCTCAAGGGCCGGCGCAACTATCTTTGCCGCCACCGGCTGGAAACCGCGCGCCAGGGGGCCGTGCGCGATCCGGCGCTGCTGGACAGGCTGGCGGCCGTACACCACTGGGCGCGCACAGCGGGAAGTGGCGACCTCACCGCGATAGACGATTTCACCGATGACTATTCCCTGCGGACCTGGATTACGTCTACCGCCGACAACTGCCTGGGCAGCCGTTGTCCGCAACTCGACGACTGTTTCCTCGTGGAGGCGCGCCGCCGCGCGATGTCCGCCGACGTGGTCGTGGTCAACCATCACCTGCTTTTGGCCGACCTGACGCTCAAGGAGGCCGGATTCGGCCAGCTACTCCCGGACCTGGAAGCCGTTATTGTCGACGAGGCACACCAGTTGCCGGAGATTGCGCAGCAGTTCTTCGGCGTTTCCGTGGGCAGCCGCGAACTGCAGAATCTGGCGAGGGATGTCGTGGCGGAAACCCGGGCGGCCGGAATTTCCGCTGAACTCGAGCCTCTGGCCGACGATCTGGAGCGCGCCGCCGCCGACGCCCGGCTCGGGTTCGGCGAGCATCGCGGGCGTTTGCACTGGAACGCCTGTCCGTCGGGCGTGAACCAGTCACTCAGGGACTGGGAACGTGCCCTGGAACGGATGGCAACGGGCCTGGAGGATGCCAGAGACATGAATCCGGGGCTGGAGCGTTGCTGGGAGCGCAGCCGCGACGGCATCGCCCGGTTGAAGGCTCTCGACGACGACGAGTCCCGGGGATTGCGTTGGGTCGAAGTTTCGCGCCACAGCTTTGCGGCGCACTGGACGCCCCTGGATGTGGGCGCGGAGTTGGGCGAGAGAATTCGGGCCCTGGACGGTACCTGGGTGTTCACCTCGGCCACCTTGGCGGTGGGCGACGATTTCAGCCACTTTCTGGGCCGCATCGGTGTACCGGATGCGGCTTCCGCGGTACTGCCCAGCCCGTTCAATTACCGGGAGAATGCCCGCCTGTACCTGCCCCAGGGTCTGCCGCAGCCCGCGGCTCCAGACTACATCGAGAGAGTCCTCGCGTGCGTCTGGCCCCTCATCGAAGCTGCCGGCGGCGGAGCCTTTTTCCTGTTTACCAGCTACCGGGCGCTCAATGCGGCACGTGCGTGGATCGATGGCCGCGCGTTGCCCGGCCCGCTGCTGGTGCAGGGCGAGGGGCCGCGCACCGAACTGCTGACGCGATTTCGCAGCACGACAGACGCCGTTCTGCTCGGTACCAGCAGTTTCTGGCAGGGCGTGGACGTTCGGGGTCCTGCACTGCGCCTGGTGATCATCGACAAGTTGCCCTTTGCTGCTCCGGGCGATCCCCTGATACAGGCGCGGCTGCACGCCATTCGCCGGGACGGAGGCGATCCGTTCTCGGAGTTCCAGTTGCCCCAGGCCGTGCTTGCGCTGAAACAGGGTGTCGGGCGTCTCATCCGGGACTTCTCCGACCGGGGCCTCGTCGTCATCTGCGACCCCAGACTCAGGACACGGCATTACGGGCGCGTGTTTCTGGATAGCCTGCCGCCCATGCCGATTCTCGATGAAACCGATCAGGCACTGGATTTTGTCGCTTCGTTGCCGACGGGCGCCGGCGCCGATAGCAGTGCGGACACCCCCTCAGACTCCCGTGCAGACACTCGCACAGACACTCGCACGGACACCCACACAGGCTCCCGCGCGGACTCCGGAATTGAGCGCCGTGAAATTGCTGGCGCTTGAAACCTCCAGCCGGGAGGGCTCCGTGGCACTGTACGTGGACGGCGCCGTCCGGCAGGCGTTGATCGCCACGCCGCGCGAGCAAACCGAACAGCTACTTCCGCTGACCGCGAAACTGCTGGACAGTGCAGGTCTGTCGCTGCGGGATCTTGACGCCATCGCCTTTGGCAGAGGACCCGGATCGTTCACCGGCTTGCGCATCTCCGCCGCGGCGGCCCAGGGCCTCGGTATGGCGACCGGACTGCCGCTGCTGCCCGTCTCAAGCCTGGCGGCGACGGCTCAGGGGATGTGGCGGACTCACGGCTCCTCCCACACCCTGGTTTGCATGGACGCACGCATGGGCGAGGTGTATTGGGCGGCCTGCAAGATGCAAGACAGCCTCGCGCGAGTTGTTGGTACCGAGCAAATTACATCACCCGAGGAGTTGAGCGCTGCCGCACCGGGAGACCCGAGCGCCGTTAATCCCGGAGACGTGAGCGCCGCCAGGCCGGTCTCCCGGAGCGCCGCTGCATCCGGAGACCTCCCCTCCGCCGGATCGGTTTCCTGGACCGCCGCCGGAAGCGGATTCGAGGTCTATGGCGACGAGCTTGCCGGGTTGATGGCGCAGGCGGGCGGCGTCTTCCCGCAGGCCCGCCCACAGGCGATCGATCTGTTCCCTCTGGCGCAGGCCGATCTGGCTGCCGGAAAAGGCCGTGCGCCGGAGGAGGCGAACCCCGTCTATCTCAGGTCGGAGTCCGCGTGGAAACCGGCAGGTGAGATAATGCCTTCCCGATTAATGGAATTGTAATAATTGCAGCGTGTAATGACGGTTTTCGGAAAGCGTGCGATGCAACAGAAAGTTCTTGTCGTGGAAGACGAGGCAGCAATCCGGGAAATGCTGGCGTTCAATCTCGGCCGGGCCGGGTACGAGGTGCTTTCCGCCGCAACGGGTACCGAAGCCCGTTCATCCGTGGCCGACAAGTACCCCGACGTGGTGTTGATGGACTGGATGCTGCCGGACGTGAGCGGACTGGAACTCACCCGGCAACTCAAGCGCGATCCCGAGACCCGGGAAATACCGATCATCATGCTGACGGCACGCGTCCAGGAAGACGACCGCGTAGCCGGGCTTGAGGGCGGCGCCGACGACTACATCACCAAGCCGTTCTCGCCGCGGGAGTTGCTGGCCCGGATCAAGGTCGTGCTCAGGCGGGGGGCCGCATACCAGGACGAGACCATCACGGTCGGCAGGCTGAAACTGAACTCGGCGAGTCATCGGGTCAGCGTCGACGGTTCGGAGATTTCGCTCGGCCCGACGGAATACCGGATACTGCACTTCTTCATGCATCACCCGGATCGCGTCTATTCCCGCACGCAACTCCTGGACCGGATCTGGGGCGCCAATGTCTACGTGGAGGAGCGCACCGTCGACGTGCACATTCGGCGGCTGCGCAAGGCGCTCACCGACTCCGGATACGATAAACTGGTACAGACCGTTCGCGGCGCAGGTTACCGGTTTTCTCCTCGCGAGGCTTGATGTTGCCGAATCGGTGGGTATCGCATTTCGTCTATGCCGGAGCATGGCTGGCGCTTGCGCTCCTCGCGGGAATCTGGCTGGGTAATCCTGCCTGGTGGCTGGTCGGGGCGTTGGCTCTTTATCTGGCCGTCACGCTGCGAAATCTCTACTACCTCGACCGGGCGCTGGAAAAGGGTGCGCCGGTTCCTCCCGCGACCAGGGGACTCTGGGCAGAGCTTTTCTCGATCGTTGTCAGGTTGAGGTCCAAGTCGCGCAAACGAAGGAAACGTTATCGCCGGCTGGTGCGTGAGGTCAGGCAGTCCACCCGGGCGTTGCATGACGGCGGCATCATACTGAATCCCCGCAACGAGATTCTGTGGTGTAACCGGGCCGCTGTGCGGTTGCTGGGCCTGAACCTAGCGACCGACGTGGGCCATCGCATCGACAACCTGATTCGCAACCCCGACTTCGTGAGCCATCTGGAGAATCCGGGGGGCGACTCGGTCAGCATTCCCTCTCCGGCGATGGAGGGAGGGCAGTTGTCCGTACAGATCATTCCCTACGGCAAGAACCAGCGCCTGGCAATCATTCGGGACATCACGCGGGAAGTGCGCCTGGAACGTACCCGGCGCGACTTCGTGGCCAATGCCTCGCATGAGTTGCGTTCGCCACTCACCGTGATCGGCGGGTATCTGGACGCGCTGGCGCACGATTCCGGCCTCAATCGGGACTGGCGTACCCCCATTGCGGAGATGGAGCGGCAGGTATCGAGGATGACGAGAATCTTGCGCGACCTGATCGAACTCACGCGTCTGGAGTCGTCACAAGAGGAGGCGCCGCGTGATTTCATCGATGTGGTCGGAATGCTGAAGTTCATCGAGCGGGAATTCGTTTCAGGTCTGCGGACGCCTCGAATCTCCGTGCACTTTGGAACCGATCTTGCCCTGTTGGGGAGCGAGGCCGAGGTGCATTCGATCTTTCATAACCTTGTGAGCAACGCCGTGCGCTTCACCTCTCCCGAAGGCTCCGTCCACGTGCGTTGGGAGTCCGGCGAGAATGGCGCGGTCTTTTCCGTCAAGGACACCGGGATCGGTATCCCCGAGGAGCTCATTCCGCGGGTGACCGAGCGGTTCTTTCGTGTCGATCCGGGGCGCTCGCGGGAACTTGGAGGCACCGGTCTGGGTCTGGCTATCGTGAAGCACGCCCTGCAGCGTCATGGTGCGACGCTGAGTATCGAGAGCGAGGTCGGCGAAGGCAGCCTGATTGCGTGCCGGTTTCCCGATAACCGTCTCGTCGCGCGGGGCGGTCCCGCGAGGGCGGTGGGTTAGGGAGCGTCCGGCATCTGTAATATAATCATGCCGTTATGGAAGTCGAGTCCATAAGTCAGCACACGTCCCGCAGATTCAACAAGGATCTGGAGGGCATTCACAACCTGGTACTGAACATGGGCGGGCTGGTTGAAGACCAGTTCGACCGCGCCATCCGGGCGATCGCGGAGGCCGACAGCGAACTGGGCCTCAGCGTGGCCGAGTCGGACCACCAGGTCAACGAAATGGAAGTCCGTATCGACGACGAGTGCCGGCGCATTCTGGCTACCCGCGCCCCGACGGCGGGCGACCTGCGCCTCATCGTTGCCGCCATGAAGACGATCACCGAACTCGAGCGAATCGGCGACGAGGCGGAAAAGATCGGCGAACTCGCGTCCCGGCTCGCAACGGTGAAACGCCCGTCCACGAACTTTCGCGAACTGCGAAACCTCGCCCGCCACGTGAAGGGCATGATTCGCGACTCGCTGGATGCGTACGCGCGACTGGACGTGCAGCAGGGGCTTGAGGTCATGAAGGCGGACAAGGTGGTGGATGAGGAGTACGAGGCCATTTACCGGCAGAGCCTGACCTTCATGCTGGAGGACCCGCGAACCATCACCCGGGAGATGGACCTGAGCTGGGCGGCTCGGGCTCTGGAGCGAATCGGCGATCACACCAAGAACATCTGCGAGCACGCGATCTACATGGCGCACGGAACCGATATCCGGCACTCCAGTCTGACCAACGTCGAGTCCGAAGTCAGTCAGGCAGGAATCGTGAAGGAAGCTGCCAGGTGATTGGATCCCGGTCACAGCGGCGATTGGCGAATCTCGCCGGATGCGTCAGCGTAGCCGGGTTGATCGGCTATGCGCTGTACGCCCAATACGTGCTCGGCCTGGAGGCGTGCCCGCTCTGCATTTTCCAGCGCGTTGCCTTCATCGCCGGTGGCGCGGTGTTTCTCGTTGCCGGACTGCACGCGCCCCGAAGGGCTCGGCTCTACGGACTGGCCGCGCTGGTCCCCAACGTCGTCGGGGGCGGCATAGCGGCTCGCCACGTCTACATCCAGAACCTGCCCGCCGATCAGGTGCCGGCCTGCGGGCCGGGCCTGTCCTATATGCTGGACGCGTTTCCCCTGATGGATGCCGTGCGGCTGGTTCTGACCGGGTCCGGTGAATGTGCCGAGGTGGTGTGGTCCTTTGTGGGCCTCAGCATGCCCGCCTGGGCGCTGGTCTGGTTCGTGCTGCTCAGCGCCCTGGCCGTGGCGGCGAACTGGAGCCGCCTGCCGCGCCCCGGTTCATTCGCCCGACGCTCGTAGCGCGCCCTTCAGCTCCCACCGCCGGATCGAGCTCCGCCGGAGTGTGCGGGCTCCATCAGCAACAATTCTGCAATCCGGTAGTAGATCCTCTGAAGTACGGGCAGGTCGTTCACCCGGACCTCCTCGTTCACCTTGTGAATGGTCCGGTTGACCGGACCGACTTCCACCACATCCACACCGTAGGGAGAAATGAAGCGCCCGTCGGAAGTGCCGCCGCTGGTGGATAACTCGGGTTGCTGGCCGGTCTGTTCATGCACGGCCCGGGCGGCCGCCCCGGTCAGCGTTCCCTCGGCAGTCAGAAACGGCCGCCCGACATCGCGCCAGTCGATGTCGCAGTCGATGTCCAGCCGTGCCAGCAGGGACTCGACGTGTTCGATCAGCGCGCCCTGGGTCCACTCCGTGGAATAGCGGAAGTTGAACCGGCACCTGAGTTCTCCCGGAATCACGTTGGTTGCGCCGGTATCGCTGTGGACATTGACCATCTGGAAGCTGCTGGGCGGAAAGTGGCGGTTGCCGCGGTCGAGGGGATCGCGGTTGAGGGCGGAGACGAAATCCGCCAGGTCGTGAATCGGGTTCCTGGCCTCCTGAGGGTAGGCGACGTGTCCCTGGATCCCGCGCAGCGTCATCAATCCGGTCAGGCTGCCGCGGCGGCCGACGCGGATGGTATCGCCCAGGACATCCGTGCTGGAGGGTTCGCCGATGACGCACCAGTCGATGCGTTCGCCCCGGCGGTCCAGCGCCTGCATGACCCTGAGAGTCCCGTCGCGGGCTTCGCCCTCCTCGTCGCTGGTGACAAGGAACGCAATGGAGCCGGAGTGGTCGGGATAGTCGCGCACAAAGCGCAGGCAAGCCACTGTCATTGCGGCGAGACCGGACTTCATGTCCGCTGCGCCCCGGGCGACCAGCCGGCCGTCGCGAATCTCGCCGGCGAATGGATCGACTTCCCACGACTGTACGGGCCCCGGGGGTACCACATCCGTATGCCCGGCAAAACACAGCAAGGGTCCCCCGTCACCCCTGCGCGCCCACAGGTTCTCGACCTCGCCGAATGGCATGGATTCCAACCGGAATCCCGCTTTCTGCAGGGCGTTTCCGAGCAGTGCCTGACACCCGCTGTCCGCCGGCGTCACCGACTGCATCCGGACCAGGTCGCGGGTCAGGTCCAATACCGCTTTGTTCCAATCGGTCATAGCGTGTCCGTGGCCGGCAAAAGGTGCCGCTCGCCGGGCGGCCATATCATATCTCGACTCTACTGCAATGATTCCTTAACAATTCGCTGGCACGCTTGCCCACTGCAGCCATTCACTCGATTTTCACTGGGAGCCACGATGGGAAAATTTTCCGCTTCGTTCGTTGCGTGCGTGTCCGGATTGGGGGCCGCCTTCATCGTCCAGTTCGCGCACGCGCAAGCCGCGCGTGACTACATCAGCATCGTCGGTTCATCGACGGTATACCCGTTTTCCACCGTGGTCGCGGAGCGATTCGGCCGCACCACCGATTTCAGTACGCCCAAGATCGAATCCACGGGATCCGGCGGCGGATTCAAGCTGTTCTGTTCCGGGGCGGGCGTGCAGTATCCGGATATCACCAATTCCTCCCGGCGCGTGCGGCAGTCCGAAATCGACGAGTGCACCAGGAACGGCATCGCGGAAGTCGTCGAGGTCAAGATCGGTTACGACGGCATCGTGCTGGCCAATTTCAAGGGAGCGCCCATATACCGTTTGGCGCGTGAGCAGATTTATCTGGCGCTGGCGAAGGATGTCCCCGATTCCACCGGCAGCGGACTGATTCCGAACCCCTACGAGTCCTGGGCCGACATCGACGCTGGCCTGCCGGACGTGCGCATCGAGGTGCTCGGTCCGCCGCCGACATCCGGCACACGCGACGCCTTTGTGGAGTTGGTCATGCTGGCCGGGTGCGAGGCATTCCCGGTAATCGAGACGCTTGCCGACGATGCCCGTGACACCGCCTGTTTCACCATGCGCGAGGATGGCGCCTTCATCGAGGCCGGCGAGAACGACAACCTCATCGTCCAGAAGCTCGAAGCGAACCCCTCCGCACTGGGCATTTTCGGATTCAGCTTTCTCGACCAGAATCAGGACAAGGTCCAGGGATCGCTCATCGACGGCGTCGCACCCGAGTTCGACTCCATTGCCGACGGCAGCTATCCCGTATCGCGGCCGCTGTACAGTTACGTCAAGAAGCTGCACGTGGGAGAAATCCCGGGGATCGAGGAGTTTCTCGCCGAACTGACCAGCGAGGCTGCGTGGGGCGACTTCGGATACCTTTCCGACAGGGGCCTGATTCCGCTTCCGCAAACCGAACGCCGAACAGTGCTCGAGGCGGTTCAGGGGTTGGAAAACGTGACTCTGTCGCCCTGACCTGAATTCTGTTCGTTCCCCGCAATGACACCACTGTAGAGTTGCCCGGTGCCATCCTCCACGGTTCTGGTGGCCCTGCTTGGCATGACCGTGGTGGCCTATGTGCTGGGCCGGCGCCGGTCGGTCCGGGCCGCATCGAATACCGGGTTGACGTGTCATTCCCTGCCCGGCTACTACGGAAGCTACGTGGCCATCTGGTGCGCGTTGCCGGCGCTGCTGCTCTACTGCCTGTGGCAACTGGCCGAACCCGGCTTCATTCGTACGCAGGTGCTTGCGACGATGTCCGCGGCAACCCTGGAGCTTCCCGAGGCCGAACTCGGTCTGGTGTACAACGACATCAGGAACCTGGTCGAGGGCAATATCGTCTCCGGCGAACCGAGCGACGAGATTCTGGCGGCGGCGTCCCGCTACATGTCGCTGCAGAGAATCAGCAATCTGGGTCTCATGCTCGCGGTGCTGATCATCGGGCTGACGACCCTCGGATGGGCGTTCCGCAGGGTGGAACCGGGCTTGCGCGCCCGCAACAAGGTGGAGCGGTCCATGGAATTGCTGCTGATGGCAGCGTCAACCGTGGCGATCTTCACCACCATCGGCATTTTCCTCTCCGTGCTGTTCGAGGCGCTGCGCTTCTTCCAGCAGGTATCTCCTCTGGAGTTTCTGTTCGGACTGAGCTGGAGCCCGCAAACGGCGATTCGGCCGGATCAGGTCGGGTCGTCGGGGGCGTTCGGCGCGGTGCCGCTATTTGCCGGAACGCTGTTGATCTCCGGAATTGCCATGCTGGTGGCCGTTCCGGTGGGACTCATGTCCGCGATCTACCTGTCGGAGTACGCCAACCCGCAGGTACGTTCGTTCGCCAAGCCGATGCTCGAGGTGCTCGCGGGCATCCCGACGGTGGTCTACGGGTACTTCGCCGCTTTGACGGTGGGTCCGCTGTTGCGCCAGTTCGGCGAAGGCCTGGGACTCAGCGTTTCGTCCGAAAGCGCACTGGGCGCCGGCCTGGTGATGGGGATCATGATCATTCCCTTCGTCTCCTCCCTTTCCGATGACGTGATCAATGCGGTTCCGCAGGATCTTCGCGATGGCTCGTATGGACTGGGCGCCACCCAGTCGGAGACCATTCGGCAGGTAATCCTGCCGGCCGCATTGCCGGGTATTGTCGGCGGCATATTGCTGGCGGCATCCAGGGCCATCGGCGAGACCATGATCGTGGTCATGGCGGCCGGTCTTGCCGCGAATCTCACCGCGAACCCGCTGGAGGCTGTCACCACGGTGACCGTGCAGATCGTGACCCTGCTGATCGGCGACCAGGAATTCGACAGCGCCAAGACGCTGGCAGCGTTTGCGTTGGGCCTGCTGTTGTTCGTGACGACGCTGATTCTGAACATCATCGCGCTACGCGTGGTCCGGCGCTACCGGGAGCAATATGAGTAGCCACGCACAAGGCGTGAAAGAGCGGGTGGCCCGGGGTATTGCCCGGAGGTACCGGCGCGAACGCAATTTCCGGTTGGCGGGTCTCGGCGCGGTGCTGGTGGGTATGGCCTTTCTCGCGTTCTTCTTCTATACGCTGATCGGCAACGGCTACACGGCCTTTCTGCAGACTCACATCCTGCTGGAGGTGGAGTTGAGCGAATCGTCCATCGATCCCGATGGTGAACGGGATCCGCAAACGCTCGGCCGCGCGAACTACCAGGGAGTGATCAGGAATGCACTGATGGCCCGTTTCCCGCAGGTAGAGGGCCGGAACGATCTGCGGGACCTGTTTGCGCTGGTCAGCCCGGGGGCCGGGTTCGAGCTCAGAAACCAGGTGCTTGCGAATCCGGAACTTGTGGGCCAGACCATCCGTCAGTGGCTCGTGGCCGACGACGATGTTGATATGCTCGTCAAAGGCCACATGGACCGCACCGCCGAGGAGTCGGAACGCCGCATTAACGACAGTCAGTTGGGCTGGATCGAGCAACTGGAGGCGGACGGCAGCGTCGCGCGCCACTTCAACCATCGCTTCTTTACCTCCGGCGATTCGCGCGATCCGGAGATGTCCGGCATCTGGAGCGCCGTCGTGGGCTCCTTCTTCATGTTGCTGGTCACTCTCGCGCTGTCCTTCCCCCTGGGTGTCGCCACGGCCATTTACCTGGAGGAGTTCGCCCCGAAGAACCGCTGGACGGACCTGATCGAGGTCAACATCAACAACCTGGCCGCGGTGCCTTCCATCGTGTTCGGGCTGCTGGGACTGGCGCTGTTCATCAACTTCTTCGGCCTGCCCCGTTCGGCCCCTGTGGTGGGTGGGCTGGTATTGACCCTGATGACGCTCCCGGTGGTCATCATCGCCGCCCGGGCATCCCTGATGTCGGTTCCTCCGTCGATACGGGAGGCGGCGCTGGGCGTGGGCGCATCGAAGATGCAGACGATTTTTCATCACGTCATGCCGCTGGCGCTGCCGGGCATGCTCACCGGAACGATCATCGGCATGGCGAGAGCCCTGGGCGAGTCCGCGCCGCTGCTCATGATCGGAATGGTCGCGTTTATCGTCGACGTACCGGAGAGTCCGCTGGATCCGGCGACCGCTCTTCCGGTGCAGGTGTACCTCTGGGCGGACAGCCCTGAACGGGCCTTTGTGGAGAGAACTTCCGCTGCGATTCTCGTGCTGCTGGCGTTCCTGTTGGTGATGAATGCCAGCGCGATCCTGCTGCGAAAGCGCTTCGAACGGCGCTGGTAGCCATTTTTTGGTTCTCATTGGAGTAGACTGTGAGTCAGGCGACCAAGGTGGAGAAAGACACGGTGCCCCAGGTTGGTGCAGGCACGGTAGAAGAAACGTCAGTCCCGGCGGCCCCGGACATCCGGGTAGTCGGCGACACCTACCGGACGGTGGGCGACTACACCTCCGCCAACCCGGTCGTGCGGGCGAGAAACGTCGATGTGTTTTACGGCGACAACCACGCGATCCAGAACGTCAGCCTGGATATCGGCAAGAACCAGGTCATTTCGCTGATAGGCCCGTCCGGGTGCGGCAAGTCCACTTTCATCCGGTGCCTCAACCGCATGAACGACACCATCGACATCGCCCGTGTGCACGGGGAGATTCTCCTCGACGGCGAGGACATTCATGCCCGCAGGATGGACGTCGTCATGCTGAGAGCCCGGGTCGGCATGGTCTTTCAGAAGCCGAATCCGTTTCCGAAGTCCGTCTACGACAATGTCGCTTACGGCCCCAGAATCCACGGGCTGGCGCGCAACCGCCAGGAACTTGACAGGATCGTCCGGTCCAGCCTCGAGAGGGCAGGGCTCTGGACGGAGGTCAAGGACCGCCTGGACGAGCCAGGTACCGGGCTGTCGGGCGGACAGCAGCAGCGCCTGTGCATCGCCAGGACCATTGCCGTGGGGCCGGAAGTCATCCTGATGGACGAACCCTGTTCGGCCCTGGACCCCATTGCCACGGCGCACATCGAGGACCTGATCGACGAGCTGAAGAAGAACTTCGCCATCGTGATCGTCACCCACTCGATGCAGCAGGCCGCCAGGGTTTCCCAGCGCACCGCGTACTTCCACCTGGGCCGGCTGATCGAGGTCGGCGACACGGACCAGATTTTCACCAATCCCCAACACGAACTGACGGAAGACTACATCACCGGCCGATTCGGCTAATCCGGCTTCCATCGCGCGTCCTGCAGCCTGTTGCCCGGCTCTGCAAAAAAAGTGCAACAACTGCGCGTGTCTGTAAGAAAAGTGTAATAGCGCCGCGCGATACTCTGCGCCGCACAAGTCTGCTATCCAGCAGGGCTTCAGTGCGGAGGAGTTCGCCCAATGAGATACGTTCTGTCGATTCTTACCGTTTCCTGCCTGTTCGCCGTACCATCGTTGCGCGCACAGACCGAGTCCCAGGAGGAAATCGCACAACTCAGAGCCCGCATCGCCCTGTTGGAGGAACGGCTTGCACGGGTCGAAGCGAGTGTTGCCGGCGACGATGAAGAGGTTGTGGAGATCGAGGTCGAGCGGGTGGTGGAGCTTCCGCCTCCATCGGCAGTGGCGCCATCGTGGACGGAAGGTCTGGTTCTGGACGGCGACCTGCGTTACCGGCACGAGACGATCAATGACGATGCGGTTTCGGTACGGCACAGGCACCGCATGAGGGCAAGGGCCAACGCGACGGCAACCCTGAACGAGGACATGGAAGTGGGCTTTGGCCTGTCCACAGGAGGCATTGCCAATGACAGCGGCAATCAAAGTTTCGACGAAGGATTTTCGAGGAAGTCGGTGGGCGTGGATCTGGCATACTTCGATTGGAGGCTTTCCGAAACGCTGACCCTGGCTGGCGGGAAGATGTCCAACCCGTTCTTCCGGCCCGGAGGCTACCATCTTCTCTACGATGGAGACATAAGGCCGGAAGGGCTTGCACTCAGAATGTCTTCGGGCACATTCTTCGCGAACGCGTCGGCGTTCTGGGCGGAGGAGCGCGGTTCGGACCCCGACACCATGTGGTACGGGCTTCAGGCGGGTTACCGGGGATCGCCGGCGCAGGGTGTGTCCCTGACCGCCGGGGCGAGCGTCCACGAGCTCAGCCATGCGCAGGGCCGCGCGCCGGTGTTCACGCCGCGCAACGGGCAGGGCAATCAGCTCGACGCAAACGGCAATTATCTCTACGGGTTCTCCCAGGTGGAGTTATTCGGCGAGATGACTATCGACCTGGCCGGCAATCCGCTGAGGATGTATGTCGACTATGTCACCAATACGGCTGCGGAGGCGTTTTCGGACGGGCTAGCACTGGGCGTCGACTATCGCCGCGCGACGGATACGGGCACATGGAACGTGGCATGGATCTACCAGGATCTCGGGGCCAACGCGGTTGTGGGCGCCTTCACCGACTCGGACTTCGCGGGCGGCACCAGCGACGGCGCCGGTCACACGATTCGAGCGGGGTATGCGTTTCCGCGTGGGTGGAACCTGGGGTTGCGGTACATTCTCGGCGACCGCGGAGAGGCCGCCGGCAACCTGCGCGACTACGACAGGCTTCAGGCGGATATTGTTTTCAATTATTGAGCCGTGGGAGGATGCGTTTGGCGCCGAGAGGGCGAGTGCGTACATGCCTTGCCCGCTAAACCTCGCCCGCCATCCATGGCGGGCTCGGATCGGGGCTCGGCGCTCCTGGCCATCCCTGGCCCCGCGCCGAGCCCACGACGCGGGCAAGGCATGTACGCACTCGCCCTCTCCCTCACAGTCAACCTCGGCGGCGGGCGAGCGGCACGGCAAATTTCAGTTGCATTTCTGGGCGAATTGCACAGTTTGACGTATCGCCTATGGATCGTATCCACGGGTAGCATGGCGCGTGTAATATATGCGCGTGGCATCTCCGCGACGCGCTTGCGGAGAACATCGCTATGACTCAAAAATCGGAACAACGTGCCGCGACAACCGAAATCCGTATCGGAATCGGTCCCGCGTTGCTGATCGCCCTCACCGTGGTGGCGACCTACGGTGCGGGATTCGGAATTCTGCACAACGAAGTATCCTCATTGCGCGAAGAGATGGGATCGCAGTTCGAGTCCGTGCGCAGCGACATGCGGGAAGATAATGCAGCCATGCGCGAGGACATCGCAGAACTGCAGATCGGCGTGGGCCGATTGGACATCCGAATGGACCATATGGAACTGGCGCTCGGCAACCTGGAGCAGCGGGTCGGCAACCTTGACCAGCGCCTCGGCAATGTGGAGCAGCGCCTCGGCGACGTGGAGCAGCGGCTCGGCAATGTGGAGCAGCGCGTCGGCGACGTGGAGCAGCGCGTCGGCGACGTGGAGCAGCGCCTTGGCCATGTCGAGCAAATCCTCGAAACCCAGCCTCCCGGCGACTCTGCGGAACGTAGTGCGCCTATCCTGGAATGAAATTCGCGCCCGGGCTGCCGACTTCGCCGACAGGTGGCGGGATGCGGCTTACGAGAAGGGCGAGACTCAGAGTTTCTACAACGACTTTTTCGAGGTTTTCGGCGTGCGGCGGCGTTCGGTCGCCCGATACAAGCAACACGTCAGGAAACTGAACGACCGCGACGGCTACATCGACCTGTTCTGGCCCGGCGTACTGATCGTCGAGCAGAAGAGTTCCGGGCGGGATCTTTCCAGGGCCTACGAACAGGCCGGGGGGTATTTCGATGCCCTGTCCGAGCGCGACCGCCCGCGCTACATTCTGGTGAGCGATTTCCGGACCTTCGAGCTTCACGATCTTGGCGAGCGGGAGACGGTCTCCTTCGCGTTGGCGGACCTGCCGGCCCACGTGGAGGCGTTCGGGTTCATCCTCGGTGTGCAGCGGCGCACGTTCCGGGATCAGGACCCGGCAAACATCGAGGCAGCCGAACTGGTTGGACGGCTTCACGATGCCCTCGCTGACGTCGGTTACCGGGGCCACGACCTGGAACGGTTCCTCGTTCGCATCGTGTTCTGCCTTTTCGCCGACGACACGGGCATATTCGAGCCGCGCGATATATTCCTCGACTTCGTCGAGACCCGCACCGGCGAGGACGGAGCGGATCTCGGGGCGCTGCTGATGCAGCTATTCCAGGTGCTGAATACGCCGGAGGCGGAGCGGCTGGCGACGCTCGACGAGGACCTGGCCCGCTTCCCCTACGTCAACGGGGATCTTTTCGAGGGACCGTTGCGCATTCCGGCCTTCGACTCGATCATGCGAGCCAAACTGCTGGATGTGTGCCGCTTCGATTGGTCGAATATCTCTCCGGCGATATTCGGATCCCTGTTCCAGTCCGTCATGGACCCGGAGCAACGCCGCGCCCAGGGCGCGCACTACACGACCGAGAAGAACATCCTCAAGGTCATCGAGCCGCTGTTCATGGACGACCTGCGCGCCGAGTTCGAGCGGTTGCAGGCTCGCAAGGACAGCCGGCGCCTGGCAGAGCTTCGACGGTTTCAGGCGAAGCTCGGGCGATTGCTCGTTCTTGCTGGGCAATCCACCCTTTGCGGGCTCGAAGTACCAGACAGCAGCACAGCGTTCCCAAGTGCGCAGAATTGCCGCGCTCGGCAAGAGCGGCGGAACGCTGGATTACGTCGCCGCGTGGTTCATAAAGGCGGGGGAATATGTCAGGCACAGCGACGCCCGGATCGGTTTCGTAGCGACGAACTCGATCACCCAGGGGGAGCAGGTCGCGCAACTCTGGCCGATCCTGTTCGAGCGCTGCAAGCTGGAGATCGCCTTCGCGCACCGCACGTTCGCATGGGGATCGGATGCGCGCGGCAAGGCGCACGTGCATGTCGTCATTCTGGGCTTGGACCGGCGCAAAGCCGTGCGTCCTGAAAGGCGCCTGTTCAGTTATCCTGACATCAACGGCGAGCCGGAGGAAAGCAGCCACGCGGTGCTGTCGCCCTACCTGTTCGATGCTGGCGGCCTGGCCGACCCGCATCTGGTGGTACGGAAGGAAACCAAGCCGATCAACGGGATGGGGAGACTGATCATCGGCTCCAAACCCATCGACGGTGGCAACTACATTTTCGGCGCGTCGGAGCGCGACGCGTTTCTGGACGCGGAGCCGATGGCCGCGACCTGGCTTCAGCCGTATATCGGGGCGCGCGAATACCTGCACGGCGGCGAGCGCTGGATTCTAGCGTTGCACGACGCTCCGCCCGAGGCGCTGGCGAGATCGCCCGCCGTTCGGGAGCGGATCGCTGCCGTCCGCGAATACCGGGAGGCCAGCCGAAGCGCGCCGACACGAAAGCTTGCCGTGACGCCGAGGCTTTACCATGTCAACGTGTTGCCTGTCGGACCGTTCCTGGTGGTTCCGAAGGTGAGTTCCGAGCGGCGTGAATACGTGCCGGTCGGCTGGCTGGAACCCCCGACGATACCGAGCGATCTTGTTTTCGTCCTTCAAGGCGCGACCTTGCCGGATTTCGCGCTGCTGACCTCCACGATGCACATGGCTTGGCTGCGCCATATCGGCGGACGGCTAACCCGCATTCGTCACCGATTGTGCTGATGGGGTCATTTTGCCATTGGTGAAAGGGCTTTGGTCGGGCCCAGGCGACTCGAACGCCAAGGGTCGTGTCCCGGTGGTGCCCGGAGGGCGTAAATCGAGTGGTTTCAGAGG
>JAJDWR010000079.1 GCA_022825505.1 Gammaproteobacteria bacterium | reverse complement strand
CGTCGCTTGTGGGAGACGTGGAGGTCGAGGAGGCCTCCGAATACCTCTACGAGCGCGGTATCGTGGCGTGTCCGTACACCACGGAGCTACCCGTCGCCATCCTCGGCGCGAAGTACCAGTGGGCCAGAGGCGCAGCGTTGCCGTAGCCTCGGGCGAGGAATCAGTATTGCATTCTAGCTAGTGTGGTTTGACGCGCAGGTGGAGCGACGACAAGCCCCGAATTACGGTTGATGTCCGGTAGCGTGGCTCACCGCCAGCCAGTTCCATGGTCGCAAGCTTGCGCAGTGCTTCGGTGAATATGGCGCTTGCCTCCATGCGCGCCAGTTCTGCGCCGATACATTGATGGACACCGTGGCCGAACGATACATGCCTGGGGCCTTTGCGGGTAATGTCCAGAGTGTCCGCGTTCTCGAAGGCTGTTTCGTCGCGGTTGGCCGAACCCGTAAGCAGAATGACGCCGTCGCCGGTCCTTATCTTGCGCCCGCGCAGGGTCATGTCCGCCCTGGCAATCCGGAAGTCGGTCTGCACGGGGCTGTCGTAGCGCAGCATCTCGTTGATTGCGTCGCGCATCCGACTCGGTTCGTCGCGCAATAATTGCATCTGTTCCGGATGACGCAGCAGCGCCAGCATGCCGTTGCCGATCAGGTTGGTCGTCGTCTCGTTGCCGGCGATCATGAGCACCATCAGCATGTCGCAGGCTTCGGCGGCGCTGATCCTGTCTCCTTGGGCGGTGTGTCGCGCCAGCACGCTGATGGCATCGGGCTCGGTGGACTGCATCCGATCATGCAGCAGGCGTTCGAAGTATCGTTGAATCTCGGCGCCCGCGAGGTGCGCAGTTTTGCGCTGCTGCCGGGTGGCAATCATTTCAAGCAGTCGTGCGCGATCACGCGACCAGAACTCCCACTGCTCGTGATCGCTCTCCGGAATGGCCATCATCGACAGCATCACACGCATGGAGGCCGGTGCGGCCACGTCGCCGATCCAGTCGATCGTCCCCCGCCTTATCGCTTGCCCGATCAGTTGACGCGCGGTGTCCTCAATGGTCTCGTTCAATGCCTTCAATTGAGTCCTCGAAAAGACTTCGGCGACGACCTTGCGCAGACGGGTGTGTTCCGGCGGATCCACGAGCAGAATGCTGTAATCGTCCGGGGCAGGCGGCAGCACGCTCGTAGTCGCCCGGCGCCACCTCGGATCGTTGGAGAATCGTTCGTAATCCTTTGCGGCGGTCACGACATCCTCATACCGGGTCAGCACCCAGCTTCCGAGGATCGCGCTCCGATGTACCGGGCTGTAGCGACGCAGGCGGGCATACGTCCGATAGGGGTTCTGGATGACGCGCTCCGACAAGGGGTTATACGATGCGCCCCGAGTGGCAGTCTCCCAAAGACAGACGCTACGTGCAGCAGTGCCTCTCCACCCTTCCGGAATCCTCGGCCGACGTCTCATCGAGACCTTGGACTGCCGGCACCGCCAATTGGTTCAGGCACCGCTCCAAACAGTTGCGGCCGCCCGAAGGGCGCGTGCACAAGTGCCGATCTGTTTTATTGTCGTCTCTTGAAGGTTGCCCGATACGTTGGCCAGCCGCCACCGGCATCTGAGCGCTTGTAAACGCGCTGATGCGAATCTATGAGGTTGATCCTGCCCTAGAGCAGAGCGCTGGCATCAACGCCCAGCGAAAGGGCGGTAAGCGCGAACACGACCTTGAGGGCCTTCCTGGTCGATGCCTCCGAGCGGTCCATCCGCTCTCGAAGCTCCTCCAATTGACGCTTGCAGGTTTCCAGCGACTGCTCCGATTTCTCACGCACATAGTCGCTCGACCTGGCCGCTGCCACGCCGGCCACTGCCACCGCCGCAGCCGGAGTACCCAGAATCAATCCCCGCAAAATTTCCCGTCGCTGCATCGAGTTATCTCCCGGCTTGCCCCGCAATCCGATTATCGCATGTCTGTGTCTGACCGCCACCGTCGCCCAAAGTCGCGTAGCGCCTTCCAATCCGTATTACCTAAACGGCAGCCCCGACGCACGGCCAAAAGTCCATCGACGGCCGCGCGAACGCGCGCTGCCTCATCGGTCCGGCGTGGCGCCACGCGCGCGCGAGTTGCGTTGCCACATGATTACGCCTCCCGGCTCAAGTGCGCCAGCGTGTGCGCATGCTGTTCCCAGTTTTGCCCATCGAACTTCTCGATGACGATTTCGCGAGGAGGCGGTTCCAGACAACCTACGTTTACAGAATAGCCATCCGGATTGGATCGCGGAATATAGAAAGCCTTTATCCCGCAGGTCTTGCAGAACAGGTGCCTGGCGACGCCTGTATTGAACGTATAGGTGGTGAGTTCCGACTCCCCCCGAACCAGCCTGAATCGAGATTTCGGAACGATCAGATGCAGGTTGCCGGACATGGTGCAAATGGAGCAGTTGCACTCCGCGCACTCAATGCGCTCCGGCGCCTCAACCTCAAAGGCAACGGCTCCGCAATGGCACTTGCCCCGATAAATCACCGCTAATCCATTCCTGGGATTTCGGAGCGATTAGCCTATCACCGTCGCCATGAGTTGAACTGAACCGGATGACCCACCGATTTACTCCGCGCCCTCCTTCACCTCAGCCAGCCGCCCCGCATGATCCAGTTCGTAAGGCGGTGCTTCTCCGCCCGGGCCCATGAGGTAGTGATCCATCCAGCGCGTCATTCGCATCGCGTAGTCGAGTTGGGCGGCGGTGCGGCTGTTGCCGTGTCCCTCGCCGGGATAGATCACCAGGCGTACGGGCGTGTCGCTGCGCAGCTTGAGCGTCTGGTAGAGCTGCAGCGACTGGCTCGGATTGACCCGCGTGTCGCTGTCGCCGCCGAGGATCAGGAGCGGTGTACGTGAATTGCCGGCGTGGAAGATCGGGCTGCGCTCCAGTGTGAGCTGCCAGTCGTCCCAGGGCCAGAATCGCGTGTGCACTTCGTAGAGTTCCCGGGGGATGTCGCCGGAGACGAACTTGGAGACCAGGTTGGAGATTCCGACAAACGCCACGCCGGCGGCGAAGTGTTCGGTCAGCGCCGTCGACCCCCACATCGTGGCGTAGCCGCCGTACGAACCGCCGGTGATGCCGACGCGGTTCGGGTCCACGAGGCCGATGTCGACGAGGTGCGCCTTGGCGTCGACGATATCGTCGAACTCCTTGCCCGCCGGATCGTAATGGTCGAGCTTCGAGAACTCGACGCCGCGGCCGGTGCTCGCGCGGTAGTTGGGATAGAAGAGGGCATAACCCCTGGCCGCCAGACTCTGTGCCGGCGCGGAGTACCCTGACATCCAGCCGTGGCTGTAGTGCGCCTCGGGACCGCCGTGAATCACCAGGATCAGCGGGTGGCGTTCGCCGGGCTCGCTCTCCAGCGGGCGCACCAGCACGCCCTCGATCGCCAGTCCGTCCCGGGCGGTGTACGTGACGGCTTCCTGCGTCGCCAGCGGTCGATCGTCCAGGCCGGGGTTCGAATTGGTCAGGCGCCGGTAACCATCCGTTTCGTTCCAGACGTAGACTTCGCCCGGATGCTCGGGGGTGTCGGCGATCATCGCGAGCGTCTCCGAACCCGGTACTGCGTCGAATGAACGCGCAATCGGGTTCCCCTCGGGTTGTGTGTTCAGTACCGAGGTCCCGTCAGCCGCCAGTACGCCGACTTCGTTCCAGAGTCCGCGCGAACCCAGGTACCAGATCGTCTCGGCGTCGCGCCACGAAAGTTCATCCACGTGACCGGGATAGCTGGGTGTCAGCGCGCTGACGCCTTCGCCGTCGGCCTCCGCCACGAATACCTGGCCCGCCGCCGGGTCGCTCATGTCCACGGCGCCAACGTACGCAAACCGGCTTCCGTCGGGCGACCAGGCAGCGTCCCCGAGCTTGCCCTCGGTCTCGAACCGATTCAGCACTTGGCCCGATTGTGCGTCGACGATGTGGAAGTGTCGGCCTATGAGGCTGTCGTCCACGCTCGGTGTGGGCGCCAGCGCCACCAGGTAGCGCTCGCCATCGGGCGCCCACCGAAAGCTGCTGGCCGATCCCGGCAATTCGGCGGCTACCGCTTCGGGCTCCTCCGCGTCCAGATCGACGATCCAGACCCGCGTGTACCGGGAGGACTCACCGTACACCACGGCTCTGAAGCCCAGGTTCGACAGCTCCTCGCGCTCCGACGGATAACCCTCCGTCGCGAGAAAGGCGATGTGCCGACCGTCAGGCGACGGCGAGAAGCTCTGGATATTCGCTTCATGGGAGTAGAGGCGCTGCGACTCGCCGCCGGCGAAGGGGATGCCGTAGAGCGCCCGGAACTCGTCGTCGTCGTTGCGCTCCGCCAGGTAGTAGACGGTGCCGCCGTCCACGGACCACGCGATCTGCCCGATATTGACCTCGCCCGTGATGAAGCCCCGCGAGTTGCCCTCCAGATCCGTGATGTGCAGCTCGCGGTAGGCGCTGCCGTTCGCATCGACGTAGGGGGTCCGGGGCACATTGAGGACATAGGCGATGCGATCGCCGTCCGGCGACAGCACGGCTGACGCGACCCGCTTGAGCGTAACGATGTCCTCAAGCGTCAGTGGTTCGCCCTGACCGGACGCGGTGCCCGCGTGTCCAAGCAGGATCAGAGCCAGGAAGATAGACGGTCTACTGTGCATTTTTTGCCTCGCTGAGCGAATCGAAACCAATTCTACCTGTCGAGGCAGCGGCCGACGCATCGCAGTGGCCGCCAAATCGGCCTGGCGCACAATTGCGAGGGTCCTGTTCCCGGTGCTGCAACCTCCCGAAGGCGGTTCCCGCACGCGCCCATCTGCCTGGTGGCCGACTCTTGACGTATGCTCCATATGTTGGCGACCCGACGCCTCGCAACCGGACGCTTATAGACGTACTGGTGCGAAATTATCGGTTGGTTTCAGCACCAGAGGACCCACATGCAATTCAGAAGCCTGCTGTTCGTTCCGGGAAACAAGGAGTCGATGCTGCGCAAGGCGTTGAACTTCCGGCCCGATGCCCTGGTCCCGGACATGGAGGATTCAGTCCCCGACGCCGAGAAGGCCAATGCACGAGACACGATTGCGGGCGTGTTGCCCGAACTGGCAGCCACGGGCATCCCGGTGATTCCCCGGGTCAACGCGCTGGACACCGGCTGGACGGAAGACGACCTTGCCGCCGTGGTCGGCCCGCACATTTACGGAATCTCCATCGGGAAAATCCACGTTCCCGGTGACATGCACCGGGTTTCAGCCCTGTTGGATGAACTCGAAGCCCAAGCTGGCCTTGAGCCGGGCCGAATCAAGTGTTTTCTCTGGCTGGAATCCGCCAAAGCCATGGTCCACTGCTACGAAATCTGCAGCGCAAGCCCTCGAATCGAGGGCGTCGCTTTCGGCGGCGAGGACTTCACCCACGACATGGGCATCGAACGGCTCGAGGACGAATCCGAAGTCGCCGTGGCGCGAAACCTGCTGTGCATCGCCGCCCGGGCAGCAGAAGTGCAGGCGCTGGACACGCCCTATTTCCGGTTCAGGGACGAGGACGGACTACGGCAAAACTGCGCGAAAGCGAAGCAGTTCGGCTTCAAGGGCAAGTTTGCGATTCACCCGGCCCAGATCGAGGCCATCAACGAGTCATTCTCACCTTCAAGGGCAGAGATCGAATACGCCCGGCGCGTGGTCGCCGCGTTCGAGGAAGCCGAACGGCTCGGCCGCGGCTCCACGTCGCTCGACGGCAAGGTCATCGACGTTCCGGTGGTGAAAAGGGCGCGGGCGTTGCTCGACCTGGCTGAAAACGCCTGATGGGTCGAATCGCCTGCTTCAGGCCGTATGGATCTGCAGCGGCCGGTGGGACTGCTCCCTCCCCGAGGTGTGGTTGACGATCATGTCCGGCACGATGGGGATTCGATTGAAGATGTGCCCGCCGAGTGCGTCGGAGATCGCGCAAACGATGGCCGCCGCCGCCGCGCCCATGGGCGGTTCCCCGATCCCCCGCGTGCCGACGGGATTCTGGGGCTCCGGCAGGTCCACCGCATCCCACTCCATGGTAGACGGCACGTCGAGATAGGTGGCCACCTTGCACTGCTCGAAACCGATGTTGCCCGGCAGGCCGTTCTGCGGATCGTAGATCTGCCGCTCGTACAGTGCCATGCCGATGCCCCAGGCGGTGGCGCCCTTCATCTGCTGTGACAGCCCCTGGGGATGCAGCACCGTGCCGCAGTCGGCCACCGCCACATAGTCGAGGATCTCCACCTCACCGGTCTCCACGTCGACCTCCACCGCCGCGAATCCGCACGCCAGCGCCGGCACGTCGCCTTCCATGGGCAGGTTGTCCTTGGCCACCCCCACCAGGCCGGTGCCGGCGATCCCGGCCACCGCCAGTTTGGTGACCTCGTGCAGTTCCTCCGGGACTTCTTCGCCGGAGTACTTCCCGCCCAGTTCGATCGCCCGTTGTGCGGCCTCCGGGTAGGTCATGGCGCGCGTCGAGTCTTCCCTTGCAAATACCCTGTGATCGCCGATGTCGTAGTCGTCCGGCGAGCCGCCCAGGTCCATGGCGGCGATCTCCTTGAGCTTGGCCACCGCATCCCAGGCCGCCACCACGTTGGTACGCACCATGGTCCAGCAGGTGTTGCTGCCGGTCTGCGTGGATGCGATGGGCAGGTGGCGCATGTTGGTGCCCTGGTGGACGATGCAGCTCTCCCAGTCGCACTTCAAGAGCTCCGCGGCCGCCCGGGTCGTGCTGGCGTAGGAGTAGGTGCCCAGGTTGCCGACGCCGCTGTGCAGGTGCAGCTTGCCGTCGGGCGTGAGTACCACCAGGCCGTCGTAGCCCCGGCGGCCGACGTCGTGGTAGGCCTGCCCGATACCGACGCCGTAGACCTTCGAGCCGTTGCGCGTGCCGCTGAGCTGGCGCTTGCCCTGCCAGTCGAACATCTCCGCGCCGCGGTCCAGCGCTTCGGGCATGAACGCGCTGGTGACCGGAATCTGGTTGCCGCCGATGCGGGCCTCGTTGGTCGGCGCATTGATCCGGCGCAATGCGAGCGGATCGAGGCCCAGCTCGCGGGCGGCCCGGTCCATGAACGGCTCAAGCGCGGCGGCGATCTGGTTCTGGCCCGGCCCGCGCTGCGGTCCCCGGGGCGTGGTGTTGGTCAGCACCGGGATGCCGCGAAAGCGCATGGCCGGCGGCTGGTAGATGATGGAGACGGCCTGGGCTGCGTCCACGGCGTCCCCGAAGCCGCCGTTACCGCCGCCGTCCTGGACTACCGAGAAGTCGATGGCCGTCACCCGCCCGTCGGCCCGAAAGCCGATGCGCGCCCGGCCCTGGAACGTGCCGCGTGCCGAGCCGATATAGAACTCCTCCGCCCGGCTGATGCGCAGCATCACCGGCCGGTCGATCTTCCTCGCAAGCCGCGCGGCGATGCCGGCGGTCTGCGCCGCCGTACCCTTGGAGCCGAAACCGCCGCCGCAGTATTCATTGACGTAGACCAGGTTCTCGAGCTCCACGCCGCATTGCCGCGCCAGGCTCGTCAGCGTGGCGGTCAGGCTCTGGCAGCCGGCGTGGACGTAACACTTGCCGTTCTCCCACCAGGCCATGGCCGTGCGCGGCTCCATGGAGTGGTGCGAGTTGCCCTGGGTCACGAACGTTTCGTCGTAGACCAGCGCGGCCTCGGCGAAGCCGGCCTCGATGTCGCCATAGGACCAGCCCACCGCGGACTCGCCGAAGGGGAGCTGGCCGTCTTCGGCGGCGGCGAAGTCCCGCGCCGTCCACTTGATCCGGTGCGGATCCAGCCCGCTGCGGCCGCCGCCGATGTTGTTGCCGCTGGCGCGGGCGTCCGGCCCGCCCGGGTAGAGGCTTTCCAGGGGATCGACCGTGAATTCCAGCGGCTCGATGTCCAGCTCGATACTGTCGATGGCGTCCTGGGCCGTGGTTTCGTCCGTGGCGGCCAGCGCCAGGATCAGGTCGCCTACGAACTTCGGTTCGTTGGTCAGGAGCGTGCCGGCGCCCTCGTCGTCGGCGGTGAGCACGCCGATGACGCCATCCATCGCGAGCGCCCGGGACGTGTCGATCCCGGTGATGCGGCCGTGGGGCATGGGGCTTGTCAGCAGCCGCGCGAAGACCATGCCTTCCGCCCGGATGTCCTCGGCGTATTTCGCGCTGCCGGTGACCTTTGCCCGCACGTCGGGCGGGGTGAAATCCTTTCCGATGAGGTTGTAAGCCATAGTGGTTCCTCCGCTACGGTCGGAAATACTACAGGCGGAGTTTCCGAGTCGCGAGTTACGGGCAGTTTATTCTGCTGGTTCCGGGAGCTCGGGGAATGGTTGGCGCCAGTCCCGGGCACACGCTGGCACAGGGTCTGAGTGTGCCGCCGCACGAGTCTCTCGGTGCAATGTCAGGACGCGCCATCGGAGGCGATCCGTCGTTGACACAGCCTTCCGGCATCTTGCGATAATACCGCTCCCCACAAGCCCCAGCGGAAAGGACGACCCGATCATGGCCTCAAGACAGCGCATCGCAGGACCCGATATCCCGGAGCACGTCAACCCGTTTCCCGCAGCCGTCAGGATCGGCAACATGGTCTTCTCCGCGGCCACCGGCGGTGACGACCCTGAAACACACGAGTTGCCCGAGGACGAGGAAAGCCAGATTGCGAATGCGTTCAAGACGGTGGGCAACATCATGCGCAGGGCAGGCGGATCCCCGGCCGATATCGCCAAGGTCACGGTCTATGTCAACGACCGCAGCATCCGGCCGAAGGTGAATCCCCATTGGCTGGAGATGTTCCCGGACGAGGACGACCGGCCGGTGCGTCACATGGTTCCGGCGGACATGCCGCCGGGCAGGCACATACAGCTGGAATTCATCGCCGTAATTTCCTGAGGGACCCAAATGAAATTCGAGATTGGCCTGGAGCCCCTGCAGCAACTCTTTTTCGATGCGCGCAGCTACAACGGCTGGCTTGACGGCGAGGTCACCGACGACCAGCTCCGCCGCCTGTACGACATCCTGAAAATGGGTCCCACCAGCTTCAACTGCTGCCCGGCGCGATTCGTGTTCCTGCGCACGCCGGAAGCGATGAAGCGCATCGAACCTCACCTGCGGCCGAACAACGTACACAAGGTCATGACCGCCCCCGTGGTGGCAATCATCGCCTACGATTCATTGTTTTACGACCGAATGCCGCAACTCACCCCCCACCGGCCGGAAACCCGGGACTTCTTCGCCGGCAATGAAGAACTCGCCCGGGTCACGGCGTTTCGCAACGGGACACTGCAGGGCGCCTATTTCCTGATAGCCGCCCGCGCCGTGGGACTGGACTGCGGCCCCATGTCCGGCTTCGACAACGCGGGCGTGGACGCGGAGTTCTTCCCGGACGGGCAATACAGGTCCAACTTCATCTGCGGCCTGGGCAGGGGCGATCCGGAAAGTCTCTTCGGACGGCTGCCCAGGCTGCAATTCGATGAAGTTTGTGCAGTTTTGTAGGTTGCTTTTCGCGGTGGTCAAATGATATCGTTTTTTCGTCATAGTGATATCATCTAAGTTCATGCCCAGAACCATCATCAGCCTGGACGAAGAAAACAAGGCTTGGCTGGATCAACAGGCCGCGCTGCGCCGAGTGCCCATGACGGCGCTCGTTCGGCAGGCGGTTCGGGAGTTTCGTATTCGCGAACAGAGCAGATCCAATCCGGCACTTCAGGACGTGCTTGAGCGTACCGCAGGCATCTGGCGGGCCGGGGACGGACTTGAGTATCAGGATCGAGTCCGCAGCGAATGGTCCTGAGAATTGGCTCGGTACCTGCTCGACTCCGTCATCGTCATCGACCACTTCAACGGTATCGTGGCGGCAACCGATTTTCTGGCTACCCACGGAAGCAATTGCTCTGTTTCCGTTATTACACGCGCAGAGACGCTTGCCGGGTTTACAGCGGAATCGGAGCATCTGGCCCGGGAACTGCTGGACTCGTTTGCGACGTTACCGGTAACAATCGAGGTCGCCGACCTGGCCGCCCGTCTGCGGCGTTCCCAGCGTTGGAAACTACCGGACGCCATACAGGCGGCAATTGCTCTCCAGGAAGGATTGACGCTGGTTACAAGAAATTCCCGGGATTTCAGAGACGGGGATCCAGTTTCCGTGGAAATCCCCTACAGCGCAGGACCTCAACGAATCTGAACTATGGGAGCAGGCGATGACGGCACATGTCTACAGCGCGAAGCTGACTTGCTACTCCTCGGTGCACTCGTACGGGCGAATCTCAAGCCCCGGCACCCAGACGTAGTACTTGGTCAGCGTCAGCGGCTCGGTGTAGGTCGCAGGATCGGCGGACGTGATCTCATAGCGAAGCCGCGCGCCTTCGTCCCCAACCGTGAATCGTTCCACGAGTTCCGCCGTGTCGCTCTGCGGGATCCCGATCTGCCCGAATGAAAAGGGCCAGCCGATGTTGGTCGTGGTCACCACAAGCGTGTCGTCCTCCCATCGGCCGGTCGAGTCGCCAAGGATCGTCGGCGGATCCGACGGCTCGGCAGCGCCGTCCATGTGAATCACGCGAAGCAGGTCGTATTCCTCGATGCGAAGGTGAATCACATCGCCGTTGTCGACGAATTCCATCGGGAAGGGCTGCTGCATGATGGTCGGCATGCCCTTGGGCAGGCAGCCGTAGAGCGGGTTGTCCTGCACCGGATCGAACGCATCCGTGGTGGCGCGTGCCGTTGCGGTCAGCGGGTAATCACCCATACCGATGTCGTAGCTCTGGCCGTCGCTGGTCCATACCCGGAACAATCCGAGCGAAGCGCTGGCCGCACCCGTGGACAGGAGTTGTCCGCCGATGGCGTCGTCCCGCCAGCGGGGCGAAGAGCGGTGGTCCATCATGATTTCGCGCCCGTCGGGCAGCAGCAGGTTGAGCCCGAACATCTCGTTGGCCCGGCGCCTGGACGGGAAACCCGCCAACGTGACCCTGTCGCCGGTTGCCACGGTTCCCTCCTCTACGCCCCATCGAGCGAGCCGGCTCACCGCGCCGCCTTCCATCCACCAGTCCGCAGCGCGTCCTTCCTCATCCACCGTACGCACGTTGAGCCGCACATGGGGATTGCGCCACAGGATGCGGGTGACTTCGCCCTCGATCTCGACGATCTCGTCCATGTTGAACGTCGCCCCGATGGAGTGGTGCGCGGAGGCGAACGAGGCTGCGAAACTCGTCAGAGCCAACGCCACCGCCTGCAAGTGACCGAAGCCGGAAAGTCTGGCCTGCGCACCTGGGTTCATTCCAGTTCCACTTTTTGGCCGATAAAGCGTGATTTGGCTATCGCGCCCATCGACGCGAGAAGGTCATTATAGATGTTGCCTTGAGCGGAATAGAGAAAAGATGCGTAGCGAGCAACGTACCGTTGATTCGGAAATTCGATCCGAATATGCTGTGATTCACAGAAACTGTGAAACTGTGACGATGAAGAACATCACCGTAGCCATTGATGACGAGACCTATCGGCTCGCACGAATTCGCGCGGCGGAACTGGAAACTTCCCTTTCGGCGCTGGTGCGAGAGTATCTCCGGACGCTGATCGGAAAACCTGCCGTGCTTGAGGACGAGAAAGAGCGCCGCCTTCGTCTTATGACCGAAGTGTTTGAAGACATCAAGGCGACGCGGCCTGGATTCAAGGCGTCCGACAGATTGTCTCGGGATGAATTGTACGAACGCCGTGAGATTCGTTGACACCAATGTACTGATCTATGCGATAAGCCCCAATATGGAAGAAAGGGCCAAGCGTCGCATAGCGCAGAAGCTATTGCAGAACCGCG
>JAJDWR010000057.1 GCA_022825505.1 Gammaproteobacteria bacterium | reverse complement strand
TCCAGATTGAAGATCGGTGGAAAAGCGTGGGACAAACCGCGCGGGCAGTTCAAGTCGATGACAGCCATCAAGGGACGATTTTTAAATGAATTACAACAGGTTACCATTGACTCGAACCGACTATCCCGGACACTAGTGAGGTTGGGTAGGAAATTTGATACGAATACGCGCATGTGCTGCGGCGATGACGGTGCTGCTCGGCACTTCAGCGCCGTTGCGTGCGCATCATGGCTCGGCGCCCCACTTCGACCCCGACGACCAGGTCCGGCTGGATGGCGTCGTCACGGAATTCCGGTTCGTCAACCCCCATGCCTTCGTCTATTTCGATGCCATTGACGCCAACGGCGAGAGCGTCCCATGGCGTTGCGAACTCTCCGGAGCAACGCTCCTCGGGCGGCAGGGCTGGACGCCGGAATCGCTGGTTCCCGGACAAAGGATCGAAATTGTAGGCAACAGGGCGCGGCGCGAAGAAAACGCTTGCGGCATGCGGTCGATCACTGCCGGAGACGGCCGCGCCATTGGAAACGAGGACACCGGGCAAGCGGACATCCGACCTGTCGCCGATCCGGCCGCCGCGGCGGCGCGCCCGCCATATCTCGAGAACGGGCAGCCCAACATCAGCGGGACGTGGGTCTCGCGCCAGGGAGGAGGCGCCGGCGGAATCCTGACCAATGGTCCGCCCGAGCGAACGGAGGCGGGACTGGCCGCCTCGGATGCCTTCGACGTCAGATTCGACAACCCGGTGATCAACTGCGAGAGCGGCAATATCATCACCGACTGGTATCGGCAGTCGCATGTGAATGACATTCGGCAGAGCGACGACCGGGTTGCCATCCGCTACGGCTACCTGGAGATGGTTCGAACGGTGTTCCTGGACGCCGAGCACCCGGAGAACGTCGCGCCGAGTGTCGCCGGCCATTCCGTCGGCCGGTGGGAGGATGATGTCCTGGTTGTGGATACCATCGGGCTCCCGGAAAGGGCATTGATACCGTTGTCCGCAGTGATGATGAGCGATCAGGCGCGCGTCGTGGAACGCATTCATTATGACGAGGAGAGCCAGACGCTGATCCGCGACTACACGGTAGAAGACCCGCTCTACCTGGCGAAGCCCTACAGCGGCCGCAACGTATCGGATATCGCCGCCGAACCCTATCGGCCGTTCGACTGCGTCAACCTGAGCGGCGAGAACAATCAGCGACCTGAGTCAGGCGAATAAAGCTCACCACAAGAGCGGTGTTCGCAAGGAGCCTATCGATGAAGACAACAAGACTGCTAATCGCATCAAGTTTGTTGCTGATGGCAAATCACGCAGCGGCCCACCACAACTGGTCGGCAATCTACGACGTGGAATCCGACATAGAGATCGAGGGCGTCATCAGCTCGATTCAGTGGAGGAACCCGCACGTTCGGGTCAGCTTCACCGTCAACGAGGGCACGGCAGAGGAAATGGTCTATACCACGGAGAGCAACTCGGTCTCCTCCCTCACCCGAATGAATGTGACCGAAGACGTACTCGCCGTCGGCACCCGGGTGCGCGTGGCGGGTTACCGGTCACGCAGCCGCGATGACGACATTTTCATGAATCACCTGCTGCTGCCGGACAACCGTGAAGTCATCTTCCTGCGCACCGCCGAGCCCCGCTGGCCGGACGCCACCCGCATCGGCAACACCGACCGGTTGCATGGCCGAGTGGTCGAACCGGACTTTGACAAACGACCGACCTCGATCTTTGCGGTCTGGAACACGGTTTACGGTGCTCAAGGCAGCCATCAGGCTCTGCGATTCCCGGGGGGGCAGTTCGCGATCGATTACGGGACGGAGCGGGGTACAGGCGGTTGCGCCTCCAAGGATGTGTGGGCACAGATGGGGGCGCCGTACCCCATCCAGCTCATCGACAACGGCGACACGGTCATCATCCACGCGGAAGAGTTCGACACCATACGCGAAGTTCACATGGGCATCGATCACGACGACCCGGGAACCCATACGAACAACCTCGGTTATTCGACCGGCCGCATGGATGGCGGCAGGCTCCTGGTGACCACCACATTTGAAGGGAGCGACTCGCCAATCCAGCTCTACGAAACGTTTCAGCTCAGCGCGGACCACAGCCGACTTCTCTACACCTCCACCCTGGTCGACCCCACTTCGAACAACGCACCGGCGGTAGCCAGCAAGTGGTGGGAATATCAGCCCGGCGCCTTCGTGCAGCCGTTCGACTGCAGTCCGTAGCTGGATCGCTATGGCAGGCGCGCCTGGTTTACCGAGAGTCGGACGCTCCGGTATACGTCACGCGCAGGTACCCGACTCGGCCCGGCAGGTCGTGGACCACCAGGCTCATGCCGTTGACTCCGCAGGGGAAACATACGGGTGGGTCTTCGTTGAAGAGGTTGTTGAAGCCCAGTGAAATCGTCCATGCGTCGCCGGCCGCCGGTGGGATGTAGCTCAGGCGCAGGTCGGAGAACAGTGCCGAGTCCATTTGTGCGCCGCCGTCCAGGGTCATTGCGTCGGTCCAGCGCAGGCTGAATGCCGCGGCCCACCGGTCCCTGATCCAGTCCAGCGTCGTCGCCCACCGGAGTTTGGGGAACGCGCGCTGGAATGTTTCGTCGGTGTGGGTGCCGGTGCGGTCGGTGACAGTGGCGGTGCCGTCGACGTTTGCGGTTCGCTCGGAATATGACTGAAGGAACGTGGCGTTGAGCGTCGCGTCCAGCCGGCCGTAGCGCCGATCCGGACCGCTGTAGGCCAGGGCAACGTCGAACCCGCTGGCCTCGATGCCGCCAATGTTCTGCAGGCGATTGTCGACGACGTCCAGTACGCCGTTTTGCAGGCGCGGTGCGAGGTCGCAGAACAGCGGGTCGAGCGTGTCGACGCAGGCGGTGATGACATCGCCCGGGCTGCGTCCCTGGATGGCGTCGTCGATGCGCAGGTCGTAGTAGTCCACCGACGCCGTGAAGCGCTCGATCCATTCAGCATCCGGCAGCGTGCTCCAGACGAATCCAGCCGTGAAATACTCGGACGTCTCCGGCGACAACGAGACGTTCCCGGCGGAAACGGCAGACAGTTGCGGATTGGACTGTACCAGCGATGTAGGCACGCCGAGGCTGGCGCAGTTGGCGGCGATCGCCTGCGGCTGCGGCGTATCGCGCCCGCCGTTGGCGGACCCATACTGGCCCAGAACATCGGCGCAGGGGTCGAGAAACAAGAAATCCTCGCGGGCGGCGCCGCCGAACAGTTCGCCGATCCCCGGGGCGCGGAACCCGGTGGAGAACGACCCGCGCAGGGTCACCGATTCGACAGGCGTGAACAGCGTGTTGACCTTGTAGGTGGCTTCGGAGCCGAAGGTGCTGTAGTCGGAGTTGCGGGCCGCCAGGTTCAGCTCCCAGTAGCGCGCGCCTTCGGCCAGCAGCGGCAGGCTGAGTTCGCCGTAGTATTCGGTGACGCTGAATCCGCCTCGGGTCGGTCCTGAAGGGATACCCGCCGTCTCGCCGCGCTCGGCGATGGGATCGGGTCGGAATGAGCCGTCGTGGTCCCGGTACTCGATCCCCGCCGCGATGCCCGCCTCGCCCGCGGGCATCGAAAACAGGTCGCCGGTGACGTTGAAAGCCGCATTGCCCAGGGTCTGGTCGCTGAAATCCCGCTGCGTGTAGGTGACGAAATCGAGCATTTCCGTAGTGAAGGAGCCCGTCCCGTCCGGTCCCTGCCCGCCGAAGAAATTGAAGGGCACGCAGCCGGGGGTGGCCTCGCAGACTGCCGGATCGCCCAACGCCACCTGCAGTTTGGCGGCATTGTGAGAGTTGTATTTCTCCTGGAATCCCTGGTTCTCGCCGTAGCTGCCGTACGCCTCCCAGAACAGGTCTCTACCGCCCAGCGACCAGATGCCCTCGACGCCCAGAGTGCCGAAATACGTATCCACATCCTGGTAGAACAGACGCGGGCCCGATTCCAGCGGACGGCGGCCGAAAAAGGCCAGCGTCCCCGCCGCCGGCGACAGATCGACGCCGAAGGGGTTGTAGGGGTTGTCCGCGGAGATGAAGAACCGGTCGGTGATCCGGCTGCCGCAGCCCGGCCCCAGGCAGAGGGGTTCGGGCGCTGCCTTGGTCGCCGAGGTACGGTTGGTATACGACACGGTGGCGAACAGTTCGGTGTCCGCCCCGATCCCGTGCCGGGCGCCGGCAAACAGATTGACCCGCTCGTTGGGCGTGCGCAGATAGTTGAACCCGGGACCGTTGTAGTTGAAGCGGTCGGCGGCCGTGAACGCGTGGAAGTCGCCCGCGTACGGATCGGCGGGATCGAATTCGGGGATGTTCGCCCCACCGTCGTTGAGGACACCGTCGTTCAGGGTCACACTCGCGCCGCTGGCATAGTTCGGCCCGAATACGAACCGCCCCTGGGGCGTGAACGACGAGCACAGCGTGCCGGGCACATCGCAACTGGTGGCGTCGGGATTGGGGAAGGCGGAGCGCGCCCGGGCAGCCGTCTCGATACCGCCTTCGTCGCGGTAACTGGCGCTCAGCACCAGGTGCGTGGTCCCATTGCCCGCGCCCCACTTCAGCCCGGCCTCGGTAGACTCGCCGTCGCCCTCCGAGAGATAGCCGCCGGTCTGCAGATCGAACCTCAGCCCGCTGAAATCCCGATCGGTGATGATGTTGACCACCCCGCCGATGGCATCGGAGCCGTAGATGGCCGAGGCGCCATCCTGCAGGATCTCGACCCGCTGGATGACGTTGTCCGGAATCGTGTTCAGGTCAACGTGACCGGGCACGCCGGAGGCCGACGCGCCCGCCACCCAGCGGCGCCCGTCCACCAGCACCAGCGTGCGCTTGGCTTCCACGTTGCGCAGCGACACCTGCACCGAACCCGCGCCGATGCCGGCGCCGTCCTGGGGAAAACCGGAATTGCCCGGCACGTTGAACTGCGAATTGGGTGCGGACCCGGTGATGGGCAGATTCTGCAGCGCGTCGCCCAGGTTGGTCAGCCCGGTGCGCTCGAGCTGATCCCGGCCCAGCGCCGTGATCGGGGCCCGTTCGGTCAGCGGGTCCCGGCGCAGTCGCGAACCGGTGACGACCACTTCCTCGATCGCGGCCCCGGACTGGGCGCGGATGCCGTGAAGCGGGACAAAGGCGAGGATCGCGGCAACCGCCAGCGAGAAGCGGCCTCGCGCACTGGATTCGCTACAACGAGTATCCGACCATGAACCAGGTCTTGGTCGTATCCGTGTCATAGCCGTCTGCATCGTACCTGGCAATCTTGAACTCCAGGCTCACCCGGTTCGGCAGCGTGTAGGTGACGTCCAGACCGAGTTCCGAACCGTAGCTCCGTCCGCCCTCGTGGGCGCTGAAGTCATGGTAGACCCCGATGACCCGCGCGCCGCCGAGATTGCCGGCGATGCTGAACCAGGCGTCCCTGACGCCGTCGGGCGGGGCGATGAGAAACTTGTCGGTCCATCCCTGGCGGGCGTGCATGGTCGCCGAAGGCGTGCGCACCGACCTGCGGCCGCCGTCACTGCCGAGCAATTCGTAGCCCAGCGTCAGGACCGTTTCCCCGCCCAGCGGGAAGTCGCTCCGGAACGTGTACAACGGCGCATCGTAGGTAATGGGGTTTTCTGCCCACTCGGATTGCCGGGAAAGGGTGACGTCCACGGTCGCAATGTCGAATTCACCGCGGTAGGAAATGCCGTAGGAGGCATTGGAATTGGGCGGACCGTTGTCGTTGCTGAGGTCGAACAGGTACGCGAAGGCAACGATCTCCTGGTCCGGCGCCGTGCGCAGGGATCCGCGCAGGAGGTGGGTATCGCCGTACCAGTCCCCGGGTTGCAGGCCATCGCCCGGCCCGAAGATCCGGTTGATGTTGGCCACGTAGCTGTAGTCCAGCATCGCGCCGCCGCGGGACGCCTGCACCCGCAGCGCGTCGTAGGTCTGCTCGTTCTGCCGGAACGCCACGCCGCCCACGAAACGCTGTGTGCCCAGGTTGATTCGCTGCCGGCCGGCCGTGACGGTCAACCCTTCACCGGCGTACCGGAGGAACGCCTGGTTGAGATCGCCGCCCTCCGGGTCGGCGACGATGGGATACTGCGTCCTGCCGTTGGTGGTGGAATTGAAGTCTTCGATGCCGGCCACGAACACGTAGTCGGCTTCAAGGCCCAGGGCCCACGGATTGTCCTGATCCGAGTTCCAGGTCCAGCGCCCCAGCGCCGTGGATGCCAGCGCCTGCTCGTCGAAGTTCGCCTGATCGACGTGCTCGAGCCGATAGCGAACGCGCAGCGCAGTCGTCCCGTTGGCGATCGCATCCCGCAGCCCCGATGGAGCCGACTGGGCCAGCACATCGGTCGCGAACAGGGACAGGGCCACGGCGCAAGACAGCGTAAGGGCCACGGCCCGGGGCGGGGTAACGGCTACGGCCAACGGCAGGGCGACAAGCCCGGACGGGACCCGTGCGACGGTCCTGAACAGTCTCGGGACCGAGACTGCAGAGTTGGCGCAAAAGCGTCCTTTCATCGGTTGGCGCGTCCCGTGCCGGTGCTTCCCACGCGCGCCATTATGCACCAAACGGGTCACGCATCCGCCTCTGCCTGCTTGAGCGGCGGATTCAACGGAAGCTCGATGATCATCTCCGTGAATTCGCCGGGCTCGGTTTCCACATCGATGGTGCCGCCGTGCTCGCGCACGATGTCGCTGGACATGGCCAGTCCGAGACCAGTCCCCTCGCCCGTGGGCTTGGTGGTGAAGAAGGGGTTGAAAATCTTTTCCACGACATGGGGCGGCATCCCGCTGCCGTTGTCCCTGATGCGGATCTCGACGTTCTCCTCGCCCCGAAGGGTCTTCAGCGAGATCGTCGGCTCGTACCCATCGGCTTTCCCCTCCTTGCGCTTCTCGTCGGTGGCGTAGCAGGCGTTGCTCACCATGTTGAGGAAGACCCGGCCCAGATCCTGGGGAATCACGTCGACATCGCCCATCTCGGGGTCCAGGTCCCGCAGGATGTCGAGCTGGAATTCCGAGTCGGTGGCGCGTGCGCTGTGGTAGGCAAGCCGGGCGTATTCGTCCAGCAGGCCGTTGATGTCGGTGGGCTGGGAATCCCCCGAGCCCCGGCCCATCTGCAGCATGTCGTGGACGATGCGGTTGGCACGCTCGCCGTGGGACTGAATCCGCTGCAGGTTGCCGGTCAGATCGCCGGTGATCTCGTCGATGTAGGAGCGATCGTCCTCGGGTATCTGTTCGGCGACATCCTCAAGCGCCTCCTTCAATTCGTCGATGAGCTCTTCGGACACTTCGGAGAAGTTCTTGACGAAGTTCAACGGGTTCTTGATCTCGTGAGCCACGCCCGCGGTCAGTTCCCCGAGGGCCGCGAGTTTCTCGCGCATCACGATCTGGTCCTGGGCCTGGCGCAGGTCTTCGAGCACGGATTCCAGTTGCTCGTTCTTGCCCTTGAGTTCGTCCGCCAGTTTCTCGACCAGGTTCAGGCGCTGGACTTCCAGGGCATGGCGGCGGAAGACTTCAAGCGCCGCGGCCATGTCGGCCACTTCGTCGTTCCCGCCGATGTCCACGGTGGTTTCCAGATCGCCGCCCGCCATGCGCCGCATCCAGAGGGACAACTGCTCGAGCCGGAACAGCAGCACGCGGCCCACGAACAGCCAGGCGATGAGCAGGGCGCTGCCGACGCTGACGGCGCTGATGGCCAGCAGCAGGTTGCGGCCGGTGAGGATCGCATTGGCCGAAGCCAGGGTGGCTTCCTCGGTGCTCATCTGCGCCGTGTTCACCAGGCCATCGACTTCGGCGACCAGCTCGACGGCGATGGCCTGGTTGCCCTCGAGCAATTCGAGCTGCCGTTCGTCCAGCCGGAGTTCCTGTACCAGCAGGTTGAAGCCGCTCGCCTCGCCGAGTCCCAGCTCGATGAGCCGCGCGAAGACGGGCGCCAGTTCGTCATGCAGAGGGGTTGCCTGCAGATCCGAAAGGTTGCGTTCGATGCGGCTGGCCACCGCCTCGAACCGCTCCCGCAAGGGTTCCACCAGCGACGCTTCCGTGAGCGTGAACGCGCTCGCCATCAGTTGCGTCGACAACGTCGCATCCGCCTGAAGCTCGGCCAGGTAGCGGTAGCGTCCGAACTCGCCTTCCGAGAAGTGTTCCGACCGGGATTCCGGCGGACTGCCGAGCTCACGGTAGCCGGTCATCGTGTAGAAGAGCTGATCGTCGATGGCCGGAATCATGATGTTGTCCAGCCGTACGCGCAGTTCCTCCAGTTCCAGCCGCAGGGCCTCCCTGCGCTGTGTCAGTTCAAACGACGCGGCCACTTCGTCGCGCAGCGCGGTGATGTTCGAAATCAGCGTGTCGGAATGCGCCTGGATACGCTCGAATGGCGCTTGACCCGCCTCCATTCCCTCAAGGATAGCCAGTTGTACTTCAAAGGACGCATGGGACTCGCTGATATCGACCATCACCTCACGGAAATCGTCGGGAGACGCCGCGGACGCCAGGCGGGGTGCGGCCGCGACCAGCGCATTGGTGTATTGCGCCACGCCGAAGGCCGCCGCCAATTCGGGAACGCTGCCTTCGTTGACTACCTGCTGAACCTCGCCGACCCGGTTGAGCAAAAACCAGCCCACAAGACTGGCCGATACGGTCAGGACGACAGCGCCACCAATGGTGAGATAGAGCTGGGTGGAGATCCGCGAGCGGGCCTTGTTGATGGCCGACAACCAGTTCTTCATGGCGTCATCGTCTGCATCGTGGCGACCGCGTAGTAGGCGCCGTCTGCGCCGATCGCGGTCATGAAGACCTCGTCGGAGCCCTGGCTGTCGCCTTCGCCGTACTGTAGTACGAAGCCGTCGATGTCCACTGTTTCCGCGCTGCGGAGGCTTTGGAGGAAGCAATCCCGGCTGAGTTCGGCTCCGCACCGCTGAAGCCCCTCGATGGCGAGGCGGCCGGCCAGGTAACCCTCCAGGGAAACGAAACCGGGAGCGGCATCCGGGGCATGTGTGGAGAGCGCGTTCAGGTAGGACGCCACCACCGGGAGCGAGTCGTTGGCGGGAAACGGCACCACCTGGGTCACCACCACGCCCGAGCCTGAATTGCCGAGCGCCTGAGCCAGCGCATTGCTGCCGACGAAGGATACGGTCAGGAACACGGCGTCCATGCCAGTGTGCTTCGCCCAGCTTATGAGCGTCGACACGGGCTGATACGCGCCGATCATGATTACCGCCTGGGGATTACCCTGGCGAAGATCCAGCAGCGCCGTCTTCACCGCAGCGGTATTGCGGGGGTACAGGCCGATCGCCACGGGCTCCATGCCCCGCCGCTCCAGCGCCAGGCGCACGCCCTGGTACCCGTCCCGGCCGAACGAATCGTCCTGGTACATGACCGCGATTCGGTCGATGCCCAGATCGCCGGTCAGACGGGCGACCATTTCCTCGGTCTCCTGCTGGTACGACGCCCGGAGGTTGATGATGTTGTCCCACGCGGGATCGCGCAGAAACGCAGCGCCCGTGAACGGGGCGATGTACGGCACGTCGGCCTCGGCGGCGACCGGCGTGGCGGAGCGCGAGGTCGGGGTGCCCACCGCACCGATCAGGGCGAAGACCTGTTCTTCCTCGATAAGCCGGAGCGTGTTGACGACCGCAGCCGCAGGCTCGTAAGCATCATCCAGCGACGTCAGTTCGAGCATCCGGCCATGCACCCCGCCCTGATCGTTGGCCTCCCGGAAGGCGGCCTGGATGCCGCGCTGCATGCCCAGGCCAAGCTCCTGTGCAGGGCCGCTGAAAGCCGCCGACTGCCCGAAGAGCACGCGTTCGTCGGTCACGCCGGGGGCCACGCCGGTCGTTGCGGCAGGCTGGGATGCGGAAACCTCCGACTCGGGCGCAGAGTCCGCTGGGGCAGCCACCTCGTCCCCGTTTTCGGGGGCGCACGAAACGGCGCCCGCCAACGCGGCCGCCAGCATGAAGGGGGCCGCTGGCTTGCCGAACTCCGCCACGAGGGCGTCGAGGCGCCGGGTCCAGGTTTGTCGGAACGATCGGCTCTTTTCGCTCAACGGTTCACCTCTTTGTGGACGCAGGTGCGCTCAGCTACTGTTGCCTCCGCGACGCATCACCAGACAGGTTATGTCGTCAGACTGGGGCGTGTCCTGGGCAAACCGATGTACCGCGTCGAACACGGCTTTGTTGGCCAATTCGGAGCTGCCGGGCGGGGCGCCTGCAAACATCTCGCGCAGATCATCCAGCCCGTACTGCTCACCTTTGGCATTCATCGCCTCCGTGACGCCATCGGTATACAGGATGACCGTATCGCCCGGTTTGAGCGTGACGGTCTGCTGGTTGTACGTCAGCCCGGGCATCACCCCCAGTGCGATACCCCTTGTCAGCGGCAACAGGGTGGAACTGCCGTCCGCATGGATGATCAGCGGGCTGTCGTGCCCACCGTTGGAATAGGTGAGCTCCCTGGTCTGCGGATCGTAGACCGCGTACAGAACGGTGACGAACATTTCCGCATCGTTATCTTCGCAGAGCTCGTCATTGACCTCCTGCAGCACCTCGCCGGGCTCGCTCCCTCCGATCGCCGTACCCTTGAGCAGCGTGCGTGTGGACATCATGAAGAGCGCGGCCGGAACGCCCTTGTCCGAGACATCCGCGATGGCCAGGCCGATCCGCCCGTACTCGAGGCGCAGAATGTCGAAAAAGTCGCCGCCCACGTTACGCGCAGCCTCCATGTGCCCGAAGACATCGAACCCGTCACGGCTGGGAAATACGGTGGGAAGGATGGATTGCTGGATCTTGGTGGCGACGTCAAGCTCGTTCTGCAGCGTGATCAGCTTGTCCCGGGAGGCGATGGCTTCGCGCCACTCGGCCAGGTGACGGAGCGTGCGGTCGATGGTGACGCGCAGATCGTCGAAGTCGATGGGCTTGGTGACGAAGTCGAAGGCGCCCCGGTTCATGGCGGTGCGGATGTTCTTCATGTCGCCGTAGGCGGAGATGATGACCGAACGCAGGTTGGGGGCAACCTTGGCGATCTGCGACAACAGGGCGAGACCGTCCATGCGCGGCATGTTGATATCGGACAGTACCATGTCGATGGTGGGGTCCTGCTCCAGGACCTCGAGTGCCTCCAGACCATTGTGCGCAAAGACAAACTGGTAGCGGCGCTTGCGAATGTCCCGGCGCATGCGCTGCAGCATGAGCGGCTCCAGGTCCGGCTCGTCGTCCACGACCAGAATCTTGGGCGTTTCTGCCATGAAATTCATTCAGGGCGTCCTGTAAGGCTTGGGTGTAGCACGTGCAAAGTGGTGTGAGGGGTAATCAACCCTGATCGAGTACGGCCGGACACAGAGCATAGTGGATGAAGCCGCCGCGCGTCTATTTCAATGCTGCCGGCGCCCGCAGTAGCATCCGCAATCGCACTCGTGCATTGTTCCGCTCTGCAACACGAACCTGGTTCCGACCTGTTTCCTGTCGACGCCTATTTTAACCGCTGGCGCCCGAGAAACGCACAGTTATATGTCAACATGTCGAAACGATTGATGCTCAGTCTGGGCCTGGTGGCGCTGATCCTCGCCGCAGGATCGGTTGCGCTGTATCGGTTCGCTGCCGGCAGCCTGGCGATGCTGGATGGCGAGATTCGCGTGGCGGGCCTGTCGGGGCCGGTGTCCATCGAGCGCGACCGCTACGGCGTCCCGACTATCCGCGGCAGCAGCCGGGCTGATGTCGCCCGTGCCACCGGCTTCGTCCACGGTCAGGATCGATTCTTCCAGATGGACCTGCTGAGGCGCTCCACGGCTGGAGAACTGGCGGAGCTGTTCGGTGCGGATGCGGCCGATTTCGACCATCGGCGGCGCATTCACCGTCTGCGCCCACTGGCCCGCGCGGTCGTGGACCGGGCCGCGCCGGCGCAGCGTGCGCTGCTTGAGGCCTACGCGGAGGGCGTCAACGCCGGCTTGGACGCGCTGTCCGTAGTGCCGTTCGAGTACCTGATTCTGCGTGCCGAGCCCGAGCCGTGGCGCCCCGAGGACATCGTGCTGGGGAACCTGGCGATGTTCTTCGAGCTGACCGACTACGACGCGAGCCGTGAGTCCGGCTACGCCGCGATCATGGATGGGATCCCCGTGTCGCTGGGTCGGTTTGTCTTCGCGCCGGGCAATCGATGGGACGCGCCTCTGGTGGGAGACGCATGGGTAGTACCGCCGATTCCGGGGCCGGAGGTTTGCGACCTTCGGGGAACGACTCCCGCCGGAGGTTCGCTCGGCCCGGAACCGGGCATGCAACCCGTTCTTGCGGTAGCGGATAGCCGGCACAGACCGCAACCGAACTTCCAGTTCAACCTGCCCGAGGCGGATATCCGGGTCCGCGTGAATCCGGATTCTCAACTCGACCTGCCGGTGGCGGGCAGCAATGCCTGGGCGGTCGGTGCGCGCCGGGCCGCAACCGGCCGTGCCATGGTTGCCAACGACATGCATCTGGGGCTGAACGTGCCCAACATCTGGTACCGGGTTCGACTCATCGTGGCCGGCGACAGCCCGGACAGCCCCCCGGCGCTGGATGCCACCGGCGTTACGCTGCCCGGCACGCCGCTGGTCGTGGCCGGCAGCAACGGGTCCATCGCCTGGGGGTTCACGAACAGCCGCGGGGACTGGTCCGACCTGGTGCTGATCGAAACTGACCCGACCAACCCGAACTCCTATCTGACGCCCAACGGCTATGTGCCTTTCGAAGAATTCGAGGAGACCATCGACATCAGGGGCGGCGAAGCCGAGGCGGTCGGCTTTCGCTGGACCCGCTGGGGTCCGGTGGTCGGAACGGATCACCGGGGCCGGTTGCAGGCGCTGCGCTGGCTGGCCCACATGCCCGAAGCGGTCGATCTCAGGCTTTCCGAGCTGGAATCCACGACCAGCGTTTCCGACGCGCTGGCGCTGGCTCCGACTGTCGGAATCCCGCCCCAGAACTTCGTGGTCGCCGACGCGCGGGGCTCCGTGGGCTGGACCATCATGGGCCGGATTCCCCGCCGCATTGGCTACGACGCCTCGCTGCCCGCATCCTGGGCCGACGGAAGCGCGGGCTGGCGCGGCTGGCTCACGCCGGACGAATACCCGCAAGTCGTCGATCCCGAATCCGGCCTGATCTGGACCGCCAACAACCGCGTTGTCGACGGCTACATACTGACCCACCTGGGCGCGCGCGGTTACTGGTTGGGAGCCCGCGGGCAACAGATCTGGGACGCCCTGGCGGCCGTGCAGCGGCCGGGAATCGAAGACATGCTGGCCATCCAGCTCGATGACCGGGCGCTGCTGTTGCAGGAGTGGCGGGACGTGCTGATTGAAGCGCTGAACGCCGAGGCCGACGCACCCTACCCATGGCGAAGCGAACTGGTGGAGTTCCTCGAACGATGGAATGGCCGCGCAGCGATCGATTCCGTCGCCTATCGCATCGTCCGCGAGGTTCGTCGCCAGGTCATCGAGGACGTGCTTCTCAGGCTCCTCATTGGTTGCGGCGACTTCGATGGGCCCATGCAGTTGGCGGCGACCAATCAGGTCGAAGGCCCCATCTGGCAATTGATTACAGAGCAGCCGGAGCACTTGCTGCCTCCGCCTCACGCGTCCTGGAACGGGCTGCTGCTGAGCGCCGCGGATTCCGCCGTGTCCACTTGCGGAGGCGGCCCGTTGTCCGAGTGCACCTGGGGAAGCGAAAATCGGGTCGACATCCGGCATCCGTTGGCCGGAGCCCTCGGGCCGCTCCGCCCATGGCTGACGATCCGCAGCGGACCGCTGCCAGGCGGCGACCATGTGCCCCGCATCCAGCAATCCGACTACGGCGCCTCGGAACGCTTCGCGGTGTCGCCGGGCGACGAAGCCAACGGCTACTTCCACATGCCTGGAGGCCAGAGCGGGCATCCGCTGTCGCCGTTTTTCTCCGCGGGACACGAGGCCTGGGCGCGTGGCGAGCCGCTGCCGTTTCTGCCCGGGCCGGGAATGCACCGCTTGACGCTTGTGCCGGAGTAGCTCCCTGGCAGTTGTCCGCGAATGACACGACAGGACATGTGCGCAGGAGTAGCATCCGAATGAGACATTCCGCCAGGCACCGATCGCCGTGAACGACCGCATCGGCAAATTGCTTTCAACCCTCGTCGAAGCCGGCGCCACGCCGGGGGCTGTGGTCCTGGCCGGCACGAGTGACACCGTCCTTGCCGAGTGCACCGCAGGCCGTCTCAGCTACGCTGCCGACGCCGACCCGGTAACGCCCGACACGATTTACGATCTGGCTTCCCTCACCAAGGTCCTTGTCACCACGCCGCTGGTCATGCGGCTGTACGAGGCCGGACGGCTCGACATTGACGCACCCGTCAGGGCCTGCGTTCCGGAGTTCACCGGCGGCGCCAGGGACCGTATCACCATCGCGGACCTGCTGGCTCACTGCGGCGGCCTGCTCTGGTGGACCGATCTGTACCGGCAAGCGCAGGATCAATCGGCCGCAGAGGTCGGGCGCTTCTATCTCGGACGAATCTGCGGGTTGCCGCTGGACTACGAGCCGCGCTCGCGTACGGTCTACTCCGATCTGGGATTCATGCTGCTGGGAGCCGTGCTGGAACGCCTGACCGACACCCCGCTGGACCGGCTTGCGGCCGACGAAGTCTTTGCCCCGCTGGGGATGCGCGATATCCACTACAACCCCCCGACCGCACTACGAGACCGGATTGCACCGACTGAGAACGATTCGGAGCGGGGCGGCATCCTGCACGGGCACGTGCACGACGAAAACGCCTACCGCCTCGGCGGCGTGGCGCCCCATGCGGGATTGTTCGCCACCGCGCGAAGCCTCGTATCGTTCGCGCGAATGTGGTTGGCTGAAGGCGCCGTGGGCGACAAGCGCCTTTTCGACGGCGCCACGGTGCGCCGCTTCAGCCGCCGCGCCCGGCTGGTGAAGGGCAGCAGCCGGGCGCTGGGTTGGGACACGCCCGCGGCCGGAAGTTCCTGCGGCCGCCGTTTCTCCGCCACCGCCTTCGGGCACACAGGCTTTACCGGAACGTCGCTCTGGATCGACCCTGAATTGGATCTCTTCGTGATCTTGCTCACCAACCGTGTGCATCCCACGCGGGACAACACCACGCTGGCCGAGTTGCGTCCGGCGTTTCATGACGCGTTGGTCGAGAACCTGGCCTTGTAGAATCGACCCACCGCCTGGCAGCCCGCAATCTGGTTTTTCCGTTCTCTGTTGGGCAAGATGGACGAACTGAACGGAAACAACTGTCGGCCGATGGCATCTGCAACGGGTTGGAGCGTAACGCGCGGCGGCGTTCTCGCAGGTGTTGTCTGTCTGATTCTCGCGAGTTGCGGCGGCGGATCGTCCGGCCCGGGAACCCCGCCGGCGCCACCCCCGCCTCCTCCGCCCCCGCCGATGTCCATGGCCGAGGCCTTCCGGTTCCTCAATCAGGCGACCTTCGGCGCCACCGAAGCGGAGGCCCGGGAGCTGATCGACATCGGCATTGAAGACTGGATCGACCGCCAGGTCGCCCAACCGGCGTCGCTCCAGCTACCCTACCTGAACACGCTGCCGGTACCGGAGCGCCCGCCGCAACTGCAACCCGACCGGGTCGATGCCTGGTTCCGCAACGTGATCGACGGACCGGATCAACTTCGTCAGCGAGTCGCATTTGCACTGTCGCAGATCATGGTGGTCTCCGACGTCGGCGCATTGAGGCAGGCTCCCTACGGGCTGGCCGGCTACTACGACATGCTGGTGGAAAACGCGTTCGGAAATTTCCGCGATCTGCTGGAAGACGTCACGCTGCATCCATCCATGGGCGTCTACCTGAGCATGCTCGGCAACCAGCGGGCGGACCCGGGCCGCAACATCAGCCCCGACGAAAACTACGCCCGGGAGATGATGCAACTCTTTACCATCGGGCTGGTTGAATTGAACCTGGACGGAACCGCACGCACCGATGCCCAGGGTCGGGAGATCCCCACCTACAACCAGGACATCATCGAGGGTTTCGCACACGTATTCACCGGCTGGAACTATGCCGAAGGCGCCAACTTCAACAGGGCACGCCGCACCATACCCACCCAGATCATGCCCATGGAGCTGTATCCGGATTATCACTCCACCGAATCCAAGCAACTTCTGAACGGAATACAACTGCCCGAAGGCCAGTCAGGACTGCAGGACCTCGAGGACGCGCTCGACAATGTCTTCGCCCACGCCAATGTCGGACCGTTCATCTCGACCCGGCTGATCGAGCGACTGGTGACCAGCAATCCCACCCCGGGATACGTGGCACGGGTTGCCTCGACCTTCAACGACAACGGCAGCGGCGTGCGCGGCGACCTGCAAGCGGTGGTAAAGGCCATACTGATGGACGAGGAAGCGCGCACCTCCGCCGTGACATCCAGCAGCGGCAAACTCAAGGAACCCCTGCTGCGCCTGACACAGCTCTGGCGAGCGTACGACGCGCGATCGGCCGACGGGACCTATGTCTTCAGACCTTCTACAAATGATGTCTTCGCCCAGGGTCCCCTGCAGTCGCCTTCCGTATTCAACTTCTTCAGCCCCTTCTACGCGCCACCCGGCGAGATTGTCAACGCCGGACTCACAGCGCCGGAGTTGCAGATTGCCACCGAGTTCCAGAACACGTTGATCACCAACTATTTCTATCAGCAAGCGTTCCGCCGCCACTCCGACCGCGCCAATCTCAGGAGCGATGAGGTATTTGTCGACATTTCCGAGGAGTTGACGCTGGTTGCGAATCCGGATTCGCTGATCGACCGCATCGCCGACAAACTGCTTGCGGGGGAGATATCGCCGACCCTTCGTGAGCAAGCCCGCGAAATGGTGGAGACGCGAGAGGTGGACAGCGCGGCCGCGCGGGTTGCCGAGGCCCTCTTCCTGATCGTCTCCTCGCCGGAATTTGCGCGGCAGCATTGAGGTTAGCCAGGCATGACCCGTGTGAATCGTCGCGATTTTCTCAAGGCCTCCGGCGCCGGAATGGCGGCCGCGGCATTGCCTGTGACCGGGCTGACCCAGATGATCGCACCGGCAGGCTCGTACTCCGACTATCGCGCCCTGGTCTGCGTATTCCTCTTTGGCGGCAACGACTCGTTCAACATGCTCGTGCCCAGCAGCGACGCCGAATACAACGTCTACTCGCAGTCGCGGCAGAACCTGGCCCTGGACAGGGACGCCCTCCTTCCGATCTCGCCGCTGACCCGGGATGGAGCCCAATACGGGTTGCATCCGAACATGGGCGCGATTCAGACACTGTTCGACAGCGCGCGTGTTGCGTTCATTGCCAACGTCGGACCGCTGATCGAGCCGACCACGAAGGAACAGTACGTGAACGGGACCGTGGCGCTGCCGCCGCGGCTGTTCTCGCATAACGATCAGCAGGACCAGTGGCAGTCTCTCAGGGGCCTGGCGCCGGGCAAGACCGGCTGGGCCGGCCGCGTGGGCGACCTGTTGCGGCGCAATGTCAGCGATCAACGACTGGCCATCAACGTATCGCTGGCCGGCAACCAGCTATTCCAGGCCGCAGACGAGACAGTTGCCTATACCATGGGCCGCAACGGTCCCCTGCCCTTCCAGGGAATGGGAGACGCCGAGCGGGCTCAACTGCGGCGCGCCTCGTTTCAGCGGATACTGGGCGCCGAGTACGACACGGTGTATGAACGGGCGTTCCGGGACATCCAGCAACGCGCCGTGGAGACCGTGGATCGCGTAACTGCAGCACTCGAAAACGCCCAACCCCTGTCAACCGCCATGCCGGCCTCAGGCCTGGGACAGCAGTTGGGTACCGTGGCGCGATTGATCAGCGTGCGCGAGCAGTTGCAGATGCATCGGCAGATCTTCTTCGTCTCCACCGGGGGCTTCGACTCCCACGACGACCAGCTTGAAAGGCAACCGCCGTTGCTCAGGGACGTCAGCGATTCCATCAGCGCCTTCTATCAGGCCACGGTGGAGCTTGGCGTGGCGAGCAGCGTGACGACGTTCACGCAATCCGACTTCGGTCGCACGCTGACCTCCAATGGCGACGGCACCGATCACGGCTGGGGCGGCGTGCAACTGGTAGTGGGCGATGCCGTGCGCGGGCGCGAATTGTACGGCCGCTACCCGAGACTGGAGATCGGCGGCCCCGACGACGTGCGCCGGGGACGGCTGATTCCGAGCATTTCGGCCGACCAGTACGCGGCAACCCTCGCCCGGTGGATCGGGGTTCCCGATGAGGACCTCGGTCACGTGGCTCCCCACCTGCACAATTTCACCCAGCGCGACCTGGGCTTCCTGATCTAGCCGGCACCTGCCATCCATTCGCGCTGGTTGACAGCCCTGTTGGCAGGCCCTATATGTACCCGTCCATGCCTGCTACCCGTACATACGTCGCCGCGTTCCTGACCCTGGGCTGGATCGCGCCGGCAACGGCAACCGATGTGGTGTTGTGCACCGACGCGGGACGCGTGGTCATCGAACTGTTCGACGACGACGCGCCGGCGCATGTAGCCAACTTTCTCGATTACACCGACAGAGGCTTCTACGGTGGGACGGTCTTCCACCGCGTCATCGAGGGATTTGTCGTTCAGGGCGGTGGTTTCGATGACGAGCTACGCGCCAAGCGGCCCAGCGGCACCGTGCCCAACGAGTCGCGCAACGGACACGACAACGACCGCGGCACGGTCGCCGCGGCACGCACCACCGACCCGGATTCCGCCTCGTCCCAGTTTTTCGTTAACCTGACGGACAACCCGGCACTTGACGCCACTCGCCGCGAGCCCGGCTATACCGTCTTCGGCCGCGTTGCCGAAGGCATGGAAGTCATCGACGAGATCAGCACGATTCCCACCGGAGCCCGGGGCGGATTCACCGGCGACGTACCCGACCCGCTGATCGCCATCAACTCGGTTTCGCGCCTCGTGGACGCCTTCTACAACGACCTGTCCTATCCCGAACGTCGCGCCGTGCTGCAGGAGCAGATCGCAACCGCCGTGGCCGCCGAAGACTTTCCCGCCGCGTTCAACTGGTTGCGCCAATACAGAAACGCCTGCGGAACCATGGACGCGGACCTGCTGATCACCGAGTCCCGGGTTGCGGTGGGGATAGATAACGAAAATGCGGCCGTGGCCGCGCTGGAGCAATATCTGCGGGTCGCCGATGACAGCCACCCGGGGTTTGGCGCGGCTTTGGATTCCTACCTGAAACTGGTTCCCGAACCGGTGGCAAACGAGACCACCCAGATCACCATGCCCAGCGTGACCGACCTGGTGAATCACTGCGTACCACCGGAGGTTCCGGCCATCGTCGATGCCCGCTCGGCCACCATGGACGAGATGATCGACAACCAGACGGCGGTTCGAACCTTCATGGCGGCGAGCGAAGAGCACCTGGAGTGCCTCGCCGTGGTGATCGACTCGCCGGACCTGGCCCGGGAGGAGCAGGCCTACCTCACCTCCGCCCACAACCGCGTGGTCGACGCCATGGAGGCGGTCGCCGGCGACTTCAACGACCAGGTCAGGCTGTTTCGCGACCGCGAGTAACCTTGCGGGCAGCGATCAACCGCCTACGCTCGTCACGTCTCAGTCCGCGAGCTTCAGACCCGGATAATCGGGAGCGAACTTGTAGATCCTGTACAAACGCCCCCATCCGGGCGGCGTGAAGTGGAGCACCTTTTCGCCTTCAGGCGTGACTTCAGTGATGTACTTGTCGAAGGCCCGGTTGAAAATGGTATTGCCGTTCGGCAGCCGCTGCGCGCCGCTCATGAACGGTGAGTAGTAGTCCGCCCTGTTCTCCTCTTCCCAGGACCACACAATCTCCGCCTCCCGGCTCCAATCGAAGGTGCCGTCGGAGTTCATCGGCATCCTGACTTCCAGCACATCGGTATAGGACTTGCCGAAACCGCCATCGCCGGCATCCTTCGCATACGTGTCCTCCAGAGTGCGCCGGTTGCCGTTATTGAATACCAGCATGTTGCCGGCGCCCGGCAGCCCGTCCCCGATCCACTGGATATCGTGCTGCCAGTACAGGATGGAGTCGTCCCGGGTGCCCTTGCCCCAGGCCTCGTCATTACCCCAACGGTAGAGCAGGTCGCCGCCCTTCCCATAGCGTCCGCCCGTGCTGCTGGCGGCCTCCGCCGTGGTCGTGCTGTGGTCGATGAACCAGACCTCTCCATAAGTCGCGGAACTCAGGACGACCATGTCGAGTTCGAGGTGGTAGTCGACGGTATTGACGTGAAAGAACTGACCGCTGTTGTAGGGGACGTCCGTATCCAGGTTGAGATAGTTGACGTGGATCTTCCCGGGGTCGGTTATGTCGCCATAGTTCTTCCTGTCCGGATACCGATCCTGAACCAGGTGCTCCCAGCTATTCCATTGCCAGACGATTTCCGTGCTGCCGTCGTCGAGATCCGGCTTCAGTTCCAGCACCGTATCCAGCCACACAAGGCCCGATCCCTGCTTGTCGATGGCGTGTCGCGCGTTCCTGCCCAGGTCCGGGTCCCAGCCCATCGCCATGGCCTCTTCCGTCGTGAAACCCGTATAACGAATGGCCAGGATGTTGCCGTTGGGCAGGTACTCGACATCATGATGGAAGCTGTACTTCTCCGGCACGCTCATGGTGTAGGTCCACACGGCCTCGCCGTCCCAGTTCACCAATTCGATGGATGTCGTTGCACCCACCGGAAAACGCTTGTCCCGGGTCCAGTGGTGCGTGCTCACCGTCCGCAAAAGCAGGCCGTTGGGTAGCAGGTAAGCTACCGAAGCCTCGGGCGAATACCCCGGGTGCGGCCACTCGTGAACCTTGTCTCCCTCCGGTCCAAGCAGGTAGGTCGCATTGGACATCTGAGCCAGGTTGTAGTCTCCGGCTTCATGAATCAGCATGTAGCCTTCAAAGGCCCGGCCGTCGTCGCCCGGGAGAATGGGGCCATCCGGCTCTGTCGTATAGCCTCGAAACAGGTTCCATACCGGTAGTGGCATGCCGCCCGTATTGAAGTGAGGGCCAACCCACAGCCCGACCGTCAATTCATCCGCATCGATATGCCAGTTGGCGTCCGCGTCGAGGACCCTCAATGCCTCGGATGCGTTTTCGACTTCTTCTTCCGAAATGTGCACATCGCCGTCCGCATCGATCAGGTTGGTGATATTGTGGCCGCGAACCATCGGCAGGAATTGATCGAACGCGCCCATCTCCTGTGCGTCCAGGCTGCCATCCCCATCCAGGTCCAGCTCAATCAACGCCGCAGGCGCTGCCAGCACCTCATTCATGGACAATTCGCCGTCCTGGTTGCTGTCGACGGCGTTGGGCACTGTCCACAATCCCGGAAGCTGTTCCGGAAACAGGGTGGAGTCGTCGTTCGCGTCCTGGGCGGCGCTGATCCGACAAAGAACAAGGCAACAAGCGATTGCGAATCTGGTCATTTTCCGTTTTCCGGAGCCGGTACGTGTCGGCTGCACGTCAGAGCCCGAGCGACGTATTCCAGATATGGACGGCCAGCGACTTGATGGTGGCCGCGTCCAGCGTGTCGGCCCACGGCGGGCATTCGCCCAGCCGGCCGTTGGCGATGACGTCGTAGACCGTGTCCCGGTCGCTGCCGTAGAGCGAGATGTCATCGCGCAGGTTGGGCCCGCCGTAGGGCACGTAACCGTAGCTGTCGTCACCGTGGCATTCGGCGCAGAGCGGCGCCAGGGGTTCGGCGCGCGCCACAGCCGCCGGATCGGCATCGCCGCCGGCAATATCCACGACCCACTCTGTCAGGTCGTTCAGTTGTTCCTCGGTGAATCCCAGTACGCCGTAGCCCGGCATCTCCGAATAGCGGGTGTCCGCGCAGGCACCGTAGCTCAACTGGTCTTCGGGGCAGTCGCGGTTGCGCACGCCGTAGAGCAGCGTCTGCTGGATCGCCATGACCGGGGCTACGTCGTTGGTTTCCTGACCGGTGATCCCCCATATCCAGTCGTAGTCGGTCAGGTCGGGAACGCCGGGGGTACCGCTCAGGTCGGCGCCGTGGCAGCCGGCGCAGTGCTCGGCGGCGGCCGCCTGCGCCGTTTCGCGCACGTAATCGCTCAATTCTTCATCGGCGGCGATGACATAGGGCGATGCGTTCAGAATCCGCACCTCCGGCTCTTCCTGGGCGTGTAGCGCGCCCGAGATGCTGATGAGCAATCCGGTCGAGACGACCAACGAAACGAAGGAAACCAATCTCATTTGCCCGCACCTCACCGTATGAATGGACGACAATCTTAAACGATTGCCGGCGCGGGGGATGATGCCTGGCCAGTGGTTTTCGTTCGAGCTATTTCGGACTCAGTTGATCCCACAGGTAGCTGTAGACCATGGCTTCATTTCGTGCCACCTGCGTGTTGTCCGACGCGCCGGCATGCCCGCCGACCGTATTCTCAAAGTAAAGCAACTCGTGCCCCATCTCCGTCATCCGCGCGACCATCTTTCTTGCGTGGCCCGGGTGCACTCGGTCGTCTCTGGTTGAAGTGGTGAAGAACGGAGTCGGATAGTCAACATCGCTCTGAATGTTGTGGTAGGGCGAATATTCACTGATGAATGTCCAGTCCCCGGTGTCGGGATTGCCATACTCGGCCATCCAGGACGCACCCGCCAGAAGCCTGTTGTAGCGCCTCATGTCGAGCAACGGCACCTGCACGACCACTGCATTCCACAGGTCGGGCCGCTGCGTCAGCATCACGCCCGTCAGCAAGCCGCCATTGGAACCGCCGCGAATGCCCAGGTGTTGGGGACTCGTCACGCCGCGCTCGATGAGATCTTCGGCAACCGCGATGAAATCGTCATAGGCGACCTGCCGGTTTTCCTTCAGGGCCGCCTGATGCCAGCGGGGTCCGTACTCGCCGCCGCCGCGGATGTTGGCAACGGCGTAGGCGCCCCCGCGAGCCAACCAGCTATGGCCAACGGTCGCGCTGTAACCAGGAGTCAGGCTGATCTCGAATCCGCCGTACCCGTAGAGCAGTGTCGGAGTATTGCCATTCGCCTCAAATCCCGCAGGCAACACCAGAAAATAAGGGATGCGGGTGCCATCCGAACTCGTGGCGAAGCGTTGTTCGATGGACATGCCATCCGCGTCGAAGAATTGAGGCAAGGATTGCAACGCCTCCGTGCCGGCACCGCCATCCTCGGAGAAATACAGCGTGTCGGGCACCAGGTAGTTCTCGTAGGAGAAGAACATGTCGTTCGATGTTTCCGAGGCGGCAACCAATCGGATGCTGCCGAACGCTTCGGTGCCGATATCTTCCAATACCCACTCGCCATCTATCAGTTGGTAGCGCACCATCCGGCTGACCACGTCCTCCAGGATATTGAGGATCAGGAAATCCCGGGTGGACATGACGCCGCCGCGCGGCAGCGCCGTGTTCGGAGTGGGTACGAACAGCGCGTGAAAGTCGGGTTCGCCCTGCATGACCTTCTCGAAGTCCGCCGCAATCAGCGAGCCTTGCACGAACGTCTCGCCGCTCACGGTCCAGTCGGACTTCAGCTCCACGAGCATCTGGCCGTTGAACACGCCCCGGAAATCCGCATCTTCGGGAATTTCGATCTGCCGGAGTTCGCCTCCCTCTGTCACCAGGTAGCTCGTCGACGTGTAGAACGTCGGTGCCCGGACAGCGAGATCGTAGTGGACATCTCCACCCCACGAGCGGTAAACGCCTGCCCAGACATCGGATTGCTCACCTGCAAAGATTTCCGTGGCATCCGAAATGGGCTCGCCCCGCCTCCAGACTCGGGAAGTGCGGGGATAGCCCGAATCCGTGAGCGAACCGTCACCGAAGTCGGTCCCGACATACACCGTATCCTCGTCGATCCAGCCAAGCTCGGACTTCGCCTCGGGCACCAGGAACCCATCGCCGACGAATACCCTCTCTTCCACATCGAATTCGCGAATGACCACCGCGTCGGCACCGCCGCGAGACAGGTGGAGCGCGCAAAGACGATAGTCCGGGCGCAGGCAGGACGCACCCTTCCAGACCCAGTTCTCGCCCTCGGCTTCGGCAAGCGCATCGAGATCCAGGATGGTTTCCCAGTCGGGATCGCCGGAAACGTAGTTCTCGACCGTGGTGCGGCGCCAGAGGCCGCGAGTATTGGTCGCGTCCCTCCAGAAATTGAAAACATGGTCGCCGCGCAGGGACGGTGCGGCGATGCGATCGTCGGAATTGAGAATCTCGAGATTGCGATCGTACAACCCATCGAAGGTAGGTAACGACTCGAGGTACCCCACCGACACCTCGTTCTGCGCTTCGACCCAATCCAGGGCTTCCTCGCCTTCAACGTCTTCCAGCCAGATGTACGGGTCGTCGACGCCGGCCGCATCGTCCGGCTCAGCAATCTCCTCTTGTGCCCCTGCCATTGCTATCTTCAGCGCGATTACGGTGCAGATCGCTCCACGTTTCATCATTTTCCCTCTCTCCCAAAAGGCGTGACGCTGTGGAATTGCGCGCCCGGAGAGATTCGAACTCCCGACCACCTGGTTCGAAGCCAGGTACTCTATCCAGCTGAGCTACGGGCGCGATGGCGCCATTTTAGCCCGCATTGCTCCCAATGTGCGCGACAAGACCGGTAGTGGGTAATCGCTATGCGCTTCGCGTCGACCGGTCAGGCCTTGAGCCGGTAGCCGGTCCTGAAGATCCACCACACCGTCACCAGGCAACCGGTGAGGAACACACCTGTCATGCCGATGCTGACCCACAGGCTGACGTCCGCCAGCTCGTAGAAGCTCCAGCGGAAACCGCTCACCAAGTACACCACGGGGTTGAACAGGGTCACCGTCTGCCAGAACGGGGGCAGCATGTTCACCGAGTAGAAGCTGCCGCCGAGAAACGTCAGTGGCATGACGACCAGCAACGGAATGATCTGCAGCTTCTCGAAACCGTCCGCCCAGATGCCGATGATGAAGCCGAACAGGCTGAACGTGACCGACGTCAGGACAAGGAACGTGAGCATGATCAGCGGATGGGCCACCTGCAGCGGCACGAACAGCGTGGCCGTGGCAAGAATGATGACGCCGAGGATGATCGACTTCGTCGCCGCGGCGCCCACGTAGCCGAGCAGGATTTCCACGTAGGAGATCGGCGCCGACAGGACCTCGTAGATGGTGCCGGTAAATCTGGGAAAATAGATGCCGAACGACGCGTTGGAGATGCTCTGGGTGAGCAGCGACAGCATCACCAGGCCGGGAACGATGAACGCGCCGTAACTCACGCCCTCCACGGCCGTGATCCGCGAGCCGATGGCCGCGCCGAACACCACGAAGTACAGCGACGTGGAAATCACCGGCGCCAGGATGCTCTGGTAGATCGTGCGAAACGTTCGAGCCATTTCGAACACGTAGATGGCCTTGACCGCGTAAAGATTCATTTTTCCCAGGTCACCAGGTTGACGAAGATTTCTTCCAGCGAGCTCTGCTTGGTATCCACATCGTGGAAGGTGATGCGCTCCTCGCCGAGTGCCAACAGCAACATCGTCACGCCGGTCCGCTCCCGCTGGGAATGATAGGTATAGATCAGTTCGCAGGACTCCGGAACGAATTCCAGATCGAAGCCGGATAACGCCTCCGGAATCGATTCCAGCGGTTCGTGCAGGTGCAGCCGCAGTTGCTTGTTGCCGAGCCTGTCCATCAGTTCCTGTTTTTCCTGGACCAGGATGAGGCTGCCCTGGTTGATGACGCCCACCCGCTCGGCCATCTGTTCGGCTTCCTCGATATAGTGGGTGGTCAGGATGATGGTGACTCCGGAGTCCCGCAGGCCGCGGACGAGGTTCCACATGTCCTGCCGCAACTCCACGTCCACGCCGGCCGTGGGCTCGTCCAGAAACAGGATGCGCGGCTCATGCGAGAGCGCCTTGGCGATGAGCACGCGCCGCTTCATGCCCCCGGAGAGGGTCATCATCTTGTTGTCCTTCTTGTCCCACAGCGACAGGGACTTCAGCACCGATTCGATGTGGCCGGGGTTGGCCGGTTTGCCGAACAGGCCGCGGCTGAAGCTGACCGTGTTCCAGACGGTCTCGAACGCCTCCGTGGGCAGTTCCTGTGGCACGAGTCCGATCATGGAACGCGTCGCCCGGTAACCGGTGATGATGTCGTGACCGTCCACGGTGACCCGGCCTTCCGTGGGATTGACAATGCCGCAGACGATATTGATCAGGGTGGTTTTTCCGGCGCCGTTGGGTCCCAGCAGGGCGAAGATCTCGCCCTTGCGAATCTCGAGATCGACATCCCTGAGCGCCTGAAACCCACCGTCGTAGGTCTTGGAGAGCCCCTGGATGGAGATGATGGGCTGCTTGTTCATATGGCTGCGGCGGGAGCATAGCGCGTCTGCCGCATGGATGCTTCAACTGATTGGACCCGCAAAGCGACAGGGTGTAAATTGTTCCGTACCGGCCCTGTCCGGGAACCATAAGCTGAAAAACCGGGGACTACCCGGAAAGGGAATGACGATGATCAATGCTATTCAATCCAAACTCGAAGAATATTCCGGCGAGATTCTCGGAGCCACCAGAATCGTCGCTGCGTTCATGTTCCTGCAACATGGCACGCAGAAGATGTTCAGTTTCCCGGTTGAAGCAAACAGTGCGTTTGATTTGCTTTCGCGGGGCGGCATTGCAGGCGTTATTGAAGTGGTTGGCGGGACGTTGCTGTTGATCGGCCTGTTCACGCGCCCGGTGGCATTCGTATGTTCAGGATTGATGTGTTTCGCTTACTGGCTGGCACACGCGCCGCGAGGCTTCTTCCTCTGGACCGTGGGTAACGGTGGCGACGCGGCAGTGCTGTACTGCTTCCTGTTCCTGTATATCGCTGCCGTGGGCGGCGGCAAGTGGAGCGTCGACGCCGCCAGAGGGTCCTGATACCTCACGTTTCGGCTGGTTCTCCGCGGGCCGGTTAACCCCGTTGCCCGCGGAGAATCGGGCTCCATTGCCCACTCGACGTGCCGCCTACGCGGCGAATTCGTCAGGCGCATCCTGTTGGGCAGCACCGCCGGACAGGACCGCTGCCAGTTCGGCGACACTGTCGAGGTTGTGAATCGGGCGAAATTCATCCACATGGGGCAGGATCGCCTTGATGCCCGCGGCCAGGGGCTGAAACTTGTCATAACGCAGCAGCGGATTCAGCCAAATCAGCCTACGGCATGACTTGTGCAGACGCTCGATTTCCCGCGTCAGCCCCTCGCCGGCGTCGCGGTCCAGCCCGTCGCTGACCAGCAGCACGGTGGGCACCTGCGCCAGCACGCGCCGGGACCAGTCGCGGTTGAATTCGTGCAGGCACTGGCCGATTCGCGTGCCCCCCTCCCAATCCTGCGCCAGACGCCCGGCCGCACTCAGGGCGCGGTCGACGTCCCGGTCCAGCAGGCAGCGGCTGACGTTCGTGAGCCGGGTCGCGAACAGAAATGTCGACACGCGCCGGTAACGTTGCCCCAGGGCGTGCGCAAAGTGCAGAAAAACACGGGAGTACGTGGACATGGAACCGGAAATGTCGCACAGCACCACGAAACTCGGCGGCCGGGCACGCTGCCGCCGCCGAACCAGCGGAATGGTATCCGGCCCGGTGCGCATGGATGCGCGAAGGGTCCTGCGCATGTCGATTCGGGTTCCCCCGGGGTGCATCTGAAACCTGCGTCCGGGGACCGGTTTCACCGGCGGCGCCATGAGGCGAACCGCCGCCTGCGCCTCGGCCAGTTCATCGCCCGACATCTCCTCGAAGTCTCTTGATTTCAGGCGCTCCCGGCTCGACCAGGTCATTCTTGCGTCGAACTCCGATTCCACGGCCTGTTCGCTCCCCTGGCCACTGTCCTGCAACAGGGCTTCCGCAACCCGGCGGCTAATCGGCTTCCAGCCGTCCCCTTTCGGTGAGGTATCGCCTGCGCCTCCCTCCAGGGACCCGGGACTGCGCCAATAAAGGAAGAAGACCTGATCGAAGAATTCCCGCTGGTCGGGACGATTGACGAAGACGGCGTGCAGCGCCCAGTACAGGTCGCCGCGCCGGGCGATGCCCACCGCTTCCAAGGCCAGGACCGCGTTGACCAGCTTTTCCGGGCTCACCGGAAGCCCGACCCGACGCAATGCCCTTGCGAACCCGGCGAGATGCGTGAGCAGGCGCTGAGCAGGCGGCGCGGACGAGTTCGATGTAACCGGACGGGGCGGCGAATTTGGGGTCATTGAGGAGGCGGCGAGTTCGGTGATATTGGCGGGCGCGGTGGGTTCCGCGTCATCGGGTGGCGCGGCGGGCCTGGCGTCATTGGGCGACCGTAGCGCCGTTGTCCGACCGGATCTCCTCCAGGATGCGGGCGGCCGGCGCACCGCGCACCCTGGCCACGTCGTCCTGGTACTTGAGGATGACTCCCAGCGTATCGCTGACCACGGTGGGTTCCAGACTGACGATTTCAAGCTGAGACAGGGCCCGGGTCCAGTCCAGCGTCTCGGCGACGCCAGGCACCTTGAAGAGATCCTCGCCGCGAAGCTTCTGCACGAAAGCGACAATCTCGCCCGCCAGGCGCGCCTCGGCATCGGGCACCTTGACCCTGACGATTTCCAGTTCCCGCTCGGCGCTCGGGTAGTCGATCCAGTAGTAGAAGCAGCGCCGTTTCAGCGCGTCGTGAATCTCCCGGGTACGGTTGGACGTAATGACCACCACAGGCGGACTCTCCGCCCTGATCGTGCCGATCTCCGGCACGGACACCTGGAAATCGGACAGGATTTCCAGCAGGTAGGCCTCGAATGGCTCATCGGCCCGGTCCAGTTCATCGATGAGCAGTACCGGGGGGCCGCCGTCGTGGGGCGCCAGCGCCTGAAGCAGGGGCCGCTCGATGAGAAAACGCCGATCGAAGACATCGTCCGCCAGCCGCTGCCGGGAGCGTTCCCCGGCGGCCTCGGCAAGCCGAATCTCGATCATCTGCCGGGCGTAGTTCCACTCGTACACGGCCGATGCCACGTCGAGCCCCTCGTAGCACTGCAGCCGGAGAAGCCGCCGGCCCAGCGTGGCCGCCAGCACGTTGGCCACCTCCGTCTTGCCCACACCGGCCTCACCCTCCAGAAACAGGGGCCGGTTTAGCTTCAGCGCCAGAAACACCGCCGTGGCCAGGCTCCGGTCCGCCACGTAGCGGCCGGAACCCAGCAACGCCTTCGTTTGATCGACGCTTTCGGGGATCTCCACTTATGCTGCGACCGCCCCGCGATTACGGATCGGTGCGCGCGGATGCGCGGCGTCGGCCCGCCGATGTATGGGGCTCAGGTCAGGAGATGGCGACAAAACAGACGAGCGGGTGTGGGCTAGCCGGTATCAGCCGGCTGCCGCCACGGCCCGCCTGGCCATCACGGTGACGAGGTGAGCCCGATATTCGGCCGAAGCGTGGATGTCCTCGTTGAGACCATCCGCCGATACGGAGATGCCCGCCACGGCCTCGGGGGAGAAGTTCGATACCAGCGCCTGCTCCATTTCCGGGACCCTGAAGACGCTGCCACCGGCGCCGGTCACCGCCACGCGGGTTCCGCCGTTGCCCTGGGAAACCATCACGCCGACGATCGCGTAACGAGACGCCGGATTCGGAAACTTCATGTAGGCCGCCCGGTCCGGAACGGGGAAACTCACGCTGGTGACCAGCTCGCCCGGCTCCAGCGCAGTTTCGAACATTCCGGTGAAGAAATCATCCGCACCGATGGCCCGGGAATTGGTATGCACGGTGGCGCCCAGGCCCACGACTGCGGCCGGATAGTCCGCCGCCGGGTCGGCATTGGCGATGGAGCCGCCGATGGTTCCGCGATTGCGCACCTGGGGGTCGCCGATGGATTCGGCCAGGTCCCCGAGCGCGGGAATGGCCTGGCGCACCTCGGCCGAACCGGCCACTTCGGAGTGGGTGGTCATGGCGCCGATCACGACCGCGCCGTCTTCCGAGCGAATCCCCTTCAATTCGCTCAGGCCGGCAAGATCGATGACGTCCGAAGGGCCGGCGAGCCTGAATTTCAGCACCGGTATCAGCGTCATGCCGCCCGCGAGATAGGAAGCGTCCTCGGCCCTGGCCGAGGACTCCACCGCGTCGAACACAGAGTTTGCACGTCGATAGTTGAACTCGTACATGACCGTTACTCTCCTTGTGCCGATTGCAGCGCCGCCCAGACCTTCTCCGGGGTCGCCGGCATGTCCACGTGCGCCACGCCGATGGCGTCGGTGATGGCGTTGATCAGGGCGGCCGGAGCGGCGATGGCACCGGCCTCCCCGCAGCCCTTCACGCCCAACGGATTGTGGGGACACGGCGTTTCCGTGGTCTCGATGCAAAAGCTGGGCAGATCGTCCGCCCGGGGGATGCAGTAATCCGTGAGCGAACCGGACAGGAGTTGCCCCGATTCTTGGTCATAGGCGCAGTTCTCCAGCAACGCCTGGCCGACACCGTGCGCGATGCCGCCGTGCACCTGGCCGTCCACGATCATCGGATTGACGACCTTGCCGAAGTCGTCCACCGCGTTCCAGTTGACGATCTGCGCCTGGCCGGTTTCGGGATCTACCTCCACCTCGCAGATGTGGCAGCCCGCCGGGAAGGTGAAATTGGCCGGATCGTAGAACGCGCCCTCGTCGAGACCCGGCTCCAGCTCCTCCAGTGGATAGTTGTGAGGCACGTAGGCCGACAGCGCGACGTCGCCGAAGCCCACCGACTTGTCGGTGCCGCGGACCCGGAACTCGCCCGAAGTGAAGTCGATGTCCGACTCGCCGGCTTCCAGCGCATGGGCAGCGATCTTCTTGCCCTTGGCGACGATCTTGTCCAGCGCCTTCGAAATCGCCGAACCGCCCACCGCCAGCGATCGGGACCCGTAGGTGCCCATGCCGAAAGGAATCTGGTCTGTATCGCCGTGAACCACGTCAACATTCTCGAAGGGCACGCCGAGCCGATCGGCGACGATCTGCGCAAACGTCGTCTCGTGGCCCTGCCCATGGCTATGGGAACCTGTGTAGACCGTGACCGATCCCGTCGGGTGGACCCGGACCTGCGCCGCCTCGTACAGTCCGGCGCGGGCGCCGATGATGCCGGCGATCTGCGAGGGCGCCATGCCGCAGGCTTCGACGTAGGCGGCAAAGCCTATACCGCGCAGACGGCCGCGGCCTGCGGCTTCTTCACGGCGTTGGGCGAACCCGGCATAGTCGGCCAGATCCGAGGCCCGGTCCAGCACCGGCCCGTAGTTGCCGCTGTCGTATTGCACGATCACGGGCGTCTGGTACGGGAATGCATCGGGTGGGATAAAGTTGCGGCGGCGAATCTCGACCGGATCGATCCCCAGTTCGCGCCCGGCCATTTCCACCACCCGCTCCAGCAGGAACGTGGCTTCCGGGCGTCCGGCGCCCCGCTCGGCGTCAACCGGCGCCGTGTTGGTGAAGACGCCATCGACGGTACATCGGATTGCGGGAGTGGTGTAGAGACCCGCCAGCAGCGTCCCGTAAAGATACGTCGGGATCAGCGGACCAAACGTCGACAGGTAGGCGCCCATGTTGGCCTGCGTATGCACCCTCAGGCCGAGAAACTTTCCGTCGGAAGTGCTTGCCAGGTCCACGCGCGTGATGTGATCCCGGCCGTGGGTGTCGGAGAGAAAGGACTCGGCGCGCTCGGCGGTCCACTTGACCGGCCGCCCCACCTGTTTCCCCGCCCAGGTGACGGCGATTTCTTCCGGGTAGTGGGGGATCTTCGATCCGAAGCCCCCGCCCACGTCGGGCGAAACCACGCGCAGCTTGTGCTCGGGGATGCCCAGGACGAAGGCGCCCATGAGCAGCCGAATCACGTGCGGGTTCTGACTGGTGGTGTACAGCGTGTAACTGTCGTGGGCCGTGTCGAATTCGCCGATGGCCGCACGCGGTTCGATGGCGTTCGGGCACTTACGGTTGTTGACCAGTTCCAGGGTGGTGACGTGCTCCGCTTCGGCGAACGCCGCATCCGTGGCCTCGGCATCGCCGATACCCCACGAGAAGCAACTGTTGTCGTCCAGGTCGTGAAGGGTGGGCGCACCGTCCGCCATCGCCGCTTCCATGGAGACCACCGCGGGCAGTTCGTCGTAGTCCACGTAGACCGCTTCGGCCGCGTCCCGGGCCTGCTCCGGCGTTTCGGCGATCACCATGGCGATCATGTCGCCCACGAAGCGCACCTTGCCCTGCGCCAGGACCGGGCGCGGCGGTTCGTTCATGGGCCCGCCGTCGGGGGCGAACCCGCAGGGCACGCCGCCGACCCCCTCCAGGTCGTCTCCGGTGAACACGGCCACTACGCCGGGCATGGCCCGGGCGGCCCCGGCATCCACCGAGCGCAGGTTCGCGTGCGCCATGACGGAACGGACAAAGACTGCGTGGACCTGATTGGGCCGGGAGATATCGTCGGTGTAGCTGCCCTGTCCGGTGAGAAAGCGGAAATCCTCCTTGCGGGTTACCGCTGCGCCGATTCCTGTATCCATTCCGCTAGCTCCTCATCGCCTGGGCGCCGGCCGCGATCGACTTGACGATATTGTGATAGCCGGTGCAACGGCAGAGGTTACCCTCCAGCCAATCCCGAATTTCGGTCTCGCTCGGATCGGGGTTGTTGGCCACCAGATCCAGCGCGCTCATGACCATGCCCGGCGTGCAGAATCCGCACTGCAAGCCGTGGTTGTCCTTGAATGCCTGCTGCATGGGGTGAAGCTGCCCGTTTTCGGCCAGGCTTTCGATGGTGCTGACTTCCGCACCGTCCGCCTGTGCCGCCAACACCGTACAACTCTTCACCGACTGCCCGTTCATGTGCACGACGCAGGCGCCGCACTGACTGGTGTCGCAGCCCACGTGAGTGCCGGTGAGCCGGAAATGATCGCGAATGAGCTGAACCAGCAGCGTCCGCCCTTCCACTTCCGCGGAAACGGA
>JAJDWR010000049.1 GCA_022825505.1 Gammaproteobacteria bacterium | reverse complement strand
CGGAAGTCCCTGGTTCCGTTCTGAGGGCATCGACCAGGCGCAGCGTCATTACTCCGGCTTGATTGGGTTGGGTGCAGAAATGGCAACTTTAGTGAAAGCCGCATTCGCGGCCGTGCTGCTGCTCGGCGGTTCGGGCATCTGTCTAGCACAGGATGCGGCGGCGGAGGCCCATCCCCTGTTAGCGGCCTACGAGCGGGCGGCGGCGGTGCAGGCGCACAGCGAAGACCGGTGGGTTCTGAACCAAGCCCTGTACCCGCACTGGATCGACGATGCGACCTTCTGGTACGTGCGTGAAACAGCCGAGGGCAGCGAATACATCCTGGTGGACGCCGGGACTAGAGAGAAACGGGTTGCCTTCGACCAGCAAGCGCTCGCCAAATCCCTAGCGGAAGCAACCGGAAACGAGATGGACGCCGCCGCATTGCCGATCGTCAGTGTCGAGATCGATCGGTCCGGCCTGACCTTCACCGCTTCCGGCCGCTTCTGGCAGTTCGAGGAGGGCGAGCTTAAGGAACTGCAAGCCAACCCCAACGATCCAACTTTGCTCGTATCGCCCGACGGCACCCGGGCCGTCTATTCGAAAGACCACAACCTCTGGTTGAGGAAACTCGATTCGGGCGAGGAGAAGCCGCTCACCAACGACGGCGAACGCTACTACGCCTATGCCGCCAATCCCGATGCCACCGGACGGCCGGCAATCCGCCCCGAGGCGGTCTGGTCGCCGGACTCCCGTTACCTGTTCACCGCGCAGACCGACGACCGGCAGGTGCGCTCGCTGCCGGTGATCGACTTCGCGCCGGCCGACGGCAGCATACGGCCAAGGGTTATCGACTACCGCCAGGCGCTGCCCGGGGACGAGCACATCACCCGGTTCCGCATGACCGTCATCGACACGGAAACCGGGAAGCAGACGCCCATTCACTACCCGGACCTCGCGGCGGCGCGCATGAACGACACCCCCTTCGGCGGCAATCGGGCCTGGTGGTCGGCCGACTCGAAGGCGGTCTTCTTCGTGGACATCCTGCGCGGCGAACGGGAGGCCCGCGTGGTGCGTGCGGCGCGCGATACCGGACAGGCCCACATCGTCTTCCGGGAGACCACGGATACCTACTTGGAACTCGGCTCCAACGTGTACATGCCGACCTTCATCGTTCCCCTGCCGGAGCGCGACGAGTTCGTCTGGTACTCGGAAAAGTCCGGTTGGGGACATCTGTACCTGCACGACGCCGCTACCGGCGAAGAGAAACGGGCGCTGACCAGCGGCGAGTGGCTGGTGCGGGACGTGTTCGGCGTGGACCGGGACGGGCGGGAGCTGTTCATCACGATCGGCGGGCGCCGGCCCGATGCCAACCCCTATTTTCGCGAGGTCGCCCGAGTCAACCTGGACACGGCCCGGCTGACCCTCTTGAGTTCCGGCGACGACGACCGCCTGGCGCTCTCCCCGGGCGACTTTTCGCTGCTGCTGCTCACCGTCTTCGGCCAGGATCCCGCCGCGGTTTCCGGGCTGTCTCCGGACGCCGCCTTCTACGTGGAGACCCGCCAGCGTCCGGACCGGCCCAACGTCACCGCGCTCATGTCGGCGAACGGCGACGAACTCCTGCTCGTCGAGGAGGGCGCGCCGCATGCCGTGCCGGCCGGGCAGCGCTGGCCCGAACCCTTCACCGTCACCGCCGCCGACGGCGAAACGGAGATTCGCGGCCTGATGCTGAAGCCACAGGACTTCGATGCCGGCAGGTCCTACCCGGTGATCGACTACATCTATGGCGGTCCGCAGGTCAGCAATGTTGCCAAGGCGGGCTTCGGCTCCCTCTCCTCCCTGAGCCTCGATTCCGCCGCATCCCTGGCGGAGTTGGGGTTCGTCACGGTCATCCTGGACGGGCGCGGCACCACGGAACGCTCGCGCGCATTCCACGAATCCTCCTACGGTCGGCTGCAGACGGCGAGCAACCTGGAGGACCACATCGCCGGCATCAGGCAGCTCGCCGAGCGGTTCCCGTACCTGGACATCGAGCGGGTCGGCATCACCGGCATCTCCGGGGGCGGGTACATGGCGGCTCGGGGCATGCTGAAGTACCCCGAGTTCTTCAAGGTGGGCGTGTCCATCGCCGGCAACCACGACCAGCGGCTCTTCTGGCACAGCTGGGGCGAGCGCTACCAAGGGCTGCCCGCGGGCGACAACTATCTGGAGCAGGCGAACCTCACGCACGCCAAAAACCTCGACGGCAAACTGCTGTTCATCCACGGCCTGCTCGACTACGGCGTGCATCCGGGCGGCCTGTTCCAACTCACCCAGGCATTGATGGACGCCAACAAGGTGTTCGACCTGGTGCTGATGCCCCAGGCGGGCCACGCCCTGCCGGGCTACGGCATGGTGCGCATGTGGGATTACTTCGTGCGCCATCTCGCCGGAAAGGAACCGCCGCCGGGCTTCATCGCCAAGTCGTCCTCCGACTACGTGGCGGAACGGGCCAAAGCGTTTCAGATCGCTGCCATGGCCCAGCCCGAAAGGCCGCCGGAGGAGGGTTCGTCCAAGGGCAAGTGGGGCGCCCCGGTAGCGGTCACGCTGGAAACGGATGTCGGCAGCATCGAACTGGCCGTGTACCCCGAGGCCGCGCCGGAATCGGCCGGCAGTTTCCTCGACCACCTCGACCAGGGGCTCTTCGACGGCGGAGCCTTCTATCGGGTGGTGCGCCGAAACAACGACAACGGCGCGCCGGTCATCGAAGTAATCCAAGGCGGCCTTACCAACCCCGCCAAGGCCTTGCCCCCGGTTCCCCACGAGACCACGGAAGAAACCGGAATCCGGCACCTCGACGGCACGGTGTCCCTTGGCAGGACCCAGCCGGGCAGCGCCAGCGGCGGTGCCTTCTTCATCACCATCGGCAACCAGCCCAGCTTGGATTTCGGCGGCGCGCGCAACGGGGACGGCATGGGATTCGCCGCCTTCGGCCGCGTAACGCTTGGCATGGATAAGGTACACGCAATCCACCAGATGGAGTCCACGGCGCCCACGGACTCAGCCTACCTGCGGGGTCAGTTGCTGAACGAGCCGGTGACCATCCACAAAGCCTATCGCCAGCCCTGATTCGCGTGGGGCGTTCACGAACCGGTTGCTTGAACCTTTGGCTGACATGCCGGCGTTCGTTCATCAAGGCCGACCGCGGTGGGACCGCAGTGGATTGCGGAATTGTCTCTTGAACAGATGCCCCGGTGATGCGGATTGGTATAGGCTGATGCGGCGAATCCTTAAGGAGGGCGATCCCATTGACTGAATCCACGGGCTACTTGGCGCATTTGGGCAAGCGCGCCGTTTCCGGCGCACTGCTGCTGGCCGCAACGGCATTCGCCGCGGCCCAGTCACCCATCGTGAAGCCGGGGGCGCCCGGCGAGCCGGCGCAGGAACTCACTGCCGAAGAGGCGATTGGGATTGCCGTTTCGGGCCACTCGCCGGACGACGTCCGGTTCATGCGGGACATGATTCCCCACCATCAACAGGCCGTGGAGATGGCGGAACTGGTGGCCGATCGCACCAACCGGCCGGAACTGGCCGACGCGGCCGGGCGCATCGAGCTCTCCCAGCGGGACGAGATCGAGTTCATGGAAACCTGGCTTAAGGACCGCGGCGAGCCGGCGCCGGACCCGGCGGACCACGCCGCCATGCACACCGACCAGCGCATGGCCGGCATGGCGACGCCGGAGCAGATGGCCGAGCTCGCCGCCGCCTCGGGAACCGACTTCGACCGGCTGTTCCTTAGGTTGATGATCACGCACCATGAAGGCGCGGTGACCATGGTCGAGGAACTGCTCGAGCAGCCGGGCTCGGCGTACGATCCGGTGCTGTTCGAGTTCACCACCGACATCACCAACGACCAGTCCGCCGAAATCGAGCGGATGCACGCCCTGCTCATCACGCTGTCGGACGACCCCCGCGCCGGCCTTCAGCCCGGGTTCGAAGACGCGGGACAGGCCATGCTGAACCTGGAGCTCGTGGCGTCGCTGCCCAGGCCGCCCGGCTTCTTCGACCCGGAGAATCCCGCCGACCTGCCGCCCGAGCCCCCGCCGGACGATGACGCCGGTGAGGCAGCTGGAGAAGTTGCCGACGACGATGCGGAGGACGCTGCGGACTGGGAGCGCAGGCCATTGCTGAGTTTCGCCAATACGGACATGGCCTTCCGGGACGATGTCCTGTTTGCCGGCAGCTACCACGGGTTCAACGTCTATCGGCTGGATGAGGCCGGTTCGCTGGAGCAACTGAGTTCAGTCGTGTGTCCGGGCGGGCAGGGTGACGTGTCGGTGGTGGGGAACCTGCTCATCCTGTCCGTGGAGGAGACCCGGGGCCGGCTCGACTGCGGGCTTGGGGGCATATCCGAGGACGTGAGTGACGACCGCTTTCGCGGCATTCGCATTTTCGACATCGGCGACCTGGCCCGGCCGGTGCAGGTGGGCGCCGTGCAGACCTGCCGCGGCTCGCACACCCACTCGGTGGTCTCGGCCGATGACGAGCGGATTGTCGTCTACAACTCGGGCACTTCCCGGATCCGCGAGGAAGAGGAACTCCCGGGCTGCATCGACGAGTTGCCCGGGGACTACCGCACCGCGCTCTTCCGCATCGATGTCATCGAGATTCCCGTCAACGACCCGGCGAACGCCCGGGTCGTAAACAGCCCGGCCGTATTCGCCGACCCCGACGGCGAGACCTTGGCAGGCCTGTGGCGCGGCGGCGACCATGGCGACGACACCCAGGAAAGCACAGCCACTGACCAGTGCCACGACATCACCGTGTTCCCTGAGCGCGCCATCGCCGCCGGCGCCTGCGCGGGCAACGGCATCCTGTTCGACATCTCCGACCCCTTAAGCCCCAAGCGCATCGATGCGGTGGTCGACAAGGGATTCGCCTACTGGCACTCCGCGACCTTCAACAACGACGGCACCAAGGTGCCGTTCACGGACGAGTGGGGCGGCGGGATGATGCCGCGCTGCCGCGCCTTCGACCCCCTCGACTGGGGCGCCGACGCCATATACGACATCGTCGACGGCAAGCTTGAGTTCAGGAGCTACTTCAAGATGCCGGCGCCGCAGAACGAGCAGGAAAACTGCGTGGCGCACAACGGCTCGGTCGTGCCGGTGCCCGGCCGCGACCTCTTCGTTCAGGCCTGGTATCAGGGCGGCATAACCCTGATCGACTTCACCGACTCGGCCAACCCGGTGGAGATTGCCTACTTCGACCGCGGCCCCATCGACGAGGAGCACCTGACCCTGGGCGGCTACTGGTCCGCCTATTGGTACGACGGCAGGATTTACGGCACCGAGATCATACGCGGGCTGGATGTGCTGACGCTGCTGCCGAGTGAGCATCTGTCCGACAACGAGATTGCCGCGGCCAACCTCGCAAACCAGGGGGCGGCCTTCAATCCGCAGCGGCAGATGCGCTTCAATTGGCCGGCGGAACCCGCGGTTGCCCGGGCCTATCTGGATCAACTGGCGCGCGCCGATGCACTGCGGAGTTCGCTTGCGGCTGACCTTGATGCCGCGCTGGACCGGTCGGCCGCGGCGCTCAAGCAGGGCGCTCGGGACGCAAGGCTGGCGAGGCGGCTTGAAAGGCTGGCTTCCCAAGTGAATAGGGGTGCCGGCGAGGGCGCCACAAGGACCCGGCGAGCTGGGCTGGCGGAGGCATTGGACGGGATTGCGGCTCGGTTGCGCTGAACAACGCGTTCCGCGCCCTCGATTTGACGTTCGGAATCATGGAGTCAAATGGGTGGAATTGGATGGACAATTGGAGGGGTTTGTGCCACGCTGGTATTGGATGGAATTGGAGGCATAAGTGGAGGCATAAATGGAGGACATCTGCACCCATGCGTTGATCATTACGCCAGCGACCCTGAAGCTCATCGCGGAAATCGATGAATTCAAGGGCGCGTGGTCAGCGATTGGCCGGATTTCCCCGGACCGCCTGACGGCTCTCCGGCATGTCGCGACCATCGAAAGCATCGGCTCCTCCACCCGGATCGAGGGGGCAAAACTGTCCGACAGGGAGGTCGAACGCCTGCTGGCGGGGCTTGCGATCAAGCAGTTCGCTTCGCGGGACGAGGAGGAGGTCGCCGGTTATGCCGCGGTCATGGAAACGGTCTTTTCCAGCTTCAGGGAAATCGACCTGACCGAGAACCACATCAAGCAGTTGCATGGCCAGCTCCTTGCGTACTCCTCAAAGGACGAGCGGCACCGGGGTCATTACAAGACCCATCCAAACCATGTTGAGGCCTTTGACAGTGAAGGCCGGAGTCTTGGCGTTGTCTTCGAAACCGCCACCCCTTTTGATACGCCCCGCCGGATGGAAACGCTGGTGGCGTGGGCGAATGCCGCGCTCGAGGACGGCGAGCTCCACCCGTTGATCGTGGTCGCCATCTTCGTGGTGGCATTCCTGGCGATCCACCCGTTTCAGGATGGGAACGGGCGGCTTTCCCGTGTACTGACGACGGTCCTGCTTCTTCGCAGCGGATACGATTATGTGCCGTACAGCTCGCTGGAAAGCGTGATAGAACGCAGCAAGGATGCCTACTACCGTGCGCTTCGGAACACCCAGGTCACAATCGGCGATAAAGATCCTGACTGGCAGCCCTGGCTGGAGTTTTTCCTGCGGGCACTGCAACACCAGAAGGCAAGGCTGGAGAACAAGGTCGAGCGTGAGCGCCTGGTGCTGGGCGATCTGCCGGAGCTCTCGGTCCAACTCCTGGAACTGGTGCGTGAGCACGGGCGCATTACCGTCGCAGAGGCTGTGAAGCTGACTGGCGCAAACCGCAACACGATTAAGGACCACTTGAGCGCCCTCACCAATGCCCGGCACCTTGCGCGTCAAGGCAAAGGACGTGGAACCTGGTACAGCCTCGCTTAGGTAAAGCGGTTATCAGGCTGGGATTTTGATGGTTGCGAAGAGCCGCAACGCCAGGCGCAGGGAATCAGGCCTTCAGGGCGGCCCGGAACCGCGTGTGCGCATATCGCCGGACGGGGTCGCCGCCGACTTCGTGGAACGACAGGAGCGCCATGCGCCCCCACACGCCGGACAAATAGTCCTTGGGCAATCCCGCCGGGGCGAACAGGTTGTCGTGAATCGCCGAGTAAGTGACTGTGGGTGACGGGTCGCTGGTCGGGCCGGCGTAGAGACTGAGCACCCGTTCCTGCTCCTCGCTCGATGGCAGGAAGCGCAAGGTCACGTCCAGTTCGCCGCCGCCCTTGCCGGGGCGCACTTCCAGCCGTGACTCAAACGCCTCGTAGTCGC
>JAJDWR010000023.1 GCA_022825505.1 Gammaproteobacteria bacterium | reverse complement strand
TAGAACTCCGAATCCTCGAACTGCGCGAGCTCCAGCGTCAGCGCCTTTTCCAGGATCAGCACATTGACCCGCTGGCTGATCAGCACGCGGAGCAGGGCTTGCGAGAAGCCGATACCCCGTTGCACGCCGGTCATCGACGCGACCAGCAGGCCTTCCACCAGGACCCAGAGCAGGACTTCCCCGTAGGCGACCTCGCCTCCCAGCCGAACTACGTCGATCTGGGCCACCACCGCGTCGACGATCAGTTTGCCCACGTAGGCGATGCCCGCCGGCAAAACTCCCGCTGTCACCGTCAGCAGCGCCAGCGCGATAGTCAGACCCTTGTGGGTGGACCACACGAGTTCTACCGCTCGGCGGCTGTAGCGGAAGACGCCAAGGTAACTCTGCAGGTTGATGGAGGGTTTGGCGGATTGTCTAAGCATATGTCCCGATGCTGACGGCACCCTCGCGGGCTGCCCGATCCATTCGATCAAAACGCGATCAAGAATTGGATCGAAAAAAACGTATGTTAGATCATATAGTTATGAACTAACTCGTCCGATTCTCATTGTTCTGTTGGTTCAGAATCAAAACCCGATCAAGACTTCTCACCTGCCTTTGTTTCCGCCCTTACTCCCAGATTGGGTTGCTCGTGGATGGGTTGAATCTGCGGGCTTGATGAGATCACTTCAACCGTCTGGCGGATGACCAAGACGATGCACGGTTTTCTGGGACACTTTCGGCCAGTCTCCCGCGTCACTCTACCGCTCGGAAAGAATCAAGCCGTGTTTTTCCGCTAACACGTCGTTGATGGCGACCACCGAGTTCGGGTTGAACGCCCAAGTCCTGACGGTGGAACGCAGCGCTATGGCCATCGCGTCCTGTATGGGAGGAAGCCAGGATTCATGATGGCCCTTGATCACCAACACGAACCTGACTTGAGCTTGTGACAGGTCAAGAGTCTTGAATGGGTCCGGAAGTTCCGTATCGGCCTCCCGATGCCGCTTCAGACAGGCTGCCCACCCCAAGGAAAAGGCGTTAACCAGCTTCTCCCGTACTTCATTGATGAAGTCATCAAAGTTCGGCTGTGTTATCGGTTGCGGAGTGCTGGACTTTGCCTCCACCACGAAAATCACCGGAGGCCTCTCGTTTTCGATGCGCAGTAACAGGAATTCCGCCATGGGCACACCATGCTGAATGGCTGCATAGGCGCCGCTCTTCTCGACATGAAAGCACTGGCCTTCGGGGTACGGGCCGAATGTCATCTCCGATTCGACAATGGGCTGGGTAGTCATTGGAGCGACAACTCGACTTCTGCCTTGTAGAGCTGGATTGACTCATCGACGATGGGGTTATCGGGCATGCCCTGTTTGAGATTGTCCAGGTTGGCCCCGGTTTCCCGCAGTGAAATCACGGGAATGGACATATTTGATTGCCGAGAGATCAAGTGCAATTTCTTCACCACGAAATAGGAGTGGCTGGCGAGAAAGAACTGGATGCCCCGCTGCGCCAGAAGGGCAACAATATCCAGCAGAATGGAAATGGCGGCGGGATGCAGGGCTGCCTCCGGCTCATCGAAAAACACGATCGAACTCGTGTCCAGATACCTGTTGCCCAGCAACGTATCGAGAATCGCTACTTTCTTGATTCCTTCGGCCGTAACACCGATGGGAAACCTTTGGTTTCCCTTCTTGAACCGCCACTGATCGGACGCCTCATCGAATTCAACGCGCCCCCCGAACATCCTTTCCAGCCTGCGACGAGAGGTGGCAAATTGCGCGTAGTTTTTTCCACGAGTCGTCGACTGGCGTAGAGCTCGGGCAAGGTCGAGATACGTGTCGTCAAATCCAAACGACCTATCCTGCTCGCGGGATTTCAGAATAATTCGATGCAGGGAGAGAACTTCCTTGGCGGGCAAAAAAATGGAGTTGCCCGATCTCGGTGGAACGTGATTCTCCAGAAAGGAAATCCGCTTTGCCGTGTCTTTCCCGAAGCTGAAACTGAAATGTCGCCCGTCAAATTGCACATCGCAAGACAGGGTGCCGTCCACGCCCTTGGTTACCAAGTCTCCGATCTTGCCCGGCTGAAACGTCCAATAGAGTTTGTCGGCAAGAATTGCTGACGCCGTGCGCGGGTCTTCGCCGCGCTTGTAATCCTCCAATGTCCTCGTCGCGCTGTAGAGAGCCTTCAGCAAGAATGTCTTTCCGGACCCGTTGCCGCCGATTACCAGATTTATGGCGCCGAGACCCGGCCAATCGAGTTCGGTGAGCGGTCCGAAGTTCCTTAGCTTGACTGCGTTCAACATGATCGTTCTCCTGCGCGGCGCATCATACCCTGAATGCCTTGATGACCTCGCAGGACAACTCGGTTGCTGGCCGAATAGTGTCGTCCGCGGGACGGGTTGCCGATGCCACTGACTCGAAGCCACCACAGAGAGGGTGTGGGCGTACAGCCGTTGGCAGCGTCGTGGGTTCGGAGCGAGGCCACGGATGGCCAGGAGCACCGAACCCCGATCCGAGCCCGCCAGGGATGGCGGGCTCGGTTAAGCTGCCAACGGCTGTACGCCCACACCCTCGCCCCACCAAGCGCGACTAATCTTCCCTCAAATGAATGGCAGGCTCGGTAAAGCCGCCACGGCTGTGCGCCCGCACCCTCGCCCCCAATAAACCCGACATACGGCCTCAACCGGGCTGGCGACCAACCCCATACCGTGCTATTACGTGTCCTGATTTCCGCCGGAGACCTGCATACGTGCCTCCCGTACCAGACGGCCACACCATCTTCGTGCTCGCGTTGACCGCCCTCGCGCTGTACCTGTTCACCCGCGACCGCCTGCCGCTGGAAGCCTCAAGCCTCGCCATTCTCGTCATCCTCATCCTCAGCTTCCAACTATTCCCGTACGAGTCTCACGGAGAAGTGGTTGGAACCGAACACTTTCTTCTTGGATTTGGCCACGAGGCGCTGATCACCATCTGCGCCCTCATGATCATGGGGAAGGGACTGGAGGTCACCGGCGCCCTGCAGCCCGTGGCGACCTTCCTCGCCAAGGCCTGGATGGCGAGGCCGCTACTGGCCAGCCTGGCCACGCTGGTCGCCAGCGGCGTGCTCAGCGCGTTCCTCAACAACACGCCCATCGTCGTCATGCTGCTGCCCATGCTCGTCGGCGTCGCCGTGCGCAACAAGTTTTCGCCGTCGGCCATCCTGATGCCCATGGGGCTCGCCACCCTGGTGGGCGGAATGGCGACGACCATCGGCACTTCCACCAACCTGCTGGTGGTCGCCATCGCCCAGGACCAGGGTCTCGAACGCTTCAACATGTTCGATTTCGCGCTGCCGGCCGTCATTGTCGGTGCCTTCGGGATGGTGTTTCTTTGGTTGGTTGCTCCCAGGCTGCTGCCCGAACGCAAGCCCCCCATGTCCGATACCGCGCCACGCGTTTTCAACGCCGTTCTGCACATCCAGGCCAGCAGCGCCGCCTGCGGGCTGTCGTTCGCTGAATGTCTGGCGCTGACTGACAACGAAATGCGCGTGGATCGAATCGAGCGGGGCGAGGACCTGACTGTCACCAGGCTTCCATCGGTGACGATTCGCGAAGGCGACAGGCTGGTGGTGCGCGATACGCCGGAAAAGCTGAAGCGCTTTGAAGCGCAGCTACGCGCAACACTTCACCGGGAAGCAACGGCGCACGAGGTCGGCGAAGAGCCGCAACACCTGGCCCAGCTCGTCGTCACGCGGGACTCGAAGCTCTACCGCGCCAGCTTGCTGGGCATCCAGTTCGCCCAGCGCACGGGACTGCTGCCGCTGGCGTTGCATCGGGCGCGGGATCCGGAACTGGAGGAATTCGTAAGCGATATCGGCTCGGTTTCGTTGCGCTCGGGGGATGTGTTGCTCGTGCAGGGCACGGCGGCCCAGTTGGCGCACCTGAAGCGAGCCGGGACGGCGCTGGTGCTCGACGGTACCACCGACCTGCCGCGGACCCATCGGGCACCGCGCGCGCTGCTCATCATGGCGCTGGTCATCCTTGCCGCCGCCACGGGAGTACTGCCCATTGAGGCCGCCTCGGTTGCGGGCGTGGCCCTCATGCTGGGAAGCCGTTGCCTGCGCTGGGGCGACGCCTCGGGCGCGCTCTCCCCCACGGTCATCATGATCATTGTGGCCAGCCTCGCCCTGGGGGTGGCGATGATCGAGACAGACGGAGCCCTGTATCTTGCCCAGGTGCTCGTCCAGTTGGTGGAGGGCCTTCCGACCCCCTTGATTCTCAGTTGCCTGATGCTGGTGATGGCCATCCTGACCAACATCATCTCCAACAACGCCACCGGGGTCATCGGCGCACCCGTGGCGATCCAGATCGCCAACGAACTGGGAGCATCGCCGGAGCCGTTCGTGCTGGCGGTGATCTTCGGCGCCAACATGAGCTACGTAACGCCCTACGGCTACAAGACCAACATCCTCCTGATGTCCGCCGGCGGCTACAAGGCCACCGACTTCGTCCGCGCCGGCCTCCCCCTGATGTTCCTGATGTGGGCCGGCTATTCCATCGTGCTGCCGCTGCTCTACGATCTTTGACCACGCATTTTTTCGCCTCGATCGGCTGTCGAGCACCGAATCTCCACGAAACAGCAAGATTGAACACGTGCTCACGGGACGCGACATATGCATCAATTTGATGCATGCCACAAAGAGATTGGGGTTGCTGGAGTACTGCTGAAGCCGAAGCGCGAATTCATGCCTACGCGGCGCTCGGAAATGAAGAGCTGCAACTGGCCTACACACGCCATGCCACACAGCGCATGGCGGAGAGAGATATAATCGCTTCCGACATCATGTATATTCTTGCGTCTGGTCATATCGATGAAGAACCAGGCGAGTCCACGCGGCCGTATTACTACAAGTACAAGATCTGCGGAAAATCACCCAATTCAGGTCGCAGGGAAATCTGTCTGGTTGTTATCCCGGATCCAGACAGGCCTGCCATCAACGTGGTTACTGTCATGTGGAGAGATGTCCGATGAATACTGAAGCCGATGCCTATCACTACACGGAGTGCGGATTGCCCAACGTGTGGATTCAAGGCGCAAACCTGATCGACGACGATGGCGAGGAGATTATCCGCATTCCCAATCCGCGTGGGCTGCATCGTTTGATCGCTCGGAAACTGGTTGAATCCGAGGGCGGATTGACTGGCGCCGAGTTGCGGTTTCTGCGTTCGGAAATGGGCATGACGCGAGCCCAGCTCGGTGTGCTGCTCCACAAGGAGGGGCTCATCGTTTCGCGCTGGGAGGCCGGCCAGATCAGGATCGACGGGGCAACTGAAGCATTGATCCGCATCTATGCGACGATCAAGTTGAGGCTGGGCCCGATTGACGATACGAAGATAGAGGAGATCAGCGCAAGGTGCGCGGCCGCGTCGGACGCCAGGGGCCAACTGCGCATTGACGGAACAGTTTGCGGCTCCTACCGTCTCGTGGCATGACAGGCTGAACGAACCTGCCAGCACGCCACCGTTGTCCCCTGTTCCTCTTGCTGCCAACGGCGAGGAGGATCAGTCCCGGTTGCCATTGCGGCGCTTGACCAACTGAAGCGAACGGCACATACTCTCGCGCCATGAACGGACCCATGGGCCAACCTGCACGTCTGCTGCGCTGGTGGCGAGGACGCCAGTGAGAGGGTAGTGCGCGCGTAATCCGACCCAAGCGTCCGTTTCAGTCATGCAAACCCATCTCGTGTTTTCGGGGATGGGTTTTTTTTTGGAAATCACAGGAAAGTCCGATGCAACCACCGTTCGACATTGCGGCGGATCTCGATACGCCGGTGTCGGCCTGGCTCAAGCTCAAGGAATTCGAGCCCCGTTTTCTGCTGGAAAGCGTCGAGGGCGGCGAGCGCCTCGCCCGTTACTCGTTTCTCGGTTTCGGCCCGGGGCCGGCCCTTGAACTGTACCCCGACCGGTTACTGGTCGGCGGCTCCGAGGTGCCGCGGCCCTCGACGGCCGACGAATGGTTGGGGGTGCTGCGCCGGATGATGAAAATCGCCCCGGAACTGCTGCCGAGGATCGATGGCCTGCCGTATACGGGGGGACTCGTGGGAGCGTTTGGATACGACGTGGTGCACTACTTCGAGCGGTTGCCGCCCAACCGGGCCGAGCTGCCGGGGCTACCCCAGGCTGCGCTGGTCGTGCCCCGGTCCCTGCTGGTGTTCGATCACCTCACCCGGCGGGTTGCGCTGCTGCACTCCGGTTCCGAGGTGGAACGCCGGCATCTTCGCCGGGAGGTCATTCACGCGTTGCGCGGAGGCATTGGCGTCCGCCGGGCCGCTGGGACTCCGCGCCGCGTGTTCTCGCGGGCAGCCGCAAGCTACGAAAAGCCCGATTTCATGGACGCAGTGCGTCGCTGCAAGGGGCATATCGCAGCCGGCGACATCTACCAGATCGTGATGTCGGTGCGATTCTCCGGCACCGGCAACCTGGATCCCTTCTCGTGCTACCGGGCGTTGCGGCTGTTGAATCCCTCTCCCTACATGTTCTTCTTCGAGTCCGGATCCCTCAAGGTGGCGGGTGCGTCCCCCGAAGCGCTGGTGAAGCTCGATCGGGGACAGGCTTCGCTCAGGCCCATCGCGGGCACGCGCCCGCGAGGCTCTTCCAGGCGGGAGGATGCGGATCTGGAGGCGGAACTGCTCGCGGACCCGAAGGAGAACGCCGAGCACGTCATGCTCGTGGACCTGGCGAGAAACGACCTGGGACGGGTCGCCGAACGCGGTACCGTGCACGTGAACCCGTACCGCAAGATCGAGCGTTACAGCCACGTCATGCACATTGTCAGCGGTGTCCGCGGCACATTGAAGGAGGAGCATGACGCGTTGGACCTGTTCGCGGCGACGTTTCCCGCGGGCACTCTGGTGGGTGCTCCCAAGGTTCGCGCCATGGAACTGATAGCGGAACTGGAGCCGGTCGCCCGAGGGCTCTATGGCGGCTCAGTGGGTTACCTTTCGAAAAACGGCAACATGGACCAGGCCATCGCCATCCGCACGCTGGTGTTTCATGACGACAAGTACAGCTTTCAGGCGGGGGCGGGTATCGTTGCCGACAGCGATCCCGAGTTTGAACACCATGAGGTGATGGCCAAGAGCGCCATTCTCCGCCGTGCGATGGAAATTGCGGAGGAAGGATTGTGAGCGCCCGGCTGCTGTTGATCGACAACTACGACTCCTTCACCTACAACCTGGTGCAGGCATTTCTCGTGCTGGATGCGGATGTCGCCGTCTACCGCAACGACGCCATCGATGCCGAAACCGCCGAGTCTTGCGAGCCGACGCACCTGGTCATCTCACCGGGTCCCGGCCGGCCCTCCGATGCCGGCGTATCGCTCGCGATGATCGAGCGTTTTGCCGGCAGGATACCCATCCTCGGAGTTTGCCTGGGGCACCAGTGCATCGTGGAGCACTTCGGCGGCGAGATTGTCTCCGCGGGCAGCCTGATGCACGGCAAGACATCGCAGATCAGCCACGACGGAACCGATATCTACCAAGGCCTGCCGAATCCCTTCGAAGCCGGCCGCTACCATTCGCTTGCGGCGCATCGCGACCGCGTTCCGGAAGTTCTGAAGATCACTGCACGGACCGGGGACGGCGAGATCATGGGCGTAAGCCACAGTAGTCTTCAGGTGGACGGCGTGCAGTATCATCCGGAAAGCGTTCTGACCCCGCACGGCCCGGAACTTCTCGCCAATTTCCTGAAGACCGGACCTGCCGAAACCGAATCCCCCGGAGGTTGACGATGAGTTCGCAAGCGGTGGCATGGCTGGAGAAGGTACTGGCGGGTACTCACCTCACCGAGGTGGAGTCGGAGTCGATGCTGCATGCCATGGGCACCGGCGAGTTACCGGCGCCGCTGGCAGGCGGGCTGCTGGCTGCGCTCAGGGCGAAGGGCGAGGTCGCAGCGGAGATACGGGGAGCGGCCCGGGCCATGCGCGACCTGGCGGTCAGTCCGGACATTCCGCCCGGAGGCGCCTTTGTGGACGTCGTCGGCACCGGCGGCGACGGCTCGGCCAGTCTCAACCTGTCTACGGGCAGCGCGCTGCTGGCGGCTGCCTGCGGTGCGCAGGTGGTCAAGCACGGCAATCGGTCCATTTCCAGCCGCTCCGGCAGCGCCGACGCGCTGATGGCGCTGGGACTGCCCGTGCCGCTTGTGGATCGGCAGATCGGCGCCTGCCTGCGGGACACCGGATTCACCTTTCTGTTCGCTCCCAACCATCATCCGGCGATGCGCCACATCGGACCGGTACGCGCGGCCATGGGCGTGCGCACGCTGTTCAATATCCTCGGGCCGCTGACCAATCCGGCACGGCCGCCCTTCAACGTCATCGGCGCGTTCAGCGAACCCATGGCGGAACTCATGGCCGAGACGCTTTCCGGGATGGACGCGACGCGGAGTTTCGTGGTCCACGGCGCCCGCGGCTGGGACGAACCCACTCCGGTGGGTCCCTTCGTCTGTTTCGATGTGCGGCCCGGTTCGGTGGTCCGGGAGGTGCGCGACCCCGCCGACTACGGGCTTTCCCGGTGCACGGAAGATGCGCTCAAGGGGGGAGAGCCCGGGGACAATGCGGCTCGGCTGCGCGATGCGCTGTGCGGCGGCGACACCCAGGCGCACCGGGATGCCCTGGTTATTGGTGCAGCGCTTGCACTGGAAGTGACCGGCGAGGCCTCCGACGCCGGTAGCGCTGTTCGGCGTGCCCGCTCCGTCCTCGAGGAAGGCGGCGGGCGCAGCTTCGTGGAAAGGCTTCAGGCGTTTGTGGCCAGCGTGGATTGACGATGATGGCGGCCGTGCGGCAATCCCCCGGCGAATCCTTCCTCGGAAGGATGGCAAGCAGCAGCCGCGCACGGGCCCGCGAGGCCCGCAAGCGGGAGCCCGAGGGGGCGCTGCTGGCACGGGCACTGGCTACGCCGGCCCCGCCGCCGCTGAGGCTGGGGGAGTTCGGCATGATCGCGGAACTCAAGTACCGCTCTCCGGCGGCAGGATCGCTGGCAGCGCAGGACTTCGACGGCGATGCGCAAGTCCGTGCCTATGGCGCCGGCGGCGCCGCGGCCGTTTCTGTGCTGACCGAGCCGGAAGAATTTCGCGGCAGTCTGGATGATCTGCGCACAGCAGCGGGGCCGTTGACGGCGTACCGGATTCCCGCCATGCGCAAGGACTTCCTCACCGACCCGTACCAGGTGCTGGAGGCGCGGGCTGCAGGCGCCGGCGGCGTGCTGGTCATCGTCACCATGCTGAGTGACGCGGAGGTAGGGGAACTGCTGGCCTGCGCAGCACAGTGCGGGCTGTTTGTCCTGCTGGAGGGCTTCGACGAAGCCGATCTGGAGCGCATCGGCGGGATCGGCGCACCGCCGGGCGGATCTGCGCCGGACGACTCGCCACTGCTGCTCTGCGGGGTCAATTGCCGGGATCTGCGAAATCTTGCGGTCAACCGCGATCGGTTCCGCCAGTTGGCGCCGCACCTGCCGCCGCACCTGCCCGCGGTGGCGGAGAGCGGGATCGAGGGTGCCGACCATATTGCCGCGGTTGCGTCGCTGGGTTACCGCGCCGCGTTGGTCGGCTCGGCGCTGATGCGTGCCGCCGACGCCACGCAGGAACTGGCAGCGATGGCAGCGGCCGGGGCGCAGGCACTTGGGAGCAGGCCGTGTTCATAAAGATTTGCGGCCTGAGCACGCCCGACGACGTTGCGGTCGCCGTTGCCGCCGGCGCCGACGCGCTTGGGTTCGTGTTCGCCAGCTCGCCCCGGCAGGTGACGCCGGAGAAGGCGCGCGACCTTTGCGGCAATCTTGGGGGGCGGGTCATTCGAGTCGCGGTGATGCGGCATCCCGACGCCGGCGACTGGGCGCGGGTCAGGGACGTATTCGAGCCCGATTGGCTGCAAGCCGATGCCGAGGATTTCGCAACCCTGGGACGGCTGGATTGCAAGCCCCTGCCGGTTTACCGCAATGCAGGGCCGACAGACGGCCGGTGGCCTGCCCGGATCCTTTTCGAGGGTGCGCAAAGCGGCCACGGCGAACGCGCCGATTGGCCGGGAGCCGCCCGCGTTGCCGCCCGCACGCGCGTGATACTCGCGGGTGGACTGGACTGCGGCAACGTCATCGAGGCCATCAAATCGGTAAAGCCATGGGGCGTGGACGTGTCCAGCGGAGTGGAACGCGAACGCGGCGTCAAGGACCCCGGGAAGATCGGAGAATTCATCGCCCGCGTGCGGGCTGCAGAGAGAGAACAGGCCCATGTCCACTAATACGGCAACGTCGTCGAGGGCAGCCGGACACGCCCGTCTGCTAAGTGATCTTGTCGCAGGCAGGCTCCCGGACGCCAGGGGCCGGTTTGGACCCTTTGGCGGCTGTTACGTGCCCGAGACGCTCATGCCGGCCGTGCATCGATTGACCGAGGGCGTCTACCGGCTGCTGCCGGACGAGGCGTTTCAACAGCGTCTGAACGAGGAGTTGCAGGACTGGGTGGGGCGGCCGACGTCGCTCACGCGCGCGGCCGGCCTGTCGGCCCGGTGGGGTGCGGAAGTCTGGCTGAAACGGGAGGACCTTACGCACACCGGGGCCCACAAGATCAACAACGCCATCGGCCAGGGCCTGCTGGCGCGGTCGATCGGCGCCGAGCGGATCGTCGCCGAGACCGGTGCGGGGCAGCATGGCGTGGCGGCCGCCGCCGCCTGTGCCCGGCTGGGCCTGCCGTGCGTGGTCTACATGGGCGAGGTGGATGTCGAGCGTCAGGCCCCCAACGTGGACCGCATGCATCGCCTGGGCGCCACCGTGGTCCCGGTCACCTCCGGCGACCGAACCCTGCGGTCCGCAGTCAACGAAGCGATTCGGGACTGGGTCACGGATCCGGTGGGGACCCATTACCTGCTGGGATCCGCCGTCGGACCTCATCCATATCCTTACCTGGTGCGCGAACTGCAGTCGGTGATCGGCCGGGAGGCGAAGGCTCAGCTCACCGCGCGCGCGGGCATGCCGGATGCCGTATTCGCCTGTGTCGGCGGCGGTTCCAACGCCATCGGGCTGTTCCACGAATTCATCGGGGACGAGGACGTGGCGCTGGTTGGCGTGGAGGCCGGCGGGCGGGGCGGGGCGCTGGGCGAAAATTCGGCGACCCTGAGCGGCGGACGGCCCGGCGTGCTGCACGGCGCCCATTCCATGCTGTTGTACGACGACGATGGCCAGATACAGGAGACTCATTCCGTGTCGGCCGGGCTGGACTATCCAGGCGTGGGGCCGGAGCATTCGCTGCTGCAGATGATCGGCCGGGTGGACTACGTCACCGCCAGCGACGAAGAGGCGCTGGACGCCGTCGCCGAGTGCTGCGCCGCCGAGGGAATCCTTCCCGCGCTGGAGAGCGCCCACGCCATTGCGGGCGCCCGCCGCTGGGCCGCCGAAAATCCGGGCGCGCGAATCCTGATCGGCCTGTCTGGCCGCGGCGACAAGGACATGCCTATCCTGCGCCGCTTTCCGGTCACGTCCACTGGCGTAGAGGAGACCGCCCATGCCGCCTCATGAAGTGATCGAGCGGGCACTGGAAGCCGCCGACGGTCCGGCCCTGATCGCCTTCCTGACTGCCGGATATCCCGCCGCGGACAGCTTTCTGGACGTGCTTTCGCAGGTCGAGGACGCGGCGGATGCCGTGGAGATCGGGGTGCCCTTCACCGATCCCATGGCGGATGGCGTGACCATCCAGCGCTCCAGCCACGCGGCCATCGAGAACGGCGTGAGCCTGCGGTGGATCCTGGACCGGCTGGCCGGCCGAAGCACGGCGCCCGGATCCCCGCCGCTGCTGTTGATGAGTTACCTGAATCCGTTGCTCACGTTCGGTTACGACAGGCTCGCCGCGCGCGCCCGGGAGGCGGGCGTGAGCGGCTTCATCGTGCCCGATCTTCCCCTTGAGGAAAGCGCGCCGTTCAGGGCGTGCCTGGAACCGGAGGGCCTGGCGCTGGTGCAACTCGTGACGCCGGCAACGTCCGCCGAGCGCCTGACCGAGCTATGCGGACAGAGCCAGGGATTCGTGTATGCGGTTACGCGCACGGGTATCACCGGTGGCGAGGTCGATCTGCCCACCGAACTCACCGCCTATTTGCGTACGGTCGCGGAAAAGTCGCACGTACCCGTCTGCGCGGGATTCGGCGTGCGCTCCCGGGAGCAGGTGCAACGCATTGCCCGCCACGCAGACGGCGTCGTCGTCGGCTCCGCGTTGGTGGAAGTCCTGGAGCGCGGCGACAGTCCGGGCGAGTTTCTGACCGGCCTGAGGCCCTGATCCTCCTGCCATGAAGAGATTGATCTCCCATGAATCCCTGGCTCATGTGGGCCACGTGCGGAACCTGCTCGAGCAGTCCGGAATCGCTTGCCTGGTCAAGAACGAACAGCTCTCCGGCGGCCTGGGCGAAATACCGTTTCTGGAATGTCTTCCAGAACTCTGGGTGGTCAAGGATAGTGATCTCGCCCGCGCGCAGGCGCTGATCAGGGACATGGAGCAAACCGCCGCGCCGCGCGGGCCCTGGCGATGCCGGCGATGCGGCGAGAGCAATGAAGGCCAGTTCGCCGCCTGCTGGCAGTGCGGCGCTGCCGACGAGTCCGGCTAGCAGCCCGTGTTTGCCCGCGAAACCCATGCTCGTCGCAGAGAGAGCGCACGGTCACGCCAGGGCGCGTCGGGCCTGTATTTGGAGTCGAATCCGGGCAAGACCCCAAATCGGGGTCGAATTGACGGAATCTTCATTGTGCTGCAAGTGGTAATTGGTATACTGCGCCGCTGTTGAACCATTCTGGAATCTTGGTTAGATGGAAATTTCCACCGAAAACAGGGACGGTGCGCTGATCGCCAGGGCCGCGGGCCGCATCGACGGCGCCAACGCGCGGGATTTCGAAGCTGCCGTGCAGACCGCCATCCGGGATTGCGAGGGCCCTGTCATCATCGATTGCGAGGATCTCTCCTACATCAGCAGTGCCGGATTGCGCGCGATCCTGCTCATTGCCAAGACCCTGGGCAAGCGCAACGTCAAGTTCGCGCTCTGCTCGCTTTCCGAACCCATCGCGGAAATCTTTCAGATCAGCGGTTTCGACCAGATCATTTCCACCCACTCTTCACAGGCGGACGCCCTGGCCGCTGTCGGCGGTTAGTCCGCAGTTTTCGGAATCGCCGGAAACTGCGTAACTTTTCGCTGGAGCAACTGAAATGGCCAACAGTGAGGTTGGAGAAAAAATCCTGACAGTCAGGTATGCGGTCGATTTCAACATCGTCGGCGACAACATCTCGGACATTGCCGAGTTCACGGTCGAGAAATACGAATTCAAGAACGACACCACGCTTTCGCCCGAAACGCGTGACAAGGCAATGAAGGAAATCACGGACGTACTCTGGCGTCAGGTCGAACAATTGAAGCAGCAGCACCGACGAGTGCTTGCTCAGATGTTCGACGCGGCCGAATCGGCGCTGGAGGAAGCGGTCGGCAATCAGGATTGAAATCCTCCCGGATCGACGGCTCTCGACTGCTATCGTGGATTCGCCGCATAGCGTTCCATCAATCTGACGAATAGCGGGCGAACATCCATGTTGCACGCATGCCGGCTGTGCGGAAGCAACAACCTTAAGCTGTGGATGCGGGAGGGACGCAACCGCGATCTCCTCTACTACCGCTGCAGACGATGCAGCCTGTGGAACTACGACCTCGACTGCGGCATGGACCAGGCTCAATACGTCGAGTCCTACGTTAGCCCGGAGCAGGTTAATCACAAGACCAACAAGGCCATCCGGGCAAGCTGGTCATTCCTGCGCCGGCACGCCGGCGAGCCGGGATCCATCATGGACATCGGTTGCGGCAACGGCGGCCTGCTGTACCTGGCGCGAAGGGAAGGCTGGCAGGTACGCGGGATGGAATTGACCGAGAAGGCCGCGCGCGACATCGCCGAAGACCAGGGCATCGAAGTCATCGTCGGCGACTTCCTCGAATACGAGAATCCCGACAACATCGAGTACGACATTGTCGTGCTGCGCCATGTCCTGGAACACTTGCCCGATCCCATCCTGGCGATGCGCAGGATCGCCAACCTGCTAAAGGACAATGGCCTGGCGCTGCTGGAATTTCCGAACACGCGATCGCTGAACTACGCGGTCAAGCGCCTACGCAAGAACAGGGGGTTGCAGCGCGGGAAATACGCCGCGGACTGGCGCCCTGGCCATTGCAACGAGTACTGTCGCCGGTCATTCGAGTACCTTCTCCGCGAAACGGACTTTGAACTTGTCATCTGGCAAACCTATTCGAACAAGCCGATGATGAACGCGGTTTACCGGCTGTTTCCCATTGGCAGCAAGGCGCGGGTACTGGTTCGGAAAAGGCAGTCCCGACTCCGCTCGGAGATTGATGCCGGATTGGACGCGTTGCACCGGGGAGATTTCAGCGAAATGGACAAGAATGAACTGCTGAATGCAGCCGATGAAATCAATTCTGCCAGCGGAGCGGTTCGCTAATGCGAGGGCCTGGTTGTTCGATTCCGGAAAATCGTCCGCAATCGCTGTCTTTTTGCTGTCACTGGAGCAAGTCGTCAGGTTTGGGAGCCTGGCCGCCGCTTCGTTTCAGGATGCGAATTGCAGCTTCGATATCCGCCTCCGAGTTTCGTGCGTCGAAGAACTCGGCTGTCTTCAACGCCGACACCTTTTCGGCGACTGCCATGGCAATGAACTGATTCATGCTGGTGCCTTCTTCACGGCTGATCTCTGCAACCGCGTCCTTCAACGAAGCGGGCAGCCGCAACGGGTAGGTTCCGATCTTTTTCATGGTGAAATCCTCCGAAGCGCATCCTGGGGCCGGAGCAATTCGATGCCAAAGCTTGTGGCGGCGTTCCCGAAGTCTCGCTGATTGAATGTGACCAGTGCGTCGGCGTAACCGTTGATAGCGGTCTCAAGCACCATCTCGTCCGCCGGGTCGCGTAGCCGGGGGCGCCAAAGGTAGTGTATGGCGACGGGTTCCGAAACGCTGCACAGAGCGGTTACGATCACGTTGACCTCCGCCTCGCTCAGGCCGGACTCGATGCGTTGGGCCGGTGCATTGCAGACCGCTTCGTATTCCAGCGCAAGGGCGACGGATAGCAGCGGGGTGAACATCCGGCTCAGAGCCCGTTCGATCAGGGCTGCCGAAGCGCCGTTCGGGCTGCGTAGTCCGGCGACAATGATGTTGGTGTCGAGCACGAATCGCATATCGTATGTGATTTGACATCATATACGATGTTACTTCATGCGACGCGATGCTGACAACGATGGTTGTCGTGCTGGAAAAGGGCCTGGCTTCAATCGACCGGGCCGACATAGCGCCAATCGAGTAAAGGGTTTCCGGCGCGCCCGCATGCATAGTGTATTGGAATCCAGTACTTCTACTGGGATATCAGTATGGCTCGAAATACCAGCGTGACTCTCGGTGAGCATTTCACCTCGTTCGTCAGCAACAAGATCGCGGAGGGCCGCTTCGAGTCCGCCAGCGAAGCGGTTCGCGCCGGGCTCAGATTGCTTGAGGCCGAAGAAACCAGACTCGAGATGCTCAAGGCCGCCATTCAGGAAGGCGTTGACAGTGGGATAAGCCAACGAACGCCCGAAGAAGTGCGTTCCAATGTAAAGAAGCGAATGGCGAACCGCGGTCGGTTACCGGCTAAGTGAGAAGACCATCGGGGACCTCGACCGACTGTACGAGTTCGGCATAGAGCAATTTGGTCTCGAACAGGCGGATCGCTATTGCGAGGGCCTGGTTGTTAGATTCCAGCAGATCGCCCGCAACCGCGCCATGGTACTTTCGTTGCCGACGCGATAGCGTCCGAACAGCTGGCGTGAGCCGTCGGCTATGGAATGAGGGCGGTCCAGTTCGTCGAGTACTTTCAGTCCTGGCGCCGGGTCGCCCCGGGCAGCCCTCATCCGGAATCGCATTTCGGTGTCGCGTTCGGCCAGAGCGCGACTGGATATCTCCTCGATCAGTTTGCTCATGCTCAGGCCGCGCCACGCGGCCATCGCGGCCAGGCGGTCGCGAAGGGCGTCGGGAATCCGAATGGTCAAAGTGGCCATTTCAGGTATCCTTCTTCATTAGTCGCGACCGTCGTGCGATCATCGTAGTCGGACGCATACTGCGGCTCTAGTTCAGCCATGGCAAGAACTTCTCGGCCAGGTGCTCCGCCGCTTCCCGTTGACGCTCATTTCCGACCCACAGATCGAGATAGGTCACGATCGGGCTGGTGCAGAATACATTGCGGTCGGGTTCACTTGCGTCATCGAACAAGCTCTCGTCTGTCGGGATGAGCACGACCACATTCGCTCCACGGGCAGCCGGCGCGAATTCCAATCGCTCCTTCAGCAGTTCTGCACCGTGATTGTCAGCATAGAACGAATGGGTGCCGCTTCGGCCAAAGGGCGCAAGCCACTGCGCAGCGGAGTTCAGCGAGTAGATCGCGCGCGGGTACTCAGGGTTCGGGTTGAGATTGCCTCGCAGCCGTTCGTCAAGCTGCCCTCCATGGAGATGGGTGTATCCCGTAATGGAACGGCCGGCCGGGTGGCGATATCTCCGGCGCCAGCTCTTCAGCAGAGCATCCGGTTGGACGAGAACGGCGCCGTCATCCTGGACCTCCAGCCATTCCCGGTCCAACAGAGCCTTTCGGACATTGCTTACATGACCGAGGCTCGCCTTGGCCTGTTTGGCCAGATCGGTAACGCGCCATGCTCGATCCGGGTCGCGCAGCAGGACGCGCAAGATGGCCGCAGCCCTTGGAGAAAAGATGGAGCGCAGCGCGCGGGCTTCGGATTTGGGCTGGTCCGCGACGGCGCGCTCAATGTAAACGGTGCCGAATGCGAGCCGGGCATTCCCGACAAGATCGAGGTAGGCGACACCGTGGTCGGTGCAGATGGCGCGCGACTGCGGAGACAGGTAGGGGCAGACAAGCATCGGGATGAAGCGCTGCCCGCCGTTTGCTCGAGCAGAACTGCGCAATCGCGCCACGTAGCTCTGTAGCTGAAAGACTCCCGAGCGGACAAAGCGGGGGGCTCCATCCCGCTTAACCTCGACGACGACGGCATGGCGTCCTCCGGCAGAGCTCACATGGATGAGGCCATCGAATCGGTAAATACTTCCGACGATGGGTTCATGCTCGACCGATTCAACCTCCACCGCAGGCACGTCACGTAGCAGGTCGCGAACCGCATTGAGGGCGCGAACCACCGTGTGATTCTCCGAGTCTTTCACCATATTGTGTATTTTCATTGTTCGTTGAAAATGCCTATATTGGTGAAAATTCGCAAGTGCGTTCCGGGGCTGCGGCGTGCTGTCCGTATGAACCAGCGACGCTGGGCAATTGAGGTGGCGATACGGTCCGGCCGTGAAGCTCGAAGGCCGGATCCGGTGGTAGGCGCCGGCAAGGGCGGTTAGACCTTGCCGGGTTGGCTCAACGCCACTGCCTGCTCCGGACTGCTGGCCACCGAATTGAACCCGGTGAAGTAATAGGACATACTTGACCTTATAATATCCGGATCGGTGGATATGAGGTCACAATATGGATATTAGCGCGCCCGCGTTGGCCGGAGAGATCGGCAATCGACTGTCCAGGAGAAGGTTGTCCCGAAACATCACTCAGCAGAGTCTAGCCGAATCGGCGGGGGTCAGCGTGCGCACCGTTCGGCGCATTGAAGCCGGACATTCTTCGACGTTGGAGAACTTTCTCCGGGTCGCGCAGGCGTTGAAGCTGGATGACGCTCTGTTGGCCGCGATCCCCTCCCACGACATTCGACCGATCGAGCGCCTCGATTCCCGGCGGGGCGCCGAACGCCAACGTGCTCGGCCGAAGAAGTCGGTCGAACGCAAGGCCGGGTGGGCGTGGGGTGACGATCGATGACCGACGCCACGGTGCGTTTGTGGGGACGCCGTGTTGGTGGGATATCCTGGGATTCGTCCCGCGCCATCGGTGTTTTTCAGTACGACCCCGACTTCTGTTCGTCCGGAATCCAGGTGGCGCCGTTGACCATGCCTTTGGACGAAGATCCCTACGATTTTCTCGCCTTGAACCGCGAGACCTTTCGCGGGTTGCCCGGATTGCTTGCGGACGCCCTGCCTGATCGATACGGGAACAACCTGATCGATGTTTGGCTGGCCCAGACCGGCATGCGTAAAGAGGACTTCAGCCCGGTGGACCGCCTCTGTTACGTTGGCAACCGTGGGGTTGGCGCGCTGGAATTCGAGCCGGCCCTGGTGCGCGGCCGCAAACAGAGCCGGATCGACTTCGACGCGCTGGTCGATCTTGCCGGTCGGGCGCTCAGGGAACGACAACAGCTGGTCGGACAGCTCGGTACGGCTCGCGACCAGGAGGCGCTCGAACAAATCCTGAGCGTCGGCACATCGGCAGGCGGTGCCCGCGCAAAGGCCGTGCTCGCCTGGAATCCCGAAACAGGCGAGTTTCGGTCCGGCCAGATCGACGCCGGGGACGGTTTCGAACACTGGCTGCTGAAGTTTGACGGCGTTTCCGGCAGTCAGGAGGGTGAGCTAACCGATCCGCAGGGATACGGGCGAATCGAATATGCCTACTCCCTCATGGCGCGTGCGGCAGGCATTCGGATGTCGGACTGCCGGATGCATCACGAGAACGGGCGCAGCCACTTCATGACGCGTCGTTTCGACCGGACGCCGGACGGCGACAAGCTGCACATGCAATCGCTCGGCGGGATGTGCCATTTCGATTTCCGGGAACCTGGCAATTATTCGTACGAGCAGGCCATCCGGACAGTCCGCCAACTGGGGATGGGTGCCGCGGACGTCACGGAGCAGTTTCGCCGCGCGATCTTCAACGTCGCCGCTCGCAATCAGGACGACCACGTCAAGAACATCTCGTTCCTGATGGATCGCCACGGCAAGTGGAGCCTTTCGCCCGCGTATGACGTTGTCTACTCGTATCGCCCGTCAGGGATAGTGACCCGGAACCACCAGATGAGCCTGGCCGGCAAGGTCAACGACTTCACCCGCGATGACCTGCTCACATTCGCCAACACTTCCGGCGTGAGCCGGTACGAGGCCCGGCGGGTTATGGAGCGGGTGGTCTCAGTGGTAGGCCGATGGCGCGAGTTCGCCAGTGCGGCTGGCGTCAGCGAACGCGATGCCAGGAGGATCGAAAACGCCCATCCGACTCACCTGGATCGGGCGCGGGTGTGATGTGGCGGAGGGAGTGGGATTCGAACCCACGGACGGGTAAACCCGTCACTTGATTTCGAGTCAAGCCCGTTCGACCACTCCGGCATCCCTCCGTGGGCGAATCTATCAGCAAGTATCCCCAGCGGCAACGCTCACCGGACCGACGTTTTCCCTATCGCTTGATACCATCGCAGCATTCCTGGGGCGGTGGGCGGTTTTGTGCAGGTGGTTGAAGACAGGAACAACATGATTGCCGAGGGACTGCGACAGATCGCTGGCGCGGTCGGTGAGCAGGGCGTTATGCCGGTTGAGGCGGCGGAACCCTTGCTGCGTGACGAGCGCGGGCTCTATCGTGGCCGGGCCGCGATGGTCGTTCGTCCGGGTACGACCCGGGAATGCGCTAGGGTTGTAAAAATCTGCGCCGGCGCCGGCGCCGGAATCGGTGTCGTGCCCCAGGGCGGCAATACCGGCTATTGCGGCGGGGCAACTCCGTTTGACCCGGATCGTCAGATCCTGCTGAGCCTGTCGCGCATGAATCGCATCCGCGAGGTGGATTCAGTCAATCAGACCATGACCGTGGAAGCGGGAGCCGTGCTTTCGTCGGTGCACACGGCAGCGGAGGAGCATGGGCTGATGTTTCCGCTCAGCATGGGGTCGGAAGGCTCGTGCCAGATCGGCGGTGTGCTTTCGACCAACGCCGGCGGTATTGCCGTGCTGAGATACGGAAACGCGCGGGACCTTGTGCTGGGAATCGAAGCCATACTCCCGAACGGCGAAATCCTGTTCGGGTTGAAGGGGCTGCGCAAGGACAATACCGGTTATGACCTCAAGTCGCTGTTCCTGGGGGCGGAAGGCACGTTGGGGGTCATCACCGCGGCAGTATTGAAGCTGGTTCCCCAGCCGAAGAGCCGGCAAACGGCCTGGCTCGCCGTGCCCACTCCCGCGGCAGCCTGCGGTGTGCTGCGGCAATTGCAGCGGGACAGCGGTGAGCGGGTCGTTTCGGCCGAATACATCTCACGAGAATCGTTGGAACTGGTACTCGAATTCGTGGCCGGTACCCGGGACCCGCTCGATCGCCCGTTTCCCCACTACCTGCTGATCGAAGTCGCCGGCGGCGAGTCCCGGCAACGCCTGCGGCGTACCGTGGAGGCAGCCTTTGATTCGGGCTTGGAGCAGGGCCACATCGCGGATGGCGTGCTGGCCGAGAGCGGTCGGCAGCGCGACGGCCTGTGGCGATTGCGGGAGTGTATCCCCGAAGCGGAGCGCCACTCCGGCGGCTCCGTGAAGCACGACATTTCCGTGCGCGTCTCCGCCGTTCCCCAATTCATCGACGAGGCGCAGCGCTGCCTGGAAGCGCAGGGACCCTGCCGGCTGTCCGTTTTCGGCCACCTGGGAGACGGCAATCTGCACTTCAACCTGCGGCCTCCGCCGGGTACCGCGCTGGCCGACTTTGCGGCTGGCCCGGCCGGCGGGATGACCGCAGCACTGCACGATCTGGCCGTACGGATGGGCGGCAGTTTCAGCGCCGAGCACGGGATCGGTGTCCTGAAACGCGATGAATTGGAACGGTACGCTTCGCCCGTGGCGCTAAGCACGATGCGCGCCCTCAAGACAGCCCTGGATCCGAAGGGCATCATGAATCCCGGCAAGGTCCTGGGTGAGTAGTCCGCCACGGTTGCGGAGCAGGTTCGTTACATTGTCTGCGGCGGTTGCGGGATTACCGGCGAAGGTTCCCGAGCTGTCGGCGACAGATGCGAGTCGGTGCCGTTCAACGCAATCTCGAATCGCGCAAACCGGCCCTGAACTTGTGCTAAGCTCACACCCGCTTTCGACCCTGAGAGACGCGCCTCCCCGACACCCATTCATGGCTGCCAAACCGATCTACAAGGTCATCTTCATGAATCAGGGGAAGGTCTACGAGATCTACGCCCGGAACGTCAGTCACGGTGGGCTGTTCGGCTTCGTGGAAGTGGAGAAACTGGTGTTCGACACGCGCTCGGGCGTGGTGGTCGACCCCTCCGAAGAGCGTATCAAGGACGAATTCGAAGGCGTGACCCGCACCTATCTGCCAATGCATTCCGTGATGCGGGTCGACGAGGTGGACAAGCAGGGCGTGAGCAAGATCACGGACGCAGAAGGCAGCAATGTCGCCCAGTTTCCCATGCCGTACTACGCGCCGAAGGGCGAGGGCGGCCAGGGCGGGTCCGGGGACAGCTAGCGTGGCGGCAACGGGCGCTGGCCGGTGACGATGCGATTCGCCTCCCTGGGCAGCGGCAGCCGGGGCAACGCCATTCTCGTCAACTGCGGCTCGACGCTGCTCATGGTGGACTGCGGTCTGAGCCTCAGGGCGGCGGAAACCAGGATGGCCATGCTGGATTGCGAGCCCGCCGACGTGTCGGCTCTGTTCGTCACCCATGAACACTCCGACCACATTCAGGGTGTCGCGACGCTGGCCACACGGCACGACGTACCTGTGTGGATGACGCCCGGAACGGCGATGAGCCCGGCGGTCAGCAGGCTCGCGCACATCAATCGTCTGCGCAGCGACGAAACGGTTGAGATCGGCTCGATCCGGGTCCAGCCGTTTCCCGTGCCCCACGATGCCCGGGAGCCGGCGCAATTTTCATTCAAGGCGGCCGGAAGAAAGCTGGGCGTGCTGACCGACACGGGCTACATCACCCCCCACATTCGCAAGCGATTGCAGGGCTGCGATGCGATCGCAGTTGAATTCAACCACGATCTGGACTCGCTGCGGCGGGGGCCCTATCCGGCCCATGTCAAGGACCGCATCGCCTCGTCGCTGGGGCACCTGAGCAACGATCAGGCGGCGCAGTTGATGGCCGATGTCGAGCATCCCGGCCTGCAGTGGATCGCCGCGCTGCATCTCAGCGGCAAGAACAACTCCCCGGAACTGGTGCGGGAATCCGTGGCCCGGAGTCTGCCCCGCGAGTATCCGCTGCACATCGCGGCCCAGGATCAGCCCATCGGATGGATCCCAATTGACTGATACCCAGGCCATCTTGCGGTTGCCCGGCCCGGCTGCCGAGACGGCATTCCGGCTCGAAAAGCTGCAGGGGCAACTGCAGTCTCGCGCGGATGCCGTTGCCGGCGTCACGGTCAGCTTCCTCCATTTCGCGCTCAGCTCACGCCCGCTGACGGAACGGGAGCAGAACGTGCTGGACGCGCTGCTCACCTACGGCATGCCGGCCGAGCCTCCCGCGGGCGACTTCGAGCTGGTGGTGATTCCGCGAATCGGGACCATTTCGCCGTGGGCCTCCAAGGCCACGGAAATCGCCAGGATCTGCGGCTTGCCGCTGCAACGGCTGGAACGGGGCCGGGCCTACCGGTTGCGGTTGAGCAGGCAATTGAGCGACGCAGAAACGGAGCGACTGCTGCCGTTACTCCACGATCGCATGACCGAATCCGTGGTGACCGACTCGGCCGGGGAGGCCTCGCTGTTTGCCCGGAGCAGCCCGAAACCGCTGACCACGGTGGATGTGCTGGGCGAGGGCCCACAGGCGCTGATGCGCTGCAACCAGGCGTTGGGGATGGCCCTGTCCGACGGCGAGATCGACTATCTCGCGGAGCAATTCACTGCCATGGGGCGCAACCCCACGGACGTGGAACTGATGATGTTCGCGCAGGCGAATTCCGAGCACTGCCGGCACAAGGTGTTCAACGCCGACTGGCTCATTGACGGCCGGGCGGCGCCCAAGTCGCTGTTTGCGATGATCAAGAACACTCACGCCAACGCGCCCGACGGTGTGCTGTCCGCCTACGCGGACAATGCGGCGGTGGTGGAGGGGCCCACCGCCGCGTGGTGGATCCCCGGTGAAGAAACCGGCCACTACCGGCAGGTAGTCGAGCCCGCGCACCTGGTCATGAAGGTCGAGACCCATAACCACCCCACCGCGATTTCGCCCTTTCCGGGCGCGGCGACCGGGTCCGGCGGAGAAATTCGCGACGAAGGCGCCACCGGAAGGGGCGCCTCGCCGAAGGTCGGCCTGACCGGATTTACCGTATCCCACCTGGACATCCCCGGCTGGGCCCGCCCCTGGGAACAGCATCAGCCGGGCCGCCCCGGCCGCATCGCGTCGCCGCTGGAGATCATGCTGGAAGGGCCCATCGGCGGCGCCCAGTTCAACAACGAGTTCGGCCGTCCCAACATCGCGGGCTATTTTCGGACCTGCCTGCTGGACGCGGGCGGCGCCTGGCGGGGTTATCACAAGCCCATCATGATCGCCGGCGGGCTGGGCAACATCCGCGACTCCCAGGTCGAGAAGCTGATGGCGCCGCCGGGGTCCCGGGTCGTGGTGCTCGGCGGTCCTTCCATGCTGATCGGGCTCGGCGGCGGGGCCGCTTCCTCGCTGGGCAGCGGCGCCGGCAAGGAGGACCTGGACTTCGCCTCCGTGCAGCGCGGCAATCCCGAAATGCAGCGGCGCGCCCAGGAAGTGATCGACGCCTGCTGGGCGCTGGGCCCGGACAATCCGGTCCTCTCGATACACGACATCGGTGCGGGGGGGCTCTCCAACGCCATTCCCGAGATCGTCCACCAGAGCGAGTGCGGCGCCGTGATCAGGCTGCGGGACGTTCCCAACGACGATCCGGGCATGAGCCCCATGGAACTGTGGTGCAACGAATCCCAGGAGCGCTACGTGATGCTGCTGCGCGCCGATGCGGTGGAGGCGTTCGAGCGGATCTGCGAGCGGGAACGCTGTCCCTATGCGCTGATCGGCGAGTTGACGGAGAACCGTGACCTGCGGGTCGTGGATGAGGAGTTCGGCGACGAACCCGTGGCCATGCCGCTGGATGTCCTTTTCGGGAAACCGCCGAAAATGACCCGGGAAGCGTCGCCCGTCCGACCGGCGCCCGCACCCTGGGACCGAGACGGAATCGATCCTGGCGAAGCAGTTGACAGGGTCTTGTCCTTTCCCGCGGTGGCCGACAAGTCTTTCCTGATCAATATCGGCGACCGGACCGTGGGCGGAAAGATCTCCCGCGACCAGATGGTCGGACCGTGGCAGGTCCCGGTGGCGGATGCGGCTGTGACCACGTCGGGGTACTGGGGCTATACCGGCGAGGCCATGGCCATGGGCGAGCGGACTCCGGTGGCCATCTACGACGGACCGGCCTCTGCGCGGCTGGCGATCGCCGAGGCGGTCACCAATATCGCCTCGGCCGATGTGGAGCGCCTGGCGGATGTGCGCCTTTCGGCGAACTGGATGGCCGCGGCCGGGCACGGCGATGACGACTACACGCTGTTCGAGATGGTCCGGGCCGTGGGAGAGGAATTGTGCCCTGAGCTGGGAATCGCCGTACCGGTGGGCAAGGATTCGCTGTCCATGCGCACGGAGTGGCAGGCTGAACAGGAGGATCGGTCCGTCACGGCCCCCGTGTCCCTGATCGTGTCGGCGTTCGCTCCGGTGACGGATGTGCGGCGAACGCTGACTCCCCAACTGGATACCGCGGAGGCTGACAGCCTGCTGCTGCTGATCGATCTCTCCGGCGGCCGGCAGCGGCTGGGCGGGTCGGCGCTGGCCATGAGTTTCGGGCGTTTCGGAGGGCCGGCGGCCGATCTGGACGAGCCGAAGCGACTGACCGGTTTCTTCGATGCCCAGCGCGCGCTGCGCCGGCGCGATCTGCTGCTGGCCTACCATGACCGCTCCGATGGTGGGTTGTTCGCCACGCTCGCGGAAATGGCCTTTGCGGGCCGGGCCGGGCTGGAAATCGAACTGCCGGCGGACGCCGATGCGCTGGGATACCTGTTCAATGAGGAACCCGGCGTCGTGATTCAGATAAGGAGCCGGGACCTGGCTCGCGTGCAGGCCGAACTTGCCAATCACGGTCTCGATGCCGCCGCCGTGGTCGCTCGCGTTGCCGGGCACAGCGAAATCGCGGTGGCGCAGGGCGGGGAAACACTGTACCGCTCGGCACGGACTGCACTGCACCGGCGCTGGTCGGAGATGACCTACCGCATGCAGCGGCTGCGAGACAATCCCGATTGCGCTCAGGAAGCATACGACGCCCTTGAAGACGAGGACGACCCGGGCCTCAATGCGGTCCTCAGCTTTCCGCTCGAGGACCGCAAGGAGCAGCGCCCCGGTAACCGGCGCGCCGCTAACCGGCGTCCCAGGGTGGCCATCCTCCGCGAACAGGGCGTGAACAGCCAGCGGGAGATGGCCGCAGCCTTCCACCGGGCCGGCTTCGACAGCTACGACGTGCACATGACCGACCTGTTCTCGGGCCGCGTCGGTCTGGACGAATTTAGGGGCATGGCCGTGCCGGGCGGCTTCTGCTATGGCGACGTACTCGGCGCGGGCGAGGGTTGGGCCAAGTCGATCCTCTACAACGATTCGGTTCGGGAAACCTTCGAGACGTTCTTCCGCCGCGATGATGTCTTCGTCTTCGGCGTCTGCAACGGTTGCCAGATGCTGTCGGCGCTGCAATCCCTGCTGCCGGGCGTCGATCGCTGGCCGCGGTTCGTTCGCAATCGCTCGGATCAGTTCGAAGCCCGGCTGTCGCTGGTGCGGATCGAGTCGAGTCCGTCGCTGCTGCTGGCGGGCATGGAGGGATCGCGCATTCCGATCGTTACGTCCCACGGCGAAGGCCGCGCGCAGTTCGCGTCGGACGAAGCGCAGGCGGCCTGCGAGCGCGATTCCGCCTGCGTGCGCTACGTGGACAACCGCGGCGAACCGGCGCGGCAGTATCCGGCGAATCCCAACGGCTCGCCCCGGGGCATTGCGGGACTCACCAACCGGGACGGTCGCGTGACGATCATGATGCCCCATCCGGAACGCGTATTTCGTACCGTACAGCTCTCATGGCATCCGCCCGGGTGGGGCGAAGACTCACCATGGCAGCAACTGTTCGTGAACGCGAGGAGATGGGTTGAAGGCGACGCCTGACAACCCGTGGCAAAATTCCTGCGGCGCACCTTGTCCGCCGATCAGCCGTCTTCGGCGAGACGGTCTTCCGCCCCATGGGGCGGGGCGTTAGTCGCGGGCTGCCGGCGGAGGTTGGAGTAATCATGGCGGATCAGGTCATCGTCATCAGCGACAGGGAACTGGCGAAATACGGCTTCCCCGGCGGACATCCCTTCGGCCCGGACCGGCACGACGTGTTCATGGCGGAACTGGCGCGTTCGTCGTATGCGGCGCAAACGGTTCAGCGCCCGTCCCGGCCGGCGACCCGGGATGAGATCGAGCGTTTCCACACCGCGGCCTACGTGGACCGGGTCCGGGAGTTATCGGAACTGGGCTATGGCTATCTGGACGCCGGCGATACTCCCGCGTACCCGGGGATCTATGAGGCCGCAGCGCACACCGTCGGCGGAACGCTCGAGGCATTGACGGCGATCATGGAGGGAGACATCACTCGAGCCTTCATCCCCATCGGCGGACTTCACCACGCCGCGCGGGACCGGGCCGCCGGTTTCTGCGTCTTCAACGACGCCGGCGTCGCCATCGAGACGGCGATGAACGTATACGGCCTCGATCGGGTTGCCTACGTGGACATCGACGCCCACCACGGCGACGGCGTGTTCTACGGATTCGAGACCGAGCCCAAAGCCCTGTTCGCAGACATTCACGAGGACGGCCGGTTTCTCTACCCCGGAACCGGCGCCCGCAGCGAGACGGGCCGCGGACCGGCCGAAGGAACCAAGCTGAACATTCCCATGCCGCCGGGATCGGGCGACGACGAATTCCTTCAGGCCTGGAGGGAAGTCGAAGCCTACATCGAGAACTCGGAACCGCAGCTATTGTTGCTGGTCGGCGGCGCGGACTCCCTGGCCGGGGATCCGATCACCCACCTGCAGTACAGCGAGAACGCCCACGGCCACGCCGCCGCGCGCTTGCGGGAGTATGCGGACCGCTACTGCGGCGGCCGCATACTCGGCATGGGCGCCGGCGGCTATAACCGCGACAATCTTGCACGAGCCTGGACGCGGCTGGTGGAAGGATTCGCCGATCCCGGGTCGGCACAGGAGCTGTTGTAATCGTTACAATGCGCACGCCCCCGGCATTTGGACCCTTGATGGACGCAGATCATGTTCGATGAAACCGAGACGATTCACGGCTTCGATGAGGAACTCTCCGAGGCCCTTCGGGGCGAACTCCGCCGCCAGGAAGAACACATCGAACTGATCGGCTCGGAGAATTTCGCGAGCCCCCGAGTGCTGGCGGCACAGGGCTCGGTGCTGACCAACAAGTACGCCGAAGGCTACCCGGGTCGCCGCTATTACGGCGGTTGCGAGTTTGTCGACGTCGCGGAGAGCCTGGCTATCGAGCGCGCGAAGTCGCTGTTCGGCGCCGACTTCGCCAACGTCCAGCCACATTCCGGGTCACAGGCCAACGTGGCAGCCTACCTGGCGATGATGGATCCCGGCGACACCCTGCTCGGCATGAGTCTGCCCCACGGCGGCCACCTGACGCACGGGGCGAAAGTGAGTTTCTCCGGACGGTTTTTCCGGGCCGTGCAGTACGGCGTCGATCCCGCCAGCGGGGAGATCGACTACGACCAGGTGGAGCGCCTCGCCCGCGAGCACCGGCCGAAGGTGGTCGTAGCCGGGTTTTCCGCCTACTCAAGGGTCGTGGACTGGCAGCGCTTTCGCGACATCGCCGACGAGGTCGGCGCGTGGCTGTTGGTCGATATGGCCCACGTGGCCGGACTCATCGCCGCCGGCATCTACCCGAACCCGACGCCCATCGCCGACGTGACCACCACCACGACGCACAAGACCCTGCGGGGCCCGCGGGGCGGCCTGATTCTCGCGCGGGAGAACCCCGAACTCACTAGGAAGATCAACTTCAACGTCTTTCCCTGCACCCAGGGCGGACCGCTGATGCACGTGATCGCCGCCAAGGCGGTGGCTCTCGCCGAGGCCGCGCAGCCGGAGTTCAGGGCGTACCAGTTGCAGGTTCTGGCCAATGCGCGCCGCATGGCGGGTACGCTGATGGAGCGCGGCTACAAGATCGTCTCCGGGGGGACCGACAACCACCTGATGCTGGTCGACCTCATCAGCCACGACATCACGGGCAAGGCCGCCGAAGATGCCCTGAGCCAGGCCAATATCACGGTGAACCGGAACGCAGTACCCAACGACCCCCGGCCGCCGCGTGTCACCAGCGGGCTCAGGATCGGTACGCCGGCGATTACCACGCGCGGTCTGCTGGAAGAGCACGCGGAGCAACTCGGCCACTGGATTGCCGATATCCTGGATGTGGTGCACGATGAGCAGGCCAGGGAGGCCGTCGTGCAACGGGTGCGCGAAGAAGTTCTTGAACTGACGCGCCGTTTCCCCGTCTATCGGGAGGGCGTCTATCGGGAGGGCGCGGTTTGAAGGAGAGCCCGGGTCGCTGTGCATTGTCCATTCTGCAATCACGAGGATACCAAGGTCATCGATTCCCGGCTGGCCGCTGAGGGCCGTCAGGTGCGCCGGCGCCGGGAGTGCCGCAAGTGCGGGGAGCGCTACACGACGTTCGAGTCTGCGGTGTTGGTGATGCCCCGGGTCGTCAAGCGCGATGGCCGGCGCGAACCCTTCGACGAAACCAAGCTCCGCAACGGCATTGCCAGGGCACTGGAAAAGCGCCCCATCGAGAGCGAAGCCGTGGAAGAGAGCATCGAGCGGCTGCTGCATCGACTGCAGACTATCGGCGAGCGTGAAGTCAGCGGCCGGTTCATCGGCGACATGGTGATGGAGGAACTGCGCGGCCTCGACCAGGTCGCCTACGTTCGCTATGCATCGGTCTACCGGAGTTTTCAGGACATTGCCGATTTCCGCGAGGAAGTCGAGCGCCTGCAGTCGCTGCCGCTGCTGATCGACCGGGAGCAGATGTCGCTCCTGCCGGACGACGACCAGTGACCGGACCGTCCGACCAGGAGTACATGGCCCGCGCCGTGCAACTGGCGAGGCGGGGATTGTTCAGCGCGGACCCGAATCCCCGAGTCGGGTGCGTGCTGGTCAAGGCGGGACGGATTGTCGGAGAAGGCTGGCACGAGCGTGCCGGAAGTCCCCACGCCGAACGGATGGCCATTGCTGCCGCCGGACCAAACGCGGCCGGCTCCACTGCCTATGTCACGCTCGAACCCTGTAGCCATACCGGCCGTACGGGACCCTGTGCCGACGCGCTGATCGAAGCGCGGGTGGCGCGGGTCGTTTGTGCCGGCACCGACCCGAATCCCGTAGTCGACGGAACGGGCGTTCAGAGGCTCCGCGAGGCCGGCATCGAGGTCACGGTCGGCGTGCTGGAGGCATCCGCCGCCGCACTGAATCCCGGTTTCAGGTCGCGAATGACCCGGGGCCGGCCGCTGGTTCGCAGCAAGCTCGCCGCGAGCCTGGACGGTCGGACCGCGCTGGCGAGTGGCGAAAGTCAGTGGATTACCGGTGAGGCGGCCCGGCGCGACGTGCACCGGTGGCGGGCGCGCGCAAGCGCCGTGCTCACTGGAATCGGCACGGTACTCGCAGACGATCCGGGACTGGACGCCCGCTTTTCGGCCGGGGACCTGCCGATCGTGCAACCGGCGCGTGTCATCGTGGACTCGAGTTTGCGTACGCCGCCAGCCGCAAGAACTCTCGCGTTACCGGGTCCCGTGCTGGTATTCGGCTGCCGCGATGCGCCTGAATCGGCCGAAGCGCTGCGGCGGGCAGGCGCCCGGGTGGAGAGGGTGCCGGGTGAGCGCCACTGCGACCTGGCACAGGTCATGGCGCGGCTGGGCGAGATGCAGTTCAACGAGGTGTGGGTGGAAGCGGGAGCGCGATTGAACGGCGCACTGCTTCAAGCCGGCCTGATCGACGAACTGGTGATTTACCTGGCGCCCCAATTGCTGGGCGCCGACGCCCGGGGCATGTTCGCCATCGAACCTCTGGTGAGCCTTGAAGGCCGCATCAGACTCAAGTATCAAGATGTGCGCAAGGTGGGCAGTGACCTTCGGGTAACGGCATGTTTAGCGGAATCGTAAGGGGCGTAGGCCGAGTCCTGGAGAGTGCCGATCTCGGCGGAGACCGGCGCCTGACCATCGACATCCGCGGCGTCGCTCTCCCTCCGCTGGAAACCGGCTGCAGCATCGCAGTGAACGGCGTTTGCCTGACCGCGGTCGATTGCACAGGGGAGAGATTTGTGGCGGATGTGTCGCTTGAAACCCTGTCGGCAACTACCCTCGGCGAGTTGTCCGGGGGCGATCCCGTGAACCTGGAGAGCGCTCTGCGATTGAACGACACCGTGGACGGCCACCTGGTCACCGGGCATGTCGACGGGATCGGGCGCGTCGTTTCCGTAGAACCCGCGGCACGTTCGACCGGAGTGCGCATCGCCTTCGACAAGGCGCTGATGCGCTATATCGCCCGCAAGGGGTCGGTGGCGGTGGATGGCGTGAGTCTGACCGTCAACGCGGTCGACGCAGACGCCTTCGAAGTCAACATCGTTCCGCATACGAACGCCGTGACCATTTTTTCGGAGTACCGGCCCGGACGGGCTGTTAATATTGAGGTGGATATCGTCGCTCGCTACCTGGAACGGTTGCGCGCCGCCGATGTCTGATTTGACGACAAGGGGAATCCTGATCTCGTGGCCATTCCAATCAACAGGGAAGCAGCGGTCGCCGGCCTGAACGCGACCGAGGAAATCGTCGCCGACCTGCGCGATGGCAGGATGGTCATCATCATGGACGATGAAGCCCGTGAGAACGAGGGCGACCTGATCATGGCCGCCGGCCGGGCACGTGCCTCCGATGTCAATTTCATGGCGCGCTACGGCCGGGGACTGATTTGCCTGACACTGACAGGGCAGCGCTGCGAACAACTGCGCCTGCCGCTGATGGTCAGCGAAACCGATCGGCGCCGCGTCACGAACTTCACGTTGTCCATTGAAGCAGCCGAAGGGATCACGACGGGAATCTCCGCCCATGACCGGGCGCGAACGATTCGGGCGGCAGTCGCACCCGACGCGAAGCCCGAGGACCTGCAACAGCCCGGCCACGTGTTTCCGCTCCGGGCGCAGCCGGGCGGCGTGCTGACGCGCGCGGGGCATACCGAGGCGGGCTGCGACCTGGTGCGCCTCGCGGGCTTCGAACCGGCGGCGATGATCGTCGAGATTCTCAACGAAGACGGCTCAATGGCCAGACGCGACGATCTGCTGCGGTTCGCCCGGCGCCACGACCTCAAGATCGGCACCATCGCGGATCTCATCAGCTACCGGCTGGCCAAGGAAGAGACGGTGGAGGCCATTGCCGATTTCGATATCGACACGGAATTCGGCCCGTTCCGGCTGGTTTGCATGGAGGACCATATCAATCGCACGGTGCACCTGGCCCTGGTGCGCGGCCATCCCGAACCCGGAACGCCCACGCTGGTGCGGGTACATGTTCAGAATACCCTGAGCGACGTGGTGGGGATTCAGGACAGCCGCCTGGGCTGGCCGCTGCGCAGCACCATCAAGCTGATCGCCGAGGAGGATTGCGGCGTCATCGTCATCCTTCGGCAAAACGAGGACCCCAGGGACCTGATGACCGCCGTCAGGGAACTGGAACGGGGACACGACGAGAACGTGATTCCCCATGACCGCACCAGCGAACTGAAGACCTTCGGGACCGGCGCGCAGATCCTGCGGGCGCTGGGCGTCAAGCGCATGCGCGTGCTGAGCGCGCCGAAACAGATGCACGCCATCTCCGGATTCGGCCTGGAAGTGGTCGAGTACCTTTCCGACGAGACGCCGGCCGCATAGACGCTGCGAGCGCAAAAGGCCATGCAAGTTAACGAGATAACCGGCGATCCCGGCGCCCTGGGGCTCCGATTCGGCATCGTCGCCTCCCGGTTCAACGATTTCATTGTCGACCGCCTGCTCAAGGCGGCCCTGGAGACGCTGGCCGGGGCCGGCGCCGATGCCGAAGACCTGGATGTCGTTCGAGTGCCCGGCGCGTTCGAAATCCCGCTGGCGCTCAAGCTGCTGGCGGATGGTGACCGCTATGACGGCCTGCTCGCCATCGGCTGCGTCATTCGGGGCGAGACGCCGCATTTCGACTACGTGGCCGGCGAAGCCAGCCGCGGCGTGACCGATGTCAGCCTCGAACACCGGATTCCCGTGGGATTCGGCATCCTGACCGTGGACACCATCGAACAGGCCAAGGCGCGGTCCGGACCGGAGTCGGGCAACAAGGGCGCCGAAGCGGCGCTGGCCGTGATCGAAATGGCCAACCTGCGCTGCCGCCTGACCGCGTGAGGTGATTCCCGGCAATCGCCCTGCGTATGCCATGGACTGCCGGAACTTCAATGCGAAATGACGCCGACACTGCCGTCCAGCGCCGCCGCGGAGCACGAGAGCTGCTCGTCATGGCGCTCTACCAATGGCAGCTTGCGGAACACAGCGAGGATGAATTGTGCGAGCAATTCGCCGCCATGCCGGAGTACCCGAACGTAGATCAGGACTACTTTCTCGAGATATTGGCGCATGTGCTCCGGGATGCCGACACCCTGGACAGGGAGATCGCCAGGCACGCGGACCGGAATATCGACAGCACCGATGCCGTCAGCCGGGCCGTGCTTCTGTTGGGACTTGCGGAATTGCACGGTCGTGAGGACGTTCCGACCAAGGTGATCATCAACGAATCCGTGGAACTGGCAAAGCTGTACGGTCCGGTGGATTGCTACCGGTTCGTCAATGCGGTGCTGGATCGCGCCGCGAAGCGGGTTGACAGCCGCAACGCATGAATCGTAACGGCGATACCGTGAGCCTGGACGAATTCGGGGTGATTGAGCGGTACTTTGCGAGGAAGAGCGAAGATCCCCGGGTGATCGTTGGTATCGGCGACGATGCGGCGGTCTTGAATCTCGGCGGCGCAACCGCGGTGGCTACGGACACGATGGTTGCCGGCGTGCACTTCCCGAAGGGCCTGGCGGGGGATGCCGTGGGCCATCGCATCCTTGCAGTGAACCTGAGCGATCTTGCGGCCATGGGGGCGGAACCGCGCTGGTGCACATTGGCGCTGACCCTGCCCGATGTGGATCACGCCTGGCTTGCGGCGTTCGCGCAAGGTTTTTTCGCGCTGGCGGCCGAGCATGGCGTCGAACTCATCGGCGGGGATACGACGCGCGGTCCGCTGTCGGTGACGCTGCATGTGCTTGGCGATGTCGACGGGGACCGCATCCTCACCCGCGGCGGCGGCGCGACGGGTGACGATATCCATGTAACAGGTACGCTTGGAGATGCTGCCGCCGGGCTGGATCTCGTGTCGCGTGGCAGGTCCGGCACCGGGAATGCGCACCGGGTACTCAGGTCCCGCTTTCTCACACCGACGCCGCGAGTCGCCGCGGGAATCGCGCTGAGGGGTCTGGCCAGCGCGGCCATCGACGTCTCCGACGGGTTGCTGGCCGATCTGGGGCACCTATGCCGGGCCAGCGGCTGCGCGGCGTCAGTGGACGTTGAGCGGCTGCCTCTGTCACCGGAGCTGCGGGAGACGGTTCCGAGTCGGAACGCGGAAGCGTGGGCCCTGGCCGGCGGCGACGACTACGAACTGTGTTTTACGGCACCGCCCACGCGGCGCTACGACATCGAACGGGCGTTGGCTGCTTGCGAAACGCCGGTTCTGCGGATCGGCCAACTGCACGAGGGTCGCGGCGTTCACTGCCGGCGGGACGGCCAGCCCATGGCGTCGCCTGTAATCTCCGGCTATTCGCATTTCGGAGAGAGCGTCGCTGAGTCGGGAACAGCGGGGACGTGTGGCGGAGAATGACATGCAACCCGGCGTCGCTCTGCTGAGGCAGCCGGTCCATCTGCTCGCCCTGGGGTTTGGCATCGGGCTCGTGCCTGTAGCCCCGGGTACGGCGGCGACGGCAGCGGCCGGTCTCGCCGGATGGTGGTTGTTGCCGCTGCCGCTGCCGGCCCGGGCCGCGTTGGTCGCAGTACTGGCGCTGGCCGGTATCTGGATTTGCGGCGAAAGCTCCCGGCGACTACAGACGCGCGATCACCCGGCCGTGGTCTGGGACGAAATCGTCGGATTCCTGGCGGTCACGCTGGCGCTACCGGCCCAGCCGCTATGGTGGGCGGCGGCCTTCGTGCTGTTTCGGCTGTTCGACATCGCCAAACCCTGGCCGGTCGGTTATCTGGACCGGCGTGTCGGCGGCGGCATGGGCATCATGCTGGACGACCTGGCGGCAGCGGGTCTTGCGGTTGTCTGTGTCGTGCTCGGCCGGCTGGCCGTCGCGTAGAAGGACTTATTCGCCAGCCGAATCGAACGGCTCCGGTTCCGCTTCCGGCGATTTCTTCAGCAGGATTTCCACCTTCTGTTCGGCTTCCTGCAAGGCCTTCTGGCACTGGCGGGTGAGCTTCACGCCCCGCTCGAAATGGGCCAGCGCGGCTTCCAGCGTCAACTCGCCGCTCTCCAGTTCCTTGAGCAGGGATTCCAGTTCTTCAAGGGATTTTTCAAGCCCGGCGACGCCGGTAGCCTCACTCATCGGATGCCCCTCCCGTCCAGCACGGCGCACCGTACACAGCGCAGCATTGGCGGTCAAATGCGTTACGATGTGGGCCGCTCCGGGAAAATTGCCGATGGATCTCATATGTCACGTTGTATCCGAACAGTCCTGATGCCCCTGGCGGCCGCCGCCACGCCAGTCTTCGCACTGGCTCTGGGTCCCATGGCCGTCCCGTCGGTCCGGGCACAGGAGATCGAGACGATCACCGTGTTCGGCACGACGCCGGTACGCGCTGTGGGTGCGAACACGCGTGATTTTCCCGGCGTCATCCAATCCGCCACCGCGGATCAGCTCGCGGCGAGCGGCAGCGCCGATATTTCCAGTTACCTCAGCCGGCGCTTCGGGGGTGTGCACGTCCACTCCGCCCAGGGCAATCCGTTGCAGCCGGACCTCTACTACCGGGGCTATGCTGCGTCACCGCTGCTGGGCCTGCCCATGGGGCTGACGGTCTACCAGAACGGCGTGCGGCTCAACGAACCCCTGGGCGATGCCGTGAACTGGGACCTGGTGCCGATGAACGCCATCGCCAGCCTCAGCCTGCTAAGCGGTTCCAACCCCCTGTTCGGGCTGAATACGCTGGGCGGCTCGGTGGTAGTCCAGATGAAGAACGGGTTCAGCCATCCCCAGCACGCCGTTGAAGTGGAAGGCGGCGCCTACGGCAGAGCGATCGCCAATATCGAGAGCGGCGGCAACAACGGCACCTGGGCCTACTACGTCAATGCGCAGCGATTCGAGGAAGACGGCTGGCGGGACCTGTCGCCATCGTGGGCGGAGAATCTCTACGCCAGCGCCGACTGGCGCGGCGACAGGGGCGCGCTGGGCCTGGACTACCATCGGGCGCGATCGGACCTGACGGGCAACGGACTGTCGCCCTCCGGCCTGCTTGCGGTCGGCCGCGAGCAGATTTTCTCGGCGCCGGACATTACCCGCAACGACACCCGGACCCTGGCGCTGCGCGGAGACTACGCGCTGGCCGACCGCGTGGACCTCTCCGCCAACCTGTACGTCCGCGGCAACGACACTGGATCGTTCAACGGCGACGGCATGGAGGAGGACGAGGCCGACGAACTCATCGACGACGGCTTCGGTGGGGTCGGCGGCCTCACCGGTGTACTCCGGGGCGCCTGCCGCGGCGCCGTGGAGGACGAACTGGGCGAGGCACTCGGCGGCGACATCGAGGAAGACGAATTCGCCGAAGCCGTCGGCGAGAGCGGCTGCAGCGCCATCAACAACCTGAGCGATCGCGGACAGGAGTCCAGGGGCGGCGTCGTGGAGATCGACGCCGTCGCCGAACTGTTCGGGCTTGTGCACGACCTGACGGTGGGTGCGGGATTCTACAGGGGCAGCAGCGACTTCAATTCCCGCGTCCAGTTTGCCTTGTTCGACCCGGAGACGCGTTCAACGACCGAGGCCGGATCGGTTACCGGCGGCTTCGCCGACGAGCGTACCGAGATCGACACCGAAGTGGCCCGGAACTATGTCTACGTGGGCGACCGGTTCAGCCTGGGCGAGGACTGGTCGATCATGCTGTCGGGCTTCTACCATGACAGTCGCATCGAGTTGCAGGATCGAACCGGCGAGCAGCCGCAACTGAACGGCGAGCACGATTTCGGCAATTTCAACTGGGGCGTGGGCGCGGTACGCCGGTGGACGGACCAGGTGGACGTCTACGCGGCCTACAACGAGTCCAGCCGCCTGCCGACGCCCATCGAACTGGCTTGCAGCGAGGAGTTGAGCCGCAACCCGGTTACCGGCGAAGTGGAGGAGTGCCGCCTGCCGAACGCCTTTCTGGCCGATCCGCCGCTGGACGAGGTCATCGCCAGGAACCTGGAGGTTGGTTTGCGCGGCGCCCTGTCTGCCGGCTGGAACTGGTCGCTGGGACTGTTCCGGACCCTCAACGAGAACGACATCATCTGGCAGACCGGCCAGACCCGGGCCCACGGGCTTTTCAAGAACATCGACAACACGCGGCGCCTGGGCGTCGAGGCCGCGCTCGCGGGCTCATACGAGCGCTGGCGCTGGAACATCAACTACACCTTCATCCAGGCCACCTTCGAGGACGATTTCGACGTCCTGAGCCCCAACCATCCGGCCAATGCGCTGCTTCGGGGCGGCGACGACGACGATGATGACGATGGGGACGATGACGGTGACGAGCCGGGCGGGATCGGCGGTGCCGACTCCGACGACGCAGAGGATGACGAGAACGGCGATGACGGTGACCTGTTCAACACGCGTCCCGTGCGCGCCGGTGCCGAGATTCCGGGCATTCCGGATCACATGTTCAAGGCAGCTCTGGACCACGCCTTTTCGGACCGCTTGTCCGCCGGCCTGGAATTGCTCGCGGTCGCCGGCAGTCACCTGCGCGGTGACGAATCCAACGAACTGGACAAACTGGAGGGTTACGCCACGGTCAATGCACGGGCGAACTACCGGGGCGAGCGGTTCGAGGCGTTCGTGCTGGTCGAGAACCTGCTCGACGGGGAATACGAGAACTTCGGACTGATTGGAGAGGAACCCGACGAGATCATCGGTCTCGACGGCATCGACGATGATGTGCGCTTCCTCGCGCCGGGCGCGCCGCGCGCGATCTGGGCCGGCGTGAAGTTCTACCTGTAAAGGGCGAAGAGGGTCCTCAACGCTCTTGAGGACCCTCTCGCAAATCGCCCGCTATCCGAATCGCCCGATTCAAGACAATCAGGCAATGTCGAACCGGTCAAGGTTCATCACCTTGTCCCACGCGGCCACAAAGTCGTTCACGAACTGCGGCCCGGAGTCCTCGCTACCGTAGACTTCCGCGAGCGCCCGTAACTGGGAGTTCGAGCCGAAGATGAGATCGGCACGCGTACCGGTCCACTTCAGCTCGCCCGTGGCACGATCGCGCCCTTCGAACACCTCTTCGGAATCATCGGCGGCCTTCCAGGCCGTGCCCAGGTCGAGCAGGTTCACGAAAAAGTCGTTGCTGAGCGCCCCCGGCCGCGACGTAAGGACCCCGTGGTCCGTCTGGCCGAAGTTCGTGCCAAGAACCCGCATGCCGCCGACGAGAGCCGTCATCTCCGGCGCCGTCAGTGTCAGCAATTGCGCCCGGTCCACCAGCAACTCCTCGGTCGATACGCTGTATTGCCGCTTGAGATAGTTGCGGAACCCGTCTGCGTACGGTTCAAGCACGGCGAAGGACTCGACGTCCGTCTGCTCCTGCGAGGCGTCCGTGCGGCCCGGCGTAAACGGAACGGTCACGTCGTGCCCGGCGTCCCTAGCCGCCTGCTCGACGGCTGCGCATCCGCCCAGCACGATCAGATCGGCCAGCGAGACGCCCTTGCCGTTGGCATGCGCGCTGTTGAACGCCTGCTGGATACCCTCGAGGGTCGACAGCACATTCGCCAACTGCTCCGGGTGGTTGACTTCCCAGTCCTTCTGCGGCGCAAGGCGAATGCGTGCGCCGTTCGCCCCGCCGCGCAGGTCCGAGCCGCGGAAGGTCGACGCCGAAGCCCAGGCGGTGGAAACCAGCTGGGAAACTGACAGGCCTGAATCGAGGATCGTGGCCTTGAGGGAGGCGATATCCTGCTCGTCGAGCGGGTCGTGAGTGGCCGCGGGAACGGGATCCTGCCAGATGAGTTCTTCGGCAGGAACCTCCGGGCCGAGGTAACGCGAACGCGGGCCCATGTCACGGTGCGTCAGCTTGAACCACGCCCGTGCGAAGGCGTCGGCCAGCTCGTCCGGGTTCTCGTGGAACCGCCGCGCAATGGGCTCATAGATTGGATCCATCCTCATGGCCATGTCCGCCGTGGTCATCATGGGCGCGTGCCGCCTCGACGGATCGTGGGCATCCGGTACGGTGTCCGCGCCGGCGCCATCCCTTGGCGCCCACTGGTTTGCACCCGCATCGCTCTTCACCTGCTCCCACTCGTATCCGAACAGGTTGTCGAGGTAGCCGTTATCCCACTGGGTCGGGTTGCTGGTCCACGCGCCTTCCAGGCCGGTGGTGAACGTGTCGACGCCCTTGCCGGTGCCGGAGCTGTTCTTCCAGCCCAGCCCCTGCTGCTCGATGCTCGCGCCTTCGGGCTCCGGGCCGATCAGTTCCGCCTGGCCGGCGCCATGGCACTTGCCGAACGTGTGACCGCCGACGACCAGCGCGACGGTTTCCTCATCGTTCATGGCCATCCGGCCGAAGGTCTCGCGAATGTCCCGGCCGGAGGCGACCGGGTCGGGATTGCCGTTGGGCCCTTCCGGATTCACGTAGATCAGGCCCATCTGGACGGCCCCCAGCGGATTCTCCAGGTCCCGGTCGCCGGAATAGCGCTTGTCGTCGAGCCAGATGTCCTCGGAACCCCAGTAGATGTCGAGTTCGGGCTCCCAGATATCCGCGCGCCCGCCGGCGAAACCGAATGTCTTGAATCCCATCGATTCCAGAGCGCAGTTGCCGGCCAGGATCATGAGATCGGCCCAGGAGATTTTTCTGCCGTACTTCTGCTTGACCGGCCACAGCAGCATGCGCGCCTTGTCCAGGTTGCCGTTGTCGGGCCAGCTGTTGATGGGCGCGAAGCGCTGGTTACCGGTCCCGCCCCCGCCGCGGCCGTCGCCGATCCGATAGGTGCCCGCACTGTGCCACGCCATTCGGATGAACAGCGGGCCGTAGTGACCGTAGTCCGCCGGCCACCAGTCCTGCGACGTGGTCATCAGGTCGAAGATGTCCTGCTTCACGGCGTCCAGGTCGAGTGACCTGAACTCTTCGGCGTAGTCGAACGACTCGCCCATGGGATTGGACTTGGCGGATTGCTGGTGAAGAATGCCCAGCTTCAACTGGTTGGGCCACCAGTCCCGATTGACCGTACCGCTGCCGGCACCGGCCTTCTGGGCAGCGCCCGTGACCGGGCAAGTTGCATCATTCATGGTTCTCTCCTTCGTATGTTCTGCCTGAAAGTCGCCGCCGCCGATCGTCCGTCAGCACGAGAAATTGGCGCTCCGCAATCGCGTCGCGCCCCTCTTCGCCGATACGAATTTAGGTGTTCCGACTCATTGGAAGCCACTACGAATCGACGGCAGCGTCGTCTGTAGCCACGGTGAGTGTAGGGGGTATGGACTGTCGTGTCCAACGATTAATACTGGCTATAATGATCGTATTTTACGGATATTAATGCGGGTTTGTCTGATGAAGCGATTGCCAACGATGAAGCAACTCCAGTACCTGGTAGCGCTTGCCGATACGCAGCACTTCGGCAAGGCGGCACTGCGTTGCCACATCACCCAGTCGACGCTCAGCGCGGGTATTCGCGATCTGGAAGCGGTGCTCGGCACCGCCGTCGCGGAGCGTTCCAATCGGCGCGTGCTGATTACCCCGTTTGGAGCGCAGCTTGCCGAACGGGCAAAGGCGGTGCTGCGGGAAGCCGAAGAGGTGATGGAGGTGGCCAGAGCGGCTCGCTCGCCCATGACCGGCGAAATGCGCCTCGGGGTAATTCCGACGATCGGGCCGTTCGTCCTGCCGCGAGTCTTTCCGGGGCTGAAGGAGCGATTTCCCGAGCTGACGATCTACCTGCGGGAGGAGCAGACAGCACCTCTGCTTGCGCGGCTGGAAGGCGGAGAACTGGACGTCGCCCTGATCGCGCTGCCCTACGAGACCGATGACCTGCGCATCGACGTCATCATGGAGGATGAATTCCTGTTTGCCTGCAACCGGAATCACGAACTGGCCGGAGCCGAAGAGATTTCGCTCCAGGCGCTGGCGAACGAACCGCTCATGTTGCTGGAAGAAGGTCACTGCCTGCGCGGCCATACGCTGGACGTCTGCAGGACGAGCGACAGGAGGGCGCGGGCGCAATTCGAGGCCAGCAGTCTGCTCACAATGGTACAGATGGTTGCGGCGGGTGTCGGCGTCGCGCTCATACCGCGTCTTGCGGTCGACGCTCACATAACCCGGGGAACGGGTATTTCGCTGTCGCGGCTTGGCGTGCCGGCCGCCCGCCAGATCGGCTTGGCATGGCGCCCGACATCCCTGAGAACGGAGGAATTTCGATTGTTGGCGGACACGCTGCGCGAGCTGACCGTTACGGCATGATTTCCGTTCCCAATACAGGACTATATCGTCCGTTCGCGGTACAATCTCCCCTGTACGTCCCGGTCGGATTAGCGGCCGTCACCGGGGCGCAGGTGGGAGTCAATGGGAAACAGCTATCACGCTGCCGACATCGAGGTCCTGAGCGGTCTTGACCCCGTGCGCCGGCGGCCCGGCATGTTCACCGACACCAGCCGTCCCAATCATCTCGCCCACGAAGTCATCGACAACAGCGTCGACGAGGCCATCGAGGGCCATGCCAAGCGCATCGAAGTCAAGCTCTTCCGGGACGGATCGCTGGAAGTGGCCGACGACGGCCGCGGCATGCCCGTCGACATTCATCCCGATGAAGGGATTCCCGGGGTCGAGCTGATCCTCACCAAGCTGCACGCGGGCGGCAAGTTTTCCAACCGGACCTACCGGTTCTCCGGCGGGCTGCACGGCGTGGGCGTTTCGGTGGTGAATGCGCTGTCCAGGAACCTGGAGGTGTGGATCCGCCGCGGTGGCAAGGAATACAACATGAGTTTCTCCGGCGGCGAGCGTCGGGGCGATCTCGACGTAGTGGGCTCGGTCGGGAAGGCCAACACGGGGACAACGCTGCGCTTCTGGCCGGATCCGCAATATTTCGATTCTCCCGGGTTTGCATTGCGGCGCCTGAAGCACGTGCTGCGCGCCAAGGCCGTGCTGTGCCCGGGGCTCAGCGTGCGTCTGGAGGTGGAGAGCCCCCACGAGGTCGAAAACTGGCAGTACAGCGGCGGGCTGGCGGAATACCTGCTGGAGCAGATCGACGGCGGCATTCTGCCGGTGGAGCCGCTGACGGGCAGCCTGCACGGCAAGCGCGAGGCCGTGGAATGGGCGCTGGCGTGGGTGCCGGGCGATGCTCAGCCGCCGGTGACCGACAGCTACGTGAACCTCGTGCCGACCCCCCTGGGCGGCACTCATGTCAATGGTCTGCGCGCCGGGCTCACCGAAGCACTGCGCCAGTTCTGCGAGTTTCGCAGCCTGCTTCCGCGGGGCGTCAAGCTGGCGCCGGAGGACGTGTGGCAGGGCGTGGCGTACATCCTGTCGGTGAAGATGGAAGATCCGCAGTTCTCGGGGCAGACCAAGGAGCGGCTCGGTTCCCGGCAGTGCGCCGGTTTCGTGAACGGCGTCGTCAAGGACAGCTTCGCGCTCTGGCTCAACCAGCACCCCGAGACCGGCGACGAGATCGCCAGGCTGGCAATAGAGAAGGCACAGTTGAGGCTGAAGGCCGCCAAAAAGGTGGTCCGCAAGCGAGTCGTCGCCGGCCCCCAGTTGCCGGGCAAGCTGGCCGACTGCACCATCCAGGAACCCGCCGCGGCGGAGCTGTTCCTGGTGGAAGGGGATTCGGCGGGCGGATCGGCAAAACAGGCCCGCGACCGGGAGACCCAGGCGATCATGCCCCTGCGCGGCAAGATTCTGAACACCTGGGAAGTGGACCCCGGCCAGGTGCTGCGCTCCCAGGAGGTGCACAACATCAGCCTGGCGCTGGGCGTGGATCCCGGAAGCGACAACCTGGACGGGCTGAGATATCACAAGATCTGCATCCTGGCGGACGCCGACTCCGACGGACTGCATATCGCCACGCTGCTGTGTGCGCTGTTCCTGCGCCACTTCCGCCCCCTGGTCGAGGCCGGGCGCGTCTATGTGGCCATGCCGCCGCTTTACCGGATCGACGTGGGCAAGGAAGTCCACTACGCCCTTGACGAGGCAGAGCGCGACATGCACCTGGACTGGATCGAAGCCCAGCGCAAGAAGGGCAGGTTGACGGTGACACGCTTCAAGGGCCTGGGCGAGATGAATCCATCCCAGCTCCGCGAGACCACCATGGCCAGGGAAACCCGCCGGCTGGTTCAGCTGACCGTGGCGGCAAATGACAACCCGGACCGCATGCTGGACATGCTCCTCGCCAAGAAACGCGCCGCCGACCGCAGGGACTGGCTGCGCGAGAAGGGCAACCTCGCAGATGTCTAGCGCAAATCCAATCGGTTCATGAAATAGAGATGACGCAATGCATGAACAGGAACTGAATTTCGAGGGGATCGAAACGCAAACTCTGGCGGAGTTTGCGGAGAAGGCGTACCTGGACTACTCCATGTACGTGATCCTCGACCGGGCGCTGCCGCACATAGGCGACGGACTCAAACCCGTGCAGCGCCGGATCATCTACGCCATGAGCGATCTGGGGATGTCGGCGGCTGCCAAGCCCAAGAAGGCGGCCCGGGCCGTGGGCGATGTCATCGGAAAATTCCACCCCCATGGCGACTCGGCCTGTTACGAGGCCATGGTGCACATGGCGCAGCCGTTCGCCTGCCGCCATCCGATCGTCGACGGGCAGGGAAACTGGGGCTCGCAGGATGACCCGAAGTCGTTTGCGGCCATGCGCTATACCGAGGCCCGGCTGACGCGCTACGCGCAGGTCCTGCTGTCCGAACTTGACCAGGGAACGGTCGATTGGGCCCCGAATTTCGACGGCACGCTCCGCGAGCCCGTCCTGCTTCCGGCCAGGCTTCCCAACCTGCTGCTGAACGGCACCAGCGGAATCGCCGTGGGGATGTCAACCGACGTGCCGCCGCACAATCTGCGCGAGGTTGCCACCGCCCTGATCCGTCTGCTGGAACAGCCGGAGACCACCACCAGCCAGCTCATGCGCCACATCAAGGGCCCGGACTTCCCCACCGGCGGCGAGTTGATTTCACCGCGGTCGGACATCGCCGCGATCTATCGAAAGGGGGGCGGCGGATTGAAGCTGCGTGCCCGGTACGAGGTGCAGGACGGCGACATCGTCATCACCGAATTGCCGTACCAGGTGTCCGGCGCGAAAGTGCTGGAACAGATCGCTGCGCAGATGCGCGCGAAAAAGCTCCCGATGGTGGAGGACCTGCGCGATGAGTCGGATCACGAGAATCCGACCCGGCTGGTGGTGGTGCCCCGTTCCAGCCGCGTGGACATCGAGGCGCTCATGGGACACCTGTTCGCGACCACGGACCTGGAACGGTCGGTGCGCGTCAATCTGAATGTCATCGGCCTGGACGGCCGGCCGGCGGTTTTCGGGCTCAAGGAACTGCTCGAGTCCTGGTTGAAGTTCCGCACGGACACGGTCAGGCGGCGGCTGAGTCACCGGCTGCAGCGGGTGACAAAGAGACTGCACATCCTCGACGGTCTGCTGATCGCCTTTCTCAATATCGATGAGGTTATCGCGATCATCCGCGCCGAGGACAAACCCAAGCCGGTGCTCATGCGGCGGTTCGGGCTCAGCGACGCCCAGGCCGAGGCGGTGCTCGAGTTGCGGCTGCGGCACCTGGCGAGGCTGGAAGAGGTACGCATCCGCGGCGAGCAGTCGGACCTCGCCGCGGAGCAGGCGGAACTTCAGGGAATTCTGGGCTCCAGCCGGCGGCTGACGGAGCTTATCAAGGAGGAACTCACGGCTTTGGCCGAAGAGCACGGCGACCCGCGCCGCACGCGTATCGTCGAACGTGAAGCTGCGCAGGTGATCGACGAATCGGACCTGGTGGCCAGCGGGCCGGTTACCGTCGTGCTCTCCGAACACGGCTGGGTGCGGGCGGCCAAGGGACATGAGGTGGATGCCGCTGCATTGCATTACCGTTCGGGGGACGGACTGCTGGCCGCGGAGCGGGGCCGCAGCAACCAACTGGCAGTGTTCCTGGACAGCACCGGCAAGGCCTACGGCCTGCCGGCGCACACGCTGCCTTCCGCCCGTGGCCTGGGGGAGCCGCTTTCCGGACGGCTCAATCCACCTGACGGTTCAACTTTCAGGTCGCTGCTGATCGGGGCACCCGAAGATCGCTGGGTTCTGGCGACCTCCGCAGGATACGGCTTTATTGTAACGCTGGGAGACATGTACTCCCGCACCAAGTCCGGAAAATCCGTGTTGAGCGTTCCGAAGGGCGGCGAGGTACTGCCCGCGGCGCGAATTACGGAAAAGCAGCAGAATCTGGCGGCCGTGTCGAGCGACGGCCGGCTGCTGGCATTCCCGCTGGATGAGCTTCCGGCGCTGGCGCGGGGAAGGGGCAACAAGGTCATCGGTTTGCCCAATGGCGACGATCTGCGCCTGGTGTCCGTGTGCGCTTTCGCGGAGCGCCAGGCGGTCAAGGTCACCTGCGGCACGCGGTTCATGCGGTTGCGTCCGATCGACCTGCGCAACAAGTACATGAGTTCGCGGGGGCGCCGCGGACTGGCACTGCCACGCGGGTATCGCAAGGTCGATGCCATCGCTCCGGTCGTGCGCAAGCCGAAATAGAGCGTTCTGCTACACTTTCAACGACCGCACGCGGAAGCCGAATATGCATGAAATAGTCGGAAATGCCGATTGCGCCGCAGCGTCACGCGGCGGACATTGTCGGGCATCCTCATTTGGGAGCACCGAACGATGGCATCTACGGAATTCGACACGCTGGCTGCGGCTGGCGATTTGCAGGCTGCAGGAGTCCAGGCGGCCCATGCGGAGGCGATCGTGAGCGCCGTCTCCAAAGCCACAGGCCGACTCGTTTCCGAAAACCGCTTCGAGACGGCCATTACCGAATTGCGCCATGACATGGACGCCGGTCTGGTCAGGCAGGCCGCCGCGCTGGAGGCAGGTCTGGCCAGGCAGGCTGCCGCTCTCGAGACCGCGCTGGCCAAACAGACTGCCGCGCTGGCCGAATTGCGCCGTGACATGGAGGTCGGCTTTGCCGGGCAGGCCACCGCGCTGGCCGAATTGCGCCTTGAGATGAAGGCAGGTCTGGCCGAGCAGGCTGCGGCATTTGCGCAGGCCAACGCCGATATCTACCGGTACCTGTGGGTGTTGGGAGGGTCGCTCGTCGCGGTCCTCAGCTCGCTCTACATGCTCGCGGAGACCTGGTCGCGGCTATAGCGCCGGCAGCCCTTGGCACAGGCATTACGCGATTGCCGTCTTGCCCGGTTCGCCGGGTTCTTCCCGAACCAGCCTGGGGACCAGATAGCCGGGGAGGCGCCGCCTCAGTTTTCCGATCAATTCCATGCCCCTGAATGCCGGGACGTCGAAGTGGGCGGCGCCGCTCACCGGGTCCAGCAGGTGCAGGTAGTAGGGCAGTACCCCGCAATGGAAGAGCGCCCGGCTCAGCGACTCCAGGCGGTCCGCGCTGTCGTTGATACTCTTCAGCAGTACCGACTGGTTGAGCAGGCGTGTGCCGGTCGC
>JAJDWR010000063.1 GCA_022825505.1 Gammaproteobacteria bacterium | reverse complement strand
CTTCAGCGCCCGGCCGCCCGAGGTGGTCTCGGGGCTGCCGAACATCACGCCGATCTTCTCGCGCAGCTGGTTGATGAACACGCAGATCGTCTTGGTCTTGTTCAGGTTGGCAGTGAGCTTGCGCAGCGCCTGGGACATGAGCCGCGCGTGCAGTCCCACGTGGGAGTCCCCCATTTCGCCCTCGATTTCCGCCTTGGGCGTGAGCGCCGCCACCGAGTCCACCACGATGACATCCACGGCCCCGGAGCGTACCAGCATGTCGGTGATTTCCAGCGCCTGCTCGCCGGTATCCGGCTGGGAGATGAGCAGTTCATCCACGTTGACGCCGAGCCTGCCGGCGTAGACGGGATCCAGGGCGTGCTCGGCATCCACAAAGGCCGCGGTGCCGCCCGCGCGCTGCGCTTCGGCGACCACCTGCAGCGTGAGCGTGGTCTTGCCCGAGGACTCGGGACCGTAGATTTCCACCACCCGCCCCTTGGGCAGCCCGCCGATGCCGAGAGCGATATCCAGCCCCAGCGAACCCGTCGAAACGACATTGATGTCCTGGCTCGCGATGGCATCGCCAAGGCGCATGACCGAACCCTTGCCGAATTGCTTTTCTATCTGCCCCAGGGCGGCTGCGAGCGCTCGTTTACGCTTGTTGTCCATGTGTCGTGTTCTCGTCGGTTCGGGAAAAATTGATCGTCCGGTCGAAGGTGATTATTTCATAGATTCCACTGGCTGACAGCCGAATATCTGGGCAGTTCGACCAGAAAGTCGCGTCATTTTCGCCAGTCGCGACAACCCGCCGCACGAAGGCGACAAACCGCACTTCGGAACGGGAGAATCCGGTTTGAAAACAAGGGTCAGGCCGGGTCGTCGAAGTCCCAGTTCCGCAAGACCTCGTACATGGAATGACGTGCACCGGGCCTGGACTCCACCAGGGCGAATCCCGACACCGGCCACACCACCGGATTGACATCCATCTCCACCGATTTCGCCTTGCGCGCCAGCGTCACGTGGGGACTGTAGGGCCGCCGCTCGCGGCGGAATCCCACCGCCACCAGGGCGTCCCAGAGGCTGCGCTCCAGTTGCACCAACTCGGCCGGCGCCCGGCTTGCGCCCAGCCAGAGTATCCTCGAGCGGGACCAGTGGCCGAGCTTGTCCAGCCGGATCGTGAATTCCGGGGACGGGAGCGGCGGTACCTGCATGACCGTCGTCAGGTCGGCGTCCGTCAAGGGCCCGAGAAAGGCCAGCGTGACATGCAGATTGCCCGGCGGAGTGGCACGGCCGCCGGACCGCCTGACCGCAGTTCGGGCGGCGCGCAACAACTCCCGGCGTATCGCTTCGGAGGGCCAGATTGCAAGGAAGACGCGACGCCTGGCAGGCTTCGGGCCGGCCTCGGTCATCCGTTCCGAACCTCGTCCCGACCACGTTCGATCAGGTCCAGCAAGCCCTGCAGCGCGTGCGCCACGGCCTGGCGGCGGATGGCTTCACGGTCGCCGGCGAACACGCGCCGTTCAGTGATGCCCGGTACGTCGGGATTGGTCGCGTGCGCCGTATCGCGATCGATCATGTCCCGGGGAGCATCCCACCCGAACCAGACCGAGCCCACGGGTTTTTCCGGCGTGCCTCCGTCAGGTCCGGCCACACCGCTGACGGCCACGGCGAAATCCGCACCGCTCAGGATTCGCCCGGCCCGTGCCATGGCAGCGACGGCTGCCTCGCTGACCGCGCCGTGGGCAGCCAGAATGGCTTCCGGGACACCGACAAGCTGGCGCTTAGCGTCGTTGGCATATGTCACCCAGCCCCAGCCGAACCACTCCGAGCTTCCGGGGACATCGGTCAGGGTCTTGGCGACCCAGCCGCCGGTACAGGATTCCACGCAGGCGACCCGCGCGCCCCTGTCCCGTAAAGCCTCTCCCAGGTCACGGGCCAGTGCAGTCAGTTGGGCGTCGCTCGGTGTCATGATCGGGTACTCAGAACGCGATTGTAGACCTCCACGTAGCGCCGGCTCATGCGCTGGACAGAGAATCGGGATTCAACCCGCTCCCGGCCGGCACGGGCCAGTCGCCGGCGCAGCGCTTCATCGCCGAGCGTTCGCAGCATCGCGTCGCACAAGTCGCCCGAGTCGCCGGCCGCAAACAGCAGCCCGCTCCGCTCGTGCTCGACGATGTCGGGAATGCCTCCCGCATCGGACGCAACCACCGCCACGCCTGCGCTCATCGCCTCAAGTACCGCCACGCCCAGTCCCTCGCGCAATGCCGGATGGACCAGCAGGTCAAGTCCCGGCATGAGTTCGGCAAGATCGTTCCTGAATCCCGTGAGCTGCACATGTTCCGAGAGCGAGCGAGCGGCAATCCGACGGCGCAACGAACGCTCCAGCGGCCCGCGCCCGAAGAGCAGCACCCGGACGTCGGGGTGGCGCGCGATGATCTCCGGCAAGCAGTGCAGCAGCAAAGCGTGTCCCTTGCGGGGGATGAGTTGGGCGATGACGCCGACGACGGTTGATTCGGGCGGGATGCCGAACGTCTCCGTCAATCGCATCCGCGCCGACGACCCGGGCCGATAGCGCCCGGCGTCCACCGCACTCGCCACTCTGACGACGCGGCCGGGATCCAGCCTCACATGATCCACCAGTTCCGACTCCACCGCCGAGGAGATCGCTGCCACCACACCATAAGGCCGGTACTTGAGCCGTGCCCACCACGCCGGTTCGCGGTTGTCCACGCGGCGCGTCAGCACGGCCGGCACGCCGGCCCGTCGCGCACCCCTGCCCCCCACCAGGTCCGCCCCGCGGCGGGAGTGCACGTGCACGACGTCGGGCGCGTGCGCCTTGATCAGCTTCCTCAGCGGGCCGGCCCAGAACACGTCCAGGTCGCCGCCCATCGGCAACTCCACAACCGTGGCCCCACGAACCGCGCCGGCAATCTCGCTGCCCCTTGCGCACACCAATATGTTCTCGAAACCTTCAGCCGCGAGACCCTCGACCAGGTAGCAGACCTGCCGCGCCCCTCCGTACAGGTGCCGGCCGGCTTCGACGTGGATGATGCGCATGTGCCGATGGTACTCCGGGGCACGTCTGGTTCGCCTGTCACCCCTGCCCCGTCGCGAGTCCGGGAGGAATCGGCCTTACCTCCTCAGGTCAAACCGTCGATGCGTCTCAAGCGCCCGTCCCGGGCCGATGCGCCCGCAGGAACGAGCGGATATGGCGCACCGCCAGCGGTATTCGATCCTCGGGCTGCTTCCAGGGGAACAGACTCACCTGGGCGTTCGGCGCGAGCATCGCCGACTCCATGGCGGGAGCGTAAGGATGCGCCGGAGTATCGTCGGGCAGCACGAGTATGGGTGTCTGACAGTTGCGCACGAAGTCGCGCGTCACCGTGAAAACGAAGTCGGCGTCGGTGACGTACATTCGGGTCACGAAGGCGTGGATCATTTCCGGCGTGATGTCGGGCCGGAGGGCCAGCAGTTCCTGTCCCCAGCCGCTCGTGTTGCCTTCGTAGAAGTAGTCGGGCCTCTCCGGATCGTAGCCGACGGGCTGGGCGATCACGGCGGCGCGGATGCGATCCTGCGCCCGCTCCAGCAGGTTCCAGATGAAGGGACCGCCGATACAGAAGCCCATCACCATGAACTCGTCGATTCCCAGGTGGTCCATGAGCCCGAGCTGGTCGTCGGTGTGCGAATCCCACGGCCGATCGACCTCCAGCGGGCCGGTGGACTGCCCGCTGTAGGCGTTGCGCAGGTCCATCGAGATGCAACGGTACTCGCCGGCAAACTCGCCAATCACGTCGAACGGCGACCTGCCGTTGAAGAAGTTGGCGAAGACCGAGTTCAGCCCCCCGCCCGCGATCAACAACAACGGGTAGCCGGAACCCGTCACGTTGTAACGGATTCGGACGCCGCCCCGTTCGTAGAAGCCAGTGCCGGCAGGCTGCTCCCCCTCCTGGGCGAACGCGCGTCCCGCGGCGGCGACGGCGGCAGCCGCGGCTCCGGTTTTCAACAGTGTACGTCGGATCGAATCCACGCCTGATTTCTCTTTTGTCATGTCCATCTCCTGCTGCTGTGCGCATGATACGCCATGAAGCACGGCGGTCCGGTCAATTTGTCAACCCGTCTGTCCGTGCGCCCCCGACCCTGCGCGGTTCAGCCTCATTCGGCGCTTTCGGGCAACCTCCCGCAACCCCCCGGAAAGCCGTTCATGACCAGGAGCCGGTTCCACAGTTGCCAGCGTTCTTCCGAGCTTAACGATCGCGCCCACGCCCAGGCGACCGCGTATTCGCCGCCCCAGTTCGCTTCGTACTGTACGCGCTCCTCGGCGAATTCCTCCCCCCAGACATCCGCCCACACGCGGTCGAGAATCAGGTACAGGGTCATGTGTCCGTCGACGCCTTCCAGCCTTGCGGCAAGCTGCCACAGGTGGCGGTGGCCGAGTTCGTGAACCAGCGTGGACCTCTTCACGTCGGGCGCGTAGCTCCCGCGGAGGCGCATCGGGGAGTTGTACCCGCCGGAATGACTGACCGCGTAGTCCACGACGGCCGTAATGCTGGATTCCGAAAACGGCAGGCATGTCCGGGCCTCCAGTGCGGCCACGATGCGTTCTCCGTCTTCGTCCCAGATCGCCTGGTACGCCCGGACGGCATACGGGAGCGCTGCATTGGCGGGGACGAAAATGAGTTCCGGCTGCGCCTGCGCCGCGCCCGCAGCGAGCAGCGCAACCGCCGAAACGGTCCAGGTCCGCCATACCCTGCTTCCCTGCATTGACACACTCCCGATTGCGTCACGAACGGGAAATCCTCTGCCAGCCGGTCGGGACAGTCAACCCCGGGGGCACGGCTCGACAGGGAGAAGCCGATTACAATGTGCGCGTTTCATCGAACCCGCGTCGCCGGTCTCGGTGCGGCGCGGAACTCTTGCCACGGACTGCCTGATCTTGAACAAACCCCACACCCCCATGATGCGGCAGTACCTGGGAATCAAGGCCCAGCATCCGGATGTGCTGCTCTTCTACCGCATGGGGGATTTCTACGAGCTGTTCTACGACGACGCCCGCCGGGCCGCCGAATTGATGGACATCGCGCTCACCAGCCGCGGGCAGTCCGGCGGCGAACCCATCCCCATGGCCGGGGTACCGGTGCGCGCGGTGGACAACTACCTGGGTCGGCTCGTGCGCCTGGGCGAATCCGTGGCCATCTGCGAACAGATCGGCGATCCCGGGGCGGGCAAGGGGCCGGTGGCACGGGAAGTCGTGCGCATCGTCACGCCGGGGACGCTCACCGAAGACGCCCTGCTGGACTCGAAACGGGCCTCGCACCTGGCAGCGATCAACCTGGACCGGACCGGCGCCGCCGGGCTCGCGTGGCTCGACCTGGCCAGCGGCCGGTTCGCCATCGCCGAACTGGTGGACAGCGACGCCCTGCGCGGCGAGCTGGAACGGCTGAGGCCGGCCGAAATACTGCTTGCCGAGGACGCGCCCCGTGCCGGATGGCTGAGCGATTTCGATGGCCTGAGGGAACGGCCGCCCTGGCACCTGGATCCGGAAGCCGCCGAACGGTCGCTGTGCAAGCAGTTCGGAACCCGCGATCTTTCCGGCTTCGATGCCGGGGATGCGCCAGCCGCCGTGGGTGCTGCGGGATGCCTCCTGCAGTACGTCAAGGACACGCAGCGTTCCGCGGCGCCGCACATCCGCGGGATGGTTCGCGAACGGCGCGAGGACGCCATCGTCATGGACGCCGCCACGCGCCGTAATCTTGAGATCGAAACCACCGCGACGGCAAGGAGCGAGTTCTCGCTGGTGGGGCTCATGGACCGCTGCGCCACGCCCATGGGCAGCCGGTTGCTCCGACACTGGATCAATCGCCCGATTCGCGACCGGGACGCGCTCCGGCAACGCCAGCAGGCCATCGAGACGATGATCCGTGCCGGTTCGGCCGAATCCCTGCAGTCGACCCTGCGGGACATGGGCGACATGGAGCGAATCCTCACCCGAGTGGGATTGCGCTCGGCGCGGCCGCGGGACCTGGCGCAGTTGCGGCACGCGTTGCGGGAACTGCCCGGTGTGACCGCGCGGATCGCTCGGCTGGACTCGCCGCGCCTGGACGCGCTTGTCCAGGGCTGCGGCGAGCACGACGCTCAACTCGACCTGCTCGACAGGGCCATCGTCGCCGAACCGCCCGTGACGTTGAAGGACGGCGGCGTGATCGCTGCGGGCTACGACACGCGGCTGGACGAACTGCGAACCATCAGCGCCGACGCCAGCCAATACCTCGACGACTTCGAGCAACGCGAACGCGAGCGCACGGGGCTTGCCAATCTCCGGGTAGGCTACAACCGCGTCCACGGCTACTACATCGAGATCAGCAAGGCCCAGGCCCGGCAGGCGCCCGACGATTACGTGCGGCGCCAGACGCTGAAGGGCAACGAGCGCTTCATCGTCGCGGAGCTCAAGGAGTTCGAGGACAAGATTCTGAGCTCCCGGGAACGCGCGCTGGCGCGGGAGCGCTCGCTCTACGAAGAGGTGCTGGAGGCGCTCAACGAACATCTCCCCGAACTGCAGCAGACCGCGGAGTGCGTTGCGGAGATCGATGTACTGGCCAACCTGGCGGATCGCGCGGTGGCGCTGGACCTGAGCAGGCCCGAGCTGACCGGCAATCCCGAACTCCGCTACCGTTCCGGACGCCACCTGGCGGTGGAGCAGGCAAGTACCGATCCCTTCGTACCCAACGATCTCGTGCTCGGCGACCGGCGGCGGATGCTGATCATCACCGGGCCCAACATGGGCGGCAAGTCGACCTACATGCGCCAGACTGCCCTCATCGCCATCCTTGCGCACATCGGCAGCTTCGTGCCGGCGGCCGAGGCGCGTATCGGTCCGATCGACCGGATCTTCACCCGCGTCGGAGCCTCGGACGACCTGTCGGGCGGGCGCTCCACCTTCATGGTTGAGATGACCGAGACCGCCAACATTCTCAACAACGCCACCGCCTCGAGCCTGGTCCTGATGGACGAGGTGGGGCGCGGCACCAGCACCTTCGACGGCCTGTCGCTGGCCTGGGCCGCGGCCCGGCACATCGCCCGGGAATCCCGTGCGTTCACGCTCTTCGCCACGCACTATTTCGAGCTCACTAGCCTGCCGGAACAACTGCCCGACTGCGCCAACGTGCACCTGGACGCCGCCGAACACGGCGACGAACTGATCTTTCTCCACGCCGTCAAGGAGGGTCCTGCCAACCAGAGCTACGGCCTGCAGGTGGCGCGGCTGGCCGGGGTCCCGGCGAGAGTCGTGGCGGACGCACGGCACTACCTGGCCGCGCTGGAAGCGCGCGAGCACGGTTCAGGCAATCATCCCCAGGTCGAACTGCCTCTGCAGCGATCCGAACCCGAAGCAGCACCCGTGGAAGAGGACCCCATCCGGCTGCGACTGCGGGAGGTGGACCCCGACTCGCTGACGCCGCGGCAGGCGCTGGAGCTGTTGTACGAATTGGCCGCGTCCGGGAAGGCAAACGAGTAGTTGTCGCTGCGCGTAGGGCGCTGGGCCATGCCATCAAATTCCGCTAGGTCGGAGGGAGCAATCGCCGCTGCGTACGATCGCCGCGCGCCTTGCGTCATGCGCTGTTGCTTGCTTTCGCCGTGCGCCTTGACTCATTCGCTGTTGCTTACTTTCGTTGCCCGCATGCCTTATGCGCTGTTTTGGTGGTTCCCCCCCGGGAAGCGCGCAACCGCTCCAGCGCCTCGCGATTGGTCCACGAGGCGACCTTGTCGATCGCCTGCTCCAGGCCCATCCACCGATAGGCAACATGCTCGTCAGAGTTCAGCGCTGGGGTGCAGGCTTTCGGCAACTCCAGGTAAAGGAGGTGCTCCAGGTTCTCCGCAACGCCTGGTCCGTAGCGATCCCGCCATTCGGGACGGATAGGGAATCGCCGTGTGATCCCGGTTTCCACCAGCACGGGCGCCGAGCGACCGTTGTCCAGACACGCCTCCCCCGATTCGCCCGACGTGGCATGCGATTCGGGTGCGGTGCAGTCCAGGCCCGTTTCCTCGCGCACTTCCCTGACAGCGGCGTCGGCCGGCGTTTCCCGCCAGCGAAGCGTTCCGGTTACGGATTGCCAGAAGCCCCGGGGAGAGACGCGTTCCAACAGCAGGCACTCGACCTGCGAGGTGTACATCACCACCAGCACGGATTCCGGACGCTTGAACTCCGCCAAGGTCAACTTCCGGAAAGTTGCCGGCAAAAGGTCACGGACGACACCGGCCCCCGCCCCTGCTAACCCTTTCTGCGCAGCCGAATGCCCACTTCCCTGAGTTGCGCGGCGCCGGCGGGACTGGGGGCGCCGGTCAGCGGGTCGCTGGCGGTCTGGGTCTTGGGGAAGGCGATGACTTCGCGGATGCTGTCGGCGCCGGCCATCAGCATCACCAGCCGGTCCAGCCCGAAGGCGATGCCGCCGTGGGGCGGGCAACCGTATTCCATCGCCTGCAGCAGGAAACCGAACTTCTCGTTGGCCTCCGCCTCGCCGATGCCGAGCAGTTCGAATACCGCGGACTGCATGACGGGTGTGTGGATACGTATCGAACCGCCGCCGATCTCGGTGCCGTTGAGGACCATGTCGTAGGCTCGGGAGAGGGTATTGCCGGGATCCGCCGACAAATCGACCGGGTCGTCTGCAAGCGGGGCCGTGAAGGGATGATGAGACGGCGTCCAGCCTCCCTCCCCGTCTTGCTGGAACAGCGGGAAATCCACCACCCAGAGCGGCGCCCAGCCGTCGCGAATCAGGCCGCGGTCGCGGCCCAACTGTCGGCGAACGGCGCTCAACGTGTCGTTGACGACCTGTGTCTTGCCGGCACCGAAGAAGACGATATCGCCGCTCTCGGCACCGGCTCGGTCCAGAACGGCAGCCACGACCTCGTCGGGAAGGAACTTGAGAATCGGCGACTGCAACTGCCCCGCGGCGCGGTCGATCACCTTGATCCAGGCCAGGCCCCTGGCGCCATGGCGCGCGGCGAGATCCGTGTAGCCGTCGATGGCGCCGCGGCTCAGGTCCGCGCCGCCGGGCAGGCGCAGGACCGCCACGCGACTCCCGGCATCGGCGGCGGGGCCGGCAAAGACCCTGAACTCGACCCCGCGCATCAGGTCGGCCACTTCCGTCAATACCAGCGGGTTGCGCAGGTCCGGCGCGTCGGTTCCGTAGCGTTCCGTGGCTTCCCGGTACGTCAGCCGCGGCAATGGATCAGGCAACTCGACATCCAGCACCGTCCGGAACGCATGCCGCACGAGATCCTCCATCACCGCCATGATGGCCTCTTCGTCCATGAAGGAGGTCTCGATGTCCACCTGGGTGAACTCGGGCTGGCGGTCGGCGCGCAGGTCCTCGTCCCTGAAGCACTTGACGATCTGGTAGTAACGGTCAAAGCCCGACATCATCAGCAACTGCTTCAGCAGTTGCGGCGACTGCGGCAGGGCGAAGAAGCGGCCCGTGTGCGTCCGGCTCGGGACCAGGTAATCCCTCGCGCCTTCCGGCGTCGTCTTCGTGAGAACCGGCGTCTCAAGCTCCACGAAGCCGTGGTCGTCGAGGAATCCCCGTATCGACCGCGCCACGGCATGGCGCAGCCGCAGATTGCGCTGCATGTCTTCGCGCCTGAGGTCCAGGTAACGGTAACGCAGCCGCAGATCCTCGCCGGCAGGCTCGTCGTGATGAAAGGGCGGCGTGTTCGCCCGGTTGAGTACCGTCAGTTCAGTGGCCTCAAGCTCGACTTCTCCGGTAGCCATGTTCGGGTTGACCGTGCCCTCGGGCCGCTCGCGCACGCGCCCACGCACCGCGAGCACGTACTCGCCCCGAAGGCGTTCGGCCTCGGCGAAGGTATCCGGATCTCCGGGGTCGAAAACCACCTGCAGCAACCCCTCCCGGTCCCGCAGGTCGACGAAGATGACGCCGCCGTGATCGCGCCGCCGATGCACCCAGCCGGCAACCGCGATCTCCTCGCCGAGTTGGGAACGGTCCACCTGACCGCAGTAGTGGCTGCGCATGAAATTCAACCTTGTTTCATTGCCGGGCCGCGAAGCCGGCGCATGTTACGGGGAAGCGGCCTGGCCTGCAATTATTGCCCGGGGTGGACAGGATGCCACTCCGGCACCACCACGCCCAGGGAAATGATCATCTTCAATGCCTCCTCCACCGACATGTCCAGTTCCTGCACGTCTTCGGCCGGCACGACCAGCATGAACCCCGAAGTGGGATTCGGCGTCGTTGGCAGAAATACCGTGGTCATTTCCCTGCCGACCCGGGACTCCGGCTCCGGCGGATGCTCCGAGGTCTGGAAACACAGGCTGTAGACGCCCTTGCGAGGGTATTGGATGAGCAGCACCTTCTTGAACGATTCGCTCGAATCGCTCAGTACCAGCTCGGTAAACCGCTTGACGGCGCCGTAGACAGTGCGCACCAGCGGAATGCGCGCCACCAGAGCTTCGTAGGAGTTAACCATGCGGCGGCCGATCAGGTTCGCCACCAGCATCCCGGTCAAAATGACCACCACCAGCGCCAGGACCGCTCCGAGACCCGGGATCCGGAAACCGAGCAGCGCTTCGGGGCGATACGGCTGAGGGATCAGGAACAGGAGCCGATCCATGAGGTCGATGAGGAACGCCACGACCACGATCGTCGCGCCGATCGGCACCCAGACCAGCAGCCCGGCGACTATGTAGCGGCGAATACGGCGAACGAACAAGTCGACTCTCCCCGGATTGGACTCACGTTCCGGTCATGCAGCGGCGCTGTCGGAGCCGCGAACCGAGCGCGAACTCGAGCCGGCGCCGGTGCCGGACCTACGCGACGACTTCTCCGCCGATGAACCTTCCGACTTCCCGGAACCCTCACCCTTCCCTGAATCGCCTGCGGATTTCTTCGAATCTCCCTCGCCTTTCTTCGGCTCACCCTTGTCCTTGCCGGCAGCCGCCTCGTCCGGATGCTCGACCAGGTTGCGCTTCCTTTCCTTGTCGGACTTGAAGTCCGTCTCGTACCAGCCGCTGCCCTTGAGCCTGAAGTTCGGCGCGGAAACCAGCCGCCGCAGCGCGGACGCCCCGCAGGCAGGGCAGTCCCTGAGCGGCGCGTCGGCGATTTTCTGCAGGGCATCCAGGTAATGCCCGCACGCATCGCAACGATACTCGTATATCGGCATGTTCCCGACTCCTGTTACGCCGTGTTCTTCACCGGCAAAACCCGCATAGACTGACACTTCATGACCAATCGGCGCAACCGCATGACAGGATGCCTCAGGCTGCGGCGGCCGTATCCTTCACGAAATCCAGTTCGCCGCCGGCGGCGGTGGCCCGAATGACGTCACCGGGCGCGAAATCGCCGTGGAGTATGCGCTGTGCCAGCGGGTTTTCCACCTGCTGCTGGAGCGCGCGCTTGAGCGGCCGTGCGCCGTAGACCGGATCGTAGCCCGCCTCGGCCAGCAGGTCGCGGGCCGCATCGTCCAGTTCGAGTGACATGTCGCGCTCGGCCAGACGCTGTTGCAGGTACTTCAACTGGATGTCCACGATCAGCCGCAGGTGGGACTCCTCCAGCGGGTGGAAGACCACCACATCGTCGATCCGGTTGACGAATTCCGGCCGGAACTGCTGGCCGACGATGTCCATCACCGCGGCCTTCATCTCGTCGTAGTTCTCCTCGCCCGCCAGTTCCTGGATCCGCTGGCTGCCCAGGTTCGAGGTCATCACCACAACCGTGTTGCGGAAGTCCACCGTGCGGCCGTGACCGTCGGTGAGGCGGCCGTCGTCCAGCACCTGCAGGAGGATATTGAAGACTTCCGGATGGGCTTTTTCCACCTCGTCCAGGAGGACCACGGAATAGGGCCGCCGCCGTACCGCCTCGGTGAGGTAGCCGCCCTCCTCATAGCCAACGTACCCCGGCGGCGCACCGATGAGCCGCGCCACGGAGTGCTTCTCCATGAATTCCGACATGTCGATGCGCGTCATCGCGTCTTCGGTATCGAACAGGAATTCCGCCAGCGCCTTGGTCAGCTCGGTCTTGCCGACACCCGTCGGCCCCAGGAACAGAAACGAACCGTTGGGCCGGTCGGGATCGGCAAGCCCCGCGCGGGACCGGCGGATGGCGTTGGACACCGCCCGGAGCGCCTCCCCCTGGCCAACCACGCGCGCCTCCAGGAAACTCTCCATCCGGATGAGCTTCTCCCGCTCGCCCTCGAGCATCTTGGTCACCGGGATCCCGGTCCACTTGGAAACGACCTCGGCCACCTCCTCCTCGGTCACCCGGTTACGAACCAGCGTCGGCTTTTCCTGCTCCCGGGAGAGCGCCTGCTCCAGTTCGCGCGTCAGTTCCGGGATGCGTCCGTACTGCAGTTCCGACATCCGCGCCAGGTCGCCGGCCCGATGCGCCTTCTCAAGCTCGGTCCTGGCATGCTCAAGCTCTTCCTTGAGATGCGTGGCGCCCTGCATGACCGCCTTTTCCGCGCTCCAGACCTCGTCGAGGTCGGAGTACTTGCGCTCCAGGTCCGCAATGGACGATTCCAGCGTCTCAAGCCGGCGCCTGGACGCCTCGTCGGAATCCTTCTTCAACGCCTCGCGCTGGATCTTCAACTGAATGAGCCGGCGCTCGAGGCGGTCAAGCTCCTCGGGCTTGGAATCGATTTCCATGCGGATGCGCGAACCCGCCTCGTCCACCAGGTCGATGGCCTTGTCCGGCAACTGGCGGTCGGAGATGTAGCGATGCGACAGCGTGGCTGCGGCGACGATGGCGGGATCGGTGATCTCCACACCGTGATGCACCTCGTAGCGTTCCTTGAGGCCGCGCAGGATCGCGATGGTGTCCTCGACCGTGGGCTCGTTCACGCGCACCTTCTGGAAGCGCCGCTCCAGCGCCGCATCCTTCTCCATGTGCTTGCGGTACTCGTCCAGCGTGGTGGCGCCGACGCAGTGCAGTTGCCCGCGGGCCAGAGCCGGCTTGAGCATGTTGCCGGCGTCCATGGAGCCCTCGGCCTTGCCCGCGCCGACCACGTTGTGCAGTTCGTCGATAAAGAGAATGATCTGGCCCTGCTGCCTGGCCAGTTCATTGAGCACCGCCTTCAGGCGCTCCTCGAATTCGCCGCGGAACTTGGCGCCTGCAATCAGTGCGCCCAGGTCCAGCGCGAGGATCCGTTTCGACTTGATCCCCTCCGGCACTTCTCCATTGGCGATGCGCTGAGCCAACCCTTCGACGATGGCCGTCTTGCCCACGCCCGGCTCCCCGATGAGCACGGGGTTGTTCTTGGTCCGCCGCTGCAGCACCTGGACCGTGCGCCGGATCTCGTCGTCGCGGCCGATTACCGGGTCCAGCTTGCCCTGCTCCGCCTGCTCGGTGAGATCCACCGCGTATTTCTCCAGAGCCTGCCGGGATTCCTCTGCGTCGGGGTTATCCACGCTGGCGCCGCCGCGCACCTCGTCGATGGCCTTCCCGACGGCGCCGGCGACGGCGCCGGCATCCTGAAGCGCACGGCCCAGGTCGCCGCGGTCCCGGCACGCCGCCAACACGAAAAGTTCGCTTGAGATATAGGCGTCGCCCCGCTGCTGGGCCAGCTTGTCGGCGATGTTCAGGAGCTTTGTGAGCTCGTTGGAGAAGTGCACGTCGCCCTCGGCATCGCCCTGGACTTTGGGCAGCCTGTCCAGCGCATCGCCCAGACCGACGCGAAGCTGATTCATGTTGACCCCGGCCTTGGTCAAAAGACCGCCGATGCTGCCGCGGTCCTGCTCCAGCAGCGCCGCCATCAGGTGCACCGGCGCGATAAACTGGTTGTCCCGCCCGACCGCCATGGACTGCGCGTCCGCGAGCGCCAGTTGCAGCCTGCTTGTCAGTTTGTCCATTCGCACGGGAATCTGCTCCGCTACCAGGATCGTCAATTCAGTAGATGGGGGTGGGGGCGGGAAATATCAATCGGTGGCGGTCGAGGCGACGCGATTCCTTCGCGGACCGCAATTAACCCTCATCGACAAGTCGGCGCAATTCTCTCGCGACCGATTCGAGCAGAGGCGCATCCTCCTGTGCGATTCCACGCACCGACAAGGAAATTTCAGGCGAGATCTCCACGCGCGACCACACGTCCACGGCGCCGGATTCACGATCTTGCCCGCGGCGCGCCAGGGCCTGAAGTTCCGAGAGCGTTTCCCCCAGTCTGTCCTCGTGCCACCCGGCCTGATCCGATGCGGGCGCATCCCGTTCAGGACCTGATCGCACAAACTCGGGAGCTGAACTGCTCTCCATTGCGGCCCAGGCGCGGTCCATGGCACCACGCCTGGAAGCCATGCGCCGGTAGCGCGGCTCGCCAATATCGCCCACTGCCGCTCGGACCGGATAACTCCCCTCCGCCACCCGTTCGATCAGTCCTGACGAAACATCTTCGAACAGGTCCCTCAACTGGCTCAGTGACACCGGGCCGATCTCTCCGGCTTCCTCCGCCTCGCGCACGCGCCTGATGAAGAGCAGCCGGTCCATGACCAGCCCGGGATAACGCGTGCGCGGACCGCGGCGGCCCACTCTCGGGATCAGCCCTTCCTGCACGTAGTAGGCAATGGTTCTCCGGTCGAAGCCCGTCTCCCGTTCCAGCTCTTCGGCGGTAAAGCTACGCATTGAAACCGGCGGTTATGTCGTTTAGTGATAAAAACATGTCATTTACTGTTGACTTGGCGCTCCCGACCCGTAAACTGTCGTTAACTAGCAATTACTGACAATATAACCGGAGGCCGCCAATGCATCCAGTCAAATCAGCACTTTCTCAACTCGAACCTGGTTCTCCTCAATCATACAAGGGGTTGTCGATCTTCCCCCTGAAATCGTCGGCAGGCGGCTCGGTCAATTACCTCTTGCTCAGCGAGGCCCTGGACGCCGGGCTCGTGTCCGTTCGGGAATCTTCATATGGGGGAAGCGTCCCCGACCTGGAAGTCGAGAACCGCGCCGACCGGCCCGTCCTGATCGTGGACGGCGAAGAACTGCTCGGCGCCAAACAGAACCGGGTGGCGAACCTCACGCTGCTCGTCCCGGCCGCAAAGCGCACCACCATTCCGGTCTCCTGCGTGGAAGCCGGACGCTGGTCCTACCGGAGCGACGAGTTTGCGCTGTCCGAGCGGGTCCATTTCGCACGCGGCCGACGCGAGAAACTCGCCAGCGTGCAGGCATCCATGCAATCGACCGGATCCAGATACTCGGACCAGGGGGCCGTATGGGCCTCCATCGACGACAAGGCCGAATCCATGCAGGCCCGCTCGCCTACGGGTGCGATGGGTTCCATCTTCGAAAAACACGCCCGCACCCTGGATGAATTCGTGAATCGGCTGCAGGCCGGGCCCGGCCAGATTGGCGGCGTCTTTTGCGTTGCGGGCGCGATCTGTGGAATGGACGTCTTCGACAAGGCAACCACTTTCACCGCGCTGCTTCCGAAGCTGGTGCGCAGCTACGGAATCGACGCGCTGGAACATGGGTCAGGCACCGATGCGGCGCCGGGCAGGAATGCCGTGGACCATTTCATCGGGAATCTTTGCGAAGGCAGTCTGGACGAGCACGGCGCGGTCGGCCTCGGGCAAGACATAAGAGTCGAGGCAGCGGATATCGTCGCGGGCGGTCTCATGGTGGATTCCGAGCTGATCCACCTGGCGGCATTCACCGAAGCGGACAGCCTCCACCCGTCCATGGCGCCGCCGCGACGCTTCGCCACGGTTCGGCAGAGGAGACGGTCGGCCAGACGCCGATAGGATCTCCGGAATGACTGCGGTCCCGGAGTCCGATAGGTGCGTTCGCGGGCGACCCCTTTGATATACTTCGACCACCTGTGATGCGAAGAAGAATCGGCGATGCAGATCAACGTCGAACCCCATAACGGCACGCTGGTGGTTGCCGTCGAAGGGCGTATCGATGGCACGAACGCGATGGAGTTCCAGAGCGCCGTGCACGATGCGCTTGGGGAGGGCACGGGACCGTTGCTGATCGATTGCGAGACCCTTTCCTACACCAGCAGCGCGGGTCTGCGCGCGTTTCTGTCAATCGCCAAACTGCTCCAGCGAAGGAAGGGGAAATTCGCAATTTGCTCGTTATCCGGCATGATCGCGCAAATTTTTCAGATCAGCGGATTCGATCAGATCATTTCGGTCCACGCCTCGCGCGAAGAAGCGCTTGGCGACTTCGACAGCTAGTGCCGGATCGACCGGAGCTTCTTGACGGCCGAGCCGCTTGAGCAGGAAACATCCGAAGCGTCATCGCACGCGCAAGACCGCGAACCGGCTGTGAACGCCTCCGACGACTTCATCCGCCGCCTGCCGAAGGCGGAACTGCATATCCACATCGAGGGCAGCTTCGAGCCGGAGCTCATGTTCGAGATCGCCCGCCGCAACGGCGTGCGCATCCCGTACGACTCCGTAGAAGCCGTCCGCGCGGCGTACGAGTTCGAGGACCTGCAGTCCTTTCTGGACATCTATTACCAGGGCATGGGCGTGCTGCTGGAAGAGCGGGACTTCTACGACCTGACGATGGCCTATCTGCGCCGAGTGAGCGGCGACGGGGTGGTGCATGCCGAGATCTTCTTCGATCCCCAGGGTCACACGGAGCGCGGGGTAGCCTTCGAGACCGTGCTGAACGGCATCTGCAACGCGCTGCGCGACGGCGAGCGGCAGCTTGGCATCACGTCCCGGCTCATCATGTGCTTCCTGAGGCATCTGGACGAGGACGATGCGCTGCGCACCCTGGATCAGGCCATGCCGTTCCGCGACCGCATCGCCGGAGTCGGCCTGGATTCCTCGGAGGTGGGGCACCCGCCCCGCAAGTTCCAACGCGCTTTTGCCAGGGCACGGGAGGCCGGCTTCCGGGCGGTTGCGCACGCGGGCGAAGAGGGGCCGCCGGCCTATGTCGAGGAGGCCCTGGACCTGTTGCGCGTGGCCCGCATTGACCACGGCAACCGGGCGCTTGAATCCATGGCCCTGGTCAGGCGCCTGGCGGCGGAAAGGATCCCCCTTACAGTGTGCCCGTTGTCCAACCTGAAACTCTGCGTGGTCACCGACCTGCGCGAGCACCCGCTCACGCGCATGCTGGACGCCGGCCTGATGGCCACCGTCAATTCGGACGACCCGGCCTATTTCGGAGGATACGTTCTCGACAACTTCGTTGCGGCCAGGGACGCACTGGGCCTGTCGGCGGAGGACATCGTGACGCTGGCGCGAAACTCCATCACGGCCTCCTGGGCCGACGCGGGACGGAAGGAGCGCTGGCTTGCCGGGATCGACGCAATCGCGAGCGAGCCTGCCGACTGATCAGGCCGCCCGATTTATCGCCAGCCGCTCGTCGACGGTCGCAACGATCGAATCGATGGGCGCGCTGTCGATTCCAAGCTGACCGGCAATCTGCTGAACCAGAAGGTCAACGCGCTCGATATTGGGGACGCCTGCGAATACCGCCCGCGCGGCGGACGAAGGATTGACGAGATACGTGGCCGCCGTCGCGTACTTGTCGAAGGGTACAAGGTCATTGCCGGCAGCTCCCATCCGGATGCAGAGGTTTCGCATCCATTCGTAGATTTCGCGCGAGGCACCGAAATCTCCGTGCACGGCATCCTTGATCGAAATCATGCCGTCCCGCCCGATGCAACGGTAGTTTCCGGCCAGCAACATCTGCCACTTGGTCAGAGGCACGAAGATCGAGTCGTGCACTTTCAACTTGACCGGTAGCGGCGTGGCGCCGTCGTCGGTGTCGAACCGGATTCCTTCGATATCGGCCTGCAGGTTGCGCAGAATGTTCGTCGCTTCGTCCTCCTCGAACCGGGCGGCCTTGAAATTCGTGGGCAGTCCGACCTTGAGCAAGTTGAGTTCATCCAGGGAGGGTCGGAATGCCTGAGGATCAGGGCTCGCAGTCGTCACCAGGCGTGGGTCGAAGTCTTCCCACGCTGCAGGGCTCGCGTAGCATGGCCTGAGCTCATCCACAGCGAGCCCCGGGATGCGCTGCAGGTACGGCAGCGGCGGCATGTTCATGATCGCCAGACAGGGGATGCCCGATTTGCCCACCAGGGGCATGAGTTCGCGAATGCCCGCCGACCCGTACTGAGGCTCCTGCATGGCAAGCACGACCAGGTCGAATGCCGCCGGGTCTACCGCATCCGGCGTCGTGGCCGACAACTTGCCGGGCGCCTGGTTCGAGGAAACCCTCACCGGCTGTTCCCGGCCCCTGACGGGCAGGATCACTACCGTACCTTCGCGGTTGATGATATCGACTTCCGCCTGCGTGCATACCAGCGTGACATCGTGTCCCGCCAATATCGACTTCGTTGCAAACAGCGAGCCGTAGGACGCGCCCAGGACAAGTACGTTGTATCTCGTTTGCACGACTACTCCCTCAGTTTCACGATTCGAGCCAGATGACCGTCGCCATTCGCCCACAGGGTGCCTTACGGCGATGCGAAAAGAAACGTTCCGAATCGGTGTGCGTGCACCAACCCGCGCCATGGACAGCTCTCACGCCGGCGGCTTGCAGGCGTCGACGGGCAAGCCCGTCGAGGTCCGCCTGCCAGCGGCCTTTGGAATTGGCCGCGAAGCACCGGGCCGCATCCCGGTCGATTGCCGCGAACCGCTCGAGCACCTCGCCACCGACTTCATAGGCCCCCTGGCCGATGCCGGGCCCGATCCACGCCAATAACTGCACGGGGTCGACACCCATGCATCGGACGGCCGATTCAAGCACACCGCCCGCCAATCCCCGCCATCCGGCGTGGACCGCACCGACGCGCGTACCCAGGGTGTCGCACAAGAGCACCGGCAGGCAGTCGGCGGTGAGGACCACGCATGGCCGGCCGGGCCGCGAGGTGACCGAACCGTCGGCGGCAGGGGGCTGGCTGAGAGACGATGACCCGGGAGAGGGCTGGCCGGAGTGCGGTGTCGCGGACGGCGCATCAGCCCGATCCAGGTCGAGCACCCTGATCCCGTGAACCTGCCTGAGCCACATGGGTTCCGTGGGCAAATCGAGCATTTCTGCGAATATCCGGCGGTTGCGGGCCACGTTGGCTTCATCGTCGCCCACCCCCGCGCTCAGGTTGAGGCTCGCGTACGAACCCCGGCTGACACCGCCTGCCCGCAGCGTACTGGCGGCGCGGACGGGAGCAGGCGCCGGCCAATCGGGCAGAATCACACCGTTGCGTTTGGGAAATTTCATCCGCCCGCGGCTCCCTGCGAACCCGCGCCCGCGGCATCCCGGCGCAGTGCCTCGATCAGACCGCGCAGATCCGCAGGCAGCGGACTCTCGAACGCCAGATCGTCGCCGTTCTCCGGATGGCTGAATTCCAGCCGCCGGGCATGCAGCGCCTGGCGGGGAAACGGCTGCAGCACGCGCAGCAATGCCGGCCGGGGCGCCTTCGGCAACCGCGGGCGGCCGCCATAGAGCGGGTCCCCCACCAGCGGTGCGCGGATGTGGGCGAAATGGACCCGAATCTGGTGAGTGCGGCCGGTATCCAGCTCGATCTGCACCCGGGTATGCGCCCGGTAACGCTCCATGACCCGGTACCGCGTCCGGGCCGGGCGCCCCCGCTCCATTACCGCCATGCGAAGACGATGGGTCGGGTGCCGCGCGATGGGGGCGTCGATCTCGCCGCCACCGGTGAGCACGCCCTGGCACACCGCCTCATAGGTGCGCCGAATCTCGCGTCGCTCCAGTTTCCGCACCAGCGTGCGATGGGCATGCGGTGTGCGCGCTACCGCGAGCAACCCGCTGGTGTCCTTGTCGAGTCGGTGAACGATGCCGGCACGAGGAAGTCCTGCAAGGTTCGGGTCCTTGTGAAGGAGAGCGTTGAGCATCGTCCCGGCACGATTGCCGGCGCCCGGGTGAACGACCAGGCCGCGGGGCTTGTCGACAACGAACAGGGCATCGTCCTCGTGGACGAGATCGAGCGGAATCGCCTCCGGCTCCAGGGCGACAGCCGGTTCCGGGGTCACCTCAAGGGCGATTTCCTCCCCCTCGCGCACGCGCGTTTTCGGCGCCGCCCGGCGCCCCTCGAGAGTGAGCGACCCGCTCTCGATCCAGACCTTGAGCCGGCTGCGGGAGAATTCCTCCAGCAACTCGGCGGCGGCCTGATCCAGGCGGCGTCCGGCCTGCCCGGACGAAACGGTCGCACGACGGGAAATGGGCTCCAATGTCTTCCTCTGGCCGATACCGAGTTTGTTATGATCGCTCATTATGAAGTCTGGCCTGCGCATCTCACCAGCAAAACTCGTGCTCCTCGCTGCAGCCGTTGCCATGCTGGCATCCGGCTGCGGCAACCGCCGCGACCGGGTCGTCGATTCCGCGGGCCCGGAGGAACTCTACGACCGCGGTTCCGCGTCCATGCGCAGCGGCAACTACCCCACGGCGCTGGCCTACTTCCAGCAACTGGAGGCCCGGTACCCGTTCAGCAACGTCACCCGGCAGGCGCAGCTCGACATGATCTACGTCTACTACCGGGCGCAGCAGCCGGAGTCCGCCATCGACGCCGCCAACGAATTCGAGCAGGAGAACCCCACCCATCCCCGCGTGGACTACTGCCTTTACATGAAGGGGCTCATCTATTTCGATGCGGCGCCGAATTTCCTGGAGAGAATGTTCCGGGTGGACATGTCGGAGCGCCCGCCGCGGGATACATTGCTGGCTTTCGCGACGTTCGATGACCTGATCCGGCGCTTTCCGGACAGCGAATACATCCCCGACGCCCGCCAGCGCATGGTTTTCCTGCGCAATCGCCTGGCGGAGTACGAGAACCACGTGGCCGGCTATTACATCAACCGGGGCGCCTATGTGGCCGCGGTGAATCGGGCCAAGTACGCCATCGAGCACTATCCGGGCGCACCGGCTCTTGAGGACTCGCTGACCCTGCTCGCGCGGGCCTACTCGCTGTTGGGACTTTCCGACCTTGCCGCCGACGCCCAGCGGGTCTTCGACCTCAATTTCGAAGCGCCGCCACAGCAGACAGGTCCCGGGCAAGTGGTGATCCAGGAAGTCGAACAGCCGGATTCCGGCGAACAGCCCGACACCGAATCACAAGAGCCTGCGCCGTAGAAAATCGCGGCTGCAAAATTCGCTCTCATCCGTGGTATTCGCGATTTTCCACGGTACCGGTTCCTAGTATCCCGAGGTGATGGGATACCGCCAGTCCCGGCCGAACGCGCGGCGGCTGACGCGGACGCCCGGAGGCGCCTGGCGGCGCTTGTACTCGTTGCGCTTCACCATCCCCAGGACCCGTCCCACCGTCGCCCGATCGAATCCCGCGGCGGCAATCTGGTCTACTGAAAGGTCGTCTTCGATGAATGCCTCGAGGATCGGATCCAGGACTTCGTAGGGCGGGAGCGAATCTGAATCCTTCTGGTCGGGGCGCAGTTCCGCGCTGGGCGCCCGGGTGATGACCCGCTCCGGAATGACGGGTGATTGCGCGTTTCGAAACCGCGCAAGCTCATACACCAGCGTCTTGCTGCAGTCCTTCAACGGTGCGAATCCGCCCGCCATGTCTCCGTACAACGTCGCATAACCCACCGCCATCTCGCTCTTGTTCCCCGTGGTCAGCAGCATCCTGCCCAGCTTGTTGGACAGGGCCATGAGCAGGACGCCCCGGCATCGCGCCTGGATATTCTCCTCGGTGGTATCCGGATCCAGGCCCCGGAAAAGCTCATCCAGTACGCCGAGCGTGGACCCGAACATGGGTTCGATGGACAGCGTATCCACTTGCACGCCGAGTCTCCGGACCTGTTCGGCGGCATCCTCCAGGCTCATGTCCGACGTAAAGCGCGACGGCATGCGCACCGCGTGCACGTGCCCGGCGCCCAGCGCATCGACGGCCACGCACATGGTGAGCGCGGAATCGACGCCGCCGGAAAGACCGAGGATGACCCCGTCAAAGTGGTTCTTGACGACGTAGTCGCGCGTGCCCATGACCAGCGCCCGGTAGATACTGTCGGTATGCGGCAGCAACGGGGCGATGTCGCCGGCGCAGGCGTCGATACCGCCTCCGCGAGCGCTCAGTTCGACTGTAAAGACGCCCTCGTCGAATGCGGGTGCGCGCGTCGCCACGTCCCCCGCCGCATTGACGGCCACCGAACCGCCGTCAAACACCAGTTCGTCCTGCCCGCCGACCATATTGACGTAGACCAGCGCCCGGCCGGTCTCCCGCGCGCGCCCGGCCAGTACGTCCTCCCGGACCTGCTGTTTCTGCCGGTGAAACGGCGAACCATTGAGAATCAGGATGACGTCGGCGCCGGCCGATGCCGTGGCTCGGCAGGGCTCAGGCTGCCAGGTATCCTCGCAGATCGTCAAACCGAAGCGGATGCCCCCGAATTCCACCACGGTGGGCTCCGTACCCGGTTCGAAATAGCGTTTTTCATCGAATACCGAGTAGTTGGGCAACACGATCTTGCGGTGCAGGGCGAGCATGCGCCCATCGGCGATGAAGGCCCCGGCATTGTAGATCCGCTCGCCATCGTACTCGGGAAACCCCACGTACACGGCGATGCCGGAGACACCCTTGCGAACCTTCTCAAGCGCCGCCTCGACCCGCAAACGCATGCCGCGGTGAAACAGCAGGTCCTCGGGCGGGTACCCGCACAGCGTCAGTTCGGGGAAAACCGCGAGAGCGCACCCCAGGTCATCACGCGCGTGGCGCGCGGTTTCCAGGACCTTGTCGACATTGGCGTCGATCGCGCCGACGTGGGTATTGAGCTGAGCCAGTGCGACCTTCAATCCAGCGCCTCGGCAATGGCCGAACCCAGCATGGCCGGCGATCGAACGGTGGTGACTCCGGCCTCTTCCAGCGCTTCGAACTTGGCCTGGGCCGTACCGCTGCCTGCGGAGATGATCGCACCTGCATGACCCATGCGCTTGCCCGGCGGTGCGGTTACCCCGGCGATGTAGGCCACCACCGGCTTGCTGACACGATCCTGGATGTACTCCGCAGCCGCCTCTTCATCGCCGCCTCCGATCTCGCCCACCAGAATGATGCCCCGTGTGCCGGGATCGGCTTCGAACAGTTCCAGACAGTCGATGAAATTCAGGCCGCGGATGGGATCCCCGCCGATGCCGATACAGGTCGACTGCCCCAGACCGGCATTGGTCGTCTGCCACACCGCTTCATAGGTCAGCGTGCCCGAACGCGAGATGATGCCGACGGAACCGGGCCGGTGGATGAAACCGGGCATGATACCGAGCTTGCAGGCTCCCGGCGTGATGATACCGGGGCAGTTGGGGCCGATCAGACGGCAGCCGGTGCCGGCCAGCGCCGCCTTGACCTTCACCATGTCGAGGACCGGCACGCCCTCGGTGATACAGACCACCAGTTCGACGCCCGAGGCGGCCGCCTCGAGAATGGCATCGCCCGCAAAGGCCGCCGGCACGAAAACCATGCTCACCTCCGCGCCGGTGGCGGCGACGGCTTCCTGCATGGTGTCGTAGACCGGCAGGCCCAGGTGCTCTTCGCCGCCGCGGCCCGGCGTGACGCCCGCCACGACCCGGGTGCCGTATTCCAGGCACTGGCCCGTGTGAAAGAGCCCCTGGCGGCCGGTCATGCCCTGGGATATGACCCTTGTTTCCGCGCCGACGAGAATACTCACGTGTCCTGTCCCCGCGCCAGGCCGACGACCTTCTCCGCGGCGCTGCGCAGATCGGAGGCGGGCACCACGGCCAGCCCGCTCCCGGCAAGAAGCTGCCGTCCCTTGCGGACGTTCGTTCCCTCCAGTCTCACCACCACCGGCACGGTCACGCCGATGTCCTTGACCGCCGTGAGAATTCCCTCGGCGATCAGGTCGCAACGCACGATGCCGCCGAAGATATTGACGAGAATCGCCTTCACGTTGGGGTTGCCGAGAATGATCCTGAAGGCCTGGGCAACGCGTTGTGCGGTGGCGCCGCCGCCCACGTCGAGGAAATTGGCGGGCTCGCCGCCGTGCAGCTTGATGATGTCCATGGTCGCCATGGCGAGTCCGGCGCCGTTCACCATGCAGGCGATATTGCCGTCCAGCGACACATAGTTGAGGCCATGCTCGCGCGCATCGCGCTCGCTTGGATCTTCCTGGCCCTCATCCCGCCAGCCCTCGTACCGTTGCTGGCGGAACAGCGCGCTGTCCTCGATGTCGATCTTGGCATCCAGCGCAACCACATGCCCGTCGCCGTCCACGATGAGCGGATTGATCTCCACCAGGCTGGCGTCGCAGCGGTGAAACAGCGTGACGACCTTGCCGATGATGTCCGCAAGCTCCCGAATCTGGCCGGCGTCCAGGCCCAGGCCATAACCCAGTTGCCGGCACTGCCAGGGCGACACGCCGACCGCCGGATGAATCGCCGCAGTGAGTATCTTTTCCGGCGTGGACGCGGCCACTTCCTCAATGTCCATGCCGCCGGCCGCCGAAGCCATGACAATGACCCGCTCCCGGGCGCGATCCACCAGCGCGCTCATGTAGAGTTCCCGTTGAATGCTCGACGCGGCCTCGACGTACACCGTGTCCACCGGCAGGCCTGCATGGCCGCTCTGGCGGGTAACCAGGCGTGTCCCCAGCATGGCTTCGGCGTGGGCGGCAGTTTCCTCTGCCGAATTCGCCAGCTTCACGCCGCCCGCCTTGCCGCGGCCCCCGGCGTGCACCTGCGCCTTGACGACCCACCGCTCCCCTCCCAATTCGCGCGCCGCCACCTCCGCCTCCGCGGCGCTCGCCGCCGCCCGGCCCCGGGGCACGGGAATGCCGAATTCGGCAAACAATGCCTTGGCCTGATATTCGTGAAGGTTCAAGGGGGTCCTCGGATTCCGGGCGAGCGCTATTGTCGCGGAATGGCGATCACAGTGAAAGGGGGACGAAATATCGCAAATCTGCCCGTTTTGCCCCGGTTTCCGTGTTCAGGTTCGGCGCCGGCTTGCCGCAAACTCCCCATCTCACGGCAAGGAGGTTCCCATGAAACACAGACAATCCGGATTCACGCTCATTGAGTTGATGGTCGTGGTGACCATCATAGGCATTCTCGCGAGCTTTGCCATACCCGCCTACCAGGACTATACGATTCGGGCGCAGGTCTCCGAGGGCATGAGCCTGGCGGCCATCGCCAGGGCGGCCGTGGCGGAGGAGTTCCTTACCGAGGGCGTACCGCCGGACGACCGGGCCGATGCGGGCATGAGCGCCGATCCCACGGACACGTCCGGCCGCTACGTCACCGGCGTGGACATCGCCAACGGCGTGCTGACCATCACCTACGGCAACGAGGCCAACGCGCGGATCGCCGGGTCGGGCTCCAACACGTTGACCATGACCCCCTACGAGTCGTCCGACATGAGCCTGTTGTGGCGATGCGGGTCCGCGCCGGAACCCGCCGGTGCGGAACTGCTGGGAACCGCTGCCGGCATGGCGGCGACCTACGCGGCGCCCACCCTGCCGGTGCGCTACCTGCCCGCCGCGTGCCGCCTGTAGGGGGCCGGCCCCGTGCAGCGTGATCAGGCGAAACCGGATAACCCGGTGCGCGCGGGCGCCCGTTCCCGTGCAAGCGGCCTTGCAGAGGGGCGGCGGCGGGGTCCTGCCGCAGCCGCCCCGCCGGAGCCGCTGACCGGACTGGCGCGGCGACTGCTCCGCGAGGGGATCGTCGGCCGGGACGCCTTGCATGAAGCGGTCAGGGTCTCAAGGGAGCAGTCCACATCCCTGGTCGCCTGCCTGGTGTCGACGGGACGCGGCGACCCCGCACGCATCGCAGTCGCCGCGGCGCGGGAATTCGGTGTCCCGGCGCTCGATCTGGACGCGGTGGAGCCGAGTCCGGAATCCTCCACCCTGATTCCGGCCGAGCTGCTCAGGCAACACCGCGTGCTGCCCCTGATGCGCCGGGGCCAGCGCGTATTCGTCGGCATCGCCGACCCGACCAACCTCAAGGCCCTGGACGACATCGGGTTTCAGACCTCGCTGCGCCCGGAAGCGGTGGTCGTGGAATACGACAAGCTGGAAGCGCGCATCGGGGACTCCGTGGGTGCGGAGGACGCTTCCATCGCGGCGTTCGACTTCACCGATTTCGATCTTGACGGATTGCAACTCGTCGAAGACGGCAATGACGCGGACCCCGTCAATGCCGACGTGGACGATGCCCCGGTGGTGAGGTTCGTCAACCGGATCATGCTGGACTGCGTGAACCGGGGTGCGTCGGACATCCACTTCGAACCGTACGAACGAACGTATCGAATCCGCATGCGCCATGACGGCGTGCTCAGTGAAATCGCCCACCCTCCGATGGCGGTGGCGGGGCGGCTCGCTGCCCGGCTGAAAGTGATGGCGCGGCTGAATGTCGCGGAACGGCGAATGCCTCAGGACGGGCGAATGAGGATGCGCGTGCCCCCCGACCGCGCCATCGACCTGCGGGTGAACACCTGCCCGACCCTGTTCGGGGAAAAGGTCGTCTGCCGGTTGCTGGATCCGGCCAGCGTCAGGACCGATATCGACGACCTCGGTTACGACGAAGGGCAGAAAGCGACCTATCTCGACCACCTCGCCAGACCGCACGGCATGATCCTGGTCACCGGCCCCACCGGAAGCGGCAAGACCGTGTCCCTCTACGCCGGGCTCAATACGCTGAATACTCCTGACCGCAATATTGCCACCGCGGAAGATCCGGCCGAGATCAACCTGCCCGGCATCAACCAGGTCAATGTCAATCCGAAGGTGGGCCTGACCTTTGCCTCCTGCCTGCGCGCCTTTCTTCGCCAGGACCCCGACATCATCATGGTGGGAGAGATTCGCGACCTGGAAACCGCCCAGGTTGCGATCCGGGCGGCCCAGACCGGCCACCTGGTGCTTTCGACCCTGCACACCAACGACGCGCCGCGGACCCTGACCCGGCTGGTGGACATGGGCATCAAGCCCTACGCCATCGCGAGTTCGGTGTCGCTCATCATCGCGCAACGTTTGGCGCGAACGCTGTGCGGCGCCTGCAAGCAACCGGCGCACATTCCCCCGGATGCCCTGATCAAGGAAGGTTTCTCACCGCAGGAGGTGGCGGCAGGGCTGACAATATACGCCGCCCGGGGCTGTAACCGCTGCAGCGCAGGGTATCGCGGGCGCACGGGCATATTTCAGGTCATGCCGGTCAGCGAACCCATCGGCCGCATCATCATGGACGGCGGCAATGCCTCGCAAATTGCCCGGCAGGCCGCCGCGGAGGGCATCCGCGACGTGCGCCGCTCGGGACTGGCCAGGGTCAGGCGCGGATTGATCGGCCTGGAAGAACTCAATCGAATCACCGTGGACTAGCGCCCCATGGCAGCCGCCGCTACCCGCACCTACAACTGGCGTGGTACGAACCGTGCCGGCAAGCGCATTCGGGGCGTCACGTTTGCGGCCAGCGAATCCGCGGTGCGTGCGGAGTTATGGCGCCGGGGCATCGTGCCCTCCCGGGTCCGCCGGGCACTGCCCGGTGGCGGCGGCCGTGTCAGCGGCGGGGAAATCACTTCCGCCACCCGGCAACTGGCGACGATGATCGGCGCCGGCATCCCCCTGGTACAGGCTTTGGACATCATCGGCAACAGCCAGGATACGCCTGCCGTGCAGGCGCTCATGCTCGGGGTGAAGAACGATGTCGAGGACGGTACCTCCCTGTCCGCCGCGCTCGGAAAACATCCGCAGCATTTCGATGACCTCTACGTCAACCTGGTGGCGGCCGGCGAGCAGGCGGGCGCGCTGGAGACGCTGCTGGCAAGGATCGCCGCCTACCGGGAAAAGGCCCAGAGCATCCGGGACAAGGTCAAAAAGGCGCTGTTCTATCCGGCGGCGGTCACCGTGGTGGCCCTGCTGGTGACGGTCATTCTGCTGGTTTTCGTGGTTCCCGAGTTCGAATCGCTGTTTGAAGGATTCGGCGCCGAGTTGCCCGCGTTGACGCTCATGGTCATCGGCGCATCCGATTTCGTGCGCTCGTCCGGCTGGATACCCGGACTCCTGATCGCCGCCGGCGCTGTCGGGTTCACCCAGGCAAGAAGAAGGCTGCCATCGGTGCGCCGCTTCCTGGAGCGGGCGATGCTGCGCGTTCCGGTCATCGGCCCCATCGTCCACATGGCGGCCACCGCGCGTTACGCGCGCACGCTAGCCATCACCTTCGCGGCCGGCACACCCCTGGTCCAGGCGCTGGAGCCGGTCGCCCGGGCCACCGGCAATATCGTCTATGAGGGCGCGGTCCTGAACATCCGCGACGAGGTCGCCACCGGACAGCGTCTGCAGCAGGCCATGAAGATGTCCGGCCTGTTTCCCTCCATCGCCACCCGAATGATCGGTGTGGGGGAAGAATCCGGCGCGCTCGAAGACATGGCGGAACGGATCGCGGACTTCTACGAAGAACGGCTCGACAACGCGGTCGACGGCCTGTCCAGCCTGCTGGAGCCGCTCATCATGGCTGTGCTGGGCGTCGTCGTCGGCGGCCTGGTTGTCGCCATGTACCTGCCGGTGTTTAGAATGGGGCAGGTGATGTAGTTCGCGATGTTCAGTTCGAGCCGGCGCCTCGCGGAAGCACCCTGACCTTGATCCGGTCCTCCCCCAGTTCCCGGGCCATGTAGCGGACCCGGGCTGCCCAGACCGAGGCATCCATAACGAGTACAAGCCGGCCTTTGTCGTCGGTGTTGGCGGCTACCAGGTGGGCGGCTTCCTCGGCGGGCAGCCGTTCGCGGACCGAGTCGGCAAGGTCCTGGAGTCGGCGCGACTCGGCGGTCAGTTGGCCGAGGCTACCGGAATTCAACAGTTCCGCAAGGGAATTGGATGGCATGGCACAACGCGGGGAACGGGCTCAGTCGCCATTCTACAGGACGTAGTGTGAGCCATTCGGGAGCCGTCGGGAGGCTGGAACAGCATGGCGCGATGAACTCGCTGCCGCGGCGAATTGCCGGTCGCGTAACTCTCACCGACACGACATGGGACAGTATGATTGCCCTTGCAAACTGCGCTTCCTGTCCCCAAGACTTCGATGTGACCTTACAATAGGGCATTCGGGCCGCAACACCGGGAAGTCGATTGCTGGAACAGACCTCCAGGTTCTTCACGAACATCTTCGGCAGCCGCAACAAGCGGCTGCTGGGCGGCTACGAGCGGTTTGTGGTCCAGGCAAACGCCCTGGAGCTTGACATCCAGTCGCTGGACGACGGCTCGCTGAAAGAGAAGACCGGGAAATTCAGGTCCCGTCTCAAGGCCGGGGAGGACCTGGACTCGCTCCTGCCGGAGGCGTTTGCGGTGGTTCGGGAAGCCGCCGTACGCACGGTGGGCATGCGCCACTTCGATGTGCAACTGGTGGGCGGCGTCGCGCTGCACCAGGGCAAGATCGCGGAGATGCGCACGGGCGAGGGCAAGACGCTGGTGGCAACGCTCACCGCCTACCTGAACGCGCTGACCGGCAAGGGCGTGCACATCGTCACCGTGAACGACTATCTGGCCCAGCGGGATGCCGACTGGATGGGTCCGATCTACGAGTTCCTGGGACTGACGGTAGGAGTCGTCAAGGCCGGCCAGAGCCGTGAAGACAAGCAGGAAGCCTACCGGGCGGACATCACCTACGGTACCAACAACGAATTCGGATTCGACTACCTGCGGGACAATCTCGCCATCCGCCTGGAAGACCGGGTGCAGCGGGACCTGTCCTACGCCATCGTGGACGAGGTGGACTGCATTCTCATCGACGAGGCGAGAACGCCCCTGATCATCTCGGGACCGTCCACGGAGAGCACCGAGCTTTACCTCAAGATCAACAAGCTCATCCCCAGGCTGACCCCCCACAAGCCGCCGCCCGGCAGGGCCAACGAGAACATCGAGGCCAGACGGGTGAGCGTCAACGGTATATCCGGTGAGGAACTGGGGGAAATGCCCATCGACGAGGCGCTGGAACAGGCGTACGAAGGCGGTCATCACCTGATCGAAACCGAGCCGGGAGCGAGCCCTCCCGGATGCCGGCTCATTGTCCCCGGCGACTACACCATCGACGAGAAGTCCAAGCAGGCGCATCTGACCGAGGAGGGTCAGGAGCGCATCGAGCCGTTGCTGGCCAGGGCCGGTGTCCTCAACGAGGGCGAGAGCCTGTACGACGCGGGCAACATCCGGCTCATGCACCACATCAACGCCGCGCTGCGCGCGCACACGCTGTTCAACAGGGAAGTGGAGTACATCGTCAAGGACGGCGAGGTGGTGATCGTCGATGAATTTACCGGCCGCACCATGCCCGGACGGCGCTGGTCGGACGGCCTGCATCAGGCGATCGAGGCCAAGGAGGGCGTGCGCGTCAAGGAGGAGAACCAGACCGTCGCCTCGATCACGTTCCAGAATTATTTCCGCCTCTACGACAAGCTGGCCGGGATGACCGGTACCGCCGACACGGAAGCCTACGAGTTCCAGCAGATCTACGGTCTCGAGGTCGTGGTGATCCCGACCCACAAGGAAATGATCCGGGACGATGCCCCGGACCTGGTCTACCTGACCAGGAGCGACAAGTTCGACGCCATCATCGAGGACATCCAGGATTGTCACGAGCGCGGCCAGCCGGTCCTGGTGGGCACCACCTCCATCGAGACCTCGGAGTTCCTCTCGAATCTGCTTCGCAAGGAGAAAATCCGCCACCAGGTGCTGAACGCCAAGTACCACGAGCAGGAGGCGGAGATCATCGCCCAGGCCGGCCGGCCCGGTACGGTGACCATCGCCACCAACATGGCCGGCCGGGGAACGGATATCGTGCTGGGCGGCAACCTGCAGGCCGAATTGGCGAATATGGGCGACGCCGGCGAGGCGGCCAGGGGAACGGCCCGTGAACAGTGGCAGGCGCGCCACGACGACGTCATCGCCGAAGGCGGGCTGCACATCGTCGGTACGGAGCGGCATGAATCCAGGCGCATCGACAACCAGTTGCGCGGCCGCTCGGGGCGTCAGGGCGATCCCGGGTCGAGCCGGTTCTACCTTTCCATGGAAGACGACCTGATGCGCATCTTCGGCGACCCGGAACGGACCAAGCGGTTGCTTTCCCGAGCCGGGATGCGACCGGGCGAGGTCATCGAGAGCAAGCTGTTGTCGCGGCAGATCGAGCGCGCCCAGCGCAAGGTCGAAGCCCACAACTTCGACGCACGCAAGCACCTGCTGGAATACGACGACGTGGCCAACGATCAGCGCAAGGTCATCTACAGGCGACGCAGCGAGCTGATGGAAGCCGACGATGTCGAGGAGGAGATCGAGGCGATGCGCGTGGACGTCGTCGCCGCGACCATGGCGGAATTCATCCCGCCGGAAAGCGTCGAGGAGTTGTGGGACACGGAGGGACTGAGCCAGGCCATGGAGCGGGATTTCGGCATCCGGGTCGACGTGTCATCCCTGCTGGAAGGCGACCACGCGCTGGACGAGGACGGGCTGCGGGACGAACTGGTTTCCCGCGTCAGGAACGAATACGAGGAGAAGGTCGAGTCGGTGGGCGCCGCGCCGATGCGCGAAATCGAGAAGGGCATCATGCTCAGGCAGCTGGACATGCATTGGCGCGAGCACATCGGTGCGCTTGACTACCTTCGCCAGGGAATACACCTGCGAGCCTACGCCCAGCGCAAGCCCACCCAGGAATACAAGCGGGAAGCATTCGAGATGTTCAGCGGCCTGCTGGAACGAATGGACCGGGATACCATCGCATTTCTGTCCAGGGTACAGGTCCGCAGACAACCCGAAACGGAAATGATGCGGCCGCCGCCCACCGACACCAGCGCTATGCGCTACCACCATGCGCCGGCGTCCGCGCTGGCGGCCGCGGCGGCGCGGGCGATGCCTGCAGGCGGCCGGCCCGGGGGCATGCCGCCGGCGCCGCCGCAGCCGTCTCCCCAACCCGGGGCGCTTCCGGGGCCGCGACCGGCCGGTCGTCCCGGAGCACGTCCTGCGTCGCGGCCGGCGCCTCCTCCCGTGACGCCGTTCACCCGGGAACAGCCGAAGATCGGGCGCAATCAGCCGTGCCCCTGCGGTTCCGGCAAGAAGTACAAGCACTGCTGCGGACGCCTGAATTGACCCGAACGGCCACCGCCCGGTCGCCGCAAGCGCAGGTAGACGTGGTGGCGGGGCTGATCACCGATGCTTCCGGCCGCGTACTGGTGGGCCAGCGCCGGGCGGGCACCCACATGGAGGGCTACTGGGAGTTTCCGGGGGGCAAGCGCCGCCCGGGCGAAGGACCCCGCCGCGCCCTCGAACGCGAGCTGCGCGAAGAACTGGGAATCGCGGTGCGTGGCGCGGAATTCATGGCAGAACTCACGCATCGCTACCCGGACCGGTGCGTGCACCTCGAACTGTGGCGGGTCGATCGGTTCGAGGGTGAACCCAGTGCCCGGGAAGGGCAGGCGCTGAAGTGGGTGGCTCCGGAGAATCTTCTCACGTTGCCGTTGCTGCCCGCCGACCTGCCGCTGGTCGAAGCCCTGTCAGCACAACGCGAGTAGGAACGTGACCGGGTCCTGAACCTGCACCGGGCGCACGTCCGTGCCGCGCCAGTGCACGAAGCGAAGGGTGAAGCGCTGCTTGCCGGCGCTGATCTCCGGATAAATGCCCCCGGCCACCGGCAGAATGACGCGGATCAGGCGCGGGCGGGCATCGCCCGCCAGGTTGGTCTGGTACATGCCCGACTCGACCGTGCGTTCCAATGGCTGGCTGGTCTGGCGGATGAGCCAGAGGATGTGGCCGACCGCGTCGCTGATGGGGGAAAAACTCTCCAGCCAGGCCTGGTACTGTTCGCTGCGCACCTCGTAGGGAAGTTTCAGCCAGTAGCCGTAGTCCGGCAGGTCGAACATGCAAGTGCCGCCGGGGATCGAACTGCGGTGGTTGATGTTGAAGAGGAAGTGAGATTCCTTGAGCAGGTTGAGGAACACGGTACCGGAGTCGCCGATCCTCGACTGCAGTTCCTTGATGTTCTCCAGGTTGCCCTCGAGCAGTTCATGGTCGACGTCCGGTTCGCGGATGTACGAGGCCAGAATCTGGCGCTGCAGTTCGAGCTCCTTGATCACCTCCATGCGGACATCGCCCCGCCTGAAGAGATTGAGGATATCCAGCAGGCTCGTCAGCGCGGCCCGCGCACCCAGTTCGGAAGTGTCGTCGGCGTGAAAACAGGCTTGCTGGTTAAGGAGCTCTATCCTGAGGAAGGTTCTTATTCTCTCCGTGAGCGGATGCTCGAACTCCATTAGCTGTTCTGGCGCGTCAACCTCCGGCGACTTGCTGGAAAAGTCTGCCATCGGGCTATTTTGCGTGAGATTGCCAAGTTGAGCAAACGGGCTGCTACATGCGCTGGTAGAGGACGTGCAATCGCTGCACCTGGCGGCGTGTCGACGACCGGCTGCCGCCATTGTCGATGACATCGTCCGCTGCCGCCAGTCGGGTCTGGCGGTCCACCTGGGCGTTCAGCATGGACTCTGCCTGTTCGCGGTCCATGCCGTCGCGAGCCATCAGGCGTTCGAGCCGGACCGCGCGGGGGCAATCCACTACGGCGACGCGATCCACCAGCTCTCCGAATCCGGTCTCGACCAGGAGGGGGACGACCGCGACAGCGTAGGGCGCCCGAACCAGTTCAAGCGCTTCCATCGTGCGGGCACGGATGAGGGGGTGCAGCAGCGATTCCAGTCGCCGGCGTGCCTGCGGATCGGCAAAAACCAACTCTCGCATCGCACGGCGGTCAAGTTTGCCGGATGCGCGTATCACACTTTCTCCAAATTCACCGCGTACCGCTTCGAGCCCGGGCTGCCCCGGAGCGACCACCTCCCGCGCCACCCGGTCGGTATCGACGATGCCCGCGCCCAGGCTGTCGAAAATATCCGCCACGGCCGTCTTGCCGCTGGCGATTCCGCCGGTCAGTCCGACTCTGTACATCGCGCCCTCATCGTGCAGCATGCAATGGAGTTTCGGACCCTACAGGAACCATTGCACATATCGACCGGCCAAAGCCTCCCCCCACAGCAACGTCACCATCCCCGCGGCGGCCAGGAACGGCCCAAAAGGGATGGGTACATGGCGTGAACGGCCGAGAAAAAATACACCCGCGATGCCGACGACCGCGCCGGTGCTTGCGGACAGCAGAATGATCAGCGGCAGCGACTGCCACCCGAGCCAGGCGCCCAGGGCTGCGAGCAGCTTGAAGTCGCCATAGCCCATCCCCTCCTTGCCCGTGGCCAGCCTGAATGCCTGATACACGGCCCAGAGAACGAGATAGCCGGCTGCGGCGCCGATCACGCTCGAGCCCACGTCCGAAAAAACAACGCCGCCGTCGATCCGGATCAGGCTGAGGAGAAGCCCTCCCCACAGCAGCGGCAGTGTCAGCGCGTCGGGCAGCTGCTGCCGTTCCAGGTCGATGACGGACAACGCCAGCAGAGTCCAGGCGAAGGGCAACGCCGCGGCCGCCTGCCAGGTGGGTCCGAGCACCCAGACGACCAGCACGGCAAGGACGGCGCCAGCCGCCTCCACTAACGGATAGCGCAGCGAAATGCCCGTACCGCAGCGGGCGCAAAGGCCGCGCAACATGGCGTAACCGAGCACGGGGATGTTGTGCCGGACGGCGATCGCGGCGCCGCAGCCGGGACAGGACGAGCGCGGCATCCAGAGGTTGAACGCGGTATCCGCCGCGGGCATCGAAGGCGCGGGTTCGCGGGCTAGTTCCGCACACTGCCGCCGCCATGCCCGTTCCATCATGATGGGCAGACGGTGCGCGACGACGTTGAGAAAGCTGCCGACGACCAAGCCCGTCAGGCCGGCAAACGTCATGGCCAACCAAGGCGAGAGTTCCGGAATTTCCACAGCTTGGGGCCTGTTAACGCCGCCCGAGACATGACAACGGCATCATAGTCTACAGCACGTACCGGCTTGCCCAGGCGTTGAGTGCGAGGGCAAGTGCGAGCGGTCCTTGCGCACGTTTTGGGCGCGGCGCGGGGTCATGGATGGCCAAGAACGAGGCGCCGGCTCCGACTGACATCAACCCGGCGTAAGGTTGATCCTCGGCTCCGTGCCCCTGAGCAACAGCCCCGTGCGCCAGTGTTCCATGAACGGGGTCAGCGGCCGGATTCCCGGCACATTCAGCCACAGGCGCCAGAGCAGCCGCTTTCTTTCCGGCTCGGACCAGTCTTCAAAGCCGTTGCGGGTATGCAGCGCAACCATGTTGTTGAGGAACTGCATGTCGCCCGATTCCAGTTCCATCGCATAGTGAAGGTCTTCGCAGATGTCTTCCACGACCCGGATCGACTCGGACTGACTGGGCGTCATGTCCGGCGTTTCAGGAAGATTGTGACCCTTTCTGATGTGGTCGGGCCCGAACGACGTACACAGGTAGCCGTCGATGAAGTTGAAAATCGGGCTTGTGTAGTAGGGAAGCTGGTCCTCGTCCACTTCTCCCATCATGCTCCAGCAGAAATCCCCGCAAAGCGTGTCGAGCAGGCCCGGGCGGCGCCGGATCAATTCGTTGTAGACCGATATCGAACTGACCACCTTGGACTCCCCGCCGTGCTTCGCCGTCTGGATGCACAGCAGTCCCACCACGTTGGCCTGGTCGTTGTGGTAGTCCATCGTCACACGGGTCTGATAGCCGCGTTGTTTGGGATGGCTGATGTCCCCGCCCAGGTCGGTCACATGTCCGATCATGTCGCCATCGGGATTATTGGACGCGGGTATGCCAAGGTGCAGGCCCACCGCCCAGTAGATGATCGCGATATCGACAGGTTCAAGCCGGTCGACGGGCAGCCCCCGGACCAGGACCAGTCCCTTGCCATCCTTCAGATCGTGGGCAATCGACTCGATCTTGCGGTTGAACCTGCCGAGATCGAAGTCGCTGCGGCCGCTGTCGAGCAGCCGGTTCGCATCCTCGCCATTCCGTCGCCGGAACTTCGCGGCCATGTCGCGCAGGTCCGCGAAGTCGCGGTGATCGATACGCACAATCCAGTCGTCATTCCCGGCGAGGTCCCCCGCAGACCACGCCGCCGGATCGACCACCCGCTCCCCCCTGACGGCAACAGAACGCACAACGCCGCTGTTCATTCTCTACTCCGCTTTCCAGCGCTCGCAAACGGCCACGGTCGACCGATAGGCCGCGCAGTTCGCGCCGAGACAACCAATGGCAATCAACGTGGATGCCACCAGCACGATGACCATGGAAAACCCGAGAAGCCCGGGGTCCGCAAACAGGTTGTCCGTAAACAGGGCAACCAGCAGCGGTCCCACGCCAAAACCGATGATATTCAATATGCCGGTGTAAAGCGCGGTCGCCTGCCCCCGCATCGGCGCAGGCGTCATGTCCTGGATGCTGGCGGGCGCGGTTCCCAACGGAGCCGAAGCGAAAAACACGAACACGGACATGAGCAGGACCGCCACGGACAGGTTGTCCATCAACGGGTAGGCAATGCCGGGAACGATCATCCCCAGGCAGGCAATGATCGTGCACAGAATCTTGCTGTCGGTCCGGCCCCTGCTTCTCTGCATCCAGTCGGCGAGCCAGCCCCACAGAAAGGTGCCCGCGGGACCCAGGAAGAGCAGAACCAGGCCATAAATCCGCCCGGCCTGCCCTACTTCCAGCGCGTGATTGCGGATCAACAGCGTCGGTGTCCATGCGAGGTACGCAAGCATCGCAGCGAAGTAGAAACTGATCCCCGTGATCGTAAGGGTATAACTGAACCGGTTCTCGCTGAAATACCGGAAGACAACGGCCAGGGGAACCCCGGCGTTGCCGGACGCCGATCTTCGCTCTGGCGTCCGGATCGTAAGCACCAGCGCGGCTACAGCGATGCCGGGCAGGCCGATCACGACGAAAACCAGCTGCCAGGTTTCAGGGCGCCCGAAAAATGGCAGCGCCAGGTCAATGCCGGAAAATGCCGCAAACAGTACGCCCCCGGCCAACATCGACAACGAGTTGCCGAACGTGCCGCCGGAGCTGAAGATCCCCATCGCCTTGCCGCGCTCGTTGGGCGCGAAGAAATCCGCGATGATCGAACAGGCGCCCGGCAGCAACGCGGCCTCTCCCGTCGCGACCAGTGTTCTGGCGATGAGCAGGTGCCAGAATTCCGTTGCCAGCCCGCAACTTGCCGTGGCGAGACTCCACACCAGGATGCCGAGACTGATGATCAGGCGCCGGTTGCCCCCATCGATCATCCGCGCGATCGGCAGCCCCATGACGGAATAGAAGAACGCGAACGTGAACCCGTGCAGGGTGCTCATCAACGTATCGCTGACCTGCAGGTCGTTCTGAATGGGCACCAGCAGCAAGGACAGGAGCTGCCGGTCGACGATCGAGATCAGGTAGGCGAGAAAGAAGATCGATACGGCATACCACCGCGCGCGGGATGCCTGCACGCGCACTCGCCGCACGATCGGGGGAAATTCGGGTCAGCCGGCTCTGACCGGCACCCGCCGGTAAGACACGGGCGAGCGCCGCGGATCGTTGAACTCGACCTCTTCCCAGGCGTCGCGCCGCTCCAGCAGCGCACGCACCAGCCGATTGTTCAGGAGGTGGCCTGACTTGTAGCCGGAAAATTCGCCGATGAAGCAGCCGCCCACGAGGTACAGGTCGCCCACCGCGTCCAGGATCTTGTGGCGGACGAATTCGTCGTGGAACCTCAGGCCGTCTTCGTTGAGCACGCGGTAGTCGTCCATCACCACGGCGCTGTCCATGCTGCCTCCCAGGGTGAGATTGCGCTCCCGCAGGGACTCGATCTGGGAAAGGAAGCCGAACGTTCGCGCGCGGCTGATCTCCTTCATGAACGATGCCGTGGAGAAATCCAGGCTTGCGTGCTGCCTGCGGCGGCGCAGCACCGGGTGATCGAAGTCGATCTCCAGGTTCAGACGGTAACCATTGTGGGGCGCCAGCCGCACCCACTTGTCGTCTTCCCTGACTTCCACCGGCTTGCGGATACGGATAAAGCGCTTCGGAGCATTCTGCTCTTCGATGCCCGCCGACTGCAGCAGGAACACGAATGGCGCCGAGCTGCCGTCCATGATCGGGACTTCCCCGGCCGTGAGGTCGACGAAGGCGTTGTCCACTCCCAACCCGGCCAGGGCCGCCATCAGGTGTTCCACCGTCGAGACCCTGGCGCCCCGGTTTTCGAGCGTCGTACCGAGTGTCGTGCGGGTGACATTCAGGGCGTGCGCGGGAATGGCCACCGGCTCGTCCAGGTCGACCCGTCGAAACGTGATGCCCGAGTTCGCCGGCGCCGGCCGCAGGTTCATGTAGACCTTGCCGCCGCCATGCAGTCCGATACCCGTGGTGCGTACCGACGATTTGAGAGTGCGCTGCTTCAAGCCCGGCTCCCGGACCTGTGGAGGCCGGAAAAAAGGAAGAAAAACACTAGCACAGCGCCCGCTGCAGCGGCAACCGGACCTGCTGCCACCGATGCGCAACGATCAGTCGGATAGAGCACTAGTCGGCCTGGCGGCGCAGAAACGCCGGGATATCCAGCAGTTGCTGCATGTCGTCCGCCGGTGCTTCCACATCGTCTCCCACAGCCTTCTTGCGAGCCACTGAGGGCTGCTCCAGTTGCGAATAGTCGACCGGACCCGGGCCCGGCGTGCGTGGCTGGCGTGCCGGACGCGCCTGCGGAGCACTCTGCAGTACGGTGGCGGACCGGCCCAGTCCGGTAGCGACCACGGTGACACGCAGTTCCTCGCTCATGTCGGGATCGACCACCGTCCCCACGACCACCGTCGCATCCTCGGAGGCGAACTGCTTGATGGTCTCGCCGACCTCCTGGAACTCGCCGATCTGCAGATCGGGACCGGAGGTCACGTTGACCAGCACGCCGTTGGCATTGGCGAGATTGATGTCCTCCAGCAGCGGGCTGGAGATAGCCGCATCGGCAGCCTTGCGGGCCCGTCCCTCTCCGCTGGCGCTGCCCGCGCCGATCATCGCCATGCCCATTTCCGACATCACGGTGCGCACGTCGGCAAAGTCCACGTTGATCAACCCCTCACGCGTGATCAGCTCGGCAATCCCCTGCACGGCTCCCTGGAGCACTTCGTTGGCGGTGCCGAAGGCATCCAGCAAGGTCGTATCCGAGCCAAGCACGGTCAGCAACTTCTGGTTGGGAATGGTGATCAGGGAATCCACGTGGCGTCCCAGTTCGGCGATGCCCTGTTCGGCGACGCTCATCCGCTTGCGCCCTTCCCATTCGAACGGTTTCGTCACCACGGCGACCGTCAGGATCCCGAGTTCCTTGGCCAACTGCGCGACCACGGGCGTTGCACCCGTGCCGGTGCCTCCGCCCATGCCCGCGGTGATAAACAGCATGTCGGCGCCCTGAACGACTTCCTGCAGGCGGTCGCGGTCCTCCATGGCAGCCTGGCGTCCGATCTCCGGATTGGCTCCGGCGCCCAGTCCCTTGGTAATGTTGCAGCCGATCTGGATTCCGGTCTTGACCCGTGCCCGTTTCAGCGCCTGGGCATCGGTGTTGGCGCAGATGAAATCCACGCCCTCGATACCGGCCTGCATCATGTGCGTGACAGCGTTGCCGCCACCGCCACCGACGCCGATCACCTTGATGACCGCCGATTCGCTGTAACCGTCCATAAGTTCAAACATTGCACCGCTCCTTCATGAAACCGAATGATTTTGTCGATTTGTCCAAAATTCCTAGAATTGCCCCTGAACCCATGTCTTCATCTTTCCCAGCATGCCGGGGTCCTTCGCCTTCGCCACCACTCCGTCGGCCCGCCCGTGCGCGGCTTCCCTGGCATAGAGCAACAGCCCGACGCCGGTGGCGTGAATGGGGTTGCGCACCACGTCCGCCAGGCCTTCCACGTACTGGGGAACGCCGAGCCGGACGGGCACGTGAAATATTTCCTCCGCGAGTTCGACGGCGCCTTCCATCTTGGCGCTGCCGCCCGTAAGGACAACGCCCGCCGCGATCATTTCCTCGTATCCGGAGCGGCGAAGTTCGTCGTGTACCAGGGTAAAGAGTTCCTCATAGCGGGACTCGACCACTTCCGCGAGTGTCTGCCGTGCCAGCCGCCGCGGGGGGCGGTCGCCGACGCTGGGCACCTCGATCGTCTCGTCGGGATTGGCCAACTGCGACAGCGCGCAGGCGTACCTGATCTTGATCTCCTCGGCATGCAGCGTCGGCGTGCGCAGCGAAACGGCGATATCGTTGGTCGCCTGCGCCCCCGCGATGGGTATCACCGCCGTGTGCTGAATCGCACCGCCGCAGAACACCGCGATATCGGAGGTGCCGCCGCCGATGTCCAGCAGGCAGATGCCGAGTTCCTTCTCGTCCTCGGTGAGCACGGCGTAGCTGGACGCCAGTTGCTCCAGCACCAGGTCCCTTACATCCAGTCCGCATCGCTGAATGCACTTGACGATGTTTTGCGCAGCGCTTACCGCGCCGGTGACCAGGTGGACCTTCGCCTCCAGGCGCACGCCCGACATGCCGATGGGTACGCGAATCCCCACTTCCGAATCCACCAGGAATTCCTGCGGCAGCACGTGCAGCAGCTTCTGGTCGGCGGGAATCGCCACGGCCCGGGCGGCATCGATGACCCGCTCCACGTCGAATGACGTGACTTCCTTGTCCGTGATGGCAACGATGCCGTGGGAGTTGAGGCTGCGAACATGGCCGCCGGCGATACCGGCGTATACGTCGTTGATCTCGCAGCCCGCCATCAATTCGGCTTCTTCCACGGCGCGGCGGATGGACTCGACCGTGGATTCGATATCCACCACGATCCCGCGCTTGAGCCCCCGCGACGGGGTCATCCCGATCCCGACGACTTCGACGGTATCCGCAGGCGTAACCGTGCCGACGATGGTCACGACCTTGGACGTGCCGATGTCCAGGCCGACAATGAGGTTCTGGTCGTCACGCTTTCCGCGCATAGCTCACTCGCCTCCAACCGCCGCGGCCGTCGCTGTTCCACTGGCGACAGGGCGCCAGCCGACTGAAAATCCGTTGGTGTAGCGCATGTCCACATGGCTCACCTGCTCGAATTCATTCCTGATCAGAGGCGCCGCCAGATGGAAGAAACGGTCCAGCCGTTGCTCCACGTCGCTGCGGCCGATTCGAATCGTCTGGCCACCCTGCAATTGCATGCGCCACGATCCCCGCTCATCGATGGACAGGGCTGCAAGAGTCAGGTTCGCCGCACCCAGCAGTCCCTGCAATTCCAGGTAACGCTCGACGACGCGCCGTTCCGTATTGGCCGGACCGGCCAGATGCGGCAATTCCGGAAACATGTAACGCGATTCGCCGGCAAATATCTCCCCCTCGCGGCTGATCAGCGAAGAATCTCCCCAGCGCGCAGCCACCTGATGTTCGGTCACCCGGATCACCAGCGTATCCGGCCATTGCCTTGCGACCTGCGCCCGTTTGACCCAGTCCAGGGATTCCACCAGGCCGCGCAACTCCGCGAGGTTCGCGGTCAGGAAGCTGTCCTGTAGACCCGGCGCCATTGCCGCCTGTACTTCAACCGGAGTCACTCGCTGAAAGCTGCCTTCCATGTGCAGGTTGCGAACCGGATGATCCAGAAACACACGTGCAGCGAGCAGCATCGCCGCCACCACGGCCAGCATCGCCACGGGGGAAAGGGCGCGGCCCCAGCTTATGCCGAAACGCGCGCGCCCCGGCGGACGGAGACCTCCTTGACGCTTAGCCCCGGGCATCTTTGTCACCCACAATGCGCACCTCGAGTTCCAGGACGATTCCCGAGTCAGCCGCGACCCGGTCCCGGACCTCGCCGATCAGCCATTCCACGTCCCGTGCGGTGGCATGGCCCCGATTGATAATGAAATTGGCGTGCTTTTCGGAAACCATTGCGTCCCCGACACACCGTCCCTTGAGCCCCGAGGCTTCGATCAGCCGCGCGGCAAAGTCGCCAGGCGGATTTCGGAACACCGAACCGCAACTGCGCACACCCAGGGGCTGGGTGCGGTCGCGCCGGCGCCGCATCTCCGCGAGTTGGCTCATATCGGCCTCCGGGTCGCCGGACAGTGCCAGCGTGGCGGCCAGGAACCACTCGCCGGGGACACCCTCGACCGAGCGATAACCCACACGATAGTCCGCCCTGCTCCGGGTTCGCTGCCGTCCCCTTCGATCAAGTGTTTCGACGGACTCCACCGAGTCCCAGGTTTCGCCGCCGAAGGCGCCCGCGTTCATGGCGAGAGCGCCGCCGACGGTGCCGGGAATTCCGGCGAAGAACGCTGCGGGACCCAGTTGCCACCGCGTACATTGGCGGGCGAGCGCCGCGCAGGGCACACCGGAGCCGACATGAACCCGGCCGTTGTCCAGCCGCTTGATGCGTGAAGTCAGGTCCAGCGTGCAGATCACCACACCGCGAACGCCCCCGTCCCGGACCAGCAGGTTCGATCCCAGTCCGATCCAGAGAATGTCCTCGTCCTTGTCAAGACCGGCGATGAAGTCCGTCAATTCCGCCACGCCGGATGGCCTGAAAAAAACGTCCGCGCATCCGCCTATGCGCCAGGACGTGTGCCGGCTCATGGGCTCGCCGTAGCGCAACCGTGACGAATTGCGTCTGCCCGGCATGGCCGCTATCACCGCTTCACTCCCACCGGCCCCTTCACCGCCATCGCCGGCGGCAGGCGCCTCGCCGCAGCGCCGATGCTGCCGGCGCCCAGCGTCAGGACCACGTCGTCGTGCCTGACAACACCGCCAAGAATTTCCGGCAGGTTGTCCAGTTCCTCGACGAACACGGGTTCGACAACGCCGCGGCTGCGCACGGCGCGCGCCAGCGACCGGCCGTCGGCGCCGGCGATCGGCGTCTCGCCCACACCGTATATTTCGGTCAGCAGCAGCACGTCGGTATCCGAAAGCACCCGGGCAAAGTCATCGATCAATTCGTGGGTACGGGTATAGCGGTGGGGCTGGAACGCCACGACCAGCCGCCGATTCGGCCAGACCTGCCTGACCGCCTGCAGCGTTGCGGCGATTTCGGTGGGGTGGTGACCGTAGTCGTCGACGAAGGTCACCTGGCCGGAGGGTGTGGTGACGGTGCCCAGCACCTCGAGGCGCCGATCAATGCCCGAGAACTCGGCGAGGGCGCGCCGGATGGCCCGATCGGAGACACCCAGCTCGGTGACGACGGCGACGGCGGCCAGCGCGTTCAGGACATTGTGCGTGCCGGGCAGCCTCAACTTGAGCGGGAGCGGCGAACGGTCGGGACGGCGCACCACAAAGGATGTCGACAGGCCTTCGGCGCGGACCTTTTCGGCGCTGATATCGGCGGAATGCGAAAGCCCGTAACTGGTTACCCGCCTGCCGAGATCGGGGATCAGCTCACGGGTATTGGCGTCGTCACGGCACATCACCGCAAGACCGTGGAAGGGCAGATTGCGCAGAAATCCGACAAAGCCCTGCTTGAGGCGTTCCATTTCGCCTTCGTAGCTGCCCAGGTGGTCGGCGTCGATGTTGGTGACCACCGCCATCATCGGTTGAAGGTGGAGGAAGGAAGCATCGCTTTCGTCGGCTTCCGCCACCAGGTAGCGGCCGCTGCCCAATCTGGCGTTGGCGTTGGCGCCGAGCAGTCGCCCCCCGATCACGTAGGTGGGATCGAGTCCGCCCTCGGCCATGATGCTGGCGATCAGGCTCGTGGTCGTGGTCTTGCCATGGGTGCCCGCGACTGCGATGCCGAATCGGAACCTCATCAGTTCCGCCAGCATCTCGGCCCGCTGTACCACCGGTAACCGGCGACGGTGGGCCTCCATGACCTCGACGTTGCCCTGCGGCACCGCGCTGGTCACCACCACCACATCCGCCTCGCCCAGGTTGGCCGGATCGTGGCCCTGGTGGATGCGCGCGCCCAGTCCCTCGAGGTGCTCGGTTATCGCGTTCAGTTGCAGGTCGGAGCCCTGCACCGCATAACCGAGGTTGATGAGTACTTCGGCGATGCCGCCCATGCCCACACCGCCGATGCCGATGAAGTGGACGTGGTGAATCCTGCCCATGCGCTCGTTCATGCCGCCACCTCCGCGAACTGAAGGCACGCGTCGGCGATATCGGTCAGGGCGGCGGGCCGGGCCAGGTTCCTTGCGCTGTCGCCCATGTCGGCGATCCGGCCGGGGTGCTCCAGCAGCGCAACCAGTTCGTCCACAAGCCGCTGAGGTGTGAATTCGTGTTCCGGGATGACGATTCCCGCGCCTCGCGAACCGAAACTCTCGGCATTGCGGGACTGGTGATCGTCCACGGCGTAGGGGAACGGCACGAGAATCGCTCCAAGGCCTGCCGCGCTCAGTTCGGCGATGGTCAGGGCGCCGGCGCGGCAGATCACCAGGTCCGCCCACGCGTAGGCGCCGGCCATGTCTTCCACAAAGGCGTCCACGCGCGCCGCAAGGCCGTGATTCGCGTAGCCGCGCTGCGCCGTCTGAAGCCCGCGCCCCGCCTGGTGCCGGATGGCCACGGAAATGCTGCCCGGCAGCGCTGCCATGGCTTCCGGCACGCGTTCATTCAGCACACGGGCGCCCTGGCTGCCACCGAGAATCAGAATGCGGACGGCTTCCCCGCAGCGTCCATCCTCCTGCCTGTTCCGTTGCGCGAGATCGAGAATTTCCCGGCGCACCGGATTGCCCACCAATTCCGCGGCGGCACCGCCGGGGAAGCTGCCGGGAAAGGCTTCGAACACTCTTCGCGCGATACGTGACAGCAACCGATTGGTGGTCCCGGCGACGGCATTCTGCTCGTGAATCAACACCGGACGACGGCACAGCCACGCCGCAACGCCGCCCGGGCCGGAAACGAAGCCGCCCATGCCCAGGACCACAGCGGGTTTGCGCCTGCGTATCGCCGCCAGTGCCTGAACGATCGCGAGGGAGATCCGGAATGGCGCAGCGAGCCAGGCAGCAGCGCCGCGTCCGCGCAGGCCCGCGATGGAAATCCATTCCATTTCGATACCCGCCGCCGGAACGACTCTCGCCTCCAGACCCTTGCGCGTCCCCATCCAGACCACCGGTTGCGCACGTCCGCGAAGCTCTTCCGCCACGGCCAGCGCCGGGAAGACGTGTCCGCCCGTGCCGCCCGCCATGATCATCACCGGCGCGCCGTTCACGGCCGGCCCCTCTTTCTGCGGGCGCGCACCACTTCCGGCGATGCGGCAACCACCTCGTGGTGGATTCTGACGAGCAACCCGAGACAGACCAGGGTGATGACCACGCTGGTACGGCCGTAGCTCATCAGCGGCAGGGTCAATCCCTTGGTGGGCAGCAAGCCCGTATTGACGCCGATATTGATGAACGCCTGAATACCCAGCGTGAGGCCGATCGCGCTGCTCAGAAGCGCCTGGAACGGCAAACCCACGGCATGCGCCCGCGGCCCAATGGCGAGCGCACGAACGACCAGCACCCCGTACAGCACGATGGCCAGGGAACTGCCAAGGAATCCCAGCTCCTCGTACAGCACCGCGAAGACGAAGTCGGTATGCGCTTCCGGCAGGTAGAGCATCTTCTGCACGCTCTCGCCCAGGCCGACGCCAAGCCAGCCGCCGTGGCCGATGGCGATCAGGGACTGAGTGAGCTGGTAACCGCTTCCGAACGGGTCGGCCCACGGATCGAGAAAACCCAGAAGGCGCTGCAGGCGGTAGTCGGAGGACATGGCAAGGGCTGACATGCTGACCGCCGCGACCACGAAACAAAATAGAAATCCGCTCAACCTCGCCCCGCCGATAAACAGGATCCCAAGGCTGGTCGCGGTGAGCACGGCGGCCGCGCCGAAGTCCGGTTCCGCCAGCAGCAACGCGCAGGCCAGCGCCACGATGACCATGGGCCCGATGAACCCCCACAGGGTGTCGCGCACGCGTTCGTGGTGGCGAACAACGTAGCTGCACAGGTAGATCATCAGGCAAACCCTCGCCGGGTCCGACGGCTGCAGGCTCAGCGGTCCCAGGCTCAGCCACCGGGCGCTGCCGTTGACGGTGTGCCCCAGTCCGGGAATGAACACCGACGCCAGCAGCGCAAAGGCGGCCAGCAGGAACAGCCCGCTGAGCCGATACCAGACTTCGCAGGGAATCTTCGCAGCGGCAAAGGCGCCGACGCAGCCGATGGCGACTGCCACGAGGTGGCGGCTCAGGAAGAAGTGCGGCTGGCCCAGCGAGCCGTCGGCCAGGGAGATGGATGCCGAACTCACCATGATCGTGCCGAATACCAGAAGCCCCGTCGCCGCAGTCAACAGCCACGGGTCGACATTGAAATGATCGTCGGCGATATGGGCGTTCATCGTTGACGCGCCTCCACTGCTGCGACAAAGGCGTCGCCCCGTGCCCGGTAATCGGAAAACATGTCGAAGCTTGCACAGGCCGGCGACAGCAGCACGGTCACCCGCCTGAATTCCGTCGCGCGGGCCAGTTCCACAGCCCGTTCCACGGCTGCCGGCATGTCGTCGGCGCCGACCACGGAAGTGACCGGCGCGAGCGCTGCCTGCAAGGCGTCCGCCGCCTCACCCATCACCACCGCACCGGCGAGCCTGGCCTGGCCGGCCTCTGCCAGGGGTTTGAAATCGGCGCCCTTGGCCCGGCCGCCGGCAATCAGTACCAGCGGGCCGGAAAGACCCCGAAGCGCCGCGACCGCCGCACCCACATTGGTTCCCTTGGAGTCATTGATGAACGTGATCCCGTCTTCCTCGGCGACCCGCTGACAACGGTGTTCGAGGCCCGGAAATTCGCTCATGGCATCCAGACTTCGTGCCGGAGCCTGCGCGTTCCCCCCGCCGCCAACGGTGTCGGCCAGCGCCAGTGCCGCCAGGGCATTGGACTCGTTGTGCCGTCCCGGGATGCGCAACCGCGAAGTCGGCAATACCGGCCTGGCGTCGCGGAACAGCCACCGCTCGCCGCGATGCGGCACGGCGCAGTAGCCGCGGTCCAGGTGCTCCCGCGCCGAAAACGGGATGCCCGCGGGATAGTCGGCGCCCATCGCCCTGACGATGGGATCGTCCCGGTTGAAGATCGGCACACGCGCCGCGCGCAGCAGCCGTGCCTTGACGGCGGCGTAGCGCTCCAGGCTGCCGTGGCGATCGAGGTGGTCGGCGGAGATGTTCAGCACCGCCGCGGTGGCGGGGCGGAGGCTGCGGGTGGTCTCCAGTTGAAAACTGGACAATTCGAGCACGTAGATCTCCGGCGGATCCGCCAGCAGATCCACTGCGGGCGGGCCGAGGTTGCCTCCGGCGGCGACGCGCAGGCCGGCTGCCGCCAGCATTTGCTCCACCAGGGTGACCACGGTGCTCTTTCCGTTGGAGCCGGTCACCGCGACCACCGGTGCTCGGGCGGCACGGGCAAACAACTCGATTTCGCTGACCAGGGGGATTCCACGGCGTCGTGCCTCGGCCGCAATGCCGATGTCCAGACCCAGTCCGGGCGAAATGACCACCTGGGATATTCCCTCCAGCCAACGCGGGTGCAGGCTCTCAAGTTCGATCCGTAACTCGGGTTGCGCGGCGCGCAGGGCTTCCAGCCCGGGCGGGTTCGCCCGGCTGTCGATCACCAGCACCTCCTCACCGCGTGAGGCAAGGAATCGCGCCGCCGCGAGTCCGGTGGCGCCCAGGCCCACGACCAGCGTGCGGTTACCCGGCAGCGAACCGTTCATCTCGTCGTCGCACAATTGCGCCGCAGTACTCATGGAGTTCCTTCTGTACTCCCGTTACCTGATCTTCAGGCTGGCAAGACCGATCAGCACGAGCACGACCGTGATGATCCAGAAGCGCACGATCACCTTCGGTTCCGCCCAGCCCTTGAGTTCGAAATGGTGGTGCAGCGGGGCCATTCGAAAAATGCGCCGGCCTGTCAACTTGTAGGAGGTCACCTGGATAATGACTGAGACGGTTTCGATGACGAAAACACCGCCCATGATGAACAACACCAGTTCCTGCCTCACAACTACGGCCACCAGGCCCAGGGCGGCACCGAGCGCCAACGCTCCGATGTCCCCCATGAAAACCTGCGCGGGGTAGGTGTTGAACCACAAGAAGCCCAGGCCGGCGCCAGCCAGGGCCGCACAGAAAACGAGCATCTCTCCGGCACCCGCAACGTAGGGGATGCCCAGATAAGGTGCGAATACGGCATTGCCCGCCGCGTAGGCGAAGAGGCCCAGAGCCGAGGCCACGAGTACGGCGGGCATGATGGCCAGGCCATCCAGACCGTCGGTCAGGTTCACCCCGTTCGAAGAGCCGACGATCACGAGCGACGAGAAAACCACGTAGACGATTGCGCTCATGGGAATCAGCAGGCCGGGAAAGTAGGGAATGAGCAGCGCGTGTTCCACTGCGGCGTTTTCCGCCGTAACGTAGAGCACGATCGCCGCAGTCAGACCCGCTGCCGACTGCCAGAAGAACTTGGTCCCGGCCCGCAGGCCCCTGGAGTTGCCCAGCCTGAGTTTGCGGTAATCGTCGACGATGCCGATGATGCCGAAGGCCACCGTGCAGAGCAGCACGATCCAGACGAAGCGGCTGCCGAGATCCGCCCAGAGCAGCGTGCTCACGATGATCGCCAGCAGAATCAGCATGCCGCCCATGGTCGGCGTGCCGGCCTTGGGCAGATGACTCTCCGGACCGACTTCGCGGATGGGTTGCCTGACGCTGCCGGAAGCCAGCCGCTGGATGACCAGGGGACCCAGCGCGAACGACAGGATCAGCGCCGTGAGCGCGCTGAGAATGGCCCGCATGGTGATGTATCCGAACACGTTGAACGCGGAGAAATACTGGGTCAGGTACTCGGCGACGTAGATCAGCATGGCGCCTTCCCCTCTTCGCCGACGTTGCCGAGCGAGCCGACGAGGCGATCGAGACCCATCACTCTGGAACCCTTGACCAGCAGGGTTGCGTCCTCGGTGAGCAGCGGTTTCAGCGCCTGTCGCAGCGCCGTCAATTCGGTGAAGGACCTGGCCCCGGAACCAAAGGCCTGTGCCGCCTCGCGACTCAATTCGCCGATGGCAAAGAGCGAGTCACAGCAGTCGCGCGCGTACTCGCCGACCTGCCGATGCAATTCGGCCGCATCGGCGCCCAGTTCCGCCATGTCGCCGAGCACGAACATGCGCCGCCCGCCGCAGCCGCGCAGGTAGTCCAGGGCGGCGCGGGCGGAGGTCGGATTGGCGTTGTACGTATCGTCGATGATGGCGGCTCCGCCAACGCCGCGAATACGGTTGAGACGGCCGCTGACCGGTCGTGCGCTGCTCAGTCCGGCATGGATCTCGTCGGCGGAGACGCCGACAGCGAACGAGGCGGCCGTCGCCGCGAGGGCATTTAACACGCTGTGACGTCCGCGCAGCGGCAGCGTCAATTCGACAGGCGTTCCATCGGGCAAGTCGAGGGTGAAGGCCGACCCTTCGCTGACCTCCGCCACCTCGCCCCGCACCGTGCAATCGGCGGACGGATCGAAACCGAAGGTCAGCACCGACCCGGAGCGGGAGCGCAGGCGCCACGCGGAACAATGGGGATCGTCCGCATTGAGTATCGCCGTGCCCGCCGCCGGCAGGTGATCGAGCAATTCGCCCTTGGCCTGCGCGACCCCGTCGATGGAGCCGAATCCCTCCAGGTGCGCGGCGCCGGCGTTGGTGATGACACCGACGGTGGGACAGACCAGTTGACTGAGGGCGGCAATCTCGCCCGCATGGTTGGCGCCGAGCTCGATGACCAGAATCTCGTGGTGGTCCGCCAGTTCCATCAGCGTCAGCGGGACGCCCAGGTCGTTGTTGAGGTTGCCCCGCGTAACGCAAACTTCGTGGCTGCGGCCGAGGATCCCCGCAATCAACTCCTTGACCGTGGTCTTGCCGTTGCTTCCGGTGACCGCCACCACAGGGACAGGGAAGTTTTGCCTCCATCCGCGAGCCATGCCGGACAACGCGCCCCGGGTATCGTGGACGCGGACCTGGGGCAGCGGCACATCCGACGGACGCGAGACCACTGCGCCCGCAGCGCTCCTGGCATGAGCGTCGGGGACGAAGTCGTTGCCGTCGAACCGTTCCCCGGGAATGGCTACGAACAGGGCGCCGGGATCCAGTTTGCGTGTGTCGATGCTGACGCGGCCGAACGCGGCGTCGGCGCCGAGCAGCGTCCCACTCACTTGCCTGGCCACCGCCGCCAGCGTTCGGGACCGCATCATTCGCCCCCCAACCCGTCGAGCCCGCGGATTTCGACGGTGAGGTTCATGCCGACTCTCCCAGGGCGGCGCGCACCGTGGCGACGTCGCTGAAATCGCGATCGCCGGCGGCCGTCGACTGCCGCAGTTCATGCCCCTTGCCCGCAACCAGCACCACATCGCCCGGCCGTGCCCTGGCGACAGTCTCCACGATGGCCGTGGCACGGTCGTGTTCAATTCGGACATCCTGGTGATCAATCATGCCGGTGCGGATGTCGGCAACGATCCTGCCGGGATCCTCGCCGCGGGGATTGTCGTCGGTGAGCACCACATGGTGTGCCATCCGGGAGGCGGCCTCCCCCATCAGCGGCCGCTTGCCACGGTCACGTTCCCCGCCGCAGCCGAATACGCACCAGAGTTCGCCCGGGGCCTGGCGGCGGAGACCTTCGAGTACCCGCTCGAGTCCCGCGGGCGTATGGGCGTAGTCCACGGCTACCCAGGGCTGCCGCTTGCCTCCCCCCAGCACCTGCATGCGGCCGGCGGGCGCCCGGCAGTGTCCCAGCACTTCGCATGCCTCGGCGATCGGCACATCCCAGCCCAGCAGCACACCCAGCGCCAGGAGCAGATTCTCGGCATTGAAGTCCCCCGCCAGGGGTGACTCGAGCAGGGCTTCGCCCGCGCCCGTTGCCTCCACGAGCCGCCCTTCGATCCGAACGGAAAGCCCGTTCAGGGTCGATTCCACTACCGTTCCGCAAAGTTCGCCCCGGCCGCGCAGGCCGACCTCGATGCGCTCGACGGGATCGGCCAGTTCGCGCGCCAGCGCCGCACCGAAGGGATCGTCCGCGAAAATCACCGCGCGCCGCAGTTCCGGCCACTGGAAAAGCCTGGCCTTGGCGGAGCGGTAGCTGTCCATGTCGCCGTGGTAGTCCAGGTGATCGCGGGTGAGATTGGTGAAAACGGCGGTATCCAGCGTCAGTCCGGCAATCCGGTCCTGTGCGAGGGCGTGGGAGGACACTTCCATGGCCACGAAGTCCGCGTCGAGCGAACTCAGCGTGCGGTGAATCGACAGGCAGTCCGGTGTCGTCAGGGTTTGGGGGGCAAGGTTGGGAGGAATGCCGGCGCCCACGGTGCCCAGGTAACCGCAGGGCGTTCCGCGCAGGGTCTGCGCCTGGGCCACGAGATACGCCACGGTGCTCTTGCCGTTGGTCCCGGTGACACCGGCCAGCCGCGGGGTCGAGTGCGGCGGTGCGAAGAACGTGCGGCCCAGAACGCCGATGCGGCCGCGCAGATTGCCGACCGCCAGGAGCGGCGCATCGACGGTGCCCGCATCGACCCCCGGCGCCGGCTCGTAAAGGACAACTGCCGCGCCCCGGGCGACGGCATCCGCCGCGTACTCGATACCGTGGCTACCATCGCCCTGAACGGCGACGAAGGCGGCACCCGGGCCCGCCTGCCGGCTGTCCATCACCAGATCGGCGATTTCGATGCCGCTCAATTCTGCGGGCACGCCGCCCAGCAACTCGCCCAGCGTCATGACCGTTCCCACCGCTGCAGCCATCATTGGCGCACCTCGGCAGTGGCGCCCTGCGTGAGAGTGGTCAGGGGCGGTTCGCTCAGGCCGTCGGGCGGAACCGAGAGCAGGCGAAGCCCTCCGGCGACGACCCGGGAAAAGATCGGCGCCGCCACTTCGCCGCCGTAGTACGCCGTTCGTCTCGGCTCGTCGAGGACCACGACTGTCACCAGCCGCGGATCGCTTACGGGGGCGAAGCCGCCGAAGACCGCCAGGTAGCGGTTTTCGAAGTATGCGCCTTCGCCGGACTTCCACGCGGTACCCGTCTTGCCCGCCACGCGGAAATTGGCAACCGCCGCACGCCGGCCGGTGCCCTGGCGAACCACGGTCTCCAGCATGCCCTGCAGCGTTTCGGCCGTGTGTCTGGACAGGACCTGCTCGCCCTGCTCCGCCTCGTCCACTGCCAGCAGCGACACCGGGCGGCGCACACCGTCGGCGGCGATCACCGCGTAAGCCTGCGCCAGTTGCAATGCCGTGACAGAAAGGCCGTATCCATAGGAGAGCGTGGCCTGGCCCACCGGATTCCAGAAGTGGACATCCTGGAGCACTCCGGCGGATTCCCCCGGGAACCCGCTCTCGGTGACCCGGCCGAGCCCCAGCCGGGACAATGTCGACCAGAGCTGCTCCTGATCCAGTTCCAGCGCCAGCTTGGCAGCCCCGACGTTACTGGATCGAGCCAGGATCGTGGTCAGATCGATGGCGCCCAGATTATTGTTGTCGCTGGTTATTTCCCGGCCGTCGACCCAGAGTGTGCCGGGCGAGGTGTCGATGACGGAATCCGGTTGATAACGGCCGCTTTCCAGTGCTGCGGCCACCACGAAGGGCTTGACGCTCGATCCGGGCTCGAAGATGTCCGTGATCGCGCGGTTCCGATAGCGGGACGCATCGTACTGGGCCCGGTTGTTCGGGTTGTACGAAGGTTGGTTCACCATCGCCAGCACTTCGCCAGTGGCCGGATCCAGGATCACTACCGAACCGGAAATGGCATCGTTATCGGCGACGGCCTGCTTGAGCTCGCGATAGGCCAGGTACTGCAGCCCGAGATCCAGGCTGGCCCTCAGGGTTCTGCCGGGCCGGGCAGGTTCGACCAGTTCCACGTCCTCGACGATGCGCCCCAGGCGGTCGCGCAACACGCGCTTGGCGCCATGCTCGCCCTTGAGCCAATAGTCGAATTCGAACTCCAGGCCCTCCTGACCCACATCGTCGATATTGGTAAACCCAAGCAGATGGCCGACCACTTCGCCCGCCGGGTAGTAGCGCCGGTACTCGCGAAATGTCGCTACACCGGGTACTCCCAATTGCAGGACCCTCGCGGCGTGGTCCGGAGGCAGGTGCCTGCGCAGGTAGACGAACTCCCGGTCCAGATTGCTGGTGACGCGCCGTACGAGCCAGTCCTCATCCACCTCCAGGACCTCCGCCAGTTCGGACACTCGATGCAGGGCCGACGCCAGGTCCTCGGGATTTGCCCAGATGCTGTCTACCGGCGTGCTGACCGCCAGCGGTTCACCGTGCCTGTCGGTGATCGTCCCCCGGTGTGCGGAGATCTGCACCGTGCGCAGGGAACGATCGTCGCCCTGCGCGGAGAGGAAGTCCCGCTGGTTGAGCTGCAGGTAAAGAATGCGGCCTTCGAGCACCAGGCCACCGCAAATGAACGCAAGGATTACCAGCGTGGTGCGCCAGCGCTTCCACTTCTCAAAATCGGTTTTATTGCGTTTTGTCATGAATCGGGGTCTGCCACCAGAATGATTTCGTCGGCCTCCACCTGCCTGAGGTTGAGCCGCTCGCGGGCGATCGCTTCAATCAGCCCGTGGGTCGCCCAGGTACTCTCTTCCAGTTGAAGCCGCCCCCAGTCGGCCTGCAGCCGGTCGCGTTCCCGGTTGAGCGCTTCCAGCTCCACGAACAACTGGCGGGCCTGATGCTCGGCCTGGATCACCAGTACGCCAGTGGCCGTGACTGCTGCGGCCAGGATCGCAAGGGTGGTGAACAGCAGTCCCCTTCCCGTCATGCCACGGCCCCCAATCGCTCGGCGACCCGCAGGCGCGCGCTGCGGGCTCGCGGATTGGCCTCCACTTCGGTTTGCCGTGGCCGGGTCAGCCCGCCGATGAGGCGCATCGTGGGACCCGCGCCGGGAGGAATGTCCGGCAACCCGGCGTAGACCGGATCGCCCTTGGCCTGTCTGGCCATGAATCGCTTGACGATGCGGTCTTCAAGCGAATGAAAGCTGATGACGCACAGCCGGCCGCCGCCGGCCAGTAACCGGCGGCATTGATCGAGCGCCGTCTCCAGGGACTTGAGTTCCCGGTTGATGTGGATTCGTATCGCCTGAAATACGCGCGTCGCCGGATGGATCCTGCGGTTGCCCGGCCCCGCCGTCCTCGCCGCAAGCTCTGCCAATTGCCCGGTCGTTTCGATGGGCGTCGACGCGCGGGTTTCGATGATCGCCCTGGCGATCCGCCGCGCCCGGGGCTCCTCGCCGAATCGCCGCAGCACATCCGCCAATTCGGCTTCGTCCACCTGCCGCAGCCATTGCCGGGCGCTGATGCCGTCGTCGGGATTCATGCGCATGTCGAGCGGTCCGTCACCGGAGAAGCTGAAGCCCCTTCGCGCGTCGTCCAGTTGCGCCGAGGAGATACCAAGATCGAGGAGCGTGCCGGCGAGCCGCTGCCCGCGCAGCCAGGGGGCCACGAGCGCGCGGAAATTCTCGAAACCGCCGAAACGGACGGAGAACCTGGGATCGCTGCCGAATGTCGCACGAGCGTGTTCCACAGCTTCGGGGTCCTTGTCCAGGGCGAGCAACCTGCCGCGTTTCCCCAGCGCCGCAAGGATCCCGGCGCTGTGTCCGCCGCGGCCATAGGTACCGTCGACGTACCAGCCGTCCCGATATACCGCCAGACCCTCCAATGCTTCATTCAACAGCACCGGTCGATGACTCGCCATTGCGCGCTCAACAGTTCGAGCCAGTCAGAGTGAGAGCGATCCGAGTTCGGCCGGCAACTCCAGGCCTTCACCGAAATCGTCCGCCAGCCATTCATCCCGTCGCGTGTTCCAGAGATTCTCGTCCCACAACTCGAACTTGTTGCCCTGGCCCAGCAGCATCGCCCGCCTGTCCAGTTTCGCGACGTCGCGCAGTTCTTTCGGCACCAGCACGCGCCCGTTCGCGTCCATCTGCAAGTCCTTGGCATAGCCCATCTTGATGCGCTGAAATCGGCGGGCCACCGGGTTAATATTCGGGACGGCCATCAGTTTCTCTTCGAATTCCTTCCAATCGGGCAGTGGGTAGATGAGCAGGCATTCCTTGTCGACCGTTGCAACCAGGTGCCCGTCAGCGCGGCTGGCGAGGCGCTCCCGGTATCGGGTTGGGATGGCCATCCTCCCATTGGCATCCAGGGCAATTTGTGAGGCACCGCGGAACATCTAAAACCCATTTTCTCCCACATTTATCCATTTTTATCCACTTTTCGACACTATATGGACGGGGTTGGTTGAGTGTCAATACATTTTTTTTGCTGGGACAGTAAGTTAGGCGCGAAATTCGCTCGCTGAGGATACGCAGGGACAACAAATAATCAATAAGTTACATGCCGTTTCTTGGGTAATAATTTAGGAAATCGACGGAACTTCAGTCTGTGCCATGATTCCCGTATGGCTCACGGACCGGCGAGGCGCCCGGCTGGCGAAGCCTCCAGACGGCAAGGCGCAGTTTCGTCCCGAAAGGAACTCCCGGGAGCAGAGAGTGAAAGGGAGTCGGCCTGTAAGCCGGGTTCTGTCGAGGGCAGCCATTCATCTGGGACGTACGTCACCGCACGCCTCGAGCGACCTACCCGGGAACTCGTGTGGGCACACTGCAATCGTTCCCCTATTCGGTCTTGCTTCGGGTGGGGTTTACCCTGCCGCACGTGTTACCACCTGCGCGGTGCGCTCTTACCGCACCATTTCACCCTTACCGGCCTCACGGCCGGCGGTATATTTTCTGCGGCACTTTCCGTAGGCTCACGCCCCCCAGGCGTTACCTGGCACCCTGCCCAATGAAGCCCGGACTTTCCTCCGGGATTGCTCCCGGCGACTGCCCGGCCGACTCCCGCGCGTAGATTATCAGAGCGGCCGTCCTCGCGTGAGCCTGTAGACGCGGTTGCGGGATACGCCGAGAATCCTGGCGGCCAGTGCCGCCGCCTGCCGGTTGGAAACTTCAACCGCCAACAGGTCGAACACCCGCAGGATCTCCCGGTCCCCCGGCCCGACCTCCCCGTCTGCGCCCGCGATCACCAGCACGAACTCGCCCTTCAGGGGAATCTCGCCGCCAAGCTGCTCCGTGAGCGTCCCAAGCGTTCCGCGATGCACGCGCTCATGGAGCTTGGTGAGCTCGCGTACGATGCTGGCCCGACGACCGGATCCGAATTGCTCCAGCAATCCGGTCATGGTTTCGCGGACTCGGTGCACCGATTCGAACAACACGACGGTCGCGGCTTCGCTTGAAAGGCTCTCCAGGCGACGTCGGCGGGGGCCGGGACGGCGCGGCAGAAACCCCTCGAAGACGAACCGGCCGGTGGATTCGCCGGCAACTGACAGCGCTGCCGCCAGCGCGCTCGGACCAGGGACCGAGACCACCGGAACACCGGCGTCGTGCGCCGCCCGCACCAGCAACAGGCCCGGATCGCTCAGCAATGGCGTGCCTGCGTCGCTGACCAGCGCCACCGACTCCCCGCGCTGCAGCCTCTCCAGTATCCTGGGAGTCTGCCGGGCTTCGTTGTGATCGTGGCAGGAGATTGTGGGCGTTTTGACGCCAAACTTCGATAGCAATCCCCGCGTGCGACGAGTATCCTCGGCAGCAATCAGATCCACCGACTCAAGCACTCGACACGCCCTCGGGCTGATGTCGTCCAGGTTTCCGATGGGGGTTGCGACGACAAAGAGTGTGCCGGTGGAAGTCGAGCTCATGCGATCATGCTGCCCGCGAGCGACCGAACTGTGCAAGCCTTACCGATGCTGAACCGCCTCCGGATCCCGGCCCTGATGGCCGGGCTGGCGATGCTGTCGGCCTGTGAAACCATGGGCCCCGCGCAGGCGCCCGTGGACGTACCCACGCTGCGGCAGGCGGCTGAGCGGCTGCTCGAGGAGGAGGAATTCGAGCCGGCGCTGCAGATCTACGCCCAACTCGTCGGCGCCACCAGCGGCAGCGAGCTCAGCGGTTTCCTGATCGCGGGGGCGGGAGTCCTCGTGGAACTGGGCGCCTACGATACGGCCGGAGAATGGCTGGACAGGGCCGGCAGCGATGCAACACCCGAACACGCGCAGAGGATTCCGGAGCTTCGGGAGCAGATTCGCGCGGCGCTGTCGCAGGTGACCGCGCCATTGACCCGGGTCGCGCTGCTGCTGCCCCTGACCGGGCCGCAGCGACAGGCCGCAATCGCCATTCAGGATGGTTTTCTGGCCCGTCACCTGAGCCGGGAGACCGCTGCCCGCGCCGGACCGGCCCTGCACATCTATGACACCGGCCTGCTGGGAACCCGGGAAGCCTATCTCGCCGCCCGCGGCGACGGCGCCGAATTCATCGTCGGGCCGCTGTTGAAGCCTGAACTCGAGGCCGTCATCGACAGCGCCGGACAGACGCCGACGCTGGCACTGAACACGTCCGAAAGCGGCCGGTCCGCCCCCAATCTCTATCAGTTTGCGCTGGCGCCGGAGGATGAGGCGAGCCAGGTCGCCCGACACGCGGTGACGAGTGGAGAGCTCAACGCGGTCGCCCTGATTCCCCGCAACGACTGGGGCAACCGTCTGCTCGGCAGCTTTCGGTCGGAGCTGGAGGCGCTCGGCGGCCACCTCCTGCAGGTCAGGACCTACGATCCCGCCGGTCAGGATTTTTCCACGGCGATCACCACGGTGCTGAACATCGACAAGAGCGATCAGCGCCGCCAGCAATTGGGAGCCGATCTCGGCATCCCGCTGGAGTTCGAATCCCGGCGCCGCCAGGACATCGATGCGATCTTCGTCGCCGCCGACGCCGGATCCGGCCGGCTGCTGGCGCCGCAGTTGCGCTTCTACTTTGCCGGAGACATTCCGACCTACGCGACGTCGGCCATCTACGAGAGCAGTCGCCAGAACGGGGACCTGAACGGGTTGATGTTCGCCGACACGCCCTGGGTGCTGGCGGCGGATGCCGCTCCGCCGACCATGGCCGCAGCGCTTCGACGTTACTGGCCCGAGCGAACGTCGGCGCAGTGGACCCGGTTCTACGGATTCGGTTTCGACGCCTACCGCCTGATGCTCGCGCTTCACGGCAACCCGGGTTCGCTCACGTCGTTTCCGGCCCTGTCCGGCGAACTGAGTCTCGACGAGAGCGGCCGCGTGCGCCGCGAACTTCCCCTCGCGCAATTTCGCGACGGATTACCCGTTGCGGTCGAACCGGAGGCGGGCGCCGCTCCCGAAACCGCCGCTGAACTCGCGGGTCTCAGGTAAAGCCTCCCCGGGGCCCGGGAGCGGGGTCGCCTGGGAACAGCGCACGGCCCGGTATCTTGAGCGGAAGGGCCTGCGGGTGCTGATCCAGCGATATCGCTGCCGGCTGGGTGAACTGGATCTCGTCTGCCTCGACGGCGCCACCCTGGTCATCGTCGAAGTGCGTGCCCGCGCCAGCAGCCGATTCGCCCGCGCCGGCGAATCGGTGGACCTTCGCAAGCAGCGCAAACTCGTGCGTGCAACCCGCCACCTGCTGATGACGCACCCGCAGTGGAGCGGCCATCGCCTGCGTTTCGACGTGTTCTGCATCGACCATATCGACAGGGCCGCCCCCACCGTGCGCTGGATCAGGAACGCCTTCGATGGCGGAGGCGCTTGAAGGGCTCCCGTTTTCCGGGCAAAGTGCTGGCGGAAGCATGCAAGACCGCGTACTGAACCAGTTTCACGAGAGCATCGAGCTTGCCCGGGAGTCGCAGGCGCTGGCGCCGGCGATTGTGGAGGCTGGCCGCGCGCTTGCTGCGTGCCTGGCCGAAGGCGGGAAGATTCTCTGTTGCGGCAACGGCGGCTCGGCAGCCGACGCCCAGCATTTCAGCGGCGAGTTGCTCGGACGGTTCGAGACCGAGCGTCCGGGACTTGCGGCGATCACCCTGAGCACCGATACCTCCGCGCTCACCGCGATCGCCAACGACTATGCCTACGCGGACGTCTTCGCCAAACAGGTGCTGGCCCTGGGCCGGAAGGGCGACGCACTGTTCGCGATCACCACGTCGGGCAATTCCGAAAATGTCGTCAGGGCCGTCAGGACCGCCCACGAGCGCGGCATCGCCGTCGTGGCGCTGACCGGCCGGAATGGCGGCGCGATGGCCGATGTGCTGGACGGGGACGACATCGAGATCCGGGTGCCCGGACACCGCACCAGCCGTATCCAGGAAATTCACGGACTCATCATTCACTGCATCTGCGATCTCCTCGACGCCGAACTGCTGGGGGCATAGTAGATCCGCCTTTTTTGCCGGACATACCCGCCGAAAAACAATATATGAAAGACCAGGACGACATCATCGGGACTGCGGACGAATCCAGCACCGGAAACCGGCCCGGGGAATCGACGCCGGACTGCCCGCGGTTGTCGAGGCGTAACGTCCTGAGGAGCGCCGGCGGCGCTCTGGCGGTTGCAGCATTGCCGGGCAGAGCCCCCCGGACACAGGCCCAGACGCCGCTGCCGCAGCGACGCGCGGACCTGACCGGGCGGCTCGCCCGTTACATGGCGGAAGCACGGGATCTCCCATTGCCGACATCCGCCGTACTGGCCGCGAAACACCGGATCCTGGATACCTTCGCCGCGATCGTATCGGGTGCGAAGCTGGGGCCGGGCGAAGTCACCATCGCCTACGTGCGCGGTCAGGGCGGCACGCCCGAGTCGACCGTGGCGACAACCAACATCATGACCTCCGCGGTCAACGCCGCGCTTGCCAACGCGATGTTCGCCCACGCGGACGAGACTGACGACTTTCACCCCTTCACCAAGGCCCATCCCGGTTGTTCCGTGGTCCCGGCAGCGCTGGCGATGGGCGAGCGCCAAGCGAGTTCGGGAACGGAATTTCTCCGTGCGGTGGTGCTCGGCTACGACCTGTGCTGCCGCTTCCTGGTGGCGCTCAATCCGGCCCTGGTCCGCGCCAGGGGTAGAAGCGCCGAAGGATACAGTTCGACATTCGGCGCCACCGCCGCCGCGGCATCCATGGCACGGTTCGACGAAACGCAGATGCGGTACGCCATTTCCTACGGCGTTCAACAGGTATCCGGCGTGTGGAGTTGGGTGCGGGATCCCGAACACGTTGAGAAGGCCTTCGACTTCAGCGGCATGGGCGCCCGCAACGGTGTGGCCGCGGCAACCATGGTCCAGGCCGGCTTCACCGGCGTCACCGATGCACTGGAGGGCGAGCGCAATGTCATTGACGCCCTGTCGACGGATCCCGATCCCGAAGCAATGGTGGCCGGCCTGGGTTCACGGTTCTACGTGGAAGAAACGGCGATCAAGCCCTTCCCCGTGGGGTATCCGATACAGTCGCCGCTCTCGGCTTTTTTCGCACTGCGCGAGCAGCACGGGCTGACCGCCGACAACGTCGGGCACATCCTGCTGCGCCTGCCCGAGGACGGTGCCCGGATCGTCGACAGCCGCAGCATGCCCGACGTCAATGTGCAGCACATCATGGCCGTGGCGCTTGTGGACGGCTTCATCGACTTCGACAACAGCCACTCCTTCGAGCGAATGACGGATCCGGAAGTCGTCGCCGCACGGGAGAAGATCGAACTGATCGCGGACCCGGAACTGGCCGTTTTGGAAGCACCCCGAAGCGGCTTCGTGGAGGTCACCATGACCGACGGCCGGCAGGTCGATCTGTTCGTGAGCCACGCCCCGGGGACCCCGGAGAATCCGTTCTCCACGGATCAGGTGAACGGGAAGGCCCGCGAACTTATGGCGCCGATACTGGGTGAAGCGCGCACGGACACGCTGATCGAACAGGTCCATTCGATCGGGGAGGTCGAGGACATTCGGACGCTCAGACCGTTGCTGACCGCATAAGGGCCTGTTGATGCTATCCGGGATGGCGTCTCGGATAGCGTCAACAGGCCCTGGCAGCCCGTGGCAAGAGTCCCCCTGCATGGGCCGGAAGACCGGCTGGCCGAAGACGGCCGATCGACCGGCGAGTTTACCGGCCGGTGACAGCCCTCAGTTCGCCGCGTCCTCCCACTCGAGTACGCAATTGAACGGCGGTATCCGGACGCCGGGCGTCCACAGCCGGTACGACTCCAGGGTTACGGGTCCGGGGAAGACAACGGGATCGGTGATCGTGTTCGTGTAGTTCAGCCGGTTTCCGCCTTCCGCCAGCGAAAGCCTCTCCTCATAGCTCGCCTGATCGGACTGCGGCGTGCCGAGTTCGGAGTAGTAGGGCCAGTCGATATGGGTCGTCGCGATGACCAGGTCGTTGCCGTCCCATCGCCCGATCGAATGCCCGGTGGCGCCGGCAACGGGTTCGGCGGCGCCCGCTGACCCCTCCATGTGGATGATGCGCCGGGTGTTGTACTCCGCGATGTGGATGACGATGCGATCGCCCTCATCGGTGATTTCCATGGTCACCGGGTCGAACATGGCATCGGGCATGCCCTGGCGGCATTCGAGAACCTCGATGTTGTGCAACACCGCGTCGTAGGCAGCGTTCAACTCCCGGCCGCGTTCGGTGAGCTCGTACTCCCTGAGCTGGGGCTCGATGTTTGTGCCCTGCCGTCTTCCCCATGTCCGGAAAATCCCGTCCGCCGTCCGCCGGGCCTCCGCGATCAGCGCCGGATCGATGGTTTCCGGCGGCGCGTCGGCGACCCGTTCGTTCGACCAGCGTGGCGTGCGATTGCCCTGCACGAGCTCTTCGCCGCTTGGCAACAGCACATGGAGCGCTCCCAATGCGTTCGAGCCATGGCGCGAAACGAAACCCGCGATCCTGACATCTCCGAGAAAATCCTCGGGGGAAAGGCCCCGGCGCTCGAACGAGCGAGGCGCAGGGCCAAGCTCCACTTCCCAGATCGTCTCCCGACCATCATCACCCGTCACGGCGACACGGCCGCGGAGATGCGGGTTGCGCCAAAGCACCTCCGTCAATTCGCCCTGCAGCTCCACCACTTCATCTGTCAGGTAGAGCGCAGCGTTGGTGACCGGACCATGGTGCGCCAGGGCGCCCGGGGCGCCGAGCGCGATGGCAAACAGCAACGCGTTTCCTGTCAATCTCATGTCAATCCCCCTCTATCCGCCTGTCCGCAGCCGCCGAACGCTTTGTCCCGCCGCGCTGGTCAGTCTCCGCGCAGGTCAGTTGCCCCGCCGAATTTGCCGAGTCACTGCCAAACGGGTTCGAATTTCTGGATGCGCTTGGCGTGTTCCACCTCCCCAGTGTAGATGTTGCCGAGCGAATCGGTCGCAATCGCGTTGATCCAGTGCAACTGGCCCGCGTAACGGCCGTTGCCGCCGAACGAACCCAGCGTCTCGCCGCTGAGACGGTTCACGATCCATACGCTGGAGTTGCCGGAGTCGGCGACATACAGGTAATTCTGCTCCGGATCCTTCGAAATCGCCATCTTGTACATGACGCCGCAGACGGGCAGTTCCTTGCGGGTAGAGACACCGGCGCACTGGGTCGGGCCCAGCCGTTCGGCCGGTGTCCATTCGGCCACGTAGATGTCCTGCACCCAGGTACCGTCCTTCTGGAAGACCTGGATACGATTCTGGCCCCGCTCGCCCACGTAGACCAGCCCGTCGTCGGATATCTCGATGAAGTGCATCGCCGGTACGAAGTTCGGTTCTTCGGGGGGACGGGTTCCGTCCCACTCGTACGGCGGGATCGGGTCGTTCGTGATCTCTTCCAGCGGCATGCCGTGCCCGCCCCAGCCGCGCTTGAAGTCGCCGGTATCCATGTCGTAGACCAGCACCCGCTTCCAGTTGATGATGTAGATCTCGCGCTCGTCCTGGTCGAGCTGGAAGCGTCCCTTCTGGGTCAGCACCTCGGTTTCGGCGTTGTCCTCTTCCATCTGCACGCCTTCCGGCGGGCGCCGGCCGAAATCCCACACGAACTCGCCCTCGCGGGTGAACTTGAGAATGCTGTCCTGCGGGGCCAGGCCGCCGACCCAGACAAAGCCGTCACGGTCCGCGATGACTGTCTGCAAACTCGCCGGCCAGTTGGGATGATGATCCGCATCGCCCCAGGCGTGAACAACGTTTGCGTCCACATCCATCGCGATCACTTCCGGGCTCTTGGTGCAACAGGCCATCCGGTAGGGTTCTTCCACGCCGCCGGCGATCTCGTCACCCTCGGCGCCATTGGGCCTGTTCAGGAACCACACGATATCCATGTGGTCCACGTGGATGCCGGTGACCTGCTGCATGCTCCAGCGATTCGGCAACGGACCCGGCCAGAACGGATCGACCTGGAACAGCGGCGCGCCGTTTTCGTCCATGGCCTGGACGGGATCCTGTGCGGGTTCCGCAGCCGGTTCCTGGCCGGGCTCCGGAGCCTGTTCCTGAACCGGATCTTCAGCCTGCATGCACGAAACTGTGCCGAACGCGAACATGAGCGCTGCAACGAAGGTGCCAGGGAAAGACTTGATCGGTTTCACCGGAATTCTCCTTATTCTATTTCGTCTGATCGTAAGCGGTGTTTCCCTGATCTTACTCCAATTCGGGCCGGCAGGAGCCCGGCAGATCACATCATGGCGCCAGCGATGCAAGATACGCCGAGATGTACAACATGTCCTCGGCCGTCAGGTTGGTCACGATGGGCGCCATGATCGGACTCACCCGCGATCCCTGCTTGACATCCCACAACTGGCGCAACGTATAGCTGGCCGTCCGACCGGCGATGCTGGGGATGTCGCCGACACCCCGCTGGTCGGGGCCGTGACAGATGCCGCACTGAACCGTCTTGCCGCCGCCCGTGATCACCAGCTCCTCTCCCGCGGCCAGGCTGCCCCGCGGGACGTATGCGACGAATTTGCCGCGAGGGTCCCGTTGTATTTCGGTGTGCTCCGGGTGCTCGGGCACTTCGACGATTCTCATCCCCAGCGGCACCGGCGGAAGATCTTCCAGCGGCAACATCAGGCCGTTACGTGACGATCGCACCTGGGGGGCTTCATCCGTTTCCACGACGCGAACCATCTGCCGATACGGCATCGAGCCGTAATACTCGGCGATGGCCTGTTTCTCCTCCGCGCTCAGTGCCGCGGCAATCATCGCCATTTCGTTGGTATTGGCCTTGCGCGGATCGGCACTGCGTCGCAATCCATCCTCGAACGCCTGTAGCTGCTGCACGAAATAAGCTACCGGCAGCCCCGCGACGTGGCCGTTCTCCGACTTGCCCTGGCCGTTGGGAAAGTGGCACAGCGCGCACGGCCGCAACCCGTCTTCCTGCCTGCCGTTGGCGACGACCGCGGGCATCGGCGGATGGTCCTGGGGATACCAGTCCGCAGGACCGTAGTTGAACCAGGCCTCGTTGCGGGTAAACGTCCGGTCGGTGCCGGGCAGGGTCAGCTTGATGCCGTCGTCCGGAACCTCAACGGGAGGATAGGCGCAGTCGATGGCCCGCGAACGGTCCGGACACGGTGGCGCCACCAGCGAATCGCCGGACAACGGTTCGGTGAATCCATACGCCCAATCCGGCCAATCCGGCCCCTGCTGCGCCAGTGCGCGGACGCCGAACAGACCGCAGCCGACCAGACACACAAGCAGCAATCCCGGAACCACCTGCAAATGCTTACTGGCCAGTGGGTGCAGACGAACCGTACTGGCGGAAGATCGGGAATGAATGCGCATATCTCGATTGTACTGCGATTCCCGGGGTCATGGCGGCCCGCCGATTCGATATGTGCGGTTTCCGGCCTGCCCTCAAACGACCCGCACGGCGATGCGATGGCAGGCATTGTTCAGGTACCCGCGCGGATTCCAGCCGGGCACGATCATGGGCTGGGAGCGCCCGTAGGCATCGACGGCGCGCGCCCATATTTCGTAGTAGCCGCGAACGGGAAAGCCGATGCGGGTCGACCAGCGTTGCCAGGCCAGGCGATTCGCCGGCGGTTCCAGGAGCGACCGCTGCCAGGTCGCGCCGAAATCGATGGAGGTTCGCACCTCGGCGACCTCCACGTCTCCGGCCCAGGCATGACCGCGGACATCCAGGGGTTGCCCCCACCGGCACGGCGTTTCGACAATACGGCTGCCGTTCAGGCACGCGTGGCCCCGCACGGGCAACTGCTCTCCGATCGCGTGTTCGGCTCCGGACATCGGATAGGTGATCAGCGACTTCACCGGCATGGCGTCGATGATGCACATGTTCTCGTCAGCGATATCGGCGCCGGGGGCAACCGGTTCGCACGGCACGCGATAGGACTGGCCGAGCATTTTCTCGCCGTCGTGCACGCGGTCGCGGATCAGTATCCGCCTGACCCACTTGCCGGAGGCCGAACCGGGCCAGCCGCCGAATACAAGGCGCAGCGGGAATCCGTGCAATTCCGGAAGCGGCTGACCGTTGATCGCCCATGCCAGCAGCGACTCGTCCTCCAGGGCCTTGTGCATGGGTACCCCGCGGGAGATCGGCAGCGAGTCCGGGTCGGAAAGATGCCGGTCGGCGCCTTCGAACGCGACGTAGACGGCGCTGTCGGAGATACCGCAACGCTCCAGCACGTCGCGGACGCGCACGCCCGTCCACATGGGGCAACCGATCGCCCCGGTGGTCCATTGCATGCCCGGGGCAGGAGGAAAGAACCTGCTGCGCCCGTTGCCCGCGCACTCCAGTTGCAATTGGTACGTGTACGTCCGGAATGCGGTCTTCAGTTCCCGCACGGAGAACGTGCGCGGCGAGATACAGGCTTCGCCGGCGACTTCCACGGTCCAGTCGTCGGCCTCGGCCAGGGGAACGGCAGGCGCCACCCCGTTATTGCGAACAAACAGGCGTTCGACGGGAGTGATCGAATCGTCCAGCAGGTGCGCCGGGCACTCCGCGCCGATCGGGCGATCGTTCAACAGGACCAATTCGGACTTGCCCGGTAGCGCGGGAGATTGCCCGGCGCCCGCCAGCGGCACCGGGACGAGACCCGCCGGCATGTAACGGGCCAGGGGAACAGCGGCGCGAAGGAATCCTTCCATGGCCGCGAGACCGGCGCCCTTGAGAAATCCGCGCCGGCCGGTAGCGCCCGTGCGCCGACCCCGGAGGTCGAAGTCGGCTCGCTCGGGGTCGGCAACCAACTCCCGAAGCCCACGCTCGGGTCTTGTGGTCATGGATTCGGCTTCTCGGCTACTCCCGCATCTCCTGCTCGAGTTCCGTCAGACTGAACTGGAACGACGGTCTCGAGAATACCGTATCCATGTAGCGCAGGATCGGCCGCGCCTGTGCGGGCAATTCGATCTCGAACACCGGCAGCCGCCAGAACACGGGTGCGATGCTGCAGTCGACCAGCGAGAACTCGTCGCTGAGAAAGAACTTCCTGGCAGCGAAAATCTCCGCAGTGGAGACAATGCTGTCGCGCAATGCCTTGCGGGCCCGGGTCACGGCCTTTCGGTCCCCGCTCGAGACGATCTTGTCCGCCTCCGAGTACCAGTCCCGTTCGATCCGGTAGAGGTAGAGGCGGTACTGGGCGCGCGTCACCGGGTCCACCGGCATCAGCGGCGGATGGGGAAAGCGCTCGTCAAGGTACTCCACGATCACGCGCGAGTCGTAGAGGACCAATTCCCGGTCCACCAGCGTCGGTACGCTGTTGTAGGGATTCAGGTCGAGCAGATCCTCCGGAAGGTTGCCATGCTGCACATCGATGTAATCGATGTTGACGCTCTTCTCGGCAAGCACCAGGCGCGTACGATGACTCCACGGATCGGTGGGATCGGAAAACAGGGTCATTACAGAGCGGCGATTAGCAATTACAGTCAAGCACGGCTCCCTTTCGGCATGGAATGTGGCTGAAAAGCGGGCCGGGACCTGAAAACAGGCCAAGTGCTCTATCCAACTGATAGTGCACTAGTGAACGCCCCTCCAGATTTCCCGTTTCAGCATGTACGAAATCACCAGGAAGATTAACAGAAACGCGATGACCCGAACGCCCAGCGCGCGCCGCTCCAGTTGAATCGGTTCGCCGATGTACTCCAGGAAGTTGGTGATATCGCGAATGACCTGGTCATATTCTTCTTCGCTCACGGACCCCTCGCGGATCACTTCGAAGTGGTCCAGCGTGCGCGTGACCACCCCGTCCTCGTCATGCTCGGAGAAGACCGCCGACCGGGTGCCGCCCATTTCCCAGAGCACATCCGGCATCGCCGTATTTTCGAGCCACAGGTTGTTCGAGCCCGTGGGCCTGGACGGGTCGGAGTAGAAGCCCCGCATGTAATTGTACAAGTAATCGACGCCACGGCTGCGGGCGATCAGGGAAAGGTCGGGAGGCGCGACACCGAACCATAGCGCACCGTCCTCCGGGCGCATGCTGCTGATCATGGTGTCGTGCAGTTGCCCCGCGCCGAACATCAGGTTCTCGAGCACCTGCGCATCGGTGAGGCCAAGATCCTCGCCGAGCCGGTTGTAGCGAACATACTGCGCCGAATGGCACCCCAGACAGTAGTTCACGAAATACCTGGCGCCCCGTTGCAGCGAGGCAATGTCTCCGATGTCGTTGTTCGCGGGCATCAGCTCTGCAACGTCTGCACCGTGATCCTGGCCCCAGGATGCGGCACTGGCGGCAAGCAACAGACCCGCGATGACTCGGCGAACCATCATCGAACCCGCTCCGGAACCGGCCTGGGTTTCTCCCACGACGTATACAGCGGCATCAGCAGGAAGAAGCCGAAATAGGGTATGGCGAACAGGCGGCACAGCAGCGTGTAGGTGTCGGAGACAGGCTGCAGCCCAAGGTAGCCCAGCACCAGGAAGCTGATCGCGAAGCCGGCCAGCGCCACCTTGTAGATCCAGCCCCGGTAACGGATGGACTTGACGGGGCAGCGGTCCAGCCACGGCAGGAAGAACGGCAGCAGCACCGCCAGACCCATCAATATCACACCCAGCAGCTTGTAAGGTACCGCCCTGAGAATGGCGTAGAACGGTGTGAAGTACCACACAGGGGCGATATGCTCAGGCGTCTGCAACACGTTGGCCGGCTCGAAATTGGCGTATTCCAGGAACAGCCCGCCCATGTCCGGAACGAAAAACACCACGAAGGCGAATACGATCAGGAACACGGTGATGATCACCAGGTCCTTGCTGGTGTGATACGGGTGAAAGGCGACGCCGTCGACGGGCTTGCCGCTTTCGTCCTTGTGGTCCTTGATTTCGATGCCGTCGGGGTTGTTCGAGCCCACCTCGTGCAGGGCCATGATGTGCACCACCACCAGGAAGACCAGCATCAGCGGCACGGCGATTACGTGGAACGCAAAGAAGCGATTGAGGGTGATGTCGGAAATGTAGTAGTCGCCGCGAATCCATTCCGCCAGCGCCTCGCCGACCACCGGCAACGCTCCGAACAGCGAGACGATGACCTGGGCGCCCCAGTACGACATGTTGCCCCAGGGCAGCAGGTAGCCGAAGAACGCCTCGGCCATCATGCACACGTAGATGAACATGCCGCAGATCCAGACCAGTTCCCGCGGCTTCTTGTAGGAGCCGTAGAGCAGGCCCCGAAAGATGTGCAGGTACACGACGATGAAGAACGCCGACGCGCCGGTGGAGTGCAGGTAGCGGATGAGCCAGCCCCACTCCACGTCGCGCATGATGTACTCCACCGAAGCGAACGCCTCCGCGGCGGACGGCTTGTAGTTCATGGTCAGGGCGATACCGGTGACGATCTGCAGTATCAGGACCACGGTGGCCAGAACCCCGAAGCCGTACCAGAAATTGAAATTCTTCGAGGCGTAGTATTCGGTGGCGTGCTCCCGGATGAGCTTGCTCATGGGGAACCGGGCGTCGATCCATCTGACCAGCGAGTTCGCGCCCCGGCCGACGCGGTCAACCATGTCCGACGCGGATGCGGCCACCTAGGATGCTCCGGTATCGGAACCGATGAGCAATACGTTCTCCGCCACGTAACGGTGGGGAGGCACGCTCAGATTGGTCGGTGCCGGAACGCCCCGGTAGACGCGCCCGGCCAGATCGAACTTCGATCCGTGGCACGCGCAGAAAAAACCGCCGGCCCAGTCGGCGCCCAGGTCCGCGGGCGCGACGTCGAAACGGGGCGTGGGGGCGCACCCGAGATGGGTACACACGCCCTCTACGACAAGATACTCGGGACGGATGCTGCGGTGATCGTTGACGGCATAGCCCGGTTGCAGCGAAGCGGTGGAAGCGGGATCGGCCAGTTGATCCTCCAGTTCCGCCAGCTTGCCGAGCATGAATTCCGTGCGGCGCACGATCATGATCACGCGTCCGCGCCACTCGACCTTGACCAGTGCGCCTGGCTCCATCTTGCCGATGTCCACCTCCACCGGGGCGCCGAGCGCCTGGGCGCGGGCGCTGGGCCGGAAAGACGCCACAAAGGGGACTGCCGCGGCGACCATGCCCGCACCGCCGGTAGTCACGGTTGCGGCTACCAGAAAGTGGCGCCTGCTGAGATCGGTCTTGTCGGTCATCGGTGCGCAGATCGGGGGGCAGGCAGGTCTGCTTGCCCTGCTCACGGGGAAGTCAATGGAAGCGCGGAATTATACACGCGGCGGCGCAAACTTGGCCACAGACCACCCTGCGTAAACTATGGGTCATCAGCGCTGACCAATTGAAGAAAGGTGGCCGGCCTTGCAGGTACACTAGTCGCATGAAAACCCCGTGGAGAGTACTGGCGTTTGTAGCCCAATCGTCCGCGTTCGGACTGGCGGTGGCGTTCGTCGTGGTGCTTCTGCGCCCCGACCTGGTCAATCTCGGCGGCGGCGCGCAAGCTCCCGCCACCAGCTACGCCAGCGCGGTGAACGCCAGCGCCCCGGCGGTCGTCAGCTTGCGCACGGCGCGGCTGGGCCAGCGGGGCAGCCTGGGCGCCGGGATGATCGTGGATCAGGGTCTGGGCTCAGGAGTGATCATCAGCCAGGACGGCTTCATCGTGACCAACTGGCATGTCATCCGGGATGCGGACCAGGTGGTGGTGCAGCTTGCCGACGGCCGCGAGGCGCATCCGCGCTTCGTCGGCGCCGATCCGGAGACGGAACTGGCGCTGCTCAGGGTGGACCTGCCCGACCTGCCGGCCATTCGCCTGGGCAGAAGCGATACGCTCGAGATCGGCGATGTGGTACTGGCTATCGGCAATGCCTACGGGCTCAGCCAGAGCGTGACATCGGGCATTGTCAGCGCCACCGGCCGCGGTATCGGACTGACCATCTTCGAGAACTTCATTCAGACGGATGCGGCCATCAACATAGGCAATTCCGGCGGCGCCCTGGTCAACACCCGCGGCGAACTGATCGGCATCAATACGGCACGCTTTGCGACCCTGACGCGCAGCCCTCCGGAAGGCATCGGCTTCGCCATTCCGGTGAACCTGGTCCGCGGCGTAATGGATGAGCTGATCGAGCATGGGCGCGTCGTCCGGGGCTGGCTGGGCGTCGACGCATGGGACCTGCCGGGCATGAATGCGGCTGCACTGGGGATTTCCGGGCCTGCGGTGGAACTGGTGCAGGTCGCGGGGCCGGCGGCCGCAGCGGGGCTGATTGCGGGGGACATCATCACGCACATCAACGGGGAACGGATGCTCAGCAAGGACCAGGCCATGAACCGGGTGGCGGGGCTGCGGCCCGGGGATCACATTCAGGTTCGGGGGCACAGGCCCGGGGCGGGGGTGTTCGAGACGGTGGCGGTGTTGGAGGAGAGGCCGGCGGTGGGGCGGTAGGTTTGACTATCGCTATGGTCGGGGGCGGAGGTGTGTGTGCAATGCCCTCGCCAGCTTAATTTCTTCCCGCCATCCCTGGCGGGAAGAAAATCGGGGGCTCCTCGCTAATGGCCATCCCTGGCCCGCTCGTCGCCCCACGACGCTGGCGAGGGCATTGCACACACACCTCCTCTTTGATGGTGGTGAGGGCGTTGCGCATACACCTCCTCTGTGATGGTGGCGAGGGCATCGCACACACACCTCCTCCGTGATGCTGGCGAGGACGTTGCGCGCACACACCTCTTGTGCAGGGTGGGGTCAGGTGTGGAGGCGTTTGATTTGGGCGCCTAGTTGGGAGAGTTTTTCCTCTATTCGTTCGTAGCCGCGGTCGATGTGGTAGATGCGGTCGATGACTGTGCGGCCGGTGGCGGCCAGGCCGGCCAGGACCAGGGAGGCGGAGGCGCGCAGGTCGGTGGCCATGACGGGTGCGCCGGTGAGGTCGGTGACGCCGCGGCTGATGACCGTGTTGCCTTCGACGCTGAGGTCGGCGCCCATTCGTTGCAGTTCCAGTGCGTGGGTGAAGCGGTTTTCGAACACGGTTTCGGTGATGACGCCGGCGCCGGTGGCGATGGCGTTCAGGGCGCAAAACTGGGCCTGCATGTCGGTGGGGAAGCCCGGATAGGGCGACGTGTGCAGGTCTACCGCCCGGGGGCGCTCTCCATTCATGTCGAGGGCGATCCAGTCGGCGCCGGACCGGATGAAGGCGCCGGCCTCGACCAGCTTGGCCACGACGGCATCCAGGTGGTTCGGCCGGGTCCGGTTGATGCGGATCCTGCCGCCGGTGATGGCCCCCGATACCAGGTAGGTGCCACTTTCGATTCGGTCGGGCAGCACCGTGTAGCGCGCGCCGCCCAGGTTTTCGACGCCCTGGATACGGATGGTGTTGGTGCCGGCGCCTTCGATGACGGCGCCCAGTCGTACCAGGAAGTCCGCCAGATCGACAATTTCCGGTTCCCGCGCCGCGTTCTCGATGACCGACTCGCCGCGGGCCAGCACGGCGGCCATCATCAGGTTTTCCGTGCCGGTGACGGTGACGGTGTCGAGCACGATCCGCGCGCCGCGCAGGCGGCTGGCGCGGGCACGGATGTTGCCGTTCTCGATGCCGATGTCCGCACCCAGGGCGCGCAGTCCGGAGACGTGAAGGTTTACGGGCCTGGCACCGATGGCGCAACCTCCCGGCAGGGAGACATCGGCGCGGCCGTAGCGCCCCAGGAGCGGGCCGAGCACCAGCACGGACGCGCGCATGGTCTTGACCAGATCGTAGGGGGCTTCGAAGCGATCGATCTTCGACGGAGTTACTTCGATTCGGGATTGGCCGTTGAAGTCGATGTCGAGGCCAATGCGACGCAGCAATCTGACCGTCGTGGTGACGTCGTTGAGCGAGGGGATGTTTTCAAGGACCACCGGCTTCTCGGCCAGCAGCGAGGCGGCCAGAATGGGCAGGGCCGCGTTCTTGGCGCCGGATATCGTGACCTCGCCGGACAGGCGCGTACCGCCGATGACTTCCAGTTTGTCCAAGTCTGCGATCCGCTCAGCCGCGGCTCGACGCTTGCGGCCGCGCCGGTCCGCGGTTGTCGGGCGGAACCGGCACTAGGATCCGCCGACTCTGTCCCGCCACTCCTCCGGCGTGAAGGTTTTCAGCGCCAGCGCATGAATCTCCCCGCCGACGCGATCGCCCAGGGTCGCGTAGACGCGCTGGTGGCGGGGGACGCTGCGCAGGCCGGCGAATTCGTCCGCGATGACCAGCGCTTCGTAGTGCCCCTGGCCGTCAGTCCGGACTTCGGCCCGGCAACCCGGCAACCCGGCCTCGATCAACCTGGCAATTTCCTGTGGGTCCATGGATCGCCTGCATCCTGCGAGTCTGAGGAGCGCACAGTCTACCGCACCCTCCAACGCAGCCAAACAGCCGTGCATCCAGCGTCCGGGCGTCGCGCACCCTGCTAGAATCGCGCCCATGTCCGCGACAACCACCGCTGTCGACCCGCTGATCACCGCGCGCCGGGTGCTGGAGATCGAGTCCGACGCCATTCGTGCGCTGATTCCGCGGCTGGGCGACGAACTGCTTGCCGCGTGCCGGATTTGCATCGAGGCGCAGCGCGGCAACGCGCGTATCGTGGTTGTCGGCATGGGCAAGTCGGGCCATGTGGGCAGCAAGATCGCCGCCACGTTGGCGAGCACGGGGTCACCGGCGTTCTTCGTGCACGCCGGGGAGGCCGGGCATGGCGACATGGGGATGATCACCGGCCAGGACGTGATTCTTGCGATTTCCAATTCGGGCGAGACCCAGGAGATCGCCTTCCTGCTGCCGCGGATCAAACGGCTGGGCCTTCCGTTGATCGCCATGACGGGCAGCCCGCGGTCCACGCTCGCGCGGGCCGCCACGGTCAATCTGGACATCGGCGTGGCCGAGGAGGCCTGTCCCCTCAACCTCGCCCCCACCGCGAGCACCACAGCGGCGCTGGCCATGGGGGACGCGCTGGCCATCGTGCTGCTGGAGCAGCGCGGATTCAGGGAAGAGGACTTCGCCAGCTACCACCCCGGCGGCGCGCTGGGGCGGCGGCTGCTGGTACGGGTGCGGGACATCATGCACGGGGGCGGCGACATCCCGAGCGTGACGCCGGACACGTCCGTGAGCGACGGACTCCTGGAAATGTCGCGCGGGAACCTGGGCATTACGGCCGTGGTGGACGGCGGCGGGCGGCTCCGCGGGGTATTCACCGACGGCGACCTGCGCCGCACGCTCGACCGGCGCGTGGACATTCACGAAACCCCGATCGGCGACGTCATGACCCCCGGCGGCAAGACCGTTCGCCCCGACGATCTCGCTGCCCGGGCCGTGCGCCTGATGGAGGATCACGGCATCACCGCGCTGCTCGTGGTCGACGAGGAAGGGACGCTGGTCGGCGCGCTGAACATCCACGACGTCTTTCGGGCCGGAGTCGTCTGATGACCCCGGATACGCTGGAACGCGCGCGCCGGGTCCGATTGCTGGTTCTGGACGTGGACGGCGTCCTCACCGACGGCGGGCTGTACTACGGCGCGGGAGGCGAGTCGCTGCAGCGATTTCACGTCCACGACGGCGCCGGCATCAAGGCGGTCATGGCGTCCGGGATCGCGGTGGCGGTGATCTCCGCCCGCTCCACGCCGGCGGTGACGGCCAGGATGAAGGAACTCGGCGTCGAAACCGTTGTCCAGGGTGAAGAGAACAAGCTCGAGGCCCTGACGGGGCTTGCCGGGCAGATGGGCATCGGGCTGGACGCCGTGGCCTGCATCGGCGACGACACGACCGACGTGCCCATGATGCGCCGCGCGGGGCTTGCCATCGCCGTTGCGGACGCGCGCCAACCGGCGCTCGAAGTTGCCCACTATCAGACAGCCGCAAGGGGCGGCCACGGCGCCGTGCGCGAAGCGTGCGACATGCTGCTGCTGGCGCGTTGACGGCATGACGCGGCCATTTCAACGCCGGGAGTTGCTTGCCCTGGGCGCGCTCACGGCCGTCGCGATGCTCACGTGGCTCTGGAGCCGGCAGGGCATCGAGGACGACGTTCCCGCGGCCGTCGCCGGCGCAGCGGCCCCGGGCTACTACCTGCACGGTGCAACCATACTGGGGACGGATGAGGAGGGACAGGCGCTGATCACGGTACAGGCCGCCCGCGCCGAGGAACTGCCGGCGGAGAATCGCCTGCTGCTGAGCGACGTCGCCGTCCGCTTTCAGCCCGACACACAGGTGCCCTGGGTGCTCACGGCCACACAGGGCCAGGCGTTTCTGGAGGAGACGTACCTGGACTTCAGCGGCGAGGTGGAACTGACCCGGAGCGAACAGCCGGAATCGGGGCCGATGACGATCCGCACCTCGTCGCTGCGGCTTGAACCTGCGACGTTCGATGTGCGCACGGAAGACCCCGTGAGTCTCTACTTGGGAACCCGGCGTCTGGATGCCGTCGGACTCAGCGCGAATTTGAAGGAAGAGCGCTTGGCGCTAGAATCAGGCATACATGGTGAATTCGGTCCATAGATTCGGGCTGGGGGCATTGATTGTTGTCCCGGCGATCGCCCTGGCCCAGGCCCAGGATGAAGACCTGCGCGTCTCCCTGGACGCCGAGTGGTCCTCCTTCGACCGGCAGTCGAACACCATGATGTTCAGGGGCCTGCGCATCTCCCAGGGCGACTTCATGATCGAAGCCGACGAAGCGGTGGCCTCGGACCTGGAGTTCAACCGCAGCGATTGGGAGTTCAGCGGCAACGTCCGCATCGACCTGGACACCGCCATGATCGAGGCGTCCCGGGCGGAAATCCTCTTCGAGACCCATGAACTGCTGATTGTCGAGTTGCAGGGCGACCCGGCCCGGTTCGAGGACCGCAATCCCGAGCGCGGGGACCCGATCCGCGGAGGCGCCGAAGTGTTGCGCTACGAGAGCGCCGAAGGGACGTTGCGGATGACCGGGGGCGCGTACCTCAACGAGGGCCCCAACGAGTTCAGGGGCTGCGACCTGATCTACGACATCGACGAAAAGAAAATCACCTCGGGCTCCTCCGAGTGCGGAGAACCACTGGTCATTTCGATATTGCCCCCCTCGGACGATGCCGACACCCCATGAACAAGCTCGAAGCCCTGGGCATAGCCAAGCGTTACCGAACGCGCGAGGTGGTACAGGACCTGTCCATCTCCATTGAGAGCGGCGAAGTCGTCGGCCTCCTCGGCCCCAACGGCGCCGGCAAGACCACCGCCTTCTACATGATCGTCGGCCTGATCGGTTGCGGCCGGGGCAGGATCATTCTCAACGGCCGCGACGTGACCCGGCTGCCCGTGCACCGCAGGGCGCGCCTCGGTCTGGGGTACCTGCCGCAGGAGGCGTCGATCTTCCGCAAGCTCAGCGTCGCGGACAATATTCGCTCCATCCTGCAACTGCGCAACGACCTGCATCGCGCCGAACGCCAGCGCGTGATGGAGGAACTGATCGAGGAACTTCACATCGGCCATGTGCGCGACAGTCTCGGCATTTCACTGTCGGGCGGTGAGCGCAGGCGCGTGGAGATCGCCCGGACCCTGGCTGCCAATCCCAAGTTCATTCTTCTGGACGAGCCCTTCGCCGGCGTGGACCCGATCTCTGTGCTGGACATCCAGCGAATCATCCGCCAACTGATCCAGCGCGAGATTGGCGTGTTGATCACCGACCACAATGTACGCGAGACGCTGGGCATCTGCGGCCGCGCATACATCCTCAACAACGGAGCGCTCATGGCCTCCGGCTCGCCCGCGGAGTTGCTGTCCAATCAGAGCGTGCGCGACGTCTATCTCGGGCAGGATTTTTCCCTGTAGGTTGCCGGAATGCTGAAACCGGCACTCAAGCTGAGGACGGCGCAACAGCTCACCATGACGCCGCACCTGCAGCAGGCGATTCGCCTGTTGCTCCTGCCGGTCGCCGACCTGCGCGCGGAAATACAGCAGGCGCTGGACGAGAATGTGATGCTGGAGGCCGAAGAGCCGGACGTTGAGGTCACCGCCGCAGCAGAACCTGAGCCGGATTCCCTCGAGGCCGCGGCCGAAGCGTCCGCGGACGACGATTCCATGGGCGAGTGGACCGAGACCGCCGGGCCGGGAGACGCGCCGGTCAACCCGGCGCCGGAGGGTCCGTTCGACTACGCTGACCGCTCCGACGAGACGCTGAGGGGGCATTTGCTCTGGCAACTGGAGCTTGAGAGTCTGGACGCGCGCACGACCGCGATCGGTCAGGCCGTCATCGACGGCATCAACGACGATGGCTATCTCACCGATGACGCCTTGTCCATCCAGGCGACACTGGCTCCGGACGTGATGGCCTCGGAGGAGGAAATCGAGGCGGCGATCCGGCTCGTTCAGCAACTGGATCCCGCGGGCGTCGGCGCCCGCTCGATCAGCGAATCCGTGCTCCTGCAGTTGGCGCAACTCGATCCGTCCACCCCCTGTCTCGAGCTTGCGCGTACCATCGCCGCCGAACACCTGGAACTCGTCGCGGAGCGTCAGACGCACACGCTGACGCGGCTCTTGCATGCATCCGGGGAGGATGTGGAAGAGGCGCTGCTGTTGGTGCGGGCGTGCCATCCGCGTCCCGGAGCGGCAATCCATGCGCCTGCGGCAGAGTACGCTATCCCGGATGTCTTCGTGCGCCGCAGCGACCGGAAGTGGGTCGTCGAGTTGAACGCGTCCGTGACGCCATGGCTGCGCGTGAACCAGACCTATGCCGGTTCGCTGGGACGCGGCGGACAATACGGCGTACTGCGCGCCCAATTGCAGGAGGCGCGCTGGCTCGTCCGCAGCCTCGAGATTCGCAACGAAACGCTGTTGAAGGTGGCCGAGGCCATTATCAAACGCCAGACGGACTTTCTCGATCACGGCGAGGAGTTCATGCGCCCCATGGTGCTTCGGGACATCGCCGAGGCCATCGGCATGCACGAATCCACCGTATCGAGGGTCACGGCCAACAAGCACATGCACACGCCGCGCGGTATCATCGAGTTCAGGTATTTCTTTTCGAGTCATGTCGACGGCGACGGCGGAGAGCGCTCATCGACCGCGGTGCGCGCGATGATCCGCCGCCTGATTGCCGGCGAGGTGGCCGGAAAACCGCTGAGCGACAACCAGCTCGCGAACCTCCTGGCGAAGGACGGCGTCAAGGTTGCGCGCAGAACGGTGGCGAAGTACCGGGATGCGATGAATATCCCGACTTCAACGGAGAGACGGCGGGCCGGAACGGTCCAGTAATGGAAATGGGCCTGACGGGTCCGGGAGTGGAAGCGGACCCGATGGGTCCGGGAGAGAAATATGCAGCTCAATATCACGGGTCATCATGTGGACGTCAGCCCGGCAGTACGCCGCCATGTCAGTTCCAAGTTCGCTCGCATCGAGCGCCATTTTGACCATGTGATCGATGTGCACTGCATCCTGACCACCGAGCGGCTGAATTACCGGGCGGAGGCCACCGTGCACCTGGAGGGCGGCACCATTCACGCCGACGCCGTTGCCGAGGGCATGTACGCTGCGGTGGATGGTCTTATCGACAAGCTCGACCGGCAGGTCAAGAAGCACAAGGAGAAACAGATCGACCGCCTCAGCAAGCGCGCCGCCAGGCGCCGCTACGGGTAAACGCCCGCTGATCTGCGGTCGCCGCTCTGGGGGAGAAACGATGCGGCTGGTAGTTCTGAGCGGACTCTCGGGTTCCGGAAAGAGCGTCGCCCTCAACGCGCTTGAGGACGCCGGATACTACTGCATCGACAACCTTCCGATCGCCCTGTTGCAGTCGTTCGTCGATGAGACGCTGCCTCAGCAGGACCCCGCATTCAGTCGCGTCGCGCTGTGCGCCGACGCCCGCAACGCGGCGGACATTGCACGCCTTCCGCTGCTGGTACACGAACTGCGCAAGGCCGGAGTCGCCTGCGAGGTGATCTTCCTCCAGGCCGACGAGGGCGTGCTCTTGTCGCGCTTCAGCGAGACCCGGCGCAAGCATCCCCTGACAACGGACAGGGTCAGCCTGACCGAAGCGCTCGAGCAGGAATCCCGACTCCTTGAGCCCATCGTCGATATCGCGGACCTGGTGCTGGATACCAGCGCGACCAACGTCCACGAGCTACGGGATCTGATCGGCAACCGGGTCGCCCGGCGAGCCGAAGGCAAGTTGTCCATCCTGCTGGAGTCCTTCGGGTTCAAGCACGGCCTTCCGGCCGATGCGGACTTCGTCTTCGACGTTCGCTGCCTGCCCAACCCCTACTGGGAGCCGGAGTTGCGTGCGTTGACCGGACGCGACCGCCAGGTACGGGAGTTTCTGGAGCAACAACAGCAGGTTCAGGCGATGGTGGACGACATCACCGCGTTCCTGCAACGCTGGATCCCCCGTTACAGGGAAACCCAGCGCGCCTATCTGACCGTGGCTATCGGGTGCACTGGCGGGCAGCACCGCTCGGTGCACGTGGCGGAGGCCGTGGCGGAACGATTGTCGTCGGGCGGTACGGTGCAGACTCGACACCACCAACTACCCTGATCGGTACGACAGAAGGCGCAGACGAGTTTCTGAACAAGGTCCAAGGCAAACACCGGACTCCACCCTCGACCCCCATGCCGGCCGCGCTACCCGCGAACGGAAAAGCTGCTCCGTGCGTTCAGGCTGCGCCGACGGGAGAACGCCCCGGTATCGATGGCCAGATTCGTATACTGCCCGGTGACCTTCAGCGGTGTGGCGTCCTGATCGTGGCCGCTCTCGCACGCGTCGATCAGTTCAGCCATCAATGCGCCGACGGCGCCGGCATTCTTGAACTGGTGACCGCTCGTTCCGACCGCCATGTAGAAGCCATCCAGATCGGACTTGTCGTAGATGGGCGTCCAGTCGTCGGCCACGTCGTACAGGTCGACCACGCCAACGCCCGTGTTCGGAATGGGGATCGACGGTATGCGTTTCGACAGGCGATATACCTGGGTCTTCCACTGCAATTCGGAAATGTTCCGGTCGAAGTTGTCCGGATCCTCGATCCAGATCTTTTCGTCGCAGGGGGGATCGCCGGACCCGACGGAGATCTTGTTGCCCGACTCCGGCCTGATGTAGATGCCGATATTGGTATCCGATGCGATGAATCCATCCGCCTCGAACGAGAACGCCTCCGGGGACGGCAGATGGTGCACCTCGCGCCGCAACGCCCGGGTCCTGATCGACATGCCTTCCTCAACGCCCGCCATGCGATTGACGACAAACGACCAGGGTCCCGCCGCGTTTACAACGATCCCGGCGCGCAGTTTCTCGCCGTCCTGCAGTTTCACGCCGCACACCCTCCCGTCGGACCGGAGAATGCCTGCTACCGCTCGTTTGAACAGAAAACGGCCACCTGCGGCTTCAACTGCTTGCTGGAGATTCCGGGTCGCCAGCTGCGGATCGTTGACGTATCCGGCAACGGGCGTAAAGATTGCGCCCGCGAGCAGGTCCTCCCCGTCGTCCCAGAACGACGGATCGTCGATGGGTTTCGGCGGCGCGTGCCGCGCACCGTCGAATATCGGCAGCCGCTCGAGCAATCTTTCGCGAGACCATTCCTCGAATGGAATACCGATCGACCGATAGTGATTCAGCATGTCCCGACGATCGTCCGCCGCGGTCTTGATGATCAGGTGCCCACACTGAATGTACTGTGCGCAGTCGATGGCGCCTTCCAGATCGAGGAAGGAGGCCCAGTTCTTCCAGTAGTGATAGCCCTCGTACGCGAGATTGATGGTGTCGGCCGTCGAGTAGGAGAATCTGACCACGGCGCACGAGTTCGAGGTGGAGCCAAAACCGGCGGCGGGGTTCTTGTCGACGTTGAGGGTTCGATAGCCCCGGCGGCAGAGCGCCAGCGCGACGGCGCTGCCGATCACGCCCGCCCCGATGACGATGACATCCCTGCTTTTCACGGGGTAGCTACGCCCTGAGCCTGCGGGACAACTCCCAGCGGTGCGCGATGCTGGTGTCGGAGCGGTCCCCGAGTTCAGCCTCTGCCCCGACCTCGAGAATCTGCAGGGTGTCGGTTCCGCCGGAAACCCCCCGCTGGCCGCCCGCGGTAAACAGCACCCGGTCCCCCTTGGAAACGATCCTTTCTGAGGCGAGCACCTGGATCGCCGTCCGGTAGACTTCACTTGGCTCGGTTTCGCAGACGTCGAAAGTCGCCGGATACACACCCCGATAAAGGGTCACACGGCGGCGCGTCGTTTCGTGACGCGTGAACGCGAAGATCGGAATATCGCTGCGTACCCTCGACATCCACAATGCGGTTGATCCCGACTCGGTAAACGCGATGATGGCCTTCACGTTCAGGTGGTTGGCCGTGTACATGGCCGCCAGCGCGATCGCCTCGTCCACCCGGCTGAAGATCTCCTCGGGCTGGTAGCTCTCCGGCCGGCGCACCGTTTCGTGCCGCTCGGCGCCGATGCACAACGAACTCATGGTGCGCAACGCCTCGGCGGGATAGCGGCCGATGGCCGTCTCCGCCGAAAGCATGACCGCGTCGGTACCGTCCATGACCGCGTTGGCGACGTCGGAGACTTCCGCGCGGGTGGGCGAGGGGTTGTTGATCATGGACTCCAGCATCTGCGTGGCGGTGATCGAAACCTTGCTGCGGTTGCGCGTCTCCATGATCAGCCTTTTCTGAAGGCTCGTCATGGACGCGTAACCGACCTCGACTGCGAGGTCGCCGCGGGCCACCATGATCACGTCGCTGGCATCGATGATCTCTTCGATGTTCTTCACAGCCTCCGCACGCTCGATCTTGGCGCAGATCAGTCCGTGCCCCCCGGCAGCGCGCAGCAGGTCCCGGGCTTCCTCGATGTCGGCGGCGTTACGGGCGAAGGAAACCGAAACGTAGTCCATACCCAACTGCGCCGCCAGGCCGATGTCCAGCCGGTCCTTTTCCGACAGCGCCGGAGCGGACAAGCCGCCGCCCTGCTTGTTCAGGCCCTTCTTGTTGGTCAGCGTACCGCCCCGCTGCACCCAGCAGCGCACTTCGGCGCCGTCGACCTCATGCACCTCGAGGACGATCTGGCCGTCGTCCAGAAGCAGCATGTCGCCGGGGGTCACGTCCTTGACCAGGTCGCGATACTCGACGCTGACCCGGGACTCGTCGCCGGGACCCGCGTCGGGTGCGGTATCCAGTGTGAAGCGCTGGCCCTCGCCGAGCACGGCCACGCCCCTGGCAAATCGTTCGATGCGAACCTTCGGACCCTGCAGATCGCACATGAGCCCGACATCCCGCCCGATCCGTGCGGAGATTTCGCGAACCTGGCGGACCCGGTCCGAGTTCTGCCGCGTCGTGCCGTGGGAAAAGTTGAGTCTGAGCACGTCGGCGCCGGCCAGGAGCAGCGACTCCAGCACTTGCGGATCATCTGTAGCCGGCCCCAGCGTGGCAACGATCTTGGTTCGTCGCCTCAGTTCAGTAGTCTCGTACGGATCCAAGAAACACTCCCCTGGTCAGCGATATCACTATACCGCAGCCATCAAAATGCGGCCCTTGTGCCGCGTGTGCGTTGCAGTTCGGTTGCGGTGCAATTGCCATCGGGCGGCCAGTGCTCTATCCAACCGATAGTTGCCTGTCAGTGGGCATCGGCCCGGGCCTTCAGCGCCGCTACCGCCGGCAATTCCCTGCCTTCGAGAAATTCGAGAAAGGCGCCGCCACCCGTGGAGAGGCAGGAAATGCCGTGGCGAACGCCGAACTGCTGGATCGCCGCCAGCGTGTCGCCGCCGCCGGCGATCGAGAAAGCGCCGCTTGCCGCCACGGCCTTGCTGACCGCTTCGGTCCCAGCGGCGAATGCGGGATGCTCGAAGACGCCCACCGGTCCGTTCCAGAGAATAGTGCCCGAACGGTGCAGGCGGCCGGCGTATTCCGCGGCGGTCCGGGGGCCGATGTCGAGGATCATTTCCTCGCTGCCGACTTCGTCCGCGCCACGCGTTGTTCCGCGAGCGGCTTCATCCAGGGACTCTGCAACGACCACATCGGACGGTAGCGGAATGTCCGCATGACCGAATTCGCCGCGCAGCAAACGACGGGCGAATCCCAGCATGTCCGGTTCGTACAGGGAACGCCCCACCGGGTGATCCGCCGCCGCAAGCAGCGTATTGGCGATTCCACCGCCGAGGATGAGCGTGTCCACCTTGCCGGCCAGCGTGCGCAGCACCCCCAGCTTGGTCGAGACCTTGGAACCGCCGACGATGGCGGCCGTCGGAGGCTGCGGGTGCTCCAGCGCCGCCGCGAGTGCCTCAAGTTCCCGGACCAGCAACGGCCCGGCACAAGCCACCGGAGCCAGCCGCGCCACCCCGTGGGTGCTGGCGTGGGCGCGATGGGCGGACCCGAAGGCGTCCATTACGAAGACGTCGCACAACCCCGCCAGCCTGGCGGCGAGTTCCGGGTCGTCCGCCTTTTCTCCGCGCTCAAAGCGAACGTTCTCGAGCAGCACCGCCTGCCCCGGCTCCACCTCCACGCCGTGCTTCCAGTCATCGATCAGATCGATCCTGCGGTTCAGCAGCTCGCCGAGCCGGCGCGCGACGGGCCGCAGGGAGTACGCTTCGTCGAAGCGGCCCTCCACCGGCCTGCCCAGGTGGGACATGAGGATGACGCGCGCACCCTGCCGAAGGGCGGTTTCGACGGTCGGCAGAGCAGCCGACAGGCGTGCGTCGCTCGCCACAGCGCCGTCCCTGATCGGCACGTTCAGATCCTCGCGGATCAGCACCCGCCGGCCCATGAGCGGAAGATCCACCATACGCAGCACTTGCATCGCCCGGGACGTCTTGTCGTTTAACGGACGCTGCGGCGCAAGGCAGGTAACTGCCGTCGTGCAGCGGCAAACGTCATCTGCCGCGCGCGCCTCAGCCGACCCTGGAAAACGCCAGCGTAGTATCGAGCATGCGGTTGGAAAAGCCCCACTCGTTGTCGTACCAGGTGCAGATCTTGACCAGATTTCCCGACACCTTGGTCAGGCCGGAATCGAATACGGAGGACGCCGGGTGATGGTTGAAGTCGATGGAAACCAGCGGTTCGTCGATGTAGGCGAGCACGCCCTCAAGCGCCCCTTCGGCCGCCGACTTGATCGCCCCGTTCACCTCCCCGACCGACGTTTCCCGTGTGCTGATGAACGAGAGATCCACCACCGAGACGTTGATTGTGGGAACGCGGATTGCGAAACCATCCAGGCGTCCGTCCAGTTCCGGCAGCACCAGCCCCACTGCGGCCGCGGCGCCGGTCTTGGTGGGAATCATTGACTGGGTTGCCGAACGCGCCCGCCGCAAGTCCTTGTGAAACACGTCGGAAAGAACCTGATCGTTGGTGAAGGCGTGAATGGTGGTCATCAGACCCTGCTCGATCCCCACGGTTTCGTGCAGCACCTTGGCCACCGGCGACAGGCAGTTGGTCGTGCACGAGGCATTGGAAATGACCTGGTGCGAGGAGTCGAGAATGTGGTGGTTGACACCGTACACGATGGTCGCGTCGGTGTTGGTGCCTGCGGGCGCGGACACGACGACCTTCCTCGCGCCGGCCTCGATATGAGCCGAGGCCTTGTCCCTGGTCCTGAACAGGCCGGTGCACTCGAGAACGATGTCCACGCACAGTTCCCTCCAGGGCAGGTCGGCCGGGTTGCGCTCCGCGAGTACCTTGATTGGATCGCCGTTCACCACGAGTTCACCGTCGCCGACTTCGACCTGAAACGGAAAGCGGCCATGCGCGGAGTCGTAGCGTGTCAGGTGGGCGTTGGTCCGGGCATCGCCGAGATCGTTGACCGCGACGATCTGCATGTCGTCGCGCTTGCCCGATTCGTACAGCGCCCTCAGCACCATTCTGCCGATACGGCCGTATCCGTTGATCGCAAGTCTCACAGGCATCTGTTTCTCCTACAGGGAAGTGTCGGAAATAGTGGCGTCAACCCGAAGTGCCGGTTTCGGAATGATGCGGGACTTCAACCATGAGCCGCTAGCGGCTCAGCACGCGGCGCGCGGCCACGGCCACGGCTTCCGCCGTGAAGCCGTAGTGCTCCATCAGGGCGCTGCCGGGCGCCGACTGGCCGAAGCTTTCCATACCGAGCACGTCGCCGCGGCCGCCGACGTATCGCCACCAGCAATCCCTGGCGCCGGCTTCCACCGCCAGGCGGGCGGCGCCGGTGGCCGGCAGCACGTGAGACCGGTATTCCTGCGGCTGGGCGTCGAATACTTCCGTACAGGGCATCGAGACGACGCGAACCTGTACGCCTTCGGACATGAGGTCTCGGGCAGCCTCCAGTACCAGGCCCACCTCGGACCCGGTCGCCATGAGAATGATATCGGGGTCGCCATCGCTGTCGAGCAGGATGTAGCCCCCTCTGCCGATCAGGTCGATCTGGTCATCGGTCCGGGCCACGTGGGAGAGCCCCTGGCGTGTCAGGATCAGGCTGGTGGGGCCGTCGAGGCGTTCCACCGCCGAGCGCCAGGCGACCGCGGTTTCCACCGCATCGCAGGGCCGCCAAACGGTCATGTTGGGCATGGCGCGCAGGCTGCTCAGGTGCTCGATGGGCTGATGGGTGGGCCCGTCCTCGCCCAGGCCGATGGAGTCGTGCGTGAAGACCAGGATGTTTCTGATCCGCATCAGTGCCGCCATCCGCAGCGCGTTGCGGGCGTAATCCGAGAACACCAGGAAGGTGCCGCCGTAGGGGATGAAGCCGCCGTGCAGCGCCAGACCGTTCAGAAGGGCGGCCATGGCGAATTCGCGAACGCCGAAATAGATGTAGTTGCCGGCCGCATTTTCCGCGTCGAAGACAGTCGAGCCGCTGTGCAGCGTGTTGTTTGAGCCGGTCAGATCCGCCGACCCGCCGATCATTTCGGGCAGGTGCGGCGCGAAAGCCTCCAGTGCCCGCAGCGATGCCTTTCGCGTGGCCATGTCTTTGGCTTCAGCGGCAATTTCCCGGATCGCCGCGTCGGCGAGTTCGCTCCAGTTGCCGGGGAGACCACCCCGGACCCGGCGCTGGAACTCCCGCGCCAGGTCGGGCCATTGCTCGGCGTAGGCGTCGAAGCGTTGCTGCCATTCCGCTTCCAGCGCCGCGCCTCTGGTCCGGGCATCCCACGCGTCACGGAGTTCATCCGGTATCACGAACGGATCGTATTCCCAGCCGATCTCGGTTCGTGTCGCCGCGACTTCGTCAGGCCCCAGCGGTGCGCCGTGGGTATCCGCCGTGCCCTGCTTGTTGGGGGCGCCCCAGCCGATGAGCGTCTTGCAGCAGATCAGCGACGGCCGCGACGTCTCCGCCCGGGCGGCCGCTAGCGCCGCGATCACTGCGTCGGGATCGTGCCCGTCGACGTCCTCAACGACGTGCCAGCCGTAAGCACGGAACCGCGCCGGCGTGTCGTCGGTGAACCAGCCCTCGATCGTGCCGTCGATGGAGACATTGTTCTCGTCGTAGACGCCGATCAGCTTGCCCAGGCCCAGCGTGCCGGCCAGCGAACAGGCCTCGTGGGAGATGCCCTCCATCAGGCAACCGTCGCCCATGAAGACATACGTGTAATGGTCGACGATGGTCCCGCCCGGCCGGTTGAAGGTCGCGGCCAGCGTCTTTTCCGCAAGGGCCATACCCACCGCATTGGCCAGCCCCTGCCCCAGCGGGCCGGTGGTGGTCTCGATGGCGATGTCGAGCTCCCGCTCCGGATGACCGGCGGTTCGCTGGCCGAGCTGTCGGAACTGCCGGATTTCATCGATCTCCAGGGGGTAGCCGCTCAGGTGCGCCAGCGCATAGATCAGCATGGAGCCGTGCCCGTTGGAGAGCACGAACCGGTCCCGGTCGCACCAGTGGGGATTCGCGGGATTGTGACGAAGGAAGTCGTTCCAAAGGACCTCGGCGATATCCGCCATCCCCATGGGCATGCCGGGATGACCCGATCGGGCGGCCTCCACGGCGTCCATGGCGAGGGCGCGAATCGCGTTTGCAAGTTGCCGTCTGGGCAGCCCCGGGGCTGCCGTCATGTTCGCTTCGGTTGATGCCATCGGGTAGTGCCGGCTGGTGGAATTGGAAGTCGGGAATTGTCGCCCACGGTGTTGGTCACCGCAACAGAAATTGAGCCCCAATTTCGATCCACTGTCCGCCGCAGGACCATCGAGTCGCCATCCCGGTCACGATGGTGCCGCGGCGTATCTGCGCAGCGGACACGTACGACTACGTCAGATCGTTCGGTCGATACGCAACAGGCGGATCAGGTTGCCGCCCAGAATCATTTCCTTTTCCGCGTTACTCAAGTGCGTCGAATGGATGATCAGGTCCATCGTGTCCGGCCAGCCCAACGGCATGTCGGTGCCGTAAACGACCTGGCTGGGACCCATCTCCGCTACGAGATGCCGCAGGCCCTCATCGGAGAACACCATGGAGTCGGCAAAGATCTGTGTGCGCAGGTACTCGCGTGGCGGTTTGCGGTTGAGGCAGTCTTCCGCGCCGCCGCCGTTGCAGGCGACCTCCGTGCGTCCGAAGTAGGACGGCAGGAATCCACCGCCGTGCGCCCCGCAGATCTTCAGGTTAGGGAAGCGATCGAAGGTACCGTCGAAGATCATCCGCGTCAGCAGGAACGCGGTTTCCAGCGGATTGCCGATGATGTTGCCGAGATCGCCCCGATAGTCGAGGCCGCCTTCCATGACGATGTTGCGCGCGCCGGCCGGATGCACGAAGACGGGCACGTCCAGTTCCTCGCATTTGGCCCAGAACACGTCGAATTCCGACGATGCCGGAACCACGCCGTTGACATGCCCGGCGATCGATGCCCCGCGAAATCCGAGTTCGTTCACGGCGTAGTCGAGCTGGTCGGCTGCCAGGTCCGGGAACTGCAGGGCCGGCGACGTCAGGCCCACGAATCGCTCGGGATAGCGCTCGACCCATGCCGCGAAGCCCTCGTCCTGAACCCGGATGATGTCCCGCGCCAGGCCGCGATCCTCGGCCGCATACCACCAGTACTGGTTGGCGCTGATGGCCGATACGTCGATACCCCACTCATCCATCATCGTGAGCCGGCTCGGCTCGAGCAGCCGCGGTCCGCCGATTTGCCGCTCCACGGGCGTGCCGCGAATGACGTCCTCCACGGCCTGAATCGATGCGTGGGCGTGTATATCGACGGTCTTGATGCGCTTCCCGGCGATCCGGACCTCTTTACGAGCCTGCGCCCAGGCCGCCGGTTTGACCGCAAGCGCGCCCGCCGCCATGGCAACGGCGCTCAGGAAGTTCCTTCTACTGTGCATCGGCATACTCCTCTGACCCCGAAAATATTACACCCATTTGTCAGCATCGGCGTATAGCGTCTTGAGGCCGTCGAGACATCCCACCGGGATGTTGTATGCTGACCGCGGTTGTCAGCAAGACGGGAAGAAGTCCATGCGCGCGGTTTCTCGTATGAGGTTGACCGGATTCGCTCGGCTGCTCGGCGCTCCTGGTGGGGAAAAACACTGAACCGATTGAAGACCGTAGCGTTTGCAGCCCTTGCGGCTGGTTTCCCGGGCGCGTCTCACGCGCATCACTCGTTTGCGATCTACGACATCGACAACAGGATTTCCCGAAGCGGCGTGTTGACGCTGTTCGAGTTTTCCCAGCCGCACATTCAACTCGTCCTCGAAGCAACGCTCGAAGACGGTTCCAGGGAAACCTGGGAAATCGAGAGCATGTCGCCGAGGCGCTGGGACAGCTTCGAGCATCCTCGGGATGTGGCCGGGGTCGGTGAGACCGTGACCATTCTTGGGTGGCCAGCGCGGGATGGCTCCGATACGATGGCCCTCAGCACGATCATTACGGAACGTGGGACCACGGTGATCCTGGAGGAAGTTCGTCAACGCCGGGCCCGGGAGAACATTCCCCCGGTGACGATCAGGCGTGAGTAGCTCGCCGTCAGTTTCGAGAATTCTCGTTGCCGCGGCGCTGCTCACGGCGGCTCCGTGCGTACTTGCTCAAGAGAGTCCGGCCCCAAACATCGTTCTCATCGTCGCCGACGATCAGGGCTGGAACCACTTGTCCGTACCGATGGACGACGGGCTTCCGGGATCGGGGAGCGACTACTTCCGGACGCCCAACATAGATCGCATCGCCGCCGCCGGCATGCGGTTCCCAAACGCCTATGCCGCCGCCCCGATGTGCGGCCCGAGCCGTGTCGCCCTGCACTACGGCAAGGGTACCGCTCAGGTCATGTACTCCGAAGCCGCCGAAGACGTGCGGGAGGCGTCAATGACGATCGGGGAGATGATGAGGACGGCGGGCTACGCGACGGCACATTTCGGCAAGTGGAGTCCCGGCGCGCCGGAATCCGGGTTGCAACACTACGATGCGAGCGATGGCAACGCGGGAAACGGCGAAGGCAATGTGGACGACCCCACCAATCCCAAGGACATATTCGGCATTACCGGGCGTGCCGTCGCGTTCATGGAGGCGAGCGCCGACGCCGGCCTGCCGTTCTACATGCAATTGTCGCACTACGCCCCGCACGTCGGCTTCCAGGCGCTTGCGGAAACCGTCCGGAAGTGGGAGGGCATCGAGCAGGGCGCCTTGCATGACGATCCGGTGTACGCGGCGATGACGGAGGACTTCGATACCGGTATCGGCACAGTCCTGAACAAATTGCAGGAACTGGGAGTCGAGGAGAACACCTACGTGATCTACACCTCCGATCACGGCCAGACCATCAACCGTTCCACCAACCAGCCCCTGAGGCTCGGCAAGGGCACGCTGTGGGAGGGCGGCATGCGCGTGCCGTTCATCGTCAGCGGCCCGGGCATCGAAGGCGGAACAATTTCCGATGCGCGGGTCGTATCGCTGGATCTGTTCCCCACGTTTGCCGAACTCGCCGGCGTCACAGAATCGATGCCTGCCGACCTTGAAGGCGGAAGCCTCGTGCCGCTGCTTTTCGGAGCGGAAGACGCCGCGGTACGGCGCAGCCGCGACGAACTCGTATTTCACTTTGCGCAGCCGAGCGGGCAACCGGAATCTCGGCCCTCCTCGAGCATTTATCTTGAGAATTACAAGTTGCTGAAATTCTACGATACCGGAGAACTTCAGCTATTCGACATCGTTGAGGACCTGCGGGAACAGCAGGACCTCGCCGGCCGGATGCCCGATCGCGTGGAGGAGCTGCATCGGCGGCTGACAAGTTACCTGGACGCAGTCAATGCAACGATACCGGACCCGTCGACCCTTGCACCCGGTGCCGGACCTGGGGGCGCAACGGGAATGGGTATGGGTATGGCAGCCGCGCAAGCCGCACCTCAGGAGTTATGAGAAACTGTCCGGTCCGAACGGCAACAAGTGACTTCAAGTAAATTTCCGGGGGGAAAAATGAAGGTTGAGACCCGAACATGCACGCACAGCCTGGCGGCACTGTGGATCACCGCCCTGGTTTGTCCGATGACCACCATCGCGCATCACGGCAGCAACTCCAATCCGGACCTTTACCTTGCGGAGAATCTGCTGGTACTGGAAGGCGAGATCTCGGGCATCCTGTGGCGCAACCCGCATCCGAGGCTGATGTTGACCGTTGTTGGTGACGACGGTGGGCAAACGGACTGGGAACTGGAAATGCCGGGTAGCATCAATGGCCTGATCGCCAACGGACTGGACAGCGAGTTCGTTCGTGTCGGCGAACGCGTCCGGGCGGCGGGCGTCGTGTCGCGCCGCGATCCCTCCTCCATCGGTTTGCTGCATCTGCTTCTGCCCAGCGGCGAGGAGTACGTATCCGGTAACCGGGAGAACCTCTGGTCGGACGAGCGCGTGACCACCAGAAATGACGTGCCCACTCCCGCAGCGGTCAGGGCCGCCGAAGAATCGGCGGACGGCATCTTCAGGGTCTGGGGACGGCGAACCAGCCCGCGACCTGCGCCGGAAGAGTATGCCGGGCTTCTTACAGAACGTGGCCGTGAATTGGCGTCGCAGTACTATGGCCCCAGGGACAACCCGGAGTTCGAGTGCCGAACGGGCATCCCGACCCACATGTTCGACCCGGTTCCGATGGAGATCACCGACGGCGGCGACCGCATCCACATTCATACCGAGGAGTACAATGTGCGGCGCGTGATCTACCTGACGGAGGACCGCCCGGACCCCGAACCCTCGAACGTCGGGTACTCCACCGGGCGCTGGGACGGTGACACGCTCGTTGTCGAGACCACGCACATCGACTGGCCGTACTTCGATCCGTACGGCACACCGCAGTCCGACCGGATGAGCTATGTGGAAACGTTCCGGGTTGCCGGCGATGAGAGTCGGCTCGACTACACGATCGTCGCAACGGACCCGGTGATGTTCAGCGCCCCGGTAGAACTTGCGCGTGCCTGGCGGTGGCAGCCCGGTCTGCAAATGGTGGAGGACTTCGACTGCGTCGCCGATTGGGGAGACCCGGACTGAGTGACTGTCGGTCATGGCGTACTCAGGAAAATTGCCATGTTGGTATCGCGCGATTCAATCCATCTCAATCGACAGGCGGCCGTGTTTCTCGCAATCGGCCTGGCGTCGATCAACGGATTCACAAGCAACGCGTTCGCTCAATCCGTAGCCGGTCATTCCAGGCCCAATATCGTGTTCATCCTCGCCGACGATCAAGGCTGGAACCACTTGTCCGTGCCCATGCACGACGGGATTCCAGGCTCGGCGAGCGACTATTTCCGTACGCCGAACATAGAGCGAATCGCCGCGGCCGGCATGCGGTTTTCGAGCGCCTATGCCGGTGCTCCCATGTGCGGTCCGAGCCGCGCCGCCCTGCATTTCGGCAAGAGTGCCGCGCAGGTCATGTATTCGGAATCAGCCGACGAAGTCCAGGCGGAGTCGATGACGATCGGGGAGTTGATGCAATCGGCGGGTTATGCGACGGCACACTTCGGCAAGTGGTGGCCCGGTCCTCCGGATACGAATTTGCAGTTCTACGACAACAGTGACGGCGCTGCGCGCAACGACGACGGAAACGTCAATGACCCCGCCAATCCCAAGGACATTTTCGGCATCACGGAGCGTGCCGTCGCCTTCATGGAGGCGAGCGTCGGCGCGGGCAAGCCCTTCTACATGCAGCTGTCGCACTACGCCCCGCACCTCGACTTCCATGCGCTTGCGGAAACGATCGAACAGTGGCAGGGCATAGGGCCCGGCGAGATACATACCGATCCCGTCTACGCGGCGATGACCGAAAATCTGGATACCGGTATCGGCAGGGTCCTGGACAAGTTGCAGGATCTGGGAATCGAAGAAAGCACGTACGTGATCTATACCTCCGATCACGGCCAGACAGCCAACCTCTCCACCAACTTTCCCCTGACCCGCGGCAAGGGCACGCTGTGGGAGGGCGGCATGCGCGTGCCGTTCATCGTCAGCGGCCCCGGCGTCATGCCCGGAACGATTTCCGATTCTCGTGTCGTCCTGGTGGATCTGCTCCCGACCTTTGCTGAACTCGCCGGAGCGACCGAATCGGCACCCGACGATCTGGAAGGCGGGAGCCTCGTACCGCTGCTGCACGGCAGGGGCGGCGGTGAGGTGCGGCGGGCGCGGGAGGAACTCGTATTTCACTATGCGCGGCCGAGCGGGAATCCTGAATTTCGAGCCTCCTCGAGTATCTACCTGGAGAGCTACAAGCTGCTCAAGTTTTACGATACCGGGGAACTTCTTCTTTTCGATATCGTCGAGGATCCGCGAGAGCAGCATGAACTCGCCGATCGTATGCCCGCAATCGTCGAGGAATTGCACATGCGGCTGACCGGCTACCTGGACGAGGTCAATGCAACGATTCCCGGCCCATCGGCATCGGCGCCAGGGGCGTTACCCGGAGCATCGTAATGTTGAGATCACGTGATGGGACCTGGCGGGCTGCCGGCCTTGCAATCGCCCTGGGTTTCGTTGGTACAGCCAATTCTGCCCCGAATATCCTGCTGATCATCGGCGACGACATGGGTGTCGAGACCGTAGCGTCTTACGGTGTCGGCGAGAACCCGCCGGCGACCGCCAATCTGGACGACCTGGCCCGGAACGGCGTCCGCTTCACAAATTTCTGGTCGCAGCCGGTCTGTTCGCCGACCCGGGCCACGATCGTCACCGGCCGCTACGGCTTCCGCACGGGTATCGGCAGACCCGTGACCAACCGGGGCGAGTTGCCTGAACCGCCGCCGATTCCCGAGTGGGCTCTGACGAACATCGGTACGGGTATGGGAGGCGGCGGAATGGGCACCGACGGGCTGCAGAGCCTCCCTCGCCACGGCCTTGGCGTCGACGAATACACGCTCCCGCAGGCATTCGATGCCAATGGGCACCTGGGCTACTCCACCGCGGCCATCGGAAAGTGGCATCTGGCGGATGCGGACAACGGCTGGCAGGATCACGCCATCCAGGTCGGCTTCGACTATTTCTCCGGCGGGCTCACCGGCGGGGTCGAGTCATATTTTGCCTGGAACAGCGTGGTCGACGGAGAGGTGACGGGTGCGGTCGGCTACGCGCCCACCGCAAAGGTGGACGACGGCGTCGCATGGATCGAGGCCCAGGGCGACAATCCCTGGTTCATGTGGTTCGGGTTCAACCTCCCCCACACGCCGCTGCATACGCCGCCGGACGATACCCGCACGGGCACATCGGAGGGCGTATACGCGGCCATGATCGAAACCATGGACGCACAGATCGGCAGGCTGCTCGCGTCCATCGAGCCGGATGTGCTGGAAAACACGTTCGTGATCTTCATGGGCGACAACGGTACGCCGAGCGGCAGCGTGACCGCACCCTTCCAACCCGGTCGCGCCAAGGGCGCCGTATACCAGGGCGGCGTCAACGTGCCCTTTATCGTGACCGGACCCGGCGTACGGCGCGGTGCGGTCTCCGACGCCCTGGTCAACTCGACGGACCTGTTCGTGACGATCATGGAAATGGCCGGCATCGATCCCGCCGAAACGATCCCGGCCGACGTCACCCACGACTCGGTGAGCTTCCTGGCAACGCTTTCCGACCCCGCCGCTTCACCCCGAGACTGGGTCTACGCAGACGAGTTCTTCGGCGGTTTCGCCGGTGTGGAGACGGCCGACTACGCCATGCGGAACGAGCGCTACAAACTGATGAGATTCGACGGTGTCGAGGAGTTCTACGACCTGCAGGCCGACCCCTACGAGCATCGCGACCTGCTCGAGGGCCAACTTTCCGCCGAGCAACGCACAGCGTATGAAACGCTAAGGGCGGAATTGGAGAAGCTGCGAAGTAGCAGATGAAGTCCCGGGAGGCGCGAGGACGATGTTCTGGTGGTCGATACCCTGAGGCTCATGTCGCAAGTACCGATACCGGGAACTCTGCCATCAGCAAACGCCAAGGAGAACACAGTCCCATGAGAAAACACCCTACCGTTTGTTCATTGATCCTTCCGCTCGCCACTGCCGCTCTGCTCGCCTGCGGTGCTTTTGACAGCGCTGAAGCGCAAGACGACGCCTGTGCGGACCTGTTTCTGGTCAACGGCCGGTTCTTCTCGATGGCCGAACTGCCGAAGAGCGTCGACGGCGTTGTCCGAAGCGACTTCAACAGCATGCGAATCGCCGGCAACATAATCGCGGAAACCGGCGTAGGCCTCGTGGCACCGGACTGCGCGGCGACGATCGATCTGGGGGGCAGAACGGTCATCCCCGGACTCAACGATACGCACATGCACTTTATCCGTGCGACCTTGCGGCCGGGTTACGACACCCGCGAACTGGAACTGAGCCGCAGCATCCCGCAGGCGCTGGACATGATCGCGGCCAGGAGCGCCGCCATGGCCGAGGCGGGCGTCCCCACGGATCAGTGGATTACCTTCATCGGCGGCTGGGACCCGATTCAATGGGACGAAAATCCAGTCGGCTCCGGTCCCGGGGGCGGCCCGGCCTATGTCTTTCCGACACTGGAACAGATGGACGCCGCAGCCGGCGATTACCCCTTCTACATTCACCTCCGTTCGACTGAAGATGCGTACACGAATTCGCGGGGGTTGGCCCGGCTGAACGAACTGGCCGCGATGACCGAAAGCGAGGGCGATCCGCAGATCGATCCGGCCACGGGATTCGTGGCCGACTCGACCGCGGCTTTCCGGTTGATCAGGCAGGACAGCGACCCGCGGGAACAGGCGGTTCGTGTCATGCGGGGGTTCAACAGCGTCGGCCTGACCTCGGTCGTCGACGTGGGCGGCAGCATCCGGGGCATGGGTGCGCAGTACTTCGACGTGTTTTCCGACTACGAAACGATGAAGGCGCTCTACGACGCCGGCGAACTGACCATCAGGGTGCGCGCCCGGGTGCAGGGCGACCTGATCACGCCCCTGGAGGATTATGAAGCCCTCGTGCATTCCATCGCAGCCGGGTTCGGCAGCGAAGACGACAGCATGTTCAGGGTCATCGGCCTCGGAGAGGACCTGGGCGACATTCAGACCAACGGCTATCAGAACGTGGTCGAGATGGCGATCTCCAACGGCTGGCAGGTGGGCAAGCACGCGGGCGCACTGGCGGATATCGAGACCTATCACGCCGCCGCCGTCGCGACCGGCGAAGTTACGCGCTTGGTGCTGGAACATTCGTCGCCCAGTCAGGCCGAGTTCGACGCCATCAAGTCACTGGGTTACGAAGACATCGTCGGTATCAACCTCTCTTCGCACGCTTTCTACGGCCGCGGCGCCGCGGGCCGCGCTTGCGACAGCGTTCGCTTCAGATCCGTCGTGGAATCGGGGCTGCGCGCGGGCATCGGCACGGACAGCACCAACGCACAACCCAGCAATCCCTGGATCAACATCTACGCCATGGTGACGGGAAAGGATGTGAAAGGATTCGGTCTGCGGGCTGGCGGGGTGACCACGCTGCGAGCGGCTGCAGCGGGTGGCATGGGCGGTATGGGTGCCATGGGCGCCGGCGCGGAAACCGCCGTCGATCCGGACGCTCCCATCACCTGCCCTGACGAACGAATCTCAAGGGCACAGGCGATCCAGCTCTATACCAGGGGCAGCGCCTGGCTGGCCGAGTCGGAAAACGACTACGGAACGCTGGAAGAAGGCAAACTGGCCGATCTGGCAGTACTGAGCGATGACCTTTTCTCGCCGTCCGTCAACGACGACAAGATTCAGGGCATTCACTCGCTGATGACGATCGTCGACGGCAGGATCGTTTACGTTGACGCGGACGCCGGCTTTTCGCCCGAAGTTGACGAATAAAATCTGGCCGACAGGAAATGGACAGGCTCGACCTTGCTGACGGAGTGGTCATGGCGAAGGCGTGGCGTTACTGATTCGATAGCTGTTTCCCGCCATGTTTGGCCTTGTTGATCGGTTCATCGATGTCTACGTGGTAAAGTTCGATTCCCCGACAGGATTCATTGATCAATTGCCCTGTATTCCATGGAAGCATCGGGCACGGTAACACCATGAAACGACTCGGTATCGTCATCGCCGTGGCAGCCATTGCCGTCGCTGCGGTCTGGTACCTGAACCGCCCGGAAACGATCGAAGTCACCCTGGTCACAGTGGAACGCGGGCCGGTTTCGTCGACAGTCAGCAATACACGTGCAGGCACCGTGGATGCCTGCCGCCGTGCGGGACTGTCGCCGGCGTCGGGCGGTCAGATCGTCTCGCTTCCAGTGGCGGAAGGGGATTATGTCGAGCAGGACCAACTGCTGCTGGAGCTGTGGAACGACGACTTGCGCGCGCAGCTTGAGCTGACCAGGCGGGAGTCAACCGCCGCCGAGTCGCGGGCTGCCGAAGCCTGCGTCACGGCTGACTTTGCCCGGCGGGAGGCCAGCCGGCTCACCCGGCTGCTCGAGGACGGGCTCGCATCCGAGGACGATACGGACCGCGCCGTAGGCATGGCCGAATCCACGGCGGCCGCCTGCCAGGCCGCCCGTGACAGCGCCCGGGTCGCCGCCGCCAGCATCGAGGTGACCGAAGCGGCCCTGGAGCGCACGCAGCTCTTCGCTCCCTTCGCCGGAACCATCGGCGAGATCAACGGCGAACTGGGAGAGTTCGTGACGCCCTCACCCGTCGGGATTCCCACGCCGCCGACGGTGGACCTGATCGACTCCCGTTGCCTCTATATCAGTGCGCCCATCGATGAGGTAGATGCGCCCGAAGTGCAGCAGGGGCTTCCCGCGCGAATCAGTCTGGACGCATTTGGGGATCGAACCTTTTCCGGCCACGTGCGCCGTGTCGCACCCTATGTGCTGGACGTGGAAAGGCAGGCTCGCACGGTGGAGATCGAGGCCGAGATCGACGATCCGGACAAGGGGGCGCTGCTCCCCGGCTACAGTGCGGACGTGGAGGTGATCCTCGCCAGCGAGGAGGATGTCCTGCGCATCCCCACATCGCTCATCGTCGATGACAGCCACGTTTACGTCTACGACGAGGAACTCGGCCAGATAGATATGCGCGAGATCGAAATCGGCATCTCCAATTGGGAGTTCACGGCGGTAACCGGGGGACTGCGGACCGGCGACCGCGTGGTCAGTTCGATCGACCGGGACGGCGTCGAGGACGGAGCCCGGGTCAGTCCCGAGTAACGGCTTCGAGGCTCTGCGCTTCGCCGCATTCGTAGGGGCTGACAACGATTTCCGGCCGCCAGATCCAGAATCGTTCCACTTCGAACGGCTCCGTTGCCGTCCCCGGGTCCGCGATCGCCAGCCGGTAGTCGAGCCGGCTCCCATCCGCGCCCGGCGTGAACCTTTCGACCAGATCAATCGCAGTGCTGAAGGGTGTACCCAGGAAATCAAGCACGTTGGCTTGAAGGTTCGACGTTGCAACGACCAGGGTGTCCCCTTCCCAGTAGCCGGTGGAATAACCCAGCAGCGTGTGGGCTTCGGGTTTCGGGTCGGAAGCGGGGTCCGCATTCATGTGGATCAGGCGCTCGTTGTCGTCTTCCTCGAAGCGCAGCAGGATGTCGTCGCCCTGCCGCAGGAATTCCATCGGCAAGGGGTTGTACATGATGTAGGGCATGTTCCATGCGGTGCACTCCAGCAGGCTGCTGTCGCCGGCGTCCCACGCCGCGCGCCTCGCCTCGGCCTCCTCCGTCAGCGGGTAGTCGCCGTGAAACATTCTCACACCGGAATGCGGAATCTCCTCAAGGTCGGTGCTCCAGACTCGAAAGATGCCTTCGGCGTCCAGGCGAGCACTTTGCTCGATCTCCGCGTCATACACCGACTCGAGCAGTTCTCCCGCCTCGGGTCGTGTGAAATAGGGGCTGGACCGCGTGGTGAGCAGGACCTCTTTTCCGTTGGCCAGCAACAGGTTCCGGGCGAAAACCTCCGGCAATTCCCGCAACGATCTGTCCCCCCGGACTCTGACTCTGTCCCCTGCATGGAGGAATTCGCGGTCGAGGCCCCGGGCCCGGAGGATGCCCAGCGCTCCCGTTTCGACACGCCATGACGTCACCTCACCCGAAGGCGCCGTGACCTCCACCTGAAACTCCGTGTGCGGATTTCGCCAGAGCGTTGCGGTTACAACGCCCTCGATCTCGACGAACTCGCCGGGATTGAAGAAACCGGCTACGGAGTGATGCGCCCATGAGGGATCGGGAGCGCAGACGAGCCACAGGGCCAGTCCGATGCCGGGGCGGATGCGGATTGTTCTCATGCGTCAACGGTAGCAGATTGGTATGTCCTTGGGATGAGGCACGCTTGAGTCGGGTAATATTCCACCGAAAGCCGCCTCGAAGCACTGCCACGCCAACGGACTGTAGTCCGGGAGGTCCGCCATGAACAAATGGGCTCTGCCTGCTCTCGCCGCGTTGCTCGCGCTTGTGCCCGAACAGGCCGTGCTCGCGCAAATTACCGATCCACTGCCAGCCCCGGTCGACAAGAAAGGCCTGACCGTTCAGATCCGCGATGTCGTGCGCCTGCCAAAAACGCTGGGACTGTTTCACCCCGACCAGGATGTGAACCCGGCCGGCTGGGCGCGCGTCAGCTTCGTTCACGATGCGCCGGACGGGCGCCGCTTTGCCAACGACCAGCGTGGTTACCTGTACCTGCTGAATGAGGACACGGGTCCCTCGATCTATGCGGACTTCGTCACCGCGTTTCCAAACACCGTCTACAACCGGCTTCAAAGCGGTTTCATCGGCTTCGGTTTCCATCCGGAGTTCCCCGAAAACGGGCTGTTCTACACGGTCCACGGCGAGCGTGCGTTCGGTAACCCGGGAACGCCCGATTTCATTCCACCGGGCTACACGGAGGCCGACGTCACGCATCACAACGTCATTACGGAGTGGCGCGCCAACGATCCCGCGGCGGACGTCTTCGAGGGGACGCGGCGCAACCTGCTGCGGGTCGGCCAGGTCACCACCAACCTTTCGCATCCGCTCGGATACGTCGGGTTCAACCCCACCTCGGAGCCCGGCGATCCCGACTACGGGCTGCTCTATACCAGCGGCAGCGACCTGGGATTCAGCAACGGAGTGGGGCCGAATTCCGAGAATCCCGGCCAGACTCAGCGTCTCGACTCGGTCATTACAGCCATCCTCCGCATCGACCCGCGCAGCCCCTCGGAAACGGGCGGCATCGGGGGACTGGGCGACTACACGATACCCGGGATCAACCCGTTCGCGGCCGATGGCGACTCCGAAACGCTCGGCGAAATCTACGCCTACGGGTTTCGCAACGCCCACCGCCTCTCCTGGGACCTGACCGACGGTACGATGTTCGCGATGGATGTCGGCATGAACCAGATCGAGGAGGTCAATATCGTGCACGCGGGCGGAAATTACGGCTGGATGGCGCGGGAGGGCTACTGGGAGAACGGCAAGTACCGTCCCGGCGGCGAGCTCAGTCAGCTCTTCGAGCTGCCGGCGGATGTCCTGGAGGGGCGGACCGGGGACGAATACACCTATCCCGTCGCGATGTACGACCACAACGAGGGCCGGGCGATCAGCGGCGGCTTCGCCTATCACGGCCGTATCGAGGCGCTGCGCGGCAAGTTCATTTTCGGCGACCTGGTGCGGGGACGATTGTTTGCAGCCGATCTTGCGGAGTTGAAGGCCGCCGACGACGGCATCCCCGCCACAGTGGCGCCGGTGGAGGAGATCCAACTCTACTATCTGGACTCCAACCGCACCCGCATCTACGTCAACTTCCGCGAACTCATCGAACGCACCAACGGCGCGGAAACGACCCGCGCGGACATGCACCTGAGCCGCACTGCCGACGGCGAGATATTCGTCACCTCACGACAGGACGGCATGATCCGGATGCTGGTGCCCGACGGGGATTGACCGGCGTGCGCTTCCGGCAATGGTACGAATCCATCCGGCTGCGGCCTGCAGTCGGCTGGGCTGCGGTTCTTGTCCTTGCACCCATGCAGGGCATTGCGCAGACCGCGGAGTCGGCGCCCTACACTCCGCCGCGCACTGTGGACGGGCAACCGGACCTGCGGGGCGTCTGGCAGGTCCTCAACACCGCCGCATGGGACCTTGAAGATCACGGCGCGAGCCTGGGCGTACCCGCCGGCCAGAGCGTGGTGGTGGGAAGGACCATCCCCTACCTGGAATCGGCGCTGGAAAAACGGCGGGAAAACTTCGAACAGCGCGCCACGCTCGATCCGGAAAACAGGTGCTACCTGCCCGGCGTTCCCCGCATCACCTACATGCCGTTCCCGTTTCAAATCATTCAACAGGCCGACAAGGTCACGATCGCTTACGAGTATCTGCGCACCGTTCGCTACATCCACATGAACGGAAACCCGCATCCGCCCGGTCCCATCGACTGGTGGATGGGGGACTCCCGCGGCCGCTGGGAGGGCGATACGCTCGTGGTCGATGTCATCCATTTCAACGACAGGACGTGGTTCGACCGGGCGGGAAATTTTCACAGCGACGCCCTGCACGTCGTCGAACGCTACACACCCACGGGCCCGGATCACCTGCTCTACGAAGCCACGATCGAAGATCCGCAGGTCTTCTCGCGTCCCTGGACGATCCGCATGCCGCTCTATCGGCGCCAGGAGCAACATGTCGAACTGCTGGAATACCAGTGCCATGCCTACCTGCTCGAAGAGGAATGGGACAATCCGGAATCCACCTTTTTCGACACGCATTGAGTTGGAGAAACAGCGGATTTCGGAGCGAACAATCATATGAACCAGCGATCGGAGAATCCAATTCCCACGGCCATCGCGGGGTCGCTCGTAGCGCTCGCGGCATTGGCAGCGGCACTCCAGGTCCTGTTTCTGGCATCGGGACCCGCAGCAGGTCAGGCCTTCTGGCGGGAGGATGCGCCGAAGATCCCCATGGCCCCGACGTGGCTCGCCGAGAAGGCCTTGCTCCAACCCTACAGCCCACCGCGAACGCCCGAGGGCGTACCTGACCTCCAGGGCGTCTGGGGCGCCCCCGGCGGCGACGGCCTCAGCTACCTGGAAGACCACGAATATGTGGACATAACGACACCCGCCCAGGAAACGTTCGTCTCGGACCCACCGGACGGCAAGGTGCCCTACACTCCATGGGCGCTGGCCAAACGGAACGAAATTTTCGCCGGGCTGGGGCGAGGCTGGCCGGGCGAGTCGGGCGACCGCCTTTACAGCAGCCCGCAGTCGTATTGCCTTTACTTCATGCCGGAGTTCTCGTTCGAGGAAGTGGAGATCGTTCAGCAAGCGGGCGCCGTGATCATGCTCGGCGCGGTCGGCTTCCGGGTGATCCCCACCGACGGTCGTCCGCAGATGAATGACAGTGCGAAGTTCTGGTACGGAACCTCGCGCGGGCGCTGGGAAGGCGATACGCTGGTCGTGGAGGTGACCAATCTCAACGGCAAGGGATGGTTTGACAGCACGGGGCACTTCTATTCCGGGAATACGCGCATGATTGAGCGCTGGAGTCTGGCGGATGCGGATACGATGGACTACGAAGTGACGATCGAGGACCCCACGATCTATGCCAGACCCTGGAAGATGAACTTCCCGAAAAGGCGGCCCGGCACGGGTCCGCAGGCGAGAGGCGTCCGCCTGCCCGGCGCGGTTTCCGCCGGTGCGGCTCCGATCGAGGATCCCTATGCAAACGAGTACTGGGAAGTGGGCTGCTACGAGGGTAATGCGCCGAGCGCAGCATCGCTCCGCGCACTGGGCTTTCAATGGTTCAGGGGGGTCTTGCCTCCACCGTGACGACCCGGTGCGCGCAGGGTTGCAGGATGATTCCGGGAGAGACTGACATGCACAAGCAGATGCCTGGTTTGTTCGGCGCTGTCGGCGCGCTGCTTGTCGCAGCGCCAGCCGCCGCGCACCATTCCTTCGCAGCTGAATTCGACATCGAAAAACCGATCGAGCTGCGCGGGACACTGACCAGGATGGAATGGGTGAACCCCCACGGGTGGCTCTACATCGACGTCACGAATCCGGACGGCACGGTGACCAATTGGGCGATCGAGGCGGGCGGTGCGACCCAGTTGCTGAGGCGGGGCCTGCGCAGGACCGACTTTGAGATCGGAACGGAAGTGATCGTCAACGGTTATCTCGCCCGGAGCGGTGAACCGGTGGTGAATGGACGGAGCGTGACCACACCCGAGGGGAGAAATTTCTTCCTGGGGACGGACCCGGGCGGACCCGCGAACTGATGATCGAGCTGCAGCAAGTCTGCCGCCACTTTCAGGTGGGCGACCAGATGGTCCACGCGCTCGATCACGTGGATCTGACCATCGAGTCGGGGGAATTCATTTCCATCATGGGGCCATCGGGATCGGGCAAGTCGACCCTGCTGAACATTCTGGGCCTGCTTGACCGGCCGACCCAGGGTTCCTACCGACTCAACGGGGCCGACGTCGCGAAACTCGACGACAGCATGCTGGCGGATCAGCGGCAGAAGCACATCGGCTTCGTCTTTCAGTCCTTTCACCTGATCCCGCGCCTTAACGCGGTGGAAAACGTCGAACTTCCCATGGTCCTGGCTGGCGTGTCCGTGGCGTCGCGGCGCAAGCGCGCCCGGCAGGTACTGGAGTCCATGGGGCTCGGCAAGCGCCTCGATCACCGCCCCGATCAGTTGTCCGGCGGCGAGCGCCAGCGGGTCGCCATCGGCCGCGCAATCGTGATGAATCCAAGGGTCGTGCTGGCCGATGAACCCACCGGGAACCTGGATTCGCACTCAAGCAGTGAGGTCATCGAAATCCTTCACAGGCTGAATCGGGACGGCCTGAGCCTGCTGGTGGTCACCCACGATCCGGAAATCGGCGGCCAGGCCCACCGGCGCCTTGCCATGCGCGACGGCCGGATCATCCGGGACGCGGACAGCCGCTCGCCATGAAAACCACGGACACGGCTCGACTGGCATTTCAGTCCATTCAGCGTTACCCGCTGCGGACATCCATGCTGTTGCTCGCCGTCGCCATCGGCGTGACCGCCGTGGTGCTGCTGACCTCGATCGGCGAAGGCGCGCGCCGTTACGTGACCGGCGAATTCGCGTCGCTGGGCACCAACCTGCTGGTCGTATTCCCCGGCAATTCGGATACCACCGGCGGCGCCGCGGGAATGATGATCGGCGAAACCCCGCGCGACCTGACGGTTGAGGACGCGATGGCCATCGAGCGCAGCCCGCTCGTCTCCCAGGTCGCCCCCGCCATCATCGGCAGCGGCACTGCGTCCTGGCGCCAGCGGGAACGGGAGATCACGGTCCTCGGCACGACCAGCAAGATGCGTAGCGTGCAACACTGGAACATGCGGGCCGGGCAATTCCTCCCCGAGCTTGACATGGACGTAGCCTCGCCGGTGTGCGTGCTGGGCAGCGTCGTGCGCGACGAGTTCTTCGGGCGCGCCGACCCGCTCGGACAGTGGATCCGCATCGGTGACGCCCGCTGCCGGGTGATCGGTGTGCTGGCCCAGGCCGGGATTACCGGGCCGTTCAATACCGATGAGCTGGTTATCGTGCCGGTCGCAAGCGCTCAGCAGATGTTCAATGCCACCAGCCTGTTGCGGATCATCGTGGAAGTCATCGGCAATGACGCGATCGAGGGCGCGCGCCGCGATGTAATCGAGATCGTCAAGGCCCGTCACCAGGGCGAGGAGGACATCACCGTCGTAACCCGCGATGCGGTTCTCGATACCTTCAACACCATATTCGACGTGATCACCTATGCGCTGGCGGGAATCGCCGCAATCAGCCTCGTGGTCGCGGGCGTACTGATCATGAACGTGATGCTCGTTGCGGTCAGTCAACGCACCGAGGAGATCGGACTGCTGAAGGCGCTCGGCGCGAAACAACGCCAGATCATCGGATTGTTCCTCACGGAGGCGGTTTTCCTGTCCATCCTGGGCGCCGTTGTGGGACTGGGTTTCGGAACCCTTGGGACGAGACTGATGAACGCGGCCTTTCCGATCGTCGATTTTTCCGCGCCGGCCTGGGCGCTGGCCGCCGCCGCCGCCATTGCAGTCTCAAGCGGCCTCGTATTCGGGATTCTGCCTGCGCGCCGGGCCGCGCGGCTGGATCCCGTGGAAGCGCTGGCGGGACGTTGACGGATGCTCGCCCGCGACGCACTTGGTTTCACGCTGCGATCGGTTCTGGCGCATCGTTTGCGCAGTGTGCTGACGTCGCTGGGAATCGGCATCGGCGTCACGGCCGTGGTCCTGCTGACATCCATCGGTCAGGGCGTCAGCCAATACATCGTCCAGGAATTCACCCAGTTCGGAACCAACATCCTGGCCGTGCAGCCGGGCAAGGCCAACACCCTGGGCGTATCCGCCGGCGTATTCAATTCCGTCCGGCCATTGAGTCTCGCCGACGCCGAAGCCTTGCGCCGCGTGCCCTATGCAACGCACACGGTTCCCCTGGTTTCCGGCTCGGCTTCGATCGAGGCCCGCGGACGCGAGCGCACGGTGAGTGTTTTCGCCGTCGGCCCGGCATTCGACGTGGCCTTCGCCTTCGACGTCGCCCTCGGTGAATTTCTGCCCGAAGACGAACTGGACCGGCCGCGCCCGGTTGCCGTGCTCGGCGCAACGGCTTACGAGGAGTTGTACGGCTCCGAAAACCCGTTGAACGAGCGCGTGCGCATCGGCGGCGACCGCTATCGCGTCATCGGCGTAATGGAAGCCAAGGGCGACACGCTGGGGTTCGATCTCGACGACTCGGTCTACATCCCGGCAGCCAGCGGCCTGGCCATGTTCAACCGCGACGGCCTGCACGAGATCGACCTGCTCTACGAGGAGAACGCGCCGGTGGAGGAAGTGATCGCCGGTGTCGAACGCGTGCTGATCGCGCGCCACGGCGGCGAGGACTTTACCGTCATCAGCCAGCAGCAAATGCTGGATGTGCTCGGTTCCATCCTGGACGTCCTGACCCTGGGTGTCGGAGCGCTCGGGGGCATCTCCCTGCTGGTGGGCGGCGTCGGCATCTTCACGATCATGACCATCGCAGTCCGGGAACGCACTGCCGAGATCGGCCTCCTGCGAGCCGTGGGAACCCGTCGGCGCCGCATATCGCAGCTATTCCTCGGCGAAGCGGTCCTGCTTGCGGGTCTGGGCGGTTTCGGGGGATTGCTGGCGGGCTTCACCGTGGTCGGAATCATTCAGGTCACCGTCCCCGCTCTACCTGCGCAAATCGCTCCGCCTTATGTGATCCTTGCCGAAGCCGTCGCGGTGCTGATCGGCCTCGTGGCCGGCGTGCTGCCGGCCCGGGCCGCCGCCGCACTGGAGCCGGTGGAGGCGTTGACGACGGAGTGAGGGGTTCGGAGACCCCAGGTGCGTCGCGCCCGCACGGTGCATGATCAGACTGTCGTGAGGGCCGTGGTTTCCCTACGGTTGGTCCCACTCATCCGGATCAACCACTTTGCGATCGGCACGGTGCCCTTGACGGCAATTGCCAGAAACACCAGGGGCAACACGATATTCTTGATCGCGATAAGGACCAACAGCTCGGTCAATCCCTGTACATAGTCCACAGCCCTTGCGCGCAGATCCGCGATCTGTGAGAGGCTGGGCATGCTGATATCGGGCAATGCGCGGTCAACTGCGCTTGTGACGGTAGTCAGCAGGCGATTGAGTCCGCCCAGCGTATTGGAAACAAGCCCAGTTTCGTCGGGTTCTTGCTCCCCGGCGCTCCGGTCATCGAGGGCCTGTTCCGCGTTCGCCGCCAGGTCCACAATCTCTTGCTCGTCCATTGACATTTCTTCCTGGAGTTCCGCAAGACCCGCGCTCTGCTCTTCTATCCTAGGCTGCAGGAATTGCTGGCTCACGAGAAGGCTGATTGCCACGAATACCGGAACAATGAATCGCAACATCGCAACGAGGACGAATACTTGAACAAGAACGCTTCGGTAGCGCTCCAGACTGGCGATGGGCTTGTTTCCCGACCGGCGGTGTTCGGCAATCAGCAGCGTCCCCAGAGTTGCAATTGCTATCACGGCAAATGCCCATTTGAAGAGGTTGGCCGATGTCAGCTCCAAGGCAAAACGCTGGAGCAACAGCGAGCCGATGGCCCAGACCATGACGGATGAGAGCCTTTCGGCGGCATCGTTTATCGGATCGAGCAGTTGACCGATTTGCATGGATGCAATGCCAATACCGACTTCGGAACTCTGAAGCGTGGAAATGCCGGCATTGACTCCTCTGGACAGAACGAATATGCCGATGGACTCATTGGTCGTGTCAGCGATGCGGTCTTCGGCGAAACTGTCCAACCACCCAGCGGAAGAAAGAACCGCCAATGCGATGGCGGCAACAATCATCGTTCCAAAGAGATATCGATTGCCTGTGGTTGAGGTGTGCGTGTTTTCCTGCATTTGACTACTCCAGGGTCCTCATGGATTTCAGGTTTGAAGGCGCAGAGCGGTTACCGATCCGTGGGTGACGTCAAGTCCCGTCGTCCTCTCCTCACCAAGCTTACAACTTCGTACCGGTGCCCAGACTGTCGCTTACGCTATAGAATCATCAACCTGAACCGAAACGCGCGGACAGAAGGTAAATGAACTATCAGTACTTGAGCGTAGACGTAGACGACGGGATTGCAACGGCGACAATGTGTCGCGCGAATCGACGGAATTCGCTGTCGGAAGAGCATCTGCGTGAGCTGTCGGCGGCGTTCGAATCCATCGCCGAAAGCAGCGCCCGCGGCGTCATCCTGGCGGCGGAAGGCCCTGTCTTTTCTTCCGGCCACGACTTCAACGACATGGTCGACCGCGATCAAGACGCGATGAAGAGCCTGCTGGAGATCTGCGGAGCATTCATGCAGTTGATCCAGCGGATGCCGCAACCGGTTATCGCCCAGGTGGAGGGCTTGGCCACGGCGGCGGGTTGCCAGTTGGTGGCATCGTGCGATCTGGCCGTCGCCGGCGAGTCGACCCGATTCCAGGCTCCCGGGGGCTTCGGCGGCTGGTTCTGTCACACGCCCGGCGTTGCCATCGTGCGCGCCGTGGGCCGCAAGCGGGCGCTTGAGATGCTGCTCACCGGTGATCCCATAGACGCGCACACGGCGGCCGAGTGGGGCTTGGTCAACCGGGTCGTGCCGGATGCGGACGTTGCTGCCGAGACACGTGCCTTGCTCGAACGGGCAACCCGCGGCAGCACCTATTCGAAGGCGGAGGGCAAGCGCGCCTTCTACGCGCAAGCCGATCTCGACACCGCGGGTGCGTACGAATACGCCACGGAGGTGATGGCTGCAACCTCGCAGTCGGCCGACGGCCAGGAGACAATGCATTCATTCGTGGAGAAACGGCGCCCGAATTTCGTGGGGCGCAGCACGAAAAAGAGCCGGAAGATTGCCTGATTTACCGGGCTGGCGGAGGTTGATCGCCATGAGGACCAGAGACAGGAACGCCGCTACGAGCCCGGGCCGGTCATGTTGCGGCTGATGAGTGCGGTGGCCGGGATTCAACGGCTTGTAATGAGGTCGGACCGGTTCAGATAACGGAAGCTACGGCGTCCCGGCTCCCTCTTCGTACTCCGTTACCTCGCGCTCGTAGGCCGAGAACTCCTCAAAGAGCGCATTCTCCATGCAGACGTTTTCTTCGAGCCGCCAGTTCACCGAGTCGAAGACTCTTCGCGACGACCACGGCTCGGTAAACGCCACCGGATCTTTCACCGTAATCTCCAGGATCAGCTGTCCATCGCCGTTGCGGCTGAATCGCTCGGTCACGTGAAGCCGATCGCTGTGGGGAACTCCACGGCGATCGATCCAGGTCCTGTCATTGAAGTTGACCGACTCCACGACCAGCGTGTCCCCTTCCCACCGGCCGACTGACTCGCCCATCCAGGATTCGGGACGACCCGTCCGATGACTTCGTCCGTCCGTGTAAATGATCCGGAACCACTGATGGAACTCGTAGACGATCATTACGCGCTCAGCGGACTGTACGATCTCGAACGCGGCGGGGTGGGCGTAGATTCTCGGAACACCGGGCGGCAGACACTGGTAGGTGGGGTCATTGGTTTCCACCACCGCAACGGCGTCGGGGCCGAAGACCGGCCGGGATTCGGCAAAACGCGCTTGCGCCCAGGGCGTCATCGGCGGCAATTCCTCGCTGAACGCGTAATTTTCCCAAGCATGATCGTACCGCCTGATCCAGACGCCACGCAGGTCCGCGCCCTGGCCGACGGGCAGCGGCTCCCGTGAGGCCGAACCACGCTCGACCCCTACCGATTCTCCGCCGATCAGTGCGTGACCGCTCGCATCCACCAACCTGCGAATGCGGATGGAGGGGGCGCCGTTACGGGCCGGATCGCCCGTCAACTCGATCACGTCACCCGGCAAGAGGGAGTTCGCAGTCCACCTGATTGAAGTCGGAGAGCCCGCGGATATGCCTCTCGCCAACCGATTCGGTGTCGTCAGCTCACCCGACCATTCCACCGTGTTCCCTTCCCCGTCGGTGACGGCGATGTAGACGAGCACGTGAGGAAAGACGAACTTGAATTCGGTGACGCTCCCGCGAACGGTCACTGTCCGCGTGGCATCGTAGAGCGCTCCGCCATGGTGGGCCTGCAGCTCGCCCGGCCAATGCCCGCAGATGGCCGCAAGTGTCGCCACTGCGAACGAGAGCACTGCGGAACGAATTTCTCCGGCTCGCTTCACCTGCTCGTCACTCATCTTCCATACGCTTCGGAAGTCGGTCACGGGCAGATTGACCGACCACTCCATGCCCCTTGATGCTCAAATTCAGGTCCTTGACGCTCTTGAACAGACTTTATGGAATCTGCGGCCAGCCCGTCAATTCCAGCAAGCGGGCGAGTTCCCCTTGCATGTCCTCAAGCAATGGGGCTGCCTCCGGCGAGTCGGCGATATTGTACAGTTCGTAGGGGTCCGCCTCGAGATCGTAGAGCTCGTCCATGCCCTCCAGGTCCGTGTATTGAATGTACTTGTAGCGTTCGGTGCGCACCGCCTGGTAACCCATGCGCAGTACGCGCACGAACTCCGAGACCGCCCCGGAATTCGGTGCGCCCCGAAGATAGTCTTCCGGATCGGAGTGGTGCTGTATCAGCAACGACGTACGCCAGTCCTTCGGGTTTGCGCCCATCAGCACAGGAACCAGTGAAGCTCCCTGCACCGGATCCTCGGGCTCCTGGTTGGCCAGTTCCAGAATTGTCGAGGCCAGATCGATACTCAGCACCATCTGCTCCGGCCGCGCGCCCGGCCCGATCAGCCCCGGGTAGCGGATCACCAGGGGAATGCGCACCGACGCCTCATACGCCAGTCGCCGCTGAGCGTTGAGGCCGTGCTCTCCATAGAAATATCCGTGGTCGCTGGTCACCACGAAAAAAGTGTCGTTCAGCTCACCGGTGCGTTCCAGTGCCTCCAGCAACCGGCCCACGCTCTCATCCACCCCCGTGACCATCTCCAGGCGGTCACGAATGGTTGCATCGGTCGTGGAAGTGTCCGGCCCCAGCGGCGGCAGACCCGGGATTTCCCGCATCAGGGCGGGCTTGTCCAGGGGCGGCACACCGTCGCTCGGAAGCCGCACGATCGGCTCACCGTCGTAGATGCCCAGGTGCCGGTCCGCCGCAATGAAGCCGCCTTCCACCAGGCCAAGGGCCGGGTCCGGGTGCACCGCCTTCTGCGAGAAGAAAAGCACGAAAGGCTCATCCCGAGTGGCCTCCAGGAACGAAACTGCGTGTTCGGTAAGGACATCCGTCACATGCCCTTCCAACATCACGCGCTCGCTGCCCACATAGACCTCGGGATTCGTGTTCGTACCCTGTCCGATCAGGCTGACCCACGTGTCGAAGCCCGGCCGGGGCGTGCCGTCGGAGCCCATGTGCCACTTGCCCACGAAGGCGGTGTCATAGCCGGTGCGGTCGAGCTGGCGCGGGAACGTGTTCAGATCGTGGCCGCGGCGGTTGGTGTTGTCGATGATCCCGTGAGTGTGGGCGTAGAGCCCCGTCAGGATACTCGCCCTGGCCGGCGAGCAGAGCGGCGTGGTGGTGAATGCATTGAGAAACATCGCGCCCTCGGCCGCGACCCGGTCGATATTGGGCGTGCGCACGAATGGATGCCCGCCCGCGCCGAAGTCGTCCCAGCGCATGTCGTCCACGAGCACCACGACGAAATTTGGCCGGTCATCGTCCTGAGCCATGGCGGGCGGTGCTGCGGCCAGTGCCAACAGGGCGGCCAGGAACAATTGTGGGCCGAAGCGAATGAAATTGCGGGCCATGGTGATTTCCTTCCCGAATCTCATTTGCCGTGGTTGCCGAACTATTCTGCAATGACGCCGATACACTCGATCTCGACGCGACCGCCGAGCGCGAGACCACTCGCGCCCAGTGCGCTTCGAGCCGGCAGATTGGCGCCAAAGAACGTCACATAAACCTCGTTCATCTGTTCCCATTCCGCCATGTCCGCAAGAAAGACCGTGCACTTGACGACCCGGTCCATGGAAGAGCCATGACGCTCAAGGCTCGCCCTGATGTTTTCGAGCGCCTGGCGAGTTTCACCGGCAATGCCGCCGGGGGCCAGTCCGTCCGCTGTAGTGCCGAGTTTTCCGGACAGGAAGAGCAGGTTCCCAACGCGCACTGCGTCGGAGAACGGCAGCACCCGTCCGCCGGGACCCGGCGCAGAAAAGTACTCGACTTCGCTTGTTTGTGACTGCGCGGGTCCGGAAAGAACCAGCAGTGCGATCATTGCCAGGATTGACTTGTACATGTTTCTTCCTCATTGAATGACACCCATCCCCAGGGCGACTTCGTTGTTGAGCTCGATCCGTCAGGCCACATGGGACTCTGGCTACCAGAAAGGCGAAAGAGTGTAACCCAACCCGTTTCCAGGCCCCCGACAGCTCAAGTCCCCGGCACTTGACACGGCGGGTGTACTATTCGACATTCAGGACCATCGCTCAATCCGATACCGGGAGAGACCATGCGCTTGTCGATACGCGGTCGATCAAGAATTCCCGCCGCACTCGCGGCCCTGTCGCTCGCCATTTGCGGAGGTGCGCACGCCCAGGACCCCACCGAGGGTGAAGAGGCACTCAACATGCAGCTCGTCGGCTACGACGACCTGCAGGGACGCAGCGCTTATCAGCCCATCGTTCATCGGCAGGGCGACCGCTGGATCGCCTACATCGGGCACCATGCCGGGCGCCACGAGAACCGGCTGACCGGCGAGGACGAGGGCAACGGCACTTCCATCCTCGACGTCACCGATCCGTCCAATCCCGAATACCTCTTCCATATCCCGGGCGGTGAGGGCGAAAGCGAGGCACAGATGGTTCGCTGGTGCGCGGGCAGCGATCTCCCAGGTGGCATCGACGGCAACTACTACCTGCTCCGCGCCGTGGGCCGCAGCGGCCACCAGGTCTGGAATGTCACCGCGCCCGAGAGTCCCGAACTGGTCTCGTGGATGGAATCCCAGGGGCTGGTGGACACCCACAAGAACTGGTGGGAATGCGACACCGGCATCGCCTACCTCGTCTCCGGCGTCGAGGGATGGGCCACGCGGCGCATGACCCAGGTCTACGATCTTTCCGATCCCGCAGAACCGCGCTTCATTCGCAATTTCGGCCTGCCCGGACAGCAGCCCGGCGCGCCCAACCACGAGGAGATGAGCAATTACGATCTGCACGGACCCATCGCGGTCGGCAACCGCATCTACTTCGGATACGGTACGTTTCTCAACGGAGTGGTTCAGATCGTCGACCGGGAACGGCTGATTCGCGGCAATCCCGCATTGGAGAATCCGTTCGAGCCAACGGACGAGAATCTTGAGTACCCCGTGATCACCACCATGTACACGGGACCGCGGCTCGGCGCGCATACCGTGTTTCCCGTGCTCGGCATGGACGTGCCGGAGTTTGCCGACAACTCCGAGGGCCGCACCCGCGACATGCTGCTGGTGGTCGGCGAGTCCCTCCGCAACGAATGCCTCGAGAACCGGCAGATGATGTACATGGTGGACATCACCGACGAAACGAAGCCCTGGCCGGTGGCGAATTTTCAGGTACCCGAGGAGAGCGGCAATTTCTGCGAGCGCGGCGGGCGGTTCGGCACCCACTCCTCCAATGAGAACATGACGTCCATCTACTACGGCAAGATCGTTTTCCTGGCGTATTTCAACGGCGGGGTCCGGGCGGTGGACATTCGCGATCCCTGGTCGCCTACGGAAATCGGCTACTACATTCCCGCCATCAATGAGCGCACGACCCAGCGCTGCATCACCGTGGAAGGGGCCGAGCGGTGCAAGCGCGCAATCCAGACAAACAACCTGGAAGTAGACGATCGCGGCTACGTCTACGCCGCCGACCGCGCCAATACGGGGCTGCACATCGTCGAGCTGATCGGTCCGGCGCGGGACATCGCCGATTTCCAGTGAGCGCACAGGCCACCATCCGGCGTTTCGCGGCCCTTTTCGTCGTGCTCGCCGGCGGGACTTCGGTTCCGGTCGCGGGCTGGACTCACTGGGAAGGGTTCGAAGCGGCGGACCCTTCGACGCCGGCCGCCCTGCTGAGATTCCAGAGCGCAGCCTCCGGCTACACGCAAGAGGATTCCGACCGGGAGTCCTGGCTCGCGCGATTGGAGATCGTTGCTCGTCCGGACGAGCCCGGCCCGGTTTCCACAACCGAACGCAGCGCAGGTCACTCCGATCACGCGCCCGTGGCGCAGCCGACGCCGGCCCCGACACCTCAATGATGCGGCCGGCGCTGCGCGCGACCGTCGGCGGACTTTGCGCGGCGGGCGCCGTGAGCCTTTCGGGCATGATTGGCGGATGCGCCTCCGGGCCCGGCGCAATGGTCGGCAGCGGCCTCGCTGGCGCGTCGCAGCTGCTCCCGCAGGAGCCTCCACCCCTGACCGCCGAACAGCAGGCGCTGCTTGAGCGCAGAACGCAACGCATCGACGAACTGCTGGCCCAACCCCTGACTGCCGAGACTGCGGCGGAGATCGCTCTGCTTCAGAATCCCGCGGTGGAACGCGCCCTTGAGACGCTGGACATGCCGGGGTTCGACCGCCTGCTGCTGGCATATACGGTCAATCCGGCCTTCAACGACGGCCAACAGCCGAGTACCGTGGATACGCGCATCGAGCGGCCGCTCTCGGTCAATGCGATGACGTGGGTCAGTGTGCCGGCGCTTGCCGGGGGGTACACCACAGATGAACGTGGACCTCGACTGCAGGCAGCCGATGAAATCGTGGCGCTCCTGTTTTCCGCGCGGCGGGCCTGGGTCCAGGCAGTCGCCGCTCGGCAGTCGCAACGCTATCTCGATGACGTGGCTGTGGCTGCAGAGGCGGGGCGCGACATCATGGAAGGCATGCGCCGGGTGGGCAACGCCACTGAACTCGAGTTGCTGCGAGCGCAGACACTGTACGCCGATGCCATCGCCAACCTGACCGCCGCGCAGCTCGCAGCCGCATTGGAACGGGAAAGGCTGGTTCAGACGCTGGGGCTGTGGGGCGCGGATGCAGACCGCGTGCAACTGCCCGAGCGGCTTGCGGATCTGCCGCCTGCCCCGATCGGCCCGGAGAGCCTCGAAGACCGCGCCGTTGCGCAGCGTTTCGATGTTCGCGCGGGGCGTATCGAGGGCCTCGCCGGTGAGGCCGGCGTCAATGCGCGGGCCGACGTACGTACCGCGTGGCTCGCGTACCGGGGCTCCTACGATCTGGCCCGGCACGCCCGTGACGCCCTGGTACCACTGGCCCGCCGCACTTCAGCGGAGCAGCTCAAGCTCTATAACGGCATGCTCATCGACGTATTCGGACTTGTGACGGATGCTGCCGGGCAAATCAGCGCGGTGAACGCCGCGCTGGATGCGCAGCGAGACTTCTGGCTTGCCGAGGTGGAACTGCAGCGGGCCATGGCAGGTGTCGGATTTCCGGCCGGAACCGCCCAGCCGACCGCGCAAGGCGGGTTCAGGCCCGGGACTGTCTATCATGTTCACTGACGAGCGCTACGCATGGTTTCTCGCCGCAGCTTTCTGACCAGCGCCGCGGGGGCGCTGGTGAGCGCCGGCGTTGTGGCGCGCAATGCCGCAGCGCAGATTCCCGAAGCGCCGCTGACCGCATCCCCGGCAACGGAACCGCCACCAGCTCCCGCGTCGGGGCCGCCGTTTCAGCCCGTGGTGACGCTCAACGGCTGGTCACTGCCCTGGCGAATGAATGGCGACGTGAAGGAATTCCATCTGATCGCGCAGCCCGTCGTGCGTGAAATCGCCCCGGGAATGACCGCGCACCTGTGGGGTTACAACGGCCAGGCTCCCGGGCCGACCATCGAATGCGTCGCGGGCGACCGCGTACGGCTGTTCGTCACCAACCAGCTACCCGAATACACCTCGATCCACTGGCACGGCGTGCGTCTGCCCCACGGCATGGACGGCGTGACCGGCCTCACGCAACCGCCCATTCAGCCCGGCGAAACCTGGGTCTACGAATTCGACATGCAGCACTCCGGTACGTTCATGTACCACCCCCACGCCGACGACATGGTGCAATTGGCCATGGGCCTGATGGGCAGCATCATCGTGCATCCGCGCGATCCTGCGGAGCACGCCGTGGACCGGGATTTCGTGTTTCTGATGAGCGCCTACGACATCGAACCCGGGAGCTACACGCCGCGGGTCCATACTCACACGGACTTCAACCTCTGGACCTGGAACAGCCGCGTCTTCCCGGGCATCGCGCCCCTGGCCGTCCGGCAGGGCGATCGGGTCCGCGTCCGGATCGGCAATCTCACCATGACCAATCACCCGATCCACCTGCACGGTCACTCGTTCGAGGTCACGGGCACGGACGGCGGCTGGGTACCGCCCACCGCGCGCTGGCCGGAGGCCACCATCGACGTCGGCGTCGGCCAGATGCGCGCCATCGAGTTCGTCGCCGACGCGCCCGGCGACTGGGCCTTCCACTGCCACAAGACGCACCACACCATGAACGCCATGGGGCACGAGGTCATGACCTCCATCGGCGTCGACTTCGAGGAAGCCGCCGAGAAGTTGCGCCGCCTGATTCCCGGGTACATGGTCATGGGCGATCGCGGCATGGCCGAAATGGCCTCCATGCAGATGGAACTGCCGGAGAACACGCTGCCCATGATGACGGGCGAAGGACCGTACGGGCCCATCGGGATGGGTGGGATGTTCACTGTGGTCAAGGTACGCGCCGATCAACCGCCCGGTGACTACACCGATCCGGGCTGGTACGAACCGCCGCTCGGGTCCATGGCTTACCGGTCGGAATCCTAGGTTCCAATGACCTCGCCAGTTGCTTCCCGCCCGTCCCCTCAGACTGCAGGTGAGATCGGTGGCCTTTCCACCGTGCTGCTCCAGATCACCGACACGCACCTGTTCGCTTCCGCGGACACGAAGCATCGCGGCATCAATACCCAGGCATCGCTCGACTCCGTGCTCGTCAATGCGAAAGCGGACGCCCGCTGGCCACCTGACGCCATTGTCGTCACGGGCGACATCGTCCACGACGAGAGCCAGGCCGGGTACGAGCGGTTCCGCAAGACACTGGAATCCCTTGGACCGCCGGCCTTCTGCATTCCCGGCAACCACGACGATCCCGCGGTCCTCGAGCGGTACCTCGCAGCGCCGCGGGTCCAGGTATGCGGCGATACGCGACTCGGTGCGTGGCGGTTGATCCTGTTGAACTCATTCGGCAACGGGGAAGTTGCCGGCGCCCTGGGAACCGCCGAACTGGCCCGTATGGAAAGGGTGCTTGAGAAGCATCCCGGCGAGCACACCCTGATCTGCATGCATCACCCGCCTGTTGCCATGGGGAGCGCCTGGCTGGACAACCCAGGGCTACGCGACGCCGAACCGTTCATGGACCTGGTGCGGCTGCATGCACAGGTGCGCGCCGTGCTCTGGGGCCATGTGCACCAGGAACTCGACCGGCATGCCGATGGCGTACGGCTCATGAGTACGCCCTCGACCTGCGCGCAATTTCGGCCCGAAAACGACGAGTTCGCCGAGGACAACCGCCCGCCCGGCATGCGATGGCTGGAATTGAATCCGAACGGCGGGTTGACCACCGAAGTGCTTCGCGTACCGGGAGCCAATCCAGCATGACTTGCCAGATCGGACCGGAGGCGCGCTTTCCCCCGGTCCGGGCCTCCACAGTTGCACGGACGCCGAACCCGAATCGGATTCGGGCAAGCAGGAAACGCAGGATCAGGAAACTTCGCCGGAATCGCTGTCAAGCTCGGCGGCGAGATTGCGCATCGCGTGCAGGATGCGGGCAACCCGGATTCCCGATTCGGTCGGCTCGTAGACGATGACGAACATCTTCATCACCACAAAATAACGGAAGCTGTGGCGCGGTGGATCCAACTCGGGGCGCTGACGCCCGATACCCGGCGCATCGGCCAGCGTATTGAAGACGCGCTCGAAATTGTTGCGTAATCGGCGAGCCTGAAGCATGCCGAATTGCCGAACGGTGTACGCAACGATCGCCCGGCGGTCATTGCGCGCCGCCCCGGAGAATTCAATTCGGCTCATGCAGTGCGCATTCTGCCCGCCGCTTCCAGCTCATCCAGTTCAGCATCCCACTCCTGGAAGAAATCGTGACCGTTCACGGTATCGCCCCGGTCCAGATCGTCGGCCCCTGCCCTGATTTCCCGGCGCGCCCGTTCCATCTCGGCTTCCAGAACGGTGTACCGGCGCTGGAACGGCCGCAGAGCGGAACGTACAACCTCGCTCACTGACTGGTATTCGCCGCGAACGACCAGGGAGGTCAGAAATTGAGCTTGCTCGGGCGTGAAAGAGATACTGATGCTATGTCGCTTTGACATGTTGCCGCCGGTTGGTGCTGGAATGAACGACAATGTAGCACAGTCACTCGGAAAACAGCACCATGTCGAAGTCTTCCTTGCCCGCGCCGCAATCCGGGCAGTGCCAGGAGAGGGGAATGTCGTCCCAGCGCGTGCCCGGAGCAATGCCTTCCTCCGGCAATCCCTCGGCTTCGTCGTAGATGAAGCCGCAGATCAGGCACATGTACCTTTTCATGGGTACGGACTCGGTTGGCATCGCGGTCAGTTGCTGCGGAGCCTGGGTTCGTAGAACCTTCCGTTGAACCCCTCAAAATAGCTCTTCAGGAAGGGCGACTGGATTGGCTTGGGGTCATCGGCGGATCGCAGATTTCGCTCGGCCACGTAGGTTGTCTGGTCGGCATTGTCCACCAGCACGTGATACCAGGGACGGTTCTTCGGCGGCCGGCTCAGAGCCACCTTCTCATACCACTGGTCGCTGAGCATGAAACTGGGGTCCACGTCATAGATGACGCCGCGGTATCCGAATCGGCGGTGCATCACGACCTGGCCGATGTGGAAGTTGCCGGTCACTTCGGGAATCTCATTCACGCCGGGTGTTTCCTTCGAATCGCGGCGGCGACCGCAGGTGTCGATTTTCTCACAGTCCCCACATGTCTAGGAGTTGCGGAACGCAGTTTGGTTCCCGGCCTGCGACCGGTCTCACGCGTGAGCCCGTTGCCGCAGGGATTTCTCCAGCCTTCCGGGCAACCCCTGAAAACCTCCATTGGACATGACCGCCACCCGATCTCCTTGCCGCAGCTCCTCCAGCAGCCCCGCGTGCAACCGATCCACGCTCTGTGCAACCACGAGCTTGGCGCCCAGGTCCGCCAATTCCGTCTCGACATCCCAGGCAAGATCGTCTCGCGCCAGCACGAAGACCCTGTCGGCGCCGCTCAGCGCTCCGCTCAGGTTGCTCCGATGCACGCCCATGCGCATGGAATTGGACGCCGGTTCGAATACCGCAATGATGCGGCTGGCGGACCGTGCGTCATGCAACGCTGCCAGGGTCGCCCGGATGGCCGTGGGATGGTGCGCAAAATCTTCATAGAGGGAGATCCCGCCGAAGCTGCCGCGCATCTCCAGGCGCCGCTTTACGCCCTTGAACGTGGAGAGGGCTTCCAAAGCCGTCGACACCGGGACACCCGCGTGGACCGCGCAGCAGACCGCGGCCAGTGCGTTTTCGACATTGTGCCTGCCCAACAGGGACCAATTCACGTCTCCGATATGTTCGCCCAGGCGATGAACGGTGATCGCGGTACCGGGTCCGGCGGGAACTTGCGCGCCGAACCAGGTCGCTTCGCGGTCTTCGGCGCTGAACGTTTCCACAGGCGTCCATACCCCCTGTTCCAGCAATCGCCCGATGTTGGCATCGGCGCCGTTGACGGCAACCAGACCACGGCCCGGCACCGTTCGAATCAGGTGATGGAACTGGCGCAGGATCGAATCCAGGTCGTCATAGATGTCGGCGTGATCGAATTCGATATTGTTTATCGCCAGAGTGCGCGGACAGTAATGGACGAACTTGGCGCGCTTGTCGAAGAAGGCCGTGTCGTACTCGTCGGCCTCGACGACAAAGTACTCCGACGCCCCGAAGCGGGCGGATGCACCGAAATTGGCCGGTACGCCGCCGATCAGGAACCCCGGTTCCAGGCCCGCATGCTCCAGTATCCAGGCCAGCAGGCTGCTGGTGGTAGTCTTGCCGTGAGTGCCCGCGACCGCCAGGACCCAGCGATCCCTGAGCACGTTTTCCGCCAGCCACTGGGGACCGGAACAGAATGGCAGGCTGGAGTTCAACAGGGCCTCCACCACCTCCCTGCCCCGGCTCATGACGTTGCCCACCACCACGCAATCGATGTCGTTGTCGAGATGCTCCGGGTGGTAACCTTGCCGCACGGGAATGTCCAGATTGTCGAGCAGATCACTCATCGGTGGATAAATGTTCTCATCGGACCCCGAGACCCGGTGGCCCGCCGCCTTTGCCAGCGCGGCGACGCCGCCCATGAAAGTGCCGCAGATGCCAAGGATGTGAACGCGCATGGACCGATTGCCTGAAGTGGGGAGTGAATGGCTCTCAGGTGAGGCCATAGTGTACTGTCTCACAATTCCGTGACCGATTCAGAACCACTCGTCGACGACGCGCAGGCCCTCGCGGACCTTGTCGATGCCATCGCCGATGCGCCCCTGGTGGCGCTGGACACGGAGTTCGTTCGGGAGCAGACGTATTACCCGCGGCTGTGCCTGATCCAGGTCGCGACGCCTGACCGCCTGGCCTGCGTCGACTGCGTGGCCGGCCTGGATCTGAAACCACTGTTCTCCGCCCTGCTCGCGCCCGGCCGAACCTGGCTTCTGCACAGCGTCCGGCAGGATCTGGAGGCCATGCAGCGATTCATGTTCCGATTGCCCTCCCGGCTGATCGACACGCAGATCGCCGCGGCCCTGCTGGGCAAGGCGCCCCAGATCGGTTTGCAGGATCTCGTCGCGGAGGAATTGAACGTCCGCCTGGACAAGGGATTCACTCGCACCAATTGGGCCCGTCGGCCCTTGCCCGCCGGGGCGCTGCAGTACGCACTCGACGATGTCCGCCACCTGTTTGCGCTGTGGGGCGTACTGCGAAGAAAGTTGAACGGCCTGAACCGGCTGGACTGGCTGGATGAAGACTGCCGAACCGCACTGGAAACGCCGGTACTGACGCCGCCTGCCGCGCTGTGGTCGCGGCTCAGGGGGGTCCGCGCGCTGGACGCCGGAACCCGGTGCGCCGCCCTGGCGCTGGTGGAGTGGCGCGAGCGGTGCGCTCAGCGGTTGAACCGTCCCCGGCGCTGGCTCTGCAGCGACGAACTGCTGGTGCGCATCGCCAGGAGGATGCCGAACCGCCCTGAAGACCTGTCGGGCATCCCGGAACTGCCGAAACGGTTCGCACGGCGCTTCGGCGACGAAATCGTATCGGCGATCGCCGGATCGGAAACCCCGAAGAACCTGCGCCTGGTCGACGTGCGGCGGGCGCCGATTCAGGACAGTCAATTCAAGCGATTGCGCGACGGAGCGAGAAACCGCGCCTCCAGGCTGAATATCGATCCTCAGGTACTGGCAACCCGCCAGGAACTCCTCGACCTTCTCAGGGATACGCCGTCCGGCCGGATAGCGGGTGGCTGGCGTCGGGACCAGTTGAAGGACCTTGTGTAGCGGCTGTACTTGCCTCTTATCACGCACGCGTGAGCACTGCCAGTGATGAATCCAGCCGTTTTGACGGCAAATGATGCTGGCATCGCGTTCGCAGAAGAATCACTATCCCTGCAAGGGGCCTGGCCCGATGAGTGCCACCATGACCGCGCGAGATATCGACCCGAGAGACAGGGCGTGGGTGCAACGCGAAGCACGTCTTGTCGACATTTCGACGGAAGAATTCATCCGTCGCGTCATTCGCGAGAAGCGCGCGCGAGCCGAGCGCCGTACCAAACCATCCGATGCGTTCAGGCACTATTTCGGACCGGAGCATGGAGTGGAGTTGTTGCTGCCCGGGCGGCTTGGCCAACGCCGTGTTGAACTCGCCAAAGGGAAAGAGGCGTGACCGCTCCTGCCGCATGGATCCTGGACGCAAGTGTCGTGTCGGAAATGATGCGGCCTTACCCCGAACCCCGGGTAGCGTACTTTCTCGACGCGATCGCGATCGAGGGAATCTCCATTTCAACCATCACCATTTGGGAAATCCTGAACGGAATCGGACGGCTGAACCCGGGCCGGCGCCGGGAGGCGTTGGCCGCGCGATTTCAGAACATCCTCGATGACGTCTTTGAAGATCGTGTACTTGACTGGACCGCTTCCGATGCACTGGCATGCGCGGCGATCATGGAAGTAAAACGACGTCTGGGAGAGCCTCTCGACCACCACCTGCCGGACTGTATGCTCGCCGGCGCGGCGAGCAGCCGCCAATTGACCATCGTGACCGGAAGCGAGGAGCGGTTTCGAAACACCGGCGTCAAGGCAATCAACCCCTGGACCGCCGCGTCGCCCGCAATACCCCTACGGGCGTAGTGCCCCGCGGCCATCGGAAAAGCGCGCCATGAGTGCATTTCCGCTTCCTGCACTGCGTGCCGAGGCGTGTTTCTCCAGCAGCGCCGCGCTGACCCGCCAAAGCCGCACACCGGCCTCCTTGTCCCTCGCCAGCGGCGACGCCGCTTTCTCTCGCATCAAGTGGAGATACACGCCGCTGCGCTGTCCCATTTCCTCCGCACAGCACAGGTAGATGACGGGTTTGGCCGCTTTCTCGGGCGACGCGAACAGCAGTTTCATCACCGGAACGAGCAGAATCTTGAGGAAAGGCGGCGCCTCCCGGGCGATGTTGGAATTGACCGGCCCGGGGCAGAGGGAATTCACGGCGACCCGAACCTCGCCTTCGGGGTTCAGGCGGCGCGACAGTTCGTGGGCATAGGTGCACAGGCGCAGTTTGCTTGCCGCGTAATACCTGAGTCCATCCTTCAGGCCATAGTCGGCAAAGGCGCCGAAGTCGTCGAAGTCGATGGGACCCGCGGACCGATGCGCTTCGGAGGCCACGATCACGATTCGGGGACGTTCGTCTCGGCGGGCGGAAGGCCGAATCAGGCCGTCGTCCAACAGCCGATCGATCAACACCCGGTTGGCCAGGAAGTGCACGGCGAACATCAATTCGTATCCCTGGGGAGACCTGCGGGCGCTGCCGGGCATGAGGCCCGCATTGAGCACGGTGATGTCCAGCCGCCGTCGCCGGCGGTTGAGCAGGTCGCAAAGCCCGTGCACGGACTCAAGATCCGCGAGATCGACCCTGAGCATTTCGACTCTGTCGCTGCCGGATGCGCGCCTGACCTCCTCACCGGCCTCCGGATGGCCGCTTCGGCAGGCCATGAGGACATGGCCACCGCGCTTCGCCAGGTCGATGGCCACGGCCTTCCCCAATCCGCTGTTGGCTCCTGTGATCAGGCAGACGCTGCCGTCGATGCGGACACTCTCCGGCACAGGACCGATCGTCTCCCTTTGCGACAGGCGATCAATGACCGCGGCGGACACCGCGCTGGCGATCCCGTTGTAATCCCCGGGACGGTTGCCGGTCCCCTTCCCCATCGTTCTCCCAACTTTACGCAGATGCATGCTTCGCCAGCCAACGTTACCTCCAAATCCCAGCATTTGGAGGAGCGCAAACGCTCAGTGTGGAAGTTTGGAAACGCTCGCGCTCAAAGGCGTCAACCGGCCTTCTTGAGTTCTTCTCGCAGGATGCGCCGAAGGGTTCTCGCATCCACAGGCTTGGCCGCCCTGGCAATGTGTTCCCCCAAAGCCTCATTGATGAGAGTCTGATATCCGCGACCAGTTGAATCCCCTTTCGCCCTGAATGCCTCGATCACATGGTTATCGAGATACATGGTCACCCGGGTCTTACCGCTGGATTTCAAAATGGGGCCACGCTTGCCCTCGCTAAAATCGTACTCCTTCCTCATACACATCTCTCTCAGACTTGGTTGCTCTTCGTGCAGAAATGAGTCGGATTGCGTCGTTCTGGTATGCATACGCTGCGACTACGACGCGACCCAAAGCGTCCATGCCAATGACGATGAAACGGTTTTCGAATCTCGAATCGGAGTCCTCAAGGCTGATTGCATGAGGATCGCGAAACACCGTTTCCATATCGGAGAAGCTGACTCCGTGCTTCTTCAAATTCGACCTGGCCTTCGCCGGATCCCATATTACATCCATGTGCTGATGATATGTACATTATATGTATACATCAAGGAATGTCCTTACACCCTTGAGATCTCTATCGAGCGCCCGGACCGCTGGCGCCTTCATCAGGAATCCGGAATGCGCGCCTGTAGAAGGCATAGGCCTCATCCACCTGATCGGCATTCAGGCCAAAACTACTCAGGGAATAGATGTGCTTGCCGTGACGATCCTTGACATCTCGAGCTGATATCGCGGTTGCTGCCAGTTCCGCTTCCTCGCTGAATACGATCCCGGCATGCACGTAGATCTTGCGTACTTCCTCAATCGGAGTCGTGAGGAAATCGTAGTACGACACATCCAAAAACGCGTCGGCACTAGCAGAACTGCGAGTCTCCATTGACCGCGCCAGCATACGGCGCATCTTGCTCACCCAGTGGCGCGCGATCTCACCCGTATCCACGTGGTCACTCAGAATTCCACGGCCATGTGCGACCATGCTGCAGAAAGAAGCCACCGCCTTCTGCGGGTCCCGATGAGTCTGAACGACGGTGGTATTCGGCAACACCCGAAACACCACGTCGAGGTGTTCCAGATGGTTTGGTGTTTTCAGGACCCAGTTGCTTGCCGGACGTTGCCATTGCAACAGCTTGAGCATTGTGAGCAGGTACCGGTAGGCCCTGCCGTGATCCTGCCGCTCCAGCCACGCTGCGTAGGTCGGCACATGCATCGTCGCTTCCGGCGACTGGCTCATGAAGGAAAGGTCCAGCAGGAAGACATCCTCTTCAGCCGCGTCGTGCCGGAGCGGGTGAATGGCGGCGAAATCGGGCGCCAGAAAACCGATCGTCTTCTCCGCGAATTTGGCCATCCTGATCCGGCTTCGGGGGTCGCCCGGCTTCTCCCCTCTCAGCGGCACCGGATTCAATGCCTCCCATGAGCTGAGTGCCCGAATATCCGGGTCCGCGGCGATCAGTCTGTGCAGGGTCGTCGTCGCGGTTCGCTGCAGGCCCGTAATCAGGATGATCCTGCCCAGATCCAGGTCGAGTATTTCGGGGTGCTTCCCGATCAGGTATTTGGCGCGAAGCCGGGTCGACAGGGCCGATACGATTCTCGATTTCTGTATGGCAGTGCCGACCGGAGTGAGTCGTGCTTCCTCGTTGATTGACTTGACCAGTACCGTCAGGGGCTCAAGGAACCAATCGTCGCCGAAATCGTTCAGCCCGGTCTTTCGTCGCGCCGCGGCGATCATCCTGTCGACATCGAGTCCGCCACCAAGACCCAACTTCCGGGCCAGCCGGCCTGCCCGGTCGAAAACAGCAACCGGAAGCGGGCGGTACGGCCGAAGGTAGCGGTTGTCCAACTATTCCATCCAGTCGTTGCTGATCTGAAAGTCCCGGAGTCCGCACTCCTGCGGAGTGATCTCGATCAGCAGGGAGGCCCGGCGGAACAGGGCGAGCAGACCGATCAGCAGTATTCTCATTCGACCAGTTCAGTACACGCGGGGCACGATCCGCCAGGGCACCTTCCGGCGGTACTGTTCCCAGAGTCGCCCGTACTTTTCGGCGCAGCGGCGGTCGTCGTCGCGCTCGCGCAGGAGCAGGAGCACCACGTAGTAGAGGGGGTAGAGCCACGGCCCGGGCTCCAGGAGCCAGCCCAGCGACAAGGCCAGTCCGCAGGCCATCAGGACTTCCCCCAGATAGTTGACGTGCCGCGATACACCCCAGAAACCGCTGTAGAGTACGCGGCGCTCGCCATCCGAGAACGTCTTCGGCGCCATCCGGCCGAGAAAGACCTTTTCCGGATACCGTTTGAAGGTGTATTTCTGCATGTTCGCACCCCGGGACAGCGACCAGCCGAAAAGGAAGACCAGCGCGGCAACGACAAGCAACCAGGCGGGCGAGTGCGGGTTGGCCAGATCGGCCACCGTCCACAGTCCCACCACGTAGAAGTACGGGTACCAGCAAAGGCAGCCCCAAACCAGTTTGAAGCCGACGCGCTCGGCGAAAAGGTCATAGGTATAGAGGTGCACCCGTTCGAAGACCAGGTAATCGCAGACGAACCAGGACATGAGCAGAACGTACAGCACGACCCCCGGGGAAGGATCATCCGGATAGGTGAGGAAATGGTGCGCCGCGAACGCCAGCAGATTGAGTTCCAGCAGCACGGCGCCCGCGAGATACAGGAACATCTTCGCGTCGGCGCGGCGGTTGAACATCTGCGGATTCACCCGCCGCCCCAGGTACAGTTCCGCCAGCAGCGAGCCTCCCTGGCCAGGCGCCCACAGAACCACCGCGGCGGTCGCGATCAAGCCCAGAACGAACGCGCCGGCCGCGCCGGACCAGCGATGGGTCCACAGCCAGTCCCAAGGCATGACGCCGCTGTACCCTGCAGCCAACCAGACAACCACGCCGACCGCCAGCACGAGCAGGCCGTTCAGGCGGTAACGAAGCGGTTCGCCACTGCGCTCATCCACTACATAGCCCTCGACACGGCGGGCCGGCAGCAGGACGTGCAGCACGACGATGCCCGCATAGATGAGCCACGGCGCGAAAAATACCGGCAGCAGATCGATCACGACAGGCGCAGGGTGTTTTTCGCGATGAGCCGGATCGCCGCCTTGCGGGTCAGCAGGCGGCCCATGAACTGGGCCGACAGCCGGTTGATCCACCCGGGAGCGATGCGCGGCCCCATGCCCAGAGCATCAAGTGTCTGGCGAGCGGCCTCATCAGGGGAAAGCATGCCCGGCGATTTCCAATCCGTCGAGGGCGTCGACGAGACCGGCGTAGACCTCGTCGATGGAGCCATCGGCCCCGACGACGCTCAGCAGGTTGCGACCGCGGTAGTACTCGATCAGCGGCTCCGTCTGGCGCTGGTAGACCTCCAGGCGATTGTGGATGGTCTCCTCTCGGTCGTCGTCCCGCTGCAGGAGTTCGCCACCCGCGTCGATGCATGCCTGAATTTCCTCGGGGGGCGAGAAATGGATGTTCAGCAGTCTGCCCGTCTTCGAACAGGTGCGCCGGCCCGTAAGCCGCTTCATCAGCAACTCGTGGGGCACATCCATGAGCACGGCCGCATCCAGCGTCTGGCCGAGTTCCGCCAGGACGCCGTCCAGGGCCTCGGCCTGGGCCAGATTTCTGGGAAAGCCGTCGAGGACGTAGCCGCAGCCCGCGTCGTCGAAGCCCAGCCGGTCCTTGATGATGCCCAGCACCACCTCGTCAGCGACCAGTTCACCGGCATTCATGGCAGCCCTGGCGCGCAGACCCATGGCAGTGCCTGCGTTGGCCGCATCCCGCAGCAAGTCACCGGTGGATACCTGGGGCCAACCCCGATCCGCCTGCAGCCGCTTCGCCTGGGTACCCTTTCCCGAGCCCGGTGCGCCGAGCAAGACAATCCGCATGTAATCCTCCAGCCTCTGAGTTGTTGTTCCCGATATCAGGGCGAAGATCGGCGAGCGTCTACGCTACAACGGGTTGAACGGGGCATGACTACACGGACGCAGCGTTCGCGTGGAGCCGTTCGACCTGGTACCAGGCCGATTCGATCGCACCAGCCTGCCAGCCGGTCAGGTAGCTTAGATACGCCCCGGCAAAATACACGCGTCCCTGAGGCTCCAGCAGAACCGGGAAATGCTCCCGGCGCGCCTCGTCCGACCAACTCTCCCATCCGCCGAGACTGTGGGGCACGCGCTGCCAGTCCACCGAGATCGACTTGCCGTCGTAGTGGCTGCGGAACTGACCGGGATGAAGTTTCTCGCCGTTCGCCAGGCCGCGCTCCGTGCGCTGCGCAAGGCCCATGGCGCCGACCGTATCCGAAGTATCGCCGAACACGTAGTACCCCTGAACGATCCCCTTCCGGCCGAGGAAACCGTGGGAGGGATAGATGACCGATCCGCCGGAGAGATCCGTCTGGCTGGAACCGCCGAAGATGGCATCGTCCTCTTCCCAGAAGCGGCGATTCATCTGCAGGGCGAGCTTGCCGACCTGGGACGGTGTCGCCGCGCCGATGGCCGCCTTGCAACGGTCGGACAGGTCGTTGGGTATGTCGCGCATGATTGCGAGCGGAATGGTCGTTACGCAGTAGTCGCCGGTCGCCGTGACCAGGTCACCGCTGGGCACGTCCCGATAGTGGACCTGTACCTCCTGCCCGTTCTGGCGTAACTCCCGGACCTCGGCGTTGTAGGTAACCAAATGGCCGACGCGTTCCTCGAATGCCGCCGCAATCCGGTCCATGCCACCCACCGGCTGAAGCATCGTGTAGGGACGTTCGAATGACGACACGGCCCGGAACGTGTTACCGAGCCCTGACTGGAGCAGTTCCCTCAGCGCCAGCGCTTCGGACGGCTGCCCGGGCTCCAGCGGGCCGGCGAAATCCACCGCCCAGCCCCGTTCGGTCGTTCCCCTGTAGGCAAGGTCGATCGGGTCGAGATAGCCCTCCGCCACCAGGTACTCGATGAGCTGTTCCCTGTCGTCGGCCGTCAGTTCGCCATCCAGCGCACCCTGGTGCGCCAGTTTCGCGAGCAACTCCGACGTGTAGCCCCGCATGTCCATCATCACCTCGCGGCGGCGGACCCGGCGCCCCACCAGCGGTCCTTCGATGTTCTCGTAGCGGAGATAGGTCGACTCGTTCGAGCTGATCAGCGTCTGCATGGGAATCCCGAACTCGCGGCAGTAATGGAACAACGACTTGTGGTGGGCGGGTATTCGCCACGCGGCGGTATTGAACCACTGCCCTTCGTCGAATTCGCATTCCTGCGATTCTCCGCCCACCTCTTCCAGCCGGAACCCGTTGCGCGCCGTCTGGCAGCGGCCGCCGGCAAAGGACCGCGCCTCGATGATCCGGCAGTCGTAGCCCCGCTCGGTCAGTTCATAAGCCGTCGTCAGGCCGGCGATGCCGGCCCCCAAGATGAGCACCCGGGTACCGTCGGCCCTGCCGTCAAGAACCGGCGGCGCGGTCGCGGCCGACGCAATGCTCATGTCCCACGCATCCAGGGCGGCCATCACGGCGGAAAGTCCGCTGACGGATGCGAATCCCCGCAGAAACTCCCGCTTCGTCAGCGTCGTGGATTCCTGGCTGTCACGTCTCTCCATTACTGCGTCCCGTTCGCCGCCGGTTGGCGGCTCCGGCCCAATGTTACACGCCACGAAAACCGTGCGGCGGCTCTGGTATTCTCTGCGCGCCTGACCACCCTCGTTCTCCGGGAGTACCAACGTGAAGCAGAACGGATTCTACGCCCAGTCCGGCGGCGTCACAGCCGTGATCAACGCCTCGGCCTGCGCGGTGCTGGAAACCGCGCGCAAGCACAGCGACCGCATCGGCAAGATCTACGCCGGGCGCAACGGCATCATCGGCGCCCTCACGGAAGACATGATCGATACCAGCCTGGAATCCGACGAAGCCATCGCAGCGCTGCGCCACACGCCGGGCGGCGCTTTCGGCTCGGCGCGCTACAAGCTCAAGGGACTGGACGAGAACCGCGCGGAATACGAACGGCTCATCGAGGTCTTCAAGGCCCACGACATCGGCTACTTCTTCTACAACGGCGGCGGCGATTCCATGGACACCGCGCACAAGGTCTCCCAACTGGGCAGCGAACTCGGCTTCCCGGTGACCTGCGTGGGCATCCCCAAGACCGTGGACAACGACCTGCCGGTCACCGACAACTGCCCCGGATTCGGGTCGGTGGCGAAGTACGTGGCCGTGTCGACCATGGAGGCGACACTGGACGTGGCCTCAATGGCGAAGACCTCGACCAGGGTATTCATTCTCGAGGTGATGGGGCGTCACGCCGGCTGGATTGCGGCGGCGGGGGGCCTTGCAGGCAAGGATCCGGGCAGCGCACCGCACATTATCCTGTTTCCGGAGGTCCCGTTCGACCAGCCGCGTTTCCTTGCGCGCGTGCACGCCAGTGTGGACCGATACGAGTACTGCGTCGTAGTGGTATCCGAGGGACTGCGGCACCCCGATGGCCGGTTTGTGGCCGAAGCCGGAGGCCAGGATGCATTCGGCCACGCCCAGTTGGGCGGCGTAGCTTCCAATGTCGCCCGTCTCGTCAAGGCCGAGCTGGGACTCAAGTACCACTACGCGCTGGCGGACTACCTGCAGCGTTCTGCACGACACATCGCCTCGGCGGTCGACGTCCGGCACGCATACGCTGTCGGCCAAAAGGCCGTGGAACTGGCGCTGGAAGGACATACGGCCATCATGACGACCATCGTGCGCGAGTCCGACGATCCCTACCGGTGGAGCATCGGACACGTGCCTTTGGACCAGGTCGCCAACCAGGAAAAAATGATGCCCCGGGAATTTATCACCGAAGACGGGTTCGGCATCACCGAGGCGTGCCGGCGGTATCTTGAACCCCTGATCGTGGGTGAAGATTACCCGCCCTATCTGGATGGACTCCCCCGCTACGGCGGACTAGGCAATATTGCGGTCTCGCCGCGGCTGGCTTGACGCTTCAAAGGTTCACGGTGGAACAAACAACGGTCATCCTGACGACGTTGGTGGTCTACAAGCTGACGTTGATCGGTATCGGATTCTGGGCCAGGGCGCGAACGAAAAACAATGAGGATTTCTTTCTCGGCGGGCGTGCACTGGGTCCCGTCGTGGGCGCCATCAGCTATTCGTGCAGCGCATCGTCCGCCTATGCGCTGCTGGGCGTCAGCGGCATCGCCTATGTCATTGGAGCGTCCGCATTCTGGGTCGTGGGCGGGGCGCTGATCGGGGCGACCCTGTCGTGGGTCTGGATCGCGCCCCGTCTCATGGCGTTTTCGAACGAGCATCGGCATCTGACCCTGACCGATGTGCTCGTACACGGGTACAGCGGAACCATCCGGACGGTCATCGTTCGTGCCGCCTCCCTGATCGTCGTATTCACGTTTGTATTTTATGTCGCCGCCCAGTTTCAGGGCGCGGGCAATACGTTCGCGTCAACGTTTGATCTGTCGATGATCGAGAGCATCCTGATCGGCGCGACGATCATTGCCATCTATACGCTCCTCGGCGGCTTCTGGGCGGTCAGCGTTACCGACACGTTGCAGGGGCTGCTGATGGCGCTGACCGCAGTATTGCTGCCCATCGTGGCGCTTGTCCAGATTGGCGGTTTCAGCGAGTTTTTAGCTCAGCTCCAGGCGGTGAGTACTCCGCAGCAACTGAGCTGGACCGGCGGTAACGCAGGATTGATCGCTGTGGGTGTGGTCGTCGGCAGTCTGAGCATCAGTTTCGGAGCTTACGGTCAACCGCACATGATGGTTCGGTACATGGCCATGCGCGACGAGAAATCGCTTCGCCAAGCCGGTGCGATCTCGATATTCTGGTACTTCGTGGTGTACATCGGAATGTGCTCGCTCGGGCTGATGGGGCATGTGCTGTTCCCGATGACGGACAACCCGGAGAGCGTATTCTTCGTGCTCACGGAGAACCTGTTTCCACCCGTGATTGCCGGTATTCTGCTGGCTGCGGTGCTTTCCGCCGTCATGTCGACGGCCGACAGTCAGCTTCTCGTTTCGGGGTCGGCGGTTGCACATGACCTTGGCATCAGCGCAGGCGACGCGAGACGCAAGTTGCTCATATCGCGAATCGCGATCGTTTTCCTCGTCCTGCTGTCCGCGCTCGTGGCCCTGTTCCTGCCCGAGTCGATCTTCAATCGTGTTCTGGTCGCGTGGACCGCTCTTGGCGCTGCGTTTGGACCAACGCTGATATTCCGACTTGCAGGGATTCGCCTGAAGCCGCTCGGTGTGCTGCTTTCGATCGTGACCGGGTTTGCGGCGGCCTCTACGTTCTATCTGATGCCGGACACCCCGGGGGACATACTCGAACGCCTGGTGCCGTTCGTGCTTGCGACTGCCGTGCTGGTTGTGTTTCGGGACCGAGTCGCGGCTGACTCACCTTCGTAAGCCAGCCGCGATGGTTCAATTGCCGATCAACGGCCTCCGACCCAGTACTGGTAACGCAGGTACGCCTCGCGAGGCCGCGAGATGTTCACGGCCGCGGCGCCGATGCCGGTGGTGGAGAACGAACCGGCCGTCGAGTAGATCGCATTGGTGGCATTCCTGATGCCGAAGGTCAGCGCCCACTGATCGTTGCCGCTGTTGAATGTTGTACTCGCGTGCACCACGTTGTAGGCGTCCTCGTACATGTCGGGGTTCGCCTCGATCCGGAACCGCTGCGCGTCGTTGTGGATCCAATCCAGCCTCGTGAGCAGGTTGCCCGTGCCGATCGGCAATCGATGCGAGACGCCGATGGTGTAGTTCGTCTTCGGCGTATACGGCAATATCATTTCCGCATGGGGAACGCAGGTTCTGCCTGCGGGACAGTTGGCCTGCGTAAGCACCTGCCCGTCGGGCCCCACAAAACCCTCCTCGTAGAAGAGATAGGTGCCGGACGTGAATGAACCGCCCGATTGCGACAGCGAATCGACCGTGGCATCGAGCAGACCCAGCGTCGCGTCGACTCTCAGGTTTTCGTTGACCACCCAGAGGGCTTCCATTTCGAGCCCATTGAGAATGCCGACGCCGACATTTTCGACGCCCGTCGCGCCAGCGGACAGGTCGGCCGGCCTTCCGGAAACCTGCATGTCGTCATAGGTGGTGTGGAACAGGGCCGTGTTGAGCCGCAGCGAGCCGTCAGCCAGTTCGGCCTTGGCGCCGAACTCCACGCTGGTCACGTACTCCGGATCGAACGAGGTAATGGGATTGGGTATCCCCTCCGGGAACCGGCTGGCGTAACCGCCATCGCGAAACCCGGTGGCGTAAGTGCCGTACACCATCGTCGTGTCGTTGACGTCGTATGCGAGACTCAGCATCGGATCCACTTCGCTCCAGGTGGTGGATCCCGCGGCACGCTGAAAGACATCGTCGATCTTGTTGCGGTCAATCACGCCATCGCCGTTACAGGTCACTCCGCCAACCGGGTTGGCCGGATCCGATGGGTTGTCGACGCAAAAGTCGCGATGAGCCGTTACGTCGAACCCCTTTGTGTCCTCCGTGGCGCGCAAGCCGAGCGTCAGGTGGAACGGTTGTTCGAAGTGGTAGGTGATCTGGCCGTACAGGGCGTTGGAGGTGTTGTCGATATCCCGGACGATTCTCTGGAAGCTCGGGCCGGCCGATCCGCGCGTGACGGTCAGCCCGTTGACGCCGATCAGCGAGACTACCTCGGTGCCGGTTTCGGCAAAGGCGTACAGGCCGGCGGTGTAGTCCAGCCGGCCGTCGAGTGCGTTACCCACCAACTGGAACTCCTGGGAGCGCCCGTCCTGGTGAAAATCGTCGTTGATATTCGAGAACAGCATGACCTCCGTGTAGTCGTGGTCGTTACGGAAATCGGACTGGAACCCGCGATAGGCCGTGATGGACTTGAAGGTGCCGATGGCGGTATCGACCTCGATAGTGGCCGCGCCGCCCGTGACATCGACTTCGTTGGTGGGATCGGGATCGAACTCGCCGTAAATGTCGTAGAAAACAGCCGTGGTCTCGTACGATTCCCTGTCGCGGAGATGGACCGGACCGTAGCAGTTCCGGTTCGTGGCCCGGCCTTCGGGTGTCGCGCATTCGGCTATGCCACCGGCACCGCGCATGAACATACCCATCCACTGACCCCCATTCCAGAAAATCGGCCACATGGCCCCCGGGTAAAAATCCAACGGGATCATGGGCGCCGGCGCGGCGCGGCTACTGGTGTAGTCCGCGCTCAGGTTGACGCGCACGGCATCGGAGGGAAGAAACTCCAGCTGGCCGCGGAATCCGGTGGTGTTGTCGTCGCCCAGCCAGAGGTCGTCGTAGAAGTCGGGGTTCGCCCGCACGTAACCGCCCTTTTGCCGCTGCATCAGGGAGACCCTGGCCGCCAGGTTGTCGGTGATCGGAATGTTGAACGCGCCGTTGAACTGCGCGTAGCCGTTCTCGCCGGCAGCGAGCGTCAACTTCGCATCGAATTCGTCCATGGTCGGGCGCCTGCTGATCAGGTTGAGCGCGCCGGCCAGCGTGTTGCGCCCGAACAGGGTGCCCTGCGGACCGCGCAGCACTTCCGCCCGCTCAAGATCCATCAGGTCCATCATGCTGCCGATGGAGCGGGCGATGTAGACGCCGTCCACATAGACGCCGACCGCCGGGTCTGTGTTGATGACGAAGTCGAGCTGCCCGACGCCGCGGATGAATACCGTGGGCGCCGCCGAGAGCCCGCTGACCGAAGCGGCCTGCTCGATGTTCACATTGGGCGTGGACTGCGAAATATCGGTGATATTGAGGTGACCGCGAAGATCCATCTCGTCTTCGGAGTACGCGGTCACCGCGATGGGCGTATCCTGCAGCGACTCTTCGCGCCTTCTCGCCGTCACCACGATTTCCTCGATGGCGAAGGCGTCGGCCCCCGAACCCTGTGCGCCTGCCTGTCCCAGCGGGAGGAAGCACAACAGCAAGGGAGAAAATACAAGACCAATTTTCCTGAAACTCATCAGACCTCACCTATTTTTCAGTTAGCTTGAGGGAACACACGCGGAAGATAACCGCGAAACATGGAGGAAATGTGGAGAAACACGAATTGTCGACCCGACCATCGAATTCAGATGTTTCTTGCTTGTGGCAGGGAAATGCCAGTCACGCTTTGCCAATCGTAGCCGCCCCGTCCACGAAGACCTTTGTAGTACACATAACAAACGAGCGAGGCTGTACCAAAAAAGACACAACCTCGCGAATTCGGCGGATAAGCTTAGATTATGAGCGGTTCCCGCGCAACCGCAAGCCGAGGGCTTCTGGCCGCAACCCCGCGGCTCGAGTTTGCGGCGACTCTTGTCGCCATAACGGTCAGCGCATGAGGATCAGTACACCGCGGTTGCCCCTGGCGACCTGGAGGATGACCGACGAACGAGCGTTGCCGATGATTTCTCTCGCCTCCTCCAGAGTACGTACCCGTTGCCGACTTACGTGGGTGATGACATCCCCGGTTCGGAGGCCATTCTCGTACGCGGGAGTTCCCGGTTCGACCGCCGTCACCAGGACGCCCTCCGTGCCGTTGAAGTCTTCTCTCGCTTCATTGTTGGTAGCGAATTCGGCCCCCTCGAATTCCGGGTCGATCTCCGACAGGCGCTGTGTCAACCCTGCTGCCGTCGGCCGTTCGCCCAGCGTCGCCGTCGCGGTAGTCAGTTCGCCGTCCCGAATGTAGCCCACGGTCACGGAATCTCCGGGACGCAGCAGCCCGATGGTGTTTCGCAGCGCTCCCGGCCCGTCCATGGTCTCGCCGTCGACGCTGACGATGACGTCGCCGATCGCCAGACCCGCCGCCTCGGCCGCGGACCCCGAAGACACCTCCGTCACGAATGCGCCTGTGGTGTCCTCCAGGTCGTAGGTCTCGGCGACGTCCGGCGTGACCGGTCCGATGTTCACCCCCAGCAGGCCCCTGCGGACGCCGCCGAACGAGATGATCTGGCTCATCACGCTGCGGGCCATGTTGACGGGGATCGCGAACCCGATCCCGATGTTTCCGCCGGTACCGGAAAAAATGGCCGTGTTGATGCCGATCAGTTCTCCCCGGAGATTGATCAGGGCACCGCCCGAATTCCCGGGATTGATGGACGCGTCGGTCTGGATGAAGTCTTCGTATCCCTCCGGGTTGATACCCGTGCGCCCCAGTCCGCTGACGATGCCCGAGGTCACGGTATGCCGCAATCGAAACGGGTTGCCGATGGCAAGGACGAAGTCGCCAACGCGCAGTTGCTCGGAATCGCCCAGCGGCATTTCCGCAAGGTCATCCGCCTCCACCTGCAGCACCGCAATGTCGGAGTCCGCGTCGGATCCCACGACCGTGGCATCCAGCGCACGGTTGTCCTCCAGCGCGACCGTGATCTCTTCAGCGTCCTCAATGACGTGGAAATTGGTCAGGATATAGCCGTTTTCGGCATCGACGATCACGCCCGAACCGGCGCTCTGCACCTGGCGGCGGCCAGGCGGCGGCAGGAATTGACCGAAGAACGGATCGCGGGACAGCGGATTGGCTGCCATCACGCTGCCGCTCACGGAAATGTTCACCACCGCCGGTGCGACCTCCTCGATGACGGGCGCAAGGCTTGGCAATGCCTGGTCCCCCACCTGCGGCGGCAGGGACTGGCCCTGTGCCAGCGCGCCCGTCAAAAGCAGGCTCACGGCTACACACATCCGGATGTTGCGATCGTTTCCTGTCAAGTTCGTGATGTTCATCCGCTCGTCCTTCCCGGTTCATCCTTTAATGGATGCATGCCGGGCCCGATGGGTTGCATGGCCCAGAAGATGGGGCACGAAGCTCTCTTTTTCAAGGCGGGCGGCAAGCGGAGGGGCTCATGCCCGCGGTCCAACCGCTTTGATACTGTGGATAAACTGTGATTCGACCGGGGAATGAATCAGGATATCCCGACACAACATGTTGTGGTCAAGAGAAATTCCGAGAATTTCCGGGGGATGCAATTTATTTCGATGATGTTTAGAGCTAACAGTCGTAATAAGCTGTTTTTGATAGAATTAGCTCCCCAAGGTACTGGTGAATAAGGGTTGACATGCCCTTCGTACCCGTTCTAATCTTACCGGCGCGAAACACAACATATTGTGCTCAGGGGAATCGTAAGCCATCCGCTCCCGCGCGGCCTTTGTTGCTGCTCCCGGGGTGGAATTGGCAGGGACTTCGCCACTGCGAGAGGGCGGGAAAAGGAGGCTCAAACAACAAATGAAAGCGCCGCTGGAACTCAGTTCTGCCGTGGATCTTCCGTTGCAGGAAGCTTCACTCGACATTTGGGACACCAAGTACCGGCTGAAGTCCCGCTCCGGCAAACCCATCGACCAGGACATCCACGGCACCCGCCAGCGTGTCGCACGGGCACTGGCCGATGTGGAACAGGGATCTCGCCGGGACTATTGGTACGAGCGTTTTGTCTGGGCGTTGCAGCGCGGCGCCATACCGGCGGGGCGCATCATCTCCAATGCCGGCGCCGGCGAGCACAAGCCCGCCACATCGACGATCAACTGTACCGTCTCCGACACGGTCGGAGACTCCATGAACCAGATCCTGGAAAAGGTCCACGAAGCCGGCATGACGCTCAAGGCCGGCTGCGGCATCGGCTACGAGTTCTCCACCCTTCGGCCCAGGGGCGCCTACGTGTCCGGCGCCGGAGCGCATACCTCGGGCCCGCTGTCGTTCATGGACATCTACGACAAGATGTGCTTCACCGTATCGTCGGCGGGCGGCCGCCGCGGCGCGCAGATGGGCACCTTCGACGTCGGGCACCCGGACACAATGGAATTCATCCGCGCCAAGCGCGAGGACGGCCGGCTGCGGCAGTTCAACCTCTCGCTGTTGATCTCCGACGAGTTCATGGACGCCGTCGCGAACGACCAACCCTGGCCGCTGGCGTTTCCCCTTGCACAGCGCGAGGCCGAGGAAGACGGGATCGACCTCGAGGACCCGGACCAGGTGGCCTGGCGCAAATGGCCGACCCGGAAGGGTTACATCTGTAACGACGAGGGTCTTGTCGCCTGCCGCGTCTACAAGACGATGCCGGCCCGGCGAATGTGGGACATCATCATGTCCTCCACGTACGACTTCGCCGAACCGGGCTTCGTACTCATCGACCGGGTCAACGAACTCAACAACAACTGGTGGTGCGAAGATATCCGCGCCACAAATCCCTGTGTCACCCGCGATACCTGGGTTCATACCTACGAAGGACCCCGCCAGGTTGCCGACCTCATCGGGCGGCCGTTCGAGGCCATGGTGAACGGGCAGGCGTATCCGACCGATTCGAGAGGCTTCTTTCCCACCGGGAAGAAACAGGTTGTGGAACTCGAAAGCAATGAGGGCCACCGCCTGACGCTGACGCCGAATCATCGGATTCGCCGGGTAGCCTCTTCGTCGCGATGGGCCATGGAAACAGAATGGGCAGAGGCGGCGGATCTCGTTCCCGGCGACAAGATCGTATTGCATGACCATCGGCGTGCACCCGAATGGACCGGCCCTCATACGGAAGGTGAAGGCTATCTGATCGGGCTGCTCGTCGGCGACGGAACGCTCAAGGAAGACGAGGCGGTATTGTCCGCATGGCCGGGCGCCATGACGGTGAATGGCGATTTCGAGCGCCCGGGAGCCCTGTCCCTGATGCAGGCTGCCGAACTGGCGGCGCGTGAGTTACCGCATCGGGCGGATTTTCGCGGATGGCATGCCATCTCCGGCCGCGGCGAATACCGGATGAAGCTGCGCGCAGTCAAGGGACTGACCAGTACCCTGGGGCTTCGTCCGGGCCACAAGACAGTGACGGAGACCATGCACCGCGCATCGTCCGATTTTCAGATCGGTTTCCTGCGCGGACTGTTCGATTGCGATGCCAGCGTACAGGGCCATCAGGGCAAGGGCGTCAGCATACGCCTGGCGCAAAGCAACGAAGACCTTCTCGTCGAGGTTCAGCGCATGCTCCTTCGTCTGGGCATCGTCTCGCGGTTGTACGCGAATCGGCGGGACGCAGGCTACCGGTGCCTGCCAGACGGCCGTGGCGGTTCCCGGGAGTATTTCACCAGGGCACAGCATGAGCTTGCCATCAGCCGGGACAATATCGGGATTTTCCAGAGCCGAATCGGCTTTGCCGACCGTGACAAGAGCCTGAAGTTGACAACAACGCTTGCCAATTACAGTCGGGGCGTCAATCGCGAGCGATTCACCGCAACGGTCAAGTCGATAAAACCGGCAACGGAGCACGATGTGTTCGATGTCTCGGTGCCCGGCCCGAATGCCTTCGATGCCAATGGCCTGGTGGTTCACAACTGCGGTGAGCAACCCCTGCCATCCTACGGCGCATGCCTGCTCGGCTCGGTCAACCTGACCAAGTTCGTGGTCGACCCGTTCAGCGAGCAGGCCCGATTCGACTGGGACGAGTATCGGGAAGTGGTGCGCGTGTTCACGCGAATGCTCGATAACGTCGTCGAAATCAACGGCTTGCCTCTGGATGCCCAGCGCGAGGAAATCAATCGCAAGCGACGTCACGGCATGGGGTTCCTGGGGCTCGGATCCACGCTGGCCCTGCTGGGCATGCGTTACGGATCCGCCGAATCCGTGAAGTTCACGGAAAAAGTCGCCCGGGAACTGGCCATTGCCGGCTGGCAGGTCGCCCTGGAACTGGCACGCGAGAAGGGTCCGGCGCCTATCCTCGTGGAAGAATTCGATGTCACCGAAGAGATGCTGTCCATGCGCCCGATGATGCGCGAGGATGGCTGGAAGGTCGGCGACAGGATACCCGGGCGGATCCTGCACGCCCGATACAGTCACTACATGCGGAACCTGGCAGAAGTTGCGCCCGACCTGGTGGAAGATCTCGCCTCGGAGGGCGCCCGTTTTACCCATCACAGTTCCATCGCTCCCACCGGAACGATTTCGCTGTCCCTGGGTAACAACGCCAGCAACGGCATCGAACCCTCCTTCGCACACCGGTATTTCCGCAACGTGATCATGGAGGGGAAAAAGACCAAGGAGAAGGTGGAAGTATTCTCATTCGAATTGCTTGCCTACCGGGAACTGGTCAACCGAAACGCGTCTCCCAACGCCGGCAATTCGGCCGATGCGGTACCGGACTACTTTGTCAGTTCCGAGGACATATCTCCCACGGAACACGTGGACATCCAGGCAGCCGCGCAGAAATGGATCGATTCGTCCATCTCGAAGACCGCCAACGTGCCCACCGACTATCCCTACAAGGAATTCAAGGACATCTACCGGTACGCCTACGAGAAGGGTCTGAAGGGATGCACTACATTCCGCTTCAATCCCGAGGCATTCCAGGGGGTATTGGTGAAGGAGAAGGACCTCAAGAACACCACCTACCGTTTCGAACTCGCCGGCGGCAACGTGATCGAAGCAAAGGGCGATGACGAGATCGAATACGACGGAGAGGTTCACACCGCGGCGAATCTCTTCGACGCATTGAAGGAAGGCTACTACGGGAAACTTTGAAGGCTAAACAGACAAACCGGCATCGGCCCTACGGAGAACTCCAGCAAGGCAAGCCCGTCTTCTGGCTGACACGTCCTCCACCCTCGAAGTGGCTGAACCTGGTTCGGGCAACGACCCGCCATCAAACTGAACGACAGCAAGGATACAAGCAGAAGGCAAGCTGACCCATGCCAACAATCAAGGTAGACGAGAAAATCATCGGCTACGGCGTCGTCAAGGACGCCGCCGAACCCATGCAGGCGGGCAACTCCAAGGCACAGGCCGGGCAGGCCGGGGCGCAGGCCGGAAATCATGGGCGGACCGGCGTTCTGGCGCAGCACGGAGACCAGAAGGTCATCCGGATGCACGAGAAACTCGAGCGGCCCGAGATGCTCGTCGGCTCGACCTACAAGGTGAAGACGCCTGTGTCCGATCACGCGATGTACGTCACCATCAACGACATCATCCTCAACGAAGGCACCGAATTCGAGAAGCGCCGGCCCTTCGAAATCTTCATCAATTCCAAGAACCTGGACCACTATCAGTGGATCGTCGCGCTGACCCGGATCATGTCTGCAGTCTTCCGCAAGGGCGGCGACGTGGCCTTCCTGGTGGAGGAACTGAAGGCCGTCTTCGATCCCCGCGGCGGCTACTGGCAACCAGGCGGCAAGTTCATGCCTTCGATCATCGCCGAACTCGGGTACATCGTGGAGCGCCACCTTACGGATATCGGGCTGATCGGCGCGTCGGAGCCCAGCGAGGAACAGCGCAAGGAACTGGAACGCAAGCGCGCCGAGTTTCAGGCCCAGTCCAGCCAGCAGGATGCCTTCGCGGAGAATTCCTTTCCCGATGGCGCCCAGTTGTGCGCAAAGTGCAACACGGCCGCCAGCGTGATGCTGGACGGTTGCCTGACCTGCCTGAACTGCGGCTATTCCAAGTGCGGGTGAGCGGGGTATCCTGTCTGTCCTGACGCTACGCGTCGCGACGGCGGCGAAGCTGGAGCCAGCGAAGAACCGGTCCGTATCCGCGACCGCAACAACAGATCGGTGAGGTAGACGGTCCGCTCATGCAGCTCAACATCCCCGATTTCTCGCGCATCCGCGTGCTCGTGGCCGGCGACGCGATGCTGGACGAATACTGGTTCGGCCATGCCGACCGTATCTCACCCGAAGCGCCCGTGCCGGTGGTAGAGACTCGCCGCAGCGAACGCCGTCCGGGGGGTGCGGGCAACGTTGCCTGCAATATCGCCGCATTGGGGGCCGAAGTCCACCTCGCCTCCGCGGTGGGCAACGATGATCGAGCCACAGTTCTTGAGGAAAAACTCAACGCCGCCGGTGTCCTCTGCCGGCTGCACCGGGTGGACGGGGCGCGCACGATCCAGAAGCTGCGGGTACTGGCCCGCAACCAGCAGCTCATTCGCCTGGACGCGGAGGAAACCTATGCCAGTTGCGCGGCAGCGATGGAGGAATCGGTCGCGCAGTTGGCGGGCGAAGTGGATGCGGTCGTGCTCTCGGACTACGCCAAGGGTTCCCTGGCCGCTGTGGAACGGCTCATCGCCTGCGCCCGGGATCACGGCAAGGCGGTGCTGGTGGACCCCAAGGGACAGGACTTCGCCCGCTATGCCGGCGCCACGGTTCTGAAGCCGAATGAGGCGGAATTCGCTGCCGTGGCTGGTCACTGGTCCGATGAGAAAGACTTTCTGTCCCGCGGCGCGTCCATGGTGCAGGACCTGCAGTTCGACGCGTTGCTGGTCACCCGAGGCAAGCGCGGCATGACCCTCTTTCCGCGGCACGAACAACCGCTGACGCTCCCCGCCCAGGCCCGGGAAGTATTCGACGTCACCGGCGCGGGTGACACTGTCATCGCACTCATGGCGGCCGGTATCGGTTGTGGAATGAACCTCGAAGCCGCCGCCTCCCTGGCCAACCTCGGCGCGGGACTGGTGGTTCGCAAGATCGGCGTGGCCAGCGTGTCGCCATCGGAGTTGCGCCTCGCCCTGCACCGCCGGGGCGCCGGCGGGCGCGGACTGGTCAGCGCCGACGAACTGCTGCCGCTGGTCGAGGAGTGTCGTCACCGCGGCGAGCGCGTGGTGATGACGAACGGCTGCTTCGACATCCTCCACGCCGGGCACGTCAGCTACCTGCAGGAGGCCAAGGGCCTGGGCGACCGGCTCGTTGTCGCGGTCAATGATGACGATTCCGTCGTCCGCCTCAAGGGGAGCGAGCGCCCCATCAACCCGCTGCTCGACCGCATGGCGGTACTCGCGGGGCTTGCGGCGGTGGATTGGGTGGTGCCCTTCAGCGAGGACACACCTGCGGAACTGATCGCCCGAGTCCTGCCGGACGTGCTGGTAAAGGGCGGCGACTATCGGCGCGAGAAAATCGCCGGAGGCCAGGCCGTCCTCGACAACGGTGGAGAAGTACGCATTCTGGGGCTCAGGGAAGGACGCTCCACCAGCGCCATCATCGACGCGATTCGCGGGGGCGGCGGGGGCGGGGGCGCATGAGTGCAGCCCTTGCGAGCTTAATTTCGCCCGCCATCCATGGCGGGCTCAAATCGGGGCTCGGTGCTCCTGGCCATCCGTGGCCCCGCTCCGAACCCACGACGCTCGCAAGGGCTGCACTCATGCGCCCCCGCGGCTAACGCAGGAGAGGTGCCGGTCTATCCCTCCAGCCAGCTGCTGACTTCCTCCAGGTCCGTAATGGAGAGGCTGCCGGCCGCCTGCTTGAGCCGCAGGATATTCAGGATGTAGTCGTATCGGCTGCGCGCGTAGGTCGTGAGGGCTCGCCGCAGGGTATTCTGCGATACGAGTACGTCGACGGTGGTTCGGGTGCCTACCTCGAAACCCGCCTCGGTGGCCTGTAACGCGGTGGTGGAGGATTCCACCGCCTGGCGCAGCGCCTGCACGCGGGCAATCTCGGAGATCACGCTCAGATAGGCGTCACGGGTTTCCCGTTCCGTGGCGCGTGCGACACGCTCAAGAGCTTCCAGGGTGGCGCGGTGCTGATAAACCGCCTGCTGAATTCTTGCGCCGTTGACGCCACCGGAGTAGATAGGAACGCTGAAGTTGAGCGAGAAGCTGTAACTCTGCGCATCCGACTCCGAGCTGGTTTCTTCCGGCGGGCAGCGAAATACCGGGTTGGCCAAACACGGTGGATTTGCAACCAGGTTGTTGATGCGCGTGGTACGCGACCCCGACTCGCCCAGGTTTCCGCTCAGGCTCACGGTAGGCATCCGGACGCTGCGCTGGATGGCGACACTGTCCAGTGCGATATCCGAGGCTATTCGGCTGGAGATCAGCGCCAGATTCTGGTCCAGCGCCGTTTGCACCCATTCCTCGGCATTGTCCGGATCAGGCCTCATCAACGGAATCTCTTCCATGGGCCCTGCGAGTTCCATGACGGACTCGCCAATGATCTCCCGAAGGAACTCCCGAGCCGTCGCCACCGCCTGCTGCGCGCCGATCTCCGCGGCAATGGCCTGATCGTAGCCCGCCTGGGCTTCCTGCACGTCGGTAATGGCAATCAGCCCGACTTCAAAACGCCGCTGAGCCTGTTCGAGCTGCCGGCCGATGGCCTCCCTGGCCGTGGTTTCGGAAGTCAGGGTGTCCTCGGCCGCCAGTACATTGAAGTAACTGGTCGCGACCCGCACCAGCAGCTCCTGCCGCGTAAACGCCAGATCCGTTTCCGCCTGTGCAACCTGCTTTTCGGCCTGCTGCAGACCGACAAACGCGCCCCAGTTGAACACCGGCTGGCTCAATCGGATTGTCCAGCTGGACGAATCCCGCTCGAACTCGGTGCTCAGGATGTCCGGGTCGGGTTGTCCCGACGCGAAATTGGTGGGCCGGTTCGGATCCTCCTGGTGGCCCATGGAGGCGCCGAGCGAAAAGTTTACCGACGGCAACACGAAACTGCGCGCCAGCGGCGTCGTCTGGCGGCGCGCCAGGTAGTTGGCCTCGGCTTCCCGGAGAATCGGGTCGTACATCAGCGCCAACTCGTAAACTTCAAGCAAGTTCTCCGCCGACGCGGGCGCGGCGGCGCAGACAAGCGATCCGAACAAGGCGATCAATCGTTTTCTAAGTTGCCTCATGATGGTCCTACCGTTGAATTCGAGGATTGTTTCTAGTACCGGGGGATGGAAGGATCGACTTCCACCGACCACGCGTCGATGCCGCCGGCGAGATTGTGTACGTCGGAGTACCCGGACGCGGTCAGGTACTCGGCGACGCGCCGGCTGCGTGTGCCGCCGTGGCACATGACCACGACGGTACGTTCCGGGTCCAGCTCGTCGAGACGACCCGGCACAGTCTGCATCGGGATGTGAACGGCATCCGCCACCCGGGCAGTCTGCCACTCCGCCGGCTCGCGTACATCGAGGAGCGTGATTGCGTCACGCTGCCCTTCCGGCCAGCGTTCGCAGAATTCCGTGGGCGTGAGTTCCGGGACGTGCGCCATTGATCCGTGCCTGCTAGAGAACGAAAGGCTCCGGCCGCTCGGCATTGACCAGCGGCGCAACGACCGTTTCGAACAGGCTCTCCCGGGTCGATTCTCCGTCCCGGGTCACTGTGATCAGGAACGCGTCCATCACTGGTTCCCTCCCCGTCACAACGAAAAGCCGGCCGCCGGGTCGCAGCAGCCCCGTGAAGCGACCGTCAAGTTCGGGCACGGAGCCGGTCACGGCTATCGCATCGAATCGCTCGTCCCCGTCGAGAGCGAGACCGTCCCCGGTACGCAATTCGACATTGCGGATGTTGTCGCGCTCAAGTTTCGCCGCGACACCCGCCGTGAACTCCGCAAAGATGTCGACGCTAACTACGCGCCCTGCCAATCGGGCAAGACACGCGGTGATGAAGCCGCTGCCCGTACCCACCTCAAGAACGTCATCCGACGGATCCAGCTCCAATGATTGCAGGAGCCGCCCTTCGACGCTGGGCATCATCATCCGCTGACCATGAGCCAGTGGAATTTCCGTATCGGCAAACGCCAGATCCCGGTAGCCGTGGGGCACATAACGCTCCCGGCCGACCTCACGTACCGCGTCCAGCACGCGCTGATCCAGAACTTCCCATGCGCGAAGCTGCTGCCCCAGCATCTGGGCGCATGCAGCCTCGACATTCATGGACGAGGTTGGTCGAGTGGCAGCCACTTTCCGGTGTCCCGCTACGATACCGGGGCTAGGGTACGGAGTTTACCCATCGCCTACAAGCAATCCCGCGGGTCCTATTCCAAAGATTTATGTTGCCCCCCAAAATTCAAGCGTTGCCTGATAGGGGCGCGTGCGGACAGCCCTTTCGAGCGTCGTGTGCTCGGCGCGGGGCCATGGACGGCCAGGAGCGCCGAACGCCGATCCGAGCCCGCCAGGGATGGCGGGCTCGGTTTAGCTCGAAAGGGCTGTCCGCACGCGCCCCGCACCACCAGCGCCAGACGGGAAAATCTACAGCAACGGCACCGCCAGCAACGCCACGATATTGATGATCTTGATCAACGGATTGATCGCTGGCCCTGCCGTGTCCTTGTACGGGTCGCCCACGGTGTCTCCCGTAACGGCCGCCTTGTGAGCCTCGGAACCCTTGCCCCCCAGGTTGCCGTCCTCGATGTACTTCTTGGCGTTGTCCCACGCACCGCCGCCAGTGGTCATCGAGATGGCGACGAAGAGGCCGGTGACTATCGTGCCAAGCAGCAGCCCACCCAACGCCTCCGGACCCAGCAGCACTCCGACGACGATCGGCACGAGTACCGGCAGGAGCGAAGGCACCACCATCTCCTTGATGGCGGCGCGGGTCAGGAGATCCACCGCAGTGGAATAGTCCGGCCGCGTGGTCCCCTCCATGATTCCGGCGATTTCCCTGAACTGACGACGCACTTCCTCAACCACCGAGCCGGCCGCGCGGCCCACCGCCTCCATGGCCAGCGCGCCGAACAGGAACGGCACCAGGCCGCCGATGAAGAGCCCGACAATGACCCGATAGTCCGAAAGGTCGAAGCGCAGATCGACCATGCCCGCCACTTCGAGACTGTGCGTGTAGTCGGCGAACAGCACCAGCGCGGCCAGCCCTGCAGAGCCGATGGCATAGCCCTTGGTGACCGCCTTGGTGGTGTTGCCCACGGAGTCCAGCGCATCGGTAACCTTGCGCACGTCGGAGGGCAGTTCCGCCATCTCGGCGATGCCGCCCGCGTTGTCGGTGATCGGGCCGAAGGCATCCAGCGCCACGATCATGCCGGTCATCGACAGCATGCTGGTGGCCGCGATGGCGATACCGTAAAGGCCCGCGAGTTCGAACGAGACCCAGATGGAAGCGCAGACCGCCAGCACCGGCAACGCCGTCGCCTTCATGGAGATGCCCAGACCGGCGATGATATTGGTCGCGTGCCCGGTAGTGGATGCACCCGCCACCGTCTTGACCGGCTTGTAGTCGGCGCCGGTGTAATACTCGGTGATGGCCACCATCGCCGCTGTCAGGGCCAGGCCGATCAGTGCCGCAAAGTACAGGTTGGTGGAACCCTCGCCCATGAGCGAGTTGGTAATCGGATAGAACGCGATGGCGGCCAGAATGCCGGATACGATCACGCCCTTGTAGAGCGCGTTCATGATCTTGCCGCTGCGCGTGCTGACGAAGAAGGTGCCCAGAATGGACGCAACGATGGATGCCCCGCCCAGCGCGATCGGGTAGATGACCGCGTTGCCGCCAAGCTCCGCGGCGGTCAGCCCGCCCAACAGCATGGTGGCGATCACGGTAACCGCGTAAGTCTCGAACAGGTCCGCGGCCATGCCGGCGCAGTCGCCCACGTTATCGCCCACGTTGTCCGCGATGACCGCCGGGTTGCGCGGATCGTCCTCGGGAATGCCGGCCTCGACCTTGCCCACCAGGTCCGCGCCCACGTCCGCGCCCTTGGTGAAAATGCCGCCGCCCAGCCGGGCGAAGATGGAAATCAGCGAACCGCCGAAAGCCAGCCCCACGAGGGCCTTCAAGATGTCATCCTCCGCCATGCCCATCGCTTCGAGCAGCGCGAAATAGCCGGCGACGCCCAGCAGCCCCAGCCCGACCACCAGCAGGCCGGTGATGGCGCCGCCGCGGAAGGCGATCCGCAGCGCCGGGTTGAGTCCCTCGGTGGCGGCCTGGGCCGTGCGCACATTGGCCCGCACGGAAACGAACATGCCGATGTAGCCCGCCAGCGCCGAGAACACCGCGCCGATGGCAAAGCCCACCGCGGTACCCCAGTCCAGTACGACAATCAGCACGACGAACAACACCACGCCCACGATGCCGATGGTGGCGTACTGACGATTCATGTAGGCCTTGGCGCCTTCCTGAACTGCCGCAGCGATGGACTGCATGCGCTCGCTGCCGGACGATTGTCCGAGTATCCAGTTGACCGAAACAACGCCATACAAAAGGGCCAGGACGGCCGCGCCCAGGGAAAACCACAGGGCCGTTTGCGGATTCATTCGCTACTCTCCAGACGGGGGCTACAAAAAACGCGGCATTCTAACATGGCGAGATCGCGCTGACGGCGGCTCGGCGAGCGGGTCCGCGAGTGGACAAGGTACCGCTAGCCTGCCCCGCCCCCGACGGCTTGTTCGCGCCAGTTCTGCAGTCGCAGGCGCCGTTGTTCGACGTCCAGCGTCGCCAGTGTTTCCATCTCCTCGTAGAAGGCCTCAATTCCACGGCTTTCCAGCAATCGAAGCAGGCCCGGCACCCAGTACCGGTAGGTCGACACGGATGCGATGTGGGCGTTGTTCAGGGGACGGGAGAACCAGGCGTCGTAGTTCGCTCGGCCGTCCCAGGAGGCTTTCAGAGCAGCGTATTCCGCGCGCAGTGTCTCGAACGCGGCCGCCTTGGCGCGGCGCTTTTCGCCGGCCGGGCCGGTTCCCGCGTAGATGGCGTGCAACCGCTCCCTCTGGCGGCTGATCAGCCCGGCGAACTGGGTCTGAATGACGGCCTGCTGCCGGTAGGCGTCAAGGCTGCCGGCATCGGCCGTCTGCATCAACCAGCGTTGCGTACCGTATTCGGCGACGGCCGTTGCGAAGGCCTCGTTCAGGTCGCTGTCGCCCTTGAGGTAGAACTTCTGGTGGGCCAGTTCGTGCAGGAGCAGTTCCACGATGCGGTATTCCGGTCCCTCGATCATGGTGCTGACCACCGGGTCGGCGAAGTAGCCGAGCGTGGAGTAGGCGGTGGCCCCGCCGACCAGCACGTCCAGACCTTCCGCTTCAAGACGCGCCGCATACCGCCGCGCCGCCTCTTCGCTGAAATATCCCCGGTAACTCACGCAACCGGCGAACGGGAAACACCAGGTCCTGGGATCGACGGAAAACTCCTCCGCCGCGACCACGTTCCAGACCGCGATATTGCGGACCCGGCGGGCGTTGGCGGCGGCCGGGCCGCCGTTGTCGTGCTCCGGCGGGGCATCGCCGGACGCTGCTCCGCCGGTGTTGCGGTCCAGGTCGACGTAGGTCGCATAGCTGCGGTTGTCGGGAAGGCCCAGTTCGTCGGCCGCAAACCGCCGTGCTGCCAGCACCGTGCTCAACGCCTCCCGGGTTTGCGGGCTCGTTTGCGGATCCTTGAGAACGGTCTCGATGGGGACCCGCTTGCTCAACAGCGACAAATGGCCGGCGGCAGCCTGCCAGTAATACGGCAGGGAACAACCGCCGAGCAGCGCGGTCGAAGCGATGCCGACAAGGATCGCGGCAGCCGCTTTGGCAGTTCGGGTCCCCATCCTGAGCGTTGAATCTGTCGTCATGTGATTGGCATCGATCACGACGCTCTACGTTATCATCAAACCATGAAAATCTACGAAGTGGGAGGCGCCGTCCGGGATGCGCTGCTGGACCTTCAGGTCCACGAGCGGGACTGGGTCGTGGTCGGCGCCAGCCCCGCGGATATGCTTCGCAAGGGCTACAGGCAGGTGGGCAAGGACTTCCCGGTATTCATCCATCCGGACAGCGGCGAGGAGTACGCCCTGGCACGAACCGAGCGCAAGGTCGGACCGGGCTACCATGGGTTCGCGTTCGACACCTCCGCCAAGGTGACCCTGAAAGAGGACCTGGCGCGGCGCGACCTCACGATCAACGCCATGGCCCGGGACGGCAGCGGTGCGGTGATCGACCCTTTCGGCGGACAGAAGGATCTTGAGCAGAGGCGCCTGCGGCACGTCTCCGAAGCATTTGCGGAAGATCCTTTGCGAATACTGCGCGTGGCCCGTTTCGCGTCCCGATTCACGCGCCTCGGTTTCCGCGTTGCGCAGCCGACCATGGCCCTGATGAAGCGGCTGGTCGAATCCGGCGAAGCAGCGGCGCTCAGGCCCGAACGCGTGTGGCGGGAGACCGAAAAAGCCCTCGCGGAACCCGACCCGGATGTTTACTTCAAGGTACTGCGCGAGTGCGGCGCCCTGAAGGTGGTGTTTCCCGAGATCGATGCCCTCTACGGCGTCCCTCAGCCGGCAAAGTGGCATCCGGAGATCGACACCGGCGTTCACACCATGATGGCATTGCAGACCAGTGCCGCATTGTCCGACAGCGTTGCCGTGCGTTTTGCGGTGCTTACTCACGACCTGGGGAAGGCCACCACGCCCGGGTGGATGCTGCCGGCACACCGCGGACACGGTGAAAGGTCGGTTGGACTGCTTGACGAGTTTTGCGGGCGCCTGCCGGTGCCGCGCCGATTCCGGGAGCTGGCCGTCGCGGTCGCCCGCCACCACGGTACGGTGCATCGGGCCGCGGAACTCAGGCCGGCAACCATCTACAAGCTGATCGAAGCGGTGGACGGCCTGCGCAGGCCGCAGCGTTTCAATGAGTTTCTCCTCGCCTGCGAAGCGGATGCCCGCGGCCGCCTGGGACTCGAGGAACGGCCCTACCCCCAGGCGGAAATCCTGCGCGAAGCGCTGGCGGCTGCCTGCACGGTTCGCACCGAAGACGCCGGTGGCGGAACCAGTGGCCGCGCGCTCGGTCAGCGACTGCGCCAGTTGCGAATACAGGCGATCCGCGATGAATTGCGCCGGCGCGCGGCGGACACGACCTCTTAGCAGCCCGTGGCGCCCAAGGCCCTGGATTCCTGTTGGTGGCGCCCTTTCACCGTCAGCGGCAACGCGTCCGTCACCTATGTGGACCTGAGCCCCGACACGGAACGCGAATCCAGCGCGCTTGGATGGCTCGACCGGTCCGAGCGGGCGCGGTTGGAGCGGATCCGGACCGCCTGGCGGAGGCGTGAATTCGTCCTTTGCCGCAGCGCACTGCGCGCCATACTCTGCAACCGGCTCGATTGCGACAATTCGCAGCTTTCGTTTGAAGATTCGGAGCAAGGCAAGCCGTCGGCTCTGGTACGTGCAGCCTCCGCCGCCATTGACTTCAGTGTCAGCCACAGCGGCCTACACGCACTGATCGCTGTGGTAAAAGAGGGCCGAGTCGGGATCGACGTGGAGGATCGCTCGATCCCCAGGGATATCGACGGCGCCGCCTCCCTCACATTCACTCCGGTCGAACAGGCCGAACTCGCTGCGTTGGGCGGCACGCGCAAGACGGAGCTCTTCTACAGAATCTGGACCATGAAGGAAGCGCTGATCAAGGCGCTGGGCGTCGGCTTCGGCCTGAACCCGTCCCGATTCGAGATTCCACCGGCAATGCGGTCCGGCGCCAGGCAGTGCGTTTTCCGGTTTCCCCACCTGCCCGATCAACGGTGGCGGCTCGAATACCTGGGCAATGTCGATTTCGCCGCTGCCATTGCCACGGAACCCATCAAGTCCTAGTGCCGGTTCTCAAGTCAGGATCAGGGCACCGGTTGCCCCTACCGCCGGGCACCTTGCCGGATTCGGTTCCTTTGCCCATAATCACGCCTTGCCGAAATTCACCAAAGGAGATAATCCAAATGGCATCAACAAGAAACCGTATCTCGCAGCTCGCCGACGAGCACCTAGGCCTTGGTCCCAATCCAGATTTCGATGCCCAGTTGGCTGACGCCGGGGTGTCCTCGGTAGATGCGGTTGCGTTCTTCAAGGAAGTCAACGAAGCATTCACCCTCTCGCTGCAAGCCGAAGAATGCCTTCAGTTCCGCACCCTGGGAACGCTTGAGGCATACATCGACGACAACGCCGATTGAATGTTTCCGGCCGGCCAGTGACAACCCGGCCGATATTCCCCGACAGCCTGTGAACGGGACCCGCTGCCTCCATATCCGGAGGCAGTCGGGCGTTTGGCGCTGCGACAGGACCATCGGCGCCATCTCGGAAAGTGGCGACAGGCCCGGTACAACGCCGATATCCGTTTCCTGTTCGAAGAACAATTCCAATGGTATATCGGCCTGATCTGCCATGACGACAGAAGCCGTTTGGGAGATTCCAGAGCCGCTTTCCGTACGCGAAGTATGCCTTGACGACCGCACCGTCACCACGGTGCGGCAGCATGGCAATGCGTCGGGACCGCGGCTGGTTCTGAGCCACGGCAACGGTTTTGCGATCGATCTCTACTTTCCGTTCTGGTCGTTGCTCGCAGACGACCACGAGTTGATCGTCTATGACATCAGAAACCATGGATGGAACAGCGTCGGTGAACTGAGCGACCACAATGTTCCCACCCTGATACGCGACCATGACCTCATACTCGACACGGTCGATCGTGTCTACGGAAACAAACCCACCGTCGGCATCTACCATTCCCTGTCTTCGATCGTCCCCCTTCTGTCGTCCGCCAATCTCTATTCGGCCCTGATTCTCTTCGATCCTCCGCTGTGCAGGCCGGGCGCCAGCCAGGTCGAGCTTCATGCCGCAGCCGAGAAAGGCGCAGCGCAGACCCGGCAGCGAGGGTACCGGTTCAGGACGAGAGAAGCATTTGCCGATTTTCTGCGTTACATACCGGCCTTCGCTCGTGTCGTTCCCGGCGTTCGCGAACTCGTGGCGCAGACGACCCTGCGGCAGTCGGCGGACGGGGAGGCGTATGAGCTGCGCTGCCCGCGCGAATACGAAGCGCAGCTCATGGACTACACGAGGAGTTTCTTCCCCCTGGTCGATCTGGAGTCGCTATCCTGTCCGACCAAGATTGTCGGGGCCGACCCGACCCTGCCCTATTCCTACTTGCCGACCTTCGACCTGAGTAACGTCATGAAGGTGGACTACGATTTCATTCCCGAGGCGACGCACCTGCTGCAACTGGAAAGGCCGGAGGAATGCGCCGCGGCAGTCCGCGAATTTCTCGAGTGTCTCGATCTGGACTAGACATCATGGATTGACCTGCGCTGGCCTCAAGCACCGTGGGTCATGTTTGGGGTCGGACCTTTGACACAGAGCCACATTCATGCACGTTCGGGGCACTGCTCACGGCGGAGCATTCGACGGTCGGGGTCACCGAAGTACGCACATTCCGAAATGAGGTCGCCGTCCGCTGCTCCGGCTTCAGCGATTTCGATGGGCTTGCGCGTGAGGGGTTTGTATGCGAAGAGGCCTGTCTGCAACAGTTGGGTGGGATAGTCGAGATTTCGCGCCCGCTGCAGATCGTAGCGCGATCGCGCCTCGACGAAACGCATCACATAGGCCGAGCGCTTGGCAAGCGGGCCCTCTTCGAGCGCCACGCCTCGATGGACGACCATCTTGTTGAACAGGAGCGCGTCGCCGGGTTCGAAGTCGTCCTCGACGCGGTGGTTCTCAAGTATCTCCAGCATCGCCGGCGAATTGAGGATGCCGTGCCGCACGGCCACGTATTCGCCCGCGGTCGTCTTGATGCCCGCCTTCTCCCTGGCCCTGAGTGTGGATACAACGGCTGGCTCGATTTGTTCGAAAACCCATTCTCCCGAAATGACGTGTTGGGGAACGTATGCCATTCCTCCCCGTTGCCCGCGTGCATTCACCGAGTGCAGTGGCGACCATACCGTGCATCCGAAGTCTTCCGAGTACTGATAGCCGAAACTGTCCACGCCGACATGCCAGGTCGATCCGATGTCGGCGTTCTGTTCCACTTCGAAGATCTGTTCGCCCGTAAAGAAAAGATCCTTGTCCGTCAGATGCGTCAACGTCTGCCGGAAGTAACGGCGCGCCAGCAATTCGAAGACGCTGTCCTTGTCGCCTTCCACGTCATAGTTCACCCGATAGAGGGCGGGGGTCGTCGAATTGACGGTCTCTCGATGCATCTCGACTTCCACCCGATCACGGAGCATGCGGAGCACCTGGTCGTTCAGGAATCCGTCCAGCTTGACGCACCCGTCGCGCCGGAACTGAATTTTCTGCTCGGGGGGTAACCCTGAAATCGCAGTCGAAGGGATGCCGGGTCATGAGGGCAAATACCCTGGTTCGGCGCCGGCGCGAAAGTGCGGCCTCCGCCAAAACGATCGCGGACTGCATCCGGATCCCGGGAGGCGTCGCGACGGATGGAGTATCGAATATCGCATCGGGAACCTGCACCCCAATTGTGATCCAGGAAGGCCCGGAACCGGGCGAGTATACATTGTTGGCGCCCCCGCTTCCTCGGTCAACGGGCAGGGTGATATCACACCGTGGTTTGCCGCTGCGGCTTCCCGATCCAGTGGCGCCTGCGCTCGAACGGATAGTCCGGCAGCGAGATCCGACGCCGGGTCTCGCCTGCGAAGAGACCCGCAAAGGAGATCGTCAGCCCCGCTTCGTAGGCACCCGCAACCGCCTCCACGAAGCCGGCGCCCGGCGCAGGTATGTAATCCCGCGCCGGTTGCGGTCGCCCGAGGCCGGAAAGCACCACCGGCCCCGGTTCGTCGCCGACCGATTCGGGCCGCGGCCGAACCGTTGCCGGGCCCACAACCGCATCCGGACCGATCTCGACGACCACACCGATTCCCGAGGACGCAAGTGTCTCGACGCAGCCGTCGAAAGACGCCGACGCGCCCGCCCGCCGACGCCAGTACCCTCCGTCCTGCACCTCGTGCGGCTTCACCGCCCGGCCCAATCGACTGCTGACCATGGTCAGCGACGGCGGAGACACGACGACATCCTTAAGCGCGGCTTCCGGGTCGTGGCGCGATGCAAGCCGCATCCCGTCCTCCAGGCCGAGCACGCCGGCCGCCTGCGCCGCCGCAAGCTCTCCCAGGCCGTGCCCGAGCACCAGGCCCGGCCGCACACCCACACTCGACCACAGCGCCGTGAGCGCGCATTGGAGCGCGTAGCTCGCCGGCTGCTCCCACTGCGGGTCTTCCAGGTCTCCGGCCGAGCCCGACCGTCCGAACATCACTTCCAGCAGCGACGCGTCCAGTGCTTCGCGCAGCACCTCCTCGCAGCGGTCCAGAACCGCCCGCACCACCGGCTCGCTCTCGTACAGCGCCTCGCCCATGCCCGCCCACCGGCCGGTCCGCCCCGTGTAAGCGAACGCGACCTTCGGCGCCGTTCCCGGACCCGGTCGGTCGCCCGCCCCCACCTCCGTCTCCGCTAGTGCCTTCAAGCGCTTCACCAGCGACCTTGCGTCCCGGAACACCACGCCCGCGCGGTGGCTGAAATGACTGCGCCCCACGCCGGCGGTCCACGCCATGTCTGAAAGCACGGGCCCCGACGCCGCACCGTCGGACTCAAGCACCGATTCGCGCTCGTCAAGCCATTCGAGGTACCGCTGCGCGAGTCTTCGAAGCGATGCGCCGGACTTGGCGGAGAGCGGCAGCAGCCGCGTTGCGCGCCGGGCAAGCCCATCGTTTGCTTCCGGCATCGCCTTGACTACGTGCGGGGACAGAACCGCGACCGGGTGCGGGGCGCCTTCCGGACCCGGTGACGCGTTGTCCGGGAGGCCGTAGCCCTCCACGACGACATGCGCGTTCGTACCCGAAATTCCGAAGGCGCTGACTCCTGCCCGCAGCGGACGGTCCGGTTCGCCCGGCCAAACCGTCGCCTCGGACACCACGCGCACCGGAAGCCGGTCCCAATCCAGGTGCGGGCTCGGGTTCTCGAAATGCAGGTGCTTCGGGATCAGGCCGTGGCGCATGGCCAGGACAACCTTTATCAGTGCGGCAACCCCTGCCGCGGATTCGAGGTGTCCGACATTGGTCTTGACGGAGCCGATCAGCAGAGGACGATCCCCGGCGCGGCCCCTGCCGTAGACCGCTGACGCGGCCCGCACCTCGATCGGGTCGCCCAGCTCCGATCCCGCCCCGTGCGCCTCAAGGTAATCCACGTCCGACGGCGCAACGCCCGCCTGCGACAGCGCCTCTTCGATCACCCGCTCCTGCGCCGGGCCGTTCGGTACCGTCGGCCCTGCAGTCGCGCCATTCTGGTTCACTGCCGCGCCCCGGATCACCGCCCAGATACGGTCACCGTCGGCCTCGGCATCCGCCAGGCGTTTCAGGACCACCATCCCGCAGCCCTCGCTCCGTACAAAACCGTCCGCCGCGGCGTCGAAGGTCTTGCAGCGCCCCTGCTTCGACAACATCCCGAGCGCCACCATCTCCCTTGTCAGCCCCGGCGAGAGGATCGCGTTTACGCCGCCGACCAGGGCCAGGTCCACCTCTCCGTCCCGCAAGCCCGCCATCGCCTGTTGCACCGTGACCAGAGACGCGGCGCAGTTGAGCAGCACCGGCATCGCAGGCCCCGTGAGTCCCAGCTTGTACGCGATCCCGCCGACCGCCATGCTGCCGGCGGTGCCGAGATAGTTGAGGCTCTCCCCGCCCGCCATCATCATCAGATCGCGGTATTCGCTGGTCGCCAGGCCTGCGTAGACCCCGGTGCGGCTGCCATGCAGACTCTCCGGATCGACGCCCGCGTCTTCCAGCGCCCGCCAGGTCGTCTCCAGGAGCATCCGCTGCTGCGGATCCATCATGCGCGCGCCGATCGGAGTCATACCGAAGAATCGCGCATCGAAGCAATCGATCCCTGCAACGTATCCGCCACGCTCCCGGGTGCCGTCCGCGACCGCGGGGTCGCCCGCAACGCCGGTCCAGGATCCGTTGTCCTGCCGTCCGTTCGTCACCGCGTCGTGGCCGGCCTCAAGCCGGCGCCAGAAGGTCGCGATGTCCGGCGCGCCCGGAAAACGGCATGCCATTCCGATGATCGCGACTCCATCGTTCCCGCTTTCGAGCCCCGGCTGTGCGCTCGTCTCGTCGGCAGGATCGGGCACGGCCTCAGGGGCCGCATCTGCCGCAGGGGTCGCTTCCGTGGCTGGCGCCGCCGCGGGCTCGCCGAGCACGTCCACGAGATGACTGGCGAGGTCGGCGATGGTCGGGAAGTCGAACACGAGCGTATTCGGCGCCACGTAGGCATCGGAAAAGGCCCGGTTCAGGCGGTTGCGCAGCTCGACCGCCATCAGGGAATCCATCCCGAGGTCGAAAAACCCGACTGCGGACGCCGGCGCCGAGGGCAACCTCAGAACAGCCTGCACTTCTCCCTGCAGGAAGGCGACGAGCAGGTCCTCGCGCCCGGCCGCCGGTGTCGAGGCGAACTGTTCAAGCAAGTCTTCGGACAGGGACGAATCATCGTCGTCCGTGTCGACCGCGAGCAGGTCCTCGAGCAGGGACGGACGGCCGTCGAGAGTCTCGCCGAACACCGGCCAGTCCACGACCGCCATCGCAATGCCCGTTGCATCCTGGTGCAGCAGGCGCTCCAATGCCTTGAAACCCTGCTCCGGCGTGAACCAGCCGGTGCCGGACGCTTCGCGCCGCCCGGCGATCCGTTCCCGCTGCTCTTCCGCCTCGCCAAGCCCCGACCACGCTCCCCAGGCGATGGCCTGTGCGGGGAGACCCAGCGCGCGCCGGTGGGCGGCGAGCTGATCGAGGAAGGCGTTGGCCGCCGCGTGGTTGGCCTGGCCCGGATTGCCCAGAATGCCGGCGACGCTCGAGAACAGGACGAACATGTCGAGATCGCGTTCCGCCGTCGCCCGGTGCAGGTGCCAGGCTCCCAGCATCTTCGGCCACAGCACGGTCTCGAAGCTCTCCCAGCTCTGGTTGCCGAGGGCAGCGTCCGCCAGCACGCCGACGCTGTGGATCACGCCGGCAAGCGGCGGCAGTGTCCCGTCCATCCGCTCGAGCATCGCATCGAGCGCAGCCGCATCCGTCACGTCGGCGATCTCGACCTCGATGCTGAATCCGCGGGCGCGCAACGCCCCGATCGCTCTTTCCGCAGCCTCGTCGGGCGCCCTGCGGCCGTTCAGTACGATCGTCCCCGCGCCGCGCTCGGCAAGCCATTCGGCAAGCGCGCAGCCGATGCCGCCCATGCCGCCCGTCACGAGGTAGGTTCCGTCCTGCCGCAGCCGTCCCGCCCGGAGGGCGGGCGTGGTCAGCACGATCTTGCCGATGTGCCGCGCCGCGCGCATGTAGCCCATCGCAGCGCTCGTCTCCGCAAACGGCCACCGCGTGTGCATGAGCGGCGCAAGCTCTCCCGTTGCGATGCGCGCCAGCACCTGTTTCAGGGCCGCACCCGGCCGCGCCGGGTCCTGCACCTTCAGGTTGTAGAGATCGAGGATCGAATAGGCGACATCCGGCCGCGCCGCTGCCATCTCGTCCTCTGTCAGGATGTCGCGCCTGGCAAGTTCCACGAAGCGGCCGTCCTGCCCAAGGCAGGCAAGGCTCGCGTCGATAAATCCCTCGCCCGTCAGGCTGTTGAGCACAACGTCGACGCCGGCGCCGCCTGTCACGTCAAGGATCTCCTGGCCGAACGCGGTCGTGCGGCTGTCGAATACATTCTTGACGCCGAGGGAACGGAGATACGCCTGCTTGCGCGCGCTCGCCGTGGCGAACACTTCCGCGCCGGCCGCCCGGGCGAGCTGGATGGCCGCGAGCCCGACGCCGCCGGCGCCCGCGTGAATCAGCACGCGGTCCCCGGCCTTGAGCCCGGCAAGCTCGAAGGACAGCACGCATGTCACGAATACCGACGGGATCGTGGCGAGCGCCGTGGCCGACACGCCCGCGGGTGCGATCGCGACCAGTTCCTCGTGCGTCACCACCTCGGGCCCGAACGTGCCGAAAGCAAAGCCCGCCACGCGGTGGCCGACCGAAACGGCAGTTACGTCCGAACCGATCTCGACGATCCGGCCACAGAACTCCTCGCCGAGCGACCCCTCCTCCTCGACCAGCCCCATGGCCCGGAACACGTCCAGGAAGTTGAGCCCGCAGGCTTCGACCTCGGCGCGCACCTCGTTGGGATCGAGCGCCCGCGTCTCCACCGGCTGGACCCGCAGCGTCTCGATCGCTCCGCCGTCGTCCGGTGCCAGCATCCAGCTCGCGTCCTCCGGCAGCGCAAGACGCGGGGCGCCTGAGTCCGTCCGAACCAGCCGGGCCGTCTGGCGACGATCCCGGCGATGCGCGATGTGGCTTTCCGAATCCGGGAACAGCAGTTCATTCGCAAGGACAGCCTGCGGCTCGGCTGCCTCGGGGTCGAGATCGAGCATTCGCGCCTGCAGTTGGGGCGCCTCCCGCGTCACCACCTTGCCCAGGCCCCAAAGGGGGGCGCCCGCCAGTTGCCCGGTCCGCTCGCGTTCGAGCACCTGCGCACCCCTGGAGACGAACCAAAGGCCCTTCTCGGGCACGGCATCGGCGTCCACGATGCCCTGTACGAGCGCGAGCGCGCTCGCCGTCGCCCGTTTCGCATCCGCCGCCATCTCTGCGGTCGTCGCGTCGGCGCCGTGGCCGTCCTGCGCGACGAGATGCACGACGCCTGCGAAAGGCACATCAGGCGGCAGGTCTTCCACGAGCGATCGCCAGGACTGGCGTTGCTCCATGTCGACCGATGCAGCGACGACGCCCGCGCCGCTCTCCGCCGCCGCCTCCGCGTCTGCCGGGCCATCGCCCGCGCCGTCCGGACCGCCCACTGTCCCCTCCGGCCCCGTGCCGACGAGCACAACCCGCTGATTCTTCGCCGCAAGTTCCGCCGCAAGTTCCGCCGCCATGCCGCCCCGGTCGGCGGCCAGAATCCACGCACCCGCCGGCAGGTCGATCTTCGCCGGACCCTGCGCCACGATGACGCCGCGATCCGGCAGGCCGGCCGCTTCCGACTGGTCCACTCCAAGAACTTCAGATTCCGCGAAGCCGCTGTCGGCGAGCGCCCGATTCCAGACGTCGGGCCCGGCGAGGGCGTGGTTCGGCCGGTAGCGATCGGCGAAACGCCACCACCCGTCGAGCTGACCGAAGATCAGGTCCATCCAGCCCCTGCCGCGCTGGTTCTCGAGCGCCACGAGCAGCCCCGATGGCGCGAGCAACTCCCGGCAGTGGGCGAGCGTCTCGTCCAGATGGCGCGTGGCGTGCAACACGTTGGCCGCGATGATCAGGTCGTAAGCGTGGGGTTCGAAACCCTGGTCCATGGGGTCCTTCTCGATGTCGAGCACCCGGTAGTCGATCGAAGCGCCGCCTGTGCTGAAGCGCGCCTCCGCCTCCGCGAAGAAACCCGCGGAGATGTCCGTGTACATGAGGTCGAACCGGCCCGCCGGCAGAACCGGCAGGATGTATTCGGTCGCCGAGCCGATTCCGGCGCCCACCTCGAGCACGCGCAGCGTCCGCCCGTCCGGCAGTTCGTCCACGAGCGTGCGAACCACCTCGCCAATCATCCGGTTTGCCGCCCGCCAGACCGGCGCGAGCCGATACAGATCGCCGGCTGACGGCTGCGCATCGCCGAACAGCAACGACAACGGGTCCTCGTTGCCGCGGAGCACCCCGGGCAGGGCTCCGGCACAGCGCCGGAACAGCCCGATCTCGTTCACCGCATGCGGAAAACGCTCCGTCACCTCCGTCAGAAAGGCCTCGGAATCGTGCGGCATTCGGTCCGGCAACGGATCGTCGGCTCCGACCGATACCACGAATCCCTCATTCTTCGCCTGCAAGACGCCTGAACGAGCCAGGATCTCGAGCATCCGGCGCACCAGATTCCCATGCTCGGGCAGAACCTCGAGGCGCTCGCAGAGTTCGTCCGGAACCACGACCGCGCCTGCGCTGCGCTCCCACCCCAGCGTTTCGAGCGCCGAGAGCGCATAGCACCACGACACGCGCTCCATCTCGCCCTGCAGGTCGATCTCGTCGGCGACCTCGACGCCCTCATCGGCCAGATAGCTGGAAAACAATTTCGAGCGGGACGCCGCGGCCGACGGACTCGGCAGGAAGTCCGCCGGCGGCATGCCGGGCGGCAGGGCGCAGTCGCGCCAGACGATTTCGTAGAGCAGTTCGTCGATGCCTTCCACGGCGGCGAGCAGCGCGCTGCGCGTCGCCCGCTTCACCGTGTACCCGGTCAGCCTGCCGATCGGGGCGCCGCTCAAGTCGTGCAGAGCGATGTCGGCGCTGATCACTTCCCGCGAATCGGCGCCGGCGCCATCGGCTTGCCCTCTCGTGCGCACGTGGCAGAGCAGTCCGTCCGGCAAGCGGTCCGGCAACGCGAGCCGCTCCCAGCCGAAGGGCAGATACGTCACCGGCTCGTCGGCTCCGCCCTGCGCGCGCGCCGCCGCCATGACCTGGAAGCAGCCGTCGAGCATCAGTGGATGGATGTCCAGTCCGCCGCGGTCGACGGCATCGGGCAGGGATATCTCGCCCAACGCTTCGCCCGGCCGCGACCAGAGGCTCCTGAGCGTGCGGAACGACGGGCCGAGATCGATCCCGACGTCGGCCTTGCTGCGGTAGTAGGCCTGAAGCTCGACCGCGGCCATATCGGCCGTGAGCCGTGCCGGATCGAGCGCCGCGCCGGCGGTCGGCGAATCCGAATCGGCGTCTGTCGAGACCCGGCCCTCCGCGTGCAGCGTCCAGTCTGCGTCGTCCGCGCCGCGGCTCAGGATCCGGACGCGGCGCGATGCGTCCTCACCCGGGTCATCGAGCAGCACCTGCAGGCGACGGCCTTCTTCTTCGGTTCCATCTGCGTCACTCGTTTGCGGGAAGACAAGCGCGGTCCGCATCTGGAAGTCCTCGACAACCACCGCGCCGGGATTGTCGGCCGTGCAGGCCGATGCCGCCATGGCGCCGTAGAGCGCGCCCGGCACCACCAGCCGGTTGAATACGCGGTGGTCGCCGAGCCATGCCGGGTCGGAGGGGAACAGCTCGGTGTCGAAACTGATCTCGCCGCTTGCGGAATCGTGCCGCACACCCAGCAATGGGTGCCCGGTGCCCGGCCGTCGCCGCCTGGGCGCCTCGACCCAGTAGCGCTCGCGCTGGAAGGGATAGCCGGGCAGAGCGATACGGCGCCGTTCCTCGCCGGCGAACAGCCCGTCGAAATGGAGCGGCAATCCCGCCTCGTAAGCTCCCGCGACGGCCTCCACGAACCCGCCTCCGGACCCCGGAGCCGGCGGGTCTTCACCGGTCGCGGGCCGTAGGAGGCTCGAAACCACGGCAGGCTCCGCAACCCCTCCCGCGTCCGGCCACGCAAGCGTGGTCATCGGCCCGAGCACCGCGTGCGGTCCGATCTCCACGACCGCGTCCACGCCGAGCTCCGCCAGGGTTTCGACGCAGGCCCGGTAAGCCACCGGCGCGCGCATCTGCCGGCGCCAGTACGCCGCATCCAGCGCCTCGCCCGAACCCACTGTCCGGCCGCTGAGATTGCTGACGAAGGCGAGCGACGGCGCCGCAAAGGAAAGCGGCGAGAGGGCGGCCTCCAGGTCGTCCATTGCGGGCTCGATCATCGCGCTGTGGTAAGCGGGACTCTTGCGCAGCCGCGCGACCCGCACACCGGCTGCCTCCAGGCGTTCGAGAATCGCGTCGATCTCGTCCGCCGGACCGCTGATGGCCTGATGCGCGCCGTTGTCGGCGGCGATGCAGACGCCGACGCCTTGCGAGGCCGCATTGTGCTCGTCCAGCGCCTCCTCGACGCGCGATGCCGGTGCAAACACTGCCGCCATCGCCCCGTCGCCCGGCAGGGCACCGACCAGCGAACCGCGCAACGCCGCAACGCGCAAGCCGTCCTCCAGACTGAACACGCCCGCGGAGTGCGCCGCCGCGATCTCGCCCAGGCTGTGCCCGAGCACCACGTCCGGCCGGATGCCGAGGCTCGACCACAGCGCTGCAAGTGCGCATTCGAGCGCGTAGATCGCCGGCTGCTTCCATTGCGGATCGTCCAGGTCACCCGCGGCGCCGGGGCGGCGGAACATCACGTCGAGCAGCGATGCGCCGCGCTCTTGCGCGAGCACTTCGTCGCAATGGTCAAGTACCGCCCGCATCACCGGCTCGCTTTCGTACAGCGCCGCGCCCATGCCCGGCCACTGACTGGCCTGTCCGGTGTAGACGAACGCCACGGTAGAAGCCTTGCGCGATGCCGGTCCTTCGTTAGTCTCGCCAATCGCCAGCAAACCCGCACGCAGCGACTTCGCGTCTTCGAACACCACTCCCGACCGGCAGCCAAAGTGGCTCCGGCCGATGCCGGCCGACCAGGCCATGTCGGAAAGCAGGGGATCGGACGCAGCGCCCTCAGCGGCCAGCGCCTCCTCTTGTTCGTCGAGCCATTCGATGTATCGCGCCGCCACGCCGCGAATTGCCGCGTCCGTCTTTCCGGAGAGCGGCAGCAGGCGCTTTGCGCGCCGGGCAAGCCCGTCCTTCGACTGCGGCGCGACGGACACCGGCAACGAAACGGGGATCGGCCGCGGAGCGCCGGCGATCCAATCGCCCCCATTTGCGCGGGGCGAGGCGCCGTCCGGCGAGGCGTATCCCTCCAGCACCACATGGGCGTTCGTACCCGACCATCCGAATCCGCTTACACCTGCCAGGGGCGGGCGGCCCGCATTGGCAGGCCAGGGCGTCGGGGCAGACGTCACCTGCAACGGCAGCCGCTTCCAGTCCATCGCCGGATTCGGGTTTCGGAAGTGCAGGTGCCTGGGGATGAGTCCCCGATTCATCGCCAGCACAGTCTTGATCAATCCCGCGGACCCTGCGGCTGATTCCAGGTGGCCGATGTTGGTCTTGACCGAGCCGATGAGCAGCGGCCGGCCCGCGTCCCGTCCGCGCCCGTAGACCGCCGCCGCCGCGTTGATCTCTATCGGGTCGCCCACCTCCGTCCCGGTTCCGTGCGCCTCCAGGTAGTCGATATCCGACGGCTGGACGCCCGCTCTATCCAGCGCCGCTGCGATCACGCGTTCCTGCGCCGGCCCGCTCGGAACCGTCAGGCCCTGGCTCGCCCCATCCTGGTTCAGTGCCGTGCTGCGGATCACACCCCAGATGCGGTCACCATCCGCCTTCGCATCGGCGAGCCGCTTAAGAACAAGGATGCCGCAGCCCTCGCCCCGGACGTATCCGTTGGCGGAGGCGTCAAACGCCTTGCACTGACCGTCCGGCGCCAGCATCCCTGCGTTGGCGCGAAATTCCAGAAGCCGGCCGGAGAGAATGACATTCACCCCTCCCGCGAGCGCGAGATCGGCATCACCGCGCTGCAGGCCCGTGACCGCCTGATGAGTCGCGACCAGCGATGAAGAGCAGGCCGTGTCCACCGCCATCGCCGGCCCTCCGAGTCCCAGGGCGTACGCGACCCGGCCGATCGCGGTGTTCAGGGACGTGCCGGTGACTGCATACAGGCTGGCAGCGGGCTCCGCAGCCCCCGCACTTTCGCTGGCCTCCAGGATCAGCCCGCGGTAGTCGTTGTTGCTGATACCCGCATAGACGCCGGTCAGGCTGTCCTTTAACCGCTCCGGATCGATGCCGGCGTCTTCCAGTGCCCGCCAGCTTGTCTCCAGGATCAGACGTTGCTGCGGGTCCAGCAATTGTGCTTCCACCGGCGAAATGCGGAAAAAGGCAGCGTCGAACCGGTCAAGAACGTCGAGGTCGAGATAGGCGCCGAAGCGGCAGGCTTCGATCTGTCCCGCGTCTTCGGGAAACAGGGCGCCCACGCGGCCGATGCCGGATCCCGGAACGCCCTCCTGCACGGCGTTTCCGCCGGATTCCAGTAACCGCCAGAAGGCGGCAAGATCGTCCGCCCCGGGATACCGGCACGCCATGCCGATGATCGCTATGCGCGGCGACTCCGTCATGTTTTTTCTCCGCCGGTTGGAGCTGCCACGCGTACAGTCACGATATCCGTCCCACGATACTGCTGATGATGAACGGAGGAGGCGAGTCGGCGCAACAGCCGAAGCGACACTTCATGCTCGGCGGGCAACGCGCCCGGTTCGTCCGGGAGCAGGGCAAGCCGGTCCTGGATATTGTCGTCGCGGGATGCCACGACAAACTCGAGAACCGCCCCGCTGCCTTCCCGGTACGCCACCAGGCGCAGGCGGCGTTGCTCTTCGCTTTCCTGTGCGGCGAGCGTCAGGAGCGTCTCCTCGCAGGCGGCATCCAGACGATCCGCCATCGCCGTATCCCAGCCGGTTCGAGCTGCAAAGGCGCCGAGAAACTCCCTTATTGCCGGCAGAACCGACAGGTCGAACGGCACCTCCAAACGGCTCCGGCGCGGTTTCGTCATCTCCACGAAGAGCGTCATAAGGATGACCGCGATCCCGCCGGACGTAACCCCGTTGCGCAACAGGCCGCCCGCGAATTGAGAGACCTGTTCGAAAAACACCATGTCGGTCTGAAACCCCACGCCGATCCAGAACGCGATTCCGACGATCAGGCCGTTCCGGTAGTCGATCCCGTCCTGCATGACCATCTTTATCCCGATGACAAACAGCATCGACAGCAACACGGCGAGATAGGCCGCGAACACCGGACCCGGTATGGCCAGCACCACTGCAAGGACCTTTGGCAGGAACGCGATCACAAGGAAAACCGCACCGGTTGCGAGGCCGACGTTGCGGGCGCCCACCCCGGTGAGCTCCGTCACCGACGTGCCCACGGTCGAAGCCGTGTTCGGCGTCGTGCCCGCGAGACCGGCGACCATGTTGCCGACCCCGTCCACGGCGATCGCTCCCTGCACCGCCCGCAAGTCCACCGCCCGCGGATGGCGCCACGAAACGCGCTGGATAGCGACGGCGCCGCTGATCGTGCGTATGGAGGCGATCGCGGCGACCAGCAGAAAAGCCGGAAGAAGCGCCCAGAAGGACGATCCGAACCCGAGATCGAGACCCGGCCACTGACCTGTCGGAATGCCGACCCAGGGTGCTTCGCCGATCTGGCGAATGTCGTAAAGGCCGAACCAGGCGGCGACGGCGGAGCCGACGGCGACACCGATGACCGGCGCCCAGAGGCGCAACGCGCCGGACGCCGTCAGCGAGATACCGACGATGACCAGTATCACCGCCAGCGCGCTCAGCGGCGCTGCCGGCGAGGGGCTGCTGTTCGGTACGGCCGTCAGCAGGTCGAAGGCTGCCGGCATGACCGTGACCGGTATCAGCATGACGACGGTTCCGGAGACGGTTGGCGTGAGCACGCGCTGGAACAGTGAAAGCCGCGCGGACAGCAGGAGCGGCACGAATGCCGAGACGAAAACCAGAGTGGCCAGCAACGCGGGGCCGCCGGCCTCGACGGCGGTTATGCAGACCGCGATGAATGCGCCCGAGGCTCCCATCACGACCACATGTCCCGTGCCGATCCAACGGGATCGAACCGCTTGCAGCATGGTGGTGGCACCGCAGATCGCTACGGTGGCGAATACCGCCCACGACAGGTAGGCCTCGCTCGCGCCGGACGCCCGCATCACGATCGTCGGCACCAGTATTATCGCGGCGAGGCTGAGCACGGCGATCTGAACGCCAAGGCCGAGAGCGAGCGCCGGCGGAATGCTCTCGTCCGGCTCGTAGCGGAGCCCACTGCGGCCGCGCGTATCAGAATTCATCGCGCGCCCGGCCCCTTCCGGAGGTTGTCGACCTGACCCGCATCCGCCGTACCCGCGGCGAAATCTTCAGCCCGCCACTCCGCGGATTCTGCGTCACAGCCCGGCCCCTCAGCTCCATCTCCGCACGGCGCCGGTCAGCGCCGTCGAGTTGTTCGAGCCACTGCAACCCCGCCGCCGTGAGCGTCGCCACCGCAATGCCACCCTTGTACAGCAGGCGATGGCTGTGAATGCTCGCCACGCGTCCCCCGGGTGTGAGGATGCCCTCCAGGTTCAGCGGGTCGGCCGCCGAAACCACGATCCATTCGGCCGTCCGGGCCTCCCGCCGGCAGCGGCGCAGCAGTTTCACGGCGCTTGAGAGCGCAAACTGTTCACCGCCCAGCGCGCCGACGAACCGCCCGCCGCGAATCTCCCCGCGCGCCTCCAGCCTTCTGAATACACCCAGCAGATCGCGCCAACCCGGCAGGTTGCCCTCCCGCTGCAGGACGCTGCGGCAGACGACACCGTAGCGGCGCAGCACGGCCCGTGCGGCATGCTCGACCGCTTCCGGGCGCGCCCCGGCGGAACCGTCGGCGGGCGCCCTCTCCAACAGCGCCCAGCGGCCCGCGGCATCGAAACTTGGTCCCCGCCGGCTCCGGCGGCCGTGAAAGCCCCTGCGGCGGCTCGGCGGCGTGATGAGTACGCGCAGGCCGTGAAAGGCATCGGCTGTGACAAGTCCGCCGGCCACCAGTTCGGCCAGTGCTTCCTCGGTCTGAACGCGCAGCAGCCCGCTGGCCTGAACGAGATCCTGGAAGAACAGCGCGCCCCGGTCCGCCAGCAGACCGCGAATCCGCGCCGCCCCGGTGGAAAGCGGGATGTCCCCGGCCGATCCGTTTGCGGGAGCCGCCAGCCTTCTCCATGGCGCGGTCGCCTCGCGCGGCAGTATGACGATCGGCGAGTTCGCCACGGTACCACGGCCCCGCCGCACGGCATCTTCTTCTGACCGGTCGCGTTGGGGGCGAAGGGCTGGTCGATACCAGACGATACGCCCCGAAACCGCCAGTTCGTCCATCAGAAGGGGGCTGTAGTCCTGCAGCCGCGCCGGGAGTACCTCCCGCTCCCAGGCCACGGCAGGCAGTGCCAGTCCCTGCAATTCGTCGATCACAGCCGCCAGCGCCTCGCTGCCCTGACGCCGCTCCCTGCCCAGGCCCTGCCAACGGAACAGGAATCTCTGGTAGTCGGCGATGGTGACCGGCTCGATTTCGCTGCGAAGGCGCTTGAGCGTGTAGCGGTGGATTCGGGAAAGGAGCCGCCGGTCGCACCATTCTTCCTGGCTATCGTCCGCTTCCCGGCCATCATCCTGTGTCCGGGACTCCCCATCGCGGGGCGCCCGTAGCCCTCTTTCGGCAGACGCCGGGGAATCCTCCGCGCCCGGTACTTGCGTTCGCATGGCACCTTCTGTGAAGCGGCCGCGCATGGCGAACCCTTCCGACTCCAGCGCCATCAGCGCCGCCGCCACATCCCGCCCGGCCAACCCCAGCGGCAGGCCCAGTTCTGCAGCGGTGACCGGGCCCAGGCCCTCCATGCGGCTGCGGACCAGTTCCCTCAACGCCGCCTCGGGCGTATCGATGTCGCTGTCCAACGCGCCCATATGGGGCTCTGTCCGCCCACCCGGGACCGCCAGCGACAGTTCCCCCACACGCTCGGCGCTGACCCAGACCGAGGCACCGCCGGGCGTTGTGTATGTGCTCGCCCGCCCATCGGCAACCAACCCGTCGAACATGGAGCGTTCGCGCTCGCCAGCCTCATCCGGCGCCATGAAGCCAATTACAACCAGGGCGTCATGCAATTCGTCCCCGTCCCGCGAGTCCGGCCAGGCTTCCGAACGCACCCGCTCGATCGCCTCCGGATCCAGCCGGCCCAGATCCGCCGCCTGCTCCACCGTCAGGTGGCGGCGTGCCTGTATCGCCAGCGTGCGCCGCTCCTCGGCCGGCGCATCGTCCAGGAAGGCATACGGTTTGGCGCTCAGGACCTCCTGGGCCAGAGGCGACGGGCTGGTCAGTTCGCAGCACGCCACCTCCACTTCGCCGGCCTCGATGCGGCCCAGCAACCCGGCCAGCCCATCGATGTCCATGACGCCGCGCAGGCAGTCCTCCAGGGTCTGCGAAACCAGCGGATGGTCTGGAATCTCCCGCTCGCCCGCGAGATTCTCCGCGCAGGCAAGCTGATCGGGAAACACCGTGGCAAGCAGGTCTTCGGCGTCCGCCCGCTGAAAGAAGGCCGGCGCCCGCTTGCCGTTGCGGAAGCGCCGCACCGCCAGCGCGACGCTGGCGTTCCAGCGCCAGCGGCCCGGGAAAATGGGTGCGTCAAGTACGGCCTGCGTGAGCACGTCTGATACCGTGGCCCTCGCCAGGTAGCGGCTCACTTCGTCCAGGGGAAAGCTGTGCACGACGCCCAGCGAGATGACGATGGTATCTTCCAGCGCCGCCGCCTGCAGTTCGAAGTTGAATCGCCGGCAGAAGCGTTTCCTTAGCGCCAGGCCCCAGGCGCGGTTCAGCCTGGAGCCGTAGGGCGAGTGCACGACGATGTGGGTGTCGCCGGCCTCGTCGAAGAAGCGTTCGATGACGATGCGTTTCGCCGTGGGCAGACCGTCAAGCGCGGCGCGGGCCGCGCCCAAGTATTCGGTCAGTTGTTCTGCTGCCGCGAGCGGCAGCGCCGGGTTGGCGGCAAGGCGATTGGCGACACCGGCAACCGAACCGCCCGCCAGTTCCTCGTCCACCTCCGTACGAAGCCGCGAAACCGCCGCGGACAGTTCGTCGCTGCGCCCAGGGGCCTCGCCGAACCAGAACGGAATGGTCGGCGGCAGGCCGCGCGCATCCTCCACGAAGACCTTGCCGGAATGCACCTTGAGAATTCGATACGAGGTATTGCCGAGCTGAAAGATATCGCCCGGCATGCTCTCGAAGGCGAAGTCTTCGTTCAGTGTGCCGACGAACAGTTCGCCGGGCAGCATCACAACGTCATGGTCGAACTGATCGGGTATCGTGCCGCCGTTGGTTACCGCCGTGAGGCGTGCCCCCCGCCGCGGCCGCAACCGGTCATTGACCCGGTCGTGGTGCAGGTAGGCGCCGCGGCGGCCGCGCTGGGTGGTGAAGCCGTTGGCGAGCATCCTGAGCACGTCCCGATAGGCGCGGCGGGACAGATCGCGGAACGGTGCGCTGCGGGTGACGAGGTCGAACAGTTCGTCCGTCCCCCACTCCTGCATGCTCACTTCCGCAACGATCTGCTGGCTCAGCACGTCCAGGGGCTTGCGGCACAGTTTGACGGCGTCCAGTTCTCCCCGGGCAACCGAGTCGAGCAGCGCCACGCACTCCACCAGTTCGTCCCTCGACAACGGCACAAGCCGCCCTTTGGGGACCCGGTCCACGCCGTGACCGGAGCGTCCCACCCGCTGCAGCAGCCTGGCGATGCCGCGCGGGGAGCCAAGCTGGCAGACCAGGTCCACCTCGCCGATGTCGATACCCAGTTCCAGCGACGCCGTGGCCACCAGTACCTTGAGTTTGCCCGCCTTGAGCCGTTCCTCGGCCATCAGGCGATGCTCTTTCGACAGACTCCCGTGGTGGGAGGTGACCAGATCCTCGCCGCACCGGTCCGCGAGGTGGCGGGCGACGCGCTCGGCCAGCCGGCGGGTATTGACGAACACGATCGTGGTCCGGTGATCGGCCGCGAGCGCGGCCAGGCGATCGTAGATATCGACCCAGACCTCGTTGGCCATGATCGCCTCCAGAGGCGACGACGGCAGTTCCAGCCTGAGGTCCCAGTTGCGCACGTGGCCCTGGTCGATGACCTGGCAGGGCGCGCGATCCGTGCCGATGAGAAACTCCACCATGGTGTCCATGGGCCGGGTGGTGGCCGAAACGCCCACCCGTACGGGCGGCCGCGCGCACAGCGCCGCCAGCCGTTCCAGGGAGACGGCCAGGTGGGCGCCGCGCTTGTTGCCCGCCAGCGCGTGGATCTCGTCCACGATGACCGTCTCCACGGTCCCCAGCATGCGGCGCCCGGACTCGGAGGTCAGCAGGATGTACAGCGACTCCGGCGTGGTGACCAGGATGTGGGGCGCCTGGCGGCGCATCTTCGCCCGCTCGCTCTGGGTCGTATCGCCGGTGCGCACCAGGGCGCGGATGCAGACATCGGGCTCGCCCGACTCCAGCAGCCTGTCGCGAATCCCGGCCAGCGGCGCCTGCAGGTTCCTGTTGATATCGTTGGAGAGCGCCTTGAGCGGCGAGACGTAGAGAATGCGGGTCTCGTCCGGCAGGCTGGCGTCAAGCCCCTGCCTGACCAGAGTATCGATGACGGCGAGAAAGGCAGCGAGTGTCTTGCCCGATCCCGTGGGGGCGCTGATCAGCGTGTGGGAGCCGCCGCCGATCGCCCGCCAGGCGCGGCGTTGCACTTCGGTCGCGGCGGGAAACTGACCGCGGAACCAACTCGCGACTGCTGGATGGAAGCCGTCCATATCCATAGCCCAAGCATAAGGGAAACCGCGTCCGCATACTTCGACGATCGCCGCGCCGCAGCGACCATGTGTCGAACCGTGTTCCCGCCGTGCCACGACCGCGCGACTCACGCCGTATAATCGCCCCACCGCGGCGGTTTGGACATCGGCATGAGAATGACGGGCGAGGAGTTCCTGGCGTGGCCGCGCAAGGCGATCACGCTCCTCGGCATGTCGGGCGTCGGCAAGACCACCCTCGCCAACAAGCTGCCCAAGTCCAAGTGGTTCCACTACTCCGGCGACTACCGGATCGGTACCAAGTACCTCTCCGAACCGATCCTCGACAACATCAAGCAACAGGCCATGCAGGTGGACTTTCTGCGGGACCTCCTGCGCAGCGACTCCATCTACATCGCCAGCAACGTCACGGTGCACAACCTCGCACCCGTGGCCAGTTTCCTCGGCAAGATCGGCCGCGAAGACCTGGGAGGGCTCGCCGTGGACGAGTTCAAGGCGCGCCAGCGGCTGCACGAGGCGGCCGAAATCGGCGCCATGTGCGACGTGGAGCCGTTTATCCGCAAGGCCCGTGAGATCTACGGGTACGAGCACTTCATCAACGACGCGGGGGGCAGCATCTGCGAGCTGGACGATCCGCGCATGCTGGAGGTGCTTGCCGGCAACACGGTCATCGTCTACCTGAGCGCCGACAAGGCGATGGAAGAGACCATGATCCGGCGCTCCATCGAGAACCCGAAGCCCATGTACTACCAGGAGGCGTTCCTGGACGAGCAGTTGCAGGAGTTCCTGGCGGAAACGGGACTCGGTTCACCGGCGGAAATCGTCCCGGACGAATTCGTCCGCTGGATCTTCCCGCGCCACGTGGCGCATCGCCGTCCCAATTACGAGGCGATGGCTGACCGCTACGGCTACACGGTGGATGCGCGCGCCACCGAGCGCGTTACCGGCGAGTCGGATTTTCTGGATCTGATTGCCGAGGCGATGGGGTAACCTGCAGCACTTGCGGATGTCTTGCCGAGGTCGTCAACGGCAAGGAGCTGTCCGGCAGAACGGCCAATCACACCATGCCGAGTGCCGTCATCCACGCGAGCGCCAGTGCCGCGGCCGCGATCGCACCCCAGAGTCGTTGCGTTTCCGGTTCGCGGGGTAGCTCCACCGCCGCCAGCCCCACCCCGATGCCGAATCCCGAGATGAATCCGGTGAGGTGGGCCAGGATATCGACATTGTCGCCCTCGACCCCCGAACCCGTGCCGGTGAAGGCCAGCAGCCCGACCCCGGCGACGATCGGCGCGATCCGCATCCTCCACGGCGTATTCTTGAGGAACCCCCGCCGCCACGTATAGGCCGCCAGCAGTCCCAGCGCGGCAAACACCGACGTTGATGCGCCGATGGCGAGGTGCCGCCCGGGCTGGATCAGCACGTTGAGGGCGTTGCCCAAAGCACCGCCGCCGAGGATGGCCGCCCAGCCGATCCCGGAACCCAGGTAGCGGCCTGCGTAGAGACCGAAGAAAGCGCCGAAGACGATGTTTCCCGCCAGGTGGCTGAAGTCCACGTGCAGGGTGAGCGCGGTGACCGTACGCCACCATTCGCCGGCCGCGATCCTGACCGAGTCGATTCGTCCCAGCCCCAGCCAGTCGTGTCCCCAGGCATCCTGACGGGCGAACAGGGCCACCGCCAGGAGAACGCCGATGTAGACGATGACGCCGCGCCAGCCCGTACCGAGTTCCGGCATCGGCAGGATGCCCACGGGTGGATGCCGTTTCTCCTGGTCGTACTCGCTGAGTTCGATGCGTGCGCGGGAGACAGATTGCCTCGGTACGGTGATGATCCACCGGCCTTCGATCCGTTCGACTTCGTGGTCGATCTGAAGCGCCGTCAACACCAGGCCCGCCTCGCGGCAACGCTTCCAGCGCCTGGTTCGCAGCACGGAGACCCAGTTCTCGGTGTTTTCCATCATCGTGGACGCCGATATTAGCCGGAATTTCCCCAAAATCGCGGTTCGGAGTTGACTTTGCCGAAATCGGCTTCAAACTGTGCATCTGGACTTCATTAACGGTGGGAGTTGTTATGAAGGTTCAGCCTTGGGCAGCCGTGTCCTGTCTGGCTGTGATGCTGGTCGCGTGCACCAACCGGCAAGCGCTCCCCACGAATCCCGTCTCGCCCGTGCCGATGCAGGAAGAACGCCTTCTCAGGGAAGCCGAGGCGTTCTTCGGCCAGGGAGCACAGGGCGTAGCCGACCTGCTCAACCGCGTTTTCCGCGAGAACAACGGTCCGCCGACGGCCTACATCGTCGGCGAGGAGGGCGGCGGCGCACTCGGTCTCGGGTTGCGTTACGGGCGCGGCACAGTCTACCTGTCAGACGGCACCACGAGCCGGGTCTACTGGCGCGGTCCATCGGTGGGTATCGAAGTGGGCGGCAGCGCCACCAAGGCTTTCGTGCTCGTGTACGACCTGGAACGCATCGAGGATCTCTACCAGCGGTTCGGCGGCGTCGAAGGCAGTCTCTACGTGCTGGGGGGCGTCGGTGTGAACTACAACCGTCAGGATGACATCGTGCTGGCGCCGGTGCGGTTCGGCGTGGGGTGGCGCCAGGGCGTCAACGTAGGTTACCTGCACCTGTCGCCGGACAGCTCGTGGATCCCCTTCTGACGGATTGAATTTGCGCCGGCCGCAGGTTCGAGCCGGCAGGCAGGCCGGCGCCGGTTCGGTACCCTGACCGGAGCGTTCCGCCGGATGCCGAAATGGGAATTGCGGACGGTCGGGAGTTGACATTGCCGACTGATGCTTCAAACTGTGTATCTGGACTTCATTAACGGTGGGAGTTGTTATGAAGGTTCAGCCTTGGGCAGTCGTTTCCTGTCTCGTCTTGACGTTGGTCGCGTGCACCAATCGCCAACCCCTCCCTGAGGATCTCGTTCGTCCGGACCCCCCCGAGCCTTACCGACCCGCACCGCTTCAGCCGATGCGGCAGGACAGCGTGCTCCGGGAAGCCGAGGTGTTCTTCGGCGAGGGTGCGCAGGGCGTGGCCGATGCACTGCACCACGTGTTCACGGACAACGACGGTCCGCCAATGGCCTATATCGTAGGCGAAGAGGGAGGCGCGGCTGTCGGATTGGGGTTTCGGTACGGTCAGGGTACCCTGTATCTCGCCGATGGCACCACGAGCCCGATCTACTGGCGCGGCCCGTCCCTGGGTTTCGATCTGGGCGGCAGCGCAACCAGGATGTTCGTGCTCGTCTACGACCTGGAGCGGGTCGAGGATCTCTACCAGCGGTTCGTCGGCGTCGAAGGCAGCCTGGTTCTGGTGGGGGGGCTTGGCGTCACCTACAACCGCATGAACGATGTCGTACTGGCGCCCGTGCGGTTCGGTGTCGGCTGGCGGCAGGGTATCAATGTCGGCTACCTGCACCTTTCGCCGGACAACTCCTGGATCCCCTTCTGACGGAAATCCACGCAGGCACTGCCCACACCAGGCGCCAGGAAAAATGGTGCGCTACAACCGTTTCACCTGACTCTCCTCCGGTTGGATTCTCGTTGCCGGCCAGGGGCGTGGGAGCTTAGCATCTCGTACAGCCTCCGGTTGACGGGTGTTGCAACCCCCGACTCGCTGCCCAGCCGGACAACCGCACCGCTCAACCAGTCCAGCTCCAGCCGATTGCCGCGCTCCAGGTCCGTGTGCATGGAAGAGGTCATGTCCGCGGGCAGTCCATCCGCGAACTCAAGCCGATCCTGCGCGAAACCGTCCGCGAGGGCGACACCTCTGGCGCGGCCGACGGCAGCCGTTTCGAGCATGGCGTTCAGAAACAGCTCGCGCGCTTCAGGATTGTCCCGCACCGCTCCGAGCGGCGCACGCCGCATTGTCGTGACGGCGCTCAGTCCCACGAGGAACACGAATTTCTCCCAGATCGTGCGGCGAATGTCATTGCTGACGTCGGCCACGATGCCGCCTCGACCCAATTCGGCCCGCAGCCGCGCCACCCGCGGAGACGAGCCGCCACGGAATTCGCCCATGACCACACGCTGCATGGTACCGACGTGGCGGATGACGCCCGGCGCCTCGATGGCGCAGCCGATGAAGGCAACCGCACCCACCATGCGATGCGGACCGACGATCTCTTCCAGCTCGGCGGACTCCACGCCGTTCTGGAGTGTGAGCACGGTGGTCGCCGGACCGAGCATGGGCAGGAGGGCGTTGGCTGCAGCCGCCGTATCCCACAACTTGACGCATACGATGACGTAGTCCACGACGCCAACCTCGCCGGGGTCGTCGGTGGCCGTGGCCGGTTGAATCCAGGCGTCTCCCAGAGCAGGGCTTTCGATCCGTAACCCCCGTTCGCGGATCGCCTCCAGATGCCGTCCACGGGCGATGAAGGCCACATCGCAACCCGCGGCCGCCATGCGCCCGCCGAAGTAGCCACCCACGGCGCCGCTGCCCATCATGGCGATACGCGTCATCGCGCTGGCGTCGGATCGCCTCGGCAGTTCCTATCGAAACCGCTCCTGGAGTCCTGCCATGGCCTGGCTGCCGGGGCAAAGTTCCTCAAAGGGCACCTGCGCGAGGGGCGCATCCGGCGTGCGGCTGATGCCGTGCATGTCCGGTTCGGCCTCATCGATATAGAGCAGTCCCGTGATGATCTCGCCCCGGCGGTGGTGGGAGCGGATGAAGTCCAGGGCGGCGCCGCGATTGTGGACATTGTACTGATCGCTGACCTTGCGGAGCACGATCCGGCTGCCGTCGTGCATCTCGACCGGCATGGCTTCGCCATCGTCATAGGCGGTCCTGATTTCCTCGGCCGGTGGAACAAAGTCCGCGTGCACGGCGGGATGGAAGAAGCGGCGCGTGTAGGCGTAGCTCTTGGTGGAGTCCTCGTGGTCGTTGAAGGTGACGCAGGGAGAGAGCACGTCGATCAGCCCGAATCCCTTGTGCCGGATGCCGGCCTTGATCATAGGCACCAGCTGGTCCTTGTCTCCGGAGAAACTCCGCGCGACGAACGTGCCTCCCTGCGCCATCGCCATCTGCACCGGGTCGATGGGCTGTTGCTCGTTGACCTCGCCCTTCTTGGCCTTGGTACCGACGTCCGCGGAGGCGGAAAACTGCCCCTTGGTCAGGCCGTACACACCGTTGTTCTCGATAATGTAGAGCATGTCGAGATTCCGGCGCAGGGCATGCGAGAACTGGCCCAGCCCGATGGACAGGGAGTCGCCGTCTCCTGAGACGCCGATCAGGTAGAGCTTGCGGTTCGCGGCGCTGGCGCCGGTGGCGATAGAGGGCATCCGGCCGTGGACGGCGTTGAAGCCGTGGGAGGCGTCGAGAAAATACGCCGGCGTCTTCGACGAGCAGCCGATGCCGCTCAGCTTGGCCACCTGGTTCGGCGGAATGTCCAGTTCGAAGAAGGCCTGGACGATGGCCGAGGTCACCGAGTCGTGGCCGCAGCCGGCGCACAGCGTGGACATGCCGCCTTCGTAGTCGCGGATGGTCAGCCCGAGTGCGTTGCGGGACAGCCCCTTGTGGACGATCTTCGGTTTGGCGATGAATGTCATGCCGCTTCTCCCCGGGCTACGGAGGCCTCGATCGCCTCCACCACGCAGCGCCTGTCGATGGGCAGCCCGCTGTAGTGCAGGATCGATTCCATGCGCTCCTTCGGATAATCGGTCTCCAGCGTGAGCAGGCTCTTCAGTTGCGCATCCCGATTCTGTTCCACCACGAAAATCCGCTTGTGCTGATGGAGAAACTCGGTCACCGCCTCGCTGAACGGAAACGCCTTGACGCGCATGTAACTCAGGTGAATCCCCCTGCGCGCCAGCACCTCCACAGCTTCGGCCACCGCGTAGTCGCAGCTTCCGACGGATACGATGCCCCATTCGGCGGACTTGCGCCTCTGGACTACCGGTGCGGGAACCAGCGTGGCGGCCGTCTCCCACTTGCGGACCAGCCGGTCGACGACTTCCTGGTACTCGTCGGCGTCCTCGGTATAGCCGCCATACTTGTTGTGCCCGGAGCCGCGCACGAAGTACGCGCCCTTGCGTCCCACTCCGGGATAGGTCCGGTACGGTATGCCGTCCCCGTCCACGTCCAGGTAGCGGTAGAACGACTCGATGGATTCCAGTTCGTCGGCGCCAAGCACCTTGCCGCGGTCGGGCCGGTAGCTGTCGTCCCATTCCAGGTCGTCGCACATCCAGTCGTTCATGCCGATGTCCAGGTCCAGCAACACGATCACCGGGGTCTGCAACCGGTCCGCCAGGTCGAATGCCTCCACGGACAGTTCGAAGCACTCGTTCGGATTGGCCGGAAACAGCAACACATGACGGGTGTCGCCGTGGGACGCGTAGGCTGCGGAGAGAATATCGGCCTGCTGTGTGCGCGTCGGCATTCCGGTGGACGGGCCGACGCGCTGCACGTCGAACAGCACGGCCGGGAGTTCGGCGAAATAGGCGTAGCCGATGAACTCGCTCATTAGCGACAGCCCGGGCCCGCTGGTGGGCGTGAAGGCCCGCGCGCCGTTCCAGGTGGCGCCGAGAACGATGCCGATGGCCGCCAGTTCGTCCTCCGCCTGCACGATGCAGTAGTTGCGCGTGCCCGTGTCGCGATCGACCCGGTAGCGCTCGCAGAACGACTTGAACGCATCCATCAGCGATGTGGACGGCGTGATCGGATACCACGCGCCCACCGTCGCCCCGGCAAACAGGCAGCCCAGCGCCGACGCCGTGTTGCCGTCGATCATGATCTTGCCGGCGGTCTCGTTCATCGGCTCGACCCGCGTGGGCAGCGGGCAGTCGAAGTGCTCGCTGGCGTAGTTTGCGCCCAGCTCGATGGCGTCCATGTTCGCCTGCAGCAACGGCTGCTTGGAAGCGAATGTCCGGTGCACGGCGTCCTCTATGATTTCTCGATCCAGTTCCAGCAGTGACGCAAGCGCCCCCACGTAGGCCATGTTCTTCATGAGGATGCGGGCGCGGGCGTTGGTGAAGTGCTCGTTGCACATCTTCGCCAGGGGTACGCCGAGAATCGTTACGTCCTGGCGGTTGACGACGCTGTGCCGGGGCCAGGTGGAGTCGTAGAGAAACACGCCACCGGGGCTCAGCGACTTCAGGTCCTGCTGGTAGGTCTCGGCATTCATGGCCACCATGATGTCGATCTCGCCGGAGCGCGCCAGGTGGTGGTCCCGCGTGACGCGGATCTCGTACCAGGTGGGCAGTCCCTGGATGTTGCTCGGGAAGAAATTCTTGCCCATCACCGGAACGCCCATCCGGAAGATGGTCTTCATCAACAGCCCGTTGGCACTGGCCGATCCGGTGCCGTTCACGTTCGCCAGCCGAATGACGAAATCGTTTGCGCGACTGGCGTTTATCCGGCTTTTCGCTGACATCGCGCCATGTCCTCCGCCGATTCATCGAGCGCGTATGGAATGTTCAGGGTCGATTTCTGCATGTCCCACGCCGCCGTCGGGCATCGCTCCGCGCACAATCCGCAATGCACGCACAGGTTCTCGTCCTTGACCATGACGCGCGCGGTGTGTTTCAGCGGCCCCGATACGAAGAACGGCTGGGTCGGTTCCAGCACGGGCGCCTTGAGATTCTGCTTGAGCGTGACCTCGTCGGCGTTGGGCGCGATGGTCAGGCAGTCGACCGGGCAAATGTCGATGCAGGCATCGCATTCGATGCACAGATTGTCGGTGAACACGGTCTGAATGTCGCAATTCAGGCAGCGTTCGACCTCGGTGATGACCTGCTCGGCGGTGAAACCCAGTTCGACTTCGATGTCGAGTTTCTTGAACCGCCGCTTGAGGTCCACGTGGGGCATGATCCGCCGCGCGGACGGATCGAAGTCGTTGCTGTAGCTCCACTCGTGGATGCCCATCTTGGCGCTTTGCAGGTTCACCCCGCGCGGCAGGCGCTCCGTCAGGGGACTTGCCCGGCAATACTTGTCGATGGAAATCGCCGCCTGGTGCCCGTGCTCCACCGCCCAGATGATGTTCTTCGGCCCGAAGGCGGCATCGCCGCCGAAGAAGACGCCGGAAAGCGTGGACTCGAAGGTGACCGGGTCGACCACCGGCACCTCCCAGCGGTCGAACTCGATGCCCAGATCGCGCTCGATCCAGGGGAAGGCGTTATCCTGGCCGATGGCCAGCACGACGTCGTCGCAGGGGAAGAATTTCTCGCCGGTCACGCGGCTGTCGACGATCCGGCCGTTGTCGTCGATGTCGTAGTCCATCAGGTCGAACATCATCCCCACCAGCTTGCCGTCCCGGAGCACGAACTCCCTGGGCGAATGATTGACGACGATCTCCACCCTCTCTTCCTCGGCATCCTCCAGTTCCCAGTCGGATGCCTTGAAAAAGCCGCGGGGCTTGCGGGCCATGACCTTGACGTCGTCGGCGCCGAGCCGCAGCGACGTGCGGCAGCAATCCATGGCGGTATTGCCCACGCCGATGATCAGCACTTTCTTGCCAATGGACTCGGTATGGCCGAAGGCAACCGATTCCAGCCACTGGATGCCCACGTGGATGCGGTCGCTGTCGTTGCGGCCCGGGATGTTGAGGTTCTTGCCCTTGGGCGCACCGCTGCCGACAAAAACCGCGTCGTAGCCCTCGTCCAGCAACTCGCGCATGCTGTTGACGGGGGTGTTGAGCCTCAGGTCCGCGCCCATGTCGACGATGTAGTCGATTTCCTCGTCCAGCACCGACGCCGGCAGCCGGAACGCGGGAATATTGGTGCGCATCAGGCCGCCGGTCTTGTCCAGCGCCTCGTAGATTACACATTCGTAACCAAGAGGCATCAGGTCGTTGACCACTGTCAGCGACGCGCACCCCGCGCCCACCAGGGCGATGCGCTTGCCGTTCTTCTGCTTCGGCGCCACCGGCAGCCGTGACCGGATGTCGCCCCGGTTGTCCGCGGCCACGCGCTTCAGGCGGCAGATCGCCACAGGCTTGTCCTCGACCCGCCCACGCCGGCACACGGGCTCGCAGGGACGATCGCACACCCGGCCCAGGATGCCCGGGAAGACGTTGGACCCGCGGTTCAGCATGTAGGCGTCGCTGAACCGGCCCAGTGCGATCAGGCGAATGTACTCCGGTACGTCGGTGTGCGCCGGACAGCCCCACTGGCAGTCCACTACCTGGTGAAAATACTCGGTATCTTCCGTCTTGGTGGGTTTCATGGGCTACCTTCCGTCAGCCCGAAGCCGGGCGGGAGAAAGCGAAATATTCGGCGCCCTGCATCAGCCGCTCGAAGCTGGTTTCGCTGACCTGAACCAGGGACCGGTGGTCGCCGGCCTCGAAATAGACATCGGGCTGGGCCCTGAGTGTGGTATCCACCACGGTAGGGACACGATACCACGGACCGATGGGCGGTACCGAACCCACGGCGCAGTCGCAAAAGAGATCGTCGAGGTCGTGTTCGGTGGCGACCGCCAGTCGACGGTGCAGGCTGGCGCGCAGTTGCTCCAGATCCAGTTCGTGGATTGCGGAAATCACCGCCAGGATATAGCCGTAGGGGTCCTTCAGCAGAACGGCCCTGGCGAGTTGCTCGGGTGGAATTCCCGCCCTTTCCGCCGCCTGCACGGGGGAATGCGTGGACCTGTGCCGAAGGATCCGGAAGTCGATCTCCTCGAACGCAAGGGCGTCACCGACGGTAGTCGCGATACTCATCCGCTTCAGTCTTCCCGGTTCGCGCGCCACATTATAGACGCGGAAACGGTCACAACAAACACATTCCGACCGGAATCCGGAACCCGCCGGCGCCGATTCGGTCTACCGATTTTGTGATCGAAACCCGGACGAGTCGCTTCCAAATAGGATAGTATGATCTTCGGATGGCTAGCCGATGGCCAATTTTTTCCCGAATTGGCGATTCCACCCCGCCGAGTGTGCTGTGCCTGCTGGTTTTTGCCGTGAGCCTTTCCGCCGCCGCTCAGCAATCCGGGCCTTCCGACGCGCCGGCCGTTCCGCCGACCGAGCTGGCCGATGGTGAAGCCGTTGCCACGTTGGCCTCGGCTGCGGAGCGGGTCGGCGACGATGAACTCGTCGACGAACCCGGACCGGAGATCGAGGCGTATGTCACTCGGCTGGAGGCCCAACTGACGCTGCGCGACCGGCTCGATCACGGGGAGTACTCCGAAGCCGTTCCCGTCGCGGCGCGCCTGGTCGAACTGACGACGGAGGAGTTCGGGGAGCAGTCGAGCGAGACCGCCGTTGCCATTTCGAACCTTGCCGAGAGCCAGCGCAGGGCGCGCCTGTACGAAGATGCGGAGCAGAACTTCCTGGCATCCGTCGATCTCTTCAGGCAGATCGGCGGTGAGTTCTCCGAGTCGGTGATCACGCCCCTGGTCGGACTCGGCGTAACCTACCAGAGCATGAATCTGCACCCCGAGGCGGTGACCGCGCTGGAGGAGGCGCGCTCCGTGAGCCGCCGGGTCAACGGGCTGCTCGGCGAGCAACAGGTCGACATCCTCAACCACATCGCCAATTCCATGATCAGCATGGAAATGTACCAGGAGGCCGACGCCCAGAGACTCTCGGGCCTGCGGATCATGGAGCGCATTCACGGCGAGAGCTCCCTGGAGATCCTGCCCGAACTCTACGACCATGCCAGGTGGCTGCGGGACGGCTACCGCTTCGACCGGGAGCGCGACTACTACGGCCGCGCCATGACCATCATTCGCAACCTGGAAGGCAACGGCAGTCCGCTGATGGCGCAACCGCTTCGGCAGATCGGCAACAGCTTCCGTGTGCAGAAGCTGCCCGAAGGCCGCGGCATCGGCTCGCTCAAGCGGGCCCTGGAAATTCTCGAGTCCCAGCCCGAGCCGGACACGCTGCAGATCGCAAGGGTATTGCGGGATATCGGTGACTGGAACGTGGCCTTCAGCAAGATCGGACCCACCGGGAACGAGTACCGGCGTGCCTGGAGCCTGCTGAACGAAATCGAGGAAGGCGAAGAAATGCAGCGGCGCTGGTTCCTCGAACCCGAATACGTCCTGCGTGAATATCCGAGCACGCGCGGCCTTGCCGATGCGGGCGAACCCGGCGCACTGCCGGGGCACGTACTGGTGACGTTCGACGTGCTTCCCTCGGGGCGAACGCAGAACATCCGGATCCTGGAGTCCGTGCCGCCCGGCCTGAAGGATGACTCCAGTGCCCGTTCCATCGCCCGCTCCCGCTTCCGGCCGAGAGTGATCGATGGAGAGCCCGTGCTGGCCGAGGATGTCGCCCGCGACTTCACGTACTACTACACTCCCAGGGAATCGGACAACTAGCCGGCAGGCAGTACCGTCATGCCACGCCGGGGCCTCCTGATTCTCCTCGCCGCCACGGCAGTGCGTCCGGCATACGCGGCCGATGAAGACGATGCCCGCTCATCGATCGAACAAGGCAGGCTGGAACTGGAGCGAGCCCAGCTGGAGGACGCCCAGGCAAGCTACCTGGAAGGCATAAGCCAGCTCACCGCAGAGCTCGGGCCGGACTCGCCGGCGCTCATTGAGCCTTACTCCGAACTCGCCCGGATCTACATCCTCAACGATCAACCGCTGGAAGCGATCACCGTGCTGGAGACCGCCCGGGATGTCAGTCACCGGAACTACGGCCTTTTCAACCTGGAGCAGGTACCGCTGCTGGACGAAACTGCCCGCGCGTACCTGCAGCTCGGCAATACGGTGGAAGCGCAGAATCTCCAGCGCGAGCGCCTGAACGTGGCCCTGCGCCGGTTCGGGGAAGACGATCCGAGGACGATTCCGTACCGCAACTACCTGGCCTCCTATTACGATCAATCGAGAATGCGGCTGCTGGCGCGGGAGGAGCATGAAGCCGTACTGGACATCCAGCGTGAAACGTTCGGGGCGAGTGACGGCGCCCTGCTGATTACGCTCAGTCAATTGACGGCAATCGACATTCGTCTCGGCAATTCCCGCTCGGCCCGGGGTCAGTTGATGCGCGTGCTGGAATCGAGCACCAACGCCACATCGTTTCAACGGGCGAACGCGCTGGCGGTCCTCGGGGATTGGGAATTCGTTCGTTCCCGTGAGGAATCCGCGCTGGACTACTATCGCGAGGCTTATGCTGCACTCCGCAATGAACAACCATCGCTTGCCGGGGAGTTCTTCTCGTCACCGAAATTCATCGACTTTGTGCCGCCGGCCGATCCGGTGGACTGGCGATCGAATCCCGGCAGTTACGGCTGGGGATTCATCGAGTTGCAGTTTGACGTCTCCGCCGAAGGCAAGGCCGTGAACATCGTCGTCAACCGCGCAAGTCCCCCCATGGCGATGGACGCACTGTACGCCCGGAGGCTGGCCGAATCCCGTTTTCGCCCGCGCCTGGTGGACGGTGAGCCGGCCCCAACCGCGAGTGTCTCCTACCGCCACGATTTCCGCTACCCGGTCAGCGAATAGGACCGCCCGGCGAGCGGAGATTCAGCGCAGCTCTGCAACAGGCAACAGGGCAACGAGATCGGAAACATGCGCGCCATGGTACTTGAAGGCCCGGGTCAGGCGCTTTCGTTGCGAAATCTGCCCGAGCCCCACATCGGGCAGGGACAGGTGCTCATCCGGGTACAGGCCTGCGCGGTGTGCCGCACGGACCTGCACCTGCTGGACGGCGAGCTTGCCGATATTCCCTATCCCGTCATCCCCGGACACCAGGTCGTGGGCACGGTGATCGGATCGGCAGCCGATACGCTTGCGGCGGGGCAGCGCGTCGGCGTGCCTTGGCTGGGGTATACCTGTGAACGCTGCCGGTATTGCCGCGGCGGGCTCGAGAACCTCTGCGACCGGGCGGGCTTCACGGGGTATACGCGGCCGGGCGGATATGCCGAGTACCTGGCTGCGGACGCCCGCTACTGCTTCCCCGTCGACAAGGCCGCATCGGCGACCGGCCTGGCGCCGTTGCTCTGCGGTGGACTGATCGGATTCCGGGCACTCGGCATGTGCGCCGAAGCGGAGCACATCGGCCTGTACGGATTCGGCTCCGCGGCGCATATCCTCGCGCAGATCATCCGCTTTCAGGGCCGCAGCTTCTACGCTTTCACCCGGCCGAACGACGCCGACGCCATCGCCTCGGCGCGCTCCTTCGGCGCGGTCTGGGCGGGCTCGTCGGAGCGAATGCCGCCGCGGGAACTCGATGCCGCCATCGTTTTCGCTCCTGTGGGCGCCCTGGTGCCGGCGGCGCTGCGCGCCGTTCGCAAGGGGGGCATCGTCGTGTGCGGGGGTATTCACATGTCGCCGGTCCCCGAATTTCCCTATGAGCTGCTCTGGGGCGAACGCCAGGTCCGTTCCGTGGCCAACCTGACCCGGGAGGACGGGCGCACCTTTCTCGAGCTTGCGGCCAGGGTACCGGTTGCGGCGAAGACCGAGATCTTTCCGCTGACCGCCGCCAACGAGGCCCTGGAAAAACTGCGCGCCGGCGGGATTACCGGCAGCGCGGTGCTGAGCGTTGCGCCGGAAACCGGCCAGGAGGCTGCGCCGTTGCGTGTCGTCTCATGACCGCCCGCTCTGTCTCAACTTTTATCAAGTCCGCAGGCGCCGTTTGCGAATAACCCGTATATTTCCCTGAACCATGCGCGCATACCGATTACTCCTGGTGGACGACGACACCCAGCTCACGGAGATGCTGGCGGAGTACCTGCAGCCCGAAGGCATGATCGTCACGGCGGAAGGATCGGGCACAGGAGGCCTCAGGCGCGCTCAACAGGACGAATACGATCTCATCATCCTTGATGTCATGCTGCCCGGCCTTACCGGATTCGACGTCCTTCGGCGGCTGCGGGAGGGCGGCGTGCAGAGCCCGATCCTGATGCTGACGGCCCGGGGCGACGATGTGGACCGGATCGTCGGACTGGAAATGGGGGCCGACGACTACCTGCCCAAACCGTTCAATCCAAGGGAACTCCTGGCTCGCATCAAGGCGATCCTGCGGCGGGCCCGGGATGCGGGTCCCGACGATGCGACCGAGTTTTCGGTCGGACCGTACTCCGCCCATATCAAGCGCCGCGAAATTTCCGTGAACGGCGACGCACTCAAGCTTACCAACGCCGAGTTCACCATCCTGGTAACACTGATGCAATCCGCCGGCGAAGTCGTGTCCCGGGACGCCCTGACTCGTACGGCGCTGGGCAGGCAATTGCTGCCGGACGACCGCAGCCTGGACACTCACATCAGCAATCTGCGCAAGAAACTGCATTCGGGAAGCGCGGCGGAGTCGCCTATTCGCAGCGTACGGGGCAGCGGCTACGTGCTGATCCCGGAACGTGGCTGATCGCGAGGACCGGGAATGAGCCTGTTTCTGAAGATTTTCCTCTCGTTCGGCGCCGCCATGGCCGCGACCCTGGTGGCCACGGTCTACATCAGCTTCCAGTTCGCCCAGGGGGCGTTCGATCCGGTCAGGATCGAGCAGCACGACCCGATGGTTAACGAGGCGGCGATTGCACTGGCGGAACGTGGCGAGCGGGGCCTGCGCGACTGGCTGGCGGAAAATACGCGGCAGGATTCCGGGTTGATACTTCTGATTGTCGATGACCGCGGCGAAGAACTGCTCGACAGGGCGCTGCCCGGCGAAATGCGGCGTCTGCTGCGATTCAGCGCGCCCCGGCCGCCGGACGGCATGGCCTTCGGGGGAGGCGACCGCGGCATGGGCCCGCCTCCGCCCGACCGGGACCGCGACTCCGACGGGGAACGTCCCAGCAACCTCCGCCCCGCCCAGTTGACGCCGCACCTGGTGGCCGACGACGGAGACGAATACCGGCTGCTGTTCGTGCGGCCTCCCGTGGCGGTCTTCGGCATGCTGGCGTGGCCGGGTTCGCGGGCCGCCATCGGCGCGGTCGCGCTGCTGATTGCAGCCCTGGCCTCGCTGCTGCTGGCGCGCTACATCTCCGCGCCGATCGCCCGGCTTCGCCGCGCCAGCCGGGGCCTGGCAGGCGGCGACCTGGACACGCGGGTCGGCGCCCCCGAGCGGGGATGGGCGACGGACGAGGTAGGAATTCTCTCCAGGGACTTCGACAACATGGCCGAGCGCATTCAGGCGCTGGTCACCGACAAGGAGACCCTGCTCCGGGATATCTCCCACGAACTGCGCTCGCCCCTGGCCCGGATTCGCATGGCGCTGGGGCTGGCGCAACGCAAGGCCAATGACGAAGCGCAGGCCGATCTGGAGCGTATCGAACAGGAGGCGGAGCGGCTCGACGGGCTGATCGGCCAGATCATGACGCTGGCGCGATTGCGCACGCAGAAGGAACCGGTGCGCGAACCGGTCCGGGTGGACGTCATGGTTCGTGGCATCGTCGACGATGCCCGCTACGAACATCCGGACGCGACCGTCAACCTGCATTGCCCCGATCTGCAGGAAGTGTCCGGGGATCCGCGGGGAATCGCAAGCGCAGTGGAGAACGTGGTCCGTAACGCGCTCGCGTATGCGGGCGATGCCGGCCCGATCGACGTGGAAGTGGCGTCCGATGCCGGGGATGTGCTGGTTACCGTCAGGGACCGCGGGCCCGGGGTGCGCCCCGAAGAGTTGCCGCGAATATTCGAGCCCCTCTACCGGGCGGACGAGAGCCGCGACCATGGCGCAACTCCGGCAGGCGGCGCGGGCCAGGGGATCGGGCTTGCAATTACCGCCCGAGTGATGGAGCTGCACGGCGGCGATGCAACCGCCGAGAACCGCACCGGCGGGGGCCTCAGGGTCACCCTGAGACTCCCCGCCGGCAACCAGGCCGGTTAACGCCGGAATCGCCCGCAGGCGGATTGCGGTTACAGGTTGTAACCGCGCTCCTCGTGCAGCACGATATCCAGACCCTCGGTCTCCTCATCATCGCTGACACGTAACGGCACGATGGCGTTGATCGCCTTCAGCAGTCCGTAGCTCACCGCGGCGCACCAGACGAACGTGGCGGCGATACCCACCACCTGCACGCCGAACTGCGCGCCCATGCCCATGTCGAGACCCAGGCCACCCAGGCCGGCAGCGGAGAAGAACGCCGTCAGCAACAGGCCGATCATGCCACCGACCGCGTGCACGGGGAACACGTCCAGAGAGTCGTCGATCTTGAGCTTGCGCTTGATGAACTGTGTGGCGAGGAAGCAGCCAAGGCCGCCGGCAATACCGATCGCCAGCGCCCCCAGGGGGCCCACAAATCCCGACGCCGGCGTAATGGTGGCCAGTCCGGCAACCATTCCGGTGACGATGCCCAGAACGCTGGGCTTGCCGTACCGCACCCACTCGCATGTCATCCAGGTCAGTGAACCGAGGGATGCGCCGATGTGGGTGACCAGCATCGCCATGCCCGCCGCGCCGTCGGCCGCCACTGCGCTGCCGGCGTTGAAGCCGAACCAGCCAACCCAAAGCATGCACGCGCCGGTAACGGTCATGGGCAGATTGTGCGGCGGCATGGCCACGGTCGGGAATCCGCTCCGGTTGCCAAGCACGATGGCGGCCACCAGGGCCGCCACACCAGCGGTTACGTGCACCACGGCCCCGCCCGCAAAGTCACGGAAGCCCATTTCTGCGAGCCAGCCACCGCCCCAGACCCAGTGGGCCACGGGGAAATAGACCAATATGACCCACGCGGCGACGAATATCAGCAGGGCGGAGAATCGCATGCGTTCGGCGATACCGCCCACGAACAGCGCCGGGGTGATGATGGCGAAGGTAAGCTGGAACATGATGAAGACGGTTTCCGGCATGGTGCCGCTCAGCGAGTCGATGGTGACGCCGCTGAGCCAGGCGGCGGACAGCCCGCCGACGTAGCCTCCCACCGATTCGCCGAATGCCAGACTGTAGCCGCATACGACCCAGATCACCGATACCATGCAGGCAATGGTGAAGCACTGCATGACCACCGACAGCACATTGCGATTCCTGACAAGGCCGGCGTAGAACAGCGCAAGGCCCGGCAACGTCATGAACAGCACCAGGGCGGTGGACGTCAGCATCCATGCCGTGTCGCCCGAATCCAGCGCCTGACTCCAGCCGACGGCCGGCAACAGGGCCAGCGTCAGGACGGTTGTAGTTGTTAGTCTCTTCACTGCCAATCTCCCTCTAAATGGCCTGGTCGCCGGTCTCGCCCGTGCGAATCCGAAGTACCTGTGTCAGGTCCGTGACAAATATCTTTCCGTCCCCGACTTTCCCTGTGCGCGCGGACTCCACGATCGCTTCGATGGCGCGTTCCGCCAGATCTTCGGACAAGGCGACCTCCACCTTGACCTTGGGAAGAAAATCGACCACGTACTCGGCTCCCCTGTAGAGTTCCGTGTGGCCTCGTTGGCGCCCGAATCCCTTGACTTCGGTGACCGTCATGCCCTGCACGCCCACCTCGGCCAGGGCGTTGCGCACGTCGTCGAGCCGGAAGGGCTTGATTACAGCGGTTATCAGCTTCATTTAGCGTCCCCTGGAAGATACATGTTGAAAGAACCCGTTCTTGCCGGGCTTCGCTGATTGTAGCGGAGATGGCCTGCGAATGCGCCGCCGGTCCCGGGACCGAAGCGCCAACGGGCCGGACAGCGGGCCGGAATCGCCCGCCGCGCAGGGACCATCCGGGGAATTTCGCAAAATCGTGCGAACCAGGACTGGCGATTTCGGTCAAAGGGTAGCAAGATTGTAGCGACTCCCGATCGAGGACCGTGAGGAAAAGGCCATGTTGATCAAGCGCCCTTCGGACATCAAACCTTCCGAGATCACCCCCGAGTCCGTATTTCATCGCCGCAGGGAAGTTCTCAAGGCGGCGCTGGCCGCCGGACTGCTGCCGGCCGCCAATGCCTGGGGTCAGGCCATCGGCGGCGGGCTGCCCGGGCTGATGCCCCTTGCCGACGGGGCACCGCGCCAGAGGGCGTTCCCGGAAGACGGCAACCTGGGCGAACTGCAGCCCTGGGAGCACGACGTGGAGCGCGAGACCACATCCTTCGAGGACATCACCACCTACAACAACTACTATGAATTCGGAACGGGCAAGACGGACCCGGCGAAGAACTCGCATACGCTCAGGCCCCATCCGTGGTCGGTCACGGTGGAGGGCGAAGCGGATGTAACCGGCACGTTTGCGCTGGAAGACCTGATGAAGGGACACACGCTGGAGGACCGGTTGTACCGGTTCCGCTGCGTGGAGGCGTGGTCGATGGTGGTGCCCTGGGTCGGATTTCCGCTGGGCGACCTGCTGAAGCGGTTCGAGCCCACCTCGCGCGCCAATTATGTGCAGTTCTTCACGCTGAACGATTCGGAGCAGATGCCCGGCGTGCGCTACCCGGTGCTGCGCTGGCCGTACCGGGAAGGCCTGACCATCGCCGAGGCCATGCATCCGCTGACGCTGCTGACCGTCGGTTTGTACGGGCAGCTCCTGCCGAACCAGAACGGGGCTCCACTGCGTCTCATCGTGCCGTGGAAATACGGCTTCAAGAGCATCAAGTCCATCGTGCGGATTCGCTTCATGGAGCGGCAGCCGGAGACAAGCTGGAACATGGCCAATGCCCGGGAGTACGGCTTCTATTCCAACGTGAATCCCGACAAGGACCATCCCCGCTGGAGCCAGGCCACCGAAAGGGTGCTGGGAGCGGGACTGTTCTCGTCGCGTATCCCGACACGGCTCTTCAACGGCTACGCCGATCAGGTCGCCGGCCTCTACACGGGGCTTGACCTGATGAGGAATTACTAGGGCACACGATGACGCGGCGCTCCCTGGCGCTGATCAAGGCGCTGGTTATCGTTGCCTGCGTGATACCGTTCGCCTGGGTCGCCGCGCGTGCGTTCGGGTTCGCGGGTGACCTGGGCGCCAACCCCGTGCAGATGGTCCTGCACACGTTCGGCAAGACCGGCCTGAACCTGCTGATCCTGACGCTGGCGATCACGCCGATCCGAAAACAGACGGGGCTCAACTGGCTGGTGGCGCTGCGGCGCACCCTGGGTCTGGCGGCATTCGCCTACATTCTCCTGCACGCGATCACCTACGCCGTGCTGGACCAGGGACTCGCCTGGCGTTCGCTGCTGGTGGATGTCGCCATGCGGCCCTACATCACCGTCGGCTTTCTCGCACTGGTGCTGATGGTGCCCCTGGCCGTGACCTCCACCAACGCCATGCAGCGGCGGCTGCGGCGGCGCTGGGTACAGCTTCATCGGCTGGTCTACCTCATCGGCATCCTCGGCGCGGTGCACTTCCTGTGGCTCGTAAAGATCGACGTGACCGAGCCCCTGCTCTACATGGCCGTGCTCGCCCTGCTGCTGGGCTACCGGGTAATCGACTGGCAGCGCCGGAACCGGAAGAGAAGGCTCAGGGCAGCTCGTAAGCCCACTTGACCAGTTCGTCCAGGAATTCCCCACCCGTGCCCCGGTGCGCATCGGTGGAATTGATCATCGCCGCCACGACGTAGGTCGCCCCGCTCGCGGCGTGGACGTAACCGGCGATCGCCGCAACGTTATCGAGGCTGCCCGTCTTCAGGTGGGACTGGCCGAGGGCTTCGGCATCGCCAAAGCGTCTGCGCGTGGTGCCGTCCAGGCCGCCGATGGACATGGACGCCACGTACTCCGCTCCGTAGGGCGGCTGCTGCGCAAGCTCCAGGATGTTCGCCAGCAACTGCGCGGAGATCCGTGTCCTGCGCGACAGGCCGGCGCCGTTGTCGATGACCAGCGAGTCGGCGTTCAATCCGCGCGAGGCCAGGTGGTCGTGAATAACGTCCACGCCCCCTGCCCGCGTGCCCGGCCGGCCGGACGCCTCCACACCCAGCGTGTAGAGCAGTTGGCGGGTCATCACATTGTTGCTGAACTTGTTGATGCTGCGGATGACCTCCAGGAGCGGGGGCGACTCCCACACCAGGATCGGCTCGAGATCCTCGCGCACGGTCCCCCGCCGCCAGCCGCCCGCGTGGACTCCGCCGAGTTCGCGCCACAGCGTCGCGAACAGGCCGTAGGCGTAGGAGTCGTGCTGCAGGGCGGAGCGCGTGAGCGAGTAGGGTGCGCAGGCAGCGGGGAAATCGCCCGAGAGAAAGACCCTGTCCGCCGCCTCGCCGCGAACATCCACGGTGATACCCGCCTGGTAGCCCCGGCAGCGGCCCGACGCCAGGTTCAGCCGGTTGGCGATCTGAAGGTTGGCGAGGACCGGGTCGGTGGTGACAAGAATACCGTTGCCGTCAGGGTAGATCCCGAACTGGTAGCGGATGGCCTTGTAGTTGATCAGCAGCGCATTCGGCAGCACGTTGTAGGTGCGGAAGGAATCGCCATCGAATTCGCCGGGGTCGCCCCCGGCGTCCACAAAGAGCGAGTCGTCAATCACCAGATCGCCGCCGATCTCGGTGAGACCCAGGTGCCGCACGGCCTGAAGGAGCTTGCGGAATTCCTCGGTGACCAGGAACGGATCGCCGTAGCCCTTGATCGCGAGATCGCCGTCGAGGCGCCAGCCATTGCGATCGCCCAGGAAATACACTTCCGTTGGCCAGGTGTATGTCGGACCGAGAACGTCGAGGCCAACCCAGGTCGTCACCAGCTTGATCACCGACGCGGGATTTCGCGGCTGCCGGGCATGGTGTGCCAGGACGGGCTGCCCTGCACCCGGACCCTGCACCACGACGCTGACGTTTGCCGGAGGGATGTCGTGAGCCGAGAGAATGCGCTGAAGCTGATCCGGCAACTGCGCCACACTGGTTGACCATCCAATGCAGGACAACAACAGGATCGCCGGCCGCATGCGCATGGAACGCCATTGTGCCCCAGTCCGATGCCCTTTGCTATGATCGGAAACGACCCGGGTGGCGGAGCGTCCTCGACGGCGTTCCGTCAGGCCGGCTCCGCAAACAAGAAGGGGATCAATAATGACAAGGAATCGAACGCCGCTTCTCGCCCTGGCTGCATCGGCGTGCCTCCTCGGCGCTCATACGGGCTCCACGCAAACGCGCGAAGAGGGACCCTGGTGGCCCTCCGTGCACGGGCCGGAAGACCAGGCCGGTGCGTCCAACTACGTCACTGCGGAGAAGATTCTCGCCGCGCTGCAAATTCCCCGCACCGGCCAGACCTACGAACTCGGCCACATGTACGAAACGAGCATGCCCCAATACGGCTATCGGCCCTACTTTCTCCAGGTCGTGCCGGCCGCTCCGCCGGAGCGCGCCGGCGAGGGCGCCCCGCACCGCGACTACTTCACGGGCTTCATCGGTCAGATGGGCACGCAGTTCGATGCGCTGGGACATCAGGGCGTGTCGGTGCAGATGGCCGACGGCTCAATACAGAACGTGTTCTACAACGGTTTCACGCAAGAGGATCTGACCGGCGCCAACAACGGTCTGGGCGGACTGGAAGCGCTGGGCGCCGAGCACGTCAAGCCGTTCATTACCCGCGGAATCCTGATCGACGTGGCCGGCTACAAGGGTGTGGAGAGCCTTGCCGCCGGCTACGAAGTGACCATGGACGACGTGCGTGGCGCCCTGGCACGCCAGGGGATGAGCGAGGATGTGGTCCAGCAGGGCGACGCGGTGCTGTTCAACTACGGCTGGGCGGTCAACTGGACGAATCCGTCGAAGTACAACGACTCCTACGTCGGCGTCGGGGAGAACGAGGGTTCGCCCGGCATTTATGCCGAGGTCACGCGCTGGCTGATCAGCCGCAGGGTCTCGCTGGTGGGCGCCGATAGCTGCTGCGTGGAAGTCAGGCCGCGCCCGGGGACGGAGAACGTGCACCGCATGTTGTTTCTCAGGGACGGAATTCCCTTGCTGGAAAACATGGAATTGAGGGAGCTTGCAGGCGACGAGGTCTACGAGTTCCTGTTTCTCGCACTGACGGAACGGATCAAGGGCGCGACCGGCTCGCCGGCTCGCCCCATCGCCGTTCGCTGATCAGGATCAAGGACGCATTGCAGCCCGATCTCATCTGAAGGAGTTTGTCATGAGACTGCTTTCGATTCTGCTCTTGACGCTGGCAGCGGCGCTTGCCCGGGCCGAATGGGTCGACTACGACGTGCCGCTGATTCCATACGAGTCCGTACCCGACTTTCTGAAGTATTCGCCGGAGATGAACCTCGGCGAGGTGCTGGGGGTCGCGGTCAATTCCAGGGGCTACATCATGGTCCTGAATCACCCCGGTTCGGCGAGCAACGGCGGTCCCCTCTACCGCAACGCCACCTCCCAGTTGCTGGAGTTTGACCCCGAAGGTTACTTCGTGCGCGAGATCGGCCAGAACGTCTATGGATTCGGTTACTCGCACACGATTCGCTACGACCGGTACGACAACCTGTGGGTCGTCGACAAGGGCGCGAATACGGTAGTCAAGTTCGATCCGGCCGGCTATGTGACATTGAATCTCGGCCGCCGGCCCGAGGGCTTCGACGAGTACGAACACGTCACCGGCGCCGACGCGGTCCAGGTGGACGGGTTCTTCGGTGGACCGACCGACGTGGCCTGGGACGCCGAGGACAACATCTATGTCAGCGACGGTTATCTCAACTCGCGCGTCGCCAAGATGGACAGGCACGGCAACTGGATCAAGTCCTGGGGTTCCTACGGCTCCGAACCCGGCCAGTTCGACCTGCCCCACAGCATGCAGGCCGACCGGGACGGCAACATCTACGTGGCCGACCGCACCAACCGCCGTATCCAGGTGTTCGATTCGGACGGCAACCTGCTCCGGGTCATGCTGCTCAACGTACCCTACGACAAGACCATGCAGCCGGTGCTGGGCAACGTCAATCCGGATCTGCCGGACGCGACGCGGCCCTGGTCGCTTTGCATTACACCGGGCGATCCGCAATACCTCTGGGCTGGCGACGAGCATCCCGGCCGCATCTACAAGCTCACGCTGGACGGAAAGATCCTGGGCATGCTGGGCGAGGCCGGCCGGCAGTTGGGCCAGTTCAACTGGCTTCACGGTATCGACTGCTCCCAGGAGGGCGTGCTGTACATTGCGGATCTGAACAACTGGCGGGTGCAGAAGCTGATACTGAACCCCTGACGGATACCGGCGCGGGAAGCGGCTCCCTGCTCCGGCGTTTCAGGCGGGCTGCGGCCGCGCGATTCCGAATTTCTTCATGCGGTCGGTAAACGTCGATGGCTTGAGGCCCACCAGCGTGGCGGCTCCGCGCGGACCGGAAACGCGCCAGCCGGTCGCGCGCAACGCCAACAGCAGGTTGTTTTTCTGAAGTTCCAATAGCTGCTGCTCGCTCATGAGGGCCGGCTCACCGTCCCCGTTCGAGGGGTCGGAGACGGGTACCGCAACAGATGCCGTTTTCGGGATGTCGGCCATGGCCAGGTCAAGGCGCAGGACCTTGCCCTGCGACAGGATCACCGCGCGCTCGATGACATTCTTCAGTTCCCGTACATTGCCCGGCCAGTCGTACCTGCTCAGCAACTGCAGGTGCTGGCGGCTGAGAGAAAGCGGCCGGTGGCCGAAATCCTGGCAGATCTTCTCCAGGAAGTGGCTGGCAAGCTGCACGATGTCTTCGTCCCGGTCCCGTAGCGGCGGCACGTCGATGGGAAAGACGCTGAGACGATAGAAAAGATCTTCGCGAAAGGCTCCGTCCTCCACCGCCTTGTCGAGATTCCGATTGGTTGCCGCCACCACGCGCACGTTCACCGAGCGGGTGCGGTCGCTTCCCACCTGCTCGAATTCGCCCTCCTGGAGCACCCGCAGCAGCTTGCCCTGCAGATCCAGGGGGATTTCACCGATCTCGTCCATGAACAGCGTGCCACCGTCGGCCAGCTGGAAGCGGCCGATGCGGTCGCGGTGCGCGCCGGTAAAGGCGCCCTTGACGTGGCCGAAGAATTCGCTCTCGAACAGTTCGCCGGGAATGGAGGCGCAGTTGACCTTGACCAGCGGCCCCCCGCTGCGCGGACTTCGCGTGTGGATCACGTGGGCCACCAGTTCCTTGCCCGTACCGGATTCGCCCTGGATCAGGACGCTTGCCGATGTCTGCGCCACGGCCTCGACCCGCGCCAGCATCTTCTTCAGCGCCGGACTTTCGCCGATGATTCGCCCGAAGTTCATGGACACCTGCACTTCCTCGCGCAGGTAATCTCGCTCGCGCTCCAGTTCCCTGCGCAATTGCGCGTTTTCTTCGAAGGCGGCCCGCAGGCGCCGCTCGGCGCGGTTGCGCTCGGTGACGTCCTTCATGGCGACGTGCAGGCGCCGGACCCGGCCATCCGTGCCCCGGTCCGCGCGCGACGACACCAGCGTCTCGATGGTCTCGCCCGACCTGGTCGTGTAACTTCGCGGTTCGTTGTCCAGTTCGCCCTCGGCGATGATGTCGATCACCGACTGGCGGTCCAGCCCGCTGTCACCGGCCAGGAACTCGAGGATGTTTCTGCCCAGCACTTCGCGGCGCCGGTAGCCCATTTTGGCAAGCCAGCGATCGCTGGCATGGACGATGCAGCCCTCGCTGTTGACCGTATGCATCATGGCCGGCGTGCCCCGGTAGAGATCCTGGTACTGCTCCTCGATCCGGTTCGCCTCGCTGATTTCGGCATAGGCCACGACGGTACGGCCTTCTCCGTCGATCGCGACGTTGGCCATGCAGTCGACCTGCTCGCCCGAGCGCGTGTACAGGTCCACCGGGACGTTGTTCAGGCGTCCGGTGCGGCGCAACAACGGCAGGTAGTCGTTCTCGATGCGCTGCATCACCGCGGGACTGGACAATTCCCGCGCCCGCAGCCGGTGAATCCCGTCGCGGTCGTAGCCAAAACGCTGCAGCCACGCTTCCGTGGCATCCAGCACGAAACCTTCCTCGTTCAGGGCCACCGCAAGGACCGGGCTCATGCGAAAGAACGGACGGTAGTCAGTCTCCATGCGGGAAACTTTACGGTATTCCGTGACTCAAATCAACGGATTTCCGTTATTTTTCGGATTTCCGTGTATTGGGTCGTCGCCAAACCCTTGATTTTCCGTGAATCGGGAGTTGGCACGTCTTGTGCACTTACTTGTCCAAGTAAACAACTCAACCAGAGGAGATGATCATGAACACACGAAGACTGCACTCACTGGCGATCATGCTGGCCGTGTTTGGGATCGGTCTCAATACGGCTTTGGCGCGTGAGCCGTCCGTGATCGTTGAGGATATCCGCGAGGCGCTGCCCGTCATCGCGGAAGTCACTGTCAACGGTGCCGACGAGGCGGCTGAGTATCGCGCGAACAAGGCCCGATTTGAAGCCGAGATGGCGACATTCGCCCGAACCGTGCACGCACGGTACCGGGATGTTGTCAGGAACCGCCTGGAACGTTCGGTTCACGGCGCGGCCCTCAATGCCACAGGCATCCGCGGCTAGAGACTGTAACGGGTCGGCGGACACCTCCCTGCCCGCCTGATCCATCGCCCGCACGTTCAAGCGTGGTGCGGGCATGGCCGGGAGGCCACTCGGGGACCCGTGGTTTCCCCGGCACTGCCGTCAAGAACATCAGGACGGCCGATCGGGTCCCCATTTTTTTCTGCACAGCTTGTTGACGAAGGTCACGCGAGCCGGCAATTTGGGTTCAGCGTTCTTCGAATTCCAGCTTTCGGCCGCGAGGCTGCTTCGCGAGGCGCCCGTCCCGAAACACCACCTCGCCGTTCAGCATCGTCAGGTGGACGCGTGAACTGAAACTCTGCCCTTCCAGCGGCGACCAGCCACACTTGTATTCAAGGCTCTCCGGAGTCACCAGTTCCCCCCCGTTCACGTCTACCGCCACCAGGTCGGCGAAGTAACCCTCCCGTACGAATCCCCTGTCGACGACTCCGAACAGACAAGCGGGATTGTGTGCAGTTTTCTCGGGGATTGCCGTAAGCGCAATCTCGCCCGACAGGTGGCATTCCATCAGCATCTGCAGCGAGTGCTGCACCAGGGGCAGCCCGGCAGGCGCCTCGAAGTACGGCCGGGATTTCTCCTCGAGGGTATGGGGTGCGTGGTCGGTGGCGATCACGTCGATGCGGCCGTCGCGCACGCCCTCGAGCAGCCCCTCCCTGTCGTCCCGCGTCTTGATGGCGGGATTGCACTTGATGCGGCTGCCGAGGTCCGCATAGCGGGACTCGTCGAACCACAGGTGGTGCACGCACACCTCGGCGGTGATGCGCTTGTCCGCCAGCGATCCGGGCTCAAAGAGTTCCAGTTCCAGGGCAGTGGTGAGGTGCAGGACGTGCAGCCGGGTTCCATGCCGCCTGGCCAGATCGACAGCCAGCGACGACGACCGGTAGCAGGCCTCCGCGGACCGAATCAGCGGATGCGCGCTCATGGGCACGTCCTCGCCGTAGCGCGCCCGGAAGCGGTCCTCGTTGGCGAGAATGGTCGGCGTGTCCTCGCAGTGCGTCGCCACGGGCAGCGGCGCATGGGCGAAGATGCCCTCCAGCGCAGCAGGGTCGTCCACCAGCATGTTGCCGGTGGAGGCGCCCATGAATACCTTGATCCCGCACGCGTGGGCGCGGGTGATTCGCCGGATTTCTTCAAGGTTGCCGTTGGTTGCTCCGAGGTAGAACGCGTAGTTGCTGAGGGCACGGCCTCGTGCGCGGCTCAACTTGTCCTCAAGCGCCTTCCTGTCGGTGGTGGGCGGCGAGGTATTGGGCATCTCCATCACGCTGGTCACACCGCCGCGTATCGCCGCCCGAGACTCGGTGGCCAGCGAGCCCTTGTGCGTGAGGCCGGGCTCGCGAAAGTGCACCTGGTCGTCGATCAGGCCGGGGAACAGGTAGCGTCCTTCCAGATCGATGACCTCCCATCCCGACCGGGCGCTCACCTGCGTCTCGATCCTGCCGATGCGGTCACCCTCGACGAGAACGTCAACTTCCCTGACTTCGCCCTCGTTGACCAGCCTGGCGTTGACCAGAAGGATTTTGTTGCCAGTCATCATCCGCAGCCGACGAATGCATCGGTGGCCGAGACCAGTTCATGGGTAATGCCGGGTTCGTAGGCCGAATGGCCCGCGTCGGCCACGATGCGCAGGTCCGCTTCCGGCCAGCGGGACGCCAGGTCCCACGCTGTCGTCATGGGGCAGACCACGTCGTAGCGGCCCTGGACAATGACCGCCGGAATCCCGCGTATGGCCTCCACACCCTCCAGCAACTGGTTCTCGCTAAAGAAGAACCCCCTGTTGACGAAATAGTGAGCCTCGATGGTGGCCAGGGCAACGGCGAAGTCCGGCGAGCCGAACTGCTCCGTGCGCTTCGGGTCCGGCCGCAGGAAACTGGTGGAACCCTCCCAGATGGACCAGGCCCTGGCCGCCGCCAGGCGGGTGTCTCGGTCGCCGTCGGTCAGCCGCCGATGGTAGGCCGCGAGCAGATCGCCGCGCTCTTCCACGGGAATGGGCTCGAGGAAATGCGCCCACTGATCCGGGTAGATTTCGCTGGCGCCGTGCTGGTAGAACCAGTGGATTTCCTTGCTGCGGAGCAGGAAAATGCCCCGCAGCACCAGTTCGCTGACGGCCCGCGGATGGCTTTGCGCATAGGCCAGCGACAGCGTGCTTCCCCAGGAACCGCCGAACACGAGCCACTGTTCGATACCCAGGTGCTCGCGCACCAGCTCCATGTCCTCGACCAGGTGCCAGGTGGTGTTGTCGTTCAATGACGCGAACGGCCGGCTGCGCCCGGCGCCCCGCTGGTCGAAGACCACGATTCGATAGCGGTCCGGATCGAAGAATCGGCGGGCCCCGACATCGCCGCCCCCGCCGGGTCCGCCGTGCACGAAGACGGCTGGCTTGCCCTCGGGGTTGCCGCACTGCTCGTAGTAGATGGCGTGTTCGCCGCCCACGAGAAGCGATCCCTGGTCATGGGGTTCCAGCGGCGGGTAAAGGACGCGCCTTTCTTGCATATTCAACGTGCCTTGATCGAGAGGGTTTTCGAGGACGGCAACCGCCCGGAACCGGCCGTCTGCTGGCCGAGCCGCTGCCGCCTGAACTATGATTCCAACGCAGGGTCAACATAATACCGCGATCCCGGGAATTCCATCATGAGACCGTTCACAATGCTTCTATGCTGTACAACCGGATTGAGCCTTTCCGGCGGCGCACTCGCGCAGGCCACCGCCGGGATTGACATTCCCTACGAGGAGTTCAACCTCGACAACGGCCTGAGAGTCATCGTCCACGAAGACCGCAAGGCGCCCATCGTCGCGGTCACTCTCTGGTACCACGTCGGCTCCAGGAACGAAAGCGTGGGCAAGACAGGCTTCGCACACCTGTTCGAGCACCTGATGTTCAACGGCAGCGAAAACCACGACCGGGAGTATTTCGAACCGCTGGAGCAGGTGGGCGTGACGGGCATCAACGGCACCACCAACAACGACCGCACGAATTATTTCCAGACCGTACCCTCGAGCGCTCTGGACCTGGCCCTGTGGCTGGAGTCCGACCGCATGGGGCACCTGCTCGGCGCCGTCACCCAGGAGAAGCTGGACGAGCAGCGCGGGGTGGTGCAGAACGAGAAGCGCCAGGGCGAGAACCAGCCCTACGGAAAGGCCTTCACCTACATCGTGGAAAACGTCTTCCCGGAGGGGCATCCCTATTCATGGTCGGTCATCGGCTCCATGGAGGACCTGAACGCCGCCAGCCTGGACGACGTTCACGAGTGGTTCAGGACCTATTACGGCCCCAACAACGCCACCCTGGTGCTGGCCGGCGACATCGACGTGGAGACCGCCCGCGACAGCGCTCAGCGCCACTTCGGCGCCATCCCGCCCGGACCGCCGCTGGCCCGCATGGAAGCCTGGGTGCCGACGCTCGAACAGGACCGGCGCATGGTGACGGAGGACCGCGTCCGGCAGGCCCGCATCTACAGGACCTGGCCGATACCGGAGTGGGGCAGCGCCGACCTGGACTTGCTGTCGCTCGCCAACGGCGTGCTGACCGGGGGCCAGACGTCGCGACTTTACCAGCGCCTTGTCTACGAGGATCAGTTGGCCACGGATGCGGGCGGGTTCATTTTCCAGGGGGAGATCTCCGGAGCGTACATCCTCTGGGCGACGGCCCAGCCCGGTCAGGACCTGGCGGCGGTGGAGGCGGCGCTGGACGAGGAACTGCAACGCTTCCTGGACACCGGCCCCACGGACGGCGAACTGTCGCGCGTGATTACCCAGTCCCGATCCAGCTTCATCCGCGGCGTGGAGCGGGTGGGGGGCTTTTCCGGCAAATCGGGGATCCTGGCGGAAAGCGCCGTGTTCGGCGGCCGGCCGGATGCCTACAAAGCGTCATTGGCGCTGCTGGACAAGGCCACGGGGGAGGACTTGCGGGTCGCGGCGGGAAACTGGCTCGCCAAGGGGTCATTCATTCTGGAGATTCACCCTTACGACGACCGCATGGCGGCTACGGGCGATGACGCGGACCGCTCTGCCCTTCCCATGCCGGAGTCGTTTCCCGGCGCCGAGTTTCCGGCGCTGGCGCGCGCGGAACTTGCCAACGGCATGCAACTCATCGTGGCGCAACGCAGCGCCGTTCCGGTGGTCAACTTCAACCTTCAGCTCGATGCCGGCTACGCGGCCGACCAGTTCGGCGCACCGGGCACGGCAGCGCTTGCGATGACGCTGCTGGACCAGGGCACCGCGACACGCGGGGCGCTTGAGATCAGCGAGGAACTGGCGCAACTGGGCGCCCAGCTTCGCGCGGGGGCCAACCTGGATTTCTCCTCCGTGTCGCTGTCCGCGCTGAAGGAAAACCTGGCCGCTTCGCTGGACATTTACAGCGACGTGATCCTCAACCCGGCGTTTTCCGGGGAAGAACTGGAGCGGCAACGCCGGTTGCGGCTATCGCAGATCCAACGGGAAAAATCCGAACCCGTTTCCATGGCGCTGAGGATCTTCCCGGCGCTCATTTACGGCGACGATCACGCCTATGCCCTGCCCATGACCGGCACGGGGACGGAGGCATCCGTCAGCGCCATTACCCGGGACGACCTGATTGCCTATCACGACACCTGGTTCAAGCCCAACAACGCCACCATGATCGTGGTGGGCGACACGACGCTCGATGAGATCGCGCCGATGCTCGAGTCGCTGTTCGCCGACTGGTCGCCCGGCGAGGTACCCGGGAAGAACATCCCCACGGTTGATTTGCCGGAAGAGTCCCGGGTCATCCTGGTGGATCGCCCGGGTTCGGAACAGAGCATCATTTTCGGCGGGCAACTGGTCTTCGACCGGTCCGACGAGCGGGAGATGGCGCTGCGCGCCACCAACGAGGCCTTCGGCGGCGCCTTTACTTCGCGGATCAACATGAATCTGCGCGAGGACAAGGCCTGGTCCTACGGCGTGCGTTCCATGCTGGTGGACACGCAGAGCCAGCGCCCCTTCATCGTCTACGCGCCGGTGCAGACGGACCGCACGGCGGACTCGCTGGTGGAGCTGGACCGCGAAATTCGCGAGCTGCTGGACCAGCGGCCGGTGGACGGCGACGAGATCGCCACGTTCGCCAGGCGCAACACGCTGACCCTGCCGGGACGATGGGAAACGGCGCGCTCCGTGGCCGGCGACATTGCCGAGCTGGTGCGTTTCGGGTTGCCGGACGACTATTGGGATCATTACGCGGATCTGGTGGGCGGTGTCACCGTCGAGGATGCCAATGCCGCGGCACGGGCGGAGCTGCAGCCGGACCGGCTGGTGTGGGTCGTGGTCGGCGACCTGGAGGCGATCGAGGAGAGCGTGCGCGCTTTGGATCTGGGGCGCGTGGACTTCATGGATGTGGACGGCAACCTGCTGTAGCGCAGTAATCGGTGTTCGTTCCGGGGGCGTGGGCGTGTTGCCCCTTCGGGCTTAATCTCGTCCCGCCATCCCTGGCGGGACAAGAATCGTGGGCTCCGAGCTTGTGGCCGTCCGTGGCCCGCTTGTCGCCCGCGACGCCCGAAGGGGCAACACGCCCACGCCCCCGGAAAGAACGTCGTAAAAGAATGGGTGGCGCGCGAGGCGTTTCGTGAATAGGCTATTGAAGCCACGAAACAATCAATCGTCAGGGGAACAGGAGATGCTGCGACCAGCGGATCGTATTTTCATCGTCGGAGCGTTGGGTCTGGCGGCACAGTCGGGGGTGGCGCACCATTCGGTAAGCGGGAATTTCGATCGGGACGCGCGTCATGACATCACGGGCACGCTGACGGCGTTTCATCTCAGAAATCCTCACTCTCACCTGGAACTCGACGTTGTCGAGGACGACGGGACTGTTTCGCACTGGCTGGTCGAGTGGGGCACCCGGAACGATCTGATTCGGCGGGGTGTCGACCTTGACAGCGTCAGGGTGGGGGATGAATTGACGATCACGCTCATTCCGAGCCGGCGCCTGGAGCACGTGGGCTACGCCCGCGTCCTGACGCTTGCCGACGGGACGGTGGTTCGGGATTGCGGCTTTGCCGCGTTTCGGGAGGCGTTGCTTGCGGGTACGGAAGTGGAATGCGAGGAGCCGGACCGATAGTGAAGACGCTGCCGGGCAGTCGGACGGGGCTTTTTGTTGCCGGTCTTATGCTCGGAGTGCCGGCTGCGCTGGCCGAGCGCGCCGATCTTGCGGGTACGTGGTTGCAGCTCAGCGCGGGGCGCCCTTCTGCAACATTGACGCATGCGGCAGAGCAGGCGGTGGCCGAATATGTGCCGTTGAGGGACGATCCCGATCTGCGGTGCCTGCCTCCCAGCCTCACGAACGTGATCGGCATTCCGGACCCGCCCTGGGAAATCCGGCTGCACGAGGATCGCGTGGAGATCGATTTCGAGTACATGGACGTGAGGCGCCGGGTGCCGCTCGATCCGGAGCTTGCGGTGGAGGACGCCCCCTTCACAGTTCGGGACCATCCCCACCTGGGCCGGTCCGTTGGCCGTTTCGAAGGCGAAGTGCTGGTCATCGATACGGGAGACGTGGGCCGGGGATACGTCGATACGAGGGGACCGGCGGAGGGGTTTCCGCAGTCGACCGGGATGCGCTACGAGGAACGTTACCGCGCCGACGGCGACCGACTGTACGTCGAGATCATTCATACCGACCCGGTTTACTACGTCGAACCGTTCAGCATGAGCTTCGAATTCTTTCGGGTCGATCTGGAAGTGCTCGAATTCGATTGTCAGATGGATGCCGCAAACTACGACGAGCGGCTATAGCCTGACTGCATGTCCCTGCGGCGTGCGCAGCGCGGCCGCCATGCGAGCAGGTTGTTTATCCGCGACCCGCCGACGGGTGTTTTCCTGATCGCAGCCGTCAGCACGAGCACCGGACGCGAGACGCCCAGACTCTGCGCAAGGCTTGAAAATTCTCGTATCTTGTGCAAAATCCGATGCGCTCAAGTGAATCGGCCGGGTCTCGACAGACATACTGCGGAATGAGTGCTGAAGATGATTGAGTGCCAGGAACTGACCAAACAATTCGGCGCCCTTCTCGCCGTCGACAATCTGAGCTTTCAGGTGGACCCGGGAGAGGTGTTGTGTTTCCTCGGGCCGAACGGCGCGGGCAAGACGACGACGATGCGGATCATCGCAGGGTTCCTGCCGCCGTCGTCAGGCCGGGCCAGTGTTTGCGGCCTTGACGTTGAAACCCACGCAACCGCAGCCAAACGCAAGATTGGTTACCTGCCGGAGGGCGCGCCCAGCTACCCGGAAATGACCGCCCGTGCGTTTCTGGAGTTCATCGCCGACGCCCGAGAGCTGAGCGGCGCGAAGCGCCTGGCGAGGCTGGACGAAGTCTATGGCCTGCTGCACCTGGAACCCGTGCTGGAACAGACCATCGATACGTTGTCGAAGGGCTACCGGCGCCGGGTGGGGCTTGCGCAGGCGATTCTCCACGATCCGGAAGTGCTGATCCTGGACGAGCCCACCGACGGTCTGGATCCCAACCAGAAGCACGAGGTGCGCCAACTCATCAACCAGATGTCCGAGAGCAAGACCATCATCATCTCCACGCACCTGCTCGAGGAAGTCGACGCGGTCTGCAATCGTGCCATCATCATCGCCGGCGGGCGGATTCTGGCCGATGACACGCCGGGCAACCTGGAGGCGCTGTCCCGATTTCATAACGCCGTGTCGCTCAAGCCGGCAGACCCGTCCCAGCTACAATCCCTGCGCGGCGAGATCGACGCGCTGCCCGAGGTCGTGGAGACCGAGCTTGACTTGAAGTCGGAACGGCTGACGGCGTTTTTCCGGGACCGGCGGCTTTCGCTCAAGGCGATCAATGAACTGGCGGACAACAAGGGTTGGGAGCTCTCCGAACTGCACCTGGAGTCGGGGCGGCTGGATGAAGTGTTCCGGACGATCACCGGAGGGGCCCACGCATGAATTGCGTAACGTTCGGAAGACTTGAGCCCGCCAATAGCCGAATACGCGGAACTCGCGCATGAACGGCGTGACGGCAATCATGCGCAGGGAGCTGCAGGGCTATTTCGCCACGCCGCTGGCCTACGTTTTCATCGTGATCTTCCTCGTCCTGGCCGGGTGGTTCACCTTCAATTTCGGCAACTTCTACAACGGCGGTCAGGCCAGCCTGGCGCCGTTCTTCAACTACCATCCCTGGCTGTACCTGTTCCTGGTCCCGGCACTGTCCATGCGGCTGTGGGCCGAGGAGCACAAGACCGGCACCATCGAACTCCTGATGACGTTGCCGCTGGATGTCTGGCAGTCGGTGGCCGGCAAGTTCATCGCCGCGTGGGCGTTTACCGCCCTGGCGCTGGCGCTGACGTTTCCCATATGGATCACGGTCAACTACCTGGGTGAACCGGACAACGGCGTCATCGTTGCCGCCTACCTGGGAAGCCTGATGATGGCCGGCGGGTTTCTTGCCATCGGTTCCTTTGTCTCGGCGACCACCAACAACCAGGTCATCGCCTTCATCGTCACCGTCGTGATCTGCTTCGTCATGCTCATGGCCGGCTTCCAGCCGTTGTTGAGCCCCCTGGTAGGCTGGGTTCCGCTGCCGATCATTGATGCGGTTGCAAGCCTCAGTTTCCTGACGCACTTCGCAAGCATCAGCAAGGGCGTCATCGATGCACGCGATCTCATCTATTTCGCCCTGCTCATCGGCACGTTCCTCTACGCCAACGTGCTGGTGCTGCACATGAAGAAAGCGGGTTGATCGAGCCATGTCCGCCAACCGACAACGCAATCTCGGCACCCTGTCGCTGGTGCTGCTGGCCCTTGTATTCGTCGCCGCGGTTACCGCGAACAATTCGCTGCTGACGGGCCTGCGCATCGACCTGACGGAAGACAATCTCTATACCGTTTCGCCCGGAACCCGCAACGTGCTGGCCTCCATCGTGGAGCCGATCAATGTCTACCTGTTCTTCTCCGACAGCGAGTCCGCGGACATCGCCCCGCTGAGGAATTACGCCAACCGCGTGCGCGAGATGCTGGAGGAACTGGAGAGCGCCGGCGGCGGCAATCTCGTGCTGCACGTTATCGACCCTGTGCCGTTCTCGGAGGACGAGGACCGGGCGGCCCGGTTCGGCCTTCAGCCGATCACGCTGGGGATCGGGCAATCCCTGTATTTCGGGCTGGCCGCGACCAACAGCGTCGGCGATCAGGAGGTCATCGAGATTTTCAACCCCGAGCGGGAGCGGTTTCTCGAATACGAGCTGGCGAGGCTGATCTACAGTCTGGCCCGGCCTGACAGGGTGGTGGTGGGCGTGCACGCCGGCGTGTCCATGACCGCCGGGTTCGATCCCCAGACCCAGCGCGTGACCGAGCCCTGGATTGCCTACAGCCAGGCCGGGCAACTGTTCGAGATGCGCTCGCTGCCACCGGGATTCACGGAAATCGAAGAGGACGTGGACGTGCTCTGTCTGGTGCACCCCCGGTCCCTCGAAGACGAGACGCTGTACGCCATCGATCAGTTCGTGATGGGCGGCGGCCGGGCGCTGATCTTTCTGGATCCGTTTGCCGAGGTCGACATGGCCGCGGCCATGGATCCCGCCGCCATGGCGGCGGGCAGCGCGTCGAACCTTGAGCCGCTGCTGAGCGGCTGGGGTGTCGAATTCTCCGCCGGCGAGGTGGTGGCGGACAATCAATACGCGCTCAGCGTCACTACCGGCCTGAGCATGCGTCCCGTGCGTCACCTGGGATTGCTCGGGCTGGACGCCACCGCCATCGACCCGGAGGACGTGATTACCGACGGGCTGTACAACATCAATGTCGGGACTGCCGGGCATTTCAGCGTGGCCGAAGACAGCACGGTGACATTGCAGCCCCTCCTGACGTCAAGCATCGATGCGGAAACCCTGCCGGCGATCCAGATGCAGATGCTGACCGACCCGGAGGCCCTGCTGGACGATTTCGTGCCGAGCGGCGAGCCCTACATCATCGCCGCGCGCCTGACAGGAGCACTGGACAGCGCATATCCGGACGGTCCGCCCGCCGAGGAATTGCCGGATGCCGAGGGTGACCTGGCGGATGGGGCGGACGGCGGCGGTGGCGACGATAGCGCGGTCGCCAACTCCGAATCGCCGGATGCTCTGCCGGACGGTGAACACCTGGCGTCCACCGATTCGGCCAATGTCATCCTCGTGGGTGATGTGGATATCCTGAGCGACCGGCTCTGGGTACAGCAGCAGAATTTCCTGGGCCAGACACTGGCGACGGCTTTCGCCAACAACGGCGACTTCCTCGTCAACGCCCTGGACAATCTGTCGGGCAGCGCGGACCTGATCGGCATTCGGGCGCGGGGCACCTATTCCCGCCCGTTCACGCGGGTCCAGGCGTTGCGCCGGCAGGCCGACGCGCAGTTCCGCCAGACCGAGCAGCAACTGCAGGCGGAACTGACCGAGACTGAGAACCGGCTCAGCGAATTGCAGGATGCCCGCACGGACCAGGGTTCGCTCCTGATGAGCGACGAACAGCAGGCGGAAATCCAGCGGTTCCTCGACGAGCAGGTCCGAATCCGCCAGGAGCTGCGCGCCGTGCAGCGTAATCTCGACCGCAGCATCGAACAGCTCGGCACGGTGCTGCAATTCATCAACATCGGACTGGTGCCGCTGCTGCTGACCGCGGTTGCGCTGTCGGCGGTGGTTGTCAGGCGGCGGCGCACGGAGAAGAAATCGTGACCCCCCGCACAGTGACTGTACTTGCAGCCGCCCTGGTGGTACTCGGCGCCGTGGCGCTGATTGCCCAATACGATCCCCAGCCGCCGGCCCCGGGCGGCGGCTTGTTGCTGCCGGATCTCGGCGAGGACCTGGATCGGGTCACCCGGGTGTCCGTCGTCGGCGCCGGCTCGGTTCCCGTCGCCACGCTGGAGCGCGGCGACGACGGGAGCTGGTCGGTTGCCGAGAAGGACGGTTACCCGGCTGACACGGAAAAAGTTCGCCAGACGTTGATCAGCCTGGCTGAGGCGCGCATCGTCGAGCCCAAGACGGCCAATTCGGACTTCTACGACCGCCTGGGTGTGGAGGGCGTGGAAGCCGAGGCTGCCGGTGGCGTGGCCGTGACGTTGTCGGGCGCCGAAATGCCGGTCAATGTCATCGTCGGCGATACCGAGGGCACGTCCCAGGTCTACGTTCGCGAAGCGGATCAGGCGCAGAGCTTCCTGGTCGACCGGAACCCGGACGTGGGGAACGAAACGACGGATTGGCTGGCCACCGAAATCCTGGCAATTCCCGGCGATCGGATGGCCCGGGTCACCGTGACCCACTCCGACGGCGAAGTGGTCAGCGTTTCCAAGGCCGATTCCGAACAGTCCAATTTCGATTTGGAGGAAATGCCTCAGGGCCGCGAATTGCAGTACGCCAGCGTGGCCAACGTCATGGGAAACGTACTGTCCGGCCTGAACCTGCAGGACGTGGAGCCCAGAACCGATACGGAGGAGCCGGTGACGGTGACCGAATTCGTGACGTTCGACGGGCTGGCTATCACCGCGGAATCGGTTGAGCGCGAAGATGAGCGGTGGGTTGCGTTCCGGGCCGAATTCCGCGCGCCTGTGGAAGAATCCGAGCCGGAAGCCGATGCGGCCCAGGAGGACGCGGCGGCGAACGCTTCCGAGGAAGCTGGAGACGATTTTGATGATGCCGTTGCTGACGATACCGAAGTCGCGGCAGTCGAAGCCGAAGCGGGCGGTACGGACATCACAGCCGTTGAAGCCGAGACCGGCGGCGCGGACGTCGCCGCAGAAGCCCTTGACCTGGACCAGCGCCTTTCCCCGTGGCGCTACCGCATCGCCAGCTTCCAGTTCGACCAGATGACACGCCGGCTGGACGATCTGCTCCGCGATCTGCCGGAGGAATCGGCAGACGAGTAGCGATTGAATTTCCTGCGCATCCTCGAGTCAACGGCCTTCTCGGAATGGGTGCTGACCTCCATGCTCGGGTTTCCCACCCTGATCGCCCTGCATTCGATCGGGATGGCCGTTGCGGCCGGACTGACGATCGTCGTCACGCTGTACCTCTACCGACTCGTCGCAGGCATCGCGGACGCGAAACTGCCCGGGATTCTGCGCATCGCGATGTGGGGATTCCTGCTGAACCTGGTCACGGGGCTGGCAATCTTCGTTCCCCGGGGGACTGAATACCTCGCCAACGTCACCTTCCTGGTGAAGATGCTGCTGGTATTGATCAGCGCAGCCATTCTCGTCTGGCTCAAGTCGCACGTCGCGCAGCTCGCGAGGAAATCCGTTGACGTATGCGGCAGCGTCCGGGCGCGCCGCCTGTCGCTGGTGTCCAGTGCCACCTGGATTGGCGCCATCGTCACCGGCCGCCTGATCGCCTACCTGGGGTCGGTCTACTGATGGGCCTGGAGAAGCTGGGCTGGCTCGCGGACACGGCCCTGGGGCACTGGGTCGTTTCGTCGGCGGCCATCTGGCCGACGCTTGAATGCATCCACTTCGTCAGCCTGTGCTTCTTCATGGGCGGCATGCTGATGATCGATCTGCGCCTCACCGGCTTTTTCCGGGATCCCTGCGCCGGCCTGATCAACCGGATGCTCGGGCTGGTAATCGGTGCATTTCTCGTGAACTTCACCACCGGGGCATTGTTCTTTGCCGGAAACGCGACCAAGTACATCGACAACCCGGCCTTCGAGCTCAAGCTGAGCCTCATGGTCCTCGCCGGATTGAACGCCCTGTACTTCAAGTTCCGGTTGGCGCATCTGCTGGCCACTGAGGAGGTCACCGGCGACTCGAAGTTTGTCGGTTACTTCTCCCTGCTGCTGTGGGCGGGCGTCATCGTCTGCGGGCGGATGATTACATTCTTTGCCCGGTAGCGCGGGCGATTTTCCCGAGGCGGTAGAATTCGATTGTTGGATACAATCCCAGAGGCCGGATCGCGGTGATTGACATTCGATTCGTAGCATGCTGCGCCCTCGCGGTGGCAGGTTGTTCGGATTCGATCGACCCCGTCGCGCCGGGCGAGTCCGCGGCTCCGGTCGTCGCGATCGCGGACGGCTGGGAGCCGCCCACGCTGAGTGAAGCCGACATCCTGGCCGACCGGCTCCTGCGAAGGGAGGACGACAACCTGCTGCTGGATGCGGCGCAACGGCGTGAGCTGGCCCGAGAGATTGCCGACGTCCTGGCCCGGATTCGACATGCTTACCCAGCGGTGGCAGACATCTTCGCGCGGCCACCCTATGCGTACGGAGAGCTTATTCTTGCGCTGGAGCCGTGGTTGTTCGAGGCCGTCTCCTCCCTTCTTGAGGACAGCACCGGCCCCGTTGCGCTGCGCACCGGACATGCGGATTTCGATTCGCTCAATGCACGGCTCGGCTTGTCGGTTGTGGTGAATATGTTCCAGTTTTCCGGAACCGTCGTCTTCTACTTCAACGAGTACCTGAACGTTGCCGCCGCGGCCGGGATGTACGCGGCGATGGAAGGAATCGAATATGCGGAGTCCAACGCCTATGTGGGAGACGGCTCCGATATCGACGCCGTTAAAACGGAAGGGCGTTGGTACGTGATCGCCCGGCGCGCGTGGGGAGACTGCCCGGCCGGCTGCATCAACGAGGTGCTTGATTTCTTCATCGTCAACGGCGACGACGTAGAGCGGATTGAGCGCGCGCAGGCGATGGACAGGGCCGAGTTCAGGAATCTCGTCATCAGTCGCGGGTGGAATTAGCGACGAGACCGGACGCCGGACCCCGAAGGACCCGGCGACACGAGTCAAGTTGCGCAGCTGGCAATCAGAGGTCGGCCACCATCACCGGCATGAACTTCTGAATCCTTTTGCCGTTGTCGACTTCACCGGTGAAGATGTTCCCCATCGAGTCGATTCCGATCGCGTTGGGGAAGTGCATTTGCCCCGCCAGCCGGCCGTGCTCGCTGAAGTGACCCAGCATTTCGCCGCTCTCGCGATCGATGACCCAGACCACGTGGTTGTTCCCGTCCGCTTCGAAGAGATACTTCTGCTCCGGGTCCTTTGAAATGATCATCTTGTACATGGTGCCGCAGGGACCCCAGGTGCCACCCATCAGTTCCAGGCCACCGCAACCCCGTGCCGGCGTGTTCGGCGCAACAAAGATGTCCTGCAGCCACTCGCCCGCGGTCGAAAACACCTGAATCCGGTTGGACCCGCGCTCGCCGACATAGACCTTGCGGTCGTTGGAGATCTCGATGAAGTGCAGGGCAGGCGCGAGATCCCTGACTTCAGGTGGCGGCCCGCCGTCCCACGTGTAGCCCGGAATCGGTTCGTTCGAGATCTCGCTCAGCGGCATCCCGTAGCCGCCCCAACCCCGCTTGAAATCGCCGGTGGAAGCGTCGAAGACCACGACGCGCTTCTGGTCGATGATGTACAGCTCGTTCTCGACCTCGTCGAGCTGGAATCGCCCCTTGTTGCGGAACGCGTCGGTCTCCTGGTTGTTCTCGACGTTGGGCGCGTCGGGCGCAGGCCGATGGCCGAAGTCCCACACGAACTCGCCTTCGCGCGTGAATTTGAGGATGCTGTCCTGCGGCGCGGTGCCGGCGACCCAGACGAAGCCCTGCGTGTCGGCGATCACCGTCTGCAGCGCAGTCGGCCACAGAGGGTGATGGTCGGCATCGCCCCAGGCATTGACCACGTTGCCCTCCTGATCCAGCTCGATGATCTCCGGACCCAGCACGCAGCACAGTCCGTTGCCGTTGATGTCGCCGCTGATCTCGTTTGCCTGGGCAGCCCGGTTGCGGTTGATGAACCAGACGTGGTCCATGTGATCGACATAGAGTCCGGTTACCTGCTGCATGCTCCAACGGTTGGGAAGCGGCTTCGGCCAAAACGGATCCACCTGGTACAGCGGCATCCCGTTTTCGTCCAGCGCCTGTCCCTCGACCACTTGCGCGTGTGCCACCGATCCCGTGGCAAGCGCCAGGCCGGCGCCGATGACGAGCACCACGCCGCAGAGCGACCATCCGTGCATTGTTGTTTTCATGTGAGCTTCCTCCTGCTCAAAAATCTGCCTGTCGGTGTCGCACATTTCGCGATGCCGCTGGCGGGTCACGCCGACCCACCGGCCATACGCTACCACAACGGGAATGCTCAGAGGGCGGGCGTCGGTACGCCCGGCATACCCGCCGACGACGCGACCGGATTGGCCCGCACCGCCTGCTCGCCCGCGAGCCGTTGCCTGAGCCAGCCGAGATCATCGCCGCTTTCGACGAGCGCCTTCACCGTGGGACTCGTTTCGAGCGCATCGGCGCCGATGGGGTCGGCCCTGAGCTTCAGATGGGCGAAAATCGTTCTTCCGTCACCGCCTACCCAGCGGACCGTGGACTCCCCGTCCCCATTCGCATCGAACTCGGCCGCAAACAGTTTCATGCGCACGGATCCGCTGACGTTGCCGCCTATGAGCAGGACCCTGCCATTCTGCTCTTCGACCCTGATCGTGATGTCGCAGTGCGTGCGGACCCCCTCGCCGAGGTCGCTGCGCCGCTGCCCGATGGAGTGATACGCCGAGCGCCGCGCAGAGCACAGCAGATCGCCCGGCTCGATCGGCATCTCGCCGACGTCGTACGCGACGAAAGCGGTATCCGGGTCATCGCGGTAACGCGCCTGGATTGCCTGATCGATGTACGCGTAGTGGGCGATGTGCCGCCGGAACAGGTCCTGCTCGCCAAGGCCGCCCTCGCACATGACCCACGAGATGAACGCCGCGGACCAGGGGTCCCTCCAACGCGCGCCATCGCCGTACGGCCCCTGCCAGACGTCGTTCTGCCGGTCGAGAATCCAGGCGCCATCGTCGGTCACGGCCCAGTAGCCGGCAATGGAGTCCGCCACGCGCGCCGCCTCCCTTTGTTCCGCCAACGTGCGCGGGGGCCGGGGGCCGAATCGCCGCGGTTGCGAGTCATCGTCATCGTCCATCTGGTCGAGGACGGAAAATCCGAAGAAACCCCATTCCTGCACCGCGATGTCGATGATCCTGCGCCTGAGTACGTCCTCCGGCATCGTCCGGCACGCCCGCTCGACCACCCTCATGCGGCCGGGCTCGCCGGTCACGCGCTCGGCGGGAGGCGCAACATCCAGCCGCTCGGCCGAGAGCCGGTCCAGGTGGGACTGCTGCGCGCCCGCGCCCGACGCTGCGGCCAGTGCAGCGGCCAAAGCCAGGAGAAATTGCCTTGCGGAATGAGTGCCGAGGATCATCGCGGCATTAATCTAACAAATTCGACCGGAGAATGAGAAACTTGCGGGAGAAACTCACGGGATGAAAATCCTGCGGGACGGGCAAGCTCGGCTAGGCGGTATTGACCTGCAGCGGACCGTGCGACTGAACCCGCCCGGCCGCGGCGTTTACGATCATGTCGGGCACTACGGGCGCGCGATTGAAGTAGTGACCGCCGAGCGCGTCGGAGATTGCGCAGAGCACGGCCGCCGCGGCGCTGCCCTGAACGGGCTCGCCGATGCCCTTCGCGCCGACGGGGTTCTGCCCGTCCGCAATGTCGACGGCCAGCGACTGCATTTCGCCCGGCACGTCGAGATAGGTCGGGAGCTTCGACTCGTACATGGTCGAGTTCGCCGGCAGGCCATTCTGAGAGTCGTAGATGTGCCGCTCGCTCAGCGCCAGGCCGATACCCATCACGGCACCGCCCTTGACCTGGGTCGCCAGACCCTGCGGATGCAACACGGTGCCGCAATCGGCGACACCGAGAAAGTCGATGACCTCGTACTTGCCCGTTTCGAGATCGAGCTCGATCTCGATGAAGCCCGCGGAGATGGCCGGCACCATGGCGCTGTGCTCGAGATTGTCCCTGGCGACGCCGATGAGCCCTGTGCCCGCGAGCCCGGCCACGGCTGCCTGCGTGATTTCGTTGAGGTCGTCGGGTGCCTCGTGACCCGAGTACCTGCCCCCCAGCTCGATGGCGCGCTGCGCGGCGGCCGGGTAGGTCATCCTGACCTCCGGGTCGGCCTTCGAGAATACCGACTCGTCTCCGATGTCATAGTCGTCGGGCGAACCGCCCAGATCCATCGCCGCGATTTCCTTGAGTTTCCCGAGCGCGTCCATGGCCGCCACGTAGTTCGTCCGAGACATCGTGAACGACGTGTTGCTGCCGGACTGTGACGAAGACCAGGGCAGATGGCGCCGCGTGTCGCCGCGAACCACCACGCAGTTATTCCAGTCGCACTTGAGAATCTCGGCGGCAACGCGGGAAGTCGCCGTATGGGAGTAGGTTCCGAGGTTGCCGATGCCGCAGTGGATGTGCAGCTTGCCGTCGGGGGTCAGCCGCACGAGGCCGTCGTAGCCGCTGCGGCCGGCGGAATGGAATGCCTGACCGACTCCGATGCCCGTGACCTTCGAGCCCCTCCTCCGGCCGCTACGCGCCCGCCTCTCGGCCCAGTTGAACGCCTCCGCACCGCGATCGAGCATCTCGCGCTGATACGCGCTCGTGACCGGCCCCTGCGCGCCGTCGAATTTTCCGTTGTTGTCGGCCGCGTTGACGCGGCGAAGCTCAACGGGGTCGATGTTCAGTGCCCTGGCCGCCTTGTCGAGAAGCGGCTCCACCGCCATAGCGATCTGGTTCTCCCCCGGACCGCGCTGCGGACCGGTCGGCGGCGTGTTGCTGCTGACGGCGATTCCCCGGTAACGCATCGCGACGGGCTGGTACAAAAGCGTCACGGCAGCGGCTGCCGAGCCCAGGTCGCCGCCGCCACGGTAAGGCCCGTTCTGCTGCACGACGTAGAGATCCGTGGCGGTGAGCCGTCCTTTGGCGCTGAAGCCCATCCTGATCCGCCCCTGAAACGCGGGCCGCGACGAGCCGAGCATCACTTCTTCGGCGCGATTGACGCGCAGCATCACGGGACGGCCCGCTTTCCCGGCCATCTGAATCGCGATGCCCATGAGCGGATAGCCCCCGATCTTCGAGCCGAACCCGCCGCCGCAATACTCGGCGATATAGACGAGATCGTCGACCTCGACGCCGGCCATGCGGGCGATGCTCGGCAGGGCGGACGTCTGGCTCTGCGTGGAGCCGTGCACGTAGCACTTTCCGTTCTGCCAATACGCCATGCAGGTTCGCGATTCGAGGCTGTTATGCGAGAGGTTTTGCGTGACGAAGGTCTCGTCGAGCACGAATGCGGCTTCGGCCATGTTCCCCTCGACATCGCCGAAGGACCACTCGTCCGAGGGTTCACCTGCCGGGAGTTGTCCTTGCTCGACGGAGGCGAAATCGGCGGCCGTCCACTTGACGGTCTCCACGGTCTGCCGTCCGGCGACGACATTGCCGTCGCTGCGGGCGTTGGGACCGCCCGGGAAGAGGCTGTCGAGCGGATCGACGGAGAAAGGCAACGGTTCCAGTTCGACCACTATCCTTTCGATCGCGTCCTCGGCCAGCGTCTCGCTGACCGCAGCGACCGCAAGAATGGGCTCTCCGGCGAACGTCGGCTCATTGGTCAGCAGCGGCTGGTTGGGCGCTGTCGTTTCGGGCAGATCGTCGGCCGTCAACACGGCCACGACGCCGTCCATCGCGAGCGCCTCGGTCGCGTCGATCCGGGTGACGCGCGCATGGGGCAACCCGCTGTGCAGCAAGCGGCAGAACACCATGCCGTCGGCGCGGAAGTCCTCGGCGTATTTCGCTGCTCCGGTAACCTTTGCCCTGACGTCCGGCGGCACGAAATCCTGACCAAGCAATGTATACGCCATTTTGCGATCCCCCCTTCCGGGCCGAAGGTTATTGAACGTCGATCACTATTCTGAAACCGAAACCGGGCAACTTCAACCGCTCCAATAAGCCTGCCACAGGGCCTTCAAACTACACTGAGGGCTGCCCAGCCAAACAATCGACTGAATTGATCCACCGGCATGTGCCCGGCGCCGCGATGGTCGGTCCGCTCCGGACTACATGGGACCTCGCCTCTGATCAAGCATCCAGGCGATGACCTCGGCGTCTTCGTACACACGATTGGCCATGCCGTGTCCGACGCCCGCGTACTCCGTATAGCGCGGGTTGCCACCGCTGGCCCGGATCGCTGCAACCATGCGTCTGGCAAGCGGTGCCGTGCTGAGGTGGTCAGTTTCCCCCTGAAACATCCATACGCCCATCCTGGCCAGCACAGGGGCGTCTTCGGGCACGATCACCGCGGAGCCGGCCGCCGAGGCGACAGCGGCGATCCGCTCGGGATGCAGCGCGGCGTACCGGATAGACCCCTCTCCACCCATGGAATAGCCCGTGATGACCACTCTGTCCCTGTCGACCGCGTAATCCGCAATGATCCCGTCGATTACAGCGGTGACATGCGCTTCGGCATCCGGCGCCGGCTCCCGCCCATGGACATTCAGGCGCCAGTCCGACTGCACCGGGTCCGCCGGAACGGGAGACCAGATCCTGCCCTCCGGGCAGCGTGGAAAGGCAACCAGTGCCGGAAAACGCTCCGGGTGGTTCCGGATCGTCTGCACCAGGCCCTGCCTGTAGAAGCGCTCCGTCAGGGCATTGCCGTCGTTGTTTCCGTTGCCTCCCCCGCCATGCAGGAAGACAATCAGCGGCCATTCATTCGAACTGTCGTAGTCCGGCGGCACGTACAATCCCGCTGTGCGCTCCATTCCGTCAACCGAGAACGGGAAGTTTACGAATCCAGTAGTAGAGGATCCCTGCCCGGCGGCTTGAAAGCTCCCCAGCATCAAGGCCGAGACCAACGCGGACCAAGCTGCGATGCATTTTCTTGTCATGACCTGCTCCTGAATTCGTGACCTGCCACAGGGCCTTTGAAAGTACAATCCTAAAACAGCAGGGACGACGAAAACAGCAAAGAGATTTTCTCCGATGACGCAAGCGCCGAGAAAAGCACAACTCCGCACGCTTCCGGTGATGCATGAGCGCCGGACCGCGTGACGTATCGGTCATTTTCAGCACCTATCGCCAGCCGGAGTGGCTGCGCAAGACACTGTGCGGATTTGCTTTCCAGAACCACCGGGATTTCGAAGTCGTCATCGCCGATGACGGCTCCGGCGACAAGACGGCCGAGGTCATCCGATCCGCCCGTACGACCACGGGGTTGCGCATCGAACACGTCTGGCAGAAGGACCAGGGGTTTCGCAAATGCCGGATACTGAACAAGGCCATCCGCAAGGCACGGGGCGGCTACCTGATCTTCACCGACGGGGATTGCATACCCCACCCGGAATTCATTTCGCGTCACCTTGAACTGGCTGAACCGAAGCGTTTCCTGTCGGGAGGGTTGTTGCGCCTGCCGTTGGGCCTGTCCGAACACATCCAACCGGACGACATCGCTTCCGGGCGCTGTTTTTCCGCTTCATGGCTGCGTCGCCACGGCATGCCGTTCACTTACAAGCTGCTCAAGCTCAGTGCAGGCCTTGGCCTCGGCGCGGCGTTGGACCGCGTGTCCCCCACGACCGCAGGCTGGAACGGGCACAACGCTTCAGGCTGGAAGGACGACATCCTTCGCGCCAACGGTTTCGACGAACGGATGGGATACGGGGGAGAAGACCGGGAACTGGGGGAACGGCTCGAAAATGCCGGAATTCGCGGCAAGCGCATCCGCCACAGGGTGACTTGCCTGCACCTGGACCATCCGCGCGGCTACGTGAATGCGGAGGCTCGCGCGGCCAACCTCGCCATTCGGCGCAGTACCAGGCGCAAGCGCCGCACGCGCACGCGGTACGGTATCGCGCAACTGTAGCGGGTGGCGACGTGGAGGGCAGTTGCGCCGTTACCGGGGTGGCGGCCACTGCCGGGCTGCATGCAGCACACGCAGAATACGCACTCCATCCTCTGCGATGTCGTACACCAGGATGTAATTCTCGTGCACAACCAACTCGCGCGTCCGATCTACTCGCCCGGCCCGGCCGATCATCGGATGAAGCTCAAGGCGTTCTGCAGCGTTCGAAAACAGTTCGTCCAAAGCCAGCGCGGCTACCGGATTGTCTGCCTCAATGAAGTCGTAGATATCAATGCGATCCGCGATGGCTTCGGCAGTCCAACAAAGCTTCACGGCAGTTCATTGAGCCTGCGGCGCGTTTCGGCTCTGCGGGCGGAAAATCTCGCTTCAACGTCCTCGTTGGACATCAGGTTGCCGGCGTTGGCTGAATCCAGTCCGATCTGAACCTGCTCTCGGAACCACGCATCATGTTCCTCGGCCTCCCCCTGCCGGCGCACGATGTCTCTCATGTAGTCGCGCAGCAATTGTGCGCCCGAGCGGTCCAGGGACTTCGCAACCGAAGCAAAGCTTCTTTTCAGTTCGTCATCGACGCGAAAGGTAAAGGTAGCCTGGCTCATGACTCTGCCCGTTGTGTTACACGATTAGTACAACGTAGCACAATTGCGGATATCTTCAAGGGGACATCGGCGCGCAGACTCCCCCCGATTTAGCCGAGCGCAATCCCGGCTTGCTCAAGGTGCGACTTCAAGGGTTGCAAATGCGAGGCGAAATGTTGCCACCGGTTCACGGACCGACTGTGCATTTTCTCCCGTATCTGCACAGCGCTGGCCGTATTGCTCGGCGTTATGTTCCGGTGAAACTCCAGACAGGCCTCTTCGAATGGCAATCCGAGCCGGTCAAGCAATCTTCGCGTCTGACCTTCCTGATCGCTGACGAGAGATTCGTATTCGACTTCGATCATCCGGTCCTTGAGGACTTTCCGCCAGTGTTCGCGCAACCGGTCGTGAGCTACGTAGTAGGGACCCAGATCGGCCAGCGTGTATGCGTACCGGAAGAACGATTGCTTGAACATGGCGAAGCAGGCATCCATCGGGTGCCTGAGCAGGCAAACGATTCGGGCCCGGGGGAAGGCCTTGGCGACGAATCCGAGATAGAGGAGGTTCTCGGGAAATTTCTCTATGAAAAACGGCTTGTCGCCGAACTTGTAACTGACCGCCTCCAGGTACCTGTCAGCGATGGCGCTGGCCGGCTTTTCTGCAGCCGCTTCAACAATGGCTGAATTCATTGGCGCATTGTCTCGAATACCACTGGCGCGCCGAATTGAGTCCTGGAGAAAGTAGGTCTCACCCACGCTTTCTACCTGTGAATGACAGCTCACGATGCGCTCGACCAACGTCGTGCCGGTGCGTGGCAGGCCCACAATGAATATCGGCGTCTTTGTCGAGGCGTCTGTTGAGGGTGGACTGGGACCGGAAGACAACCAGTCGGCTCTGCAAACCTCGATGACCATGTCGATCACTCGCAAGTCCGGGGTGACGTCGTAGTTGGCAACCCGGGATGCCGCATGTCCCGCCATCTCGTAGTAGCTGAACGCCTCGTCCCACTGCTCGAGATCTTCCAGTTCCTTTCCGATGGCGTAGTAGAGAAAGATGTTTCGCTCCGCGGGCAGGTTGGTTGTGCGAAGCACTTCCTTCATCTGCTCGATGTGCGTCGAGTCGGTCGCGGTCCGGATTCGCGACAGCGCAAAGTGATTGCGCTGGTGATTCGGATACCTGTCCAGCAGCCGACGGTAGATCGCCTTTGCCGCGTCCATCTCCCCGACGAAAACGCTGCACGCGGCGAGGTTTGCCTCGATCGAATCGACGCCCGGCTGCAACTTGTTGGCTTTCTTGTACAGGGGCCAGCCGCGATCCGGCAGCCCGGCGTTCGTGTAGATGGTGCCCGCCATATCCAGATATCGGGGACTTCGGTCCAGTTTGGCTTCGTGCTGCCGAAGGAGTCCGACCGCCTCGCCGAACAGCCCCGAAGCGAGGCGCTGACCGGCAAGTTCTATCGCCGCGTCGTAGCGCCGGCCGTCGAGCCTGAGCGCCCTGGAAAATGACTTTGCAGCCGAAGCCGAATCCCGCGATGCCTTCGCCGCCAGGCCGACAAGAAAATGACCTTCCGGGCTGTTCCTGTCCCGCTCAAGTATCTCCTTCGCGCAGGCCTTGACCCTGGCCCAGTCTCCGGATCGCGATGCAGCCCTTGCCGTTGCACCCAGTTGCTCAGGATCGATCCTCATGCAGCGTCGCCGGGAATTCGCGCAACTTCAATCGGGTCGCCGCTAGATGCCAATGCCCGCATGCTCCAGGGTTTCCTTCAGCGGTTGCAGATGCCTTGCGAAATTTTTCCAGCGATTGACGGATCGGGTATGGATCCTCTCTCGTACCTGGACCGAGCTTGCCGTTGTGCACGCAGCCGTATTCCGATGGAAGTGGAGACAGGCTTCCTCGAAGCCCAGCCCAGCCTTCTGCAGCAGCGACCTTGTCTGGCGCTCCGGTTCGGCGGTGAGCGCTTCATATTCGACTTCGATCAGCCGGTCACCGATGACATCGCGCCAATGATCGCAAAGACGATCATACGCCGGGTAGTAACGGCCGAGTCCATCCTGCGTGTACGAAAATTTGTACGCCCAGGTGAATACCTGCTTGTACATGGAAAAGCAGGTATCCATCGGATTCCGCCGCAACAAGACGACTCGAGCGCGCGGCCAGGCCTTGGCAATGAAACCGAGATACAAGTAGTTCAACGGAAGCTTGTCTACAACAAAGGGCCTGTCGCCCAACCTGTAATTCACTGCGTTCATGTAGCCTCGGGCAAGCAGGGCGATTCCTTGTCCTGCGGCGGCCTCCACGATTGCTGCGCTGGTCTTCTCAGTGCCGTCAAGTGCACTCATCTGTCGCAGCAACATCTGAACGAACTCGGTTTCGCCTACACTTTCGACCTGGGAATGACTCGATAGAATTCGCTCGGCCAACGTCGTGCCCGTTCGCGGGAGACCCACGACAAATATGGGTGTTTTCTGCAATGCGGGATTCGGCGAGGTGTTCGCCCCTGCGGCGATCCAGTCTGCATCACACACGTCGATGATCTTGTCGATCAGCTGCAAATCGCCCTTGATGTCGTAATTGGCTACGGACGCGACCGCATCACCTCCCATCTTGTAGTACTTGAAGGCCTCATCCCAGTCCTCAAGATCCTCAAGTTCCTTTCCGATGGCGTAATACAGGAATACATTTCTGTCAGGCGGAAAATTTGTGGAGCGCAAGACTTCATGCATCTGATCTATGTGCTTTCTGTCCCCCGCCTTTTCCAGCCCGGCCAGCCGATAGTGATTACGTTGATGATCCGGATTTCGATCCAATAGTCCCCGGTAAATCCCCTTGGCCTCTTCGATTTCGCCGACAGAGACACAACAGGCGGCCAGGTTTGCCCGAAAAAGATCGACTCGCGGCTGCAATTCAATTGCCCTTCGAAAAAGAGGCAAGGCTCTTTCAGGCATCCCGACATCCGAATAGACTGTACCAGCCAGATTCAGGTAGAGCGGGCTGTTTCGCAGTGCCCCGTCATACTTCGAGAGCAGTGCGGCAGCCTGACCGTTTCGCCGGGCATTCAAATACTGGTCCGACAATTCGATGGCTGCATCGTAGCGGTCTTCATCTAGTTCGAGCGCCCTCGCAAAAGCATCGGCAGCCTTCGCCGGCCTCCTGGATGCCTTCATGACCAGACCTGTCAGGAAATGGCCTTCGGCGCTCGCGCTGTCCCGTCTCAGAATCTCCTGCGCACAGGAATGCACCGACGCCCAGTCCTGTTGTTGTACAGCTTTTCTCGCGATTGCGCTGAACTGTGCCAGATGTTCATTCATTCAGCTTGCCCGATCAGGCTTTAGCGGCAATCTATCAAAACCACCTGCCGAAATGTACACGCTTCCGACCTGCCGGCTTGTAGCCAGCCAACCTATCTCGATTGTTATACTCGCCGAACAGGTGCCGCCAGGGCTGACCATATGCACAAGACCGGCTCCCATTCCGATTCCGGCCAGGTCGCCGCAAGCTGGGAAACCTATTGGCAGGGCACCGGAGACGCGGGCGTGTACACCAGCGGCGGCGTCAGTCATCCGGCCATTCTGGGCTTCTGGGATGAATTCTTTCGAACTGTGCGGCAGGACTACGGAGCGCCGAGGATTGTCGACATTGCGAGCGGAAACGGCGCCGTTGTAGAGCGTGCGCTTGCAGCGCTGGACGGAGAGCAGGCGGACTTCACGTCTGTCGATGTGTCCGCTGCCGCCATCGCGAACATTCGCAGCCGATTTCCGCAGGTACACGGCATCGTTGCCGACGCACGATCGATTCCGCTGGATGCCAATGGTTTCGATGTCGTCACAAGCCAGTTCGGTGTCGAATACGCCGGAATGAAGGCCATTGAGGAGGCCGCCGGGCTGGTAAAGGCACAAGGCAGGATATCTCTCCTGTTGCACAGCCAGGCGAGCAGCATCCACAAGGAGTGCGAGGATAGCCTCGGCGCGATCGTCAGGCTGAAGGAATCGAAATTCATTCCGTATGCTTCCCGGATGTTCCAGGCGGGATTCCACGCCTGTCGTGGCGCCGATCGTGCGCCCTACGAGGCCGCAGCGACACGGCTTGCTCCTGCCGTGAAGGCGCTTGAGTCAATCATGGCGCAATACGGTCAGCACGTCGCCGGCAATACCATCGCTCGCCTCTACAGCGACGTGGACAGGATGCACCGTTCCATTCAGCGATATGACCCGGCCGAGGTTCTGGACTGGCTGGACAGAATGGACGGGGAACTGGACGCATTCGAGGGACGCATGGCGTCCATGTGCGAATCTGCGCTCGATGCCAGAGCATTCGACCGGGTCTGCGCAGTACTTCGCGAGCGTGGTTACACCGCGATGCACGCAGGACCCTTGTATGCACCGGGTCAGGGACGCCCGCTGGCCTGGGCTCTGGTCGCGATAAGACTGGTTTCCCCGGCGTGATCAGGTAGTCGGAGCGTCATTGAAAAAGGCCGCTAATGGCGGCCTTCTTCTTTTGGTGCGGCGGTCCTGCCTATTCGAAGCTTTGCGACAATCGCAGGTAGTAGCCAGACCCGAACAGCCGGTAAGCAGCCACATCCGTCTTGCCATTGAACCCGACATCGATGAACGGCGGCGGCTCATCGGTCAGGTTTGTGACTCCGAGGGAAATTGTGGTTCCGGTCCGGTCAAACTCGTAATTGGCCACGATGTCATGGTAAAGCAATGAATCGAGCGTGTAATCGTAGTTGGCGAATGCAGCAGACGTATCCATCGCGCCGATGTATTCGCCGAGCCAACCGATCGAGATATCGTTCCAATACCACTGGAGCGACAGATTCGCCTTGTCCACCGGGTATGCACCGCCATCCTCTCCGGTAACGCTTGTGTACGTTCCCTCCAATGACTCTTCGGGCGCACCGGCAAATGGCGTCTTGGTTCTGCCCAGAATGTGCGTCCACAGCACCGCGGCTTCGAACTCGCCGACGTCGGTGGAGACGTTATAGCGGACCTCAAGGTCAACACCCTCCGCACCCTGGGTGGCGACGTTCAGGGTGCCGTCAATGACCGTGAAGATATCGTAATCAAACGTACGCGTAACAAGTGCACAGGACGATGCATTCTCGTTGATATAGCAATCGTCCAGAATGAACTGCACGCCAAGCGAGCTGATGCCATCCTCAAGTTCGACCGTCCAATAATCGGCCGTCAAGGTCAGGTCGCTGTTGCCGAAGCCGGTATTCCACACGGCGCCGGCCGTGAAGGTCTCGCCTGACTCGGCAATCAGGTTTGGATTACCACCCTCCAGCGCGTGCAACTGGCTGTCGGTCTGGATTCCGACCTGCGCACACCCTGGCGGCAGCGACTCCCCCGCGGCCGGGATGCATGGATCGCTGTAGGTCGGGAAGCTGTCCACCAAACCGCCGAACAGGTTGCTGATGGTGGGTGCACGGAATACCGTACCCGCCGTCGCCCTCAATTTCAGGCCCTCTATCGCCTGCAATTCGATTCCGGCCTGCCAGGTGGTATCGCTTCCAAACGCGTCCCAGTCGTCATAGCGTACGCCGCCGCTGAGATCCACAGCCTGCAGGCCATTGTCGAAGACCGGCAAGAGGAACTCGCCGTAGATGCTGTCATTGGTCAGCGTACCCATGGTGCCTGCACCTACATTCCCGGTTACTGCACCGATGGTCTTGGCCGAGTCCGGCGTATAGGTGTACTCCTGTGTCCAGCGGGCGTACCCGGCAGCCCAGCCGAGCGGACCTGCTCCCGTATCGAACGCGGAACCGTTAAAGCCGAAGCCGGCGGCCTGCTGTTTCGAGATATACGTATCGACGGTATCCAGCGCGACATAGTTGACCATGTCCTCGGTAAGCGTCGTGACGGTGGGCTGACCGGCTGCATTTACCTCTCCGCCGCCGAACAGATTCAGCGGCACGCAGCCGACGATCAGGGAGGTTGGGTCATTGACGTCACCGTAACATTCAGGCTGTCCGTCACCGTCCAGATCCGCCGAGGGGCCCAATGCATTGAACAGCCGGACTCCCGAGAACTGGCCGAAGTCCCTGTCCGTACGGCTTCGGCTTCCCTGATTAAGGTAAACGTTCCAGTCGATGTCGTTCTCCAGCGTGCCTTCCAGACTCGCTACCCACTGATATTGAGAAACTTCCTGCTCGAAGCGGCGGTTGGTCTCGATCATGCGCCGACGAGGCGTAACCAGGGGCTCATAGACCAGTGGCGTCTCAGGTCCCGTAGCGTTGTAGGCATCCACAGCCCGGCGCAGATAGTAGTTGTCCTCGGACACGCCAGAGTACATGCGCCCGTTGAAAACGCCGTCATACATCGGGTCACCACCAGTGTACGGCAGCGGCGCCAGTTGCTGCGCCGAGGAACGGTCGTTACCGCGAATCTCGGCACTGAACGTGATGTTGTTGGCCAGATCGAATCGTCCTTCCGCAAACAGATTGGTTCGCTCGTAAGGCGTCTGGAGGTAGTTCACCGGCGCGTAGTTGTAGGTGCGCCCATCATGGGGCTGCATCAAACCGACTTCGTACGGCGCCGTTGCCGGCGAGCCGATCAGAAACGTTCCCTGGTTCATGAAGGACAGACGGCTTTCGGGAATGCGTGAAGAACCGATCGGATAGCAACCACCCGATGACGTACCGTCAAACGGGGCAGTCAACTGCCTCTCACAACCTCCCGCGGCAGTCGGATAGATGTAGTAGGAATCCTGCATGAACGCCCAGGGCGTATCGCTTTGGAATGCCTGTTCCTGGTCCACGAATTCAGCGCCAAAAACGAAATTGCCGTCGCCAAAGTTCTTGCCGGCGATCAGCCCGATCGTTTCCTGCGCACCCGACTTCATGCCGGTGAAATCAGCAGACTGGACGTTCAGCTCGATGCCTTCGAAGTCCCGGCGCGTGATGATGTTTACCACGCCGGCTACCGCGTCGGCACCGTAGACGGCTGAAGCGCCGTCCTTCAGGATTTCCACCCGTTCGATCATGGTTGACGGAATCGTCTGGTAGTCACCGCCGTCCACCACCCGCTGGCCGTTGACGAGCGTCAGCGTGCGAGCGGTACCCAAGCCACGCAGATCGATCAGGACGGCGCCGCTACCGCCGTTGTTGGTGGTCGTGCCGATGGGCGAACCGGACATGGAAGGCATCTTCTGGATGAGGTTGCCGACGTCGGTCACGCCGTAGGCCAGAATGGCTTCCCTGTCGACGACCGAGATCGGGCTGGCACTATCCAGATCCGGGCGGCTGACTCGGGAACCGGTTACGACTACTTCCTCCAGTACCTGGTCGCCTTCGATCTGGCCCAGGGCTCCCGGCGCAACGCCCAGGGAGAGCGAACCGGCCCCGACTCCAAGCGCAAGCCGCACGGCTCGCTGCACTTTTCTATTGGTATGCATGAGCATTACTCCTCAGAACACTTTGTTGGAGATCTGTGGTGTTTCTCCTGGCCCGATTGTTGCTCTGTTACAACAACATATACGCGATACCACCCAAATTGGGGGGACACCCACATGGTAGACCACGGGTGCCATCATTCGATATTCATGGCTGCAAGTCACTGTCAATCTGTAGAAAAAACCCAACAGATACGATGTTCCTAGCATACCCTAATCTCAATCCGAGCATAAGCTTATTCCGCTGAGTATTCCCTGGCAGCCTTCTCGATACGGATTCGCAATTCAGCTCGAAGCGGGTACGGCAACTGCAACACGTTCCCTGTACTATGGTGAAACTATGCTACGACAGTTAACTCTTTGTACATTTGCGCTGCTTTCAACCGTCGCTTCCGCGCAGGAAAGCGTCGTTTACGTGTATCGGGACGTCAATGTAATCGCCCCGAACGCCGAGGAGATTCTTCCAGGACAGACGGTGACAGTTACAGACGGGTGTATTGCTTCCATTGGACCCGAAGGAGCTGTTACCGTGCCGCCGGACGCCGTCCTGATCGATGGGTCGGACCGTTACCTCATGCCCGGACTGACCGAAATGCACGGCCATGTGCCCGGTCTCGACGATCCCCAATACCTGGAAGATGTGCTGTTCCTGTACGTCGCCAACGGCGTGACCACGGTGCGTGGGATGCAGGGGCGCGAAGGCCACATCGAACTGCGCGGGCGGATTGAGCGTCACGAAGTGCTCGGCCCGCGCTTCATCACCTCGGGCCCGGCATTGAGCGGCAACTCCGTCGACGGGCCGGACGAGGCCCGGCAGCTTGTGCTTGACCAGGTTGCGGCCGGTTACGACTTCATCAAGATTCTGCGCGGACTGACGCGCGAGGAGTTCGACGCCGCGGCGCAGGCAGCCCTTGAGGCCGGTACCCACATTGCGGGCCATGTACCCGACGATGTCGGCGTAGGGCGGGCGCTTCAGGTAAGCCAGGCCACCATCGACCATCTCGACGGGTACCCGCAGTACCTGGTATCGCCCGAATTCGACCCGTCATCCATGGATGCCGGTTTCTACGGAGTGAACCTGCTGGAGATGATCGATGACGAGGGCATCGCCGGGGCGGCACGGGAAACGCGGGATGCCGGCGTGTGGATCGTGCCCACCAATACCATGATTGCCAATGTGGCCCTGCCGAGCCCTTCGGCCGAAGAACTCGCCGCGCGCCCGCAGATGGCGTACCTCCCGCCCGACCTGGTAGCGGGCTGGGTGCAGTCCAAGCAAGGCCGCGTGGGCACGATCAACCAGGAACCGGACGCCGGCCGGCGACTGGTGGAACTGCGAAACCGCATGGTCCGGATCATGCACGAAGAGGGCGTCGGCCTGCTGCTGGGTTCCGATGCACCGCAATTCTTCAATGTCCCGGGTTTCTCGTTGCATGACGAGTTGAAATACATGGTCGATGCGGGGCTGTCGCCCTACGAGGCGCTGCACATGGGCACGGTCGCCCCCGCCGATTTCTTCGACGCCGAGGACGAGTTCGGCCGCATTGCCGTCGGTCTGGCGGCCGATCTGGTGTTGCTCGCGGAGAATCCTCTGGAAAACGTAGCCGCAGCAGCGAGGCCGCTGGGCGTCATGGTTCGCGGCGAGTGGCTCGACCGCGGGCGGATCGATGCGGGACTGCAGTCGATCGCCTCGCGGCATCGCTAGCGGTCGCTGTCCAGAGGAGATTCCTTGATCGAAATCCTATGGGGGTGTATGCAGAGCAGGCATACTTGCCTGACCAGCATGCAACCCCGGAGCGACCCGTGTTCGGCGCAGGCGCACGTAGTTCCCGCATGAAAGACCGAAGTCACTTTCGCAGCGGCCCGGTGTCGGTACTGTTGGCTGCGGTACTGATGCACGCCGCCGATGCCGCCGACTGGAGCATCACCGAGGCGCACCTGTCCTACGGCAACCTGGATATCCCCACATTCGCGGGCGGCGGCGATTCGGATCATTTCATCTACACGCTCCAGCACGCCAGCGGCTGGAGGTACGGCGACAACTTCTTTTTCGTCGACTTCCTGGACGCGCAGGATCCGGGCTTCCAGGATTTCGACATCTACGGGGAGTGGTACTCCAATTTCAGCCTGGGCAAGATCTCGGGGCGAACCGTAGGCGGCGGCCTCATCTCGGATGTCGGCCTGATCTGGGGCTTCAACTGGGCGTCGGATGCCGACGTCAAGAAGTACCTGCCGGGATTCCGCCTGGTGCTTGACCTGGGCGGATTCGCATTCGCCAATCTCGATTTCACCGCCTACATCGACGACAGCGAGGGCGCTGCCGCCGGCGGCGCACCCAGGGAAAGCAACTCGTACATGATCGACTTCAACTTCGCGCGACCCTTTACCATCGGCAGCTCCAATTTCAGTATCGAAGGCCACATCGAATACATCGCGGGACGGGACAACGAGTTTGGCGGCGCGGTCGAGCACTGGATTCTCGCCCAACCGCAATTCCGCTGGAGTCCGAACGAGCACCTGTCCCTGGGACTGGAATACCAGTACTGGCTCAACAAGCTCGGCGACGGCGCCACCGACGAGAATACGGTGCAGGCGTTGCTGGTATGGAAGTTCTGATCGACCGGCAATCCCGAACCGCGTCAGCAGGCCCCGACCTTGACCATTGATATCGGCCTTGTCCTGATCATCCTCGGCTTGTCGCTGGTGCTGTTCGTCAGCGAGAAGGTGCGCATGGATGTCACCGCGCTCATCGTCCTGGGCGCGCTGGTCGTGACCGGACTGGTCTCGCCCGAGGATGCGGTGGCCGGGTTTGCCAACGGCGCCGTCATCGCCGTGTGGGCCATGTTCATCCTGAGCGACGGCCTCACCCGAACCGGCATCGCCAATGTCATCGGCCAGACGGTGCTCCGGTTTGCGGGCACCGGCCAGGGAACCATGACCGTGGTCATCATGCTCACCGGCGGCGTGCTGTCCGCGTTCATGAACAACATCGGCGTGGCGGCGCTGATGCTGCCGGTAGTCATCGAGATCGCCCGGCGCACCGGGATTCCGGCCTCCAAGCTGCTCATGCCGCTGGCCTACGGCTGCCTGCTGGGCGGGCTGACGACAATGATCGGCACGCCGCCCAACCTGCTGATCGCGGGTGCACTGCAGCAGGCCGGCGAGCCGTCCTTTGGCCTGTTCGATTTCACGCCCATCGGCGGGGGCGTGCTGATCGCCGGGACGCTGTTCATTGCGCTGCTGGGCCGTCACCTGCTGCCGAGCATCAAACCGGAGGAAGAGACCCAGCGTCGCAGCCAGCGCAATCTGCGCACCCAGTACGGGCTGCATACGCGAGTGTTCGAGATGCGGGTGCCCGACGATTCCATTCTTGTCGGCAAGACGCTCGCCCAGAGCCGCATCGGTGTTGCGGCGGGCCTGATCGTCATCGCCCGCGAGCAGGGCAGGAAAACCGAACTCATGCCGTCCCGCCAGACGGTACTGCAGGGGGGCGACAAGCTCGTGGTGCAGGGCCGGCTGGACCGGTTGCGGGAGTTTCGGCGCTGGAGCGAGTTGATCATCGAACGGGAAGCGCCGGTCCTGCAGGGTTTGATGGAGGGTCAGGTCAAGCTGATGGAGGTGGTGGTCGAGGGCGGCTCGCCGCTGGCCGGCGATCTGCTGCGCCATTCGGAGTTCCGCAAGACGTACGGCGCGAACGTTCTGGCGATCCGGCGCGGCTCGCTGGTTCGCCGATCCAATCTGGCCAACGTCCCGTTGCGGCCGGCGGACACGTTGCTGCTGCAGGCCAGGCCGGAAAGCGCGCTCGAGCTTGAGCATTCGCCTGATTTCGCTCACTGCCGGGAAGTGGACGAAGAGAAGCTGCGCGATACGTATCAGCTCCAGGATTACATCTTCGTGGTACGAGTGCCGCTCGAATCCCAGCTCTCGGGCGACACGCTGGAACGCAGCCGGCTGGGCGACGCCTTCGACTTCCGCCTGCTGGCGCTGTTCCGCGACAGCGACCTGCGAATCATGCCGGAACCGGATCAGCCGCTAAGAGGCGGTGATGTCCTGCTCATCCAGGGCCGGCAGCAGGATCTCGACGTGCTGCGGGGGCTGCAGGAACTCAAGGTCCAGCGGGGCGGACACACCCATCTGAACGCCTTCGAGTCGGACCGGCTCAGCCTGCTGGAAGCCACCCTGGAACCCCGCTCCGGCCTGGCGGGACGCCCGCTCACCGAGATCAACTTCCGCGATACCTACGGGCTGGAACTGGTCGCGGTGTGGCGCCACGGCGAGGCGATCCGCTCCAATCTGGACCAGTTGCACCTGGAAATGGGCGACGCTCTACTGGTGCTGGGCCCCCGCGAGCGGCTGATCGTGCTGGAACGGGACCCGGAGTTCATCATCCTGACGCCGGTGACGCAGCGGGCGCTGGACACCCGGCGAGCGCCTTTGGCCGCGGGGATCATGCTGGGCGTGGTGATCAGCGTGCTGGCCGGCTGGCTGCCGATCTACATCGCGGCGGTCATCGGCGCGACGCTGATGGTGCTCAGCCAATGCCTGACCATGGAGGACGCCTACCGGGCCATCGACTGGCGGGCGATCTTCCTGATCGCGGGAATGCTGCCGTTGGGGACTGCCATGCAGGAGAGCGGCGCAGCGGCGTATCTCGCCCAGTTGACCATGCAGTATGTGGGCCCGCTGGGACCGTGGTGGGTGATCGGCGGGCTTTACATCATTACCGCCGCAGGCACCATGATCATCCCTACGGCCGCGCTCGTGGTGCTGATGTCGCCGATCGTGCTTTCCGCCTGCGCGGACCTGGGAATCGCGCCGCAGACGGCGATGATGGCGGTGGCGATGGCGGCCTCGGCCAGCTTCACGAGCCCGATCTCGCATCCGGCGAACCTGCTGGTGATGGGTCCCGGGGGGTATCGGTTCGGGGACTATCTCAGGCTTGGGCTGCCGTTGACGGTCGTGGTGTTCGTTGCGGTGATGGTGTTGCTGCCGTTGATCTGGCCGTTGACGCCGGTGTAGGGGGGGATTGGCAGCGCTGTTTGTCGCGCGGGTTGGTAGTGTTGTTTGTCGCGCGGGTTGGGGCGCGAGGGTACGTGGCGACTGCCCCTGTTCGCTCAACCTCGCCCGCCATCCATGGCGGGCTCGGATCGGCGTTCGGCGATCCCGCCATCCCTGGCTCCGCGCCGAACGCACGACGCGCACAGGGGCTGTCGCCACCTACCCTCGCTTGTCGGGGGCCGGGTTGGTTGCTCAGCGCTTCAGCAGGTCGGTCAGGTCGGTTTGGGTGTCGGCGAGTTGTTCGGGTGAGGGTGCGGCACGCTGCAGGATGAGGCGCTTGCCCAGCATGAATTCCTTGGGGGAGTTGACGGCGTCAACCGCCAGCAGGTTACCGTCCCGCAGGTAGAACGCGGCGAAGGAACTGGTCGAGGGTTCTCCTCGCAGCACGACCTGGTCATGGCCCTGGGAGAGGCCGGCGATCTGCAGCTTTACGTCGTATTGATCGGACCAGAACCATGGCACGGTGTCGTAGGGCTGGTCGTCGCCGAGCAGACTTGCGGCGGCGACCTTCGCCTGATCGATGGCGTTCTGAACCGATTCGAGGCGAATCCGGTGGCCGTACCGAAGGCTGGGATGATTGGTGCAGTCGCCGGCGGCGACGATGGCCTCGTCATCGGTACGTGCGTATTCATCGACCCGGATTCCGTTCTCGCAGGTGAGCCCCGCGCCGGAAGCCGGCTCCACCACCGGTTCGATGCCGATGCCGACGACGGTCAGATCGCAGGGAAACTGCTCGCCGTCCGCTGCGGAAACCGCCTCCACGTGCCCGTTGCCGGCGAAGCCGTCGATAATCGTGCCGCAGCGGATGTCCACTCCGGCGCGGGTGTGGTAGTCGAAGTAGAACTGGGAGATTTCAGGGCAGACGACTCGGGCCATCACCCGGTCCACGGCCTCAAGGACGGTGACCTTGAGGCCCTTGGTCGCCGCAACTGCAGCGACTTCAAGGCCGATGTAGCCGGCGCCCACCACCACCAGGCGTTTGCCGGGCTCGACCACGTCGGAAATCCTGTCGACATCGGCAACGTTGCGTACATAGTGGATCCCCGGCAGATCGCTGCCCGGGACATTCAGGCGCCGAACCCGGCTGCCGGTTGCCAGCAGCAGTCCGTCGTAGTCCAGCGACCGGCCATCGTCCAGCCGGACGCGCCGGCGGTCGGGCTCGACCTCTTCGGCCCGCACGCCAAGCCGCAACTCCACGCCGTTCTTCTCGTAGAACGCCAGTGGACGCAGGAACAGCCGTTCCCGGTCCAGTTCCCCGGCGAGGTACTTCTTGGACAGGGGCGGGCGCTGGTACGGCGGCAGGTCCTCCTCGCCCACCAGCGTGATCCGGCCATCGAACTTTTTCTGCCTGAGCGTCAGGATCGCCTGGGCCGCTGCCTGGCCTCCGCCCGCAATGACAATGTGCTGGCTGGTCAAGGTTTGTCTATCGCTCCGGATTGCACGAGAATCCGCATCTTAGCGCGAACGCCGCACCGGGGGCAGTCGCCGCCCGGAGTGGTGTTCGCAGATTCGGACGCATAGGGAAAAGGCACGATGAAAAAGGCGGTTCGCATCGAGGAATTCGGCGGTCCGGAAGTACTCCGGTGGGTTGACGTGGAGTTGGGCGAGCCGGGTCCGGGCGAGGCGCACGTGGCGCATCGTGCCGTCGGCATCAACTTTATCGACACCTATCATCGTTCGGGACTTTACCCGGTCAAGCTGCCCAGCGGTCTGGGCGGCGAGGGTGCGGGCGTCGTTGTCGGCGTCGGACCGGACGTGGACCATGTCGCCCCCGGCGACCGCGTCGCCTACGCCGCCCCGACCCCGGCCGGGTCCTATTCCGAAGAGCGCATCATGCCGGCGAAATGGCTCACGAAGCTGCCCGACACCATCGACGACGAAACCGCGGCCGCCATGATGCTCAAGGGCATGACGAGCTGGTATCTCCTGAGGAAAACCTATTGCGTCCGGCCCGGAGACTGGATCCTCATCTACGCAGCCGCCGGCGGCGTCGGAACCATCGCCACCCAGTGGGCGCAAAGCCTCGGGGCGCACGTGATCGGAGTCGTCAGCACCGAAGAAAAACGCCAGCTCGCGCTGGCCCACGGTTGCGAGCATGTGCTGCTGGCCGACAGCGATATCGCCGGCCAGGTGCGCGACCTCACAGGCGGGGAAGGTTTACCCGTCGTCTACGACCCCATCGGCAAGGCCACGGTGACCACATCCATGCAGTGCCTGAAGCCCCGGGGCCTGCTGGTGAGTTTCGGCAATGCCTCCGGCCCCGTCGATTCGTTCAACCTGCTGGACCTGCTCAAGCACGGCTCCCTGTACGTCACCCGCCCGACCCTCTGGCACTACGTCACCACCCGAGAAGAGGTCAATGAAGCCGCCGGCGAACTGCTCGCCCAATACGCCGCCGGAAACATCAGAATTGAAATCGGCCAGCGATTCCCCCTGCGCGACGCCGCCGACGCCCACCGAGCCCTGGAATCCAGACAAACCACCGGCTCCACCGTCCTCATCCCATGATTCATGTATGATTTCCGTCATACTTTAGATGTTGAATAATTCGCATATGAAGATCATACAAATAACCATGGATTCAGAATTGGCGGCGCGAGTGGACGAGTGCGCCCGGCGCCTCGGCGCCACGCGCTCGGCGTTTACACGGGAAGCGTTGCGGGCCGCCTTGAGGCGCCACAACGAGAGAGACCTGGAGGAGCGGCACAGGGCCGGATACCGCAAGTTGCCGTCCCAGCCGCACGAGTTTGAGGTTCCGGAAGACGATTGGGCCTGGGGCGATGAATCATGGAGTGACGAGTAATGCGGCGTGGTGAAATCCGATGGTACAAATTTGCACGACCGGATAAACGCAGACCCGTCCTGATTCTCACGCGGGACTCCATCATCTCCAGCCTCGGCGAGGTAACCGTTGCGCCGTTGACCACCACAATACGCAACATTCCCAGCGAAGTGGTGCTCGCAAAGGATGACGGGCCGCCTCGGGAATGTGCGGTGAACTGCGACCACTTGCAGACGGTGCCACGCAGCCGGCTCGGCGGTCCGGTCGGCAGCCTTTCCACGGCAAAGATGGAACAGGTGGCAAAAGCCGTTCGTTTCGCGCTTGCGCTGGGGTAAACCCAACGAGCGAGGGTACGTGGCGACAGCCCCTGTGCGCGTCGTGCGTTCGGCGCGGAGCCAGGGATGGCGGGAGCGCCGAAACGCCGATCCGAGCCCGCCATGGATGGCGGGCGAGGTT
>JAJDWR010000040.1 GCA_022825505.1 Gammaproteobacteria bacterium | reverse complement strand
GCGTCTCCCGCGAAGTTCGTCTCCGCTGCGTTGGGGGTCGGCTGCGCGTCGGCGGCCGCCGGGGCGAACAGGGAGAGGCCGGCGGCCAGCGCGACGGCGCCGGTGGTGCCGTTCTTCCACGTGCGCCCAGCCGCTGCGGTTGCGGCGTCTGCGATGATGGTTACGAGGTGACCCGCCGGGCGAGCAACAGCGTGCCGACGATAGCCGCAAGGGTCTTCTCCGTCCGCGGGCGCGGACTCGCGGAGACGTTCGAGGCGGTCGCGCGTCTCGGGGCGGACCCGGGCCCCGACGCTGCAAAGGCTCACTGTCGACCTCCCTTGTGCATGCGCATGCCGGTGCAATCGATCCGACTCGCCCGTTCAGGTAGCAAACCGACCACCTTCTCCCTGCCAGTAGAGACGGTCGACAATCCAGTGGGCGAGCGTCGGATCGCCAACGGCGGAATGCCGCTCGTCGACGGGAAGCTGACTGGCACGACCGTCAAGCGCACCCCGTGGTGGTCCTCGAGGACTTCAGAGCAGGTCGTGAGGTTCCCTGCGGCGGGGGCGGCCAACGCCGCCGCCCACGCGCCAAGGCTCCGACGCGGCACACGGCGTTGCCCTAGTACCGGCACGGCCGGCCTCTCCGGTGATCGCACGATGCGCATAGTGCTTCTCCCAAACCGGGACCCCCGCGGACACCGCGCCGTCGCTGCCTCTTGCGGTTGAGAGACGGCCGGACCGCTCGCGGTCACGGATCGTTTTGCTCGCGATAACTGCCGTTATCGCGAGTAAAGTTCCATTTTCCACTCCAAGACGGACACCATCTTACACTTGCCGAACGCCATCCGCAAGCTCGCCGGCTCGGACGTAACTTGCTGACACCGCTTGAGTTTCGGAATGCACCGCGCCCGGCGGAGGTGACGACCGACCCTCGGTCGGCTCTGAATCGGAGTGGGACGCGCTCACATTTTTGCTCGCGATAACTAGTGTCCGGTAGAAAACCCCGCAAGTGATTGATTCTACGGGATATTTCTCGGATTTCAAGTGGCGAAGATCGTCGGGATGCCGTATTCTTTGGGAGTAGTTTTCCAGGAATCGGCACCCTCGGAGGATATCTTCGCGGCATTGACACCATGAGAGAAGTTCACAGGTCGCAGCTCCAGCTCGGTGAGGTATCCGTCGACAAGATCTGGATCAACCCGAAATCGCGGGACGATATTCCCGCGGTGTTGAAGGGGCTTCAACACATCTGGTGTGACGAGGCGTTGCGCGAGCAGTTGTATGCGCTGCTGGACGAGCATATCCTGCCGGAGGCCGACCGCACGGTCGGGCGGCCGGGAATGGACCTGTGGCAGATCCTGGTGCTGGGAGTCCTGAAGCAGGGCCTGGGCTGCGACTTCGACCGTCTGCATGAATTGACGAACCACCACGATACGATACGCGCGTTTCTGGGCCACAGCGACTTCGGTGACAAGACGCACTACGAGTACCAGACGGTGGTTGACAACGTGTCGTTGTTGACGCCCGAGTTGTTGTCGGCGGTGGGACGCCTGGTGGTGGAGAGCGGGCACAAGGTCGCTAAAAAAAAGCCTGGCGAGCCATTGCGCGGGCGGTGTGATTCGTTCGTGGTCGAAACCGACGTGCATTATCCGACGGACGTCAACCTGCTGTGGGACGCGGTGCGTTGTCTGGTGCGGGAGACGGGGCGGGCGGCTGAACAGTACGGGGTACGCGGTTGGCGTCAGTGGCGCTATCTGACTCGAGAGGTCAGGAACCTGTTCAACAAGGTGCGGTCGACGCGGCGGGCGAAGCGGCATCCGGAGCGGGTGGAGGCGTATCTGGCACGCTGCCGGGCGCTGGTAGAGCGAGCAGAGGCCACGCTCCACGCGTTGCGGGACCAGGGCGTGGAGGCATTGGGCTGTCACTCCATCACCGGCCTCGTCGCTCACGCCCGGCGGCAGATTGACCAAGTGGAGCGGCGTCTTCTGCGTGGCGAGACGATTCCTCACGAGGAGAAGGTCTTTTCGATTTTCGAGGAACACACGCGGTGGATTTCGAAGGGCAAGGCGGGCACGCCGGTTGAACTCGGGGTTCCCGTCGCTCTGATCGAGGATCAGTATCAATTCATCCTTCACCACAAGATTCTGTGGGAGGGCGAGGACGTGGACGTGGCGGTGCCGATGGTGGAGCAAGCGCAGGCACTGTATCCGGAGTTGCGGGCGTGCAGTTTCGACCGGGGCTTTCACAGTCCTGACAACCGGGTGCTGCTCGATGGGCTGCTCGATGTCAACGCCTTGCCGGGCAAAGGATATCTTTCGAAGGCCAACCAGGAGCGGGAAGCGGAAGAATCGTTTGTGGCGGCGCGGCGTGCGCATCCGGCGGTCGAGTCTGCCATCAATGGATTGGAGCATCGCGGACTCGACCGTGTTCGAAGCCATGGCGCGGATGGGTTTGCGCGCACGGTTGCCTTGTCGGTGCTGGCGGCCAACCTGCATCGCATCGGGTTGCTTCTGCAGAAGCGGGAGCGCAAAAGACGACAACGCGTCGCCTGACTCAGCCGGTTCCTGCAAATACCACCGGATTGCGAGCCGTCGAAGACGGCAGGGTGTTACTGTCCTTGGAATAGGGCATCCGGGCCTATCTCCTGCTCTTCGCTGC
>JAJDWR010000003.1 GCA_022825505.1 Gammaproteobacteria bacterium | reverse complement strand
TTATGCCCAAGGCGTAACGGAACGGACCGCCAAGCTGCCGGACGGTTGGCAGGACAGGTTGATTGCGGACAAGGCTGAGGACACCAACGGGGTGACGGCCTACTACTTGGAGGCGCATGACCTGTGGGTGTCGAAGGCGGTCGCGGGGAGGGAGAAGGACTCGGTGTTTTGCCGCGAGATGCTCGACGCGGGGCTGGTCGAACCCGAAACGCTGCTTGGCCGCTTGGAATCGACGCCGGATTTGCCCGCTGAAGTCGCCGTTCGGGTGCGGGGGTGGGTCGCCATGATGAACCAAACCGCCGAGGATGACGGGCCAGCGTCCTCGTGAGGTGAGTTGGTGGGCGATTCCGGAGCCACGCACAATCACCGCAATCAGGCAGTCGACGCGATCCAGATGCCGCGCCCGAATTCAGTCGATCTACCGGGGCTCGCGCGGGCCGCCCCGCGGAGGCAGCTCCAGGTCCACGCCGTTGGTTGGCCCGAAGTACGACCGGATGATGCTCGCGAGGTCGCGCGTCTCCGCCTCGGCCCCGACGGCGTCGCCCAGAATCAGCCGGGCCTCCTCCTCCATGGATCGGCCGTTGCCGGCCGCACGCGCACGCAGCCGCGTCTTCACGTCGTCATCGAGGTTCCGGATCGTGATGCTCGCCATGGCCGCAAGCGCCTCCAAGTCAACGCATCCCAATGTACGCGGTGAATGCGATGAAATTAAGCACTCTCCCCGACCGCGAAGTCCAGGTAGTCGGCGATCTCGCGACTGGCAATATTGACGACAACAGCTTCCCAGTCGCGGATATCGCCATCCCCGGCCTACGGTCGCATGGCGCCGCCATGGCGGTCCCCGAACTCCCGGCAGGCGCCGCGCCAAATCTCCGGATTCGTGAATGGTGACCGGCTCGGGTGTTGTGGCCACAGCACAAGCTTGATCCGGTTGCCGCGCGGACCCATGCAGTCCCACTCCTGGAATGCGTAGCGTCTGCCCCGATAGCATTCCAGCACCTGTTCGACGTGTGGCCTCGCGGGATTGAAATCAGCGAATGCGTGCGACAGGAGCCTGACCGCCTCGGGCTTCCCCTTCAGCCCCAAGCAGATCACGAACCTCGGCCTGAGCTTGTCCCGAATGGTCCGCAGCACCCACTCCCCGAAGGCCGGATCGATCCGCACGTCGCTCGCCCTGCCGCTTCGATTCGGGTCCAGGTTCATGTTGCCGAACAGGGCATACGAGTCCTCACCGGGCGTTGTCCCGGACTGGACGACGGTGCGCGCCAGCATACGAATCCTGCCCCAGAATCCCTTTCGGTCCTCGTAGGTTGTGTGCGGGTGCCTCACTCCAGCAGTGGGAAGTGCAAGGGGCTTTGCTCCTAGGTCCCCGCCACTCGGCGACCCGCCCGGGGAGGCACCCAGCGTGACCAGCAGGGGATTGATCGAAGTTGCGTTTCCATACGGCCAGACGGGGACGGGGCAACCTTCGCAAAGATCGCCGCGCACGGCAGCAAGCGCCGGGTCGCTCAGCGACCGCGCACTTTTGAGGCGCTCGCTGATCGAGTCGCCCCAGATTCGAGCGGATTCGGCAGCGGACAGCATCGCCTTAGGTCAGCCCGCCAACTCGGTAGGGGGCGAGCCGCTCCAGCAGGGCCCGCGACGGACTGCGCGTATGATAGTGGCCATTGTCTGTCCAAGTGGATGTGCTGAGTCCGGTCGTCTCCTCCTCAACCATTCGCAACAGCTCGTCGTGCTCCACCAGATACCAGTTCCCGCGGGCCGGGAAGTTCATCCAAAGTCCCTGCCCGCAGTACTTCCTGTCAATGGTCAGGCGGGACTTGAGCTGAACGCGAAGCGTCTCGCTCCCGTCCTTGTGGTAGGCGAGGAAGTCGGCGCCCAACCAATCGTCCGCCAGCTTGATGCAGTTGAATCCGTAATCGGCCAGCATCGCGGCGGACTTCTGGAAGTTGTACACCTCCTTTTGTCTGGCATTCAAGCTTCCGTAGTCAACGCGTGTCAGCTTCATGCCAGTATTCCCTCCCTTATCGACCATTGCCAGTCAACAGCACGCTGCGCAGCGGACCCAAGCTCAACCCTAGACGTCTAGCGGAATCCATGCAAACGCGACTTGCCCGCGACCAGTGCCACCCGCAAGGGCCGAGACCGCCCAGCGGGCTCAGTTCGCCGCAGACGCGAGATACATGCATGATCGGGGCGAATCCGAATCATGCCGGACCCCTGAAGGCGCTGGGGTTCGTGGGGCCCTAGGGGATTGAAATACCTTTGAAGCCTATTGACAGTATTTTAAGTTGTCTTAAGCTATTTACACCGTTCTTCAAGCTATGTATGGTTGCATAAGCAACAGCCGAAACCCGGAGGGAAGAAAATTGGTCAGGGTGATTGTAGTTGAAGGGTCGGTGGAGGACGTGCGTGCCACCATGGAGGTGATTCGACCGTTGGTTTCCGAACCGAGGAACTCGTCGACCGAAGAGTTCATTTCGGAAGTTGAATCGGAGGCGATCAACGACAGCGGCGAAAAGCGATTCGTCGCCGTGGAGTTCGCGCGCGAAGTGCTTAGGAGGCTCCCGTTGTCCCCAGCACAAAGGGCGGTGCTCAAGGTGCTCTACGACGCAGGGGCGGAGGAGTACGTTACGACCACTGAGCTTGTTCGGGTCCTCCGGTATGAGTCGGGTCACCAATTGGCGGGGGTCATGGGCGCATTCGGGCGACGGATTGCTAATACGAAAGGCTTCGACAAGAACGCGGCGTTTTTCGAGATTCGGTGGAGCGAAACAGCGGCCGCGTGGGAATATCGCCTACCGGCCACGGTACGCAAGGCTCTGGAGAAAGAGGGGCTGGTGTGACGGCATCCGGCCTGTTCAGGGTGTCCGAATGCATGAGGTCGTGTGGAGTCGCAACCTCGCCGCCGCAGAAGTCTGGATCCCACCGCGCAGATGGAGGTAGCGCCATGCGCTACACTGGTGGTGTGAGACATGGCGCGTGGGGGACACGCGTAGCGTACGGGAAGAGGGTTTCAGATGTTCCAGGTCATACGGTCAACAAACCGCCTCATGCGGCTCGAAGAGCGCCGATTCGCCGATCTGAAGCTGCGCGAGCGTGAGCACTTGCAGGAGTGGCTCGCACACACGCCGGAGGCGCTGGGCGAGGAGCTGCTGATCATCCAGAAGGAGTTCGACGGCTTCGCCGATACCCGGGAGAGGCTCGACCTCCTAGCCCGGATATTGCACGAATGTAGTTGAGGAACGGCGGAATGCCCTTGATAATCAGGGTGTTGCATTCCATCTTACGAGGACATCCGCCGTGCCGAAACGTTACCACAACGCCATTCGCTTCACACCCTCCAAAAGACGCCATGTGGAGGCCGAGTTCACGGGCGCGGAGGTCACCTCGAACGGCGGCGCGCCGCTGCTCGCGGAGGCCGACCGGCGCCTGGGGCTGACGGCTGCGGTGGCCCGGGCGATGGGCGACGACCGGCGGCGCAAAAGCGTGGTCCATTCCACCCGGTCCATCGTCCGGCAGCGGGTCTACGCGCTGGCGCTGGGGCATGAGGACCTCAACGACCACGACGGGCTGCGGCGGGACACGGCGCTGCAGGCGGCCGCTGGGCGGGACGCGGCGCTGGCCAGCCCGTCGACGCTGTGCCGGTTCGAGCGCAAGTCCACCCCGGATGAGGCGATGGCGGTGCACGGGGTTCTCTTCGAGCAGTTCGTCCAGGCGCACAGGCGCCCGCCGAAGCGGGTGGTG
>JAJDWR010000075.1 GCA_022825505.1 Gammaproteobacteria bacterium | reverse complement strand
CCCAGGTTCGATTCGGGCAGGAACTGCGGGTCGCTGGCGTGGAGGCTGAGCAGGTCGTCCACGAGGTCCCGGGGGCAGCCGGCCCGTTGGGCGGCGGTGTGGGCGCCCAGGATCCGCTGCACCCCGATATCGATGGCCCCGGACGCGCGCTTCATGGCCGGGGTGCGCAGCATGAACCTGGGCAGGAGCTTGGCCACGTGACTGGTGAGCGCGCGCTCCTTGAACTTTATCAGGTCCTCAATGAAGTCCTGCGACTCGATGCTGATCACCAGCGGCGACACCTGCGCGTTGATCATCAGCCGGCACAGGCGGACCGCCTGCCGGTTCGATCCCACCTCCCAGTCCCCCATGAAGCGGCGGACCCGGTCGTAGAGGTCGCCAAGCCGGTCCTCCAGCCTGCTGCGGGAGTAGCCCGGCTGCATCGCCTTGCGGAGCTGGAAGTGGTCGGCGCCGTCGAGCGCTGGGATCAGCCCCGACGCGCCGTAGACCTTCTCGATGTCGGTGAAATAATCCCGCGACCGCAGGTACATCCGTCCGTTGCGGTGGATCCAGCGATTGACCTCGGGCCCGGCGAGGAAGATCTGCGGTTCCCGGAACGGCGCGCTGATCTGGAACACCGGGCCGTATTCTTCCGCGAGGTGCGCGAAGATCGCGGCGATGTTTCCGCCCCGCAGACGCGGGTTCAGCAGCAGCTTGCGCAGGGGCACGACGGGTATTTTCCTGGTCAGCGCCGAAGGCCGCAGCGACGGGCTGGCGATATTTTGCTTGACCGCGGCGGCGATGGAACGGCCGATCAAGTCCATCCGGCAGATGAAGTCGATGCGCTCATGGGTCTCCTCGTCGATCTCGAACATGAACCGGAACACGTCGCACGTGTTGACCAGGCAGATGACGATGATGTCCCGGGGATCGGGGATCTCGTCGGTGAACAGTGCCTTGAGGACACGCGTCCGGACGTAATTGCCGACGACGCCTTCCTGAGAGGCGCCGGCCACCTCCTGGCGCCAGGCCGCGGGAGCCAGCGTCCAGAAGTCGCCGTCGTGATGCTCCAGAATATTGAGTGAAACCAGGCGTTCAAGCGTCTGGTCGATGATCGACTCCGCCCGGTTGGCCAGCCGTTCGATCCAGTACTGGGCGTCCCGCCGGACCGGCTCTTTGGCGATTTCCTTGAGAAAGGGATCGAGGAGGGGATCGCCGGTTTCCGCCGGGTCGACAAGGTGGAGCGAATCGAGATCCGTGTCGATGCGCGAAAGAAGCGCGAGCTCCGCCAGCACCGCGCCGGTGACGGCGCAGTTCAAATTCCAGCCGGGAACCTGATGGAAATAGCCGTTCTGCTCGTTGAGGAGCATCAGGACGAGCTCCTCGGGCAGGCTCAACTGTTGCGCTGTCGCTGTCGAATCCGGCATCGGTTTCCCTACGCAATCGGCCGTCGCGCGTCACGGAGCGGGCGAACTCCTCATGTCATATGGCGCGCACCCGCCCGCGTACAAGCGCGCCAGTTTACCCTCGCCATGCCCCGGGAGGGGGTGTTATCCCGCTTTTCGCCGCCCGTCAACGCCATTCGGCCCGCTCGAATCCGCCGCCAGCGCGAATTGGAACTGGGTTGTTCGGGGGCGGTTCCCCCCGAGATGCCCTCCTCCCAGCCTTCTCCCCTCCCGCTTGCGGGAGGGGTTGGGGGAGGGTAGCCTCCCGACCGGGCCGGAAATGCCGTAGGGTAAGCCCGACGCGGGCGCGGGGAGCGAATCGATGCCGAGACGGGTTGCGATCATCGGTGCGGGGGTATCGGGACTGGGTGCGGCCTGGGCGCTCAACAACCACCCCGACCGGTTCGATTTCCGCATTTACGAGGCGGCCGACAGGATCGGCGGCAACGCGGTGACCGCCGACATGCCGCAGGACGACGGGACCTCGATCCCGTTCGACATCTCCGTCACCGCGTGCATCCCCTCGGTGTACCACCATATCCTGCTGCTGATGCAACGCCACGGCATCGAACTCCTCGATACCAGCTTCAATTACAGCGTGCGCTATCGCGGCGGAATCTACGCGCACGATTACGATTCCGACATCAGGCGGCAATTGCAGCCGGAGATCGCGAAGTTCCAGAAGCTGCTGGCGCGGATGAAGCGGTTCGGCCGGCTCAACCGCACCCGGTCCAGGTTCGTCAACGCGCTCAACCCGTACAACTATGTCAGCATGGGGACGGTGCTCAATCTGGGCCGGTTCTCGGGCGATTTCCGCTACAAGGTCCTCAAGCCCATGTTCGTCAACTTCCTTATGGCGACCAACGTGTTCGACATGCCGGCGTCGCTGTTCGCGCGCTATCTCGAGTTTTTCGACATCGAGACCGCGACCCCGATGCAGACCTGGGGCGGCGGCACGCGGCGCATCTACGAGGCGTTGTCGGCGAGCTTCCGCGACCGGATTCATCTCTCCCGCCCGGTGCGGAAGGTGCGCCGGAGCCGGGACGCGGTCGAGGTCGAGGACGAGGAGGGCAGAACCGAGACCTTCGACGACGTGATCTTCGCCTGCAACGCCAACCAGACGCTGATGATGCTGGATGAACCGACCTTTCTCGAGGGCTGGCTGCTGTCCTCGATCCGCTACGAGAGCGAGCTCCACAACCACACGATCGTGCATTCTGACGAGTCGGTACTGCCCGAAAACGAAGTCAGGGCGCTGGAGACGCGCTCGAACCACATCGAGCAGTACGGCGCCCGGCCCGACAATTACGAGATCACCTACATCATGCACAACCAGCAGCCCTGGGCGAAGGGCTCGGACCGGCCGTGCCTGGTGACCTACAACCCGGTCACCAGGATCGACGAGGCGAAGATCGTGCTCCGGCACTGGTTCCAGCACATCGTCCACGACGTGCGCCACGTGGCCCTGCTGGTCCATCTGTTCCGCTTCGTCCAGGGCAAACGCCGGAGTTGGCATTGCGGCGCCCACACCCTGATCAACGCCCAGGAAACCTGCTTCGTGACCGGCCTTGTGACCGCGCGCCAGCTCGGCGCCGACTACCCGTTCGAGGACGAAGTGGCGCGCAAATGGTTCAACTTCTACGGCCGCATGATGTACGGTAGGCGCCTGCGGAAGGCGTGAGGAGGGGCGGGTGTCACCTATGTCTTAGGAACATTCCGTTACCCATGGCTCCGGTCTGGACAAAAGTGAAATGGCGGAGGGAGTGGGATTCGAACCCACGATACGCTATCAACGTATACACGCTTTCCAAGCGTGCGCCTTCAGCCGCTCGGCCACCCCTCCGCCGGGGGCGCCAAACCTAACGTCTGATCCCGCACCCCGCAACGGATTTCC
>JAJDWR010000084.1 GCA_022825505.1 Gammaproteobacteria bacterium | reverse complement strand
GCAACGCTGCGCCTCTGGCCCACTGGTACTTCGCGCCGAGGATGGCGACGGGTAGCTCCGTGGTGTACGGACACGCCACGATACCGCGCTCGTAGAGGTATTCGGAGGCCTCCTCGACCTCCACGTCTCCCACAAGCGACGCCACGATGGGCTTGTGGATGCCCTCGTCGCGGGCTTCCTGCACCACACGCGCACATAGCTCCGCGAATACCATGGGCGGGGTGATGATGGTGTGCCAGTAGCCGAGGATCAGGGAATGGACGCGGTCGTCGTTGAGGCCCAGGCGGATGGTGTTCTCGTAGGTGATGGGCGGCTCGCCGCCGGTGATATCCACCGGGTTGCCGGAGGCGCCGAAGGGGGGAATGTACTGCTTGAACGCCTCGTCCAGGTCCGGCGGGAACTCCATCAGCGACAGCCCATGGTCCACTACCGCGTCGGCCAGCAACACGCCTGAGCCACCCGCGCCGGTAATGATGACGATGTTCTCGCCCTTCGGCGCCGGCAGGACCGGCAAACCGCGGGAGAACTGCAGCATGTCGTTGAGGCTGTACGCGCGAATCACGCCGCTGGCGCGCAGGATGTCGTCGTAGACCTTGTCGTTGCCGGCCAGCGCCCCGGTATGTGAGGCGGCGGCCCGGGCGCCGAGCTGGGTGCGGCCTGCCTTGAGCATGACCACCGGCTTTTTCTTCGATACCCGCTTCGCGACTTCGGCAAAGCTGCGCCCATCCTTGAGGTCCTCCGCGTGCATGGCCACGACATCGGTGTTGTCGTCCTGCTCGAAGTACGTGAGCAGGTCGTCCTCGTCGAGATCGGACTTGTTCCCCAGCCCGACGATGGCCGACACGCCCATCTTCGTCGAGCGGCTGTAGCCGATGATGGACATGCCCACGCCGCCGCTCTGGGACGACAGCGCGGTTTTGCCCTTGACGTCGTAGGGCGTGCAGAACGTCGCGCAGAGGTTGGACGGGGTGTAGTAGAAGCCGTAGATGTTGGGCCCCATGATGCGCACGCCGTGCTTGCGCGCCACCGCCAGCAGTTCGTCCTGCGCCTCGGTCTCGCCCACCTCGGCGAAACCGGACGGAATCATGATGGCGCCGGGGATGCCCTTCTGGCCGACCTCCTCCATGGCGCCGGCGCAGAACCTCGCCGGTACCGCGAAGACGGCCACGTCGATCTCGCCGGGGACGTCCAAGACGCTCTTGAAGGCCTTCTTGCCCAGAATCACGTCGGCCTTGGGATTGATCGGGTAAAGCTCTCCCTCGTAACCGCCGTTGATGATGTTCTTCATCACCGAGTTGCCGATCTTGCCCTCGCCTTCGGAGGCGCCGATGACGGCCACGGCCCGCGGGTTCATGATGCGATCCATGGCGGCGACGATTTCTTCCTGGCTGGGCCGGAAGATTTCCTTCGGCGGGGAGAAGTCGACTGCGATCAGCGCGTCCACGGCCGTGGCGCCCTGAGCGCCGGCGAGCACAGGGTTAAGGTCGATCTCGCGGATCTCGGGGAAGTCGGCGATCAGCTCCGAGACGTTCACGATGATGTCCGTCAGCCCATCGCGGTCCACGGCGGCCGCGCCCCGAACGCCGTCGAGCACTTCGGCAGCCTGGATGCCGTCGAGCATGCCGCGGGCATCTTCCGCAGTGGCAGGCGCCAACCGGAACGTGATGTCCTTGAGCACCTCCACCAGCACGCCGCCCAGTCCAAAAGCCACAAGTTCGCCGAAAACAGGGTCCGTCACGCCGCCTACAATGACTTCCTGTGCCTCCCCCGTCACCATCTGCTGGACCTGCACGCCGTCAATCCGGGCATCTTCGCTGTACGCGCGGGCACCGGCGACAATGGCTTCGTAGGCTGCCGCAGCCGCGTCACCGTCGGCCACCCCGACAACCACACCTCCGACCTCGGTCTTGTGGAGAATGTCCGGCGAGACGATCTTCATCACCACCGGATAGCCGATCCCGTCGGCTACTGCTCGAGCCTCGTCCGCCGACCGGGCGAGCCCCTCGCCGGGCAGGGGAATCCCGTAGGCGTCGCAGACAGCCTTGCATTGGGGCGCGGTCAGGGCAGCAAGCCCGTCGGCCCTGGCCTGGTTCAGAATACTGAGGACGGTCTCTCGCCGATCAGGCATGGTTTCTCCTTGTCGAATTATCTGCCGCTGGTGAATTGCGAATCGCCCTCACCGCACTGGCTTACCGGCGCGCGGCGGCGTGCCAACCGAACCAAAGCGCGAATGCGCCATGGCCGCACAGCTCGAACTCACCGCGTAAACGCGCCCGCCGCCTTGAGATCCTCTATCTCGTCGCCGCCGTAATCCAGCACCTCACTGAGGACCTCGTCGGTGTGCTCGCCGAGCATCGGCGAACGCTTCACCTCCACCGGGGAGTCGGAGAGCTTCATGGGACAGCCCAGGTTGTACCACTTGCCGCGTTGCGGGTGATCCAGCTCCACGTACATCTCGCGCAGCTTGACGTGATCGTCGTTGGCCAGGTCCCTTGTGCTCATGATGGGGCCGCAGGGCACGTCGATCTCGTTGAGAATCTCCATGAGTTCGCGCTTGGTGTAGTTGCCGGCGAATTCCGTCAGCAGTTCCCACATCTCGCCCTGGTTCTGGCGGCGCACGTCGATGTTGACGAAGCGCGGGTCGTTCAGCAATTCCTCGCCGCCGATCCGGTTGGCCAGCGCGTTCCAGACATGCTCCTGGACCACCACATACAGGTAGTCGTTGGGACCGCCCGGCTTGCACTGGATGGCGTTGCCGAGCTGGCCGCCGCCGGAGTCGTTGCCGGCGCGGGGGGTGAAGTCCTCGAAATCCTGGCTCGAGTATTCCGCCAGCGGACCGTGGTCGAGGCGCTGATGGTCGCGCCACTTGACCCGCGCCAGGTTCATCACGCAGTCCATCATGGCGCATTCCACGTACTGGCCGCGGCCGGTGCGCTGGCGCTGGATGATCGCCGCCAGGATGCCGGCCATCAGGTGCACGCCCGTGCCCGAGTCGCCGATCTGCGCGCCGGTCACCACTGGCGCCCCGTCCGGAAAACCGGACGTGCTCATGGCGCCGCCCATGGCCTGGGCAACGTTCTCGTAGGCCTTGAACGCCGCGTAGGGACCCTCGGTGCCGAACCCCTTGATGGAGGCCATGATGATGCGCGGGTTGATCTTCTGAACCTGTTCCCAGCTGAACCCGAGCCGGTCGAGCACGCCGGGACCGAAGTTCTCCATGACCACATCACAGCACTCGATCAGTTTGGTAAAGATCTCCTTGCCGCGATCATTCTTCAGGTTAAGCGTGATCGAGCGCTTGTTGCAGTTGAGCATGGTGAAGTACAGGCTGTCGGCGCCGGGGATGTCCACCAACTGCTTGCGGGTGGCATCGCCCCAGGGCGACTCGACCTTGATCACGTCGGCGCCGAGAAAAGCCATGAGCTGGCTTGAGGTGGGGCCTGCCTGCACGTGGGTCATGTCGAGTATGCGGATGCCGGAGAGAGCCTTGTCCATGGTGCGGTTCTCGATTACTTGTACATGGTCTGGCGCTTGGTGCCGGGCGCCCATTCCTGGGGGTCCACCCAGATGTTGATCACCGCCGACTTGCCGGTGGAACCCACCGCTTCCCGCGCCCGCTGCAGCGCGGGCTGAATCTGCCCGGGGCTGCGGACCTCTTCGCCGTAGCCGCCCAGCATTTCGGCGAACTTCGAAAACGGCACGTCGCCCAGCAGGTTGCCCACGTTGCCGCGCACCTCACCGTATTTGGCCAGTTGTCCGTAGCGGATCTGGTTCATGGCGGAGTTGTTGCCGATGACGGCGATGTAGGGCGCGCCGAAGCGGTTGGCGGTCTCCATGTCGAAGGCGGTCATTCCGAAGGAGCCGTCGCCGTAGTAGCACAGCACCTCCTTGTCCGGATGAGCCAGCCCCGACGCCATTGCGAAGCCGGTGCCCACACCGAGGCCGCCCAGCGCCCCCGGATCCATCCAGTTGCCCGGCGCGCGCGGCTGCACGGCCTGGGCGCTGATGGTGACCACGTCTCCCCCGTCGCCGATGTAGATGGTTTTCTCGGTGAGAAACTCGTTGAGTTCCCACGCCACCCGGTACGGGTGGATCGGCTCGGCATCGGAGAGAAACAGCGGCATGAGCCGCTCGGTCTTGATTTTTTCGATGGCGCGCAGGTGGGCCAGCCATTCGCTTCGGCGTGCCGCGCCGTTGTCGGTTAGTCCGGTGGTCGCATCGAGCACGGCGCCGAGAATCGCGCCGGGATCGCCCACCAGGCCGAGAGAAACGTCCCGGTTCCTGGCCACCGTCTTGTAGTCCATGTCGATGTGCACCACCGTGGCGTCATCGCGCAGCCGCCGCCCGTAGCCCATGCGGAAGTCGAATGGCGTACCGGCGATGACGATGACGTCGGCCTGCTTGAAGGCATCGCCCCGGGTGCGGTGGAAATAGTGCGAATCGCCCGGGGGCAGCAGCCCGCGGGACGCCCCGTTCATGTAGCCGGGGATGTTGAGGCCCTTGAGCAGCGCGATGGCCTCCTGGTGGCCCCGGCACATCCAAACCTGGGTTCCCAGCAGGATGGCGGGTCGCTCCGATTCCACGAGCAACTGGGCCAGCTTTTCGATATCGGCGGGGTCGCCGATGGATTTGGTGGATGCACGATAGTGCCCCGGTTGCGGGATGACGGCTTTCTCCATCGGCACCTCGGCGTCGAGAATGTCGCGGGGGATTTCCAGATAACTCGGCCCGGGGGCACCGGCGAAGCATTCCCGAACCGCCATGGCAACCATGTCGGCGATGCGCTCGGTGGAGCGCACGCCCGCGGAGAACTTGGTGATCGGGGCGGCAATGTCCACGTGCGGCAGGTCCTGGAGGGAGCCCATCTTGTGCTGGGTCAAGGCGCCCTGCCCGCCGATGTGCAGCACCGGGCTCTCGGAACGCAGCGCGGTGGCGATGCCGGTAAGCGCGTTGGTGAACCCCGGCCCCGCCGTGGTGATCACGCAGCCGAGACCACCGGTCTGGCGCGCGTAGCCGTCCGCGGCGTGGGCGGCAACCTGCTCATGGCGCACATCGACGATGCGAATGTCGTTGTCGATGCAACCGTCGTAGGTATCGATGATGTGTCCGCCGCAAAGCGTGAAGATCGTGTCGACGCCTGCGTTGGCGAGGGCTGCTCCCACCAGGTGCCCGCCGGATATGACACCGGCATCCCGACTTTTCTGCGCCAGGGTGTCCTCGGCCGTCGTGGACCGAATTCGTTCTTCCGCTACGCTCGCCATGTTTTGCTCCAGCGTTCTTGTACCGCTTCCGTAACCGCCGCACTTATAGCACGTCATTTGCACCGTTTCACTGAACTTGCAGTCAGGTTCAGCCAGACCGTACAGAATCGCAGACGTATCCGTGCGGAATCCAGCCGTTCGGACCGGTGCGGCGGCACGGCAAACATTAGGAGCATTCCCGTGAGCCGTCGATAGCGTGTGGGCTACAATCACAATTCTTTGCGGTTATCTCCGGTCGCTCAAACGGATCCCGGCCACTCGATGTCAGCAGAAACTACCGTCGTTGGCGACGACCCCTCGGCCATCGCCCGGCAGGTACCGGCGGGGCGTGTCTCCCAGTTCGGTCTGCTGCGCACGCGACGGCTGTTGCCGCTGTTCATCACCCAGTTCCTCGGGGCCTTCAACGACAACCTGTACAAGTTCGCGCTGACGCTGATCCTCGTCTACGGGGGAATGATCAGCGAGGACGCCACGGATCTGCTGGTCAATGTCGCCGCCGGGTTGCTGATCCTGCCGTTTTTCCTGTTCTCGGCCACGGCCGGGACGCTGGCGGACCGTTACGAGAAGTCGCGGCTGATCCGCTACGTCAAGCTCGGCGAGATCGCCGTCGCCATGCTGGCGGCGGCGGCGCTGTACGTACAGAACGTCACCCTGCTGCTTGGCGTGGTCTTTCTCCTGGGCGTGCAGTCCACCTTCTTCGGGCCGCTCAAGTTCGCGATCCTGCCCCAGCACCTGCACAACACCGAACTCGTCGGCGGCAACGCCATGGTGGAGATGGGCACCCTCGTGGCCATCCTGCTCGGCACCATCGCCGGCGGCATCATCGGCGGCGCCGCCGCAGGGGACAACGGCGGGGGCGTGTCGCTGTTTCTTTCGGTCATGGTGGTGATGGTTGCCGTGACGGGGTATCTGTCCAGCCTCGGCATCCCCCGGGCGCCGTCAGCGCTCCATGGCTCCGTGTCCTGGAACCCGGTGACCGAAACCTGGGGACTCATACGCCTGGCGGCGGAGAAGAAGGCGGTCTTCCAGTCGGTACTGGGAGTTTCCTGGTTCTGGCTCATCGGCTCCGTCTACCTGGCCCAGATCGCCAACCTGACGCGACTGCACCTGGCGGGCGACTCGGGTGTCGTGACCCTGATCCTGGCCTTCTTCACCATTTCCATCGCCGTGGGCTCGTTGCTGTGCGAAAAATTGTCCGGCAGGCGGGTGGAAATCGGCCTGGTGCCCCTGGGCGCCGCCGGGATCAGCGTATTCGGTATCGACTCTTACTTCGCCATCGGCCAGCTCGATGCGGAAGGCCTGCGCACGGCGAGCGAATTCCTGGCGGGCGAAGGCACGCCGCGGCTGCTCATCGACCTGGGACTGATGGGCATGTTTGCCGGGATGTTCGTGGTGCCGCTGCAGGCCAATATCCAGGCGCGCACGCCCGACGACCGCCGCGCCCGGATCATCGCCGCCAATAACGTCCTCAACGCGCTGTTCCTCGTCGCCGGATCGGGTCTTGCGATCCTCTGGCTCGTCTACCTGGACCTCAGCATCCCCTCGCTGTTCCTGTTCGTGGCCATCGCCAACGCCGTGGTGGCGGGCTACATCTTCCAGCAGGTGCCGGAATTCACCATGCGGTTCCTGGTGTGGCTGCTGTCGCACTCCATGTACCGCGTCCGCCACGAGAACCTGGAAGCCATTCCCGAACGCGGTCCGGCGGTGATCGTGTGCAACCACGTCAGCTACGTGGATGCGATGCTGCTGGCGGGGGCCATCCGGCGGCCGATCCGTTTCGTGATGGCCAGGAGCATCTACGATCTTCCCGTGCTGAACTTCGTCTTTCGCACCAGCCGGACCATCCCCATCACCTCAAAGCGCGCCGACCCGGATACCTACGAGGCCGCATTCGCGGAGATCCGCCGGGCACTCCAGTCGCGCCACCTCCTGTGCATCTTCCCGGAAGGCCACCTGACCCACGACGGCGAGATCGACGTCTTCCGCCCGGGAATCGAGCGGATCATCGGAGAAACGCCCGTACCGGTGGTGCCGATGGCCCTGCGCGGCCTCTGGGGCAGCTTCTTCAGCCGCCAGGGCAAGGGAGCATTTCACCGCCAGTGGTCACGATACTGGAGCCGCGTGGACATCGTCGCCGGCGAACCGGTCACCCCGGAGAACGTCAGCGCAGACGATCTTCGGCAACGAGTATCGGCATTGCGTGGAAATTTGCGATAGACGAACGCCATCAAACCATGACGATGGGAACATCGTACCTGGCGATATTCCGGTCGCGCGTCAGCAGTATCAGGCCAGCGAGTTGCGCCTGCACGATCAGCAGGCGGTCGAACGGGTCACGATGATGCATCGGCAAACTGGCGTAGGCTTCAAGATGGGTGATGTCCATGCCGAGCAGCGTGTATTCGCGCGCGACGATTCGGTAGAAGTTGTTCGGAACGTCCAATCTGCCGATGCTCGACTTGATCGCGCATTCCCACAGGGTAGCCATGCTCACGTGCAACTCGCTCTCCCGTGATTCCAGGATAGCGATGGCCTCACGGGACAGTTTGTCGGGAGCCGAACGCGCCCAGAGCAGAACGTGAGTATCCAGCAGATACCTCATTCCGAGTCGGCTATCCCCAGAACCTGCTCAAGGTCGGGCGGCCAGTCCTCAAAATTGTCCGCGATGCGGATCTGGCCGGCAAGGTCGCCGAGTTTTGGTACGCTACGCCGCGGTTCGTAGCGACTGATTCTGACGGCCGGCTCTCCCATCCGGGTGATGATGAATTCCTCGCCATCGATCGCCTTCTTGACAATTTCGGAGAGCCGGGCCTTTGCGTCGCTGAGTGTGAGAATGGATTCCATGTCGCATTTCTAGTCTGACCTAGTCTGACTATAGACAATCAGAAAGGTAGATTCAATCCGCTTGATGGCCTCCGGCCGAGGGTATGCACTTTCCGTCACAACCGCCGGCGAGCGTGAACCCGGCCAAACCGAATGCCGGCTTCACGCAGGATTGCTTTTCACTCCGCCTTTGACGGTCCTTGCCGCTCGAGGCTTACTCCAAAGCCGCGGCCCTTGACGATGGCCGCTTCGCCGAACCTTTCGCGAACACGGTCCAGCGCGCGGTCGACGGGGCTTTCCGCCGGCCTGTCTTCGAGCAGATCGCCCTGAAGCGAATCGGCGGCCTCAACCAGGCCGTGAGCGCCGATTCCGATGAGGCGAAACGCGCGCCCGTCCGCTTCGCGCGAGAGCAACGATTCCGCCGTTCCGTACATCGCCTCCGCGGAGCGCGTCGGCTGAGCCAGCCGCCGCGTGCGAGTCAGCAGGCGAAAGTCCGCGGTCTTGAGCTTCAGCGTCACGTTGCGGCCCTGCACGCCCGCTTTTTTCATCCGCGTGGACACCGTTTCGGCCAGCTTCCAAAGGATTGGTCGGAGCTGTTCCGGGTCGGCGACATCCGTGTCGAGGGTAATCTCCGAGGAAATGCTCTTGGCCTCGCGTCGCGGGTCCACCGGGCGGTCGTCTTCGCCGCGGGCGCAGGACCACAGCCTGCGGCCGATGCGCCCGTAGCGGTTCACCGCCTCGTCCTCGCCCAGGCGCGCCAGCTGGCCGATGCGGGTGATGCCGTCCTTCGCCAGGCGCCGCCGCATTGCCGGCCCGACACCCCAGAGCAGGGTCACCGGTTGTTTGGCGAGAAACGATCGGGCCTCTGCCCGGCCGATCACCGAGAATCCACGCGGCTTGTCCAGGTCCGAGGCGATCTTGGCCAGGAACTTGTTGTAGCTGAGACCGATGGAGACCGTAATCCGGTGCGTCTCTTCAACGCGGAGCGCAAGCGCCGACAGCGATTGCGCGGGACTGGCTCCGTGCAGGGAGACCGTGCCGGACATGTCCATGAACGCCTCGTCGATGGACAACGGCTCCACCAGCGGCGTCAGCTCCTGCATCATCGCGCGCATGGCCCGGCCCACGGCGACGTATTTCTTCATGTCCGGCTTGATCACGACCGCATCGGGGCACGCTCTCAAGGCCTGAAACATGGGCATCGCCGAGTGCACGCCGTAGGTGCGCGCCACGTAACAGCAGGCCGCGACCACGCCCCGGTGCCGCCCGCCGACGATGACGGGCACGTCCCGCAATTCGGGCCGGTCGCGTTTTTCGATGGCCGCGTAGAACGCGTCGCAGTCCAGGTGCGCGATGGTCAGGTCATGGAGTTCATCGTGGCGCACGACGCGCGCCGAATCGCACTTCGAACACCTGTAGGCATCGGCAGCCTGTCGGTCGCCGCAGTCGCGGCATAAAACACTCATTGGCTGATGATACGTGTCTCCATGCCACGTAGGACAGAGTCATCGATCAGGCCGGGTCGCCGACGGCTCCTCCCATGGATCGTAGGAGCCGATGTTCCAGATGTGCCCCTCCGGATCTCGGCACGCAAAAAATTCGCCGCCGTATTCAGGGTTCTGCAACGGCACGACGATTTCCACCCCTGCGGTGACGGCGCGTTCGTGAACGGCAGCGGGATCGTCAATCACCACGCAGGCGCTTTGCGTATTCACGCCGCTCGGCCCGGGCGCCTTGACAAGCCGACCGTATTCGTCGTCGCGCGCACTGCCCAACATGATCATGCCATCACCGAGAACCAACTGGGCGTGGGCGATGGTGCCGTCTTCAAGCGGCACCACCAGGTGCTTCGAAAAGCCCAGCACGCTGCACAGCCACTCAATCGCAGCCGGAGCATCCACATACCGCATCGAAGGAATGACGGGGGACTTGCCGGGCGTTGGCATGGGCGACCTGTCGGTGAAAGTTGCTCTGTCAGTATATCTTGCGAAGCTCGGTTGCCTGTCCGGCCGCAAGAAAGACGATCAGACCTCTAGCACAATCTTCCCGAAATGCGCGCTGGATTCCATCATGCGGTGCGCCGCGGCCGCTTCTTCCAGGGGCAGAACCTCGTGGATGAGCGGCTCGATGCGGCCATCTGCGAATAGCGGAACGACGGTCTCATTGAACTCCCTGGTGATAGCCGCCTTTTCGTCGACCGGACGGGAGCGCAGAACCGAGCCGATGACCTGCTGGCGCCTGACCATCAGCGGGGCAAGATTGATCTCGGACTTGGCACCGCCCATCAGACCTATGATCACCAGTCGGCCGCCCAGCGCCAGGGATCGCAGGTTGCGTGTCAGGTAGAGCCCTCCCAGATGGTCGAGGATAACGTTCGCGCCCTTCTTGCCCGTCGCAGTGGCCACGCCTTCCACAAAGTCTTCGGTCCGGTAGTCGATGACGTGATCGGCGCCAAGGGCACGCACCCGCTCGACCTTTCCGGTCGACGCGGTAATGATGACCGCGACATTGGGCGTCAACGCCTTGCATAGTTGGATCGCGGATGTATTGACACCGCCGCCGCCTCCATGGACCAGCACGGTCTCGCCGTCCTTGAGGCCCGCCAGCATGAAGATGTTGAGATAGGCGGTGATGTAGGTTTCGCAAACACACGCAGCTTGATGAAAGTCAAGCCGTTCGGGGACTCTCATGACGTGGCTTGCGTAGGCCACCGCATACTCGGCGTAACCGCCCCCGCCCACCAGGGACATGACCCGCTCGCCGACTTCAAAGTTCGCCACGCCGGGACCCAGCGCGTCGACGGTGCCGGCGACCTCCAGGCCCAGAATGGGAGAATCGCCCGGCGGCTGATGGTAATTGCCCTGCCGCTGCACGCAGTCCGCCCGATTCACGGTGGTGGCCGCCACTTTGATGAGGACTTGCTCCTCACCGGGTTGCGGTGTCTCCGTCTCCCCGGCGCAGAGCGTCTCAGCGCCCCCAAACTCCGTCTGCAAAATCGCTTTCATCTGCATCCCCTGTCCGGCGAAGGCGCAATCCTATCGAATTGCAGGACCGGCTACATGCAAACACGGCTCCGTATCCGGCGGAATCCGATACGGGGGAATTGCACTGGAGGGAACCAACAGGGTATTTTCGTTCCTGACACGCACCGGCGGCTCGCCGGTTTCGAACAACAACGAAGAGGAGTTTGTCATGCGCATGCTTAGTCTGTTCGTCGGCGGAGTCCTGGTTGGAATGGGCATCCAGATTGCCATCGGCCAGAGTCAGAACAGCGGTGTCGTTGGCATCAACCACGTGGGCATCGCATTCGATGACCTGGACGGCGCGATCGAGTACTACACCGAAACGCTGGGATATCCCGAGGCATTCCGGATAGAGAACGATGCCGGAGAGGTGGCGCTGGTCTACGTTCAGGTCAGCCAGGGCACGTTCGTGGAGTTACAGTCGACCAACGAGAACCGCGGACCGGGCATCAACCACTTCGGCGTGGTCGTGGACGACATGGATGCCGCCGTCGGCATGTGGCGGGAACGCGGCGTCGAGGTGCCGGATGGGCGATCGAGCAGTACGAACGCGATCCTGTCGAATGTGTTCGACCCCCATGGCAACCGCATGGAACTGCTGGAACTGCCGCCGGAGTCGGAGCACGCCCAGGCCATGGCGCGCTGGGGACAGTAGCGCCTCAGCGAATCGCGATCGGCCGCGCGGGCGAGCCCGTCGCCCCCCTGAAACGAATCGGGGTGACGATGAACAGGAACTCGTAGACCACGTCGTCCACGAGTTCGTCGAACTGCATGTTCTCCAGATTGAAGATGCCGTTCTTCGTGAGCAGTTCCTGGTGAACCGGGAAGACGAGCGACTCGTCGGGGTTGGGAAACACTTCGCTGCCCCATGAGTCCGCGCCGATCATGGTCACCTGGCGCTCGATGATCCATTGGGCAGCGGCCAGTCCGATCCCCGGCGGGTTGGTGTTGTAGGCTTCGGGCTGATCCCAGAGTGACGACCAACCGTAGCGCAGAAGCAGCGCGTCGCCAGGGGCCACATCCGCTGCCGACATGCCCTGGGCCGCCAACGCGCCCAACAGATCCTCTACCGTGACTTCGTAGCCGTTGGACAACCGTTCCACGCCCTGGTAGCCGGCGATATCGACCAGCACGCCCTTCGTGACGATGGGCCGGACGTGTTCGATGCCCAGTCGCTGCAAACCGCCGGGCGTATCCATCTCGGCCGCAGTGAAACCGTTGTAGAAGACGTGCTCGATGCTACCGTCCTCCATCACCACTTCCTGGCCGATGTGGCCCAGCCCGTCAAACTGCGTGCCCACCTGGCCGATTTGTGTCGACACGAACTCCTCGTTGGCCACTATGCGGTTGTCGCCCGCCGCCGGGTCCCGGGCCGGCAGCACCATCGAGTAGCTGCGGGTGCCGAACAGGGGCATCCCCTGCTCGTAGATCTGGCCCAGTTCGTAGATCCTGCCGGTGGTCGCCATCTGCAGCGCCTCCATCACCCTGGCGTCGGTGATCCGGTTGGAGGCCCCCGCCTGATCTTCCGGTCCCCACTCGGCATTCGGCCACCAGGGGCCCGACTCGCGAGTCTGGGCGCTTGCGGACAGCGCCAGCAGCGCACTGCACGCTGCAAGCGCGAGCGGTACGCCGACACGTGCGGCCAGGTGGCCCACGAATGGGAAGGTGCGGTGACGATGGTGGTTCTGATCGTGCATGAGCGTCTCCCGAAGAATCCCTTGCCGCCGGAAAGGAACCGGCAGGACGTTGGATCGATTCTACCGGCAGTTCTCTTGAGCACCTATCCGACTCCGCCCGTTTCGACACTGCCCGTTTCGACACTGCCTGACTTAACGCCGCCTTACTTGCCTCTGCCTGTTTCGATGCCGCCTGTTTCGACTCGTTGGGTCACGTTTTGCCCCGATGTCCGACCTGTTTTCGTACCCCGCGCGTCGCGGGCCCGAACTCAGTCCTCCCGAATCATCAGCACGTGCTCGATGTCAGCCTCCAGGAAGACCTCGCCGACGGCCTTGAAGCCCAGACGGCCGTAGAACTCCGCCAGGTGCGCCTGAGCATTCATGCGGTAGCTGGAATGACCCCGTTCCCGCGCCAGCCGCACAAGAAAGGTCGTTACTTCGGAGCCTATCCCACGGCCGCGGTACGGCGCACGAACGGCGATGCGTTCCAGCTTGGCGTAGTCCGGGAGGCAACGCAGCCGGCCGGCGGCAACGGGCTCGCCGTCGATTTCGCCCAGCACGTGGGTCGCGGTGTCTTCGAATTCGTCATGTTCAATGTTATAGCGTACGCCCTGCTCGCCGCAAAACACGACCCACCGCACCATGAAGGCCTTCAGCCGGTCTTCGGGCGAGCAGGCTACCTTGAGGGAAACGTCCATGGGTCGGAGATTACTTGTGTTGGAAATTACTTGCATGCGATCCACCCTGCCTCATGTACCATAGCGCCGGCACACGTGCCCGGATCCGGAAACAAGTACCGATGAACGATAAGTCCAACCAATCACCGGCAACCGGCGATTCCTTCCAGTCGCTGCAACTCCCGTCCATGAAGCCCGCGAGCCTCATCCGCCAGTTCGGGCCGGGCATGATCCTGATGATGACCGGTATCGGCACCAGCCACCTGGTGACCGCACCGGTGGCGGGCGGGCGGTACGGCTATGCGCTGCTGTGGTGCATTCCCATTGCCTACATCTTCAAGTACTACGGTTTCGAGATGGCGTTCCGCTTCACCCACGCCACCGGGCGCAGCATTCTGGACGCCTATTCCACCGCCTGGAAGAAGATCCCGGTGTGGTACGTGCTGATCACCGCGGTCATCCAGGCGGCCGTCGGCCAGGCCGGGCGCCTGGTGGCCAGCGCCGCGGTGGTCTACTACTTTTTTCGGCAGTACCTGGGCTGGGACATTCCGGGACTCGGCGACGACGCCGAACTCTCGTTCTACGCGCTGCTGCTGGGGATCGTTTCGGTGGCCATCATCCTGGGTGGAAAATACGGGGCGGTGGAACTGGTGACCAAGATCACCGCTGGCATCCTTATCGTCTGCAGCGTCGGCGTCTACCTGGTCAACCCCGCGCCGGTGGGCGAGTTCGTGCACTTCTTCCAACTGGACACGCCCGAGGGGTCCTGGCTGATCATCGCCTCCTTCCTGGGGCTGCTGCCCACCGGAATCGACGTTTCGCTCCTGGCTTCGGAGTGGGGCAAGGCCAAGAACACGGGCATGGGCCGGATTCGGGACGAACTCGAAGCGCAGGGCATGGCCGCGCGCTTCGACACTTTCACCAGCGCCAAGGAAGACCTGGCCGTGGACACCTCGCGGATGCCCGGGCACGCCCGGGAGTATTGCCGGCGGTGGTTCAAGATCGGCTTGTGGGATTTCCGGGTCGGGCACGTGATCTCCTTCATCCTGGCATGCGTTTTCATGCTGCTGGCGGCAGTGTGGCTGTTCCCGAGCGAGATCCAGGGCAATGCCGTGATGGGCGAGATCGCCCGAATATTCACCGACAGCGTCGGTCCGGGGATGATGCTCGTCTTTCTTGCGGGCGCGATGGCGGCCACCTACTCCACCGCCTTCAACTACTTCGATGGCAGGCCCAGGCTCGTCGGCGCCTGCTGCCGGAACCTCTTCCCGGCCACGGCGGCACTGCCCGGAACGGCCAGGGATGACCTCGGAACCGAGCATCGCACCCGCTGGTACTCCGAGTACAACATCTACCGCCTCACCATGCTGTTCTCGCTGGTGACCGCGGTGACGATCATCGCGGGTGTGCCCCGCCCGGTTTTTCTGGTGCTGGTAGCTTCCGCGCTGGCGTATTTCGTCGCGCCGGTGGTCTTCTTTCTCAACCTGTACTACTGCCTTACGGTCATCCCGAAGGAGGACAAGGTCTTCTATCCGTCGACGTTTGCGAAGTGGTTCGGCTGGCTGAGCCTGGCGGTCTTCACCGGCATGTCGCTGGTGCTGATCTGGCAGCAACTGGTGCCGCGCGTCGCCGCGGCGTTCGGTGGCTAGGCGCCGAGAGCCCACGACGCGCGACTGCGATATCCGCACGCTCCCTTGCGATCACCGTCTTTCGGGGCGAGTCGCGCGGGCTGTGGATTCGGCCGTGCGGTGTTGCTATCGTGCGGCATCAAGGCGGTCGAATTGATGCGAATGCAGTTTGAAGCAAGGGAGATTGGTGCGGGTTTGCTTACGGCAACCCTCCTGTGCATGGCGGCACCGGACGGTTACGCGCATCACGCGATTGTTGGAAATTTTGACCTCCAACAGGACGTTTTCCTCGCGGATGCGGTGCTCACCGAGTTCAGGTTCGTCAATCCGCACGTCTATCTCTACCTGGATGTAACCGATGAGCAGAGCGCCGTGACCCACTGGCGCTGCGAGATGGCCGCCGCCAGCCGGCTCAGGCGGCGCGGCTGGACGGCCGAGTCGCTGGTTCCGGGCCAGGTCATGTCCATCGACGGTTCCCCGGCCTGGCGTGAAGAGAACGTCTGTCATGTCGGGATGATCATCCTTGAAGACGGTACGACGCTGGCCGAATACGATGGGCGTCCTTCGGCGGAGGAGGTTGCGGGCGGCCTTGTTTCCGAGGATGCCGCGCGGTCGCGGCCGGCCCGGCTCCCCAACGGCCAGCCCAATCTTCGCGGACCGTGGGTCTCGACCCAGGCCTCCCTGAACCCGCCCGAGGTTGAACCGACTCCGGAGGGAGCCCGCCTGGCCGAAGGCCGCGTCCGGCACTTCGACAGCCCGGCGCTGCGTTGCGAGACGGTCAACATCGTCTATGACTGGGCATACGAGCGGGAGTCGAACGACATCTACCAGGACGAGGACCGGATCACCCTGCAATACGGCTATGTGGATCTCGTCAGGACGATCCACCTGGACCGGTCTGACCACCCCGGGGACATCGAACCGAGCGTGACCGGCCATTCCATCGGCTGGTGGGAAGACGATACGCTGGTGGTCGACACGATCGGATTCGAGGCGGGCGTGTTCGACCACCTGGATTGGCCGAGATTCCGCATGCACAGCGACCAATGGCATGTGGTGGAGCGGTTCCGGGTGAGCCCGGACGGGCGGACGCTGACCCGTACCTATACCTTCGATGATCCCCTGTACATGCAGGGAACGTATTCCGGCGAGGATACGCACTCGTTGACCACCGAACCCTACGTGCCCTATGCCTGCGAGGACCTGGGCGGGCTGAACAACCTGCGACCCGAGGGAGAATAAGACGTTGACAGCCTTGATCCGCACAGAAAGTGCAACATTGACTGCCCTTGCCCCCACAGGCACCTTCGCGGCTCCCCTGATGTTGATCCTGGGACTGGTTTTCCTGGTTTCCGGGCTGGCCCATGCGCAGCAACCCAACATCCTGTTGATCGTTGCCGACGATGTCGGCTACTCGGATCTCGGCGCCTACGGCGGTGAGATGCGCACACCCAATCTCGATCAGCTCGCCCAAACCGGGCTTCAGTTCACCAACTTCCACGCCGCGGCGACCTGCGGCCCGACGCGGGCGATGCTCATGTCCGGGTTGCACCCGCACGAGGTCGGCCTGGGTAGTTTCGGTACGCGCCTGGCGGGAGCCCCCGAGCTTCACGGCCTGCCGGGGTACCGCGGCAGCATGGACGAGGACGTGACCCTGGTGAGCGAACTGATCGATGCCGCCGGCTACGACACCTACATGGTCGGCAAGTGGCACATCGGGGACGGAGCCAGCAATCCCGCCGCAAGGGGCTTCGACCGCAGCTTTTCCCTGATGGACGGGGGCGCCAGTCACTACGCCGATGCCACGGGCGTCTACCTCGGTACCGCCACCTACACGGAGAACGGCGAGCGGGTGGCCGAACTGCCCCCGGATTTCTTCTCCACGGCCTTCTACACCGACACGCTCATCGAATACCTCGAAGCCGACCGCGACAGCGATCGTCCGTTCTTCGCCTATCTCGGCTACACCGCGCCCCACTGGCCGCTGCACGCGCCTGACGAGTGGCTGGCGCGGACGCGCGGCCGTTACGACCCGGGTTGGGACGAGATTCGGGCCCAACGTATCGCGCGAATGCAGGAACTGGGCCTGCTCGCCGCCGAACACACCCGGTACGATTCGCCTTCGATACCGGCCTGGGACGAGTTGAGCGATCTGGCGAGGCGAGTCGAAGCGCGGCGCATGGAAGTCTACGCGGCAATGGTCGAGAACATGGACTACCACATAGGCCGGCTGCTGGAGACACTGGACAACCTCGGCGAGCGCGACAACACCGTGATCCTGTTCCTGTCGGACAACGGGCCCGAGGGACTCGAACTGATCGAAGGGGATCGCATCTACTGGATACCCTCGACGTTCGACAACCGGTACGAGAACATGGGCCGCCCCGGATCTCACATCATGGCCGGGCGCGGATGGGCGCAGGCGTCGGCCACTCCGCTGCGCCTCTACAAGCGCTTCCCGACCGAGGGCGGCCTGCGGGTACCGGCTTTTGTCCACCATGGCGCGTTCGCGCGGCAAGGCGAGCGCAACGGCGAACTCATTACGGCGATGGACCTGGCCGTGACCATGGTGGAACTGGCGGGCCTGGATTCGGCAGGCGATGACACGGTCCGGAACATGCGTGGACATTCGTTGCTGCCCTTTCTCGACGGTGCGCGCGAAAACGCGGTTGACGGCGAACGGACCCACGGCTGGGAGATGTTCAGTCATCGCGCGCTCAACAGCGGCGACTGGAAGATCACCTGGATCTGGACGCCGGCCGGCGAGGGCGCCTGGCAGTTATACGACCTGAGTTCCGACCCGGCCGAAACCATCGACCTGGCGGAGCGCTATCCGGAGCGGCTGCAGACAATGATCGAGCTGTGGGAGCAGTATGCGGAAGAGACCGATGTCGTGGCGCTGGACCGCGACGTGAGCGGTTACTCCTCCTGGCAACTGGTTCACGAATAGCCGGCGCGTCCGGAGACCCTCCCTGTAGCAGCGGGCATCTTCCCGGACGTTTCGGGTATCTTTCCGAACGCTCCGGGCATCTTTCCGGACGCCCTGGGCAGGCCCCTCAGACGTCCTGGTGGTAGCTGCCGTCGCTCGTGTGGGTGGCGATCTGCCGGCTGGGCACACCGCCCAGGGCGTTCTTCCCTGTCGGCGACCAGGCGCAACTTCGCTCGGGATCGACCCAAACCGTCTCGTACTCGGCGGGAACGAAGAATTCCACGAAAACCAGCTCGCCGCTGCCGTCGTTCTCGCAGTAGTGCCGCTCCAGGTCGTACTTGTAAAGCAGGTCGCCGGCTCTGAGACGTCGCGGTGTCTCGTTCAGATACACGGTCGCCTCTCCACGGAGCACGTACTGGAAGTGCTCGGCGCCAACGTGGTGATGGTTCTGGCTGACGGTGCCCGGCGGGAACGCCACCAACTCGCCGATCAGCGCCCGGGTGCCGAAGAGTTTGGGCGTCGCGATGTAGAGGCGTGTGCGTTCGTCGTGCTCCGATTGCAGCATCGGCTCCAACCCCAGGTCCACGCTCTGAACTCCCGGGAGCCCGGTTTCCGGCCCGGAATCGAACCGGCTGGCGTCAGGCACCTCAAGGAGAATCAATTCAGCACCGTCGGCGGAAGCGAGGCGGCCGGCAAAGGCGTTGGCGAGAAACAGGAGCTGCGAGTCGCCGAGAACCCGATCCTCGCCGCCGCCCTGCACGGTGAGGTTTCCGTTCAATACCTGTGCCCAGGCCACTCCCCGGCGCGGCAACCGGAGCTCCATCGAACCCCCCGCGTCGATCGTCAGCACATCGAACCGGCACTGAGTTCCGGGGACGCTGTTTTCGTCTATGAGCCGACGGCGGGTGGCTCCTTTCGGCAACAGCTCCGGCGCCACTTCGTCCCGATTTACCTGCATGCTCATCGTCGCTGACTATCCGTTGTCCATTGTTCCCGACCGTCGAACCGCATTGCAGTGAATCCGAACCGGTTCCGGCGCGCCCGCTACGGGCTCGAACGGAACTCGGTCTGGTCGACCGTTGTCCACGAGCCCGGCGTTTCGATGCAATTGTACGGCTTGACGGTCTCGCCGGGGAACCATATCCAGTGGGACGTAAAGGTCACGGGCTCAATGAAGGTGGCGGCATCGGTGATCGTCATCCGATAATCCAGCCTCCGCTGATCCTGACTCAGACTGAAGCGCTCGACAATCTCCACATCCTCGCTTAGCGGGATACCGTCCCTGCCAAGCTGGCCCGTATTGACATGCGTCGTGACAACCACCAGATCGCCGTTTTCCCAGAGGCCTGTGGAGTACCCCATGGGCGACGGAACGGCCTCGTCAGACGACCCGTTCAGGTGGATGAGCCGCTCCCGATCGAACTCTTCGGCCAGCAGCCGAATGGTGTCGCCCTCATCGATGAATTCGAACGGCCAGTTGCTGGCCATGATCCACGGCATGTCCTTGCCCCTGCAGCCCACGTCCGTCCCCACCGCGGGGTCCCACGCCGCGGCGACGGCCCGGGCTGACTCCGTGAGCGGATAGCTGCCGAGCCAGAACGGCGGACGGTCACCGGCGGGAATCGCGAACCGGTTCCAGACCCTGAATATGCCCCGGGCGGCCGCTTCGGCCTCTCGCACCGTTTCAGGGTCGAAGTCGAGCGTCTGCCGGACCACCGTATTCTGCGACCACCTGGGGTCAAGGCCCCCATGCAGCAGGACTTCGCGTCCATCCGGCAGGAGCACGTGGCTGACTTCCATGGTATTGGCCGAGAACCTGGATGGCGGCCCCGCCACACGCACCCGCGTTCCCGCCGTGACAACGTCCGGACCGATGCCCAGTCGTTCCAGCAGGCTGGGCGGGGTGGTCTCCATTTCCCACTCGGCGCCGCCATAGGCGGGATCCGCCTGGATCCAGTAACGCACGTGCGGATGCCTCCACTGCACGCGGGTGATCACCCCCTCCAGTTCGACGATCTGGTCCATGTCGAAAAAGGTCGCCCTGGAGTGATGGGCTACGGCGCCGACCGGCACGAGCAGCAGAAGAATCAGGCCAAATGCGGCTGGTTTTTTCATCACGTCCCCCCCTTTGTCCGTCTCGATGATAGAGTCCCATGGCGATGGAGAGCAATCATTGTCTGGTCGGACGGGTATCCGTCCTCGTTCTGTGTGCAGCCGGCCTGATGGCAGGTAGTGACGCGCTTGCGGAGGACGGGGACTTCTACGACGGCAAGACGATCACCGTCTACATCGGCCGCGGTCCGGGGTCCGGCACCGACCTGGCGCTGCGCACCTTCATCCAGCACTGGCGCGAACACATTCCCGGCCGGCCCACCATGGTCGTTCGCAACATTCCCGGCGGCGGCGGCACGAGGGTATGGAATTTCGGATATGAGATTGCCGACGGCGACGGCTATTCGCTGCTTTTCTCGCCATTCTCGGGAACGGCGGAGATTCTCGGCCTGCCGGGATTGCGGGCCGACTTTTCGGAGATGCCGCTGATCGGCGGTCTCAAGAGTCCGAACATGGTGTATGTCCGCAGCGAGGCCGTGTCGACACCGGAAGACCTGCTCACCGTTCAGGGCCTGAAGTACGGCGGCCAGAGTCCAGCTCACCACTACGACATTCTCGGCCGGATGGCGCTGGACATGCTGGGCGTGGACTACGCGTACATCACGGGCTTTCCCGGCGCCAACGACGTCTTCAACGCCGTGCGCAGGGGCGAGGTCGACATGCAGACGGCCGGGCTCACCCTGTACCGGTTCTCCATTGAAGAACCGCTGGTATCCACCGGACAGGCGCTCGCGTTGTGGCACAACCCCCAGGTGAACCGTAACGGAAGCGTGTTGCCGGAACCGGCCGCCGCCGGCATACCCACATTCGTTGAGGTCTATGAGCAGCTGAAGGGCGAATATCCTTCAGGCGAAATGTTCGAAATCTACAAGTGGCTGCAGCCCACCATCAACACCTTTGGCCACGCGGCATTCCTGCCGCCAGACTCTCCCGAAGATGCTGTGCGCATACTGCGCGAGAGTTTCGTCGCCACCACCGGCGATCAGGCATTCCGTGCAACCGAGCAGCAGATGTTCGGGGTAAGGATGCCGCTGATCGAGCACACGGAAGGCACCCGGGTCATTCGCGAAATGACCAACCCGCCGGAGAACGTGCGCGAATTGCTGGAGCGCTACGCGAGATAGCCCGTTTCCGGCAGCCGTCCCCGGGCTGCCGCGGTTTGTATGCGGGCACTTGGGTTGGCGACGCGGCTCGGGCCTTACCACTGCCCGGCCGATCGTTTAGTATCCGCTCGTTCGGCAGGCTCAATGCTTGCAGTATTCCCGAAAATTACCGTGTTCGAAAATCTGGAATTCCAGCCCCCCGACGCCATTCTCGGCATCATGGCGTTGTTTCGCGCCGACCCGGCCCCAAACAAGGTGGACCTGAGCGTGGGCGTGTTCCAGGACGAGGCCGGGCGCACCCCTGTACTGCAGTGCGTCAAGCGCGCGGAACGGCGCATCATCGAAGCCCAGGACAGCAAGAGCTACGTCGCCATCGCAGGAAACCCCGGATTCAACGAGGCCATGGAGAAGATGCTCTTCGGCGCCGGCCACCCGGCGCTGGAGGCGGGACGCGTTTCATCTGTCCAGACCCCGGGCGGCAGCGGCGCCCTTAGCGTAGCGGGCCATGTCATCGTCCGGGCCAGGCCAGCGGCCACCGTGTGGCTGAGTCAACCGTCGTGGCCCAACCACCTGCCGCTGCTGCGGCTTGCAGGGCTCGAGCTTGCGCACTACCCCTACTATGACTTCGATCGCCACCGGGTCGACTTCGACGCCATGGTCGAAACGTTCTCGTCGCTGGGACCCGGCGACGTGGTCCTGCTGCACGGCTGCTGCCACAATCCGTGCGGCGCGGATCTTTCCCCGGAACAGTGGGATGCCCTTGCCGACCTCTTTGCCGACCGCGGCATCGTGCCGTTCGTGGACCTGGCCTACCAGGGTCTTGCGGAGAACCTGGAAGCGGACGCCCATGGCGTGCGCGTCATGGCCGAGCGAGTCGACGAAATCCTGCTTGCCTCCTCCTGCTCGAAAAATCTCGGCCTGTACCGGGAGCGAGTGGGCCTCGCCAGCATCGTGTCACGAAACGCGGACGAGGCCGCAATCACCCGGACCAACCTGGCGCAGATGGGCCGGGGAATCTATTCGATGCCTCCCGACCATGGCGCCGCCATCGTCAGTTGCATCCTGCACGACGAGGAACTGACCGCTCAGTGGCTGGAGGAGCTGGGTGAAATGCGCGAGCGGCTCAACAGCCTGCGGCGCACCTTCGCAGACCAACTCGCGCAGCGCGGTGCCGACGTGGACTTCTCCTTCATCGCCCGGGAACGTGGCATGTTCTCCTTCCTGGGGCTCCCCCGCGAGCAGGTCATCCGCCTGCGGGAAGAGTTCCACGTCTACATGGTGGAATCGAGCCGGATCAATTTCGCCGGCCTCAATCGGTCCAACATGGACTATGTCGCCGGCTCCATCATCGCGGTACTCCAATAGAACGTGACGCTGCGCGTCGGACGGTCTTGCATGGAACGGCAACGCAACCCATTTGTTCCCGGTTGTTCCTGTGCGTCAGCGCATCGGGACCAATGTGAAACCTTCTGACTGAATACCCGCCTTGGGTTTGCCCGCTCCACATGACCGGCTGCTGATCCCGGTATATCTGCCGTCGGCGTTCACGGCGGTGGCCAGCCAGGCGATGCTCCTGCTGCTGCCGCTGTACGCGCTGCAGGTCAGCGGCAGCGCCGCCTTCGCCGCTCTGGTGATGGCGCTCAGGGGCGTCGGGGTCCTCATCTTCGACGTGCCGGCCGGACTGCTGGTAGGGCGGTTCGGCGACAAGTCGGTGTTGCTCGGCGGATTCGTGTTGCTGGCCACATCCATGTTGGGCATGGCTGCCGCCACCGAGCCATGGCAAATCGCCCTGCTGGCGGTTCCCCTGGGCGCTGGACATGCGGCCTGGTTCCTGGGCTGGCTGACCTACATCACCCATAGCTGCCCGCCGGAACTACGCGGTCAGGCCACCGCCGTGAACGCGGGTATCCAGCGGCTGGGCGCGTTGGCGGGCCCCCTGGCGGGCGGGATTGTCGCCGAATCCCTTGGTTATGCGCCCGCCTACCTGGGCGCCGCCTCCCTCTGCATCGTCGCCTTTCTGATTTCCTTCGTCTATACGGCCGACGTCCGGCCCGACTCGCCGGCAAGATCCGGGCACCTGCGGACCATCGGCCGAATTCTTGCGGACAACCGGAGCATGTTCGCCACCGCGGGAACGGTCGCGATCGTTTTCCAGATCATGCGCGCCACCCGGCAACTTCTGGTTCCGTTGTTCGGCGTGCTTGTGGGCCTCGATCCCGCCACCATAGGGTTGATCTACTCGCTGGCCGCGGCGGTGGATGTATCGCTCTCCTACCCCGTCGGCATCGCCATGGACCGCTGGGGCCGCAAATGGACCGGCGTGCCGAGCGTCGCGGGCTTCGTCATCGGCCTGGCCATGCTGCCGTTCGCACAGGGTTTCTGGACGCTGCTGGCGGCCGCGCTGATGCTGGGAGTCGGCAACGGCCTGAGCACCGGCCTGGTGATGATCATCGGCATGGATCTCTCGCCCCCCGGCCAACGGGGCCAGTTCCTCGGGGTATGGAGGCTGATCGGCGACGTCGGCTGGGTCGGCGGACCCTTGCTGTCAGGAGTGCTGGTGGAGATATTCAGCTTGGCGGCCGCCAGCCTGTTTGCCGGCGCCCTGGGCATCCTCGGTGGCCTGGTGCTGCTGTTCCTCGTACCCGAAACCTCGCGAATACCCCGCGAACGCGAGAAGAACATGAATTGACAGCGTTGCGGTCAGTAATTCAGGAAGGAACTCAGGACCGGCGTTTCGCGGCTCTTCTCGTAGGCATCCAGGTCCTTGCGGGCCTGCTCTTCGGTGTCGTAGGGGCCGCTCCACGTGTAGTGCTGATCGTGCCAGTACCATCCCGCCGGCATGGGTTTTCTCGCGAACTTGGTCGTGTACCAGTGCGATGCCCAGTAACGGGGATTTCGTTGTTGTGACATTCCGGCAGTTCAGGCGCTGATCCGGCGCGGCTCCCCGGGCTCTTGCACGGCCCGCTTCTAGAAAATTCCGTAGTCGATGATGTCGTCGAAATACCCCTCCACCGTCAACGTCACGACGACCGGGTATTCGTTGTAGTTCAACCAGTACCAGCCGTGCTCGCCGCCGAAGGGCGCCACCAGGGACCCGTCGTTGCCCGAGCCTTCCTGGTGTTCCTCGTAGCGCACGAAGAAGTCGGGCCCGAACTCCGGCGCGTGGCCGTGAAAGTCCGAATAGATGTCGCCCCGGTCGACGCTCCAGGAATAGAGAATGACCTTGGCCTCGCCGAGAACGGTCTTGATCTCCGTCTCTTCGAAGGGGCCGATGGGCACCTCCATCGTCATGGTGCGCCGGAGCTCGGCCTCATCCTGGTGAACCGCCGGATTGGGCAGGGGCACCGGGTCGCCGTAGTCGGGGATTTCCACTTCCGACACGGTTTCGTTGCCGCCGATGACATCGGTGACCTCGATCGTGCGGGTGGGTTCTGCGGTCATCGTATCGAGGCCCATCAGACCGCCGGTACCGAGCGGATCGATACCGTATTCCGCGGGCATGATTACCGCAAAAACCAGGAGAATGCCGGCTGCCGCCGCGGCGACTACGCTGATCAGGAGGCGCTTGCCGGAGGCAGGGCGCGCTTCGGAGGTGGGGGTGGTCTCTGTCATCGGTTTCTCTTTCCGGATTCGAAGCGGAAACGTAGTTTACACCACAGCCTCAGGGCGAGATTACTCGTATCTCAGCGCTTCGATCGGATCCAGCGCCGCCGCGCGGCGCGCAGGCAACAGCCCGAAGAAGAGTCCTACGCCGAGGCTGAAAGCCACTGCCAGCAGGATCGATTCCGGGGAAACATGGACGGCCCACCCGGCCGTACGCGACATCAGCACCGCCATGCCCGCACCGGCCGCCACGCCCAGCGCGCCGCCGAGAAGGCACAGCGCGACGGCTTCGATCAGGAACTGCGTCATGATGTTGAAACGCGTCGCGCCCAACGCCATGCGAACGCCGATTTCCCGCGTACGCTCGGTGACGGAGACCAGCATGATGTTCATGATGCCGATCCCGCCCACCAGCAGACTCACGCCGGCAATGCTCGCGAGCAGCATGGTGAAAGTCTGCTGAGCCTCCTCGCGGGTTTCCAGGAACTGCTTGCGGTCGTATATCGCGAAGTCGTTGGGCATGCCGGGAAGGATCCTGTGTTCGGCGCGAAGCACGCGCTCCACATCCACCATGGCAGTCTCCAGAGACACGTCGGGCACAACGCGAACGCTGATGTCCTCCAGGTCTTCCGAGCCGAACACCCGAGTCTCGGCGGTTCGGACCGGCAGAAAGAAATTCTGATCCGGACTGTTCCAGTCCCCGCCGATTTCTTCAAAGATGCCGACCACGGTAAATGGAATGCCGCGCACGAAGACCCGCTCGCCCAGCAGGTCCGCCGGGTTGTCGATATCCAGATACTGCGGAATCGACGCTCCGGCCACGGCGACGCGCTGGCGCGCCTGATCTTCGGCTTCGGTAAACATGCGGCCGTAGCGCACGCCGTAGTTGAAGATATCGGCGAAGTCGGCCGTGGTGCCGACCAGCCGGGTGTTCGAATTTCGGCCGTCGTAGGTAATCTGGCCGCGATCCTCCAGCGTCGGAACGACGGCGTCGAGATGCTGAGCGTGTTCCCGCAGCGCCCAGACATCCTCGACTTCCAGCGTCAGCGCGTCGCGGGCGACACCGCGCAGGAACCAGGTTTCGGCGGTGATGTTGAGTACGTTGGCGCCCAGCGCATCGATCTGCTCCTCGATCTGCTGCTGGGCTCCGGAGCCCGCGGCCAGCATGGTGATGACTGCGGCCACGCCGATGATGATGCCCAGCATGGTCAGGCACGAGCGAATGATATTGGCCCGGATGGACTGCAGGGCAACTCTCAGAATCTCGCCTAACAGCATTGTCGCTCCCCCTTGCCGATCAGGTCCGTCTGCGCCATGTGAAGGTGTGCTGTCGCTTCACGATCGCCCCCGCGGCCCCCGCGCTCATGGCTTCGAAACCCCCATTCGGCATGTTCATTGTTTCGCCACGCTCACAACCTTCGGCTCCATGTAGCCCTTGAGCCCGATGATGGAGTACTGGCGGCCCAGTCCGGACTGCTTGGCGCCGCCAAAGGGCACGTAGGCGGACACCGCCCGGTGCTGGTTGACCCAGGCGGTGCCCACTTCCATGCGCTCCGCCAGCGCCTTGCCGCGTGCCGGGTCCGACGTCCAGACCGAGCCGCTCAGGCCATAGCGGGTGTCGTTGGCGCGCCGCAGTGCGTCTTCCGGATCGGTGAATTTCAATATGGGCACCACCGGACCGAACTGTTCCTCGCTGACGATCCGGCTGTCGTCGTCCACGTCGGTAACCAGGGTCGGCGGAATGAAGTAGCCTGGCCGGTCGGGAATTTCGCCGCCGGTGAGGACGGTGGCGCCGTTGTTCTTCGTCTCCTCCAGGATCTCCGAAACCTTTTCGTACTGCATCCTGTTCTGCAGCGGTCCCAGCTTCGTATCCGGATCGAGCCCGTTGCCGACCCTGGCCGCGTTCGCCTCGTCCACCAACGCCGAACACAACTCTTCGTAGACGCTCTCGTGCGCATAGATGCGCTTGACCGCCATGCAGACCTGACCGCTGTTCACGAAGCAGGCGAAGAACAGCGACCTGGCGATGGCCTGCGGATCGGCGTCGTCGAGAACGATGGCCGGATCGTTGCCGCCGAGTTCCAGCGTGACGCGCTTGAGGGTCTCCGACGCGGTTGCCAGGACCTTCTTGCCTGTGGCTACCGAGCCCGTGAACGAAATCTTGTCGATGTCGGGATGCTCGGTCATCCACTGGCCCAGGTCGTTGCCTGCCGCCAGCACGTTGACGACGCCGGGCGGAAAGACCTGCTGTGCGAGTTCGCCCATCCTGAGCGTGGTCAGCGGGGTGTAGGGCGAAGGCTTGAGGACGACGGTATTGCCGGTGTAGAGCGCGGCGCTCAGCGATCCCAGCGCCAGCGCGGCGGGCGCGTTCCAGGGGGTGATGATGCCGACGACGCCCAACGGACGGTAGTGCAGCTCGATGCGGCGATTGTCGTCCTCGAGGAGAACTTCGACCGGGATTTCGATGCCCGCCATGCCGTCGGCCTGGGCGGTGCCGCGCTCGAACTCGGCTACGGACTGTCCGATGGGTTTGCCCTGCTCGCGGGTGAGCAGTTCGCCCAGTTCGTGCTTGCGCTCGCGGAGGAGGACGGAATACTGCCGGATCAGCTCCGCGCGTTCCTCGAAGGATAGCGCGCGCCAGGCACGCAACGCTCGCCGGGCGGCCGCTACGGCCTGCTCCAGATGCTCTCGGCCGGCGGCGGGAGCAATGGCGAATACCTCTTCGGTTGCCGGGTCGATGACGTCCAGGGTCTCGTCGCCGGCAACGAACTGGCCGTCGATCGTCAGCGCGAAGTCGCGCTGGTGTTGCATTCTGGCAGCAGGTTCAGCCATCAAGATAACTCCACTCCATTCGTTTCGTGCGGATCCGTCCGAACGACGATTTTACACTTGTCAGCAGGCGATGCTGCAGTCTTGGGAAATCTTGATTATGTGGTGATCGTGGGGGCACGGGTTGTCCGTGGAACATGTTTGCGCGCTCAACCTCGCCCGCCATCCCTGGCGGGCTCGGATCGGCGCTCGGCGCTCCTGCCATCCATGGCTCCGCGCCGAGCACACGACGCGCGCAAACATGTTCCACGGACAACCCGTGCGCGCGAGCCAATAGCGTATCGAGTTCCGGGGCGCGAGCAAAAAACGTATGGGGTCCGAGTACGTTAATGTTGGTAACATAGCGCGCCGTGTCGATTCCCACCTGCAGAGCGCCGGACCCGGATACGCGCAAGCCGGAGTATGTTCCGCCTGCCGGGGCTTGCGATGCTCATTGCCATATTTTTGGGCCGGGGGCGGTTTATCCGTACGCGCGGGGGCGGAAATACACGCCGCCGGATGCGCCGCTGGAACGGTTCCGGGAGCTGCAGGCGACGCTGGGGCTGGAACGGGCGGTGCTGGTGAATGCGAGTTGCCACGGGGTCGATAACACGGTGATCCTCGATGCGATCGCGCAGAGTGGGGGGCGTTACCGCGGTGTGGCGAACGTGGACGGCAGCCTGGACGACCGGGCGTACGAACGGCTTCATGAGGGCGGGATCCGGGGGGTGCGGTTCAACTTCGTCAAGCACCTGGGCGGCACGCCGGACATGACGGTGTTTCATCGGGTCGTGAAGCAGATCACGGGTCTGGGCTGGCATGTGGTGCTGCACTTCGATGCCGGTGATCTGCTGGAGTTCAGCGGCCTGCTGGACGAGCTGCCGGTGCCATTTGTCATCGACCATATGGGCCGCGTGCCCACAGGGGACGGTCTGGAGCAACGGCCGTTCCGGTTGTTGCTGGATACTGCGCGGCGGGAGAATTGCTGGGTGAAGATTTGCGGCGCCGAGCGGATTTCGACGGCGGGCCCGCCGTTCACGGACGCAGTGCCCTTCGCGCAGGCGCTGCTGGAGGTCTGCCCCGACCGGACCCTGTGGGGTACCGACTGGCCCCATCCCAATATCAGGAAGCACATGCCCAACGACGGCGACCTGGTGGACCTGATACCCTTGTTCATGCCCGACGCGGCGCTGCGCCAAAAGGTGCTGGTCGACAACCCCCACAGGCTCTACGGGTTCGGCGGGTAAGTGGCGATAATGCGCGTGGCGGGTAATTGCGGGCGAGTCGTCGTGCGAAATGGCGGGAAAACGGGCCTTGCGGTGCGATTCCCGAGCGATTCTCGAAGACCCACGGGCGGCCCGTGGCCACGAGCTCATCGGATGAGGACAACGCCTTGACCAAGCTGGGTGAACAGCTGCACCGGATTTCGGCCTGGTTTGCGGTTGTCGGCGGCATCGTGCTGACCGCCATGGTGGTGCTGGTGGTGATCAGTATTTTCGGCCGGGCGATGTTTTCCAGTCCGGTGCCGGGGGACTTTGAGATCGTGGCGCTGGGAACGGCCGTGGCGATCTTCATGTTCCTGCCCTACTGCTACATGCAGAAGGGCAACGTGGCTGTGGATATCTTCATTTCGCGGATGCCTCCCGGCGTGCAGCGCGGCATGGACGTGCTTGCGGCGACGTTGTTCGGGGTGGTGGCCGCGCTGTTCGCCTGGCGATCGGTCTTCGGTCTGGCAGATACGGTACGGAACAGCGATATTTCCATGATCCTGGGCTTCCCGGTCTGGGTCGTGCATCCGTTCGGCATCGCATCGTTCGCGCTTCTGGCGGTTTGCTGCTTCTATACCGCCGTTGAAACGTTCGGGAATCCCGTCGAAGCGCCGGGCACCGCTGCCGAGGCACCGGAAACCGGCGCCGCCGGGTTGCCGGGAGGCATCGCCGATGAATAGCCTGCAATTGGCGCTCATCGGGCTGGCGGTGCTCATCGGCCTGCTGGTTATCCGCATCCCGGTGGGGCTGGCCATGCTCGCCGTCGGCATTTGCGGTTACGTGGCGCTGTCCGGGTTCGACCCGGTGCTCGCCTACATGAAGACGGCGGCGTTCTGGCAGTTCGCCTCCTACGAGTTCTCGGTCATCCCCATGTTCCTGCTCATGGGTGAGTTTGCATCCCGCTCGGGGCTCAGCCGGTCGCTGTTCTCCGCCGCGAACGTGTTCCTGGGGCACCGGCGCGGCGGCGTGGCCATGGCCGCGGTGGGCGGCTGCGGCGCCTTCGGGGCGATCTGCGGCTCGTCCCTGGCGACGGCGGGGACCATGGCGCGGGTGGCGATTCCGGAGCTCGAGCGCTACCGGTACTCGGGCAGCCTGGCCACCGGCGCGCTGGCCGCGGGCGGCACTCTCGGCATCCTGATACCGCCTTCGGTCGCCCTGATCATCTACGCCATCGCGGTACAGGCGAATATCGTGCAGATGTTCCAGGCGGCGCTCATCCCGGGCATCATCGGCCTGGTCGGCTACCTGGCGGCGATCAGCATCTGGGTCCGCATCTTCCCCGAATCGGGGCCCGTGGGCGCCCGCGCCACCGGCCCCGAAAGAATCCAGGCGCTGCTGGACACCTGGCCCACCCTGCTGCTGTTCGTGGTGGTGATCGGCGGCATCTACTTCGGCATCTTCGACCCCACCGAGGGCGCCGCGGTGGGCGCGTTCGGCGCCGGCGCGCTGGCTGTGTGGAAGGGCAATCTTGATTTCGAGGGATTCGTCTCCTGCGTCAAGGACGCGGCCAAGACCACGGGAATGATCTTCCTGATCCTGCTGGGAGCCGGCTTCCTGAACATCTTCATGGCGCTCACGGGCGTTGCGGACCAGCTCTCCTCGCTGGCGGCTGCCAGCGGCCTGAACCCCTACGTGATCCTGATCCTGCTGCTGGTCGTCTACTTGCTGCTCGGCTGCCTGATGGACAGCCTGGCGATGATCTTCCTCACCATCCCGATCTTCTGGCCCATCATGGCGGGCCTGGATTTCGCCATGCCGGAGGCGGACCTGAAGATGTGGTTCGGCATTGTGGTACTGATCGTCGTGGAAGCCGGACTGATCACGCCGCCGGTGGGGATCAACGTGCTGATCATCAACCACCATGCGCCCAAGGTGCCCATGCGCGAGACGTTCATCGGCGTGACGCCGTTCCTGCTCTCGGGCGTGGTCCGCGTGGCACTGCTGATCCTGATCCCCCCGATTACGCTGTTCCTGCCGCACCTGCTGATGTGAGGGTGGGCCACCGCCGGTGACACGGGACTGTAGTCACGGGCTGGCGGTGTCCTGCAGTGGACGGCTGCATTGCGTAACGGTGGACGGCCGTTCCACTGACTGGTGGACAGTTGTTCCGCTTACTGGTGTACGGGCGAGTCTCTCAATCCCTCGGCGCACGCGAACTCCCGCAGCTCGTCATCAGGATACGAAGCCTTCCGGTACCGGTAGACAACCTCCCAGGGCTCGGTCAGGGCCACCGGATCGTTAACCGTGATGCGGTTCTCGAGAATGTCTGGTTCGGTGAACCGGATGCGCTCGCGGATGGTCATCCGGTCGCTGTGCGGCGTCTTCCCGGTGATGTACGACTTGGTGGTCAGCGCGACGGTATCCACGACCAGCGTGTCGCCCTCCCAGCGCCCGGTCGAGTAGCCGGCGTACGTCGGATCGTTGAGGACCCTCTCGGAGGGTTCGCGCTCGTCCAGGTACACGCGCCGCAATGCGTCCAGATGCTCGCCGAAGAAGGTGATCTTCCGGTCGTTCTGCATCACCTCCATCCCGTACGGCATGGCCATCATCGAGGGCATGCCCGGCGGCAGGCAGTTGTGACTGTTGTCGTACTCGTAGGACCCGGCGATGAGCGACTCGGTAATGACTTCCCACATCGCCATGTACTCGGGCGTGAGCTTCGGTTCGTGGGGCAACCGGCCCAGCGACCCGTCACTGATGGGAGCCGAACGGGCAGGAGGCGGTGGTGGAGAACCGTCGGACGGCGTGGCCGTCCCCGCGCCCATTCCTCCTCCGCCGTCGGGCCGGTACGGATAGTAGACGCCCGAAAAATCGGGCGTGGTACCGGTGGAAGCGACAGTGGGTGCGACCGGGCCTTCGGCACCGGAAAAATAGTCGGGTGAATTGCCCAGAATCGTCCCGTCGGCCTTCGTCACCCGGGCGATTATCGCCTCGGCGCTGCCGTCCTTCGCGGGGCTTCCATACACCATGACCGTCTCGCCGGGCTGAAAGACTTCCGGGTTCCATCCGGCCCGGGCCAGTATGCCCGGCGCACGCCCTTCAAGGGCCCACTCCTGTTGCTCGCCATTCTCGTCTTCCACGACCACGAACAACCACGTATGCGGATTGACCCAGCGCCATTCCTGCACCGTCCCCGTAAGGGAGATGACCTCGGTGACCCGGTACGCCGAGTTGCTGTGGTGGGAGAACGCCGGCAGCGATGCAGCCAGGACAACGAAACTCATCACGATTCTGTTCATCACTCTCTCCTCAAGGTACCCGCCGGTCTGCACGCGGGCCTTCGCCCATTCAGGCAGATGCGCTTCACCAGGGTGGACATCACCATCGTACAACGCCGCATCCTCCGGTGCGAAATGCGGATCAGTTCAACAACCGGCCCTCGAAGGCAACGCTCTTGATCAGTGCAAAGACCGGCTGGCCCTCACGCAGGCCGAGATCCTCCACAGCTTCCCGGGTGACCCGGGATCGCAGGTGCTGGCCATGCACATCCAGCAGCAACTCGACGAACGGGGCTTCGCTGAACTGAATGCTCACCAGGGTTGCGGGCAGGGCGTTCCGAATGCTCAACCGCTCGGGCCGCTCGCATGCGACCGCCACGTCCCTGGCCTGAACGCGAAGATGCACCTGCGTGCCGGCGCTGACGCCGATGGCAGGGACTCGCAGCGTCTCGCCCGCCACGTCCAGTGAAGTCATCCCGTCGCGCGTCTCCCCGGCGATCGCCTCCAGTACCGATCCCGCCTCCAGGCGGCCGGTGATTGGCCACAGTTCCACCCGCTCGAGGGTCTCGGCGACACCGCCCATGGCAGCCAGGCGCCCCTCGGCCAGGAGAACCATTGAAGATGCGAGCCGCGCAACCTCATCCACGTTGTGGGTCACGTAGAGCACCGGAACGCCGAAATCGCCGGCCAGGCGTTCCACGTAAGGGATGATCTCGGCCTTGCGCCGAAGATCGAGCGCAGACAGCGGTTCGTCCAGCAGCATGATGCGGGGCGCGGTCAGCAGGGCACGGCCCATCGCGACCCGCTGAATCTCGCCGCCCGAAAGCGTATCGGGCTTTCGCCCGAGAAGATCTTTCAGATCCAGCGCCTGGATGACGGCGGGCAGGGAGGTTTCCGGAGCGGTCGGAGCGTTGGTTTCCCGGGCGCCGACCTCTCGCCCGTCTGCTCCGCCTGCCCTCCACCAACCGGCCCCCACGCCATTCCGCCGCCGGGCGCGCTCCGCGGCGAAGAGCAGATTGCCTTCCACTGAAAGGTGCGGGAACAGGCGTGCATCCTGGAACACGAAACCCAGGTGGCGCGCGTGCGCCGGCACCATGACGTTGCCGTCCGTGTCCTGCCACAGTTCGCCGCCCAGGGCGACCCGGCCCTCCGCCTCCTTTTCGAGTCCGGCAATCACCCGCAGCAGGCTCGTCTTGCCCGCGCCGCTGGGGCCGAAAACCGCCGTGATGCCCTCAAGCTGCAGTTCGGCATCGAAGCGCAGGCGAAAATCGCCCCTCGCAAGCCGAATATCGATTGCCAGCGTGGACACCGTTCAGACCCTGTTGACGGGCAGGCGCCGGTTGAAGACATAGACGCCCAGCAGCACCGCAAAGGAAAACACCAGCAGGCCCGCAGAGAGAATATGCGCCTGCGCATAGTTCAGCGTTTCCACATGCTCGTAGATGGCGATGGACACCACCCGGGTCTCGCCGGGAATGTTGCCGCCGACCATCAGCACGACGCCGAACTCGCCCAGCGTGTGGGCAAAGCCGAGCACGACCGCGGTCACGACGCCCCGGGTCGCCAGGGGCAAGGCGACGCGGAAGAAGCAATCCAGCGGTCTGGCTCCAAGCGTCGCCGCCGCCTCCAGGGGCCCGCGGCCGACGTTTTCGAACGCATTCTGCAGGGGCTGCACGGCGAAGGGAAACGAGTAGATCACGGACGCGACCACCAGCCCCTGGAAGGAAAAGGTCAGCGCGGTATCCGTAAGTTGCACCCAGAATCGACCGATGGGCCCCGCGGGGCCGAGCAAAATCAGCAGGTAGAACCCCAGCACGGTGGGCGGCAGGACCAGCGGCACCGCCACCAACGCTTCGACGCCCGGCTTGAACCGCGACCGTGTGAAGGCAAGCCACCAGGCCAACGGCGTCCCCACGACCAGGAGCACAACGACCGTCACAGCCGCCAATTGCAGACTCAGCCAGACAGGTCCCAGTTCGATCGCGCCCATGGTTCGATCAAGCCAGCCACCGCGCAGGATGTCAACGCGACGGGAATGCCAATTTGCTCTTGCCTACTCGCATTGTATAATCATATGAGTGGAAACGACGCTGCTTTGGACAAAAATCTGTACCGATGGCGAAGTTTAGTGATCTTATGATCGGATTAGTGGCCTGGATCGACATGGAACTTCGGGCTGGCATAAAGGCTGGTAGCGCGCATGGCTATCGACAAGGAAACGAGACGCCAGCTTGCCGATCGGGCCAAGTCTGCGAAAACGCGCTCTTCCGCATTTCGTCCGGACCTACCGACAGACTGGCGCCCCGGGCAGGTACGCAATCCGGACGCGGTACTGGGCAACGCGTTTACGGACATCGCGGCATGGGAACTCATAGCAACAAAGCTCGAAGACGGGCATCCGGTAGAAACCGTTGAGTTAAATCGACCACCCGGCAAAACAGGCTTTGTGATGAAAATGGATCTCGGGCACGAGCGGCCCGTGTACGTAAAGTTGCAGCTTGCGGGCAAGAAGGTGATTGGCCGCAGCTTTCACTATTCAGAGCTTCCTGCGGATTACTCTGAGGAGTCATCGTAATGAGTATCGAAACACGAGAACCCCAAGCACGCCATGTTGCGCAGTCCCGTCGGTGCCCGATTTGCGATGGCCCGGCCGAAACTCTTTGGTGCCTGCATGAGTTTACGTACGGCGTAGGTGACGAAGCGGTGGAACTCAGCGCCGATTTGCCTTACGGACGATGTGAGGCGTGCGACTTTGAGTTTCTCGATTCCGACGGTGAAAGATGCAAACACGAGGCGGTGTGCAAGCACCTTGGCGTGTTGAGCCCGTGGGAGATCAAGGACATTCGCCTTCGCTACAGTATGAACCGGGCCGAATTCGCAAGGCTGAGCGGGCTGGGCGAAGCGACGCTGGCGCGGTGGGAAAACGGGACCGTAACCCAGAATCGGGCCAACGACCGATATCTGCGCCTGCTCGCGCAACCGGGCGGGATCGATCGGCTTCTGGCCGCAATGCAGTCGGCAACCAGCGGCGCCAGGAAGGCCGCTCTATCGACCCGACGTTTTCGGGCAGTCCGCATCACGGACGAACTCCGGCAGGAACAACGGATTTTCGAGTTGCGGAAGGTTGCCTGACCGATGTACATCTGCACTTTCTACTCCTTCAAGGGCGGAGTCGGCCGTTCGATGGCGCTGGTCAATGTCGCCGTCGACCTGGCACAACGTGGGCGTCGCGTGCTTGCCGTGGACTTCGACCTGGAGGCTCCCGGGCTCGATACATTTTCCGTGCTGTCGCCCGAAACGCCTACCCCGGGCCTTGTTGAATACGTCACCACTTACCTGGATACCGATGTGGCTCCAGACGTTCGCGACTACATCGGCGCGTCGCCGGTGGTCGACAACCTGCTGGTCATGCCTTCGGGGGCAGCCCGAACCGGGTACGCTTCGAACTTCGGACAAATCGACTGGCAAGCCCTGTACGCCGAACGTGACGGCTACCTGCTCTTCGAGGACCTGCAGGAGCAGTGGAGGCAGGAGATCAAGGCGGATTATGTCCTGATTGATTCGCGTACCGGATACACAGACACAGGCGGAATCTGTACGAGGCAGCTGCCGGATGCGGTGACGGTGCTTTTCTTCCCAAACGAGCAGAATCTGCGGGGCCTGACAAAGATCGTCGCCGACGTTCGGTCGGAAGCGAATCCGCCGCGAAGCAAACAGATCGAACTCCACTTCGTGATGTCGAACGTCCCGGACCTCGACGACGAAGATGAAATTCTGACGGGGATAAAGCAGCGATTCCAAAGCGGGTTGGGATTCGAGGACGAACCCCTCGTGGTCCACCGTTACGACAGTCTGTCGTTGCTCAATCAGGCGGTATTCGTGCGGGACTGCCCCCGGAGCCGTCTCGCGCGAGAATACGTTGACGTGGGCGACCGGATCGTCAGAGGAAATCTGGAGGACCGGGATGGCGCCATGCACTTCGTCAGGCGTCGCCAGCGTAACCTGGATGAACCATGGCCAATCCCGGGAGAGTCTGCTTCAAGCCTCGCCGACACGATCACGAAAATCGCGTTGTTGCACGCCGAGGACGGAGAAGTGTTGTTTAGGCTCGGGACTCTCGCGGCTCAACGCGGCCTTAAGAGAGGGGAGTCTCTCCTGGACGATGCAATTGAGCGCGGTTACCGGGAACCCGAAGCGTATTTACACCGAGCCCGACTGCGAAATGATCGAGGTGACACCGAAGGGGCCGGTGAAGATGCGATCAACGCGCTACAACAACCAAATCTCCCGCCACATCTAACGATGCAAGCGGCACGCCTGATCCCCGATTCGGCTGCAAACGACATGGGACAATTCCCAGCGGTGGCCTCGCTGGATGTGGAAGATCGAGTCTGGCTGGCGGAGAGCCTTCCGCGTTGGACGAAGTTTGATGCAAGCACGGCCATCCTTGAGGACATGGTGGACGATATTGACCTGGGGGAGAAGGACCGAGAAGCGGCGCGAAGTGCCTTGGCACTGAATCACATTGGCGCAGGAAGGTTTCAAGACGCCGTGGGCGCGCTTGCTCACGAGGGAAGAAGCGTGGATCAAATGGACATTCAGGACACGTTCAACTATGCGATGGCTCGCTGGGCGGTTGACGGCAAGGTCGATAAGGCATTATTCGATCACGTCGTAGCACTGTCGATCAAAGAGACTAACCACGCGGACGATGCGAACTACTTGCAGTGTCTGTCCGTCGCTCACTGGGCGGCCGGCGACTACGAGACCGCCCGCACAGTCGTGGAAAAGGCGCTGACTGAGGCCAAAACGGAACGCATGATTTTCAGTTGCTGGCGCTACCGCAACGCTTCCAACCGGGAATTTCGCACCGATATGCGCGAGATCGCATCTCTGATCGACGGCGACGAAGATCGGATACCACTGTTCATGCGCCGCGACGAATCTACGCCTGCGGGGTAAACTGGTTCGATGACCAAGCGCCGAATCATCGTGGCCATCACCGGTGCAGCCGGTTCCGTCTATGGCGTGCGCCTGCTGGAAGAGTTGCGGGAGCACGATAAAATCGAAACGCACCTGATCGTTTCGCGAGCCGGCTTCCTCAACGTCGCCACCGAGTTGCGCATGCCGCGTACCGCGTTGGAAGAACTGGCCGACGTGGTCCACGACAATCGCGACATCGGCGCGACAATCGCCAGCGGTTCGTTCAGGACCAACGGCATGCTGGTGGCGCCGTGCACCATGAAGACCCTGGCCGCCATCTCCATAGGTTTGGCGGACAACCTGGTTTCCCGCGCAGCCGACGTGGTCCTGAAGGAGCGCCGCAGGCTGGTCCTGATGGTCAGGGAGACCCCCCTGAACCTGGCTCATCTGAAGAACATGACCGCCGTAACCGAGATGGGCGGCATCATTTTCCCCCCGGTACCGTCCTTCTACGCCAGACTCGACAACCTGGACGACATGGTCAATCAGAGTGTCGGGCGAATGCTCGACCTGTTCGATGTCGACTCAAGCCTGGTAAAGCGCTGGCAGGGCGTCAAGGAAACGTAGCGCTATTTCCAATCCACAGCGTAGCGAGGGCGTGCGCGACCCCTGTTGCGCACGTCGTGGGCTCGGCGCGGGGCCATGGTTGGCCAGGAGCGCCGAGCCCCGATTCGAGCCCGCCATGGATGGCGGGCGAGATTGAGTGCGCAACAGGGGTCGCGCGCGCCCTCGCGGAATTCGCGAGCCGAATTCAGTCCGGCAACGGCGCCCGACGAATAATATTCAGGAATTCCGCGCGAGTGCGGGGATCCGAACGAAAATCCCCCAACAGACAACTGGTCATCATCGCCACCCCGGGCTTGTGGATGCCTCGCGTCGTCATGCAATGATGCACGCCCTCCACCACGACACCGACTCCCTTGGGTTTCAGGACATCGTTGATGCAATTGGCGATCTGCGCGGTCATGGCCTCCTGCACCTGCAGTCGCTTGGCGAACGTTTCCACCACCCGGGCCAGCTTGCTGATGCCGACCACTTTCCGGTCCGGCAGGTAACCCACCTGGGCCTTGCCGATGATCGGCGCCAGGTGATGCTCGCAGTGTGACTCGAAGCTGACATCCCGCAGCACGATCATCTCGTCGTAGCCGTCGACTTCATGAAATGTCCGGCGCAGGTACGCGACGGGATCGTCGTTGTAGCCGGCGAACCATTCCTCGTATGCCTTCGCCACCCGGCCGGGCGTGGCCATAAGACCCTCCCGATTCGGGTTGTCGCCCAGCCAGCGAAGCAGCGTTCGCACTGCTTCTTCGGCTTCTGTTCGACTCGGTCGGGACACGACGGCTCCTGATACTCGCGCGTCTACCGCGCGGGGCATCGCAGTCTAAGGCCGGCCCGCGGCCCGCGCAAGCCGCCGCCAGCGGGTACCCGGGAGCTCTGGCCGCAGGGATTCGCCCCAGCCCGACTCCCAGGCCCGTCCCGGATCAGGGGCTGACGGACATACCGGGAATCGCTGATTGCGCATCATATACTTTGACACTTATACTTGGTATATGGCACAGGTGACCATTTATCTGCCGGCCGATATTCTCGAACTGGCGCGCAACTGCGCCAACGAGCGGCATCTGAGCCTTTCAGCCTGGGTAAACGGCCTCATTCGCGACGCTACCGTCACGGACTGGCCCAGGGAATTCCTGGACGTCGTGGAATTCGGCGGAGGCGACCTGGAAGAACCCGACGACCCGTTGCCCGAACAGGTCGAGCCGCTGTCTTGATTCGACTGCTGGACACGAGCATCTGCGTGCCGATGATCAATCGAACCGGAGATGTCAGCGATCCTGCGGTCCAGCGGTTGCTCGATCTCTCTCCCGGGTCCGTTTGTCTCTGCAGCGTAGTGAAAGCCGAACTCGAGTTCGGCGCCCGCAATTCAAGCCGCGTCGCCGACAACCTTCAGCGCGTAGCCGCATTCTGCGATGCGTTTCAATCGCTTCCCTTCGACGATGCCGCAGCAGGTCAATACGGTGTCGTCAGGGCCGACCTTCGCCGCGAGGGCGCAATGATCGGCGCAAACGACCTGATGATCGCCTCCATCGCCCTGTCTCGCGGGCTGATCCTGGTCACGCGGAACGCGATGGAATTCAGGCGCGTGCCTGGACTGCGGGTTGAAGTTTGGTAGGCGCTGCGGCCCGTACCCACCGCCCGCATCAGACGAACATCGCTCAGCCGGTTCTCCGACCCATGCCGGACGAGCTTGGCCACAACGTTGCATGCAAACACCCTGTTTCCCAGGAGTCAGCGCTCTGTTTGGCGGGGCGATCACCGCATGGGAGGGCCTGATCGAGACCATGCGCTCCGCCATCGCCCATCGCAATCTATTGAATAGGCGGGGTGGCAAAGTGCGCGTTGGCACTTGCTCTGAGCTTCCCTAGCGACGCACCCAGCGATTCAATAAGATACTTCGCGCCACGGCGAATCGAGTTGACGGGTGAATTACAGGGAGCCGAGACAGAGGCTGGTGAACTGGCTGCGCGAGCAGCTTGTCGGCCCCGCGGCGCAAGGCCGCTTGTCGATGTCTCCCCTGGAACGATACCCGACCGGCGTGTTACATCCCGTCGACCCGGGCGTGACAGGCACCGACCCGGCCTCCCCTACGCCGGGGACCGAAGCCGACGCCGACCTGCTTTATGACGACGGGAACGGGGACGGAGAGCCAGCGGACGGCGGCGGGCCGGACAGCCCGGCGCCGGCACAGGCGGCACGGCGCCGCCGCTACGTACCGCCCTCCTCGGTCGGCTTTTCATTCTGCGTCCGGGGCGATGCCCGGCTGTTGATCACCGCAACCGCCGCCCGCTACGGTGAGGTCGCCGGCGAGCGAAGCCCGGAGGGCCGGTTTCAGCGCCAGGAGTTCGAAAGGAGTCCGTTCGATCCATGGTCCGTGACCTGGAAGCCAGGCGGGCCGTCCACATGGGAGATCTGGAAGGAGGGCGCGCGCAAAGGCGCCCGCGCGGGTGCCGGCATCGACGTCCGCGCCCGCCAGCATGCAACGGGAACGATTTTCACCGTCACGCTGTTCAACCGGAACAGGCTCGATCCGGAGGCGTTCGGGAGCCGCAGAAAGCTTGACCGGACTGAGAAATCGCTGTTCGAGGCGCATATCGAATGCGAGATCGAGGCCGGGCATCTGCTTGAGTACCCGCGGGTGGACCCAAGCCTTCTGACCGAAGAGGAGCGCGAACTGGAACTCCAGTACCGGGACAGAAACATCTACGCGGTCGGCCACGGCGCCGCCGTCGACTGGGACATCGACCCGGACAAGGCGCCGCGTATTCGTTCGGAATTCATGCCGGCGACGGAAGTTCCGATCGTTGCCGTTGCGAGCCATCCTGAACACGATAAGGCGTTATCGATGCGCCGGCTGGCCGAGTCGATTCCGTTCGAGGGCCTGGACCGCTTCGTGACTGACTACGGCGACTGGATCGCGGAGCGGCAAAGGGAGGCCGACGGGCTTGGGGACTCCATCGAGCGCGCAACGGCCAACCGCATGTGCGGGCGGATGGAGGAAGCTCAGCGACGTATGCGGCGCGGCGTCGACCTGCTGCGGACGGAGCCCATCGCCGCGCAGTCGTTCCGGTGGGCGAACCAGGCGATGCTGGACCAGATGCTCCAGGCGCGAGTGGCCGCCGGGAAGGACGCCGACCCGGACGGTATTCGCTGGCGTCCGTTTCAGCTCGCGTTCCTGCTCACGGCGATGGAATCGACGGTTCTGGAAGACGGCGGCTACCGCGACGTGCTCGACCTCATCTGGTTTCCCACCGGCGGCGGAAAGACCGAAGCCTACCTGGGTCTAATCGCCTTTCTAATCGTCTGGCGGCGGCTGAAGTACGGCAGGGAAGGCGGAGGGACGGCCGCGTTCATGCGCTACACGCTGCGTCTGCTGACGCGCCAGCAGTTCGAACGCGCGGCCGGCGTCATATTCGCATTGGAACTGATGCGCAGGGAGCGGCCCGAACGCCTGGGCGAGGAGCCCATCGCCATCGGCATCTGGGTCGGCAGAGCCATTAGTCCGAACCGGTTCGGCCAGGCGCTGAACGCCGTGCGGGACATCGCGGCCGGAAAACCGGACGCGCCGCAGAAGCTGGTGGTGGACCGGTGCTTGTGGTGCCGCAAGGACCTGAGCATCATGGGCGCGAGCTATCGCGCGACCGACCGGGAATTCCAGCTACACTGCCCGGACCCTGAGTGCAGGTTCGGCGCCGACCCCCGTCCGCTGCCTTGCAACGTCGTGGACGAAGCTCTGTACGAGCGCCCGCCGGCGCTGCTGGTCGGCACCATTGACAAATTCGCGCGGCTTGCCTGGGAACCGCGAGCCCACGCGTTCTTCGGGGCCGGCGCCGCAGGCCGGGAGGTGGTTCGACCGCCTGAACTCGTCATCCAGGACGAACTGCACCTGGTCACCGGACCGCTGGGCTCCGTGGCCGGGCTGTACGAGGCGGGCCTCGACGCCTTGCTGACCTGCCGGGGCGTGCGCCCGAAATACGTGGCTTCCACCGCAACGATCCGTATGGCGAGAGAACAGGTACGGCGACTGTATGCGAGAGATCTCGCAGTATTCCCGCCGCCGGGGCTTTCCTGCGACGACTCCTGGTTCGCCCGCACAGACCGCAGTCGGCCCGGGCGGCTGTACGTCGGCTACCTCGCCCCCGCGCTGGATCAGCAACGCTGCATGGCCCCGCTCGCCGCCGCGCTGCTGGCGGCGCCGCAGGCGATATTCGATCGGGAGGTGGACCGGCAAGCGCTGCTGGACGCCTGGTGGACGCAGGTCGTGTACCACGGCAGCCTCAGGGGCGTAGGCAACAGCCACAACGCCTTCATGACCGACGTGCGGGACTTCGGCCGCCGACTCTACGGCGAACAGGGGGAACGCGAACGCGCCGCAGGCGATGAGTTGGGAGATGCCAACGGAGCGGTCGGCGGACCCCGCACCGGTCCCGCGCCATCCGCCGTGGCCGCCACCCCAGCGCGCTTCGCCAACTGCCGAATCGATCAACTGACGAGCCTGAAGCCCGCCCAGGAAAACGCCCGCACGTTTCATCAGCTCGCCACCCGCCGCGGAAGCGACGGCTGTCTCGACGCGGTACTGGCGACCAACATGGTGTCGGTGGGCCTGGATGTGGCGCGGCTGGCGCTCATGGTGGTGAACGGTCAGCCCCTGACCACGGCCGAATACATACAGGCTTCCAGCCGCGTGGGCAGGGATGAGGTTCCGGGCCTGATCGTCGCCAACTATTACCGGCACCAGGCGAGAAGCCTGTCGCATTACGAGAGCTTCCGCCCCTATCACGAATCCTTCTATCGATTCGTGGAGTCGACCAGCGTAACGCCGTTCACGTTCCAGGTGCGTACCCGCGCGCTGCACGCGGCCCTCGTCATTGCGCTGAGGCACGGGTGCGCGCGACTGCGCGACAATCGCTCGGCGGGGCGTTTCAACCCGGACGACACGGAGGCGAGAACGATCATCGAAGTTTTCCGGCGGCGCTGCGAGGACGCCGCGGGAACCGAGCGTGCCAGCGAAACCGCCGCTCACATCGACGCTCTGATCGCCCAGTGGCACGACGAGGCGCGGCGCTGCGAGGCCGAGCGGCGGGATCTCAAATTCCAGGCGCCGGACCGCGAGCGCAACGCGGAACGGCTGCTCTGCAGCCACGATGCGGCGCGGCGCGGTCTGTGGCGCACACTGAATTCGATGCGCAACGTGGAAAGCACTGCGGAATTCAGGCTTTATGGCTGACGAGTACATTCCGGTCCGGCTCTCGCACCTGCTGCGCCACTGCTCCGTTGGAGCCATCGTGCGCGGTCCCGAAAGCCTGTTGGCGGTACCCGACATCCGCAAGTGGGGTGGGCCGGATGATAATCCGCTCGAGCGGGAAATCCGCTACGTGGATCAGGTCCGCAGCGCACTCAATATCGAGAGGAGCCTGTGCCGTCCGCCCATCGCGAAGGAGTTGCATGGACGGAAAACAGGGTGGATCCAGGCCCTTCGGTTTCCGGCCTGGATGCGCTGCCTGACGTGCGGATTGCTTCACTGCCGGCCCTGGAAGGATGAGAAGCGCGGCGGCGCAATTTGCTGGGGCGCCGGGCCGGCGCGCGAGGAGAACGAGCCCGGCGAGTGCGGAGGCCGCCTCGAGCAGGTGTCATGGGTGCTGGTTCACGAGGAAGGCTACCTTGCGGATGTGCCCTGGCACGACCTGGCGCATGCGGGCGCCCGGAACAGGACCGGGGATTCGGGGGAGTGCCTCCGCGACTGGCTAGAGCCCTACCTCTCGCTGATCGAGCGGTTGGCCGGACCGCCGGAGATAGCATGCCGGCGTTGCGGCTCCCGGGGTTCGCTCGAATTCCGGTATCCGCACACGGCCGGCACATGGCAGCAACCCTGGTTGCAGGAGCCGTTGCCCGAAACAACTGAGGAACTCGCCTGGGTGATGGAGATCAACGACGTTCGCGTTCACTCGCCCGTGACCGAAACTGCCCTGGTCATACCGCCGGAATCGCGCATTCGCAGGGGGACGGTGGTTGACCGTCTCCACGGCAGCAGCCGCCAACTGCGGCGGATACGCGGAGCGAGAAACTGGCGGGCACGCAACGGCATTATCCGCAGGCTTGCCGGGGAGTATGGCTGCGCACCGGCGAAGATCGAGGACGCCCTTGTCGAGATCGACAAGGGATATCCCCTGTATGGCCAGTCGGTCGACGCCGGCGACCTGCGTAAAAGCGAGTACGGGGCACTCACGGACCGCATCCCGGACTTGCGGGACGACGAGGACTTTGTCACCCGGCACCACTCGCCTGCGTGGAGAAAGCTGCGGGACCGGATTGCCGGGGGTATCGCGCGTCGAGCCATCGACGCAGTCGACCGCCTCGTCGCGGTGGACCGGCTGAAGGAGATCATGGTATTCAAGGGCTTCAGCCGCGTCGGCGGCGCTCCGCTGCCGCCGGATATCACCGGGGAGAGCGACTGGCTGCCAGCGGTAGAACTCTACGGCGAGGGAGTCTTCTTCACCCTGAACGAGGCCGTTCTCGCGCGCTGGGAGGCCAGCTCGGCGCTGCACGAACGGGCGGACGCCTTCGCCCGGCGCTACCACCGATCCGGCCTGCGGGACCGTCCTTACGACATTCTTGTTACCCCCCGCCTGATGCTTTGCCATACCCTAGCGCACCTGTTGATCCGTCAGCTTGAATCGGGGGCCGGGTACCCGGCCGCTTCGCTCAAGGAACGCCTGTACTGCGCGGGAGGCAGCGTGCCAGGGGACAACGGGCCGCTAATCGATGGAACCGGCGAGCCGATGACGAAGTCCCCAATGGCGGGCATCCTCATCTATGTCGCCGTGGCGGACGAGGAGGGCTCACTCGGCGGGCTCGCCGAACTGGCAGAACCGGAGCGGTTCCTGCGCCTGCTGACCGGCGCGCTTGAGGCGGCCGAATGGTGCTCGCTGGATCCGGTGTGCGGCGAGCGGGAGGGCCACGGGCCCGGGCTGCTCAACGGCGCCGCCTGCCACGCCTGCGCGCTGGCGCCGGAAACGAGCTGCGAGCACGGCAACAGCCTGCTCGACCGCACGTTTGTCAAAGGCGACGGCGCGGATATTCCAGCGTTTCTCGACTGCGTGAGCGAGTTTTCCGAATGCGCGCCGAGGCGAGCGGCCGATGCCGACGCGTAATTTCTCGCTGCCCGGCATCCAGGACCTGAGCAAGGAACAGGATGCCGTACTCGCCCTGCCCCGGGAGGGCCGTCACCTCATCGTTGGAGGGCCCGGGACCGGCAAGTCGGTCGTCGCGTTGCTGAGGGCGCGGCAGTACCATCGCAACCGGGTTCCGCACCTGTTCCTGGTCTTTAACCATATTCTTCATCAGGCGAGCCGCCAGCTTTATGGCGCCGAGCTCCACAGCGAAACGTGGATGAGCTGGTTCCACAGGCTTTTTTTCGAAATCACCGGGGAGCTCGTACCGAAACAGGCGCCGGAAGGGGCGGATGGATTCGAGCCAACCGACTGGAACGGCGTCGAAGACGCAATCGACGCAATACAGGACATGCCTGACTTCGACCAGCCTTTTCTCGTCATCGACGAAGGCCAGGACATGCCACCGCAGTTCTACGGCTGTCTGGTCAACCTCGGCTTCGAAAACTTTTTTGTGGTCGCCGATCAGAATCAGCAGATCAAAGACGAGAATAGCAGCCGGGCGGACATCGCCAACGCGCTCGACATCGACGCGGACAACGTCATCGAGCTGACGACGAACTATCGTAACGCCTGGCCGGTGGCAAGGCTGGCCAGGGCCTTCTACACGGGCGATCCGGCAACTCCGCCGCCGGACCTGCCGGCACAGCCGTCGTCGGGCGCCGCCGCTTCAACGCCAAAACTGTACGTGTACGCCGAAGAGCACCTGGAGCGCATTGCGGCGGGCCTCCTCCGGATGGCGGACCGCGACCCGCGGCACCTCATCGGCGTACTTGCGCCCAGCAACGCCGTGCGGAGACGCTACCACGATGCTCTTCGGTCGGTCGACATCGAGCTGGATAATCCCCGGCCTTCGGTGGAAACACACCATGGCGGCCACCGACCTGAACTCGCTTTCGACGAGGGCGGCATCCTGGTCATCAACGCGCAGGCCTGCAAGGGCCTGGAATTCGACACGGTCGTCCTCGCCGACATCGATGAACACTACGTGCGCGCTTCAGATCCGGATCCGGCGAAGCGCCTGCTCTACGTCATGACGGCCCGAGCCCGCGACCGCGTATTTTTGCTGATGAGGCGGGGCGCGGCACGCGCCCGGTACCTCCAGGCCATCTTGCCCACCGATCCGTCGGTGCTGGCGCGCGGGGAGGCTTGAATGTCGATCTCGGGCGATCTCTTCGGCCCTCTCGCCATACCGGGTGAGGACTCGCCGACCGATGCGACGCAGCATTCGGCCACCCCCCCTGAAGCCGCGTTTCTGGTCACCAACCATCTGAACCTGATGTACATGCTCGCGGCCGGTCTGGTCATGCCGCCCACAGGCTTCGGCGACAAGTATTATCGCGATCCGCTGGCAAGCTTTCCGGGCTGGATTCCGCTCTTCGTCGGCAGGGTTCCAGAGGCGGCGCTTCGTCTTTCCACCGAGGAAGCGGGGCACCTGAAACCCGTGATCGCAGAAATTCGGCTTGACGATCTCTCGGGTACATTGCTGGCGAGCGGCCCCGACGGAATGCGGGAGGTTCGGTTCCCGGACGAGTTTGGCGGCGCCGAAAGCGCGCTCTTGATCCCGGCGCCGTTGCCGGTTTCGCGGATAAGGTCGATTCTTCTCCCATCGCCGGAAGAGCGAATTGCCTTCAACGACGCTGCCGCGAATTTCGGCAACGTGCCAGCGCAGGATTTTCGGCGTGGAACGAGGAAGAAGTTGTTCGCCAAGGCGTCTCGCGACCCCTGGCCGCCGACAAGGGAAACGTGGGAACGGGATGCTCCGGTACGGGTTCCCCTTGCGGCTGGCGGCGTCATGGCGCTGCTGTTGCACGTGGCCCGCCGAGGGGGATTGGCCGTCCAAGCGTGCCGGCAGGCGTTCGACCCGGACGACCTGGAAAACAATTCGGTCCCTGACTTCGCGTCGCTTGCGGGCGATCCGATTCTTGCCGGGCTGCCCGGCTGGATGCGGTCGGGAGTCACTTCATCACCGTCGGCTCGGGCCCAGGAATCGGATCGAGAGCACCTGCGAAACGTGTTCCAGCAACGTCTTTTCTGGGAGTTTATGGGTCGCCTCCTTCATAGGGAACATAAACCCGGTGGCAGCGCCGAAGACATCCTGCTCGAATTTCTGGGCGATGCCCGCGGCACGCTCGACGACCGACTCAGGCCGGGAGTGGACAATTTGTATGAGACGCTGAAATCTCTCACCGGCCTCGCGCGTGCGACCCCCAGCGAACTGTTTGACCGACACCAAACCCCGATGGCACGTGCCATGATCCTGTTCTGTCTGCGCCAAAACTGCGCCGACCTCCTCGACTTCAATAACCTCGAGCTTCGCGAACCGGACTGGCTGGCGGCGGCGATCCTTTTTGGCGCCCGTGACGGATGGTTAAGCATGCCTCTGGAACTGCGCACAAATCCGGGCCTTGCTCGCGGCGAATTGTCAGCTGCCATTTCCCACCGTATGGCCCGGCTGGCGCACCGGATGGCCGGCAATGATTTCAACCTCGGACCCTGTCCCCCGCGGATCCGTCCACTACGCGAGTTGCTTCGCGAGAACGATAGCTGGCGTACCCGGGAGCGCTCCGCCGCGCTCGAACTCTCGCGAGCCTGCAAGTGGGACTGCATCAAGACGCGGGTGAGTTTCGCGAAGGGCGAGTACCGCCTGACCGTAAGCGGTGGTTCCGTGCACGTCGAATTGCCCGGGGAACCGCGGATCGCTTCGGAAATCGACCGCGACAGATTCTTCAACTATCTCGCCAATAGCCGCCTCAACTCACGCACTGAGGCAAAGGTACGCAAACTTCTGCGCTGACGTGCTGGCGTTACGGCGACGCGTCGAAAATATGCGTCAACGCAACCGCACCGCCGTCCCCGAGGCCACCAGGAACAACATGCCCTTGCCGCCGCCGCTGATCTCGTTGTAGTCCAGATCCACGCCGACGACGGCATTGGCGCCGAGTTCGCCCGCCTTCTCCGCCAGATCTTCAAGGCAGGTCTCCCTGGCTTGCTTTAGCGCCTTCTGGTGCGTGCCGCTGCGGCCGCCGACGATGTCGCGCAGGCTCCCGAGTACGTCGCGAAAGATGTTCACGCCGAGAACGCATTCCGCCGTGACGATGCCGAGAACTTCGCGGATCTCGCGGCCCGGATAGTCGGGTGTCGTGGTGATATTCGATAACGGAACTTTCATTCGATTCTCCGGCAGGTGGCACGGGACACCGGGAAGAGTTGGCGGATACTACACGCTTTCCCGGCGGTTCACGAAAATCGGCGGGACCTGTCCGCGCGGCCATTGTGGGCGCGCGAGTCGCCCCCGATGAGGTGGCGGATCCCCGTTTCAAGGTGACAACAGCCCGCCCGCATCGCTGCCTGTCCACCGGCGCCATCGCACAAGTCACCGGCCAACCGAAGGTCGCATATCTGGATCAAATGCCAGGAAACTTGCGAAGGTCTACTGCAGCCAGGTTGCTAGACTGTGAGCATGAATTAACTCATCGCTATCGTTTCCGTCGGCGCCACCCTCGCCGTAGCGATAATCGCGCTAGGCCGCTCGTTGCGGCGCGACTCTTGTGCCCCTATGGACGGAATGGAAGCGTAGATCAGCGAACTATGTGAGCAATTGGGGCAAGAGTGTTGACACCAGGTGAGATAACATCACTGGCAGCAGCCGGAGAGACCGAGACGCTGGAATTCAAGGAGACCACCGGGACGCGCCGCGAGGCTACCAGAACGGTGTGCGCCTTTCTGAACCAGGGCGGTGGGCAGGTGCTGTTCGGCGTGAAGCAGGACGGGAGCTTGACTGGGCAGCAGGTAAGCGAACGCACCATCGAGGAGTTGAGTGCTGAGTTTCAACGAATCGATCCACCAGCCTTTCCAACGATCGAACGGGTCCCAGTGGACAACGGCCGGGAAGTTATCATTGCAATCACAAGCCAGGGGACATCACGACCGTACACCTATCGAGGCAGCGCGTACCGCCGGGTAGGGAACACAACGCTGACCATGTCCGCGGACGAATACAACCGAACGCTCTTCGAGCGGATGCACAGCCAACAGCGCTGGGAGAATCAGCCCGCCGTCGGGTGGTCGGTGGACGACCTCAATGTGGCGGAGATTCGGAGGACGGTTGCGGAGGCAGTCCGGCGGGGGCGGCTCGATGAACCCGTGAGCCGGGACCTGTCCGACATGCTGCGCGGACTCGGCCTCCTGCGCGACGGGATGCTGCTTCGGGCAGCGGTAGTATTGTTCGGCAGTGCCGAGAGGCTCGAGTTCGAGATGCCGCAGTGCCTGCTTCGAGTTGCCCGTTTCCGGGGGATCGACCGAATGGAGTTCCTGGACAATCGCCAATTCAATGGCAACGCTTTCGCGCTTCTTGCAAACGCGGAGCGCTTTCTGCGCGAAACCCTGCCCATAGCCGGGCGGTTCGAACAGGACCGCTTCGAGCGTATCGACGAACCGCTGTATCCGCCTCTTGCGACGCGCGAGGCCATTGCGAACGCCCTGTGCCACCGAGACTACTCCATCGGCGGTGGCTCGGTAGCAGTAGCAGTGTACGACGACCGCCTGGAAGTGACCTCCTCGGGCCCGCTGCACTTTGGGTTCACACCGGAAAATCTGTTTATCCCCCACGAATCGCGGCCATGGAATCCATTGATTGCTCGCACGTTCTATCGACGGGGAACTATCGAACAATGGGGAACCGGAACGCTGAAGATGGCGGAATTAACAAGCGCGGCAGGTCTTCCGCTGCCGGAGATCGAGGATGACGGCACGTGCGTCACTGTCCGGTTCCGGGATGGGCACTTCGTCCCGCAAACACGTTACATGGAAATCAGTCCCGCGGAACGGCGAGAGAAGATTCTTGAGTTGCTGGACAACGCGGAGGATGGACTAATGCGGCGTGAGATTCACGCTCTCTTGGGCCCCGGTGTCAGCGAACGTCAGGTGCGGAGAGCGCTGGAGGAGTTGAGAACAAGAAAATTGATCGTGTCCACGGACCGTGGACCTTCGACGCGCTGGAGACGCGTGTAGGGAGCGCGATAGGGGCGCGATAGGGGCGCGATAGGGGGGCGATAGGGGCGCGATAGGGGCGCGATCTCAGGCGCTGACGCGGGATAGGATGGGCAATCAGGGCCTGCCCTCGCGAGCCAGCGCGGCACATGCCCGGTATCTGAAACAGTCGACGGCGTGGTCATTCACCATGCCGGTTGCCTGCATGTGAGCGTACACGATGGTACTGCCCACGAACTTGAAGCCCCGTTTCTTCTTGCCGGGAACTGACCGATCCAACATGGCCTTGGCCCTTGTTTTTGCGGACCGCGCGGCACCGTTGTATCGTGCGCGCGTGACACGTACGCCACGACCTCCCTGGCCGCCGGAGCCGGCTGTCTTTCTCGACCTCGACGGCACCCTGATCGAGATCGCCCGACGCCCGGATGCAGTCAGGCGCACCGATCGCCTGGACGCGTTGCTGGCCCGCCTGCCCGCGGCAACGGGAGATGCGGTTGCCGTCGTCAGCGGCCGCGGGATTGCGGACGTGGACCGGCTGCTCACACCGTTCCGGCTGCCGGTGGCGGGAATACACGGTCTGGAACGGCGGAGTGCAGATGGAAAGGTTCACCGCGTCCCGGTGGATCTCGACTGGCTGCACGATGCCCACAGGGCAATGGAACACTTCGTGGCGGACCACCCCGGGCTCCTGCTGGAGAACAAGGGCGCGAGTCTGGCATTACACTACCGGGGTCGCCCCGAACTGGAGGACACCGTGCAGCAATTCGTCGCGGAGCTGGACCTTCCGGCGGCGGCCGAACGGCTTCGGGGCCGGAAGGTGATTGAAATCAAGCCAGGGCAAATGAACAAGGGAACAGCCATCCGCGCCTTCATGTCCGAGCCGCCCTTTGCCGGCCGGACTCCGGTATTCGCGGGCGATGACGTGACCGACGAGTCCGGATTCGCCGTGGTCAACGAGCTGGGCGGAGTCTCGGTGAAGGTCGGCGACGGCGACACTGCGGCAGACTGGACCCTGCCCGGCGTTTCCCAAGTACTCGAGTGGCTTGGCGATGCGATTTCGGGCCACCGATCATCGGTTCCGGCGTAATGAGCACCCTGAACCTCGGCCTCATCGGAAACTGCCAGGTGGGCGTGCTGGTCGATCCTCTCGGCCGGTTCGTCTGGGGCTGTTTCCCGCGCGTGGACAGCGACCCGGCATTCTGCTCGCTGCTGGGCGGCGTCGGGGAGGCCGAGACGGGGTTCTTTGCCGTGGAGCTCCTGGATCTCGACCGCAGCGAGCAGGCCTACGACGGCAACACGGCCATCCTCGTCACCACGCTGTACGACAAGTCGGGAGGCGGCGTGCGCATCGAGGATTTCGCGCCGCGCTACGAACAGTTCGGCCGGACGTTCCGCCCCATCATGGTCATGCGACGGATCACGCCGCTGTCCGGGAGTCCGACCGTGCGCATCCGCCTGCGTCCCGCCGCCAATTATGGCCACGAGCGCGCCGAAGTCACCTACGGCAGCAATCACATTCGTTACGTGGACAGCCGGTTCACCCTGCGGCTGACCACGAATGCCTCGTTGACCTCCGTTCTCGAGGAACGCGCCATCGTGCTCGAGGAACCCCTCAGCCTGATCCTCGGCGCGGACGAGACCATTCCCGAACACCCGAACAAGATCAGCCAGGAGATGCTGGAAGAAACCCGGCGGTACTGGCACGGCTGGGTGCGCGGCCTCTCGGTGCCCTTCGAGTGGCAGGACGAAGTCATTCGAGCGGCGATCGCCCTCAAGCTCTGCACCTACGAAGACACCGGCGCGGTACTGGCGGCGCTCACCACGTCGATTCCCGAAGCCGCCCACAGCGGCCGCAACTGGGACTACCGATTCTGCTGGCTGCGGGACAGCTACTACGTGGTCAGGGCGCTCAACCGGCTGGGCGTCACCAAGACCATGGAGGCGTTCCTGGGCTACCTGAACAACATCGTCGGCGAACTGGGCAGCCCGGAACAGCTCCAGCCCGTCTACGGTGTCTCCGGGCGGGCGCGGCTGGAGGAGCGGACCGTCGAATCGCTTCCCGGGTACCGCGGCATGGGCCCGGTCCGCGTCGGCAACCAGGCCTACCGGCAGATCCAGAACGACGTCTACGGCGCCGTGGTGCTGGCTGCGACCCAGCAGTTCTTCGATGGCCGGCTGGCGCGCCAGGGCGGGCGCCAGGAGTTCGAGCGGCTGGAGGCGCTGGGCGGCCGCGCCGTGGAACTGTTCGATCAGCCCGATGCAGGGCTGTGGGAGTATCGGGGGCGGCAGGAAGTGCATACCTACTCCAGCGCCATGTGCTGGGCGGCGTGCGACCGGCTGGCGAGAATCGCCCGACACCTGAACCTCAGCGGCCGCGCCGAACACTGGACGGGGACCGCCGCCAGATTGCACAAGAATATCTCCGCGGCGGCCTGGAACGGCGAAAGGGAGACCTTCATGGGCACCTTCGGCGGCAACACGCTGGATGCGAGCCTGCTGACGCTGGCTGACCTGGGCTTCGTCCACGCCCGGGACCCCCGGTTCGTGGGCACCCTGGAGGCGGTGGAGAGCGAACTGCGCCAGGGCCACTACATGTTCCGTTACGCCAATCCGGACGACTTCGGGATGCCCGAAACCGCCTTCAATATCTGCACGTTCTGGTACATTGATGCCCTCGCGGCGGTGGGACGCCGCCGGGAAGCCCGGGAACTCTTCTGCAACATGCTGGAGAGGCGCAACGATCTGGGCCTGCTCTCGGAAGACCTGGACCCCGATACCGGCGAACTCTGGGGCAACTTCCCGCAGACCTACAGCATGGTGGGTATCGTGAACGGCGCCATGCGCCTGAGCCGCTCCTGGGAGGAAGCGCTGTGACGCGGGCGGTGCCCGGACTGCCGGCCCGGGCTCCCGGCCGCACGGGTTTCGCCCGAGGCGGACGGTGGCAAACGCGAACGGTACGTAGTACGTAGGACGCAGGACATGCAGGGCAGATTGATCGCAGTCTCCAACCGCGTGGCTATTCCCACGGCCGGCAAGGTCGCAGGCGGGCTCGCCGTCGGCGTACTGGCGGCGCTGGAAGAGCAGGGCGGCATCTGGTTCGGCTGGAGCGGCAAGAAGACCCGGCAGGACCCGCGCGACCCCGTCCTCGAAACCCGCGGGCGCATCACCTACGCCACCATCGATCTCAAGCGACAGGACTTCGAGAACTATTACAACGGTTTCTCCAACAACAGCCTCTGGCCGCTGTGCCACTACATGCTCGGATTCTTTTCCTTCCGGCGATTCCAGTACGACGCCTATTGCCGGGTGAACGAACTCTTCGCCCGCAAGCTCGTCCCGCTCCTTGAGCCCAACGACATCATCTGGGTGCATGACTATCACCTGATCCCCCTGGCCACGGAACTGCGCCGGGCCGGCGTGACCAACCCGATCGGGTTCTTTCTCCACGTGCCCTTCCCCGGTTTCGATGCCCTGCGCGCGCTTCCCCCGTACGAACACCTGCTGCGCTCATTGTCGTCCTACGACGTGATCGGGTTTCAGACGGAGACCGACCTGCGTGCCTTCCAGGATTCCATGGGGCAACCCGAGATCGGCGGGCGGCTGCTGACCGACCGGCGCGTTGAAGCCTACGGGCGAACCTTCCAGGCGGACGTCTTCCCCATTGGCGTGGATGTGGACGATTGCCGCCGCCTGGCCGCGAAGAACCTCGACGACCGCCGCGTCCACCGACTGACCGACAGCCTGCGGGAACGCAAACTAATCATGGGCGTCGACCGGCTGGACTACAGCAAGGGGCTGGAACTGCGTTTTCGTTCATTCCAGCGGTTGCTGAAAAAATACCCGACCAATCGCGGGCAAGTCGTCTTCCTGCAGATTGCCCCGCCCACCCGGACCGGCGTACGGGCCTACGACGCGATCCGCGAGGACCTGGAGCGCACGTCCGGCAACATCAACGGGCGCTTTGCCGAGATGGACTGGGTACCCATCCGCTACCTCAACCGCGCCTACGACCGCGGCGTGCTGATGTCGCTGCTGAGGCTGACGGATATCGGCCTGGTCACGCCCATTCGCGACGGCATGAACCTGGTCGCCAAGGAATACCTGGCCACGCAGGATCCGGACGACCCGGGCGTGCTGGTGCTGTCGACGCTGGCGGGTGCGGCCCAGGAACTCACCGGAGCCGTGTTGGTCAATCCCTATGACCGCGAGGGCGTCGCCGACGGCATGCAACAGGCCGTCGAAATGCGCGTCGGGGAGCGGCGGGAACGGTTCCAGTCCATGATCGAAATACTGCAGCGCAACGATATCCATGCCTGGTGCAGCCGATTCATCGAATCGCTCCAGCGCGCACACGCAACGCATGGTTGACCGGAGCGCCACGAAACGATGACTACCGTCCTGCACGGATCGCCGGCACAGGGAAGGCATGAGGCCGGAACCCGGGGAGGCCGGCCGCTCCGGCGATTGCCGCTTCTGATGGCTGCGGCCATCGCCCTGGCGCCATCCATCGCAACGCCTGCGGATCCCGAGACCTGCGTGATCCTGCTGCACGGACTCGGCCGCACGCCCCTGTCCATGCTGCCGCTGAAATTCGCCCTGGACCTCGAGGGGTACCGGACGGTGAACCAGGGTTACCCCTCGCTCGCCCAGCCGATCGAGGCGCTTTCCGGCACGCATGTCGCGGAGGCCCTGGCGAAGTGCGCGTCGGCTCCGGATGCGCCAGTCCACTTCGTCGCCCACTCGCTGGGAGGGATCCTGGTACGTCATTACCTGCAGGATCACGACGTACCCCACGGCAGCCGTATGGTGATGCTGGGTCCGCCCAACAACGGCAGCGAACTGATCGACGAATTCGCCGACGATCCGTGGTTTGCCGTCATGGGTCCCGCCGCGCTGCAGTTGGGTACCGGCGCCGACAGCGTGCCGAGCAATCTGGGTCCCGTGGATGTCGAGATCGGCATCATCGCGGGCACCCGCACGGGCCTCGACGCGTTACTGCAGCAATCTGCGCCGCTGCCCGAACCCAACGACGGCAAGGTCAGCCTGGACAGTGCACGCCTTGAGGAGATGCGGGACTTTCTCGCCGTCGACGAAACCCATACGTTCATCCTGACGGACGGAGACGTATTTGAGCAGGTGATCGCGTTCCTCGAGAACGGCCGCTTCCTGCCGGAAGAGGAGGAGGACGAAGCCGAATGAGCACCCGCGGGCTCATACGAACCTTTGAACGCTGGCGCCGGTCCGGCGAACCCATGGTCCTTGCGACGGTGTACGAAACCATCGGTTCCACCTACAGCAAGGCCGGCCACCGGATACTGATCGCCGCCAACGGCGACTACCAGGGCCTGGTGAGCGGGGGCTGCCTGGAGGGCGACCTGGCCGAGCGCGCCCGCAGCGTCATGGAATCCGGCGAGCCGCTTGCGATCAGTTTCGACATGCGCGACGAAGCCGATGACCTGTGGGGCCTGGGCGTGGGTTGCAACGGGCTCATCCGCGTCTTCCTGCAACCCCTGACGGAAGCGGAGGATTATCAGCCCTTCTCGGACATCGCCCGGGGGCTGCTGGAGGCAACCCCGGCCGTGGTGGCTACGGTCATTGCCGGCGACGGCGGGGACGGGCTCCCGCCGGGTACGACGCTGGTCTGGAACGGCGGCGAACCGCAGTCCGGGTCACAGCAACGCCTGGTGCCGGGATGCCGCGACGCCCGCGCGGCCGGCAGCGCCATGTACCGCAGGGAGTCAGATGGCGCGGCCGTGCTCTACGCGCCCATCAAGCCCGTCCGGCGGCTGCTGGTCCTCGGCGCCGGCCTGGACGCCGTGCCCGTGGTCAACATGGCGGCGGAACTGGGCTGGCGGGTCACGGTCGCCGATCACCGCCCCGCCTACCTGGAAAAAGGCGAATTCGACGCGGCCGAAGACGCCCGGCTGATCGATCCTGGGCGGATGAGCCGCGAAGTGGAACCGGACCGCTTCGATGCCATCATCGTCATGAGCCATCACCTGATGACCGACCAGGCCTACCTGGAGCAGCTTGCCGATGTACAGGCAGGCTACCTGGGCGTGTTGGGCCCGAAGGACCGCCGCGAGCGACTGCTGTCAGCGCTCGGTGCCGCCGGCGAGAGGCTGCAGGGTCGATTGAAGGGCCCGGTGGGCCTGGACATCGGCGCCGACGACCCGGAATCCATCGCACTGTCGCTGTTGGCGGAAATGCATGCCGTGCTCGCCGGCGCATCGGGCAAGACGTTGACGGCCGCGGATTGACTCCATCGCCCGGCTACCCAGAGCCGACGAATCCCGAAGGCATTACTGTCGTACTGCAACTCAAGCGCGCCGGCTCAACCGCTGCGCATCCTTGACGGCAGACGCGAACCTTGCGCGATAGTCGTCCAGGAATTCGCGCAGATCGTCGGTACCCTGCCGGGCCATGGCTTCCGAGAGAAGGAAAGGTGGCTGGACCAGGGCGACCAGTCTGACGTCCTTGAAGCGGCGGTCGAACCCTGCGATGGCGATGGGGACGATGTACGGCTCCGGTTCGGTCTTCAAGGCCAGGCGGAAGGCACCGCTGTAGAACCGCGCCGGGGAATTCACCGACTTCTGGCATTGCCCCTCCGGACAAATCAGGACATTCTCCCCGCGCCGGATGGCCGCCCGGCCCTGCCGGAAAAATTCTTCTGCCGCCTCGCGCCGCAGCCGCTCCAGCTCATCGGGCGAAGTAGTTTCGATACCCGATTCAAGCGTCGGTACCGTGATGTGACCGAGCCGGCTGTAGAACAGGTTGTGACCGTACTCCACGCCCGGACTCTGACGGACCACGCGCACCGGAGACTCCCCGTAGGCCGTACGGAGCAGCACGCTGACGAACGCCGTATCGAACGAAAAATGGTAATCGTTCGGCAATTGATAGTACGCCGGACAACACAGGTGGTTGATGATCGCGATGTGACCCGGAGATTCCGGCAGATGCTCCCTGCCGCGAATCTCCGTTCTCAGGTGGCTGAACGCCATGTTCATGATCCGGTCGCAACGGCCGCGCAATTCCGCGGGGCTGGAGTCTTCCGGGACGTCCGTGACCGCCGCGTACGCATTCAGAACCTCCTCGTAGAATCCGACCTCCGCCTGCACACCGGCGAGCATGTCCGAACAGACCCGCGCGACGGCGCGCTCCGCGTAGCTTCCGGTACCCCGCACGTTGCCAAGGCTCGCAAGCGCACTGCGGGTGGTCAACCGGTGCGCGAGCAGGTGAGGGACCTTGTGCAGTTCCGAGGTGACGGGGATTCGTGCCTGGTTCTGGTGAAGCACGGATTTGAGCGCGACGATTTCCGGTTCTTCGTCCGCACTGGGCTTCGGCACCCTGGCGGCGGCGATGAGGTGGGACAGCCGCGTCAGTTGACGTTGCGCAAAACTGCGGCCGAATTCCGGGTCCTCCTTGATGAGAGACTCTATCGACTCCGTTGGAATCCTGTAAAACCAGCACGGAGAGACGGCGCGCACCGTGGCTTCCGCCCGGAATCCGCCATTCACGGTTGGCACCCCCGCGGCCACTCCGCCCCTGGCGGGCAGGGAAAGAAAGCGCACGAGGCGTTCGCCCTGGCTTTCTCCTGCGTTTTCGCCCTGGCTTTCCCCTGCGCCTTCAGCCCGGCTCTCGCCCGCGCCTTCACCCCGGCTTTCCCCTGCGCCTTCGCCCCGGCTCTCCCCCCCGCCTCCGCCATGACCGGCGCCCAAGCCGCCGCCGTCAACCTCCCGCGTGGAGAAGAAACTGTCGGCGCTGCCTCCGGCCAGCACCCAGAGCCCATCGAGAAACTCGCCCTGTGCCACCAGTTCCGTCCCGGGATCGCACCGCGTCAGTTCGGCGTTCGCGGCCAGCCGCTGCAGGGCCGCGTCGTCGAACTGCGCGAAAAAAGCCGAGCGCCGCAGTGCCGTGATGATGCCGGGCGCAAACGCCTGCCGGGCGTGTCGCTCCGCGACCGCCGGCGGCCGATCGTGCACGGGACCCCGGCTCTGCGCAGCGAGTCGCTCGCCGCGGATCCATTCGAACTGACGCCGGACGCTGTCCAGCACGATCCGGAAGAAACTGACGGCCAGCAGCGGATCGGAGTAAAAGCTCCTTGCGAGATTGTCGTGCTCCCAGCTCACGAGCTCCACCGGGGTCAGGGTGCGCGCCGTGGTGCCGTTGCGGCGCTGGGGAAGGAACCCGCTCCAGCCCAGCGCTGCCCAGGGCCAGGCCACGTTTCCCATGGGCCAGGAACCGCCCTCGCTGTCACCGCCGGTCTCATGCGCCACGGATCCCTCGCGCAGCAGCAGCAATTGATCCGCGGGATGGAATCGTTTAAAGAGTATCTCCCCGCGGCCGTGACGGCGTACTTGCGCCGTCTCGCCCAGGGGAATCAGCCTGGAGCGATGGGTATCGCACCAGACCGGGTGATCCAGGAACGCGTCGATGGCCGATGTCATACCTTCAGTGCAGCAGGAAACGTGCCAGCCCGCACGTCGTCAGCCCCGATGTCGATAAAGGGCCTGGAGCGCTTCAAGCCAAACACCGAAAGACCGCCGGGATTCCTGCGATTTTGGGACTCCACGGTGGCCGAACTTGCGGAAATCGCGCCGAAACCCGAGATCCTGTCGACCCGGGACCGGGATGACGGCCTCAGGCTGCACCACATCGCCTACACCTCGCTGGGCGGTGTGCGAATCCGCGGCTACCTGTTGCGCCCCATCTCGGGGCAGCCGTGCCCGCTGGTGGTGCATGCCCACGGGTACCGGGACCGCTACGAGCACCGGGTCGACTGGGCGCGCAGGGGAGTCAGCGTGTTCGGTTTCGACGCCCGGGGATTCGGACGCTCCGCTTCCGCAATTTCCGTTTCCGGGGACGGATACCTGCTCACCGGCATCGAATCCCCGGCCACCAGCATCCTGCGCGGTGCGGTCGCCGACTATGTCCAGGCGGTCCGGGTCGCCCGGGAACTCCATGACGATGAAGCCGGGACGGTTTGCCTGTACGGCTTCAGCTTCGGCGGCGCCCTGGCGCTCATGGCCGCGGCGGTGGGCCGCGGCGGCGACTTCGTCGTCCTCGGTCAGCCAACGTTCGGCTGGAACGAGGAGCGGCGGCGCCTGGCACTGGGCGGGTCGGCGCTCGAGGTCAAGCAGTACGTGGAAAGGTACCGCTGGCGCCACGACGCCGTCACCGGCACGCTGAGATACTTCGATTCGCTGAATTTCGCTCCCCTGATCCGGGCGCCCACCCTGGTGGGTATCGGTCTCGATGACGACGTCGTGCCTTCCAGAACAGTACTCGCCATCGTCAACCACATGCGCTGTCCCATCGAGGTGCGGCTCCTGCCCGTGAGCCACTCCGACGATCCCCGCGAGTCGCGCTGGCAGGAGTTCCATGGCGAGTGGCTGGGCTACTTCGACCACGGCGTTCCCGCCGATTTCGGCGCCGAACCGCGTCAGGTCAGAACCCTGCTCGGCGACTCGCGGGCAGCCGGATAAGCGCGGCCGCTACCAGCGGAACAGCCGGGCCGGAGTACCGGCAGGAAAAACGTCGGCGCCCCGCGGCAATTCGATGAAGCCGTCCGTGGCTCCAAGCGCTGCGTAGTCCCCGGACGTATTGGTGGGCCGGGGATCCGCCTGCATGGCGCCGGATGGGTCAGCGCGCAGTTTCACGGGAAGGAACCAGGCGAGATCCGCCTGGAACTTGACATCCTCCGCCAATCGCACCCATTCCTCCGTCTCGGGATCGGCGCCCATGGCCTTCCACAACGCCGGCACCACGTAGCGGATCAGGCAGACGAGCGTGGAAACCGGATTTCCCGGCAAGGCGAACACAGGCCTGGACGCCTGGCTGACGCCGAACCACATGGGGCGGCCGGGGCGCTGCTCGATGCGGTGAAAGACCAGTTCCACGCCAAGCCTTTCGAGCACGCCGGGTACAAAGTCGTACTTGCCCATGGACACGCCGCCGGTGAGGACCACAACATCGTTCCCGTCGTGCAGCCGCGCAATGGATTCGAGGATTTCGACCGGATCGTCCTTCAGGCTCGCCCGCGTGACGTGCGCCCCGAAGCGGCGTACCAGCGCGGCCTCGATGGCGCGGTCGTTGCTCGATCGGATCTTGTAGGGCTGGATCGGCTGCCCGGCCTCGACGAGTTCATCGCCGGTGGAAACCACCGCCACGCGGGGCGGCTCAGCGGTGCGCACGCGGGCCCGGCCCGCACCGGCCAGTATCGCCACCTCCGCCGGTCCGATCCGTTGCCCCCGGCTCAGGACCCGGCTCCCGGCGGTCCGGTCCGATCCCTGCGGATGAACGAACTGGCGCCGGGACACCGCGGCCGACTTCTGTACCACCGCCTCGTCCCCCTCGATCGTTACCCTTTCGACGGGAATGACGGTGTCGGTCCCGCGCGGCAGCATGGCGCCGGTCATGATCTCGACGCATTCAGCGGGCGAGGATACGGACATCGCGGGCGCGCCGGCGGCCTGGGTACCCGCTATCCGGTAGCGGCGCCGGCCCGCCTGCCATGCGCCATGGTCGATGGCGATACCGTCCATGGTAACCCGGTCGAAGGGGGGCTGGTCGCGTTCGGCGTGGACGGTCTCACGCAGCACGGCCCCGGCGCAGTCCTCCAGCGGCGTTTCCCGGGCAGACAACCGGCCCATCCGCTCCAGAATCAGGGCTTGCGCCTCGGCGACTTCGGTCATTGACTGAACCAAACGCGTTGTCTTCATTCTAACTCTTTACACCGGCGGAACCGTGCAATCCGGCCCTGCAGGAGTCGGAGTGTGCAAGGCCGGACAGGCCGTTGGCGTGCCATGGGCCGGTGCTATACTAAACGAACGGAGGAAATACAAATGAGCCGCCTACTGCTTTTCGGTGTTGCTGCCGCACTGGCCTCCACCGGGCTTTGGGGACAGGCGGACAACCGAACCATCATCGGGTCCGGCAACGAGTTCCTGTCCGCGGGCGCCTTTTCGATCAGGATGGGCCAATACGACGAGGGGATTCGGCTCACCCGGCTGGGACTCACCCGCTATCAGCCCAGCCCTGCGGACCGGGCAGCCGCGGAGTCCAATCTCTGCGCCGCCTACGCGGCCCGCGGAGAGCCGGAAGTCGCCATCGATCACTGCACGGAATCGCTCCGGCTGGAGGGCCGCAATTGGCGCGCCTACAGCAACCGCTCCTATGCCTATTACCTGATGGGCCAGTTGTCCGAGGCGACGTTCGATCTCGACTCGGCAGCAGCGATCAATGCCAACGCCAGACAGGTATTGCAACTCAGGGGTATGATCAACGAACGCGGATTGATACCGCGGGTCATCGTGGAGGATCATCAATAGTTGCCATCGCGCGATTCATCACCCCCTGTGTTCTCGTCTGGATAGCCTGCTGCGCCGTCGGCCGGGCACAGGAACCCGCTGATCCCGAACCCGTCGATCACCGGGGCGTCTGGAACTGCATTCTCTACGGCGATCCCCAGACGGGCGACGAACGGGTGGTGCTCAACTTCGGCGCCGACGGCACCACTCGCATGGCCATACCCAGCGAGGACGTGCAGCGGCCCTGGTTCCCGCTGTCGAGATGGCAATTGGAAGAGGACGTGCTGACGTTCTCCGATTCCAGGACCGAGCGCGAATTTTCCGCCGGCCTGGACCGCTCGACCCTGGGCGGTGAATGGCGAACGGAGGATGTACTCGGCGGCTGGTGGTGTTCCGCAGCCGACCCGGCTTCGGCATCGGCTCTTTACGCCAGTCCGACCGGCGAGCCCACGGCCATGACCTCTCCGCTACTGCAGGAGATCACGGCCAGCCCCGTCTATCCCCGCCAGGCGATTCGCGAGGCGATCGAGGGCCGGGTCGTCATCTGTTTCGAGGTCAATCCGCAGGGATTCGTCCGCGATCCCGCATTCGTCGAGCTTTCCGACGAGATCTTCCGCGAACCCAGCCTGAACGCGCTCATGCAGTCCCAGTACCAGGGTTGGTCCGACGATCCCGAAGGGCCGGCGCGCCCGGCGTGCCGCAGCTTCGTCTACAGCCTGGAACAACGCTTCTGACCGGCGGCGCCGCCACAGGCTGCCGGACACGATCGATGCGACCGCCCGATTCCTGCGCTCACCCTGTCCGCCGGTGAGACCGGACCGGACATCGCCCCGCCTGACCAAGGGCGGTGTGGGTGCTCACCTGCGCTCGCTGGCCATCCCCATGGGCATCGGCTTCGTGGCCATGAATTCCTACGCCATCGTCGACACGTATTTTGTCGGCCAGCTTGGCACGCTGCCGCTGGCGGCCATGGGATTCACCTTTCCTGTGGCCTTCGCAATGATTTCGGTCGGCCTGGGAACCGGGATTGCCACTTCCAGCGTCGTGGCGCGACTGCTCGGCGCCGGCAACCGGGAAACGGTGCAGCGAATCATCACTCACGCAATGATCCTCGGAACGGCGCTCGGACTGATCCTGCTGGCGGTGGGCCTGGCCACGATCGAGCCGATGTTCCGGTCACTGGGTGCAGACGAACGCACTCTGCCGCTGATCAGGGAATACATGCGCGTCTACTATTTCGGCAGCGCCTTCGTGATATTGCCCATGGTGGGCAACTTCGCGATCCGCGCCACCGGAGATGCACTGGCGCCCAGCCTGATCATGGTGTTCGCCGCGCTCACCAACATCATTCTGGATCCCCTGCTCATCTTCGGGCTGCTCGGCTTCCCCCGGCTGGAACTGGCGGGGGCTGCGATCGCGACCGTGGTCTCCAACGTCGCCACCGTCGTAGCCTCGATCACGGTCCTCTACTACCGCGAACGATTGATCCTGCCCCGCTACTTGAGTCCCCGGGGGCTGTGGGACTCGTGGGGCCGGCTGCTCCACATTGCGATCCCCGCGACGATCACCAACCTGTTCATCCCGGTGATCATCGCCTTTATCACGGCGCTGGTTGCGGGGTTCGGGCCGGAGGCCGTCGCCGGCTTCGGCGTTGCTTCACGGCTCGAATCGGTTGTCCTAATCGTGATCTTCGCCCTGCAGGCATCCCTGGCGCCCTTCGTCGGCCAGAACTACGGCGCCTTCCTCATGGACAGGGTGCGGCACGCCACCGACCTCGCCAACAGGTTCTTCCTTGTCTACGGCGTGGTCATGGCCGCGGTACTGTTTCTTGTCGCGCAACCCGTCTCCGGCATCTTCGACGACAATCCCCTGGTGGTGTCGGCGGCCGCAACCTACCTGCGAATCGTGCCGATTTCCTACGGCGGGTTCGGCCTGATGATGGTCACGGTGGCGTGCTTCAATGCCCTAGGAAGGCCCAAGTCCGCAACCGTGTTGACCTTCGTCAAGCTGTTCGTGGTGTACCTGCCCCTGGCCTGGCTGCTGTCGATTCCGTTCGGGCTGACCGGTATCTTCGTCGCCACCGGCATCGCCCACATCCTGTTCGGCGTGGTATCCATCGTCTGGCTGCGCAGTTTCCTCACGGAACTGGAAGGTAGACCGGCCGCCGTTGCAGGCGCCCACTCGGGCAACCGGGTCGCCGGCCGGTGACCGGCAGGAATTCCGCACCGGGAGACCGAACGGCAACCGGCGACACCGAAGCGATGGAGCAGCAGCAAGACTTCTGGAACTACTCCGTGGCCACCTACAGCAAGGCGGGCGTCACCGAGGCCTGTCTGCACCTGCAGGAACAACTCGGGATCGACGTCAACGTCCTGCTGTATTGCTGCTGGTACGGTTGCACCCGGGGCACGCTGGACGGGGCTACCATGGAGCGCATCCTGTTATTTGCGGAACCCTGGGCCGAGAATGTCGTCCGCCCGTTGCGGGCGGCCAGAACGTGGATGAAGTCCGTCGGGTGCGTTTCACCCTTCGTTCCAGGCGATGAATGCATGGCCTTGCGGGAAGAGATCAAGCGGGCCGAGCTGAAGGCCGAGCACCTGCAGGAGGACAGGATGCAGGCACTGACCCGGGGCGCCGCCCTCCAGGATCGGGAAACCCTGGCGCAAGTGTACTCCACGCTGGCGAACATAGGCCGTTACTTACGACACTTGAGCGTCGACCTCGACGATGAGTCGGGTTCGCAACTGGCGCATGTCGTCACGGCCGCCGTCCCTGGCGCCGATCTCGACACCGTCACCGATTCCCTGAACAGGACCCTGTCCGGAACCCCTGAGCGCCCGGTCAGCTGAGTTCGGAAATCCTCAGCCAGGCACTGACTTCCGCGGCGAATGCCCGGTAGGACTCAAGGACCCGCCCGCTCATGGGATCCGTCGCCGCCAATTCCTCGACGACCTCCAGACTGAAGCCCCGCAGTGCATCGAGCACGTCATCCGGGAACCGGCGAAGCTGCACGCCGTGCTCTTCGACCAGGGTGTTCAGCGAGGTGTGATTGCGGGTGTTGAACTCCGCCAGGAGGTAGTCGTTCTCCGCCATGCAGGCGATTTCGAGAATCCCCCTGAGTTCCTCGGAAAGCGACTCGTAAGCGTCGTTCGAGACAAAACACTCCAACGCGCCTGAAGGTTCCTGCCAGCCGGGGTGGTAGTAGTACTGCGCCGCCTGGTGCAGGCCGAAGGCAGTGTCGTTGTAGGGCCCCACCCACTCGGTCGCGTCGATGGCGCCCGTCTGCAGCGCAGTGAAGATTTCCGATCCGGGCAGGTTGACCGGCAGGGCGCCGGCACGCTGCATGACTTCGCCGCCCAGGCCCGGTATGCGCATTTTCAGCCCGTTGAGATCGGCCAGCGAGTTGATCTCCCGGTTGAACCATCCGCCCATCTGCGCCCCGGTATTTCCGGCAGGAAACGGGATCACCCCATGACCCGCGTACGCCTCCCGCCAGAGTTCAAGCCCGCCGCCGAAGTACAGCCAGGCGTTGAACTGGTCAGCCATCATGCCGAACGGCACGCTGCCGAAAAGCTGCGCCGCCGGTATGCTGCCGCGCCAGTAGATGGGCGCCGAGTGGCCCAATTGCACCGTCCCCCTGGATACGGCGTCGAGCACCTCGAAGGCCGGCACCAGCTCACCCGCCGCAAACACCTCCACCTGGAGCCGCCCGCCGGACAGTTGCTCCAGCCGGGCGGCCAGACGATTGGCCGACACGCCGTGGCCGGGAAAGTTCGGCGGCCAGGAAGTCACCATGCGCCAACGGTGCTGCTCCTCCGAGGTCACGGGGGTTGCCGTTTGCGGGGTTTCGGTACACGCAGCGAGCGCGCCCACCCCACCGACAAGAAAATGACGCCTGCGCATGACGTTCATTCTGCCACTCTCCGGTACGTGCGTGTAGCCCGATTGTGCCGAACGGCCTGCTTGACGGACAATTGCGCCCATGGAGACCGAAAACAAGCCGCAGGATTTCCTGCGCCAACTCGTCGCCGGCGACATCGCTGCCGGCAAGCATGGCGGGCGCGTGCAGACGCGCTTCCCGCCCGAACCCAACGGCTTTCTGCACATCGGGCATGCCAAGGCGATCTGCCTGGATTTCGGCATCGCCGAGGAGTTCGGTGGGACCTGCTACCTGCGCTTCGACGACACGAACCCGGAGAAGGAAGAGGTCCGATATGTGGAGGCGATCAAGCAGGACGTCCGCTGGCTGGGCTTCGACTGGGAAGACCGACTGGCGCACGCTTCCGATTACTTCGAGCAACTCCACGATTACGCTGTGCACCTGATCGAGACGGGCAAGGCCTACGTGGACAGCCTGAGCGCGGCGGAAATCAGGGCCTATCGGGGCACGTTTACCAAGCCGGGCCTCGAGAGCCCGTACCGCGACCGATCCGTCACCGAGAACCTTGAGCTGTTCGCCGCCATGCGGCGCGGCGAATTCGAGGAGGGCGAGCACGTGTTGCGCGCCAGGATCGACATGGCGTCGCCCAACATGAACCTGCGGGACCCGACCCTGTACCGCATCCGCAAGGTCCCTCACCAGCGCACCGGGGACGCCTGGTGTATCTACCCCATGTACGACTTCGCCCATACGCTGTCGGACGAACTGGAGGGCACGACCCATTCGTTCTGCACCCTGGAGTTCGAGGACCACCGGCCGCTGTACGAGTGGTTCCTGGACAACCTGCCGGTGCGCAATCGCCCGAAGCAGACCGAGTTCTCGCGCTTTAACCTGATGTTCACCATCATGAGCAAGCGCAAGCTCGCCCGGCTGGTGGACGAGGGGCATGTCGAGGGCTGGGACGATCCGCGGATGCCGACGCTCTCCGGAATGCGCCGGCGCGGCTATCCCGCCGCCGCGATCCGGAAATTCGTCGGCAGAATCGGCGTGACCAAGAAAGACAACCTGATCGAGCTGGGCGCGCTGGAAACCTGCGTACGTGAAAATCTGAACGTGTCGGCGCCGCGGCGTTTCGGCGTGCTGCGGCCTCTCAAGGTGATCATCGAGAACTACCCCGAAGAAAAGGAAGAATGGCTGATCGCCGCAAACCATCCCAACCGGCCCGAAATGGGCAGCCGGCAAGTACCCTTTTCCCGGGAAATCTACATCGAGCGGGACGACTTCATGGAGGATCCGCCGCGCAAGTACCGCCGCCTGCGGCCGGGCGGCGAAGTGCGGCTGCGCTACGCCTACATCGTCAAGTGCGAGGAAGTCATCAGGGATGCATCCGGCGCGGTTGTCGAATTGCGCTGCAGCTACGATCCATTGACCCGCAGCGGCATTGAGCAGTCGCAGCGCAAGGTAAAGGGAACGATCCACTGGGTTTCGGCCCGCCACGCGCTGCACCGCGAGGTGCGACTATACGATCGTCTCTTTTTAACAGCGAACCCCGACCAGGGTCAGGGTGGCTTCCTGGAACACCTCAACCCCGATTCCCTGGAGGTGCTCCAGGCGGCGCTCGAACCGGCGCTGGCGGATGCGTCCCCCGACGAACGCTACCAGTTCGAACGCCTGGGCTATTTCACGCTGGACCCGGTTTTCCATGTAGCCGGACAACCAGTGTTTCTGCGCACCATCACCATGAGCGATTCCTGGGCGAAAATCGAACGGCAGGCCCTGCGGGAAGCCGCCAGGTCCGGCAAGCGGCGGTAAGCGGCCCGCTGCATGGGCGGAATACCGCCTCTCCGAAGATGCACGATGGGCCGACGAGGCTCAGTCGGCTTTCAGCGCGCCCACTGTCGGCGAACTGCCTTTTCGTCTGATAAGATTCCGGCGGCCATAATTCAACGACCTTGACGTGAGTTCGCAGCGGTATCGAAAACGACTGGAAGCGCTGTTGGATGTCGCCGATATTCGGATCAACGGCGACCGTCCGTGGGACGTTCAGGTCCACAACGAAGCGCTCTACTCCCGGGTGTTCGCCCAGGGCCAGCTCGGCATCGGCGAAAGTTACATGGACGGTTGGTGGGACTGCGAACAGATCCCCGAAATGATCTGCCGCGCTTACCGCGCCCGGTTCCATCGGCGCGTCCAGCCGGCCCGCGACCTCCTGTTCACGCTGCAGGCCCGGCTCATGAATCTCCAGCGGCGCAGGCGCGCCTTCCAGGTTGGCGAGCGCCACTACGATCTCGGTAACGATCTGTTCCGGGCAATGCTCGACAAGCGCATGATCTACAGTTGCGGCTATTGGCGGCGCGCCGAAACCCTGGACGAAGCCCAGGAGCACAAACTCGACCTGATCGCGCGCAAGCTCCAGTTCGAACCCGGGATGAAGGTGCTGGACATCGGCTGCGGTTGGGGCGGCGCACTGCACTACTTCGCCGAAAAGTACGGCATCACCGGCGTGGGAATCACCGTTTCCCGCGACCAGTGCGAGACAGCGCAGGCCCGGTGCGAGGGCCTGCCCGTCGATATCCGCCTGCAGGACTACCGCGAACTCGACGAACGGTTCGACCGGATCTATTCCATCGGCATGTTCGAACACGTCGGTTACAAAAACTACCGAACGTACATGGAAGTCGTGCGCCGCTGTCTGGAGCCGGACTCGCTGTTTCTGCTGCATACTATCGGCGCCGTACGCAGCCTCCCGAAGACAGATGCCTGGATTCACAAGTACATCTTCCCCAACGGCCAACTGCCGTCGGCGAATCAGATCGCCGGCGCCGCCGAGGATGTCCTGCAACTGGAAGACTGGCACAACTTCCCGCAGGACTACGACCGCACGCTGATGTGCTGGTACGAGAACTTCGTGTCGGCCTGGGACGAGCTCAAGCCCAACTACGATGAACGCTTCTACCGCATGTGGACCTACTACCTGCTCATCTGTGCCGGCGGATTCCGCGCCCGGGGCAACCAGCTCTGGCAGCTCGTGTTCTCCGTCGACGGCGTCCGCGCCGGCTACACGCCGGAGAATGCGCGCTAGGGCGACGCTCGAAGAGCACAAGACCACGGCTTGCGCAGACAGCCCGCCCGGCCATCGCCTCCGACCGATGCGGGCACCCGCGATTGCGCTAAAATGTTCCACATGAGCGGCAAGGTGGCTCAGTGGCAAACGTCGGGCCGGGTGGCGGACACCTGGGGCCGGCCCCTGCGCGACCTGCGCATCTCGGTGATCGACCGCTGCAACTATCGCTGTCCGTACTGCATGCCCGCGGATATCTACGGGGAAGGGTACGAATTCCTGCCCCGCCGTCACTGGCTTACGGCTGGGGAAATCAAGCGGGTTGCCAAGTTGTTCATGCAACTCGGCGTCACCAAGATTCGGATCACCGGCGGCGAACCGCTGCTGCGCCGGGACGTAATCGAGATCGTCGGCAGCCTGAGCAGCCTGCCCGGACTGCAGGATCTGGCGCTGACCACCAACGGCTCTCGTCTGGCGGCGCAAGCGCAAGACCTTCGGAAAGCCGGCCTCAAGCGCATCACCGTGAGCTTGGACAGCCTGGACGAAGGCGTCTTCAGGACGATGAACGGCGATCGGGGCGGCGTCGCTCAGGTGCTCGAAGGAATCGATGCGGCGCAGCGGGCGGGCCTCAGCCCGATCAAGCTGAATGTCGTCATCCAGAAGGGCAGGAACGAGCACACGTCGCTGGACCTGCTGGACCATTTTCGCGGCACCGGCATCATCGTGCGCTTCATCGAGTACATGGACGTGGGCACCCTGAACGGATGGCGCATGGACGAAGTCGTCACTTCGAAGACGCTCCTGGAGCGCATTTCGGCGCGGTGGCCGGTGAAGCCGGTGAAGCCGAACTACCGTGGTGAAGTGGCGCGGCGGTACGCATTCGAGGACGGACAGGGGGAGGTTGGCTTCATCTCCTCCGTCAGTGAACCGTTCTGCGGCGATTGCCATCGTGCACGGCTTTCCGCGGACGGAACAGTCTATACCTGCCTGTTCGCAAAGCTCGGCACCTCCCTGCGGGAACCGCTGCGCGCCGGCGCCAGCGATGCCGATCTCATCGGGCTTCTGCAAAGCGTCTGGCGGCGGCGCACCGACCGCTACAGCGAACGGCGCGGCCGCGGGGGGCAGCCCGGGGAATCCCGGGTCGAAATGTACCGGATGGGCGGCTGAATGCTGTCCCACGTAACCGCAGCCAACCGCCCCTCCATGGTGGACGTGGGGGACAAGGCAGTCACCACCCGAATCGCGCGTGCGCGTGCGGTGGTGGCCTTTCCGGAGGACATTGCGGGCGGCAAGGGCGATCCACTGCAGACGAAGAAAGGTCCCGTCATCGATACCGCGATCGTGGCCGGCGTACTGGCGGCGAAGCAGACTCACCACCTGATCCCCTTCTGCCACCCGATTCCGCTGGAGGACTGCTCCATCGAGGTGGACTGGAACGAAGAGGATGAACTGGTGATCGACTGCTCGGTGCGCGCCACCCACAAGACCGGCGTGGAGATGGAAGCCCTGACCGGCGCTGCCGCAGCGGCATTGACCGTCTACGACATGTGCAAGTCGCTGTCCCACGGCATCCGCATACGGGACGTGAGGCTGGTGGCGAAGACCGGCGGCAAGTCCGACTTCCGTGCCGACGAATGACCGCAGTACAGACCGCCGGACGCCCGCGCCCCACCCACTGGCGGCCCAGTCGTTTTCAATGCCAGTGAACGATCGCTCCGGAATCCAGGTTACGGCACGCTACTTCGCGGTGTTTCGCGAACAGGCGGGGACAACCACCGAGTCGCTGACGACACAGTCCACTACCGCGGCGGAACTGTTTGCGGAAGTTTCCGGCCGGCACGGGCTGGAGGATTCCATCGCCCTTTGCAAGGTGGCGATCAACGACGAACTCGCCGGTTGGGACCAAACCCTGTCCGAGGGCGATGTGGTGCTGTTCTTTCCCCCGGTGGCCGGCGGTTAGCGGCGGCATACGGCCGGCGAGACGCATAGACCCAGGCTCGAGCAAGCGATGGATGAGCGCGCCGACATGCTCGACTTCGAGATCACCGACCGGGACATCGACGCCGATGCCCTGCAGCGCAGGCTGGAGAGCGACCGGGCCGGTGCGTACGCCGCGTTCCAGGGCTGGGTGCGCAACCATAACGAGGGCCGGGACGTGGATTCCCTGGAATACGAAGCGTACGGTCCCATCGCCGTCTCCGAAGGGGAACGAGTTCTCGCAGAAGCGTTACAGCGGTTCAATCTGCTGAAGGTCGCCGCCGCCCACCGTGTCGGTCACCTGCAAATTGGGGATTGCGCCGTGTGGGTAGGCGTCAGCGCGGCACATAGGGGCGACGCGTTCGACGGATGCCGCTACGTGATCGACGAACTCAAGAGCCGTCTGCCCATCTGGAAGAAAGAGCACTACGCCGGCGGCGACTCGGGCTGGATCAACTGCGTGACCGGACAACCCCGCTGAAACTGATTTCTGCACCGGCGGCAACTCGGGCTGCATCAACTATGTGACCGGGCCGCCCCGCTGAGTTTGACTCCTGCGCCCGTCCCGGCCTGGCGGCGCCTGTCACTCGTCCGACTGGCCGGTCGTATACGTAATGTCGCCGATCGTTACCGTGCTTGAGCTGACCGCCTGACCGCCCACCTGGCCAGTCGTATAGGTGACGTTGCCGATTTCGATAGTGGTCACCGTGGCCGACTGCCCATCCACCACGCCGGTGGTAAAGCTCGTATTGCCGATTTGCGTAGTCGTCGCACTGATGGACTCGGAACCGACCTGGCCCGTAGTGAAGCCGGTTTCACCGACCTGCGTCGTTATCGTGTTGACGGAATCGGAACCGATCTGGCCCGAGGTGTAACTGGTGTCGCCGACCTGCGTCGTGACCTTGTTGATGGACTGGTCACCGACCGTGCCCACCGTCATGGTCGAATCTCCGAGTTCCACCGTGCTGGCGCTTACCGCGCGACCGCCGACCTGGCCGGTCGTGTATGTCATGCTCCCGACGTCGCTTGAAACTACCGTCATCGGCTCCCCGCCCACGTCGCCGACGGTGTGTGTCATGTCGCCGACCCTGGTGGTCGTGGCAGTGCCTTGCTGGCTGTCGGCACAGGTCATGACGTGGATCGCGTGTTCCCCGGATTCGACTGCCTGAGTGCCTTCGACGACAGCCGCGACGCACAGATCGGAAATCTCCTCATCCTGCGCGAAGCCCGGCATCGCAAGACCAAGGACGAGCAGTGCGCCGGCCCAGTGCGTGGTTGATCTCATCGTACTCCCCAATGGTTCGTGTATTTCGGGACTCGGCCGCTGTCCTGCCCGAATCCCTTATTGAGTATATCCCGGCGGCATGAGCAGCCAAAATTCCACTCTGTCCGCGCTTTGCGGTTCCCAGGCGCGGCACAGGCCTCCGCGCTGTCGCTAATGAAGCTGTTGCAGGTCCTCCGGCGTGTCGATATCCCACGCCGCCTCCGGCATATCCACCACCGTGGCGGCCAACTCCGTCATACGCAGCAGCTTGCGAGCGCCCTCGTCGCCCGCGAGTAGACGCGCCTGCTTCCAGAGCGCTCTCGGCAGGACCGCGGGTACGCCGGATACACCCGAATAGCCGGCTGCCGCCGCCTTGCCCGGACTGCGCCGCCACGCCCGGACCAAACGCCGCATGGACGCCTCGCCTACTGCCGGCTGATCGCTCAACAACAGAAGCACGGCCCTCGCCCGCGCCGGCAAGACCGCAAGCCCCGTATGCAGCGAACCGGCCATGCCCCGCTCCCACCGAGCATTGGTGACACAATGCGCCCCCCGGTGGTGTCGCCGTATCAACGAACGCATCCTGAGTGCGTCGGCGCCGATGACGACGACTACGCGGCCGGGCGTGACGATTTCGGCGGCGTGGATCACGCGGCTGAGCAGCCTCCGGCCCCGGACTCTCAGCAACTGTTTGGGGGTACCGAGTCGACGCGACCCGCCGGCCGCCAGCACCAGGCTCCAGAGGTCAGCGGGCAAACCGGCGCCGCCTCGAGACAGTCGTTTTCCAGATTCGAATCGCCTCCAGCGCGGCCAGCACCCCAAGGTGAATCAGGCCCGGAACCGGATCGAATGCGGTGAGAACCCAGTGTGCAAAGGTCAGCACGGCAGCCGCGTAGACCCATCGATGGAGCCGCTTCCACAGGCGCCGCATGCGCCGCACCGAGGCGTCGTTGCTGGTGACGGCCAGGGGAACGAAAATGGCCAGCGCAATCCACCCGGTCAGCAGTCCGAGTTCCGCCGCATCGGCCAGAATATCGCCGAGCGCGCCCGTTCGAATCAGGTAGACCACCGTATGCAGGACCGCGTAGCCGAACGAGGCCACTCCGAAATAGCGCCGCCGTTTCAGGAGCCACCGGATCCATCGGCGCCCGGGAAACATCAACTGTATGGGAGTCACTGCCATGGTGAGGATGAGCAGTTGCGCGGAAAGTTGTCCCGTGGAATGCACCACTTCACCGTAGAAGGTCGCGCCCGTCGCGTAGCGGACGATGGTGACGGCGCCCGGCAACGCGAGCAGAAGCCAGAGGAGCCAGTGCGAGTTGATCAGGCGGCGAAGCATCCGCGAAGTATAGCCCGCAAATTCCCTCCGGCTGGCACCCCTGAGGCTGCAGGATGCCGCCGTATTGTCAAGATTGCTCAAGTTGGCAGGCAGCGGCTTGACCGCTTTCGACGGGCCTGCCTACGATGGCCGGCGTCCGGACAATTACGATGACCGTGTGACCGGCGACCGCCTGGCGCGGTCCGATGTCATTTTTTCGGGAAATCCCGACAGCAACTTCCCTGGAGTAACACGATGGATGGAATCAAGACGGCCCTTTTTCTGGTAACCGGCCTGTTCTGGAGCCTGGCGCAAGCCCAGGTCGGCAACAACGACAGCATTCTCAACCCGAACCTCGCCGACGAGGGCGAACTGGCCGGAGTGGCGCATCTTGACGCCGGGCTGGTGGACAGCATCGTCGATGGCCGGCCCTTTGCAAGTACCCTGGAGTTCGATGCCTTGCTGAGCGGCTCGCTCAGCGAAGAGCAGCGCGCGGACGTGTATGGGGAGCTGTTCATTCCGCTCAACCTCAACACCGCGTCCGGCGACGAGATCATGCTGATTCCCGGCATGAACAACCGCATGACCCACGAGTTCGAGGAGTATCGGCCCTATACGTCGCTGGACCAGTTCCGCCAGGAAATCGGCAAGTACGTGGACGAGGCCGAGGTTGCGCGGCTGGAGCAATACGTGTTCATTCCGCTGAACCTCAATTCTGCCACCCGCGACGACTTCGCAACGGTGCCGGGAGCCAGCAATCGCATGGTGCGCGAGTTCCTCGAGTATCAGCCCTATTCCGACATGGATCATTTCCGCCGGGAGATCGGCAAGTACGTGGACGAGGCCGAGGTCGCCCGGTTCGAGCGGTACATGACCCTGGACTAGACGCCCGCAACTTTCCTGTCGCAGCCCGGCGGCCCTGACTGGAGAGGGTTGCCGGGCCGCTGTTTGCCCCATCAGGGGCACAGCTTGTAGAACTCCTTGCGGGACGCCTTTCGGGGCTCCTTTCGGAACTCCTTGCGAGACCGCTTGCGGGACGCCTGGCGGGACTCCTTGCGGGGCGCGGGAGTTCCTGCCATGTTATCGCCCCATGCCGGAGGCGAACCCAAGGGAGCTGATCCCGCTCAAGATCGCGGTCCTTACCGTATCCGATACCCGTGACGAGCACTCGGACCGCTCGGGCGCGTTGCTGGTTGAGCGATTGACCGGGAGCGGCCACCGCTTGCACGAGAAGGCGATCGTACGGGACGATCTCGACGCCATCGGCGCTCGCGTTTCCGGCTGGATCGATGATCCCGAAGTCGAGGTGGTGATCACCACCGGCGGCACCGGCGTGACCGGGCGCGACGGCACACCTGAGGCCGTGGCACCCCTGCTGGAGAAAACCATCGACGGCTTCGGCGAGTTGTTCAGGGCCATCTCGTACGAGGAAATCGGCACGTCGAGTATTCAGTCCCGTTGCCTCGCCGGCGTAGCCAATGGAACCTACGTTTTCTGCCTGCCCGGCTCCATCAACGCCTGCGCCACCGGCTGGGACAGGATCATCGCCCTGCAACTGGACTATCGGACCCGGCCCTGCAACCTGGCGGAGTTGTTGCCTCGCCTGAAGGAAACAGGGTAGATCGGTAGCGCCCGGTACTGTTGTCCGGCCATGCTCGAATACCTCGTTACCGCCTACTCGACACTGTCCATTCCCGAGACGGCTGCGGTCCTGCTGGCCATCGCCTACCTGGTGCTGGCCATCCACCAGAACATCCTTTGCTGGGCAGCCGGGATGATCAGCGCCCTGATCTTCATGGTGATTTTCTATTCCGCCCTCCTCTACATGCAATCCGCGCTGCAGATTTTTTACGTGGGCATGGCAATTTACGGCTGGTACCAGTGGCGTTACGCAGGAGACGAAGGCACCGGAGTACGGATTCACACCTTGACGATTGTCCGCCATATTCAGGTGATCGCAGGAATCAGTGCCACCGCCCTGCTCCTCGGCTGGATCATGAGCAGGACCGACACCCCTTTCCCCTACGCCGAAGCCTTTATCACCGTGGCGGCCGTTGCGACGACCTTCATGGTGGCGCGAAAAGTGTTGGAGCACTGGTTGTATTGGCTTGTCATCGACAGCATTGCCGTCTATCTCTACGTGGCCAGAGAGCTTTACCTGACTGCCCTGCTGTTCGTGTTCTACCTGGTCATGGCCGTAATCGGCTTCCGGCGTTGGAGACGCGAGTATCTGGCCGGGACCTCGTGATCCCGTGATCGAACAGGCAACACTCGCGAGGCTCGCGACACTTCTTCAGGTCGATGCGGCGAGTCTGCAGGCGCAGCCACTGCCCGGCGGACTCAGCAATCGCGGCTGCCTGCTGAGGTATGGCAGCGAAAAATGGGCGGTCCGTCTCCCCCTGGTTTCCGACGCCGGCGAGACCGCCCGCGCCGGTGAAACCCTCAGTCTCGAGAGCGAGAGACGCGTGCTGGCGGTGGCCGCCGACGCGAAACTGGCACCCGAGGTGGTTGTTTGCGACGACGAAACCGGTGCTCTCGTAACCCGGTACGTCGAGAGTGCGACATCGCTGACTGCCGAAAGGGTCCGAGAACGCGTAAACATCGATCGGATCGCGGTCACATTGCGCCGGCTGCACAGTCTGCCGGCACCCACCGGGATCTCCGCCTTTCGACCGACGGAACTGGCGCGAGCCTGCATCGATGCCAGCCGCGGACCTCCAGGCGCACGACGTAACCTTGCGGACGAACGACGCGTCTGGGGACCGGATTTCAGGGATCTTGCGCAAGCGTACGAAGCAGCGTTCAAGCCGATGGCCCTCTGCCACAACGACCTGGTCGCTGCCAACATCCTCGACGATGGTCAGCTCTGGCTGGTGGACTTCGAATACGCGGTACTCGCAGATCCGGTTCTCGATCTGGCAGGGCTTGCAGGGCTGAACGGATTCGGCCCGGCCCACTGTCATCGCCTGCTGGATGCCTACTACGGGCCGGAACGCGTTCCCATTTCCCTCGCGCAATTGAACCAGGTCATCAGGCTGGTGCGGTTGATGGCTTTTTTCTGGGCGCTGGCACACGGCGGAGACGGTCCTGCAGACGAGCTGAAGGGCTTTGCCGCTGCCATGGCGGCAGTGCTAAGGTAGCGCCGGTTTTGAGGCAGGTCACGGAGAATCCAGGTTGCCGAACAGAGTCGCCTTTCTGGGTCTTGGCGTCATGGGCTATCCCATGGCCGGTTGGCTGAGCAGCGCGGGTCACGACGTGACCGTGTACAACCGAACCGCCGACAAGGCGCGGCGCTGGTGCGACCGGCACGGAGGCGCGCGGGCGGACGCTGCGGCGGACGCGGTCGCCGGCAAGGAATTCGTGTTTTCCTGTCTCGGCGACGATCCCGACCTGCGGGACGTCATCCTGGATCGGGGCGTCATCGACGCCATGCAGCCCGGGTCCACACTGATCGATCACACCACGGCCTCGGCAGACATGGCGCGGGAGATTGCCTCGGCCGGCGCCGAGCTCGGCGTGCGATGCCTGGATGCGCCGGTCTCCGGCGGACAGGCAGGCGCCGAGCAGGGCAAGCTGACCGTCATGGTGGGCGGGGATGAGGAAGCATTCCGCAAAGCCGAGCCGCTGATCCGCTGCTTCGCAGGCACCGTCCGGCTCATGGGCGGCGCAGGCTGCGGCCAGTTGACCAAGATGGTCAATCAGATCGCCATCGCCGGACTCGTTCAGGGCCTCTCCGAAGCATTGAATTTTGCCCGCCGGGCCGACCTGGATCCGCAGCGCGCGGTGGAGGTCATCAGCCAGGGCGCCGCCCAGTCCTGGCAGATGGACAACCGCTGGGAAACCATGATGGCCGGCGAATTCGAGTTCGGCTTTGCGGTGGAGTGGATGAGAAAGGACCTGCGGATCTGCCTGCAGGAGGCCCGCCGCAACGGCGCGGAGCTACCTGTCGCCGCCCTGGTCGACCAGTTCTACGCCGATGTCGAAGGCATGGGCGGCGCACGCTGGGACACCAGCAGCCTCATCGCGCGGCTGAATCGGAACCGGCCGCGCAGGTCCGGTTAGTGCTGTCCCGATCCGATCACGCTGACAGGCCCTGGGTCATGAATCGGAAAACGTTGACGGACCCGGAGCCATGAAACCGATTTTGGCCGATCTGCTCAAGCTCCTGGAACTTGAGCGACTGGAGGACAACTACTTCCGCGGCGAGAGCCGGGATATCGGCAGCCGGCGCGTGTTCGGCGGTCAGGTGCTCGGGCAGGCGCTCAGCGCCGCCAGCTACACCGTGGAAGACTTGAAGGTCCATTCGCTCCACGCCTACTTCCTGCGCGCCGGCGACGTGTGCGCGCCGATCCTTTACGAAGTCGACCGCGCCAGGAACGGCCGCAGTTTCAGCAACCGCCGCGTGGTCGCGGTTCAGCACGGCCGCCCGATTTTCAACATGACGGCGTCGTTTCAGAAACCAGAGAAGGGGATCGAGCATCAGCCCGGCGCGCCGGATGTGCCTCGCCCCGAAGAACTCGCCGAACTGCGCGACGTGCCCGCGGCAAGCATGCAGAACGTGCCCCAGAAGATGCGCCGCTACCTGAAACGGGCGCGGCCCATCGAGATGCGGCCGGTGGAGTCGGTGGATATCCTGACCAGAGCGCCGAGAAAGCCCTACCGCCATCTCTGGGTCCGCACGGTCGACGACCTGCCCGACGACTCCGACCTGCACCGCAACCTGCTCGCCTACATCTCCGACTACCAGTTGGTGGGCACGACCATCCTGCCCCACGGGATCCGCTGGGAGCAGGACAACGTGCAGATGACGAGCCTCGACCACGCCATGTGGTTCCATCGTCCGTTCCGCGCCGACCGCTGGCTGCTCTATAGTATGGAAAGCCCGAACGCCGCAGGCGCTCGCGGACTCGCCACCGGCCGGTTTTTTGACGAAAATGGCACGCTGGTTGCCTCAACCGCCCAGGAAGGGCTGATCCGCATCTGGCCGCAGGCCGGGGAGTGAACCATGAAGTCGTTGCGACATCCCCTCGTCATGGGACTGCTGATGATTGGCTCGCTGGGTGCAGCTGCTGTCGCCGCCCACCACAATCCGGGGGTCTATTTCGATCTGGAGGCGGTCGTCATCCACCGCGAAGTCAGCGCCGTGTCCTTCACGCCTTCCAATCCGCACGGCCGGTTCGTCTACACCATGGCGGACGCCGAAGGCAACGTGACGGAGTGGGTCGCGGAGCTTCCCGCCAACAACATGATGCGCCGCAACGGCGTCGAGAGCGACATGATCCGACCCGGCGACATTGTGACAATACGGGGCAATCCGGGCCGCCAGGGCGCAACCATGCTGCGCATCACCCATGCGCTTCTGCCCAGCGGCGACGTCGCCACCTTCTACTCACCGCAAGGAACGGGTTCGCCCGAAGATCTCGAGGAGGAGTGAGCGGCGCCCGCCCGATGCGGACCCACCCGGGTATGGGACCGCAGGTCGGGGCGTTCAGTCTCGTCGTTCTCGGTCCTCCCGCACATGGGCCGTTACTTCATCCGCCTCCGGCGCGGGACGGTACCGGAACCAGTTTCTCACGATAGTACCTGCCGCGCTGCACGTAGTGCTCGGCGCTCCACTTGAGGAACTCGATTTCCTCGTCGGTGACCTCGCGGATGCGCTTGCCCGGGGTACCCACGATCAGCGAGCGGTCAGGGAACCGCTTGCCCTCCGTGACCAGTGCCTGCGCCCCCACAATGCAGTACTTTCCAAGGACCGCATGGCTGAGAATGGTCGCGCCCATGCCGATCAGCGACCCGGCGCCGATGTAGCAGCCGTGTACGGTGGCCGAATGACCGACGTTCACCTCCTCTTCAAGCACCACGGGCGCGCCTTCGTCGACGTGGAACATCGAGCCGTCCTGTATGTTGCACCGGTCCCCAATGACGATCCTGTCGTTATCCGCTCGCAGCACCGCGCTAAACCAGACGCTCGCGTCCTCGCCAAGAATCACCTGGCCGATGACAGCGGCATTGGGCGCGACAAAGTACCGGTCACCGACCGTCTGTACTCGATATTCATCCAGATCGTAAAGCACTATGGATGGCCCTCCGTCATGTTGCGTTCCGCATTCGCCATTCGGCCAGCTCGCGAAGCATGACCGGCGGTCCTCTACGGTAAATCCTCCGCCGCAGCTATCGTCAGCCCGTTCCCCCGGCCTGATCCGCCACCGCCTGTGCCGCCGCGGCGATGGCATCGGGATCACCGAGGTATTCCGCCCTCAACGGGCGCAGTTGAGGATCGAGTTCGTAAACCCGCGGCACGCCCGTGGGAATATTGAACTCCGTAATCGCCTGATCCGAAATGCCCTCGAGCATCTTCACCAACGCCCGCAGGCTGTTCCCATGGGCCGCGACCAGAACATTCCGTCCGGCCACAAGCGCCGGCGCGATTCGCTCCTCCCAGCACGGCCGCACCCGCACCAGCGTCGTCGCCAGCGATTCCGTGGCTGGCAGCAGCGCTGCGTCCAGTCCCCCATAGCGCGCATCGAACCGTGGATGCCGATCATCGTCCACATCGACGGCCGGCGGTGGAATATCGTACGACCGCCGCCATATCTGCACCTGATCGGCACCGTGGCGCGCCGCCGTCTCCGCCTTGTCCAGACCCTGCAGGGCACCGTAATGCCGCTCGTTAAGGCGCCAGTCCCGATGCACCGGTATCCACATGAGATCCATCTCATCGAGGATCAGCCACAAGGTCCGAATGGCACGCGTCAGAACGGAAGTAAAGGCAACGTCGAAGGCGATCCCCTCCTCCCTGAGAGCAATGCCCGCTGCCCGGGCTTCTCCGACACCCCGCTCCGTGAGATCCACATCCGTCCAGCCGGTGAACAGGTTCTTGAGATTCCACTCACTCTGCCCGTGACGGACCAGGATCAGCGTGCCCGGATTTTTGGAAGCTGCAACTTTCATGTCGCGGGTATTGTTCGCCCTTGGCAACCTGAGATCAAGGGAACGACACCTGTGAGGGAACAACCGGTGAGGGAGCGCCTCAGACAGGCGAGGCGCGTGTTGCCAACTATCGGAGTCGCGTTTCGCGAACCACCGGAAGCGAGTGTCGCGAACTGCCGATTGAGTTGACGCTCCGTGAGACATGACTGGATCACAAACTCTACAACATTGAAAATCCGGCACAATATGCCTAATATGCAAGCTTGATGATCCCGAGGCTCGTGAGAAGCAAAGTGGACGCGGCTCTGGCCCGACAGGCAGCCGTGATGCTCACCGGTCCGCGGCAGTCCGGCAAGACCACGCTCTCCCTCGACGTCGCCCGGGAACTCGGCGGAGTCTATCTCGATCTTGAGGATCGGGACGATCTTGCCAGGCTGGCCGAGCCGCGTTTGTTTCTCGACGCCCTGGAAGACAGGCTCGTTGTGCTTGACGAGATCCATCGCGCACCGGACCTGTTCACGGCGCTTCGCGGCATCATCGATCAGGGACGACGCCGCGGCAAGGGCGTGGGCCGGTTTCTGATTCTCGGGTCCGCGTCCATCGATCTATTGCGGCAGACGAGCGAATCGCTCGCCGGGCGAATCGAGCGCCTGGAACTCATGCCCTTTTCCGTACCGGAGGTCGGCGGTGGCCTGTCTTCACGGGAATCGCTCTGGCTTCGCGGCGGATTCCCCCAGTCCTGGCAGGCATCGACCGACGCGGACAGTCTCGTGTGGCGCAAGAACTTCATTCGCACTTACATCGAGCGCGACATACCGCAATTCGGCCCGAGGGTCCCGGCGACCCTGATCGAACGGCTGTGGACCATGCTCGCGCATCGGCAAGGGTCGCTCCTGAATTCTTCAGCGCTTGCGCAAGCACTGGAAATCAGCGCCAGAAGCGTCAACCGTTATATCGACCTGTTCGTCGATCTGATGCTCGTGCGCCGCCTGCCACCGTTGCATGCCAATGTCGGCAAACGGCTGGTCAAGTCTCCGAAAATCTATGTTCGCGACAGCGGTCTTGTCCATGCGCTGCTCGGCATTCCGTCCCTGACCGCGCTCTCGGGACATCCCGTGGTTGGCGCAAGCTGGGAGGGCTTCGCGGTGGAAACTCTCGCGAACCGGATCGCATGGCCTGACACGGTGAGCTTCTACCGAACGTCGGCCGGGACGGAAGTGGACCTGGTTGTCGACTTCGCCGGGGGCGAACGCTGGATCGTGGAGGTCAAGCGCTCCCTGGCGGCCAGGGTCAGCCGCGGATTTCATCTGGCGCTGACCGACCTCGCGCCAACGCGGGCATTCGTGGTCCATGCGGGCGACGACCGTTATCCGCTATCCGCGGCTGTTGAGGCGATCGGACTTGGAGAACTGGCAGCAGCGCTGGACAATGATTCTCCGTCCTGACCGGTAAGTCGCCCGGACTGCGCGCATGCGCTTGTCAAGTGCCGCAACTATCTGACAGTCAGTTCAATGCGATTCCTGAAGTAGTCCAGCGCCTCTGGATTGGCGAGCGAATCGGCATTCACCGGCTCCCGTCCGTGAATCGCGTCCCGAACCGCCAACTCCACGATCTTCCCACTCCGCGTCCTCGGAATATCCGGAGTATCGACAACCTTCGCCGGAACATGTCTGGGACTCGCATTGCGCCTGACCGCAAGCTGAATCCGCTCCACCAGGTCATCGTTCAGTCCATGGCCTGGCTGCATCCGAACGAAGAGCACTACGCGTACGTCCCCTTCCCATTCCTGTCCCACGGCGATGGCTTCCGCAACCTCTTCGAAGTCCTCCACGATCCGGTAGATCTCCGAAGTGCCGATGCGCACGCCGCCCGGATTCAGAATCGCGTCCGAACGGCCGTGGATGATGAAGCCGCCGCTCGGGGTCATCTCCACGTAATCGCCGTGACACCATACGCCGGGAAAGCGCTCGAAATAGGCGGCACGGTACATGGCGTCGCCGGGATCGTTCCAGAACGACACCGGCATCGACGGGAAGGGCGCCGTGCAGACCAGTTCACCCTTTTGTCCTCGCACCGGCCTGCCCCTGTCGTCGAAGACGTCCACCGCCAGGCCCAGCGCGGCGCACTGAAGCTCACCCCTGAGTACCGGCAGCATGGGATTGCCGGAGATGAAACAGCCGATGATGTCCGTGCCGCCGGCAATGGAGGACAACTGGAGGTCCTCCTTGACGTGTTCGTAGACGAAATCGAAGCTCGACGGCGCCAGCGGCGAGCCGGTGGAAAGCAAGCTGGCAAGGCGGGGCAGCCGAACGTTTTCCGCGGGCCGATACCCGGCTTTTTCCAGCGCGCTGAGGTACTTCGCACTGGTTCCGAACACCGCCAGGCGCTCGCGCTCCGCGATCCGCCAGAGAACCCCGGGGTCCGGATGAAAGGGCGAGCCGTCGAACAGCACCAGCGTCGCCCCGAGCGCCAGCGCGGAAACGATCCAGTTCCACATCATCCACCCGGTGGTGGTGAAGTAGAACACCGCATCGCCCGGCTTGATGTCGCAGTGGAGCTGCAGTTCCTTGAGGTGCTGAATCAGCGTGCCCCCTGCGCCGTGAACGATGCACTTGGGAACCCCTGTCGTTCCGGATGAATACATCACGTAGAGCGGATGGGAAAACGGCAGCGCGCGGTATTCGGGTGCCGCAGGGCCGTCAGCCTCGATTCCTTCAGTCCCGGCCAGGAAGTCCACGTAACCCCGGGCGCCCGGTATCCCGGAGAAGTCCGGCTTCTGCTCAACGTAGCCGACAACGATTACCGCCTCTAGCGAGTCGATCCGTTCGGCGACACGAGCCAGCGTGGGCCGGCAGTCGATGGTCTTGCCGTTGTAGAAGTAGCCGTCGGTCGCGAACAGGACCTTCGGCCGGATCTGGCCGAAGCGGTCGAGTACGGCGCCTGCGCCAAAGTCCGGGGAACAGGACGACCAGACGGCGCCAAGGCTCGCGCAGGCCAGCATGGCTACCACGGCCTCCGGCCGATTGGGCAGCAGTCCGGCGACCCGATCCCCTTCGCCGACGCCCATCAACCGGAGCGCGCGAGCCAGCGCGGCCACATCGCGGCGCAGCTCGTCCCGGCTCATCTCGATGCGGTCGCCGCGCTCGCTGTAGAAGACCAATGCGGTTCCGCGATGTTCGGGGCGCAGCAGATTGTCCGCGTAATTCAGCCGGGCGCCCTCGAACCAGCGCGCGCCGGGCATGCGGTCCGGGCCGGTCAACACGCTCCGGTAGCGCGCCATGGAGCGAATGCCGTTGAATTCCCAGAATGCAGCCCAGAATTCGGCGCTGCTACCCACGCTCCACCGGTACAGGGACTGGTAATCCCGATGTTCGAGCCGATGTGCCTGTGCCTGCAGGAATCGCAGCATGTTGCTTTCGGCAACACGCCGGTCCGTCGGACGCCAGATGGGATTTGTCATTGCTGCTCTGCTTTTTCCAGATCGGGCTCGCCGAGATGCTCGAGCATGCGTCGCCGAGCCGCCGCCGCCAGTTCCGCGACCGACTCCTGTGCCTCGGAATCAACCGGCGTGCATATCGTAACGGACAGCTTGCCGGGTGCGCACAGCCAGACCTTCGCGGGCAGCATGTGGCGGGAGCCGCCGATCACCACGGGAACGACCGGCAACTTTGCCCGCCACGCAGCCGCAAACGCACCGGGGAGAAAAGGCTTGAGCCCCGGCTTGCCGTCGAAGGTGCCTTCGGGGAAAAAAGCCAGCGATTCACCCCTCATGGCGGCCTTGAGCAGACGCCGGCCGGTTCTGAGGCGGTGCGTATCGTCCTCGCGGTCGACGAACGCCGAGCCGATGCGTCTCAGAAGAAAGCCGGCCAATGGAACGGTCTTCAGCCCGGACTTGATCAGAAAGGTGAATTTCGGGGGCAGGGCGGCCTTGAGGATGATGCCGTCCAGGTAGCTGGCGTGATTGGCCACAACCACGCAGGGCTCGACCGGGAGATTGCCGATCCCCTCCACGCGGGGCGTGCTGCCGGCCAGCAGAAAAAAGGCCCGGCCGCCGCGGTTCGCCACGCGCCGCCGCCCGCCCAGTGTGGGTGTAAACAGCAGCAACACCAGCGTCGGAACGGCCGCGGCCGCCAGCATCAGCCACATGTAGGGACCGTAAACGGCCCGCAAGAGCATCGATTTCATCTTCGGGACGGTCATTGTCGCGGAACATATCATTAATCCGTTCCCGCGGAGCCGGCGGTATGGCAAGCTGAAGCCCCGATGACGCATGACAGTTCGCATCCCGGGCAGCGGCACGCAGGCCGATTCGACGACCCGACTGCGGCCATCGACTGGTTCCTGGACGCAATATGGGCCGAGCGCGGCCTGTCGGAGAATACGCTCAGTGCCTACCGGGCCGACCTTCTGGCCCTGAACAGGCGACTCAGCGAGCGCCGGGTTGAGCTGGTAAACGCCACTGAAGCCGATCTGCTCGAGTATCTTGCCTGGCGGGCAGGCAGGGGCGCGAAACCGCGTTCGACCGCACGTCAGCTATCCTCGTTCCGGCGCTTCTACCGGTACCTGCTGCGAGAGGGCAGGATCCCGGAGGATCCCACGGCGCAGATCGAGATGCCCAGGATCGGCCGGCGCCTGCCGCACTCGCTGACCGAGGCCGACGTGGAAGCCTTGCTCGCCGCACCCGACGTGAGCCAACCCCTCGGTCACCGCGACCGAACCATGCTGGAACTGTTGTACGCCACCGGCGTAAGGGTCTCCGAGCTGGTCAACCTGAAACTCTCCCAGGTTAACCTGAACCAGGGCGTGCTCAGGATCATCGGCAAGGGCGACCGGGAGCGCCTGATCCCGCTGGGCGACGAAGCGCAGGACTGGCTGCACAAGTTCGTCGCCGGTCCCCGGGCGGAGATCCTTGCAGGGCGCCAGACGGACTACCTGTTCCCCACCCGCCGAGGCGGCCCCATGACGCGCCAGTCGTTCTGGTACCTGATCAGACGTCACGCCCGCAAGGCTGGCATCGCCAGAAAACTCTCCCCGCACACGATACGACACGCCTTCGCCACCCATCTGCTCAACCACGGCGCGGACCTTCGCGTCGTGCAGTTGCTCCTCGGGCACAGCGATGTTTCAACCACCCAGATCTATACCCACGTGGCCCGCGAGCGCATGAAGGATCTCCACGCCAGACACCATCCGCGAGGCTGATCCCGGCGGCCGTTAATCGGGACCGTGTCGGCAAGACACGAGTCAGTCATGCGGTTGGTGGACACTTTGCGTTCTGGGATAATCCGCCGTCATGGCACTTGAAGTCATCGGCGCCGGCTTTGGAAGAACCGGTACAGCCTCGCTGCGCGAAGCGCTGGAGCACCTCGGCTTCGTCAAGTGCCACCACATGTTTTCGCTCGGCGAGAAACGCAGCCTTGTCAGGGCCTGGCACGATGTGGCGCTAGAGGGCGCCCGCAACTGGGACGACATTTTCGAAGGGTACCGCGCCACCGTCGATTGGCCTTCCACTGGCTACTACAAGGAGTTGATGGAACACTATCCCGACGCCAGAGTGGTCCTCACCGTGCGGGATCCCGATAGCTGGTACGAGAGCGTCAGGGCGACCCTCTACGCAGTCCATGTCTCCATGCCGGGATGGTTGAAGCGGCTTCCGCCCATGTCGATCGGTTCGGCGATGATCCGGGCGATCATCTGGGAGGGCCAGTTTCAGGGCCGATTCGAGGACCCACAGGCTGCCAAGGCAATCTTCGAACAGCATATCGAAGACGTGATTGCCGCCGTCCCGCCCGAGCGGCTGCTTGTCTTCCGCGTAAGCGAAGGCTGGGGACCGCTATGCGAATTCCTGAATGCCCCGATTCCGCAGGACAGAGCATTCCCTCACGTGAACGAACGGTCAGCCATGAATCGATTTCTGCTGGTGCTGCGGCTCGTCCGAATACTGCCCTACATCCTCGCAGCCGCCGGACTGGCGTGGCTCGTCGCCGGTTTTCTCTTCTGACAATCGCCGACTTTCAGGCTTCCGGAACGCATCCGTAGGAGGCAATCGCGAGGTCGGAGGGCGCGTAGTCGATGGCGATCGGCAGGAACTCGCGGGTGAAGAACTTCCGGTCCGTGCGCTGGATGAGTACGTTGAGCGTCTGGGTTTGCGGATCGAAGCTGATGCGCTCCACGACTCGCAACTCGTCGGAGTGAAGCAGCCCCCGGGTCGGCTGGCCTTCTTCCTCGACGTACTGGCGGAGAACGCCCGGCGCGAAATCCGCGGTCTCCACCACCAGAACGTCGCCCTCGAATCGCCCGATGGAATAACCCAATGTCGACGGCGCGATGTCCGCCGGCGGTTCGGCGTCGAGATGCACCGTGCGAACGGTGTCCATCCACTCGTGGTGGAAGATCACCGTGTCGCCCTCCCGGCGGATGTTCACGGGAGTGCTCGGCGACGACCAGACCCTGCGAATGCCGACCGGGCTGCAGCGCAGCGTCGGGTCGTCCCGGAAAGGGTCATACGCGGCCACCGCCGCCTCGCCCTCCGGCGTCAGGTAGTTGATCATTTCCCACGGTCCGCTGCTGGTCCGTCCCCCCGGAATAATGAACCACGTGCCCTCGATGGAATCCCGGCGCGAAATCGCCGTGGCGGCACCCTGGTCGCGATCGTTCCCACCGGTGTTCAGCGTAGTGCCGTCCGCCAGGTGAACGGTCCGGAAGAAACAGTAGTTGGGATCGCGACGGCCACGAACGCCATCAACGCGAACTTGTGCTCCAACGGGAAACATGTCCCGGGTCAGCCCATTGCGTTCCAGCGAGGAGATGCCGCCGGATTCGCACACGTACGCCTGGGGCGCCCCGCCGTTCTCGGTTCCCTGAAGATGCAGATATACGTGCGGATTGCGGGCTTCGAACTCCGTGATGACGCCGGTGATGCTCAGCGTGTCGTCGGCGTCGAAATGCGGCGCAAAACTATGGTGGGAGAATGTGACTGCTGCCGGAAGCGCTGCAATCAACCAGACGCACAATCCGCAAGCCAAGCGCCCGATGCAGGCGGGTAATCGTGCACCCATGTGGTCGGTTCCGCGATTCATCCTGAGTCACCGTAGAGCGGCAGGACGCCAAACCCTTTCGCCCCCAAACATGGAACCAGTGTGGATTTGGCAACCCCGCACTGTCAACCGCGAAGCCCGAGGTGCTACTATCCTTCCATTAGAGTCCGACCCGGGACGAGAGATGGTTTCAAAGTGGACACTCTGTCTGGCGCCGTTCGCGTTCGCAGCGTCCGCGAGCGCCCAGGACGGTGAATTGACCCGGGAAGAACTCGCCGCGACGCTTCCCGGCGTCGAGGCCGGCGATATTCACGACTCTCCCGTGCCCGGAATGTATGAAATCGTCCTGGACTCCGATGTGGTCTACATTTCCAGGGACGGCAGCTTTCTGATCCAGGGCGATGTATTCGATCTGCAGGACAGGCGAAACCTGACGGAGAGCCGCCGGGCGCAGGCCCGGGCAGACCTCCTGGCCAGCGCCGATCCCGAGTCCATGATCGTGTTCAGCCCGGACCCGGAGAACGTCAGGCACACCGTGACCGTGTTCACCGATATCGACTGCGGCTTCTGCCGACAATTGCATCGTGAAATGGACCAGATCAACTCGCTGGGCGTCGAGGTCCGTTACCTGTCCTATCCGAGAACGGGGCCTGCAACGGAGTCGTGGGACAAGGCCGACAAGGTGTGGTGCGCGGGCGATCGCCAGACCGCCTTCACCGACGCAATTCTTGAGGACACGCTTCCCGAACTAGCCTGCGACGCGACGCCCGTCGAGTCGCATTTTCTGCTGGGCCGCCAGGTCAGCGTGCGCGGAACGCCGACCATACTCACCGATGACGGCGTTCAACTTGGTGGCTACCTGGCGCCGGATGAACTCATCGACAGGCTGGAAGCGCTGGCAGAGGTTGGCCCATAGCCAGGGGTTTGCAGCCCAGTAGCGATCGCTTTCTCCGGGTGCGGCGCAAGACAACCGAAAACAAATCCCCGGGACCCGCCCATTCGTCCATGGTTCGCGTCGCGCACATCGCGTTGATCGGCATCCTGTCTGTGGGCACAGGCTATCCTGCACACTCCCAAGCGCCCCAAGGCGCCGACGTCATCATCGTAGGCGCCGGCATCTCGGGGCTCTCCGCGTCGCTGGAAGCTGCTCGCGGTGGTGTTGAAGTCCAGATCGTCGACGTGTGGTCGGTATTCGGCGGACATGCAGTGATGTCCGGCGGCGGTGTCGCCATCATCGATTCCGACTTTCAGCGCGCTCACAGTATCGTGGACACGCCCGAATTGGCCTCCGAAGACTTCTTCAGCCGGGGCGAAGATCCCGATCCCTACTGGGTGGACTACTACACGCAGAACTCCAGGACCGAACTGGGGCAGTGGTTGGAATCGCTGGGTGTGCGGTGGCTCAGCCTGAATCCCCAGCCCGGCAACAGCGTGCGCCGTTTTCACCGCACCGACGGCCGTGGCCTCGGACTGGTCACGCCCATCTACCGGGAGGTGTTGCGTCATCCCAATGTCTCGTTCCGCTGGAACTTCAGGGTGACGGAGTTGCTGGTGGAACAGGGGCGCGTCGTGGGCATCCGGGGAGAGGACACAAGGAGCGGCGAAGCCGACGAACTGCGCGCACCGCGCGTGCTTCTCGCCACCGGGGGTTTTCAGAGCAACCTGGAGATGGTCAGGCGTTTCTGGCCGGCACACCTCGCCGAACCCGGCCAACTGCTGATCGGTTCCGGCCTGAACTCCGTGGGTTCCGGCCACGATCTGGCGCGAGAGGCCGAAGCGGGCTTTCATCGCATGGACCACCAATGGAACTATCCCTGGGGATTGCCCCATCCCCAGTATCCCGGGGAAGGCCGTGCGCTCGCCGCGAGAAACGAAGTGTCGATCTGGGTCAACGCCGACGGCCAGCGGTTCGTCAACGAACTGGCCGACCCGACGGTGCTGCTGGCAACCGTGGTCGCGCAGAGGCCATCCACCTATTGGGCGATCTTCGATGACGATGACAACGAAGGCTTCTACGTCTCGGGCAGCGGCTGGGACAATTTTCAGCGCATCCGCGAGGAAATCCTCGACAACGCCCTGCTGACCTCGCAGGCGGCGACCCTTGCCGAGTTGGCCGCAGCGATCGGTCTGGATGCCAGTCGGTTGGAGACCACGGTCTCGCGCTACAACACGATGGTCGATGAGGGACTTGACGAAGACTTCGGCCGCTTTGCAAGCGCAGACGACCTCGTTGAACGCGCCAGGATCGATCAACCTCCCTTCTACGCCATCCAGTTCTTCCCCATGACCCGCAAGAGCATGGGCGGGGTGAGGGTCGACCGGCAGATGCGCGTTGTCCGGGAAGACGGCACGCTCATACCCGGACTGTATGCCTCCGGCGAGTTGACGGGGTTCGCGGGCGTCAACGGATCCGCCGGCCTCGAGGGAACCTTCCTGGGTCCGGCGATTCTGACGGGCCGGGTCGCCGGCCGGACGCTGCTGCGCGATGTAGCCGAGGCCCGCGAGTTGCTTCAGCCGGAACTGAAGTTCGAGACCGGAGTGCCGCCGCGCACGCTGTCGCCGGCGGAGACCTCCGCCTGTGACGAATGCCATCGGCTCCAGGACCTGGTTGCAAATTCCCGCCCCGGATTCGCGCACTTCGAGCGCGTCCATCGCGCCGTCATCGCCGAACAACAGAATTGCGGTACCTGCCACCAGGAACTGAGTCCCTTCGATGCTGCGAACCATGTCATCGACCGCCAGTTGCAGACGCAGAATTGCGTGCACTGCCACCTGGTCGTGGAATAGGAAAGGTCTCGCCGGGTCGATCAGCTCCAACTACAGGTACTCCTTGCGCGTACCTGAGAGTGATGAACGCCTACGCTCAATGCGGCAGCTAACCCGGATTTCTCACCGACAAATGGAATGGGACCTCGATTTGTCGGATAATGTGAGTTAGCTCAATCACTTACATTAAGCCGACGGTGAGGTCCCATGTCCACACAGTGTACACCCGCACAACTTCAGTTTCACGCCTTCGGAGCCCGCCAGGTGATCGGTCGATTCGACGGCGGTCGGATCACCTCCGACGCCGGCGGTTTGCTGTTACGGGAGACGGATCTGCGTCTGGGTCTGTTGGATCGTCTGGCGCGGTGTTTTAGCGATTACCGCAACCCCAACAGCGTGGAGCATACCGTTCGCTCGCTGCTCGGGCAGCGGGTCTACGCACTGGCGCTGGGGTACGAGGATCTGAACGATCACGAGGAGTTGCGTCGCGACAGCCTGTTGGCGTTGTTGGTGGGCAAGACGGACCTGAAGGGCGGTGAGCGGGTGCGCAATCGCGACCGAGGCTGTCCGCTGGCCGGCGCCAGCACGTTGAACCGGCTGGAGCTGGGCACGGCGGAGGCCGCGCAATCGGATCGATACAAGCGCATCGCGGCCGATCCGGTGGCGATGGACCGGTTGCTGGTGGATGTGTTCGTGGAGTCGTATGCGAAGCCCCCGAGGGAGATCTGGCTGGACCTGGACGCCACGGACGATCCGCTTCACGGTCGTCAGGAGGGGCGTTTTTTCCACGGTTACTACCGCCACTACTGTTACCTGCCGCTGTACATCTTCTGTGGCGAGCACCTGCTGGGTGCACGGCTGCGTCCCTCGAACATCGACGCCTCGGCCGGCAGCATGGAGGAGTTGGAGCGGATCGTGGGGCGGATCCGGGCGCGCTGGCCGGGCACGCGGATCGTGGTTCGCGGCGACTCGGGGTTTTGCCGGGAGCCGTTGATGCGCTGGTGCGAGGAGCACCGGATCGGCTATGTGTTCGGCCTGGCGCGCAATGCGCGGCTGGTGCGGGCGATCGGCCGGCAGATGCACGAGGCGCGGACCGAGTGCCGTCGCACCGGCGCGCCGGCGCGCCGGTATCGGGACTTCCGCTACCGCACGCGCAAGAGCTGGTCCCGGTCCCGCCGCGTGGTGGGCAAGGCGCAATACCTGTCCAAGGGGCCCAACCCGCGGTTCGTGGTCACCGACCTCGGCGCGGATCGCGCCGATGCGAAGCACTTGTACGAAAAACTGTATTGCGCCCGAGGCGACATGGAGAATCGGATCAAGGAACAGCAACTGGGCCTGTTCGCCGATCGCACCAGCAGCGCCACGATGCGGGCCAATCAGTTGCGGCTGTACTTTGCCTCCTTCGCCTACGTGCTGATGCACGGGCTGCGACGGCTGGGCCTGGCTGGCACCGCCTACGCCAAGGCCCAGTGCACCACGATCCGGCTGAAGTGGCTGAAGATCGGCGCCCGCCTGAGGATCAGCGTGAGAAAGGTCTGGCTGTCGTTCTCCGAGTCCTACGCTCATGCGGGCAGCTTCGCGCAGATCCTGGCCAATCTGCAAAAGCATCCGCCGTGGCTGGCGCCGGGGTAGCTTCAGCTTCCCACCCACACTGCATCGGACCGGCCAGAGGCATCGCCAAGGGCGAACTGCGCCTGCCCGTCGGCCCGGACCCCCAAACCGCCTCTGAAACCACTCGATTTACGCCCTCCGGGCACCACCGGGACACGACCCTTGGCGTTCGAGTCGCCTGGGCCCGACCAAAGCCCTTTCACCAATGGCAAAATGACCCCATCAGCACAATCGGTGACGAATGCGGGCTAACCGCTCCGGCGCTACGGGTAGTAGAATCAGGCGAAAGCACGAAGAGGAGAACAAGGATCATCGTGCAATAGCCTCAATCATGCCGGGCATTGGACCGGGCACGTTTTATCGCACTGGAAGTGACATTCCACCAGCCCGTGGGGGTACTCGACAATGAAATTACTTGCATACAGTTGCTGCGGACCGGTCGCGGTGCTCCTTTTCGCATTGCCGCTGCCAGGCCACGGCCATCACGCCTTCGCCGGCGTGTTCGACATGGACAACATCACCGAACTGGAAGGTGAGATCACGCGGCTGATGTGGCGCAATCCGCATGTGCAATTCACCGTCAGGACCGCCGAGGGCGAGTCCTGGGACGTGGAAACCAATTCCGTCAGCATCCTCAGCCGCATGGACGTCAGTCCCGACCTGTTGAGCGAGGGCGACCGGGTGACGGTGGCAGGCTATTCCGCCCGCGACGGCGACCTTGAGATGTGGACCAACAACGTGCTGCTGGCCGACGGGCGCGAACTGGTGACGCGGCCCGGCGTCGCGCCGCACTGGTCCGAAGACCACCTCGGGCGCTCCGACGTCTGGCTCGCAGACGGCGACACCGGCGCGGCGGACCAGGGCATCTTTCGGGTCTGGAGCACCCGGTTCAACGGTCCGGGACGGTACATGGGGTTGGACGAGTATCCCCTGACTCCCGCTGCCGAGGCGGCGCGCGAAGCCTTCGATCCGCTGGTGGACAACCCCATCGGGGAATGTATCCCCAAGGGCCTGCCATGGATCATGAGCCAACCGTATCCCGTGGCTTTCTCCCGCGACGGCGACAACATCCTGTTCCACATCGAGGAGTACGATTTGGTGCGGAGGATCCACATGAATCCCGGGGCCGTTGCCGCCGATGTTGCGCCGACCCTCCTCGGGCATTCAACAGGCCGTTGGGATGGGGATGCCCTCGTTGTCGACACCCACTCCGTGGATTGGTACTTCTTCGACGCAACCGGCATTCCGCAAAGTGCTCAGGCGCGGTTTCAGGAACGGTTCTCGCTGAGCGGCGACGGCGCCAATCTCGATTACGTCATTACGGTCACCGACCCCGAGACATTCACGGCGCCGGTGACCATGAGGAAACAGTGGGTCTGGCGGGCGGGCGAAACGGTCAATCCGTACGGGTGCACGAATTACTGAAACAAGTAAACTCAAGTTTTTCCGACCGAAACCGGTGGTCTTGGCGGAGACTCAAGGGAGACACACACAATGAAGACAAGAGCGGCAGTAGCCTGGGAAGCCGGGCAACCCCTATCCATCGAAGAGATTGACCTGGACGGTCCGAAGGCCGGCGAAGTTCTGCTACGAATCGTTGCGACGGGCGTTTGTCATACAGATGCGTATACCCTTTCGGGCGATGATCCCGAAGGCGCCTTCCCGTCGATTCTCGGTCACGAGGGCGGCGGCGTGGTCGAGGAGGTGGGCGAGGGCGTCACCAGCGTCAGGGCCGGCGACCACGTCATTCCGCTGTACACGCCAGAATGCCGTGATTGCCCATTCTGCACGTCCGGCAAAACCAATCTCTGCCAGGCCATTCGCGTCACCCAGGGCCAGGGGCTGATGCCGGACGGGACCAGCAGATTCTCCACGAACGGCAAGCAGATTCTACACTTCATGGGCACCTCTACGTTCTCCGAGTACACCGTCCTGCCGGAAATCGCGGTGGCGAAAATCAGCATGGAGGCGCCGCTGAAAAGTGTTTGCCTGCTTGGCTGCGGCATCACCACGGGGATCGGCGCCGTGCTGCATACCGCCAAGGTGGAAGCCGGCGCAACCGTGGCCGTTTTCGGTCTCGGCGGCGTGGGCCTGAGCGTCATCCAGGGCGCCGTGATGGCCAATGCCAGCCGGATTCTGGCCATCGACATCAACCCGGACAAGGCGGACATGGCGATGGCACTGGGCGCCACGGACTTCGTGAACCCCAATGACTACGACGACCCCATTCAGGACGTGGTCATCGAACTCACCGGCGGCGGGGTGGATTACTCCTTCGAAGCGGTCGGCAACGTCAACCTGATGCGCGCCGCGCTGGAGTGCTGCCACAAGGGCTGGGGCGAGTCCATCATCATCGGCGTGGCCGGTGCCGGCCAGGAAATCTCCACGCGGCCGTTCCAGTTGGTGACCGGCCGTGTATGGCGCGGCAGTGCGTTCGGCGGCGTCAGGGGCCGGACAGAACTACCCGGAATGGTCGAGCAGTACATGGACGGCGAGATCAAGGTCGATGAAATGATTACCCACACCATGGGCCTCGATGAAATCAACACGGCGTTCGATCTCATGCACGAGGGCAAGAGCATCCGCTCGGTTGTCCACTTCTGAAGGAGATCGAACGCGACGGGAGCGACAGCCGAGGGCGTGGAAATCGACCGCGCCGGGCAGACCGCCTCACCCCCCGAATCGAGGCTCGGGCAACCCGCGAATTCCGAGTCCGGTGATCCTGAACAGCGAGCCTGCGCCGAACTGCGGTTTGACATCCCTGTGGAACCGGTCGTGTACGGCCGGGTGCTTCACCCTTGCCATGGAGGTCACGTAGATCTCGTCCAGCCTCTCGCCGCCGAACATGACCGACGTGATGTTCCTCACCGGCATCCCGATCCTGCGTTCCACATTGCCCTCGGGGTCGTAACGAACCAGATCGCCGGAGATCAGCTCCGCGTTCCACAGGCAACCCTCCGCATCCACCGTCGAGCCGTCCGGGACGCCAGTGCTGCCGCCGGTATCGGCAAAGACACGCTTGTTGGACAGCGTCCCGGTGTCGATGTCGTAGTCGTAGGCCCAGAACTCGTCGACGAAGGTATCCGCTACGTAGAAGGTCTTGTCGTCCGGGCTCCAGCAAGGTCCATTGGTGCAGATGATGCCCTGCTCCACGGGCGTTACGGAGAGGTCAGGGTCCAGCCGCCACAGCCCGCAGATCGGCAATTCCTCCTTGTCGTCCATGCCCCCGGCGATGAACCGGCCGCGGCGGTCCACCTTGCCGTCGTTGAGGCGGGAGCGTGGCTGGTCGGCCTCAATGGGTTCTATGAGCTCCAGCCCGCTGGTTGCCGGGTCGAAGAAGTAGAAGCCCCAGTCGAGCGCCAGCACCAGCTTGCCATTTTCCCGCACGGCCAGGGCACCGACATCGTGGTCCAGGGACCAGTTGTCCACCCGGCCGGTTCCCGGCTCCATGCGCCAGATGGATGGATTCCCGACGCGCCTGCCGGTGCCATCCAGCCACCAGAGGACACCGGTCGCCGCATCCCATACTGGCCCTTCGCCAAGATGATTGGCGCACGCCAGGACGCATTCGATCCGCAGTGCCATTCGCTCTCCTGCGACCCCGTGTCGCCGCGGTTGCTTGCCGTGTAGCCTCCAAACGCGGGCACGGCAGCCCCGATTCGCTTAATTTCCACTAAACTCATAATATCCACTTCCCCCGGCAGAGTTGTAATCGGGCGTAGATGAAAAGAAAAATCGCGGGAGTACTGTTGCTTCTCTTCGCAGCGCTTCCCGGCCACGCGCAGGATGCGGACCGCCCCGATGTCCTGTTCATCGCCATCGACGACCTGAATGACTGGGTCGGCGTCCTCGGCGGACATCCCCAGGCCAGGACCCCGAATATCGACGCGCTCGCCGCCCGGGGCATGGTGTTCGCAAACGCGCACGCGCCAGCCGCGATCTGCAATCCGTCGCGAACCGCGTTGATGCTGGGCCTGCGCCCGTCCACCACGGGCGTTTACGAAAACGATCCCAGTTGGCTCGACCACGAACATCTGGCGGACCTGCCCACGATCCCCCGGTACTTTCGAGACAACGGCTATCGAACCCTCGGTGCGGGCAAGATTTTTCATGCCCATACGTATTACGCGGGTGCTTTCACGGGCTACCAGGACGCCCGCGCCTGGGACGCCTTCTATCCGTCGTTCGAACGGCAACTGCCGGACGAGGTCACCCCGCCCGACCGGCCCGCCAACGACAACCCCATCCACATCGGTTTCGACTGGTCCCATGTGGTCACCGACGATCGGGCCATGGGCGACGGGCAGGTGGCGGCCTGGATATCGGAGCGCCTGCTGGAGTCCACCGGCCGGCCGAGGTTCGTGGCGGCGGGCATCTATCGCCCGCACCCGCCCTGGTACGTGCCGAAAGCTTATTTCGACGCGCACCCCCTCGCGGAAATTGTCCTGCCCACCGTTCTGGAAAACGACCTGGACGACGTCTCGGAAATCACGTATGGGTTCACGCAGGGGACGTTCATGCCTCCCCTCGAAATTCACGAGTGGGCGGTCGCGGCGGACATGTGGGCCGAGGGCGTCCAGGCCTATTTGGCCAGCGTCACCTTCGCCGACGCCATGGTCGGGCGGATACTCGACGCCCTGGACGGGAGCGGACGCGCCGACAACACCATCATCGTGCTGTGGTCCGATCACGGCTGGCATCTGGGCGAGAAGCAGAGATGGCGCAAGCAGACGCTGTGGGAGGAATCGACACGGGTGCCGCTGATCTTCGTCGTGCCCGGCGTGACCGCGCCCGGCAGCCGTAGCGAACGCACAGTTTCATTGCTCGACCTCTTTCCCACGCTTGCGGAACTCACGGGCATCGAGACGCCCGAGCACCTTGAGGGGACGAGTCTGGCGCCGCTTCTCCGGGATCCCGACGCGGAGTGGAATCGCCCGGCTATTTCCACGCACCACTTCGGCAACCACGCGGTTCGCAGCGAACGCTTTCGCTACATTCGCTACAACGACGGCACCGAGGAACTTTACGACCACGACGCCGACCCCAACGAATGGCACAACATCGCCGACGACCCGGACTACGCCGAGGTCAAGGCGGAGCTGGCGGCATGGCTGCCGACCGAAGATACGCCGGACCTGCGGTTCGTGGACGAGCAATGACCCGGACCGCCGAACCACCCGGATTGACTGGCAGACGCCGGCTCCGGACCGCCCGGACCGATTGGTAAACGCCGGCGGCGAACGCCGCAGTTGAACGAATGACGACCCGACCGACGGAGAAGAAGATGCGACTCATAGCCGCGCTACCGACAGTGTTCCTCGCCATCGCGCCGGCCGGTGCGCCGGCACACCACAGCGTCGCCGCCGTTTACGACACCACCACCGTAGTGGAAGCCGAGGGTTTGATCGCCGACCTGTCGTGGCGCAATCCCCACGTGCAGTTTCAGCTCGAGGGCACCGACGCGAGCGGATCCGCCCAAATCTGGATCGTGGAGATGACGTCGCTAACGAATCTCAGGCGCGACGGCATTTCCGGTCAGCTCTTCAATGTCGGCGACCAGGTTCGCGTGGCCGGCAACCCGGGCCGCAGGGATTCGAGCATGATTTACCTGGAAAACGTGCTGCTGGCCAGCGGCGACGAAGTGATCCTGGAGCCGCGGGGCGAGCCGCGATGGGCCAATGAGTACCTGGGGCGCGCCGGCCCCATTGGTCCCGGCAATCCGTCGGCGCCGGAACTCGGCATCTTCCGGGTATGGAGCACACCGCGCGACCAGAGCCTGCTGCTGCCCGAAGACGTGAATCCGAATTTCGATTTCGACCTGTATCCATTGACAACGGCGGCCCGCGCCTCGGTCGATGCATTCGATCCGGTGGAGGACAACCCCATCCTCAACTGCGTCTCCAAGGGCATGCCGACCATCATGGAGCAACCCTACCCGATGCAGTTCCTGAGCCAGGGCGACGACATCATCCTGCACATGGAGGAGTACGACACGCTTCGCATGATCCACATGGACCCGAACATGACGGACGAGGGCGAGCCCTTCTCCAAGCTCGGATTCTCCACGGGCAGGTGGGAAGACAACACGCTGGTGGTGCGTACCACCAAGTCCGACTGGCCCTGGTTCGACGTGGTCGGCATCCCACAAAGCCAGGAGTCGGAGATGATCGAGCACTTCACCCTCAGCGAGGACGGCAGCCGGCTGGACTATTCGCTGACCGTCACCGATCCCGCCAACTTTACCGAATCGGTCACGGTGACCAAGTTCTGGGTCTGGTACCCGGAAATGACCGTGGAACCCTTCCAGTGCCGCATTTGAACTATGAAATCGGAGAACAAGATGAAATTTGACGCGCGAACTCTCTTGCTGGCCTGGCTGACGGTGCCCGTGGCCAACGCCGGCATCGTCGGCGCGGACGTGGACATTCATGAAGACGTGCTGGGCGGAAAGTCCTGGGGACTGGCCGGCCCTTACGAGAAGCTAATCGGCACGCTGTATTTCGAGGTCGACCCGGACAACCCGGCCAACCGGATCATCGTCGACATCGAGCACGCGCCCGTCAATGCGGACGGCAACGTGGAATTTTCGTCCAATTTCGTTCTCCTCAAGCCGAAGCAGGCCGAAAGGGGCAACGGCACGGTGATCGTCGGCGTGGCGAATCGCGGCACGCGGCGCATGCTGACCTTCTTCAATCACGGCAGCGACGAGCACGAGGAATGGGACGCCGTCAATCCCACCACGGCCGAGAACTTCGGCGACGGGTTTCTCATGCAACAGGGCTACACGCTGCTCTGGGTGGGGTGGCAGTTCGACGTGCCGCTGAGCCGGCCGTACGGATCGCGGGTGTTCGTGCCCCGCGTGGAACAGGACGAACCCATCGAAGGCCTGGTGCGCAGCGACTTCGTGGTCCGCGAACCGGTCTTCGACCGCACACTGGCAGACCGCAACCACGTGCCCTACCCGGTTTCCGACCCCGACGCACCCGAAAGCGTGATGACGGTTCGGGACACGGTGGAGGGCGAACGGCAGACCATTCCCCGTGACCAGTGGGACTTTGCCCGCCTGGAGAACGGCGAGGTCGTCCCGGACATGACCCGCGTCTATCTGTCCACCGGGTTCGAGCCGCACCGAATCTACGAGGTGGTGTACAAGGCGCAGAACCCTGAAGTCATCGGCCTGGGGCTGGCGGCGCTGCGCGACGCGGCATCGCTAGTCAAGTACGGCTCATCGGAGGAATTAAACCTTCCCGAAGGCGCCATCGACCACGCCATCGGTTACGGCATGTCCCAGCCGGGACGCACGCTGCGCACGCTCGTCTACATGGGCTTCAACGAGGACGAGCAGAGCCGCAAGGCCTTCGACGGGATCATCGCGCAGATCGGCGGCGCCGCGCGGGGGAGTTTCAACCTGCGTTTCGGCCAGGCATCCCGGGACGCGCATCCGTTCCTGAACTTCTTCTATCCCACGGACATCTTTCCGTATGCCGATGTGGAATTGACCGATCCGCTGACGGGCGAGAGCGGCGGGATGCTCTCCCACGTACCGGAAGAGTTCATGCCCAAGGTTTACAACGTCAATACATCCTACGAGTACTGGGGCCGGGTGGCGTCGCTGCTGACCACCACGCTCGACGGCAAGGAAGACGCGCCGATGATGGAGGAGCACGCCCGGGTCTATCACTTCGCAGGTTCCCAGCACCTGCCATCGGAGTTTCCGCCGGCGCAATCCAACGGCCAGAACGTCAACAACCCGAATGATTTCTCCTGGTTCATGCGCGCGCTGCTGGTGAGGATGCAGGAATGGATCGTCGACGGGACGCCGCCGCCGCCCAACAGTTTTCCGCTGATTGCGGACGGTACCCTGGTCGAGCCCCTGGACGTGGATTTCCCCGACCTGCCGGGTATCAACTTCCCCACCAGGACGCACAAGGCGTACCGCGTGGACTACGGTCCGCAATTTGCCTCCGACGGTATCATCGGCAAGGAGCCGCCCGAGGTAGGGCCCGCGTTTCCGATTCTGGTGCCCCAGGTGGATGCCGACGGCAACGAGCTGGGGGGGCTGCGAACACCGGGGCTCCTGGTCCCGCTCGCCACCTACACCGGGTGGAATCTCTATAACGCCGAGTACGGACCGACGGATACCGTCTCACACATGTCGGGATCCTTCCTCCCATTCCACAGGACGCAGGCCGAACGGGAAGCGGCTGGCGACCCGAGGCTTTCGATTGAAGAGCGCTACGCAAACAGGGATCACTACCTCGGGCTGGTGGCTGCCGAGGCGCTGAAGCTCATCGATCAGGGTTATCTGCTGGACGAGGACCTGCCGGAGATCCTCGCTCAGGCTGGGATGATCTGGGACGCGGTTGCGGAGTAGCGAAACTGCGGGAGATGACGCGTGACTGGATCGGAGGCTTTCCAACCCCCATCGCAGCCTTTGCTTGGAGTCGTTCCCTGGGCGAATGAGCGTGGATATCTCTTCTTAACCCAGAGAAATTTGCATGATCAGAAAACTCTTGTTGGTGAATAAAATGGCAATGGGATTGCGACCTATTATTGTGTTGCTAGTTTTTGTTGCCCTAATCAGCTGTGCCGGAATAGGACAAACACCAGAAGTTATGGCCGACAATTCTTTGTGTGCAGCGTACCCAATATCTCAGGGTGAAAGGCGCGGAAGGGTATATGGCGAAATTCTAAAGCGGGACCTTGTGCGTACAGGCCAATGGCGGAACATTCAAGCAAATCGGGTAGCGGTTGGAATGTCCATTTGTGAGCTTTTCGCTTCTTGGGGATATACAGGGGATGTAACCTCCTATGTTTCTTCGGGAAGTAGATATGAAGCGCTGACCTATAACCGTGTTGGGCTTTACGGCGTTGAGCCTAGGGCTACAGTGTATGTTCGCAACGGTCGGGTGCAATCAATTTCACAGTACTAGGAGATACAGCACTTCTGGATCAGGTTGAAGCTTACCCACAACTGGCGGTACGCCAGTGATGATCCGAAAATTAGGAATGTATCCCCCTATCCTGTCAACCGTCGGGTGTACAGGTATAGGGTTCCGGCGTCTCCCCTAGGGCAAGCCAGAAGCGATCGATGGTTGCCGGCTCGGTGAAGTTTTCCCGGTCCGTAAAAACCGCCGAGTAATCCAAACGGCTCTGATCGTCGCTTAGCATGAATCTTTCCTCGACTTCCACGGAGTTCCCGAGCCCGAAGCCGAAGAAGAAGTAGTTCCAAGCAATATCTGTGGTTTCTACGACCAGCGTATCGCCCTCCCAACGCCCGACGGAGTAACCCACGGCGCTAGGCGGTCGCTCGTCTGGAAGCTCATTCTCGATGTAGATTGTTCTCTGGACGTCGTACTCGTGCGCCAGCATCCTGATGTTGGAACCGTCTTCAAAGAATGTGACCGGATGCGGCGTGATCATCACCGCAGGCATTCCCTTGGCCATGCACTGCATATCAGGATCATTTAGCGGGTCCCATGCATCGTGCCTCGCACGCGCCACCTCGTTCCAGGGCAGGTGAATGCTGATCGCGCCTTCCAGCGCTGTGGTCCCCGCGCTTCGGTGCGGCTGGCTCCAGACGCGAAACATCCCCAAATTTTCTGCTGCGGCATCCACGACATCGTCCTCCCCGGCAGCCCAATGGGCCTGTCCGCCGGCTTCCGCGGATTCATTGAAGTAGGGTTCGGCGCCGCCGTTGAGGACGACCTCACGGCCGTCGGGAAGAAGCACATTGTTGGCGAGAAGGATATTGTCCCGGCGTGTCGATACCTGTCCGGCGATCGTGACCTGCTGACCGGGTTCGAAGCTGTCGCCCGATACGCCTCCCCGCGTGAGTGTGTACAGGGAACCGAAGGCCTGGATTTCCCATGTCTCGTCGGCGCCGTCTTCGCCGGTCACGGTCATGTCGAATGTCGGATGAGGGTTCGTCCAGTTGACGCTCTCCAGCACGCCTTCCATCACCTCGACGTCAAGCGAAAACTCCTGGCGCGAATGGTGCGCATGTGCCGCGAAAGGCACGAGACTGGCAGTCACCGCAATGATGAGTGTGCGCGTCGGGAATGCGTTCTCGATATTCATTTTTTGTCTCCTGCTGCGTGTCGTTGGGGCATGGCCCCGTTCGATTTTCGCCCCCGTCTCACGTAAGGAGCCTGCGTTGCAGGAATTCGCGGCTGCAAATTCGCTATCGCGATTTCCTAAGGCGCTGGCTCCTGGGGTCCCGTTTCCCCCAATTGCAACCTGGAACCGTCAGGAAACAACTGGTAGCGAATTTTCGTGCCGGTCTCATCCAGGAAGTTTAATGAGGCCTGGAACAGACCTTGAGGAAGAGAGCCTTCCGCTACGGTCGCCTCGAGAATGTAGAGGCGCGAGTTGTGGAGGTAGATGCTCGCATACGTACGAGAGTTGTCCGGGTTGGTGATCTGCAACTGGTGCCCCTCGACGAGGTCGATATGGTGCCAGGCGTCGAAGGTGACGTCGCCGCCCCTGAGCCTGAAGTTACGGGCGGCGTAGGCGACCGACGCACGCTGATCGTACAGCCAGAGCGAAGCATTGTTTGCCTCGTCGGACCGGTCGGCGAGTTCCGCATAGGCCGACTGCGCGTCGGTGAAATTCACCACGGTGACAGAGTGGAGGCTGCCGTCGCCGGTCACCGAGTAGACCTTCGCCGGCAAGGTCGCTCCGTACTCGGAGTCGTAGGCGATTTCGCGAATCTCCGGTTCCCCCGGGAAATTGACGCTGAAAAACTCTTCCAGGTCCGTGAACTGGCGCCACTGCGCCTGGGCACCCAGGGGCAACAATGCAGATAAGAGCAACAGGGTCAGGACTCGCATGATTATCTCCAGTCGACCAGGCTCGTACCGTTTTCGACTTGCGTGACGGCCGCGGGACAAGACTAGTCGAATTCCTTCTCGACACCGCCCGGGGGCGTGAGGTAACCCAGCAGGCATCCCTGGGCGCCGTCCCGGAGCTGGTGGCACCGTACGGTAACGAAATCTCCGGGCTGGACGTCGTCCGGAGACCACCCGCGCCGGGTCAGCGCGGCGATGCCGCCGCCCTCGAGCGCCCACATGGACGGCTCCCCGTTCTCGTCGAGAACCTCCAAGTGAATCCACACGTGGGGATTGAGCCAGAGCACTTCCTTGACCTCGCCCTGCAGGTGCGTGTACTCCAGCAGCGAATAGTTGCCGTGGGAGTGGTGGGCCGCCACCGGCGCGGACAGCAGGCATGACAGGGCCGCAAGTACGGTAGCTGCCGAAATTGTTGTTTGCTTCACGCTTTCCCCTCCGGTCCCGGTCAAACACTCGCGCTGCACGAGATAAGCATTCTAACCTTGTATCGCCCCTCATTTCATGGGGCGGGGCGGGGCGGTCGCGAGGAGTGCGGATCGGCTCCCCCGCATCCCGTACGTCCTGTCGCCACGGGGCCTTCCGGCCGGTAAACTGAAGCCTTCGCCCAGCCGGTGGCATTTTCCGGCAATGGGTGAGCAGTTTTTCGTCGTCGACTGTAATATCTTCTGACCGCTGCGGAGAAATAGGCCAAATGAACGCCGACACCACAACGACAAGACTCGGAACACCAGCCAGACTGACCAACTGCATCGCCGCCTGCATTTTCGCCTGCCTGGCGGCCGCCGGCGCATTTGCCCAGGACGGAACCCTGCTGGTGGTCAACCGTCACGCGGATGCGGGGAGCGTGTCGTTCTTCGATCTGGCGACCGAGTCCGAGATCGCCCGCGTGGCGATCGGGCCAGGCTGGCCCCATGAGGTTGCCGTGTCGCCCGACGGACGTCTGGCGCTGGTTCCCGAGTACGGCCTGCAAGGGCCCGGGGAATACCTGGTGGTCATCGACATTGCGGCGGCGCATGTGCTGGGCCGCATCGGCACGGGACCCGGGACCAAACCGCACGACGCGGCGTTTCTTCCCGACAATCGCCACGCCGTCGTCACGCTGGAGACAACTGACCGGCTGGCCCTGGTCGACGTGGTCAACCTCGAAGTGGTGAGGACGTACCCGATCGGCGACGGTGCGCGGGAAGGTCACATGCTGCGGTTGAGCCCCGGCGGCGATCGGGTTTACGTTGGCGCACGCCTCGGCCAGGGCACCGTATCGGTGGTCTACCTTGAGGAAGACCGTCCGCCGACTGTGATTCCGTCAGGGCTGGGCGCCGAGGCGATCACCGTCACCCCGGATGGCCAGGCGGTATGGGCCATCAACCAGGACGAAAACACCATCTCGATCATCGACCCGGAGACGCTCACGATCACGGAGAAGTTCGACGCCGGCACGCAGCCGCGCCGCCTCGCCAACCTGCCCGGCGGACGAATGGCGGTGATATACGGCAACCGCGAAACCACCGGAATCCACATCTACGACGTTCAGACCCGGGAGATTCTGAATCAACTGGCGATCCCCGGGGAAGAACCGGGTGCAGGCGGTTTCGGTTTCCTCGCCGTGGGTGACGCCGGATTCGTAGCGACACGGCGGGATGGGCGTATCCTGGCCTACGATTTTTCGGCTCCCGACACACCGCCCCGCATGCTCGCAACCGGGCATGAGACGCCGGACGGGATGGCCTGGTCTCCGTTGCGCCTGAATGTATTCAACCAGGAAGGAGGCAGCTTGTGATGCGAACCCTATTGCTCTTCCTCGCTCTCGCGGCCGCGGGCCCATTGCTGGCGCACCATGCCGTCGGCGTCGCCTATGACACCGAGAACCTTGGCACTGTGGAAGGCACGGTCGTTGATGTGTTCTGGCGCAATCCACACGTGGTCGTTTCCGTCGAACGCACGCTCGAAAGCGGCGAGACGGAAATCTGGGAAGCCGAATCCGGCTCCACCAACGCGCTGGAACGTCTTGGAATAGGACGGGACATCGTGCAGATTGGCGACCGCGTCGCGCTGATGGGAGCCCTGTCGCGCCGGGGGCTCACCACCATGGCCGCCTATACCATGACCCTGGCCGACGGCACGGAAGTGCCGCTCTGGCCCCAGCGCGCGGCGGGGATCGGCAGGGACGTCACGCCAGCGCCACTCTCCGAGTCCGCGGTGGAACAGAGCGCACAGGAAGCCGAAGGTATCTTCAGGATCTGGAGCCGAACCTCGGTAATCGGACTGCAGTCGAATCTGCCGTTCACCGAAGCCGCCATCGCCGCGCGCGACGAGTACGATCCCCTGGCGGACGACCCCGCCCTGCTCTGCATCCCGCCCGGAATGCCCGGGATGATGAACAATCCCTATCCCATCGAATTCGTCGACCAGGGCGACCGTATTCTCCTGCGGCTGGAGGAGTGGGACGGCGAACGTGTCATTCACCTCGCCACGGATGCTTCCGCCGCCGACCAGGCACCTTCGCACGTGGGCTTTTCGACAGGTCGCTGGGAGGACAACACCCTGGTGGTGACCACCACGAGAATCAACGAGGCATTCTTCGACGATGTGGGGACGCCCCAGAGCGAGGACGTGGAGGTGGTCGAACGATTCCAGCTCAACGAGACTCGAGACCGGCTCGACTACCACGTCACGGTGACCGACCCGCCTACGTTTGTCGAACCGGCCACGCTCGTGGGCGCCTGGCGCTGGAATCCGGGCGAGGAGATCAAGCCGTTCCAGTGTGCGCTGCCCGAAAACTCCGGGGATTAGCGGGACAAACGAAGCGGGTCCTCGGCAACACCGAGGACCCGCTCAACACTACTATCTCGCAACCGCTACTACAGACTCCACGTGGCGCGCATGTAGTAGTAGCCCCCGTTGAAACCGAACGGGGAGCTTTCAGGGTAGATGAGCCCCGCGACTTCGCCGGCGGGATTGATTTCTGGGTACTCGTCGAAGGCGTTCTGCAGGCCGAAGAGCACCGATAGGCTATCGCTGAAGTCGTAGGCAGCCTCGAAATCGAACAGCGTTGACGGGCTCGGATGGTAAGCAACATCGGCGTCATTGGTGGGCGCGTCGTAGTACTCGCCGTAGTAGCGCAGCCGCCCCAACACGCGCCATGCGCCCTGGCTGTGGTTGAGCGTGGCGGTGACGCGCGAGCTCGGCCGGCCCTGCTCGATCTGCAGGAGGCGGTTCCTGGAGGTGAAGCCCGGATCGAAGCGGGTCAGCTCGATGTCGGAGAAGTTGGCCGCGACCTGCAGGTTGGTGCTGCCGGCCCCCATTTCGAAGGGCACACTGGCGACGACATCCACGCCCGTAGCGAGCACATCCTGCTGGTTCGAGAAGAAGCGCACCGACGAGAAGCTGGTCGCATCGCTGACGCCCGCCGCCAGCAGCGCATCGATGTCCGCCTCCGTGAGATTGAACCGGCTGGTGAAGGCGACGCGATCCTCGATCTCGATGCGGTAGTAGTCGAGCGTCACATCCGCCGGCCCGACCGCGAATACCGCGCCGAGCGTCAGGTTGGTGGAGGTTTCCGGGGTCAGCGGCCGGGCGCCCTTCTGGATGGCCACCGGGTTGGTCGGCGGCAGCGTGGCGATGTCCGCCAATGCTCCCATGTTGAACTCGGTAGTCACGTTGCGCAGGTTGGCCTGTCCGGCGGTCGGCACGCGGAATCCGGTGCTCGCCGAGGCCCGCAGGGCAAATGTGTCGGAGACCTGCAGGCGTATGGCGCCCTTGCCGTCGAAGGTGTCGCCGAACTCGTCGTAGTTCTCGTAGCGCACCGCACCGTTGACCAGGAGCGAGTCGGACAGATCGGTCTCCACATCGAAGTAGGCGGCAAAGGCGCTCACCGTGTTGTCGCCGGCATCGCCGGGCTGGAAGCCGGGGAAGCCGTTGGAGCCGACGCCGAAGCCCTGTGAAGCCAAGCCATATTCCAGGTTCGGATCGATGTAGAACGAATTCGGCTCGCCGTTGGTGATGCGGAAGGTTTCGTCCCGGTACTCCAGCCCCCAGGCGACGTTGACCGGCGCGTAGCCACCGGTGTCGAAGGGTCGGGACATGTCGAAGTTGATGACGCGATCGGTTTCGGTGTAGGCGCCGGCGTCGTAGTGGGTGTCGATCTCGTTGCGCTGCCACAGAAGCTGCGGGTTGATGGTGTTGTAGATGTAGAAATTGGCCCAGCTTCGGCCGGCGGAGGCGCTGAGGTCATAGTACCAGCCGCTGTCGCCGAGATCGCCGCGCACGCCGCCGGCGAGCGCGTAGTCGGAGATGAAGCCGCCAAACTGCGGCGTGAAACCGCCGGGGAACCTCTCGATCAGCGAATAGCACCTCGGGTCCCCTGCAATCTGCGCCAGCGCCGCCTGGTCAGGAGCATTGTCCACGATGCGCACTATCGGGCAATTGCCGGACATGCTGCCTGAAAGGTCTGCCACCTTGACGGTGCGGGTGATACCTTCCGTGTCGGTAACCCGCGCCCCATAGTCCGAGTCATCGTCGTAGACCAGGGGCGCGCCCTCATCGAGATCATCCTGATCGGGGGAGCCGCCGATCGCGAGTTTTACCTTCCTGCCATTCGCGTCCAACACGTCGCTTGGCCAAACGTCGTCGAATGTAACGGTGATGCCCTGTCGGTCGGTGACCGGAGAACCATCTTCGTACACCAAGGGTTTGCCCTTGTCGAGATCTTCCTGGCTTGGAGTACCGCCCACCGCCAGGTTTACCGCCCTCCCGTCTGCATCCACCACCGGCCCGCGGAACACGCCGCCGCGCGTATGCGGATTACGATAGTAGAAGCCACCCTCCACCTGCCGCTCGGCCCAGTTGCCGAACGCGTAGACTTCGCTGCCGTTGCCTAGGTCGATCCCGAAGTTGCCAAACAGCTTATGGTCGCCGGAAATCTCGGGCTGGCCCCAGATCTGCGCGGCGGGGGTGCGCACACTGGTGTTGCCGGCGTCGATCAGGCCTTGGGCGTCACCGCGCTGTACGCTACGGCTGGTGGGGTCCTGCTCCTTCCACTCGAAGCTGATGTTGGCGAATCCGTCGTCGGTGAGAGCGAAGCCCTTGTTGGCCGCGAAGGTGACGGCGTTACCGTCGCCCTCTAAGTGGCTGCCCACCTTGACATCGAACATCGACCCATCGGAATCGGACTTGAGCACGAAGTTCATGACCCCAGCGATGGCGTCGGAGCCGTACTGCGCCGAGGCTCCGTCGCGCAAGACTTCCAGCCGATCCAGCGCGATGGCCGGGATCGCGGACAGATCCGGCCCCTGTGAGCCGCCGGAAATTCCGGCGCCGAGCAGCGCGATGACCGCGGCGCGGTGGCGCCGCTTGCCGTTCACCAGCACCAGCGTGGCGTCCGGGGCCAGCGAGCGCAGCGTGGCCGGCCGAATGAACGTCGCCGCGTCGGAAATCGGCTCCTGGGAGACGTTGTAGGACGGCACCGTGGCGGACAGCAGGTCGTCCATGTCGCTGCCGCCGTGCGCGAGGAAATCGTCGCCGGTAACCACGTCCACAGGTACCGGCGAATCGCCGGCGGAACGGTCGCGCCGGCGGGTTCCGACAACGACCACTTCCTCGAGCGGCCCTGCCGCCGGAGCGGCTTCCTGGGCAACGGAAGTGTTCGCAAATACAGCCAGGGAGGCTGCGAGAGCTGCAGTTATCGGCACAATTGCACGATCAAAGGTTGACATGGATTTCTCCCCTAGATGAGCTACACGGTGAAGCGCGGCGCACAGAATGCACACGCGCTATGGATTCATACAGGAACAAGCTTTCTTGCACTCGGCAATACCCACTTCCGGCAGGCTTACTATAGCAACCTGCCGGAACAATCCCAATAAGTTTTACTTTCCGGTTCCATAAGATTGTTAAATAGGGATGGCGCGCGGCCGACTATATGTCCTTTTCCTGCTCCCTTTATGTACTTTTCATGCTTACATTCATCCCATCCGCCCCACCAGCCACAACGCGGTCTCCGGAACGGATATCAATAGTGCCAGTACAGCCAGCTCGCCCAGCACAAAGGGCAATACTCCGCGAAAGATCTCCTCCATGGGCACGTCCGGGGCGACACGCCGCATCACGAACACGTTGGCGCCGATGGGCGGCGTGATCAGCGCCAGTTCCGCCATTACCACCACGAACACCCCGAACCAGATGGGATCGATGCCCAGTTCGCCAACCACGGGGAAGATGAAGGGGATGGTGAGCACCAGCATGCCGAAGACGTCCAGCATCGCGCCGAGCACGAAATACAGGGCGATCAGCATGAGCAGGAATCCGATGCGCCCCAGTTCGGCGGCGATGATGAGATCCACCAGCATGTCCGTCAGTCCGGTGACGGCCAGGAAGCGCGCCACGACGTAGCCGCCGACGATGATGGTGAAGATCATTGCGCTGATCAGCGCCGATCCGCGCAACGCGGCGCCGATGGTGGCCAGGCTGAGCTTGCGCCGAACGAGCGCCATGGCCAGAACGCCCGCACAACCGATGCCGGCCGCCTCGGTGGGCGTGAAGATACCGGCGTAGATGCCGCCGATGATGAGCACGAACAGGGCCGCCACCGGTCCGAGCCTGACGAGGGCAGTCAGGCGCTCCCGCCCCGTGGCTCGCGGGCCCCTGGGGCCGAGCGAGGGGTTGAGTGCGCAGCGGGCGAAAATGATGGTGGCGAACATCAGCGCCGTGACCACGCCGGGGACGATTCCGGCGATGAACAACGCGCCGATGGATGTCTCGGTCATGACGCCGTAGAAGATGAATATCAGGCTCGGCGGAATGAGTATGCCCAACGTGCCCGAAGCCGCCAGCGCGCCCGTGGCCATACGCGAGTCGTAGTCGAAGCGGCGCATCTCGGGCATGACGATGGTGCCCATGGTCGCCACCGTGGCGATGCTCGATCCGGTCACCGCGCCGAAGCCCCCACAGGCGAATACGGATGAGATCGCCAGCCCCCCGGGAACCCGCCCCACCCACGAGCGCAGTCCCTGGTAGAGGTCGCTGGCGAGCCCCGCGTGGTAGAACAACTGGCCCATGAGCACGAACAGCGGGATGGCCACGAAGATAAAGTCCCGCCCATGCTCCCAAGGCACCAGCGCGGCATGGGCCATGGCGGGCGCCGCGCCTTCCACGATCCAGAGACCGACGATGCCGGTGAAGGCCATGGCGAAGCCGATGGGCACCCCGACGACGAGCAGCACCAGAAGCAGGACGACGCCGGCCAGTCCGATGAGTATCAGATCCATTGGTCCGACTCCCCGTCGCCTTCGCCGGCCTCGTGCGCGGCCTCGGGATTGGCAATGAGCCGTGCGCAGAGCACCAGCCCACAGACGGCGACATAGACCATGAACGGCCACAGCGCCACACTCAGGTCCTCGCCGGTTTCGCCGGTGACGAACATGTACCGGGAGAAGCTCACCGCCTGAATGCTCATCAGGCCGAAGAAGGCCAGTCCGGCCAGGGCTGAGAGCGCGTCCGCCAGGCTTCGCCAGCGGCCCCGCAACCGCCTGTGGAGGATCTCCATCCGGATGTGGTAACCGCGGTCCCACGCCTGGGGCAGGGTGGAAAACAGCGTGATCAGCAGCAGTAAGCCGTTGACGTCACGGCTCCACTGCAGGGGGGAGTTGAACCCGTAGCGCAACACCACCTCCAGCGTGACGAAGGTGAGCAACGCGGGTAGCGCGGCGCGCACGCCAATTGCGTAGAGGACCCCCGCCGCCCGGGCGGAACCGCGATCCAGCATCTGAAGGATCACCATCGGGCAGTCCGATCCACGAGCGGTTCCCCGATCACAAGTCGATGTCCCCGTCCATGGACGCTCTCCCGATCACAAGTCGATGTTTCCTTCCACGGGCGATTCCCTGATCACAGGTCGATGATCCCTTCCACGGGCGTTTCCCTGATCCGGGCGTTGATCTGCTCGTTGGAGAGCGACGCGTAGGCGGCGGACAACGCTTCCATGCGCTCCACCAGCTCGCCTGCGGGCAATCCCTCGGCTTCATGTCGGGCGATGTAACGTTCCTTCAGCGGCGTGACCCGGTCGCGCCACCGGGCGAGTTCCGCCTCGTCAAGCTCCAGCACCTCGACACCTGAATCGACCATCGTTTCGAACGCCCGCTCGTAGGCCGGCCCGCTGTAGTAATTCTGTACCGCAATCTGGCCGCGGACGCGGAGCAGCCGGTAGAACTGCTCGCGCAAGTCCCCGGGCAGGGCGTCGAATGTGCGTGGGTTCAGGCAGTAGTGCAGCAGCACCACGTTGATATCGCCCACGGTGTAGAAGCGGCCGATTTCCTGCAACCGGTACGCGACCATATCCGCCAGGGACAGGGTGACGGCGTCAAGGATGCCGCGCTGAAACGCCGGATAGATCTCGGCTGCAGCAATCGAAACCGGCACGGCCCCCAGCTCGCGGTAGATGTCCGCAGTCAGCCCGCCGGTGACTCGAATCTTGAGGCCGCGCAGGTCCTCCAGCCGGCGCACCGGCGTCTTCGAAATGATGTTGTACGGGCTCGTGCAGTCGCAGTGGGCCAGATAGACTCCCATGTGCTCGTACTCCGCCTTGAAGAATCGCGGGTAGAGTTCCTCAAAAACGAGACTCGCAACCTGGGGCGTGGGAAACAGGAACGGCAGTTGCGTCGCGTGCACGAGTTTGAAGCTGCCGGGCTGATAGGTCGCGTAGGCGTGCGTATAGTCGGTAATGCCGGTGACCGCCGCCTTGAAGCCGTCAATGGGACCGTGCAGCAGCCTGTCGGTGAATGCCTCCAGGCGCAACCGTCCGCCCGTCTCCCGCTCGACAATTTCCGCGAACGGCACGAACGCGCGTGTATAGAGACCGTGAGAGCTGGGTATGTGCGCCGTGTACCGCAACGTAATGGGTTCCGCCATGGAAACCCGGCGCCCGGCAACGAATGGCGCCGCGAGCGCGGTGCCCGCGAGGCTGGCAAGCAGAGTGCGGCGAGTGGTATCGATACTTCAGTCGTCCAGTACTTCGAGAGCGCCAAGCAGCGGCAGGAGCTTCAACAGGGTTTCCCGGAGCTCGTCCGATTTCGCCGTGACGATCTTCTTCGCCTTCCGTTCCCTCCAGGCCAGGGTTTGCACCAGGTTGGCGGCTACCACCGATGGCCCTTCGAGACCGGCGATCGGCACTTCCGTCGCCCCGCCCCGAATGCTGGTACTGATCGGGCAACAGATAAGCAACCCCGTCCTTCGATTGTAGTCCTGGCTGCTCAACACGAGGGCCGGGCGGTACTTGCCGATTTCCCTGCCCCTGACAGGTTCGAAATCGAGCCAGATCACGTCGCGCCGCCGCGGGACGTAAGTGCCGCGCGCCACTCAGATTCCGACTTCGAAGTCGGTGGGGTCCGCCAACGCATCGGCATGCGCCGTATCCGGCGTGATTTCCGCCAGAAGCGCGCTTTCGCTGTACGGAAAACGGAATACGCCCGTCTGTCCGGCAACCGGTTTGACCACGAGACCCTCACTGCTTACGTCCACGGTGACCCTGGTTCCGGCGTCGAATCGCGGCACTTCCGCCATGATGCCGGTGACGCGCAAGGCAAGACTGTTGCCCCATTTCTTGATTTCCGTTTCTACTCGCATCTTCTCACCGAGTTCGTCCGGGATGCCGAACCTGCTTTAGTGTATACGGTGTAGATACATTGTCAACGTGCGAGCGCCGCCTGGCCAATCGCGTCCCTTCTAACGGTGCTCGTCGTGCTCGCGCTCGTCAATATCGTCGTGCATACCGGTCTTGTGTTGCGGGTAACAACACCATCATTGATTATTCCCGAGATCGCTTTGCAGAGAAGCCGAATGACAGACGCCACCGCCACGATACGGATAGGCCGCGAAGCCAGACCATCTGCGGATTCCTTCCGCGCGGTTCTGCATGATCGTCGCATCTGCCGATGGGATCGGTGACGCGTTGATGGAGTTCCTGAACGCCGCGATCCCGGAAGACCGGATCTACGAGTGGGAGGTCCTGCTCGACAACTGGGTATTCCTGGCGATGAGCGGATTCCTGCTATTCGAACTCGTGCGCCTGGCACTGAGAAAGGCGTTGAGCCGGAACCTCATCGGCGACACGGTCACCAACTTCGTGACGCTCATCGCCTTCATCGGAATCGCCTACGTGATGCTGGGGGCGTTCTACGTCGGTACTTACTATTTCTTCTACGAGTACTTTCGGGTGATGACGATCCCCATCACGCCCTGGTCCATCGCGCTGTGCGTGGTGCTGGCCGATCTTGCCTACTACTTCGAGCATCGCTTCACGCACCGGGTGGGGATCGGGTGGGCAACCCACACGGTTCACCACAGTTCGCCTTACTTCAACATCTCCGTCGCCTACCGCTTCGGTCCCCTGGACGGGTTCTTCCCGCTGTTCTTCCACGTCCCGCTGGTGCTTGCGGGCTTCAATCCGATTCTCGTCCTCTTTTCCGAAGTGGTGGTGCAGGTCTACCAGACCCCGCTGCACACCGAAACGATCGGCAAGCTGCCGCGCCCGGTCGAAGCCGTGATGAACACGCCCTCGCACCACCGGGTGCATCACGGCAGCAACCCGTGTTATATCGACAAGAACTACGGCGGCATCTTCATCGTGTGGGATCGGCTGTTCGGCACCTTCGCGGAGGAGCGGGAGCCGGTCGTGTACGGCATCACGACACCGCTCAACACGGTCAATCCCTTCGTGGTCTTCTTCCACGGCTTTGCGCGCCTTGGTCGCCAGATGTGGTCGGCGCGGGGAGTGGGCGCGAAGCTCGGCCACCTGGTGCGCCCGCCCGGGTGAACGCCGCATCGGTAGAAGGCGAACTGAACCGTTATTGGCTCTTCGCTTCTCTGTGTCGTGCGTAGTCCCTTTCCCTCGCGAAATCCCCCCGCCACCAGTCGCGCAGCGGGCCGAGCATGATTTTCACGGGGTTGTAGCTGTAGTGCCCGGTGGTCACCCCGAAGGTGATCGGGCCGATCTCTCGCTGAAACGTCCCGAAAATCACGTCCCAGACAATCAGCGTGCCACCGTAGTTCCTGTCGATGCACCACGGGTTGCTGCCGTGATGCACGCGATGGATGCTCGGCGTGTTGAACCCGATCCTCTCCAGCGGCCCCATCGTGCCGATCGCCTGCGTGTGGATGAAGAACTGAAACACCAGCGACAGCGCCAGCGCCACGAGCAGGTATTCGGGCTTGAACCCGACCAGCACCATGGGCACGTAGGCGAGCGGTGAAACGATCCGGCCCAAGGTGTGCAGCCGGAAGGCGATCGACAGGTTCAGCGTGCGGGCCGAGTGGTGCGTGTGATGGATCGCCCAAAGCAACGGAATCTCGTGGCTCAAACGGTGATACCAGTAGTACGCGCCCTCAGCGAGTACGAACGTCGCCAGGAAGGGAATCAGCCCGTCGTTGATCTCGAGCAGCGCGTAGGGCTCGACAAGCTTCAGGAGCCCGAACTGGTAGATAAGAGTCAACGGCGCCAGCAGGCCGTTGAACAGATAGATGCCGAACGAGGCCGCCGAGTCCTTCCAGTCATAGGCCACCCGCGGCCCGCCCTTCAGTCGCAGCACCGCGTACTCCAGGAAAATGAACAGCAGCACGACCGCGACAGCGCCGAACTTGAGATTGTCGATGTAGCCGCCGGTGCCCATCGCAGGGCCGTCCGTGTAGCCGGCGCCGCTCATGATGAAGGACCGGCGCACGCCCTGGAACTCGCCAAGCGCGAGCAGCACGGCAGCGATCGCGCAGCCGGCGTAGAAGAGAAGGATTTGTCTGGCCGAGTGTCGCATGGTCATCACCGCTTGCGGAGATCTTACCGATAGCACTCCACGCTCAGCGGCTTCGCGCTTGGGTCTTCAACAGTCATGATGCTTGCAGGACATGAAACGTTACATTTCTTGGCCATTGGCACGCTTGCAACGCCGATAACTGGCGCGTCTCGACCGGTTGGGGGGGATCCTCTGAACTGCCCCGAGTTCTGTGCAGGTTCGCTACAGATTCCAATTATCAGTCCGTTGACTTCCAATTACCGAGCCGTTGACTCCCAATTGCCAGACCGCTGATGCCGTGGCACTTCCGCGACCAGCAAAAACGCGAGGTGGACATCGTGCTTGAGCGCGACGACGGCATGATCGCGGGGATCGAGATCAAGGCGTCCGCAACCGTGAGGTCCGGCGACTTCGCCGGTCTTCGAACCCTCGCGGAAGCTTGCGGCAAGCGCTTTGCCCAAGGTGTCGTGCTCTATGACAACATCGATACCGTACCGTTCGGTGACAGGCTGGCGGCGGCACCGCTGTCGTGCTTATGGGCGTAGGAGAAGCCGGTCGCCCTCCAGTCCGATCTGCTGGCCGAATCAGGAAAACGAGTTGCATCGTTTAGCGCGAGCGGATTTGAATATCCGGCTCGGGTGGCGGCAGCTCCGCGTCGGAATCCCAGGAGTCAATCCAGGTGTCCATCGCCTCCTGCGAGATGAACTCGCCCTTGCTGGCCTCGGCGATCGCAGCGCGGACGGCGTCGATGCGCACGCTGAGTCGTTCAGTGGCCAACGTCGCCTCACGCTTTCCACTTCCCTGGTCGGCCTATGTGCAGCCAACAGGTTCAACGATTCCTTAAGGAAGAAACCAAACCAAGAACACAATTCGCACCGACGAGAGATCAACACTTGCATTCGTCGATCCGGGCTGCATCCATCTGGTGAGTTTCTAGTGCACTCGTCTGAGCGGAGATACCGAGAGGCAATCCGAATTGGTGCGGAGCCCCAAGAATGACCGACCGCGAGCAGGGGTACAATTGAGCGCAGGTCGCGGGGAGGAGAATGGCAACCGTGTCGGATGAAGGCCGATTCGAACGTTTTGTAGTCAGGGACGAAGACATTCCCGGCGAGTTTGAGTGGCGACTGGACAGCATACGGTTCATGCGCGAGGAACTCGGGATCGGGCAGCGGGCCGACCTGCCGAACTCGCTCGCGGCCGCCCGACGGGAATTCTCGGAATTGAAGTCCAGGGTCGAACCCCCAACCGATGAACAACGCAAGCAGGTGGCGTTTCTGCTGAAAACGACCGGCGGCGTCATGACAGGGGAACTTCACTCGGCGCGGCAAGCGGAGCTTCTGATCAGGGAACTTCAGGGCATGCAGTTCCGCCAGCGCGCGATGGGGGAATTGCCGATACATCGCAGGGAACGTGAGCGGCAGAAACGCCAGTCGGAGTCCAGAGCCTGGATAGGACCCGTGATCACGGGCGGATTGGTCCTGGCCTGGGGGATATTCTGGTTCCTTTGGCCCGAGACCACCTTGGTGTTGGCTTTTCTTGGTTTGGCCGCTTTGTTTGTCGTATTCGGCGGCCTTTATGTGCTTGGTCTTTGGCGTTGAAGTGAGGTGACAGAAGTCCGGCATGCGTGTCGCGGGATTTCAGTAGTTGGCGGCCCCAGACGGGCCGCGCGTAGAAGGAAATATGCCGGGAGAGAGACTTGAACTCTCACTCTGTTGCCAGAACCGGATTTTGAATCCGGCGCGTCTACCAATTCCGCCATCCCGGCCCGGGTCGACTGCGTAGCTTACCACCACTTCGCAACAGGAAAACGCTGCCGGCATGGACATGACGGGCGCGATTGTTGCAACCTTTTGCCGGGTACCCGCATCTAACGCTTGAAGGTCATGGGATATCGGATGCCACAGGTGGAGCCGGCGGTCGTCGCCGATGCCCGGAGGGGTGAATCGTCAGCCCAGGCGCGCCTGTACGAGGCATTTTCTCCCATGGTCTATACGCTGGCGCGACGCATGTTGGTGTCGCCGGCGCTGGCCGAAGACGTGCTTCAGGATACGTTCGTTGAGGTGCTGCGGAAGTTGCATACCTATCGCGGCGAAGCCGACGTGGGGTTCTGGGTGCGGCGCATTGCCGTCAACAAGTGCCTGATGTACCTGCGCTCGGCGTGGCATTCGCGCCGTGTGGACACCGAGGCGATCGAATCCCTGTGCCCGCCGGCGCAGGCGCCCCTGGCGGAACACCAGATCGCCCTGGAGCGCGCATTGGGGCATCTCACGGATACCTCGCGGGTCGTGGTCTGGCTGCACGATGTGGAAGGCTACACCCACAAGGAGATCGGCGCGATGATGGGCCGAACCACCAGTTTTTCCAAGTCGCAACTGGCACGCGCACACAAGCGGTTGCGCACCCTGCTCGAAGGGGAGAGCGCCGAAGATGGAGGAGAGTCATGCACCCCGGCACTGAAGACTTGCTGAGCATTCGCGACGGCGAACCCGTGGACGCGGAGGCGCGTGCCGCTGTGGATGCCGATCCGGCGTTGCAGGCCGAAGTCGCACGCCTGCAGGCGACCCGGGAGCAATTGCGGGAACTGCCGGGATTCGAGCCCCCGCCCGGCGTCCTGGCAAAGGTCCTTGCCGAACTCGAAACGGATTCCGGGACGCGGCGCGAGGCGCCGCCCGAGCCCCATGGATCGCCTGAGGCCGGATCAGGCCAGACCTCGACAGCCGCAGCGCCTTCCGCCCGCACGGCCGGCACCAGCCCCCGGTACCGACTCTGGCAGCATGCGCAGTGGCCGCTGCGAGGCGCCATCGCCGCAACCGTTGCAGTCGTTGCCGTGCTGGGCGTGCGCTCGCTTGACGAACCGGGGGGACCCGCTCCGGCCGCAATCGTGGCCGAGAACGCCGTGCCCGCCGTGACCGCCGTCGACAGCCCCGCTTTCGGCGGAGCCGCCGCCACCTATACCTCGCTCACCAGCGAATCGGCGCGCCTCGAGCAGCTCCTGAACGAAATCCCCTACCGCCCACAGCTGGTGAACGCCGGAACGGTCACAACGATTTCGGGACTGGAAGACCGCATCGGCCAGGTGGACGAGGTCCTCATGTACGGGAGCGTGTACGGGCTGCAGCCGGAGCAGACCGTGGCGCTGTGGCAGGAACGGGTCGACCTGATGAACGCGCTTGTGGAGGTCCGTTACGCCCAAGCGCAACGTTTCGGCTTCTAGCTGCATCTGTAAGGCAGGACACTGAACTGAAGGAATCGAAATCATGACCAGAACTTCAATCTTGACCCTGATCGCCGCGATGGGATTGGCCGCGGCCTCGGCGCCCCTCGGTGCGCAATCACCTCAGGAGCGGGAAGAACTCCAGGATGCACGCTCGGAGCTTCAGCAAGCCCGCGAGGCGCTGGAAGAGGCCGCACGCGAAGTCGCCCGCCTGTCCGCTCAGGCTGCCGGCCCGGTTGTCAGGAGCTTTACCCTGATTTCGAGGCCTGCGGTGCTCGGCATCAACATCAGCGACGACGAGGAGGGCGTCCAGGTGGACGGCGTGACTCCCGGCGGACCTGCCGACGACGGCGGCGTGGAGACCGGTGACATTATTGTCGCAATGGACGGCGCCGAACTCAGCGGCGACTCGCCGGCCGAACTGCTCATCGCCCAGATGGAGAATGTCTCGCCCGGCGACACCGTCGTGCTCACGATCGTGCGTGACGGCGACGAAGAGGAGATCGAGATCGAGGCCGGATCGTCCAGCGCCATCTTCGGCCGTGAAGACGGTGACGAGTCCGTTGCCCGGCGCTTCGGCGACTGGTTCCAGGACAGGGGCGATATCCGCGACCGGCTCGTGTCGTTCGGGCGCCGTTGGGGGGACATGGAGCTGGTGGAACTGACACCCGAACTCGGCGCCTATTTCGGCACCGAATCTGGCATCCTCGTGGTCCGCGCGCCCGCCGACAGGGCACTGGAGGCGCTGACGGACGGTGACGTGATCCTGGAAATCAGCGGCCGAACGCCAAACGATGCCGAACACGCGCTGCGAATTCTCGCCAGCTTCGAGAGCGGTGAGACGCTGGAACTCGACATCATGCGGAACCAGAGCCGCCAGACTCTGGAGGTCGAGTTTCCGTAGCAGTTTTCGCCCCGGTCGCCGGTGCGGTGACGCGAAGGGAACTGCGTACTGCCATGCGAGCCAATGAGCGGAGCCCCGCGGCATTCGACCGGCCGAGGGCTCCGCCAATCCCGGCAACAGGTTGCAGCATGCCAGGGTGGGGTGTACGTTGAACCGGTGATTTGCCGGACCGCGACGAGGCTACACCGATGAAGCGCCCGACCCTTCCCTGGCTACGCTGCACACTCCTTGCTGCAACCGCTCTCGCCTTCCCCCAGATAGCGGGATCGCAGCAGACACCGATCTTCAATACCGTCAAACAGAAACTCGCCGAAGGCCGCCAGGTGGTTGGCGCGACCGTTGCGACAGCGGACGCCGACATCTATTGCGCGGTGGCCGATTCCGGCTTCGACTTTATCTGGATCGAGATGCAGCACAGCCCGCTGACGTACGCGGACGCGGCGCGGATGATCTGGGCATGCCGGGATGCGCCGGCCATTCCATTCATCCGAATTCCGGCGGCAACCGAGGGAGACATCCAGAAGGCAACGGACATCGGAGCGCTGGGCATCATCGTTCCGATGGTGGACAGCATGGAGGAGATTCAGACCGCCGTGACCTACGCGCACTTTCCGCCCTTCGGCAAACGCAGCCAGGGCGGCGGACAGTACGGCGCGCTCTGGGGAAGCGACTACCGGGCCGCAGCCAACGACAACATCATGGTGGTCGCCATGATCGAGCAGCCCGCCGGTGTCTCCATAGTGGAGGAGGTGGCGAACCTGGAGGGCGTCGACGTGGTATTCGTTGCCAGTTCCGACCTCGGCAGCTTCACCGGTCTGCCCCAGGGTCACCCCGACTACGAAGCCCTGGTAACTACGGTGAAGGAAACCACGCTACGGGCGGGCCGCACCCTCGGCGGACCCTTGGCCTGGAAGTCGACGCGCGAAGGCTACGGATTTTTCCAGGCGCCGACCACGACCAGCCTCGTCCGCACCGGCGCACGCGCCGTGCTGGAAGCGGCGGACCCCTGTTACGGCATTCCCTCCGGACAGGCCCCGGTTGAGGGCGAGGACCCGTGTCCGTGACGGGAACCGGCAAACGGGCTTGCGACTCTTGAATTAACCGGCCTGGCTCACCGTTCAGCACCTGCATCGCTCGCGCGGGCGTTCGGATCAGCCATACAAGCATCGGCCCGCCGATCACCGCTCCCGCACGCGCGCGCGGATCAGCCGCCTAACCGTTGCCCAGCGCGAGCTCCAGAACGCGGGCGACGTGCATAGCGTCGCGCCCAGTACCGTGATTGATCTGCGTACGGCAACTGGTGCCGTCAGCGACGATCAGGGTGTTACCGTCCGCCTTGCGCACCCGCGGCAACAGGTCCAGTTCCGCCATTTTCATGGAGGTTTCGTAGTGTTCGGCTTCGTACCCGAATGAGCCGGCCATGCCGCAACATCCCGATTCGATCAGCTCCACCTCCGCGCCGGGAATCAGGCGCAATACGTTTTCCACGCTCGTCACCTGGTCAAAGGCCTTCTGATGACAGTGCCCGTGCAGCAGCAATCGCTTCTGCGCCAGCGCCTTCATGGGCAGATTCAGCCGGCCGGCGTCGTTCTCCGAAGCTAGAAACTCCTCGAAGAGCATCGCCCGGCCTGCCAGTTGAGCGGTCTCCTCGCCCGGCAGCATCGCGGCAAATTCGTCGCGCAGGGTCAGCAAGCATGACGGTTCGAGGCCCACAATGGGCACACCCCGCTCCACGTAGGGCCTGAGCGTTTCGATCACCCGCCTTGCTTCCGCGCGCGCTTCCTCCATCAACCCGGCGTTCAGAAACGTCCGGCCGCAGCACAGGGGTCTGCCGCCGTCGGCGGGCAGCGGCGTGGCGACCCGGTAACCGGCAGCGGTGAGCACATTCACTGCGGCGGTGGCCGTCTCGCGTTCGAAGTACGTGGTGAAGGTGTCCGCCAACAGCACTACCTCCGCGTCTGACGCAGCACCGTCACCCGTGGCGCCATTGGCCGTAGTGGCCGCAACCGATCTGCGTTCAGCCGTAGCGCCGTCTGCTGCGGGTCCCCCGGTCGCAGCGCTCGCAACCGTAGCGCCAACTTCCGCGGAGCCGTCGACCGCGCCGCGAAACGTATCCCGACGCCACGCGGGCAGCGTGCGCCGGGCCGTAAAGCCAAACAGGGACTCGCGCAGCCCAGACAGCAGCCGGCTCCCGGTGGCGGCATTGGAGAGCGGCGCGAAACGAGCCGCCCAAGGCGCGTACCTGGGCAGGAAGGCGATGATGCGGTCCCGCAAGCCGAGCCCCCGGCGTTCCCGGTAAGCGCTGAGAAACTCGATCTTCATGCGGTACACGTCCACGCCCGTGGGACACTCGCGCTTGCACGCCTTGCAGCCGACGCAGAGGTCCATGGTCTCGTAGAGTTCCCTGGACGTCAGCGCGTCGGCGGGCAACTGTCCCGTGAGCGCCAGCCGCAGGCTGTTCGCGCGCCCGCGGGTGACGTGTTTCTCGTTCTGCGTCACCCGGAACGAAGGACACATCACGCCGCCCCTGGCCTTGCGGCAGGCGCCGTTGTTGTTGCACATCTCGGTGGCCCGGTACAAGCCGCCCCAGGCCGACCAGTCCAGCGCTTCCTTGTGCTTGAGCGGCTGGTAACGATCCGAGAACCTCAACAGGCTTCGATCGTCCATGAGCGGCGGGTCGATGATCTTGCCCGGATTGAATCGTCCGTCCGGATCGAAACTGTCCTTGACCTCCCGGAACGCAGACACGATCTGCGTACCCAGAATCGGCTCCAGGAACTCGGACCGGACCAGCCCGTCGCCGTGCTCGCCCGAGTGAGTGCCCTTGTATTCCCGAACCAGTTCGTGCGCCGCCGATGCGATGGAACGCCAGTTCGCCACATCGTCCTCCGCCTTCAGGTTCAGGATCGGCCGCACGTGCAGGCAGCCTGCGCCGGCGTGCGCGTACCAGGTTCCAGTGGTGCCGTGCCGGGAGAACACGTCCGTGAGGCGCCGCGTGTAGTCCGCGAGGTTTTCCAGCGGGACGGCACAGTCCTCGACGAAGGAAATGGGCTTGCCGTCGCCCTTCATCGACATGACGATGTTCAGCGCCGCCTTGCGCAGCGACCAGACCCTGGCCTGCAGTTCCGCCGACTCGGCCCGCAGCACGCTGCCCGGTAAACCCAGATCGCCCATGAGTTCCTCGAGTCGGTCCAGGTTGCGCAGCTGCTCCTTGAGGTCGTCGCCAGCGAACTCCACCAGCAGCACGGCCACCGGCGACCCGCGAATAAACGTACGCAGGGTCGAACTGAACGCGGGAATGTCAGCAGCCAGATCGAGTACGGTCCGGTCGATCAATTCGGTGGCGGCGGGATCGAGCCGGATGATGTGCTTCACCGACTCCATCGCCGCGTGGAAGGTGGGAAAGTGGCAGATTCCCAGGACCTTGTGCTCCGGGATGGGCTGCAGTGCCAGCTCCAGTTCCTGGAACCAGGCGAGCGTGCCTTCGGATCCCACCAGCAGCTCCGCCAGGTTCAGATTTGCGCCGCCCAGCCGATCAATGTTGTAGCCCGCCACGTTCCGCGCGACCTTCGGAAATCGCCGGTCAATTTCATCGGCGTTGCGCTCGTAGAGCTGACGCATCCGGTCTGTCAGGACGCCGAGCCGACCGTTGCCGGAGCCATTGCCATTGCGTCCGTCAAGCTGTTCGGCGCCATTGCCGCTGTAGCGGCCTGGTCGCGCGGGGCCGTTGCCGTTGCTTCGGTCCGGCTGCACGGTCCCCTGCGGACGGCAGTTCAGCAATTCCCCATCGGCCAGCACGGCCTGGATGCCGATGACGTTGTCCACCATGTGTCCGTAGTGCAGGGAGCGCGCGCCGACGCTGTTGTTGCCGGCCATGCCGCCGATGGTGGCGCGGCTGGAAGTGGAAACGTCGATCGGGAAAAACAGCCCATGAGGCTTCAGGAACCGGTTCAGCTCATCGAGGACGATGCCCGGATCGACTGAAATGGTTCGTTCCGACGGCCTGAACGTCCGGACCTCGCGCAGGAACTTGCTCGCATCGACGACCAGCGCTTCGCCCACGGTCTGACCGCACTGGGAAGTCCCGGCGCCGCGGGGCAGCAACGGCACGCCGTGCTCGGCGGCGATCTGGATGGTTGCAAGCACATCCTGGCGGGTGCGCGGCACGACCACGCCGATGGGCTGGATCTGGTACACCGAGGCATCCGTGCTGTAACGGCCGCGGCTGAATGCATCGAAGAGGACTTCGCCCTCCAGTTCGCGGCTTAGCTGTGCCGCCACAGGCGTATTGTCTGCCTTGGAGGACTTCAGTGGCATCGGCTTTCCCTCTGATCTGGCGGCATCTGCTGGCAGGTTGGATTCTTGGGTCCCCTTACGCTACCGGACGCCATGCTGCCAGGTCCATCATTTCGCGTGGCCGACCGTCGCGGATCACACGGACACCCGCGGATCGCACGGACTCCCGCGGATCGCACGAACAACCGCAGGTCGTGCGAACATCCGCAGGTCAATCGCGGGTCAACCGAGCGCCGCACAGGCCCGCCGGACCCGAATGCACGCTTCGGTCAGCGCCTCGGTCGAGGCGGCGTAGGAAATCCTGAAATAGGGCGACATCCCGAACGCCGCACCCGGCACCACCGCGACACCCTCGCTCTCCAGCAGCCAGGTGCAGAACGCAGAGTCATCCCCAATTGCGGTGCCCGCTGGCGTTTTCCGGCCGATCAGCGCCGAGCAGGACGGATAGACGTAGAACGCGCCCTCCGGCGTGCGGCAGGAAACGCCCTCCATTTCGTTGAGCCGGGAAACCACGAGGTCCCTTCGCTCCCTGAACGCCTGGTTGCGCGGTTCAAGAAAATCCTGCCGGCCGTTCAGCGCCTCCACGGCCGCCGCCTGGCTGACGGACGACGTATGCGTCGAGGATTGCGACTGTATCACCGACATCGCACGAATCAGTTCCACCGGGCCGGCGCCGTAGCCCAGCCGCCAGCCGGTCATCGCATACGCCTTGGAGACACCGTTGATGGTCAGCGTGCGATCCATGAGCCCCGGCTCGACCTGAGCCACGGTAGTGAACTCGAACCCGTCATAGACGATGTGCTCGTAGATGTCATCGGTCATGACCCAGACATGATCGTGCCGCAGAATGACCTCGGTCAGCGCCTTGAGTTCGTCGCGGGTATAGGCGGCGCCCGTAGGATTGCTGGGCGAGTTGAGCATCACCCACTTCGTCCGCGGGGTGATCGCCGCTTCCAGGTCCCCGGCCTTCAGCTTGAATCCGTGCGCCTCCCGGCCTTCCACAATCACCGGCGTTCCTTCGGCAAGCAGGACCATGTCCGGATAAGACACCCAGTACGGCGCCGGGATGATGACCTCGTCCCCCGGATCCAGCGTCGCCATGAGCGCGTTGTAGAGCACCTGCTTGCCGCCGCAACTGACGATTATCTGGTTGGGTTCGTAGTCGAGGCCATTTTCGCGCGCGAACTTGCCGCAGATGGCCTGCCGCAGTGCCATCGTCCCCGGCACCGGCGTATACCGGGTCTGGCCCGCATCGATAGCCTGCTTCCCCGCCGTGCCGATGTTGGAAGGCGTATCAAAGTCCGGCTCCCCCGCACCGAGCCCGATGATGTCGCGGCCGGCGGCCTTCAGTTCAGCCACCAGCCCGGTGAGCGCGTTGGTAGGCGAAGGCTTGATGCGTGAGAGGCGTTGGGCGATGACAGTCATGATGAGGCTCGCTGTGCAAACGCGCGGAATCCGCAAGTTACGCCCTGCACGCAAATTCCGCAACGGCCTGCCGGGTTAGAATCGCGGCGCCATGGACCGTACCGAGTTTCACTACGACTTGCCGGCGGAACTCATCGCGCAACAGCCGTTGCCCGAGCGCGCGGCGAGCCGCCTGCTGGTGATGGACGGCGATTCAATGGAGGATCGGCGTTTCTCGGACTTGCCCGGCCTGCTGAGGGCCGGTGACCTGCTGGTCCTGAACGACACCCGTGTCATCCGCGCCCGCCTTCGCGGCCGCAAGCCGACGGGTGGTCAGGTGGAGATGCTGCTGGAGCGCGTTACCGGCACGCGAACGGCGACGGCACAGATCAGGGCCAGCCGCAGTCCCAACGATGGAGCGGAGCTGATCCTCGCCAATGGCTCCAGCGCCCGAGTGGTGGGCCGGCACGGACGGCTGTTTCTGCTGGAGTTCAACGCCGACATCGAACCCCTGCTCGAAGCGCACGGCGAAGTGCCGCTGCCGCCGTACATCCGCCGCCGCGCGGCGCCCGAGGACCAAGACCGATACCAGACCGTCTACGCCCGTGACGACGGTTCCGTGGCAGCCCCGACAGCCGGTCTGCATTTCGATTCGGAGTTGCTTCAGGCGCTCCGTGAGCGCGGCGTCGAGACCGTGTATCTGACCCTGCACGTGGGAATCGGCACCTTTGCCCCGGTACGAACGCAGCGCATCGAAGATCATCGGCTTCACTCCGAGTGGTGCCGGGTGACGCCTGAATTGTGCGCGCAGATTCGGCGAGCGCGGCAGCAGGGCGGTCGTGTTGTTGCGGTGGGCACGACCACCGTCCGCGCGCTGGAGAGCGCGGCCCGGGATGGCGAACTTGAGCCGTTCGAAGGTGAATCTTCGCTATTCATCCGGCCCGGATTCCGGTTTCGCGTAGTGGATGCGCTCATCACCAACTTCCACCTGCCGGAATCGTCCCTGCTGATGCTGGTCTGCGCCTTCGCGTGCCGCGACCGGATGCTGGCAGCGTACGGCCACGCCGTGGCTCAACGCTACCGCTTCTTCAGCTACGGCGACGCCATGCTGATCCAGCCATGAAGTTCGAACTGCTGAGTACCGACGGCGCGGCCCGCCGCGGGCGAATGACCTTTCCCCGCGGCGTGGTGGAAACGCCCGCGTTCATGCCCGTGGGCACCTACGGCACCGTGAAGGCGGTCGACCCCGAACAACTCCGTGCGGCGGGCAGCCGCATCATTCTCGGCAACACCTTTCACCTAATGCTGAGGCCCGGCGTGGAGGTCATCCGCGCCCACGGCGGACTGCACGAGTTCATGGGTTGGCATGGCCCCCTGCTGACGGACTCGGGCGGCTTTCAGGTGTGGAGCCTCAAGACCCTGCGCCGACTCGACGAGGAGGGCGTGGAATTCCGCTCACCCGTCGACGGGGACCTGGTGAAGCTGACTCCCGAGAGTTCCATCGCCATCCAGCACCATCTCGATGCCGACGTGGTCATGGTGCTGGACGAGTGCACCTCCTATCCCGTCGGCGAGTCCGACGCGCGGGCTTCCATGGAGTTGTCCCTGCGCTGGGCCGCGCGCAGCCGCACACGGTTCGACGCCCTCAAACCGGCGGACACGCCGGCAGCGCTCTTCGGTATCGTCCAGGGCGGCATCTACCCCTCGTTGCGGCAGGCTTCCATGGCCGGGCTCGCGGAGATCGGCTTCGACGGGTACGCGGTGGGAGGACTGGCCGTCGGCGAGCCGGAAAGCGAACGCCTCGCCGTACTCGAAGCGCTGGAGCCCGCGATGCCCCGGGAGCGGCCGCGCTACCTCATGGGCGTAGGCACGCCGCAGGACCTGATCCGCGCCGTCGCCCGCGGCATGGACATCTTCGACTGCGTCATTCCCACCCGCCATGCCCGCAACGGGCAACTCTTCACCCGCAACGGCACGATCAACATTCGCAATGGCCGCTTCCGCAACGATACGCGGCCGGTGGATCCTGCCTGCTCCTGTCCCACCTGCCGCAACTACAGCCGCGCCTATATTCGACACCTCCAGAAGTGCAACGAAATCCTCGGATCAACCCTGGCCACCGTGCACAACCTACACTTCTATCATGACCTGATGGCCGGGATGCGCCGGGCCATCGGGGGGGGACGGTTCGCGGAATGGGCGCGATCCCGAACCGGGACCGCGTCAGTACCCTGAGCACAGCGCGCGGTGAGCCGAATACCTATGTCATAATACCGCGCTCTTCGGACCAGCCGCAGCCAACAGACCATGGATTTCTTCATCAGTACAGCGTGGGCCCAGACGGGCGGGACCGGCAATGCCTTCATTCAGTTCCTGCCGCTGATCGTCATTTTCGTGCTGTTCTATTTCCTGCTGATCCGCCCCCAGAGCAAGCGCGCCAAGGAGCACAGGCAGATGGTGTCGGAACTGGCCAGCGGCCAGGAAGTGGTGACCGGCGGCGGCCTGCTGGGCAAGGTCACCAAGGTGGGCGATACCTGGGTGACGGTTGAGGTTGCCGACGGCGTTTCCCTGAAAGTGCAGCGCAATACCATCTCCGGTGTCATGCCTCCTGGCACCGTCAAGAACGCCTGATCGAAAGCCTCATGAACCGATATCCACTCTGGGTCAATTTCCTGGTACTCGCGGTAATCGTGGGCGGCGCCCTGTTCGCCCTGCCGAACATGTACGGCGACGACCCGGCGGTGCAGATCACCCGCGAAGACGGCATCCCCATGACGGACATCGTCCGTGGGCAGGTCGCCGTTGCCCTGGACGAGCAGGAAATCGACTTCTTGTCCGTGCTCCTGGAAGAAGAAGCCGTGGTCGTGCGGTTTCCCGATGTCGCCTCCCAGTTGAGCGGCAGCGCAGCGCTCGGCGAAGCCATGCCGTTTCATATCGTTGCCCTGGCGCTTGCGCCCCGCACGCCCGGCTGGCTGAGTTTCCTCGGGCTCGAGCCCATGAGCCTGGGACTCGACCTGCGCGGCGGCGTCCACTTCCTGTACCAGGTGGATCTGGACACCGCGATCAATCAGTTTCTGCAGTCCTACCAGGCCGATCTGCGCACGCGCCTGCGGGAAGAAAGCATCCGCAACAGCGGCATCAACCTGGACGGCGATGTCATCAGCGTCGGAATCCAGGACTCGGACAGGATGGACGACGCCGAGGAAATCATTCGCGTGCTGGACCCGATGGCGAGCCAGACGCTTCTCGGCGCCCAGCCGGGTATGAACGTCAACCGCACAACGGTTGACGGGCTGCCGGGATTCCGCGTTCAGCCCACGCCCACCCTGATCAACCAGCGGCAGACCTTTGCCATCCAGCAGAACACCATCACGCTGAGGAACCGCGTCAACGAACTGGGCGTGGCCGAGCCGGTGGTGCAGCGCCAGGGCCTGAATCGCATCGTCGTACAGCTTCCCGGCGTGCAGGACCCGGCGCAGGCCGAGCGCATCCTGGGCGCCACCGCCACGGTGGAGTTTCGCCTGGTGGACTGGGAGAACGACGCCTTCGGCGCGGACCGGACCGGGCGGCCGCCGCTGGGGTCGCTCCTCCGCTACCAGCGCGACGGAACGCCGACGCTCCTGCGCCGGGATTTGATCGTCTCCGGGGATCAGCTCACCGACGCTACCTTCATCTATTCCCAGGGCCAGCCCGCGGTCAACGTGCGGCTCAACAGCCAGGGCGGCAATCGGATGCTCGAAACCACCCAGGCCAACCTCAACCGGCCCATGGCGGTGCTGTACGTTGAGGAGAAGCCGGAACTGATCGAGCGCGACGACGGCACGCAGATCATTCGCAACACCCGCGACGAAACCGTCATCAACGTGGCGACCATTCGCGGCATCTTCTCCACCAACTTCCAGATCACCGGCGTTACGCCGTTCGAGGGGCAGGACCTGGCGCTGCTGTTGCGGGCCGGCGCATTGGCCACGCCCATCTTCAAGGTGGAGGAACGCACCATCGGTCCGAGCCTGGGGCAGGACAATATCGACAGGGGACGCGCTGCGGTGCTCACCGGCTTCCTGCTGGTGGTGCTGTTCATGGCCGCGTACTACCGGATTTTCGGGCTGACGGCGGACCTGGCGCTGTTCGCCAACCTGGTTCTCATCGTCGCGCTCCTGTCCATGCTCCAGGCCTCGCTGACGCTGCCTGGCATCGCCGGCATCGTGCTCACCGTGGGCATGGCGGTGGATGCCAACGTGCTGATATTCGAGCGCATACGCGAGGAATTGCGTAACGGCAATTCGCCCCAGGCCGCTATCCGCGCCGGTTACGAGAAGGCGTTTTCGACCATTGCAGACGCCAATATCACCACGCTGATCGCCGCCAGCGTACTGTGGGTCTTCGGCACCGGCCCGATCCGCGGCTTCGCCACCACGCTGGGCCTCGGAATCGTGACGTCGATGTTCACTGCGATCATCGGCACCCGCGTGGTGGTCAACCTCATCTACGGGTACCGGCGTGTGGACAAACTCGCCATCGGCACCGTCAGGGCCTGACCGTGAACACCGGGCAGTTCAATATCGACTTCATGGGCGCCCGCCGCGTGGCCGTGGCGTTTTCCGCAGTGGTGATCGCCGCTTCGCTGGTGTCGCTGGTGGCCCGCGGGCTGAACTTCGGCCTCGACTTCACCGGCGGCGATCTGCTGGAACTCACCTACGAAGGCGAGGCGGACCTGGCCGACATTCGCGCGGCGCTGAACGAGGAAGGTTTCGAAAATCCGCTGGTGCAAAACTTCGGCACCACCAGCGATGTGCTCGTGCGCCTGCCGTTGCAGGCCGAGTCGGAAGAAGGCGATACCCGCGCCCGCGTCATTGCAGCGCTGCAGGCGCGGGACCCGACCGTGGAGCTGCGCCGGGCGGACTTCGTCGGGCCACAGGTGGGCGAGGAGCTGACGGAACGCGGCGGACTGGCAATGCTGATCGCGCTGGTACTCATCTTCGTCTACGTCATGCTGCGGTTCCGGTGGAAGTTCGCCGCCGGCACCATCTCGGCCCTGGTCCACGACGTCATCGTCGTGGTGGGTTTCTTCTCCATCTTCGGCTTCGGCTTCGACCTGACGATTCTCGCGGCCATACTCGCCACCATCGGCTATTCGCTCAACGACACCATCGTGGTCTTCGACCGGATCCGCGAGAATTTCCGGCTGATGCGCCGCGGCAGCGCGGTGGAGGTGATCAACCGCTCCATCAACCAGATGCTGGGACGCACCATGATCACCAGCTTCACTACGCTGCTGGTGTTGATCTGCCTGTTCCTGCTGGGCGGTGAGACCGTGTCCGGATTCGCGCTGGCGCTCATCGTCGGCGTCGTCGTGGGGACGTATTCGTCCATCTACGTCGCCAGCGCCTCGGCACTGGCCCTCAACGTCTCGCCCGCCGACCTGATCCCGCCCAAGCGCGAGGAGATCGATTCGCTGCCCTGAGGGCGCGCTGCGACCGCTGCGACCCGTTTTCCCACTGTGGCCGCGTCGGCCACACCCATCGTCCGAGTGGGCGGGCTACACAGGCGCGTATGGAGTGCATCGCAAAAGGGTACGGTGGCACATTGCTGGTGGAGGCTACACAGGTGCGTATGGAGCGAACAGCTTCGACAGCGCAGCGTAGACTTTCGGCGTTCCGGCAACCACATCGCCGGTTTCGAGGAACCGATCCGTGCCGCGGTAGTCGCTGATCCGTCCGCCGGCCTCGCGGATGATCAGCGCGCCCGCCGCGATGTCCCAGGGCTTGAGCCCCAGTTCCCAGAAACCGTCTACACGCCCCGCGGCGACATAGCAGAGGTCCAGCGCCGCTGAGCCGGCGCGGCGCACGCCCGCATTGTTGTTGATGACCGCCTTCAGCATCTCAACGTAATTGTCGAGGTGCTCCTTGTTGGCCCGGTACGGAAGGCCGGTCGCCACCAGGGCCTGGTGCAGCCGGACCTGCTTGCTGACTCGAATCTTGCGGTTGTCCAACTGCGCGCCCTGCCCCCGGCTCGCGCTGAACACCTCCTGCCGATGGGGATCGTAGACCACGCCGTGCTCCAGTTGCCCCGCCCGGCTCACCGCGATGGAAACCGCGAAGACCGGAAAACCATGCAGGTAGTTGGTCGTACCGTCCAGCGGATCGATGATCCACTGGTACTCGTGCTCGCCCCGCGCCCCGCTCTCCTCGGCCAGGATCGAATGCTCCGGATGGTACTCGTGGATCACGTTGATGATGGCCTCTTCCGCCAGGCGGTCCACCTCGCTGACGAACTGGTTGCGCCCCTTGTCCACCACCTCGAGGGACTCGAGCCGATTGACGTGGCGCATCATGATGGCGCCGGCCTCGCGGGCGGCGCGAACGGCGATGTTTACCATTGCGTGCATAGGGATCTGGCGCTCGGTCGGGGATGGAACATTGACGGCGGAACTCCGGCGGCGCAAGAGTAGAATACCTGCTCATCCGCAGCAAATCCGAACCGGCGTAAATCCGGGGCAGTCAACGCCAATGCAAATTCCGGTGCGCATCGTCCTCGTCGAGACATCCCACCCCGGCAACATCGGGGCCGCCGCCCGTGCGATGAAGACCATGGGGCTGGATGAACTGGTGCTGGTTGCGCCGCGGGACTTTCCCAGCGCCGACGCCACTGCGAGAGCGTCCGGAGCGGACGATGTGCTGGCTCGCGCCCGTGTCGTGGATTCGCTGAGCAATGCCATCGCCGACTGCGGATTCGTGGCCGGCGCGAGCGCACGGCTGCGCAAACTGTCCTGGCCTGTGGTCGACCCGCGTGCGGGTGCTGCGGCGCTGCTCAGGCACGCCGGGGAAACAAAGGTCGCCATGGTATTCGGACCCGAACATTCGGGACTGACCAACGAGGACCTGGGCCGCTGCAATCAAGTGGTGCACATCCCCGCCAACCCCGCCTACAGTTCCCTGAACGTGGCCATGGCCGTGCAGGTGCTTTGCTACGAGTTGCGCATGGCGGCACTTGAACGACCGGCGGATGCGGACCCGGCGGCGCGCGGGGCCCACGCATCGGAGACGCCTCCCCCATCGACCGTGCCCGAAGCGGCACCGGCTACCAGCCCGCAGGATGCGGCCGAGGCGATCGGCCCGGACTCGCCGCCCGCCACGGCCGCCGAACTGGAAGGCTTTTACCGTCATCTGGAAGCGGCCCTGAGCGCTGCGGGATTCATCAAAACGGATCATTCCAGGCAGCTCAGACTGCGCCTGCGCCGGATCTTCCAACGCAGCGGCCTGGACCGAAACGAGGTCAACATCCTGCGCGGCGTACTGACGGCACTTGCCGACGGCAAGCGCGGCGAGCGCCGTCAGCCGGCTCCGCAGCAGGCGGGGAGCGTGGAGTGACGCACCCGGAGATATACCTGGACTACGCGGCCACCACGCCCGTGGACCCGCGCGTCATCGAGGCGATGGTCGAGTGCCTGGGACCGGAGGGCGACTCCGCCAACCCCTCCTCGTCCCACGCGCCCGGCCGCCGCGCCAGGGAGCGCGTGGAAGAGGCGCGCGCGCAGATCGCCCGCCGCGTCGGCGCCGCACCCGAAACGATTCGCTTTACCTCCGGAGCCACCGAGTCGGACAATCTCGCCCTGCTGGGCATCATGGAGGCCAATCGGCACCGCGGCCGCCACCTGATCACCTCCCGCCTGGAACACAAGGCGGTGCTGGATGCTGCCAGCGCCCTTCAGGCCCAGGGATTCGAGGTCAGCTTCACGGAGCACGACGCCGACGGCGTCATCAGCCCGGACGCGGTAGAGGCGTGTATTCGCGACGACACGGTGCTGGTCTCCATCATGCACGTCAACAACGAAACCGGCGTGCTTCAGGACATCGCCGCCATCGGCGAGCGTTGCCGTCAACGCGGCGTTCTGCTCCATGCGGACGCGGCCCAGAGTACGGGCAAGGTGCCCCTGCAACTCGATGACTGGCCGGTGGACCTGGCTTCGCTCACGGCTCACAAGACCTACGGACCCATGGGCATCGGGGCCATCTACATCCGCAAGGGCGTCAACGTGCAGCCGTTGATTCACGGCGGCGAGCAGGAGGGCGGACTGCGGCCGGGCACGCTTGCCACGCACCAGATCGTCGGCTTCGGCGAGGCGATGGAACTGGCGGACCCGGACCTGGAAAGCCCGCGGCTGGCCGAGCGCCGCGACCGCCTCTGGAACGGGTTGAGCGCCATCGGGGGCGTTCGGTTGAACGGTCATCCCACGCAACGGTCTCCTCACGTCCTCAACGTCACGTTCCCCGGTGTTCAGGCCGAAAGTCTCCAGCTAGCGGTCAGCGAAGTGGCCGTGTCCACGGGATCGGCATGCAATTCGGACGTCCCGGAGCCGTCCCACGTATTGAGCGCGATGGGGCTCAGCGACGCGCTGGCGGCGGCCACGCTGCGCTTCAGCGTGGGCCGTTTCACCACGGAGAGCGAGATCGACCACGTGGTCGAGCGCATGCAGGCGGAGGTTGCGCGTCTGCGGAACCTGGCCCGGGGCGCCCCGGACTGGACCGCCGCGTAGGTCCCGGCCAACGACGCGAGCCCACACCCCGAGTCTCTACTTCCGGCCGTACAGGTCGCGCGATTATCGGTAGCAGCCAGAGAGATTTCCGGGATAGACTATAGCGCTTTGCATGGACTACGACTCTCAGGTGCGGCAGCGGTTTCTGTCGGCGCATCGAGCCGGACCACTGAACGACGGTGCCGCGGGGCTGGTTTCCGGGGAGGCTGAAGATCGAACCCTGAACGTCTGGGTCCGGTTCCAGCTGCGGATGCGGCACGGCGCCATCCGGACCGTCCGCTACAATGTCTATGGCTGCCCCCACACGGTGGCGGCGGCGGAATGGACCGCCGAGTGGCTGGAAGGCCGTCCCGCCGGGGCGCTGGACGAACTTTCCATGCGCCATTGCCTCGAAGTGCTGGGCGTACCCGTGGAAAAGCTGGGAAAATTGTTACTTTTGGAGGATGCGCTCGCTGCGTGCCGGCGTAGACCCGATGAACGGCAGGATTGAGCAATGTCGATATCGTTGACTGAGAGCGCCGCCGAGCGGGTGCGGGGATATCTCGACCGGCGCGGCCGCGGCGTCGGCCTGCGCATCGGCATCAGGAAGACCGGTTGCTCGGGCTTCGCCTACATCATCGACTACGCAGACTCCATCGAACCAGCAGACGCCGTTTTCGACGAGTCCGGCGTTACCGTCGTGGTGGACAGCGACAGCCTGAAGCTCATCGACGGAACCCAGGTGGACTTCGTCAGGGAAGGACTCAACGAAGCCTTCAAGTTCCGGAACCCGAACGTCAAGGGCGAGTGCGGGTGCGGCGAAAGTTTCAGCGTATAGATTTGGACGACAGCAGGGCGAGAATGGCAATCGAAAGGACTCTATCCATCGTCAAACCCGATGGCGTACAGCGCGACCTGATCGGCGAAGTGTATCGGCGCTTCGAACAAGGCGGGCTGCAAATCGTTGCGGCGAAGATGCTGCACCTCACCCGGCAGCAGGCGGAAGGCTTCTACGATGTGCACCGGCACCGGCCCTTTTACGGGGAATTGGTGGAATACATGACTTCCGGACCCGTCATGGTCCAGGTACTCGAAGCCGAGGATGCCATCGACCGGAACCGTGAAATCATGGGCGCGACGAACCCGGCGGATGCCGCCGAGGGAACGATCCGGGCAGACTTCGCCTCGTCCATCCAGGAGAACGTGGTTCACGGGTCCGACGGACCGGACACCGCAGCCCGGGAAATCGATTTCTTTTTCGACAGTACGGAAATTTGCACGCGCACGCGATAAGCGGGATAGATTCCGTCGATTCCCGGCCGCAGAGGCTGAACCTGATCGGTCTTGCCCCCGATGCGCTGGCCGAATTCTTCACGGGCATCGGCGAGAAGCCCTTCCGGGCGCGGCAGGTCATGCGCTGGATTTACGGGCGTGGGGTCCGCGACTTCCGGGAAATGACGGACATCAGTCTGCCTCTCCGCAAGAAACTCGGGCAAATCGCGTCGCTGGAGATTCCGCCCGCAGAGCGCTTCGAGGAATCCGCTGACGGCACTCGCAAGTGGCTGGTCGACGTGGGCGGCGGTCAGGCCGTGGAGACAGTCCACATCCCCGAGCCGAATCGCTCGACACTGTGCATCTCCTCCCAGGCCGGTTGCGCCATGGACTGCCCGTTCTGCGCAACGGGGCACAGCGGTTTCAATCGGAACCTGAAGGCTGCGGAAATCCTCGGCCAGGTGCTGCTCGCCAATCGGGCGCTGGGCTCGCCCTCGGCGATCACCAACGTCGTGTTCATGGGCATGGGCGAACCGCTCGCCAACTACCGGGAGGTGGTTCCCGTGGCCAGACTGCTCACCGATGACCATGGGCTGGGGTTGTCGCGCCGTCGGGTCACCATCAGCACCGTCGGGCTCGTTCCGCAGATCCGGCGGCTCGCCGCAGAGTGCAACGTGGCACTCGCGGTTTCCCTGCACGCCCCCACCGACGCGCTCCGCGATGAACTGGTGCCCATCAACCGGCGGCACCCCATCGCGGAGCTGCTGGAAGCCTGCTGGCACTACGCCGAGGGCCTGGCTTCCCGGCAGATCACGTTCGAATACGTGATGCTGGCCGACGTGAACGACAGCCTCGATGACGCTGCGCGCCTGGCGGGCCTGCTGCGCGATCAGCCGGCCAAGGTCAACCTGATTCCGTTCAACTCGTTCCCGGGCGCGGCCTACCGCTGCTCCGCGCCCGAAGTCATCGACCGGTTCTGTACGCATCTGCGCTCAAGGGGCGTCGTGGCGACCATACGCCGCACGCGGGGCGACGACATCGACGCCGCTTGCGGACAACTGGCTGGCCAGGTCACGAATCGTGTGCGGGTGCGTCTTGGAGACAAGCCGTTCAGGGCGGCGAGCGAATGCGCTTCCTGAGCCGCCACCCGGTAACGCCGCTAATCGCCCTGCTGTTGTGCCAGGGCTGCGCGGGCACGTCGGCAACGAGCGATGCGACAACGGCGGCTTCCTCCGGCGGCGCAGCAGTCGCCAATCTCAATCTGGGCGCGGCGTATCTTCGCCAGGGGCGGTTGACGCTGGCACTGGAGCGGCTGGACCGGGCGCTGGAGCATGACCCTCGCCTGGCCGAAGCCCACAGCACCATCGCCATGGTCTACGACCGGCTGGGCGACGTCGATGTGGCCCGGAACCACCACAGGCGCGCCATCCGGCTGGCCCCGGACGACCCCGCGACGGCCAACAGCTATGGTGTGTTCCTCTGCCGTCACGAGCGTTGGAGCGACGCCGAACCGATGTTTCTGCGCGCGGCCGGCAGTCCCCGTTATCGCACGCCGGAAGTGGCCCTGACCAACGCGGGGATCTGCGCCCGCAGCGCCGGCGACGGCGCCAAGGCGGAGCAATACCTGCGCGACGCGCTGGCACGCAACCCGATCTACCCGGATGGCCTGTTCAACATGGCGTCGCTGGCTTTCGCCAACAACGAACCGGGCGAGGCGCAGCACTTCCTGGACAGGCATTTCGCGGCGGCGCCGGACAGCCCACACGCAGCCCTGCTTTGCTTCCGGGTAGAAACCGGCCTGGGGAACCCCGACAACGCCCGGCGTTGCGCATCCATACTGCGTGAACAGTTCCCCGGGTCCGCAGAGTCGGCACAACTTGAGCAATTGGAAGATGGCGGAAGACCTTAATACCTATCCGCCCGAAGAGCACCGTCCGGACGAGGGCGCCGATACGCTGGGCGGTATCCTGACCTTGGCCCGCCTGGAGCACGGTCTGACGGTCGAGCAGATGGCTGCGGAACTGCGGGTCGAGGCCCGCTTGCTGGAGGCGCTGGAAGAAGACCGTTTCGACCTGCTCCCCGCGCCGGTATTCGTCAAGGGCTACCTCAGGCACCTCGCCAGCCGGTTTGGCCTGGAACATGACGATCTGATCCATCGCTACGCAGTTCAGACGGACGCGAAAGACGCGCCGGTGACCTACAGCGAACCCATTTCCGAAGACAACAGGTTGGTCGTACCGCTGATCGTCGGAGCGCTGGTTCTCGTCCTGGGAATCCCGGCATTCTGGTTCACGTGGGTCAGCAGGGATACGCTCTCGGAAATCGTGTCCCCGGCCGAAGAAGCGCCGGAATCCCCACCGGAACAGGTGGAATCCGTTTCGGAAGTGGCGGCGCCGTTCCCCGAGCCAGGAGGCGCCATTGAACCTGCTGCGCCGTTTTCCGATCCGGGCGACGCCATTGAACCTGCCGCGCCGTTTTCCGAGCCGGGAGTCGCCACTGAATCCGCGGTGCCGCCTCCCGCGGTTGGACCAGACACCCTGGCGCCGCCGTCCACGGAAACTGCGTCCGGGGTTGAGGCGCCGACGGACGATGCGCCGGTCACAGAATCCGATCCTGCGGCGGCTCCGGCCGCCGGGGATGAAACAGTGGACGCTCCAGCCGCTGTTGACGCAGCCGCTGTTGACGGACCAGAGGTCGAGACCAGCGCGGTGAATCCGACGCTACCCGGCGACCAGCAACCCGTCGGATCGGTCCCTGCGGTCGAGCTTCAACCCCCGGAACCCGCCACCGCCGAACCTGCCGTCGTCGACCCGGACGCCACCGAACCCGGCGCTACCGAACCGGACGCCACCGTACCGGGCGCCGCCAGCGTGACGGGAACATTCGCCACCGGGCAGGCCGCGGGGCCGCTGGTTCAGGTCGCCCTCAGCTACGAAGAGGACTCCTGGACGGAAGTGAGCGACGGCAACGGCAATTCCCTCTACTACGATTTGGGCAGGGCCGGGACGACGGCCACGGTCGAGGGTGTCTTGCCGCTGTCCTTCGTGCTGGGCAATTTCACTGTCGTGCAGTTGTCGATCAACGATCAAGCCTGGCCCATCCCAGAGCCTCCGGGCGGCGGAACGACAGTCCGGTTCGTTGTCGACGAGGCGCCGTGACGCCGACATCGCGGATCAGGGTTCGGAGGCAGCATGAAGATTAGGCCGATTCGCGGCATGAACGACGTGCTGCCGGACGACGGTGCGCTCTGGTCGGCCGTGGAGTCGGCGGCGCAGGCGGTATTCGATGCCTACGGATACCGGCAGATCCGGCTTCCCGTGATGGAACACACCGAACTGTTCAGCCGGTCCATCGGCGAAACCACCGACATCGTCCAGAAGGAAATGTACACCTTCACGGACCGCAGCGGAGCAAGCGTGACGCTTCGTCCGGAGGCAACCGCCAGCGTGGTTCGGGCCGGCCTCAGTCACGGCCTGTTTCACAACCGGCAGCAGAAGCTGTGGTGTTCCGGCCCGATGTTTCGTCACGAGCGTCCGCAAAAGGCGCGCTACCGCCAGTTCCACCAGATCAACCTGGAGGCCATCGGCTTCGCCGGCCCCGAAGTGGACGCCGAAGTCATCATCATGTCGGCGCGAATCTGGGAGCGGCTTGGCCTCGAGAGTCCCCGCCTGGAACTCAATTCCCTGGGAACGCCCGAGTGCCGGGCCGGATACCGGGAAGCGCTGCAGGCGTATTTTTCCGCTGCCGGCGATGTGCTGGACGCGGAAAGCCGGGAGCGCCTGCGCCGGAATCCGCTTCGACTCCTCGATAGCAAGGATCCCCGGCTCAGGGAGCTGATCGCCGGCGCACCGGTGCTGCGCGGTTATCTCGACGACGACTCCGCAGCACACTTTCAGCGCCTGACGGAGCTTCTCGACGATGCCGGAGTGGCGTACACGATCAACCCGCGTCTCGTGCGCGGCCTGGACTACTACACGCGCACGGTCTTCGAGTGGGTGACGGATCGCCTGGGGGCCCAGGGAGCGATCTGCTCGGGCGGCCGCTACGACGGACTCGTTGCTCAACTGGGCGGCAGGGATACGCCGGCGATCGGCTGGGCCATGGGCCTCGAAAGAGTGGTCGAGTTGATGGAGGAGGAAGGCCGCCGGCAACCCGCCCGCCCTCCTCACGCCTACCTGGTGATTGCAGGAGACGAGGCACGCCGGCGCGGCCTGGGAATTGCCGAAACCCTTCGGGCACGGGTCCCCGGCATCCGGCTCACGATGGACTGCGCGGGCGGCAGCTTCCGTTCTCAGTTGCGGCGGGCCGACCGCAGCGGCGCCCTGCTGGCGCTGATTCTCGGCGACAACGAACTTGCAGACAATTCCTTGAGCATCAAGCCTTTGCGCGAAGATTTGCCGCAAACACTGTACAGCCTGGAGGAGGCGGTAGCCGAATTGCTCCGAGTTCGGGACAATTCACCGTAAAATACGCTCCTTCGCCCGGCGATGAAGTCGGGTTGCGCGAATCCGGGAGAATTCTGGTGGACGAGTTTCTTTCCGAAAAAGAACAGATCGAGATATTTCGCCAGTGGTGGCGGGAGAACGGCTGGTACCTGGTCGGCGGCATCGGCATCGGCGTGTTCGGCTTGCTGGGCTGGAACCGCTACAACGCCTATGTGGATACGCGGGCGGAGGAAGCCGCTGCCATCTACGTCGAACTGCGCGAGGCGGTGGGCGACGACGACATGGGAGGCGCCCGCAACCTGTTGAACGAGTTGCGCGACGACTTTCCGTCGAGTCCGTATACGGACCAGGGCGGACTGCTGGTGGCATTGGTCCGCCTGGACGCGGGCCAGGTGGACGGCGCCATCGACGAACTCCGATTTGTCATGGACTCCACCGGCGATCCGGAGCTGGCGCTGATCGCGCGGCTTCGCCTGGCCAGAGTGCTTGCACAGGACGAAGCCTATGACGAGGCATTGACGCTGCTCGATGTCGCTCCCGGCAGCTTTTCCGCGCGCTACAACGAAGTGCGGGGCGATATCCACGCCGCCCTTGGCGATGCGGACAGCGCCCGGGCAGCCTACAGCGCCGCCCTCAATGCCGAGGAAACCGGATTTGTGGACCGCAACCTGGTGCAGTTGAAAATGGACGCCCTTCCGGCTGCGACCATGCCGCCGGCTCAATCGGCGCCGCCGAGCGGGGCGGACCCAGCGCCCGTTGACGCCGAGGCAGATACTCCGCCGCCCGCTGACACCGAGGCGGTACCTCCGGCGCCTACTGACGCCGAGGCGGCGCCTCAGGAGACTGACGAATGAAGGGCAGGCAGATACTCGCGGCCGCCGTGCTGATCGCCGTCACGGCCGGCTGCGGGCGCGACAACGACTCCGGCGAAGCTCCGGCGGAACTGGTGTCGTTCGATGAACGGCTGGAGGTTCGCCGGCTGTGGAGCACGCGGGTCGGCGGCAGCGGCGAACGCCTCCGGCTGGGTCTGTCCCCAGCCACGGACGGCGCCCGGATCTTTGCCGCAAGCCATGGCGGCGATGTTGCCGCCTTCGACCTGGAAAACGGCCGCCGAAGCTGGTCATCGCAGACCAATCTGCCGCTTTCCGCCGGGCCGGCCTACGGCGCTGGCGTCGTGGCGCTCGGCACCACCGACGGGGATCTCATCGCGCTGGAAGCCGACACCGGCTCGGAACTCTGGCGCCAGGCCGTCGGCGCGGAAGTGCTCGCGCCTCCGGCCATCGGCGCCGAGGTGGTGGCACTGCGTACCGTGGACGGCAGGCTCCGCGGCTACTCAAGCCTCGACGGGCGTGAACTCTGGACCGTGGTGCAAACCGTGCCGGCGCTGACCATGCGCGGCAATACGGCCCCTTACGTCGCCGGCAGCAGCGTGGTTGCCGGGTTCGATAACGGCCGGCTGGGCGCCTACCAACTGTCGTCGGGCGACGTGCTCTGGGAGTTCGCCGTCGCAGCGCCGTCCGGACGCACCGAACTGGACCGGCTGGTGGACATCAGCGCCGGACTCCAGGTGGCCGGCAACGATGTATTCGCCGTCGGCTATCACGGTCGTGCGATCGGCGTGGCCCTTGAGAACGGCGTGGTGCTCTGGCAACAGGAACTATCCAGCTACGCGGGACTGGGCGTTGACGTGAGCAGCGTCTACGTGACCGACGAATTCAGCGAACTGGTGGCGCTGGAGCGGGACAGCGGCACGCCGAGATGGCGCCAGGATGCACTGCGGCTCAGGGACGTCACCGCGCCCGCCGCGTTCGGCAACACCATCGTCGTCGGCGATTTCGAAGGTTTCCTGCACTGGGTCGATCCCGGAGACGGCAGTTTCCTCGCCCGCGAGCGCGCGGCGTCGAACCGGATCACGTCCGCACCGCTGGTGGTGGGCCGGAACATGATCGTGCAGTCCGAAGACGGTACAGTGGCCGCCTACACGGTCGAACTGGAGTAAGGTCGCGCCCATCGACGAATAGAGTCAATCGCCATGGTGCGCTCCGGCCGGTAACGCCCTCCGGCCGTCGCCGCAAGACAATCATGCTTCCCGTAGTCGCCCTGGTGGGCCGGCCAAACGTTGGCAAGTCCACGCTGTTCAATCAGCTCACCCGTTCCCGGGACGCGCTGGTTGCGGACTATCCGGGCCTGACCCGGGACCGCCGCTATGGCTTCGCCGACTCACACGGTCGAACGGTCGTCGTTATCGACACCGGCGGACTCGGCAACGATGAGGGCGAACTGGCCGCACGGGCCGCCCGCCAGGCCCAGGCGGCCATGGACGAGGCCGATGCGGTGGTCTTGGTCGTCGACTGCCGCGAGGGCCTGACCGCGGCCGACGAGACCATCGCGGCCCGGATTCGGGTCGGCGGAAAACCGGTCATCGTCGCCGTCAACAAGTCCGAAGGCCTTGCGCCCGAACTCGCAGAGGCGGAATTCCACGCCCTGGGCTACGGCGTCACGATCAGTATCGCCGCCCTCCACGGGCGCCGGGTCCCGGCGCTGATGCGCGAAGTCCTCGCAATCCTGGGCGAGCAGGCTGAAGACCAGGTAGCGGACGCCGTGGAACAATACCAGGGGCCGAAGCTGGCCGTGGTCGGGCGGCCGAATGTGGGCAAGTCGACCCTGATCAACCGCTTGCTGGGCACCGAACGCCTGGTCACCTCTCCCGTGCCCGGAACCACCCGGGACAGCGTGCTGGTTCCCTGCGAGCGGCGCGGCAGGCGCTTCGTGCTGGTCGATACGGCAGGGATTCGCCGGCGTGCCCGGGTCCGTGACGCCATCGAGAAGTTCAGCGTGGTGCAGAGTCTACAGGCCATCGAGAATTCCGGCGTCGTCATGTGCATGCTGGACGCGCACGAGGGGGTGACCGAGCAGGATCTGCACCTCATCGGCCTCAGCGTGCAAAGGGGCCGCGCGCTCACCATCGCGGTGAACAAGTGGGACGGCATCGAAATGCCTCGCCGTCGCAGGATCGAGGCCGAAGCTGCCCGGCGGCTCGCCTTTGCCGACTTTGCGCGAGTCTCCTATATCTCCGCGCTTCACGGCAGTGGCATCGACGGCACGGTCGATGCCGCGCTGAGGGCCTACGAGGCAGCCGGCCGGGAGATGCCGACGCCGGACTTGAACCGCATCCTGGAAAGGGCGCTGGTCGCCCACTCGCCGCCCCTGGTGGGTGGTCGGCGCATTCGCCTGCGATACGCGCATCAGGGCGGCCGGCATCCTCCGGTCGTCATCGTTCACGGCAGCCGGCTCGATCTGCTCCCCGGTCACTACCGCCGGTACCTGGTCAACGCCTTCCGCAAGGCCTTTCGCCTGGAAGGCGCGCCATTGAGGCTGGAATTCAAGAGCGGCGGAAATCCCTTTGCCGGGCGCCGCAACCGGCCCAGGCGACTGCGTCGCCGCAAGGCAAACCGCGGTCGCGGCGCTTGATCTGCAGCACGCTACACACATCCACCCTGGAGATACAGGCTTTCATTCGGGTTAAACTCTCGGCCCGCACTGGGCAGCCGAACAGGATCGAGGACCCATGGCAGGCGGCGCGAGACAATTCGTAACCGTAGACGGTGCCTTCCCGATGCACCGGGGCGGCGTGCTGTCGAGCCCCACCATCGCCTACGAGACCTGGGGAAGGCCGAACCGGGCGTGCGACAATGCCGTGCTGATCTTCACCGGCCTGTCGCCGTCGGCACACGCGGCCTCCTCGCCAGAAGATCAGGCCCCGGGCTGGTGGGAAGAGATGGTGGGCCCCGGCCGGCCCATCGATACGCGGCGCTTCTTCGTCATCTGCGTGAATTCCCTGGGGAGTTGCTTCGGCTCCACCGGACCCGCCTCCACGAATCCCGATACCGGCGAGATCTACCGTCGATCGTTCCCGGTCCTGTCCCTGGAAGACGTCGCGCGGGGTGGCCGGGAAGTGCTGCGGCACCTGGGCGTGGAGTCGCTCTACGCCACCGTCGGCCCCTCCATGGGCGGCATGACCGCGCTGGCCTTCGAGATACTCTTTCCGGGCCGGTCGGAGGGCCTGATGATCATTTCCTCGGCCACGCGCTCGATGCCGTTCGCGACCGCGCTGCGGTCGTTGCAGCGCGAAATGATTCGCCGCGACCGCAACTGGAAGCAGGGCGAGTACACGCCCGGCGCGATGCCGCTGACCGGCATGCGCCTGGCCCGAAAGCTGGGCATGATCACCTACCGCTCCGCCGAGGAATGGCGCGGGCGCTTCGGCCGGGAGCGCAGTTGCGAGGAGTGCGAGACCGGCGACCCCTTCGCCCACAGTTTCGAGATCGAATCGTACCTGGAGCACCACGCCAACAAGTTCACCGGACAGTTCGATCCCAATTGCTACCTCTACCTGTCCCGGGCCAGCGACCTGTTCGACGTCGCCGACCACGGCGCGTCGGTCGAGGCGGGCCTTGCGAACGTTCAGTCGAAGCGGGTGTGCGTGATCGGCGTTGCCACCGACATCCTGTACCCGCTGCATCAGCAGCAGGAACTGGCGGAGCAACTGCAGCAGCCCGGGCGGGAGGTGGAGTTCGTGGAGTTGCCGTCGATCCAGGGCCACGACTCGTTCCTGGTGGACATGGACAACTTCCGTCCGGCAATAGCCGCGTTTTTCGGTCCTTGAAACCCGCGCTGCCACCGTGCCGGTTGCGTCGAGTGGATCGGTACTCGCTGGGCCGCGTCGGGCCGGGCAGACTCGCCGTGCGGACGGCGCGATGATTCCGCGCGTCGACGCCCGTATTGAACCCCATGCCGGGCTTATCTGCGGCCGCGTTTTCCGCTATGGTGTGAAGCATCGGGCCAACCCGAAGCGAAGACCAATCAGAACGGGGAATCTCAGCATGAACAAGACACGTCCAACGATCGCGGCCGGTATCGGCTTCCTCCTGTGCCTCGCAGGCTGCACGAGCGAAGAACCTGCGGCCGGGATGGCCGGCCAGGCGAGCGACGATGCAGCCGAAATGCCGGCAGCGGAAGCGGTCGCCGCCGCAGATGACGGTTCCACGGCGGGCGGTTCCGCAGATGACGATTCCGCGGCGAACGAGGCGCCTCAATTCGAGGTCGATCCCTCATGGCCCCGGCAACTGCCCAATCGCTGGGCGCTGGGCCAGGTATCCGGAATCGCCACCGACAGTCAGGACAATGTCTGGATCATCCAGCGTCCCCGCAGCCTGACCGAGCACGAAATGGGCGCGGCGCACAACCCGCCGTGGCACGACTGCTGCATGCCGGCGCCCTCGGTCATCGCGTTCGGCCCGGCAGGAGAAGTCATCCACGCATGGGGCGGACCGACCTGGGATCAGGAGTCAGGCGAATGGGTCGAGCCGGAAGACTGGCCCGCGAACGAGCACGGCATCTTCGTGGACTACCAGGACAACGTCTGGATCGCCGGCAACGGCATGTCCGACCACGTGGTCCTGAAGTTCACGCCCGACGGTGAGCGGCTGCTGCGCATCGGCGAATGGCAGACGACCATGGGCAGCAACGACCCCGGGACCCTGGGCCGGCCCGCGGACATCACCGTCGACCCGGAGACCCACGAGGTCTATATCGCCGACGGCTACCTCAATCGCCGCGTGATCGTCTTCGACGCAGACACCGGCGAATACAAGCGCCATTGGGGCGCGTTCGGCAACGTCCCGGACGATACCGTCGACACCTCGGAATACCTGCCCGACGCAGAGCCCTTGCAGGTCTGGCACAACCCCGTGCACGCGGTACGGATCGCCAATGACGGCCTGGTCTACATCGCGGATCGCATGGGCAACCGGATTCACGTCTTCAACAAGGACGGTTCGTTCGTCCAGGAAGGCCGCTTCGCCGACTGGACCATCGGCGGCCAGGGGGCGGCCTGGGATATCGAATTGTCCGGCGACCCGCAGCAGCAGTGGCTGTTCGCCGCCGACGGCGCCAACAAGAAAGTCTGGATCCTCGAAAGAGACTCGCTCGAAGTTGTCAGTTCCTTCGGTCACGGCGGCCGCCAGGCCGGCCAGTTCGAGTGGGTCCACAACGTCGCCGCCGACAGCTTTGGAAACCTGTATACGGCCGAAGTCAATACCGGCAAGCGCGTCCAGAAGTGGGTTCCGGTGGGGACCGATTAGCGATTGTCAACGCTTTTACTCGCCGATGTCCCATACGAACTGCGCTCCGAACCGCCGCTCGTAGGGCGGCAGGAAGGACTGAGCGGCCGGATCCAGGTTGACCTCGCCGGTCACGTTGTCGATAAACAGGCCCACGCGCAGCGATTCGCTATAGTTCCACATGTAGTTGAAATCCATGTACGTCGCCGCGGCGATGGCTGTCGCGTCCACGCGGTCCTTCACTTCCGAGAGATGCCGCATCACGAGCTGTAAGCTGTGGCTGCCGTTATCGATCCCCACAGGAAAGCTGAGGCGGAAATCCGGCATGGTGGGCACCAGGTCGTAACGGCCCGCGGTCAACGTTCCGACCGATTCGACGACTTCGGATTCGGCGTCCGCCCATTGGTCGAGTTGCACCACCCAGGTCAGTTGCGGACGCAGGGAAAGATAGCCGAAGCGGGTATCCGTTCCGTAATTCAGCCCGAAATCCACGGCCTGGAGCTGCACCCGGGAAAAGTTCTTGGATGTACCGTGCACTGCGGTAGGCGTATTCCACCGGTTCGGATTATAAGGGGCGCTGAAGTCAAAACAGGAACCGAATTGCGCCGGCCTCCCGTTTGCATCGACCTCGGGGTTGATCGGAATCAGCTCCCAAACGTCGGGACGGCGACCTCGAGGACTCGCGATGTTGCCCAGCTCCTGCTCGCTGATGTGGCATTCGGGTTCGGCCATGCGGGCGGCGATGGTGACCACCTGAATCAGGTTCCTGAAATCCACATTCACATAGTCGGCGGATATGGACAGGTCGTGCCCTTCAAGGTCGAAGCGGTAATCGCCGCCGAAGGTAATGTTGTCAGCGGACTGCGGTTGCAGATCGGGGTTGCCCGTCTGGTAGCTTACGAGTTGGAAGTTGGCCCGCATCGCGTTTCCCGGAGAGATGATCGTGTTGTCCCCCAGCCACAGGAAACGCCGCTCCTGGATGCGGATGTCGCCGCTGTGGATGATGGTCGGCGCCCGGAACGAGGTGCCGTAGGAGCCCCGCAACGTCAGCCGGTCGGTGGCAGCCCAATTGAAGCCGATTTTCGGGTCGAAGGAGCTGAACCCGATGCTGTGGTCCTCGTTTCGACCGGCGATCTGCACGTTGAGACGATCCGTCAACGGCAAGGCAGCCTCGAAGTACATGGACTCCACACTCGCATCGCCACCGAAGTTGTTGGCTGGCAGACTTTGCTGGTAAAGGCTGGCGGACTGGCTGTAGCCGCTGCGCTCGACCGAAAGGTCGTCCGTACGTTTCGCGTAGCCTGCCGACCAGCCGATCTCTCCGCCCGGCAACCGGCCGGCGAACCCGGTGACGGTCAGCGACAGGTCGCTGAAATCGGAGCGGAATGTGCTCAGGTCTTCGGGCGTGATGTATTTCACCAGATCAGGGTCATTGGCAAGGCTCACCGCCGCCCCGGCGGCGTTGACGTACGTCATGCCGGACGCGTCCGGCAGCGCCGCGCTCATGAAAGGGTTGAAGTACTGGCAACCGCCATTGCCGGCATTCTGCAGCGTCGCTGTAGTGGAGCAACCCTCGCCGCCCAGTCCAACCAGGGCGCGCTGGAAGCGCTCCACATGGGCGTTGAGAACCGAGTTTCGCACGGTGTTGGTCGCCCGCACGTAGTTGGCGTCCAGCGTCCAGTCGTCCGTCAGGTCCACCTCGAATCCGATGGTGCCGCGCAGCAGGTCGTACTCGTGCCGCGAAAACAGCGGATCGTCGAAGCTGAGCATGTTCAAGCCGATGGGCTCGAAACCATCCGCATTGTCCCAGCGCGGGTCGACGCTACGATTGTATTGCACGCCAGGGTGATCGTTGGGGATGTTCAGGTCCAGTATGCCCGGATTGCCGTTGGAGAAATAGGACTGAAACGATATTCCGGTGCGGTCAAGGTCCACCTGTTGCTTCTGGGAGTAGGAGATTTCCGCGCTGAGCCGCACGATGGGAGCCAACTCATGCTCGACGGCGGAGAACACGGCAATATCGTCCCTGTCCAACTGCTGGTAGAACGCTGCCCGCTGCTGGAACACTTCGCAGCGCTCGCTGGCTGCAGCCGTGGTGACCGCGCCGCGTCCCATGCCAACAGTGGTCGGGGTGTTGGCCAGCCTGATTCCCGCCCCAATGGGATCCATGCCCAACGCGGCATGGTCGCCGCACAGGGGATCCGCCAGCGCCAGGGCGCCTCGGGCGAGCCGGGTTCCGGTAAGCGGCGCGAAGGTGTAGATGCCGTCGTCCCGCCTGTCATCGAGAGCATCCTGATTGACTGTCGGGTCCGGATAATATGCCCGATTGCCGGTCTGGAACGCTGTCAACGGATTCGATTGCCGGTATTCGGCGGCGAAAATCAGATTGGTCCGCTCGTCGCCGGCGCCAAACAGGGCGCCGAAGGTACTGTCCGGGGTGCCGAACTCATCCTGGAATACGGTGGAGCGAGCCTGGAACTTGGCGCCGCGGAAGTTGTAGGCGGGCAGAATGTTGATTACCCCGGCCACCGCGTCCGACCCGTAGATGGCGGAGCCGCCGTCGGCCATCACCTGCACGGCGCCCACGGCGATGGATGGAATGGTGGTGTTGAGATCGACGGTCCGCCAGCCGTTATCCCTGTTGAATGCCGGATACTCGATGGTGCGGCGACCGTCGATAAGAATCAGGGAGTTGTGCGGGCCGAGACCGCGCAGGTTGACGCCGGTCTGGCGGTCGCCGGCGTTGCGCCGGAAACCGACCGTGCTCGTTTCCTGGTTGAAGTCCGGGGCGGCGTAGTTCGAGGTCAGGTGGCGTTGCAGATATTCGGTGACGCTGGTCGTCGGGCGCGTCAGCAGATCCTCGGCACCGACCACCACGACCGGCGACACGGAATCCTGCAGATCCATCACCCGCGAGCCGGTGACGACCACCTCCTCAAGCTCTTCCCCGGCTTCGTCCTGGGCCACGGCCGGCAACGCGGCCATGGCGATCATGCCGAGGGCGAGACGATGGATCCGGTAGATTGCTTTCATGGTTGGTCAACTCCCACCTTCTGGTTCGATTATTCCGGTCATGCGGCCAAGAGTGCGCCGCAGGAATTCACGGCTGCAACTCCGCTCTCGATCATGGTATCAGGCAGTAGCAGGGACGAGACAAAAATTGCTGCTGCAGTTTTGCTAACTTTCGTCAGGCAAGTCCGATTCCGGTCGCGATTCGTCCACTGTGGCCGACAGTTCGCCCTGCGCCAGGCGAATTTCGACGCCGGCGCCGGGCGGCGCGGCCTTGGCGTCCGTGAGAATGGCGCCCGTCTCCCCGCCCGTGACGATAGCGTAACCCCGCCGCAGCGTCGCCAGGGGGCTGACCGATTCAAGCGCCCGCCGTGACAGCGTCAACCGCTGCCGCGGCTTGCGCAGCGCGTCGCGAACCGCACCCGCCAGTCCGCCGCGCACGAACCGCAGGCGTTCGTCGAGACTCCTGATTCGACCAGCGGGGCTGAGGCCCCGCAGACGCAAGCTCGATTGCGCAAGCCGCGACCGCCGATCCTGCAATGTTCGCGCGAGGCCCAGACGAACGCGCGTTTCCAATTCGTCCAGGCGCTGCTGGGAATGGCGTAGCTGAACACCCGGATGGCTTCGGTCCAGACGGTGGGCCAACCCGGCCAGCGCCGTTTTCGGTTCGGCCAGGCGTTGCCCCACAGCACGGGCCAGCCGCTGGTCCAGAGTTTTCAGCGCGCCGAACCACTGCGCCTGGTCGGGTACCGCCAACTCGGCGGCGCCCGACGGCGTGGGCGCACGCAGATCAGCCACGAAATCAGCAATGGTGAAGTCGATCTCGTGTCCCACACCGGAGATGACGGGAATGCTCACCGCGGCCATCGCCCGGGCAACCACCTCCTCGTTGAAGGACCACAGATCCTCCAGCGAACCGCCACCTCTCGCCAGGATGAGCAGATCGCACTCGCCCCGCCGATCAGCAAGTTCCAGCGCTGAGGCGATCTCCCTGGCGGCACCCGCACCTTGTACCGAAGTGGGATAGATCAGCACCGGTATCGCGGGAAAACGCCTCGCCAGCACCGTGATGATATCGCGCACCGCAGCACCGCTCGGAGAAGTCACGACCCCTATCCGGCGCGGCAGCTCCGGTTTCTCCTGCTTGCGCCCCTCATCAAACAGCCCTTCGGCCGCGAGCTTTAGCTTCAGTTCCTCGAATCGCCGCCGCAGCAGCCCTTCGCCGACCTCCTCCAGGTACTCGACGACCAGTTGATACTCGCCCCTGGGCTCGTAGATGCTCACCCGTCCCCGGGCCAGCACATGCTGCCCATCGTCCGGCTGAAACTTCAGCAACCGATTCTGCCCCCGAAACATCGCACAACGAAGCTGCGCGTTTTCGTCCTTCATCCGCCAGTACAGATGCCCCGAACGCGGCCGCACAAGCCCCGAAATCTCCCCCTCCACCCAAACCGTCCCCAGCCGCCCCTCAATCAACCGCCGAGCCTCCCGATTGAGCGAAGAAACCGTATAAACCTCCCGCGCCGGCTGTAACGGAAGCCCCAGATTGTCGCCAAGGGAACTCATGCCCAAAGTATACGTTGGCAATTGGCGATGAGACGCTACTTCTGCTTGAGAGGAAGGCCTACAACCAATGAGCTCGAGCTGCCAAGGGCGTGTGGGCACAGGGCCGGGTAGCGGCCGTGGGGCGGCGCCGGGGCCAGGGAGGGCCCGGGCGCCCCCCCCCCCGGTTGGCCCCCCCCGGAG
>JAJDWR010000085.1 GCA_022825505.1 Gammaproteobacteria bacterium | reverse complement strand
AGCGTGTTTTCGCCGAGAGCGTCGAGCGCATCCGCCATGAGCCGCTTTGAAGTGGTGTCGTCGGGCCGCAATCGGGTGACGTGCTGGGCGAGCTGAGCTGCACCGAGAGCATCTCCATTCGCCATGGATTGGCGCGCCATGTCCATCATGCGATCGACACCGCCCAGCCAATCGGCCATCCGTCGTGACTGTTCAACGGGGCCTTCTCGATGCAGATTCAGCGGGTTGCCGTCGAACCAGCCGAGTTCCTGCGCGTAGATTTGCCGGACGGTGCCCCAGACGCTGCCGTAGTAGTCCGCCAGGTAGTCGAGTGACGCGAACCGTTCAGGCAGGGTGACATAGTCGACTAGTTCATCGGGCGTCAGGAACATTCTTGCACCGTCGATAGTGCGGTCGTAGACCCACTGCATCGCATCGCGGCGGTTGGTGAGGTGCTCCACGACATTCTCGGTGAGTGGGTTGCCGTGCCCGGGCACAAGAAGCTCGGGACCCTCCTGAATCATCTTGTCGAGGCTTGCGATCCAGTCCCGGATCGAACGGTTCGTGCCGCGAAGCGGGTAGACGTTGGGCCACGTGTGAAAAACATTGTCGCCCGCGAAGAGCAGTCTCTGTTCCGGCAGCCAGATATAGAGCTGGTCGGCCGTTTCTCCCGGCGCGGCGACGAGTTCAATCTGCACGCCGGCAATATCGAGCTCGATTCGCTCGTCGTCGAACGTGCGGGTTGGATCGACCCGCCGGACCGGGGTTGCGCGTTCTTGCGGTGACATCGGCCTCGGCGGTCCGTTAAACGCGATCGACTGGCCGGCAGGCAGATCTCCGCCCTGGGTATCCGCAGGTCGAGAGATCCCGGCAAGCCCTGCCTCGGCCGCGGCCCTCTGCTCGGCATTGAAGTTCGCCCGGGCCCAGACTTCGATGTCCGCGCCTTCGTCGGCGAAGGCGCTCGCGCCTCGGGTGTGATCGCCGTGACCGTGCGTATAGATGATGGCTCGAATCGGCCTGTCCGTGATTGCCTCGAATTCCGCGCGGACCTCGGCCGAAAGCGCCGGAGAATGCCCCGGATCGACGACGATGATCCCGTCATCGCCAACGATCATCGAGTTTGCCGACAAGGTGTAGCCCACCGCCGTATAGACATTTTCGCTGACCTGAAACATTTGCCGCGTCACCCGGTCGCTCCAGGCACGGAGGCGGTCCGTCGCGTCAGAGTCCTGCGCGGCAACCGGAGACGATAAAGCCCCCGGAAGCAACAAGGCCAAGGTTTTCCCGAACCGGTAACTGGTAAGCCGACGACAACTCATGCGCTGCGCTCCATTGCGTTGAACACTCAAGTCTATCGCCGAATCGCCGCAGCGAGATACACAATTCCGCCGCCGGCTTCCTGCCTGGACATCTCGGCGCGGACCTCCGAGCTCAGCTCATCCGCCAGGGAGTACTTCGATCAATGGATGATCGCCTGATACACGGCGGCGGTAAATTTGTCTCCCACGTTTGTCTGGTCGGGAGGAAAGCGCTGCGTCAACAGGATCGCGAACAATCGCTCGTCGGGATCCACGAAGAAACCGGTGTTGAAGAATCCGCCCCAGTAGTAGTTGCCTTCGGACTGCGTTTCGCCCGTCAAGCCAGGGTCTTCGACGACGGCGAACCCGAGTCCGAACTTGACGCCGGGCGAGACATTCAATTCGCCTATCTGGTTCCGGGTCATGAACTCCACCGTCTTTGGCCCGACCAGCCTTACTCCGTCAAGCTCACCGCCATTCAGCATCAGTTGCAGGAATCGCGCGTAGTCCGACGCCGTCGACACAAGTCCGGCACCGCCGGAGAAATAGGTTTGCGGCCCCTCGTAGTGGAAGCCCGCCGAATAAGTCAGTGGACCGGCCACCTGTGGCTCGGGGCCAAGCTCTGCAAGGCTTCCATCCGGAGCATTGGTATACACGCTGGCCAGTCGTTCCGCCTGGGCGGAATCAAGATAGAAGCGCGTATCGTTCATGCCCAATGGCCGGAAAATCCGTTGCTCGAAGAACTCTGCAAGCGACAGGCCGGACACGACTTCAATCAAACGGCCGAGCACATCCGTGTTGAGTCCGTACGAATACTCCGTACCCGGTTCGAACAGGAGCGGCAGTTCGCCAAGCAGTCGCGGCAACTGTTCGATTCGCCCCTCCGTCTGCGTGAGGCCGTCGGATATTCCAGCCATCACGTAGAGGCTGGAAATCGTCGCGTGCGGTTCGCCGGTGGCCAGAAATCGATAACCGATGCCGGAGGTGTGCGTGAGCAGATCGTGTATGGAAATTTCAGCCTGAGCCGGCGCGCTATCGTGTTCGCCGTTTGGATGCATGACAATCACGTCCGGTTCGGCCAGCTCCGGCAAATACCTGGAAACCGGGTCATTCAGCAGGAAGTGACCTTCCTCGTAGAGCATCATCACGGCCAGGCTCGTGATCGGCTTCGTCATCGAGGCGAGCCGGAACAGCGTATCGGTTTCCATCGCCTCGCCATCGTCGATATCGGCCATGCCGAAGCGCTCGAAATAGGCGACCCGGCCGTCGCGCGCGACCATGGCCACGGCACCTGCGATCTGGTCCTGTTCCATGGCTTGCTCGACCTGCTGCCCGATCCGCGCCAGCCTCTCCGCCGACATGCCCACATCCTCCGGAAGCGTGTGGGGAAGACCCTGGGCGGCGGCGGAACCGCCAATCAGCAGCAACAGGCCGATAGCGGCACGACGTTTGAAAAACTTCACTGCTTTACTCCCAGTCCGGCCGGCGGGAAGTATAGAGCATCGGCAGACTCGAGATCGGTGATACGATCGATCGTATGAATCTACAACGACGAAACGGCCCATGCGGCTCCATCCACAGGCTCCTTCTTTCGTTGGCCGCCGAGCCAGACGATTCATGAACGGTAGTGTCATGTGCCGATTGTTGACGATTCCTGCCCTGGTTGGCCTGGGGATGCCGACGACGACTATATGGGCACAAGTTGCGGCCGACCAGCCCGGCACGCCACCGTCGCCCGAAGCCGTCGTGGCCGGTGAACTCCTGACCGAGCCGTCGACCCTGCACAACCTGGGTTTCGAATGGTTCATTCAAGGGGACTCGAACCGCAATGCATCCGTGGCCGTCTCGTATCGGCCACGAGGCCAAACGTCATGGGCCGGGGCGATGCCGTTGCTGCGCCTTCAGGGCGAACGCATTTACGCCGAATCCCGCGTCGACCTGATCGCACCGAACATGTTTGCCGGAAGCGTGCTCGATCTGGAACCCGACACCGAATACGAGGTGCGCTTCATCATGTCCGATCCGGACGGCGTGCACGGGATGGCAGAGCGCCAACTGACCGTGCGCACACGCGCCGAACCCGAACCGTGGGCCGGGGGACGCGTCTTTCACGTGTACCCGCACGGTCACGACGGCCCGAAACTCGAGTTCTCGTTCGAGGGCCTGATGTGCGCCTACAATTTCTGGTGCGCGGGAACGGATTGGGCGACCGCAGGCCGCCCGCGCGTCCGGCCCGGGGATACGATTCTTGTGCACACCGGCGTTTACCGGTACGACCGTTACGAGTACACCAACGACCCCAGCGTCAATCGCACGACGCCGCTGGACGGCACGTATTACCTGACGGGCGACGGCACGCCCGACAGGCCAATCGCGATCAAGGCTGCCGGGGACGGCGAGGTGATCTTCGACGGCAATGGCAACTATGCGCTGTTCGATGTGCGCGCGGCCGATTACACATATTTCGAAGGCATCACGTTCCGTAATGCCGAGATCGGCATTCTTGCGGGAACCCAATTCCTCGCCGGGGCAAGAGGGCTGACGGTCAAGCGGAGTCGGTTCGAGGACGTAGGCGCGGGCGTTTTCACGAACTTCTCGGGATCGAGCGGCTTCTACATCGCCGACAATACGTTCATCGGGCGCAACGACCCCGATCACATGATGGCCTGGCGGGGTGATGCCTGGGCGCAGTTCGAAGGCGTCGAGGGCCAGGTTTTTCCGCCGCGGATGCTGTCATATGTTGCCGTGAAACTTTATGGCCCCGGGCATGTGGTGGCCTACAATCACATTGCCAACTTCCACGACGGCATCAACGTCGAGACCTACGGCAGTCCGGATGGCGCAACCGCAAGCGGACCCGGAATCGTCGACGGGCCCCGATACCCACCGCCGGACTACTGGGACCGGCGCCCCGTCGCCATCGACTTCTACAACAACTACATCACCAACTCCCACGACAACCCCATCGAGGCGGACGGCAGCATGCACAACATCCGTATCATGCGGAACATGTTCATCAATCACCCGTCTCATGCGTTCTGCAACCAGCCTGCCCTCGGTGGACCGGTCTACTGGATTCGGAACATTGCGTACAACCTGCCTGGCGGGTCGACGCGCATCACGGCAGGCTCGGCCGGCATCCTGCTTTACAACAACACGATTCTGTCGGAGACGGCCGTGGCCGACGGCTCCAACCTCCACTGGCGCAATAATCTGATGCTCGGCCAGAACGCGGCGCCCGCGATCTTCAGCGTCGGCACCTACACGCGCTATTCGTCCTCGGACTACAACGGATTTCAGCCGAATGCGGATGCCGACGTGGCATTCGAGTGGGCGCTGCCGCCGTCAGGCGCGCTGGCCGAGTTCAGTGGACCCGAGGGGAGCGTCCCGCTGGAGCCGCAGCAGTTCGCAACGCTGGAGGCCTACAGCCAGTCAACCGGCCAGGACCGCAACAGCGTGCTCGTGGACTACGGTATCTTCAGATATGTCCCCCGGCTGGACGCAGGTGACGCGAACACATTGCAGCGTCTATATCGCGCAGAGGACTTCGACTTTCGTCTGCAGCGCGATTCGGCCGCTGTCGATCGAGGCATCGCGATACCCAATGTCACCGACGGATTCAGTGGCGAAGCCCCGGACCTCGGAGCGCTGGAGATCGGTGCCGAACCACCGCACTACGGGCCGAGGCGCTGATGCACGCTTTGTCAAGGAGCGCAACTATGAGAACGCTACGATCCTGTTTCCTTGCCGCCGGCGGTGCCGTGCTTGCGCTCACTGCAGTTGCGGAGGCTGGTGCGCAATCGACTGAGACGACTCGGCAGGACCGGATTGAATCGAGTGGAGACAGTTCACGCTCTGAAGCGTTCGAACCGCCCGTGCGGTTGTCCGAGCCCAGGCTGGCGCCACTCCGGGAAGAAGACCTGACCCGCGAGCACTTGATCGCCATGGGCACGGACCCGGACAATCCCGATGCGCGCCCGAGCATGAACCTGTTCCGCACGATGATGCACAACACGGACCTGTTGACTCGATGGCGGGTCTTCGGCGATTACGTCAACGGCAACGATACGATTTCAAGCCGCGACAAGGAGTTGCTCATCATGCGGCTCGCCTGGCTCTACTACAGCGAGTATGAGTGGGGAGCGCACTACGATGCCGCGATCGACGCCGGATTGACCGAAGTGCAGATCGAACAGATCAGGGTTGGTCCGGAGTCCGAAATCTGGGACGATTTCGATCGTGCCTGGCTGGGTGCCGCAGACGAACTCGTTGAATCTGCCTTCATCTCGGACGCCAACTGGGCCGTTCTTGCCCAGAGGTACTCGCAGCCCGAACTGATGATGCTGTTCGCGACGGTTGCCCACTACCACCTGGTGGCCATGCTGACCAACTCGCTTGGCATCCAGCGGGATGAGTTTCGAGGCCGCGGGTTTTAGCTCGTGGCAAAATGGGAACACGAAGATCCGACTGTGAGGAGACCCCAACAATGTTTAACTCGATGACCCGCCGACGGTTTCTGGAAAACAGCTCCCTGATCGCCGTGGCTTCGGCCTGTGGGACGGCATTCGCGCAATCCGTGCCTCGAAGTTCGTTCGGCGCGCAGTCGACGGCCGAGGAGGTGACCGCGGGCCTGGACCTCAGCGGGAAAACTGCCGTCGTCACAGGCTGCAATTCCGGCATCGGCTACGAAACCATGCGGGTCCTCGCGCTCCGGGGCGCGCACGTGATCGGTACGGCGCGCTCCGTCGAGAAAGGCCGGGAAGCAGCCGACAGCGTGACAGGGCGCGTCACCCCTGTCGTACTCGAACTCACGGACTTCGAATCCATCGTGGCCTGCGCCGATGAGATTCAGGCCATGGACGTGCCGATCGACATGCTGGTCCTCAACGCCGGCATGTTGCTGACGGAGTTGCGGCAGGTCAGCGGCCTCGAGATGCAGTTCGTCGTCAATCATCTCGGCCATTTCATCTTCGGCAACCGGCTGATGAGCCGCGTAACGGACGCGCCCGAAGGACGTGTCGTGGTCGTGGGCAGTATCGCGCACATGGGAGCGCCGGAAGGCGGCATCCAGTTCGACAATCTGGGGGGCGAAGGCTGGGGCAGGCAAAGCTACGGGCATTCCAAGCTCGCAAACGGTCTGTATTCGCTTGAGTTGTCCAGGCGTCTCGCCGGCACGCGCGCCACGTCAAACTGCGTTCACCCGGGTGGCGTCAGGACCAACATCCTGCGCAATACCGGCTTTAGCGGGGCCAGATTGAACAAGAGCCCGGAACAAGGGGCTGCAACCCAGTGCTATGTCGCGACGCATCCGTCACTGACGGGCGTAACGGGCCAGTACTTCGCAGACTGCAACCTTGCCGAGCAGGGCGACCATCAGAAGGACGAGGCGATGGCGGCCCGCCTGTGGGAAATATCCGAGGAACTCACTCGCGACTACCTTTTGTAGGAAATGACCTGACCGGCTGATCCGGCCAATTCACGTCCTCAGGTTAATCTCCCCGGTTGCCTGCATGCGTGGCCAACCCCCGGGGCACGGCGCAAAGGCGCGGATAACGCCGGCTATTCCTGCCGCGACGCGCTTTCCCAGATCTGTTCGCCCGTCTCCTCCATGATGACCGACGACGCGTTTGCGGAAGTACTGCCGTCCCTGGCGCCGAACCCGGTCACGCTGATGACGTCGCCCGGCTGCGCCGTCTCGGGCGTCCAGCCCTGCTTGAGCAGCGTGTTGATGCCCAGCAACTCGACGGACCAGTTCTCCACGTTCCCGTCCGCGCCTTCGACTTCCATATGGATCCATGCATGGGGATTGGTCCACTCGATTCGCGTGATGGTGCCGGTCATTTCGACGGGACGGGCGACATCGAATACGGCGGCGAACGAGTGGTGAGCCAGACCGGGCGTTGCCGGGAGCAGCCACGCCACACCGACAAGAACTGAAAACACATGCCTCATAACCGGATTCCCCTGATCATCTGTATCGAACGGCTTTCGTATAATGGCCAGCGTAGAGGCCAACTACGAAACAGTCAATCCTGACACCGAAACCTGGAAAATACACAATGAAAAGGCTCCTCGCTACCCTGGTCCTGCTGGCGTTTTCCACACCGCTGTCGGCGCAGTGGCTTTCTCTCCCGACGCCGGGGGTCCCGCGCACGGCGGACGGCTCACCGGACCTGTCCGCACCTGCGCCCCGCACGGCGGACGGCCGTCCCGACCTGACGGGCCTGTGGCGCAACGGAAGGATCACCGGCGACCTGGGCGATCGAAGCAAACTCCAGCCGTGGGTCAACGCGCTGATCGATGAGCGCGCCAGCCGCTTTTCCGCCGACAGTCCGCACTACCACTGCCTGCCGGGCGGTCCGGCCAACCTGACGATCGGTGGCAACTCCTATGGGTTGCGAAGGATCTTGCAGCACCCGACGATGGTCACGATTCTCTACAACGACCTGACCTATCGCGAAATCTTCATGGACGGCCGTGAACTGGAGCCGGACCCGCTACCGATCTGGATGGGCTATTCCGTTGGCCGCTGGGAGGGCGATACGCTGGTGGTCGAGAGCAACGGCTACAACGACAAGACCTGGCTGAATCGCGCCGGTGTTTCGCACACCGAAGACCTCCGCATAACCGAGCGCTACCGCCGCCCGAACTTTGGCCGCATGGAGATCGAAGTGACCTATGACGATCCAGGCGCGTTCGAATCGCCGCTGCACGCGACCATCGAGATGAGCTTCGCGGCGGACGACGTGATGCTCGAAACCGTGTGCACCGAAGCCTACGGTGGAAGCGAACACTGGAGCTCTGCCGTTACGGGCCCGGATGAAACGTCCGTGCAGGTCGCCCCGGAGATCCTCGCCGGGTACGTCGGGACCTATCGGGGCATGTACCTGACGAACACCATCACGATCCGCATCACGATGGATGGCGATCGACTGTTCCTGCAGCGGGGCAACGGCAGCCGAGCGCGGCTGGCGGCGCAGACGGAAACCGCTTTTCTGCCGGAGGGCGGCGGCTTCGGCTACATCTTCACCGTAGAGGGCAACGGTATGGCCAGCGCGATCTCCGAGGTGCACGTCTCGGGCGGATGGACATTCGACCGGGTAGCGGAATAGTCAGGAATCACTTTCCGGCGTCGAGACGACCAGCCACGAAATCACCGAAGTCACCGACGGTAATCACGCCTTACTCTTCGGGATTCCGGTCAGTCGTCTACTGATTCGAACCCATGCCGGTAACACCCACCGAGAATCCGATGGGGTAGGCGGTCTGGTAGTCGCCGGAGTCTTCCAGGTTCGGCTCCCGGTAGCGGTACATCTTGTCCCACATGGAAATGAGATTTGCGCGAAACCAGATGTCGAAGTTTCCGTAGTCGGCGTATTCGTCCAGGGTGACGCGTTCGAGAATCTCCTCGATCGAGGCGCCCGCCTTCATCTCTTCCAGGACACGGTCCCTGAGGGCGACCACGTAGTCGCGGTACTCCAGCAGGCTTTGCTGGGTGGTGGGGCCCCAGTGGCCCGGAACCACGAGTTCGACGTCATCGAGTTTTGCCAGTATGGCGAGCGTGTCGATCAGGCCGTCGATGTCGGCATCGCGAAAATCGGGCAAGGCAAGCGACCTCTCCGCGCGCGCGATGTCGGGCGCGATCAATACGCCTTCTTCCGGAAAGTGCACCTGGATCAGATTGTTGCTGTGCGTGGGGCCGAAGTAGTAAAGGACGAGCCTCTTGCCACCCAGGTGGATCTCCATTTCGTCCTGGAATACGACGTCCGGAACGGAGGTATTTCGGCCTTCCCGAACGATATGCTCTCTGGTCCGGGCATGCGAGACGGTCACGGCCGTGTCGTCGAATACCTGCAGGCCGCAGATGTGGTCCTCGTGGTCGTGGCTCAAGATGACGTACTTCACGGGCACGTCGTAGAGCCGATCCAGTTCCTGCTTCAGCCATTCCGGATTCCCGTCACCGCGGCAGGTACCGTCGACCACGATGAGGCCCTCGCCGGTCACGATCACGTTGCTGTTTGCGGCGCCGGGCCGGTGGACAGTACGAAAAACGCTGTCGGAAACCCGGACAAGCCTGGGCGATTCGTCACTCGAATCCTGCGCCCGCGCGCCCTGCAGGAAGACCATACCCAGGATCAACAGACCGACTTCCAGGCGCTGCTTCTTCATAGTGCTCTCCAGGATAGATTGACGGTTGATACCTTACGCCCTGCAGGCTACCCGTCAACTGACTGTGGCATTCCCCCGTGACAGACTTGTGGGCACGCCGAACCTCCGCCGGCAAATCAGCGATAAATGGACTCGTTCCATCGGCCAACGGGTAAGATACACGCTGCCACGTGGATGAGAAATCAGGGAGACCCAAGATGGCCAGAAAGCAATGGAATGCACCGCCGGAAATGCAGATCGATGAGTCGAAGACGTACACTGTCTCGATCGAGACCAACCGCGGACGCATCGATCTCGAGTTGTACCCGGAACACGCCCCGCAGACCGTCAACAACTTTGTGTTCCTGGCGGGACAGGGCTTTTACGACGGCGTTATTTTCCACCGCGTTATCGCGAATTTCATGATTCAGAGCGGCGACCCGACGGGAACGGGCCGCGGAGGTCCGGGCTATCGGTTTGCCGACGAGTGCGCCGGGAATCCGCTCAGGCACGAGCGTTGCGTCATTTCAATGGCCAACGCCGGGCCGAACACGAATGGCAGTCAGTTCTTCATCACCCATCTGGCGACACCGCATCTGGACGGAAGGCACACGGTGTTCGGAAAGGTGACGAACGGTGAGGACATTGTAGATGCCATTCAACAGGGTGACAGGATGATCAGCGTCACGGTCGCTGCCTGAAACGTGCGGTTGACCGCGCCTGGCTCGCATCCAGGGACGAGCACATCGACATAGCGAGTTTGCGAACAAGTAGAGCAGGATTTCGATGACCAAACGCATTCTCTTGAACCGCAGGCGTTTCCTCGCCGGCTCCGCGGGCGCCATGGGGGCGGCGTATTTCGGCAGATTGCCGCTGGAAGCCATGGCACAGGAGCAAGCTCCCGCCGATCAGGAATGGGACGCCGGTCTCGTGCGGCACATTCTTCCCACGGTCAACGATACGCGAATCCTGCTCAAGGTCTCGTTTGATCGGCCGTTGGCGGACGCGCCCATTCTCCGACTCGAGAACACCGCCATTGCCGGAAGGATGAGCGACACGGCCGGCGAATACTGGCAGTTCCATGCGGGCCAGTTGCAGCCGGGGCGTCGCTATTCGCTTTCGCTGCAGGACTCCAATGGCCAGTCCTTGTGCGAACCCTGGCCGCTTTCCACCTTCCCGTCCCCGGCGTCGGATCCGGAACGCGTCCGAGTGCTGTTCTATACCTGCGCCGGTGGTACCAGCGGGACCTACGAAGGGATCGGTCAGCGCGAAGGCTTCCTGCCGGCCAGCATCCGCAACCGCCTGCTGCGCCGCGCGCTGTCGTTCCAGCCCGATGCCGCGGTGGCCATCGGGGACCACATGTATTGGGACCTTCACACCTGGCGGGGCGAGGACGCCGGACAGTTGAGCGAAGCCGGCCGTATTTCGAACTTCGACTTTTCGGCCAGCGCGCTCGGGGCAAGCAACGAAACGGCGATGAAGGCGGCGGCCGGCCCGCAAATCGTCCCGATTTACGGAAGCGATTTTCGCTCCACACCGGTTTTCTTCCTGCAGGACGATCACGATCACTGGGAAAACGACGCCGTCACGGACGAGTTCGCCAGCTATCCCATCGCCTGGTTCCAGCTTCAGCTTGCGCGGGCGACACAGCAACTCTACTACCCGGAGTTCCTGCCGGACGCCGGGCGACCCGTCGGGCTGCCCTGGTCCTCCGCGGGAGATCGCGGCGACGTGTCGGAAAGCTTCGGCACACTTCGGTTTGGCCGGCTTGCGGAGATCCTGCTCTACGACGTGCGTCGCACCATGAATCTCGCCGGTCCGAACGCGCAATTCGTCGGCCCGCAGGTCGAGCGGTGGTTGATCGACCGCACCCGCTCGTCGGAGGCACGCCACCGCGTGCATGTGCCTTCGAATCCGTTCGGCTGGAGTGCCGGCAAATGGGGCGAGTGGTATCCAGACATTCTGGACCCGGAGAGCGGTACGCTGACGACTGCGATAGACAAGCCCTATTGGCAGGAAGGCTGGTTGAGGCAGCATGACCGGCTGGCCGAGGCGATGACTCAGCAGGAAGGCCGGATTCCGTTGCTGGTCAGCGGCGACCTGCACGCCATCGGCGCCGGGAGAATACACCGCTCAGGCGCCGTCGATCTGCGAGGGAATCCCATGACCGCAGTCCTGAGCGGCCCAATCAGCACTTCAATCCAGGGATTCCCCTCGGTGGCCCGCGGCATCGGTGCGACGCCGCCGGCTCACCTGGACCTGGAGGAAACAATGGCGCCCATCGAGGATCACGGTTTCACCCTGATCGACTTCCTTCGCGACCGGATCGTGCTGCGGCAGTTTGCCTGGGACGTGGACCGGGAGCCCCTCGATGCCATCGACCGGCTGGAGCCGACACATACCACGGAACTGGCGCCGGCGGCGTAGCCGGCGTCCCATCGCACCGGCCCGCCGCCGCCCGCAACCGGGCCGCATATGCAGTTTCGCCGAACTTGCTCATCGAAACCTTACCCCGGTTCACCGTTCCTGTGTCATTGACTCCGACAACGTGGATTGTGTGTGCGGCGCTGAATGATGGCGTCCCCGGCAGGACTCGAACCTGCAACCCCCGGGGTAGAAGCCCGGTGCTCTGATTCCGATTGAGCTACGGAGACTTGGTGCCCCAGGCACGATTCGAACGTGCGACCAACCGCTTATCTGGCGCGTTAAACGGGGTATAAACCCGCCGCTCTACCGCTGAGCTACTGGGGCAAGGTGGACACGCCGGCCGGACTCGAACCGGCATAACGAGGGTTGCAACCTCGCACCTGACCATTTCGGACACGGCGTGTGCGTTGGCAGGCCGACGACGATTCGAACGCCGATTGGCGGGTCTGGAATCCGCAGTCTTCCCATTAGACGACCGGCCTGGCGCTCTGCCATCTGAGCTATCGGGCAAACATGGTAGCGGGGGCCGGATTCGAACCGGCGGAAGCGGGAATATGAACCCCGCGTGAGACCCCCTCCCCCGCATCGGGATGAGCGTGGTGCGGCTGGCCGGTCTCGAACCGGCGGCCTCGACGTTGGCAACGTCGCGCTCTGCCTGCTGAGCTACAGCCGCATTGCTCTCTTGCGTGGTCCGCCCTGAGAGAATCGAACTCCCGTCGCCGGGTTAAAAGCCCGGTGCACGACCACTATGCCAAGAGCGGAAAAGTGGCCTGCCCGGGAAGACTCGAACTCCCGACCTGCTGGTTCGAAGCCAGCCGCTCTGCTCCAACTGAGCTACGGGCAGGTGCGTGGTGTAACGGAAAATGGGGCGAACCACCGGACTCGAACCGGCATCGGCCAGGGTCACGGCCTGGAGCTTTACCAATTAAGCTAGGAACGCCGTTGAATGGCGGAGGCTGAGAGGATCGAACTCCCACGTCCCGAAGGACATCACGGTTTTCAAGACCGATAAGCACGCCAGCCTTGCGAGCCTCCGAAGTTGGTCTGGAAGGCAGGATTTGAACCTGCGGCCCCCTGCGTCCAAGGCAGGCGCTCTGCCAGGCTGAGCTACTCCCAGAGTGTGGTGGACCGGGACCGATTCGAACGGTCGACCGCGCGATTATCGATCGCGTGCTCTGCCTGCTGAGCTACCGGTCCGTGGGGATCCGGACGGGATTCGAACCCGCAATTACGAGGTTGAAAGCCTCGTGGCTTAACCATTCGCCCACCGGATCGTGAAGCTGGCGACGCGGACCGGGGTCGAACCGGCACCCTCTGGATCGACAGTCCAGGACTCTGCCTGTTGAGCTACCGCGCCGGGAAATGAACGACTGAGACTACATCGTTTCCAGCCACCCTTTGGCGGGAGTACCGGCCGCCTTGCGTGGCGACCGTTGCCCGTCTGTCCACGATGGCCTGGCCGAAGCCGGCGCCATCGTAAGCGGCCATGACTGCCTTTTTGAGAGTGTGGCGGTTCACTCGTATTGCATACCTGGTCGGCAGTTCACTTACCGTGAGCCTCGCGGGCTCCAAACAGGTGCTACCTGACCGTGCGGTGTTCCGCCAAGGTCCGTCCGCTTGCGGCTTCGGGACCGCCGAATTGCCCGAGGGCTTCGGCCTTAAGCCACTTCTCGGTACGCACCGGGACGCGTCTTTGCGTTTAGTTCTGTTGGCTATTGCCGGACTCGAACCGGCGACCATCGTTTTCGAGACGAAGCTCTACCTACTGAGCTAAAAAGCGCGAAACCCATTTCGACGTGCGCGCCCCGGTCGCTTCGCCGCCTTTTGGGCCACGAAATACGACACGCCGACTGTCTTTCACCTACCGGCTACTTGACCGAGGACCAGGACGCCGGCTGCTCACCGGAACCCCGGAACTCTGCACATGCGCACTCGCTCGTAAGGCTCGTACTGCCATGCGCTACCCGTTGCCCTTAACGATTGACGATGTCGGTACCGCGGGGTGCACCACCACGTGTTCTTTCACGAGCCTGCATTCCCGGCAGAGCCGGTGCGTGAGCCACGCTACTTCCGCGCATCGCTTGGCCGCTATCCCCGCCGGTCTCCCGGCGAGGACAAGAGGGTCGGGCCTGCCTGGATTGACCGAACCCGAAAGTTCGGCGGGACGCCATGGGTCACGCCCCTTTCCCGCCGTTACCGACGGTTATCTGCGCCAGGCCGCAAGTCACCGCGTCGGCCGAAGCCGAAGCCGTGAGATTGGTGGAGGACCGCGGATTCAAACCGCGCACCTTCCGGTTGCAAACCGGATGTTCTGTCCACTGAACTAGTCCCCCGCTGACTGGCTGGCACGGCTGGATTCGAACCCGCATCGCCCCGGTTAACAGCCGGGCGCTCTACCGTTGAGCTACATGCCACCTGGTGGATCGGGAAGGAGTCGAACCTCCGCTGCGCCGGGCTTCAACCGACCGCTCTGCCGTCTGAGCTACCGATCCGGTATTGGTGGAGGGAGCAGGAGTTGAACCTGCAAAGCCCGAAGGGCGCCTGGGTTACAACCAGGGTATCTCGCCAATGAATGCCCCTCCGAATCTGGAGCTGACGACAGGCATCGAACCTGCAACCCACTGCTTACAAGACAGTTGCTCTGCCATTTGAGCTACGTCAGCCAGGATGTCGGGGCAGGCGCATGGACGCACCGCAGGGTTTGATGTTGCGGCCGCTCCGCACCACGCGAAGCACTGCCCCGACACGTCACACAATCCACGTTGTTAAAGATCGTCCACCGGGCACAAAAAAGCCCCGGTGGTTTCGAACCGACCAGGGCTTTGGTAGCTGGTCTGGAGGGTTCGTTTTGTCAGCCCTCCAGAACGGTTTTCCGGAGAGGCTTAACGCATGAGTCCACCATGATTAAACTCATACGAATCCACGCTAATGCGGGTTGTCGTCTGCCGATTCCTCGCACACGGGAGCGCGTCGCTGGCTATCGCCACGACCGCTTGCCCGGCCGATGAGGCGCCGGCGGCTTCAGCTAATCTGAGTTGTACGGATTTCCAAATCATGGGCGCGCAGTATACGCAACTTTACGGGCGTGTCAACACTTGAACGGGACACTGGGTTCACAAAATAAGAACCCTCTATTTCCGGCAACCGCGAGGCTCTTGCCATTAAGGTTTTCTGACTTTTCTCGGCCGGGACTTGCGCACGGATTTAAGCCAGGACTCCAGGTCTCTTTCCTGCTCCGGGGTCAAGTCGAGCGCTCCGGCCATGAAAGCGATCGTGTCGATCACCCGCGCTCGAATAGCCGGGCCGATTTTCTCGTCAGGCCGGGGGCTGCCTTCTCCGAACAGCAGCCATTCCGGCGTCACATGCGTCGCTTCGGCGATCGCGATCATGAGCTTGAGGTTCGGGTTGACCGGTTCCGAGGATTCCAGACGGTGCAATCCCGTCTTCGACAGATTGATCCCCCTGGCGGCAAGCATCTTCCGCAACTCGGCCGGGGCGAGGCCCGAACGATCCCTAGCATCGCGAATACGCCACGAAATGCTGTCGCTCGAGGATTGTCGCTTGCTGTGTCCCTTATTCGGCATGAATGGGAGGATAAGACACACAGTTAGCGAACAAAACCATTGCCTGGTTGCCGCACGAACCGCGGCCAGCGCTGAAGGCGCCAACGCGGATCACACCACATCCTCCATGAGCCGGTACATCATGTGACGAATGTGGTCCTGACCGCCGAAAAACACGGCCAGAACACGAACTGTCCGGCGCGCCTCGTCAACCTCGAACCAGTAGACCGCCCTGCCCAGGGACAAGTGCCTCAATCCAGGCAACAGATCATCATGACGTTCGCCCCGATTCGGTGCGGTCGGGATACGCTCCGCCTCGGCACGAATCTCCAATACGCGCAATGCTGCATGGTCGAGCGCGCTCTCCAGGCTTTCTCCGAAGTTGAGATAGTTGCGCAGGAGATGTTCGAAAATCAGATCGAAGTCGCGCTCGGCTTGGGTCGCGAACTCAAGTCTGTACGCCATGCGCGCGGCGCTTCTCTGCAATCATTGCGTCCAGGCGCTCATCCAATTCTCTGGCGCTCACGAATCTGCCCTTGCGGCGGCGCGACAGCAACTCGCGCAATGCCGCTGTTTCCGCCTCCTCGGCATACATTCGCTGACGTAGAAGATCGACTCCCTGTTGCAAGACCGAGCTAAGGCTGGCAAAGCGGCCTTCGTCGACCAGCGCACGAGCGAAAGCATGCTGCTCGTCGGTGAGCGAGATTGAGGACTTGACTGTCATTGGAGATTCCGTGATGGCATGGTAATACTGAGTAGTACCGAGTTCAACTGCAACTCACTCTGGGCGCACGCCAAGCGCTAATCCTTGCTCGCTTGGATCCTGCCGCGGTCTGTTAACTCTGGTTCCACTCCACCGGATCGGCACCCGGATGCTCGGGCTCGTAATACCACCGGAGGCCCAGCGGTTCCTCGCTCAGGACGTTGGTCTTGAAGCTTCTCCAGGCCTGGATTTCGAAGTAGTCCAGGGGGCCGTCCAGGGCGCGAAGCCGGTGGGGTACGCCGGAGGGGAAGTACACCAGCGTGCCTGGCTCGATTTCCTGCACATCGCCTTCCACCTCGACGACGCCGCGGCCCTTGAAGGTCATGTAGCAGTGCGCCGGGCCGTCGGGATTGGCATCGGTTCCCACGTGGGAATGGTAGGGTGACGACCCGCCGTCGATGTAGTGCATTTCACCCGCCTGTATGGCGTTGGTTGGCGTTAGGCGGCTGCCATCCAGCAGGCGCACGCTGGACTCGGCGCAGAACCGGCGTACCCGGCCGCCGCTGGCATCGCTGAGCACCCGAAGCGTCCCTCGATC
>JAJDWR010000016.1 GCA_022825505.1 Gammaproteobacteria bacterium | reverse complement strand
TCCTCCGTATGCTCCGATCTCGCCATAGCCGAGGTTGTCCATCAGGATCAGGACGACGTTCGGTTGCGACTCCTGGCCGCTGGCCAAACCGCCGAACAAACTGCCGACAAGTAAAGCGCAGAACACTAACCTGATACGCATACGTCTGTATTGTCCTTTCGAAGACCTGCAATGGAACTGAGTGGCCCGTTTGGTGAGCTTTTGGCAGCGCTGACAGGCTCTGGGATTGTCAATAATCGATCCCTAAAGATCAACACTGGACAATGCTGAGAAGAAGCTCATCATCGAGGACTCGGTTGTCCGTAACCGTAATCGAATACGCCGGCTCGTGCCCTGGCCGAAGGCTCGGCCTACTCGGTGGCCGTTACCGGAGCCGGCGAATCATCCATGTCCGTGAAGTCCAGGTCCAGAAACGTCGTGCCGCCATCTTCGGTTGGAACGACAATATTGTTCTGGCTGTGGCAGTTCCACCAGTACTCCAGGCGAAGCGGCTGACCCGGCTCCTGGTGCATTCGCCCGTAGACCTGGCGCGTGTACCAGGGCTCTTCGAGCGCCTCGGGATCATAGATCCACACATCGGCCTGGAGGGTGTCTTCATCGACCAGTTGCCAGACTTCCGTTCCCTGGAGTTGATTGCTCAGGTAGGGCATGACGCGACCGATCCAGCCGCCGTTCGTGTACATCGTATGCGTCACCAGCTTGTCGCCGTCCCAGAACCCGATGGTGTCGCCGTGTTCCGTATCGTAGGCCCAGTCCTCAGGAACGTGACCCCGACCGTCGGTATAGATTCTTCGGACCTCGTTTCTCGCCTGGCCCAGGTGCCAGGTCTGATGGGGCGTCACGGCAAACTCGTGCGGACGTCCATTCTTCAGCATGCCCGGATAGCCGCGGGCCTGGCCGCAACCGGAATGGGGATCCCAGATTCTCCCCTGCTCCGCGTTGTCGATCTGTTCCTGCATCATCTGCAGGTATTCGCCCTTGAGCTTTGCGTTGATGTTGTTTCCGACTCTGTCGTTGTCGTACCCGCGTGTCACGTGCTCCCATAAACCGGTCCAGTCCGGAACCTCGTCAGGCTCCAGTGTCTTGTCGTCGGCATTTTGCTCGAAGTACCGGTAAAGGTCCCATGCGGAGTCATGACGCAGGCCAAGCTCCACCATTTCCTGTTTCACCGCAGGCCAGTCCGGCCCCATATCCAACTGGGCGTTTCCGATCAGCGGCACGATCATCAGTGCCGTCGCCGTCGCCAACAGCGTCTCGGTAATTCTTTTCATATGCAGGCTTGCTCCAGAGGACACTGTCCGTCTGCGACTACTTCCACCGAACGAAACAGCGTTCTCGCAACGTCAAAGGTTGAGGCTAAACCTTAGTCCAGCTTCTCGCGGACAGGCAAGCGCAACATCTGGACCGGCATTGTTGGCGGGTCCCCTGCTGCCGGTGAATTTGGCCAATTCCTTGCGGTCCGGCTGGTATCGCACGCCAGGCTTTGCAAAGAGTACTCGTGCGACAATGTCGATTCTGACCGCGCTTCTGATCCGCCTGGCGGGAGAGTAACAATGAGTCAATTTCGTTCGCCTCGGCCCCTTCTCTTCGCTTTCCTTCTGGGTTTTCAGTCAGTTTGCGCCCTTGCTCAGACCTTTGAGGGTCCGCCCTATGAGCGTGTGATCGTAGATCCCGCGCGGGACCTGCAAACCACGCTGGATGGCGACTTCACCCTGGCCGCCGTGGGCGATGTGGTCGCGCTGAGGCCGACCGCCAACCTGGCAGTGCCCGGGGTGCAGGCAATATACGACGTGCTGCGCAACGCAGATGTCGCGTTCGGCAATCTGGAACAGACGATCGCGGACCCCGGGAAGGTCGCGCTCTACAACGACGGCCACCTGTTTCAAGCCCTGGCGAGACCGATCATCGCCGACGACCTGCGTGCCATCGGCTTCGACCTGATGAACTTCGCCAACAATCACACCACCCACTACAGCCTGACCGGCATGCTGGAAACCATGGGCCACATGGACCGCGTGGGCATCGTCACGGCTGGCTGGGGACGCAACCTCGCGGAAGCGAGGAGCGCGAAGTTTCTCGATACACCACATGGGCGCATCGGCTTTCTCGGGATTACCACGAATTCATACTGGGATGCGAGGCCGGCGGGCGAAGACTCGCCCGGCGTTCCCGGCGCCAACGCTCTGCGCCCCCAGCGAACCGTCACGATCTCACAGGAATCGTTCGATGCGCTGCGGCGCGCCCATGAGTCCTCCCCACACATGTTTCCGGCCGTCTTCCCCGTCACGAGCGGCCGCACGTTCGGCGACGAGGGCCACCGCATCCGGCTCTACGACGAATACTATGTGCCGGGCGACAAGGTCAGCTTCTCCTATTCGATCCCGCCTGCGGAACTGGAGAGCTACGCCTCAGAAATCAGGGACGCCAAATTTCTGTCGGACTTCGTGGTGGCCAATATCCACTCTCACCACTGGCAACTTCCCCCGGACGCACGCTCTGCAGGCGATGAATCGCGTGACCCACCCGACTTCCTCATGGAACTTGCCCACACCGCTATCGACAACGGCGCGGATGCCTTTTTCTCTCACGGAGAGGGCGAGCTGCGTGGCATAGAAATCTACGACGGTAAACCCATCTTCTATCAATTGGGCAATTTCAATCGTCAGCCGTTCTTTCACGAGGTGTTCAATCCCGGGTACTGGGATTTGGCTGCTGCACGCAACCCCGGCGTCGACGTCGAGGGCCTCACGCGTGCGCAGGCTCAGGGACTCATCTATCCAGCCAACCACGACCGGGAGTACTTCGAAAGCGTCGTCGCCGTGAGCCATTACAGCGAGGGCGTCCTCGAGGAGATTCGCCTCTACCCCGTCGATCTCAGGTTCGACGGACCTTTCGTAGACATCGGCACGCCGCATCTCGCGGACGGAGAAGTCGCTCAACGGGTGCTGGGCATTCTGCGGGAAGCTTCAGCAGCTTTCGGCACCGAGATACGCATCTCGGGCGATATTGGGATAATCGACATCGAATAAGCGGTTTTTCTCGCTTCTCGCAACCCGGTCTCTTCCGTTTTGCGGCCGTGCCATTTCGTTTTAGTCCGACTTCCGCAACTCGACCGGGTTTTCGTCTGATTTGACTGGTTTTGGGCCGTCACGCGCGGTTCAAGTGATTGATTTCATTGGTTCGTGTGGCCGCCGGACGGCTCTAGTGCCGACCTACCCCCTTGATTTGCGCGGTATTTGAGGCACGCTATGGGTCCATGTTCGTGCGCGCCAAGAGACGCTTCAAGGACGGCAAGGAGCACCGTTACTGGAGCGTGATGGAGAACCGGCGCAACCCCGACGGGCGGGTGGTTCAGCGTCAGGTGCTGTACCTGGGCGAGATCAACGACAACCAGCGCGCGGCGTGGTGCCGGTCGATCGAGGTGCTGCGCGGGGACTCCGGCCCGGCGCCGATGGCGCTGTTTCCCGCGGACCGGGAGGCGCCGGAACTGAACTGCGAGGTGGTTCGGGTCCGGGTCAAGGATCTGAGCCTGCACCGACCGCGCCAATGGGGCGCGTGCTGGTTGGCGCTGGCGTTGTGGGAGCGGTTGGAGCTGGATCGGTTTTGGGCGCCGCGGCTGCGCCCGAGCCGCCAGGGGACCCGCTGGCTGGATGTATTGAAGACGCTGGTGTGCTACCAGTTGATCGATCCGGGCAGCGAGTGGCGGTTGCACCGCCAATAGTACGAGCACAGCGCCATGCGGGATTTGCTCGCCAGTCCGATGAGCGTGGTGCCCGCCAACACGCTGTATCGGTATCGTTGCTCAATTGGACGGCCCCGCACGTTATCTTACACAAGACGATCGACGGATCGTTTTCCGCCATTCGTCGGAGGGAATCGCGCTCTTCGACAGCGTATCGGCGCCATCATCCCCCGTTTGGCGGCGGACTACCTCTTGGAAAAAGGGTTGAGCCCAATACGGCCTCGCACAATTCTGCCCGGTCATCGTCGATGCCCACGCTTGTATCTTGTAACTGAAACTACAGTTGTTTCCGGAACATGTTACAATCGAAAACATGAATACCGCATGGCGGCCCGACGATGCTTGGCACTTCCCCCGCCCCTCGTTCGCAAAAAGTCTTGTAAAGCAGCTTGAGATCGGCCTGGCGACTCGGCTGATTCTGGTTGCACCGAGGCGCAAGGGAAAAACCGAATTCCTGCTGCATGACCTGGCCCCGGAGGCAAACCGGGCCGGGTACACCGTTGTTTATGCCAGCCTCTGGGCCAACGTCAATGCGCCCCATGTCGCCATCCTCGATGCATTGAATGCCGCCGTTGAAACCGGGCGCCGCCGCGAATCCATCACGCGCAAGCTCCTCGAAACGGCGATCAACCGCGTGAGAATCGATGCGCTCGGCATCGGCGCGGAGTTGGAATTCGCCGATCGTCCGGCCGCGCCGGTCGCGCAGGACACCACTGCCATCGATTCCCTCATTGATGCACTCAGCCAGGGGCGCCGAACAAAGCTGTTGCTGATGCTCGACGAGATTCAGCACCTCGGCACCGAACGCGCGTTTCTGCCCCTGGTGTACTCGATGCGAACCACGCTCGATCGCCTCAGAGCCGTGCGCGTGGTATTTTGCGGATCCTCGCGTGGTGCGGTCCGGAAAATGTTCGGCGAGCATGATGCGCCCTTCTACGGTTTCGCAACCGAAGTCGAGTTGCCCGACCTGGGCCCGGATTTTACGAACTTCCTTTCAGAGGTTTTTCGCCGGTTGACCCAGCGGCACATCGACTCCGAAATGTTGTGGAAGCACTTTGAAGCACTCGACCGAAATCCGTTCTACGCACGGCAAGCCCTCAAGTCGATGGCACTCGACCCGGCGTTGCCGATGCGTGACGCCTTCGACCAAGTACTGGCGGCCGTAGCCGAGCAAAACGACTACGATGGCATTTGGGGGCGATTGACGCTGCTGGAGCGGTTGCTGTTTCTGAAGGTGGCTCGCAACCCCGGGAGCGCGGGGCTTCACAGCCAGGAGAGCATCACGAGGCTCAGCGAAGCGACGGGGTCCCCCGTCACCCGGGGGATGGTCGCCCGACATCTACGCCGGCTTGTCGCCAACCATCTGATCTCGGCAACCGGTCGAGGCCATTACCAGGTTGAAATGTCCGGTTTCGCCCATTGGGCTCGACAACAGCGGCCGGAATCGTGAACAAGCTCGCGCGGTCCGGGAACCGTATTGATCGACGCCCGTCGCCAGGCAACAGCGCCGGTGGTCATCCTTCGGCCGAGTTGAATCACGATCCCTACCTCATAGCGAATCTGAGTTGCCCCCGGACGACCTGTGCGTCGACGTTACTGAGGTCATCAGGACCGCGGTCGACGTAACCGTCCCGGTTCAGGGACGCAAGCTGACCGCGGAAAAATACGCGCTCGCCGATCGGCGCGTTGTAGATCACGTCGAAATCTGCGTGTCCTGCAGCACCGTCTCGCGGCGCTCGGCCGTGACGACGATCTCCTCGAGCGCTTGAGCGACGGACAGACTCGGTACCGCCGCGCAGGCTGCCGCCACGCTGACGCTCCCCAGTACACGAATGAGTTGGCTCTTCTTCATGACCTTTCCCCTATCTTGTCAACGGCAGAATTGAATGCAACTATTGGAGTTCGATCTCCTCCCCACCGGGCATCGTGATGGTCAGGAGCCGCATCAGAGACCGCCCGTCGCGGGTCGGATTGCCGATCGCCGAAACTTCATCGCCCGGCCCGAGGTTTCCAGGGGTCAATCCGATGCGGATAAGCTGGCCCGGCGAGGTCGTTTCCAGTTGCCACACGGCCTTTTCACCTGAATCGCCCGGAACATCGACAAGGATGTAGCAGTGTGGCGCGCGGAACTGGAACTCCGTTACGACGCCCGCGACTTCCACGGTTCGTAACGGATCGAACAGTGCGCCGAATGAGTGATGGCCGGAGGCATGCTGCGCCGCGAGCATCGTCACCCAAAGGCCCGAAGCAACAGGCCCGACTTTCATTGAAACCCCCATTAGAAGCGGCTGTCGGCCGGGTCGCAGATCGCCTCGAATATTATCCCGTCGGGATCCAGCTCCCAAGTATAAATTCGACTCCATGGCGCCTCGAATGTTCCCGGCGCCGTGATGACCACTTCGCCTTCGAGCCCGCGCCCATCCTCGACCAATCGATAACGCTCATCAACAACCATGTCGCCATACTGGCGGACGCCCGATCCCGTCAGGAGACCCGGCGCGTAGTTTGTCGTCCGGATCACGAGTTCATCCCCTTCCCAGTGCCCTACAGAGAAACCCATGAGTCCCGGAGGCAAGTACGCGGGCGGTTCGCGGCCATCCATGTAGATCCGCCGTATCATGCCGAATGCTTCGTAGAGAAACAGTATTACGTCATCGGTCTGAATAATCTCCCAGGGGTAGACCCCGGCGCCGGTGCGGGGGAACCCCGGCGGTACGCATCGAATCACGGGATCGTCGAGCGGGTCGAAAGTGTCGAGGTCAGCCTGCGCTGTCGGAGTCAGAGCGGGTCTTGGGCCTCCCAGCCCACCTCTCGGTGAGGTTGTCAGCCAAACGCCGCCAAACTCCGGAACTTGGTTTTGGTTCGTCTGACCCAGCGCTACCGTTGCCAGCACGCTCCATAGCGCGAATGCGGATACGACGTTACCTGCTGTGCATCGCATGATTTCGTTACCTCAGGATCAGCAGTCCAGCGTTGATGGCATTGCGATGAGAATCAAATTTGAAGGTAACAACGTTGATCACGTCGCTCTGCTCATCCAGTGAAGGTTGGCGCTACTCCTCGAGTGTGCAGTCGTAGCGGTTGACGACTTCGCCCGGACGCCAGATCCAGCGGCCGTTCCAGACGTAGGGCTCCGTCAGCGTGCCCGGATCGGTCACGGTCAGTTCGTAGTGCAGCGTTTCGTCGCCGTCGGCGAGCTGAAACCGTTCCCGGACCTCGACTGACTCGGTCTGACGAATCCCGAGGCGGTTGAAGTAAGGCCAGTTGATTCGCGTCGTCGTGACGACGAGGACGCCTTCTTCCCAGCGACCGGTGGAGTAACCCATCGGTGAGGCCGGGTGGCCCGCAGGCACGTCGCCGTCGAGATGGATCTCTCGGACGGCGTCGAACTCTTCGAAGCGCAGTTCGATTACGTTGCCGCGGTCGACGAATTCCATCGGATAGGGGTTGCCCATGAGCGGGGGCATGCCGGGCGGTTCGCAGCGCAGGATCGGGTTGTCCTCCAGATCGTTCCAGTCAGATGCCGCGGCGGCGGCCTCGGCCGTTACGGGGTACTCGCCCGGCGGCTGGAAGTACCACGTCCCCACGTCGCGGCTCCAGACGCGGAAGATTCCGTCACCTTCGGCGGCGGCTACCCGGGCCGGATCGAGAACCCCCGATTCCAGTCCGATCACCGTGCCGGACCCACGCGCTTCCCGGCTGAATCCGACCAACAGCTCGATGTCGCCGGGCAGGAACAGATGCTCGGCGTGCATGTGTTGCTCGCGGCGGGACGACGTGAACCCGGCAACGCGCACCCGGTCGCCGACCCGAACCTGTTCGCCCGTCACACCGCGGCGGTTCAGCCAACTGACGGCGAGCGCCTCGAAATCCCAGACGACCTCGTTGCCGTCTTCATTCATTGTCGCAACCTCGAAGGCGATATGCGGGTTACGCCAGCGGAGGGAGATGAGCTCGCCCTCGATTTCGTGGAGCATCGAGCGGTCGTATTCGACGCTCGCGTGGTGCGCAACCGCCGCGCCGGACAGCGCAGCGAACAATGCGCCCGCCAAAAGGTACCCAATGGCTTCGATCAGCTTCATTTCAGTCTCCGAATCTGTGCGCGGACAGTTCTTGAGGCGAAATGCTACCATTTGCGCAGAAATGGCGATTGCACCGAAAACCAGGGAGGCGCGTAATTCAGGCCCTGTAACGTTGGTAGTCGGCGAATTGGCGGCGGCAATCCGAACGGGTCACTAACCGACTTAGAAAGGGCAAACGCAAATCATGGAAATTGTAGACTGGATCACACCGGGGTTGCTGCTGGGCTTGTTTGCCTGGCAGCGGCACGACCTTGCCGAACTGCGGCGGGACGTGGCGGCGCTGGCGGAGCGCCTGACGCAGGTGGAGGGGAAGTTGGGAGAACGCATCACATCGCTGGAAGAGCGCATGACATCGCTGGGAGAGCGCATCGCATCGCTGGGAGAGCGCGTGGCACGAATGGAGGCGACCCTGGACCTGGTCGCGCAGGGACTGCGCATTGACCTGAAGCGGCGCGCGTAGCCAATAGCGATCCTTTCGGGATCCCGGCTGCCCAACCTATCGGGACCCCGGCTGCAGCAACTCCATGACGGCTCCGTCCGGGCCTGTGACGTAAGCGAACTGCACCCCGCTCGGGCTGGTAATGGTATCGGATACCTCGGCGCCGCGGTCGCGGTACAGCGTCTTTGCCGCGGCGAGGTCCGGGACATTCACGCCAAAATGGCCCAGCCCCGGCGGGTTTTCCGGTGTCGCGGGATTGATCTCCAACCGCGAATTCTCGCCGAGTTGCAGAAAGATCAGTATCAGATTGCCGTCATCGTCGTACCTGCGGTTCAACTCGGGCAGTCCGATGACCTCGGTGTAGTAACTGAGCGCTTCGTCGACATCGGTGACGTTGACGCCGATATGCGTGAGCGCGAGCGTCGGCTCTTCGCGATCCTGTGCATCGACGAACTGAGTGGTCAGCACGGCCGAAACGACGGCAACGGCGAGCAACTGAAACACGTGGGAAGTATTGATCTTCATATGGACTCTCGCAGCGTGCGGTTGGGAGGCCTCTGCCTCATTCATCGCTGTACAGATAGGTGCAATCGAAGGGCATCACGCGTTCGCCCGGGGTCACGATCCAGGAGCGGCTCCGCTCGATCGGCTCGGTCAGCGCGTCCGGCGCCGTGATCGCCAAAGTGTAGAGCAGGCGCGATCCTTCTTCGCCGACCGTGAAACGCTCCACGAAGGACGCGCCTTCACCGAGCGGAATGCCCCTGGGGGCCATGTACTGCGTGCGCACGTGGCTCGTCTCCACCACAAGCGTATCGCCGTCCCAATACCCCGTCGAATGTCCGACGTGCGATACCTCCGGCTCGGGCCCGCTCCCGTTCATGTGGATCGTGCGCACCGTGTCGTATTCCTCCAAGCGCAGCAAGATTACATCCCCCTCGTCGACGAATTCGATGGGATAGGGCTGACCCATGATGAGCGGCATGCCCTTGGGCTCGCAGCCGCTCAGGCTCGACTGCAATACGGGATCGAACGCATCGGCCGCCGCGCGGGCTGCCTCGGTCAATGGCAACGGGGTCCTCCAGAGCGTGAACGGCGATGAGTCCGGATCGTCCGGGATGCCGGGCCGCCCGTAACCGGACGTCCACACACGGAACAGCGTCGGCGCGTCTGCGGCGGCCTGCTGGGCAGCGCTTTCGACGGGCACCTCGAGACCCAGGCCGTAGGCCGTTTCGTTCCAGCGCGTTTCCGTCAGCCACAGCACCGATTCCCGCCCGTCCTCGGACAGGATATTCGTGCTGTACATGCGCACGTCGGAACGCCGCGACGGCCACCCCGCCACTTTCACCGTGCTGCCGACCTCGTAGATTTCCAGCGGCACCCCGTTGCGCCGGAAGTGGTTGACCGGCGGGGCTTCGATCTCCCAGATCACGGGCGGATCGCTGTCATCCTGCAGTTGCACTTCGAGCACGGCGTGCGGGTTTCTCCAGTTCGCGGTGACGAGGGTTCCCTCGACCTCCACGATCTGCCGGGTATCGAACTCCGTGTAGGCATGGTGCCCGCGGGCAACGAGGGCGGCGAGAAGAAGGCTTGCTGTGGCTAGTGCTCTGAACATGGTGACCTCTTTTGGGCAAACGACCTCCACGGGCGACGGCCGGTCCACTATCTTGAGATGTTAACTATTAATATTATTAGGATAGTATTGATGAAAGGCGCGTTCAATCCGCCTGTTGGTGGCAGTATGCGTCGTCAAAGCACATCCGGAGCACCCTGGAATGACCCGAACTGAACTCCTGGCCGTGGTCGACGACCGGCCAATGACCCCCTTCCAGGTTAGTGTCATTGCGCTGTGCTGCCTCATCAACATGCTCGATGGCTTCGATATCCTCGCCATTGCGTTTACCGGCGCGCGCATCGCCGCGGAAATGCAGTTCGACGCGAGGGTGCAGGGTTTCATCTACGCCGCCGGACCGCTGGGGATGGCCCTTGGCGCCTTCGTGATCTCGCCGCTGGCGGACATCATCGGGCGGCGCAGGCAGATCATCCTCAGCGTCTCGGTGATTTCGTTCGGCATGATCGCGACGTTCTTCGTTCGCAATCCCACCGAACTGTTCGTTCTTCGGCTCCTTACCGGCATCGGCATCGGCAGCATGCTGGCCAGCCTGAACACGGTCGTGGCCGAGTTCTCCAACCGGCGCCGGCGCAACCTTTCCCTGAGCGTCATGCACCTTGGCTACGGCATCGGCGCCGGATTCGGCGGAATCCTCACCGTCTACCTGCTGGCGGCGTTTTCGGGGCTGGAAGTGGCGGCCTGGCGCTATGTCTTTCTGGTGGGTGGGGCGATGACCCTGCTGACGCTGCCGTTCATCCTGTTTCTGCTGCCGGAGTCCATGGAGTTCGTCCTCTCCAAACGCCCGGCCAACGCGCTTCAGCAGGTCAACCGGTTGCTGGACAGGCTCGGGCATGCGCCGATCGACCGTTTGCCGGAGGCGACCGCTCCGGCCCGGAAGACACGCTCCGGGCTGGACGAGTTCTGGAACAACGTCGCCGCCCTGTTCGCAGATCGCCGGCTGGCCGTTTCCAGCACCAGTCTGTACGTCATCACGTTCTCCTATTCGGTGACCCTGTACTTCATGCTCTCCTGGACCACCCAGGTACTGCTCGATTTCGGACTGGCCGAGAGCAATGCCATATTCGCGTCATCCCTGCTCACCGTCTTTGGCGCCCTCGGCGGCGTGACCCTTGGCCATTTCTCCGACTCGCTCGGCCTGCGCCGCCTCAGCATATTCTTCGTTTCGTCGGGTGCTGCCAGCCTAACGATATTCGGAACGGCGGAAGTCTGGGCGCCGGCGATCGGCATCGGGTCCGGCTCGATGACGGCGCTGCTGCTGTTGCTGGCGACCGTCACGGGCTTTCTGGTCGTGGGCTTTCTTACCGGATATCTCGCGACCGGCGCACGTGTATATCCGGCGAAGATTCGCAGCACCGGTCTGGGCGTGGCGGTTGGCGTCGGGCGGATCGGCGCTGCTGTTGGCCCCGCCGCCGCCGGGCTGATGCTGGCGGCAAACTGGAGCAGGCCAACCCTGTTCGTGGTATTTTCGCTGCCGCTGGTCATCTGCCTCATTGCCTACATGCAGATTCGCGGCTACGACGGAGAGTGATTCGCGGGACTCTGATCTGAATGCCTGAAAAAACACAAGGTACCAAAGCGATGGATGTGGACCCACCGTCCCGCAATGCCCCATTCCCGGGAGGCATCAAGCGCATTGCCGTGGAAGAGGCTTTCGTGATCCCGGAGATCGTCGAGCGCTGGCGCCGCATGCTGGACACGAACTCCGGCGACATCGAACCCGGCTTCAAGGCCCTCATGAGCTTCTTTCTTTACGCCGACACGCCGTTCACGACGAGCGTCATGGAACGCCTGCTGGATCTCGGCGAGAAACGGATCGGCGACATGGATGCTGCCGGCATCGACATGCAGATTCTGTCGCTCACCTCGCCCGGGGTCCACGTGTTCGACGCCGATACCGCGACTGCGCTCGCGGCGGAGTCCAACGACCGGTTGGCCGAAACCATCGCGCAACACCCGGAGCGGTTCGGCGGGCTCGTGACTGTCGCCCCACAGGATCCGGCAGCGGCGGCCAGGGAGATCGAGCGCGGATTCAACAATCTCGGGCTGCGCGGGGTCATTATCAACTCCCACGTCAATGGCGAATATCTGCACGATCGGAAGTACTGGGAGATTTTCGAGGCCGCCGAGGCGCTGGACGCCCCGGTGTACGTCCACCCGAACACGCCGTCGGCCGGCATGCTCGAACCGTATCTGCCCGAACTCTACGGGGCGATACTCGGCTTTGCCGCAGACACCGGTTTGCACCTTCTGCGCCTGATCCTGTCCGGCCTGTTCGACCGGTTCCCGAATCTGACCATCGTGGCCGGCCACCTGGGCGAGGCCCTCCCCTTCTGGATGTACCGATTCGATTTCGCCCACCCGGGGATCGTGGAGAGCGGCGACGCACCCGCCCTGAAGAAAAAGCCCAGCGACTACCTAAAGGAGAATTTCCACTACACGACCAGCGGCATGCCCTGGGAGCCGATGATCTCGCTGGTGCACCAACTGGTTGGCCCGGATCGGCTGCTCTACGCGATGGACTACCCCTACCAGTACATTCCCGAGGAAGTGGACATGGTGGATGCGTTGCCGTTTGCCGAAGAGGATATGAGAAAGTTGTACCAGACGAATGCGGAGCGTCTGTTCAGGCTTTCGCAGGTTGATTCGGCACGCGTCCAGCGCGATGACGCGTCATTCACCCGAATCCGGCATGGACAGGCTGCGCAACGGCCCTTGAAAGCTGGAAGCTTCTAATCGAAGCAATTGTATGCAACGGTTAAGCTAATACACTACTACCGTTACCTATCTGCACTATTGGATACTCGATGAGCGAAGCCCATTCCTACTTTCATTCCGTCACCTCCGCTTCGCTCTCCACGCGAATCGTCGCCCAGGTCCTCGACGCACTCTTCGCGGATCAATTCGAGGCCGGGGACCACATCGGCACCGAGAAGAACCTGTGCGAGTCGTTTTCGGCGAGCCGGTTCCCCGTTCGGGAGGCGCTCGGGAAACTCAGTTCCATGGGCGTTGTCAGGGTCGTGTCCGGTCAAAAGGGCGGAATCAAGGTTGCCCATCCCGACCGTGCCCTGCTCTCGGAACTGATTGCGATTCAGTTCAAGCTGGAGAAGATCTCCATCGAGGAGATGTTCGATGCCCGTATTCTGATCGAATGCGAAGCGATACGGCTAACCGCTCAAAACGCGACCAGGGAGCAGATCGAAAACTTCAGGAGCTTGCTGAACGCCGCTCAAACCGAAGCGAACAAGCCTGACGCCACTCACCTGGATGTCATCCCCATCACTCGCGACCTGCGATTTGCATTGGTAGAGGCGTGTGGAAACCGGGCCACCGCGGCGTTTGCCCGCGCCAATATCGCCCTTCTCTACCACCTGTCGGTCGAGTATGCCGAGATTGAATCAATCAGGATGGGATTCAGGTCCAGGTCTCTCGCGACGGTCATCTCACACATCGAAAATCATGACGCGGATGCTGCAGAACAGCTCTATCGAAAGCACTTGACGCGCCACAAGAAGGACATGATCACTCGATTCAGGCAGGCCAATCGGTGAGCCGGACAACCGCGAGGCCTGTCCCCTGCCTTGCCATCTACACTCCCCTACGCAGGAGAATGACTGTGTCAGCGAGATACAGCAGACGTGGCATCCTGGGCGCCCAGATGTGTGCATTGGCAAGTGCTTCCTGTTCAACAACGCTGCCGGCGAACCTGTCGGGATTACGGTAGCGCCTCCTCTGCCGGCAATTCCGGGGTCGTTCGGCCATCGCTGCCATGTAACGAGCGGACCAGGTCCTTCAGCCGTGTGCGGACCTCATCGTAGGCGTCCGCGCCCCCTTCTGTCAGCAGGTTGTTCCGCTCCAGCGGATCCGCTTCGAGATCGTAGAGTTCCTCGCGGGCCGTGGAGCCGATCAACTTGTATCGCTCGTCCCTAATCGCATAGTCGCCGTATTCGATGCCGTGGTTCTGGTAATACCTGTCTGCATAGTTGAAAGCGCGCAGTGACGCGCGGCCCGGATCCTCGAAGTACGGCAGCAGGCTGATTGCGTCGACGGGCTCCTCGTCTGTCCCCGGCTGCGCTTCGTATCCTGCGATCTCCAGCACGGTTGCGAAGATGTCCGCTGTATTGACAAGGCCCCCGGCAAGCTCTCCCTGCGCAATGCCCGGCCCTGCCGCGATCAACGGGACATGGATGCCCTGCTGGTAGAGCGTGAACTTCGCGCGGTCGTATTCGGATGGGGTGTCGTAGGCAAACTCGTTGGTGCCGTTGTCGCCGATGAAGATCACCACGGTCCGGCTGCGAACGTCGGGATCCAGCCCGTCCAGCAGGCGGCCTATCCGGGCATCCATTTCCTCAACCATGAGCCTCACGTAGACGGGCGTGTTGTCGAGATGGGCCGGGTCGTCCGGGTTTCGAAGCGTGGCGGCGCGCCCAGGCGGGGCGTGCTGCGGACCGTGGGGCAGATTCATGGCCAGCCAAAGGAACCACGGCCGTTCGCCCTGTGCGGCAATCCACTCCAGCGCGTCATCGACCTTGCGCGCCGGCGTGTAACCGGAGCGCGTCTCAAGCTCGCCGTTAACGTTCTCGAGCCAGGCGAAATAGCTTTCCGGCCCGTTCTCCATCAGAACCGAATAATGATCGAACCCCACGTTGCCCGGATGCCCGAGCCAGCCGTTTGCAGTATCTGCCAGGTGCCACTTGCCGATGGCCGCGCTCGCGTAACCCGTGCCGCCCTCGCGGAGAAGCGCGGGCAGGGTCACGGCGTCGACGGGAAGTCCGCTCGAAACGCGATCGTATGCATCCGGCGCCGTCTCCCGCGCCGCCGCAATCGACCAGGGCACCGTGATCTGCCCTCGAACGCCCAGTCGCTGCTCGATCGACGAGCCGGCCGGGACCGCGGGCGCCTCGCCCCCGGCCCCGGGTCCCCGCGGGAGGGGCGACCCGACGCCGTTGCGGAAACCGAATTGCCCCGTGAGCATGGTCGCCCGCGTCGGCGAACACGTCGGCTGCGACCAGACCTGCTCGAACAGCAGTCCCGAGTCCGCCAGCGAGGCCAGTACGGGTGTTTGCGGCGGATTCTCGCCGATCCCGTACATCGGGATTCGGTCGACGCCGAGATCGTCGCCGATGATCAGCAGAATATTGGGCCGCGTGGTTTCCGAGGAGACTTCATCGAGCCCCTCGCACGCAACAAGCGCGAACGCGGCAAGGCACACAAGACATGCGGGACGCGACACTCTACTCACCCAGCACCATCCTCACTGATCATCCTCCTTGTTGATCGTCATCCTTGACTATCTCGCACTGGACGTTGCCGAGTAGCGAATAATGTGCGAGACGACTCTTGCCCTATACTCACCGGCAACACAGCCTTGACGGGAAAGGACCAAAAGCAATGATTGCAGTGATTGGAGCCACGGGCAACACGGGCAGCGCGACTGCCAGAGAACTGATGTCGCTGGGCGAGGACCCGCTGTGCATCGTCCGCGATGCGGCGAAGGCGGAACGGGTGCTCGGCGCCGAAGCGAGAATCGCGGTCGCGGAGATCACCGACCGGGCGGCGCTCGAAAAAACGCTCTCCGGAGTCAGGAACCTGTTCGTGGTGACCGGCCACAACCCGCAATCGGGCGAGCAGCAGATCAACATTCTCGAAGCCGCGAAAGCCGCCGGCGTGGAGTTTTTCGTGAAGGTGTCCGGTGGCCGCGATATCGTCGGGCCCGAGGTCGAATCGATCGTCGGTCGCGGTCATCATGCGGTCGAGCAGGCCATGCGCAACAGCGGGTTGGCATGGTGCATATTGAGCCCCGGGCTGTTCATGCAGAACATGCTGGCGCAGGCGCCGTCCATCAGAGACGACGGCAAGATCGTGCAGCCCTATGCGAAGGACTTCCCGATCGCGTTCATCGACGTTCGGGATACCGGCGCGCTCGGTGCGCGGGTGCTGCTGAATCCAGCACAGCACGCCGGCAAGGTTCATGTTTTCACCGGCGCTACAACGAATCTCGAGGCGTTCGCAAACGATTTCTCAGAAGTACTGGGCAAGCCGATCAGCTACGTCGGCGTCACGGTCGAGCAGGCCGAAGCGGCGATGAAAACACGTGGAATGCCGGACTGGCTCATCGCGCACCTGGTCGCTATCTCCCGTGCCGGCAACGCGGGGGCGTTCTCGAATGAGAATATTCGGCCAATCGTGGACATCGTCGGCCGCGAGCCGCTCACGACCCGAGAGTTCGTCGAAGCGTACAAGGACGCGTTCAGCTAATTCGCTGGTTCGCCCCGATTCAGAGGCCTCGCTCCTGGTCAGCCGGGCGCCTCGCCGATCTCGGTGCTCGCGCGACTCTTGCCACGAGCCCCTGGCTGAAGCGCCATCAGCCGTGGATGGCGACGACACCACAACAGATCGCCCAGAACAGGCAGTACTCGTAACCGCCGATATTCCACAGCCACTTTCCGCCGGTGACCTTCCAGACGGCCGCCGCGGCCACGAGGAGGTGCACGGCGCCGATCGCGCCGGCGATTGTGGTGTACACGCCCAGGATCAGCGCGATCGCAAGCACGATCTCGATCACGCAGGAAACATACATCCAAGTCTTCGCCGGCTTGAATCCCGCAGCCTTGAACAAGCCCAGCGCCTCGGGGACGACGAATTTCGCGTAGATATGCGGAATGAAAAACGCTCCGCATATGATGCGAAGGATGTTGAACTCATTCATCAAATTGAAGTTTTGCGCAAGCGCTGACATCGGTTCCCTCCTGAACTCTCGTTGACCCGTGCGCCTTCGTCACGATTCGTGTAGCTGGCAAGGCGCACTGGATACGAGAGTATAATCGTGCCCCCGCCCGATTATGGCATCCCTTCGTTTGCCCATGTTGTTCGTCATCCACTGTCTCGACAAGCCCGGTGTTGCGGAAACCCGAAACGCGCACATGGCGGCTCATCGCAACTACACCGCTGCGGTGCCGATCCGGATTCTGCTCTCGGGACCGCTGACGGACGATGACGGCGAAACCGTGATTGGGAGCTTCTTTCTCGTGGACGCCGTGGATCGCACCGAGGTCGAGGCGTTTCAGAAGAACGACCCGCTATTTGCGGCCGACATTTGGGAGTCTACCGCGATTCACGCATTCTCCAAGCGAGTTGACAACCGGGACTGATATGAACAAGTTGCACTTGTCTTCGACACTCGTCGTGTCCGCGCTCGTCGCATCGGCCTCGCTGCTTTCGCAGGAGCGGGCGCCGAACATCCTGCTCATCATCGGCGACGATATCGGTGTCGAGCAGGTTTCCGCGTTCGGAATCGGCCCGGAACCGGCGCGGACGCCCAACCTCGATGCCCTGGCAGCGCGCGGTATGCGTTTTTCCCGGGTGTGGGCCCAGCCGATGTGCTCGCCGACCCGGGCGACGCTGCTGGCGGGCCGCTACGGTTTCCGCACCGGCGTAGGGAGTGGCGTTGGTGGTCCGGGCATGACCGGGCCTTATCCCGACGACCCCGTTCCGGGTCCGGCTGCACTGACCGAAGTAAACGAAGTACTCGAAACCGATGTGACGCCATATATCGGTGTCTATAACGGCGACCCCGGCAATCCGCGAATCAGCGTCGGGTTGCGCCTCGACGAAGCCGCATTGCCGGCGCAGCTCAAGCTGTCGCGCGCCGCCGAATACTCCACTGCCGCAATCGGCAAATGGCACCTCGCCGACCTCGATGGTGGCTGGCTCGAACACCCGGGGCGCATCGGCTTCGATCACTTTTCCGTGTTGATGCGGAACGAGCCGGAGAGCTACTTTGCGTGGTGGGAGAACGTCAACGGAACGCTGGAAGAGCGGCACGGCTACACACCCGCGAGAAAGATCGACGATGCGCTGGCCTGGATTGGAGAACAGCGGGAACAACCCTGGTTCCTGTGGCTCGCCTTCAACCTTCCGCATTTTCCGCAGCACATACCCGAAGTCCCGGGCCTCGATACGTCCGGGCTATCGCCTTCGGATCCACACGCGGCGCTCGATGCCATGATCGCCCGCATGGATTACGAAATCGGCAGATTGCTTGACGGAATCGGAAACGAAGCGCTCGAAAACACGATCGTCGCATTTGTCGGCGACAACGGCACCACAGGAAAATCCATCGATCCGCCCTTCCATCCCGAGCGGGCGAAATTCATGATTTACGAAGGCGGGCTGCGCGTACCGCTGATCATTGCGGGACCGGGCATTCCCGAAGGCGCCGCGACGGACGCACTGGTCAACACGACCGACATCTATTCGACGCTGCTGGATCTCGCGGATGCCCCGATTCCCCACGACCGGACGCTCGACGCCGAATCCCTGGTACCCTACTTCGACGATCCGTCCCGTCCGCCCTTGCGGACGTGGATTTACGCCGAACACTTCATGACGAATCAGGGTATCGCGCTTGGCGGACACACGATACGCGATGACCGCTACAAGCTCGTCAGGATCAGGGAGCGGACGGAGTTGTACGACCTCGATGCGGATCCCTCCGAATCGCGCAATCTGCTCGGAGACGGAATCTCAGACGGAGAACAGCGCGTACTGGATCGCCTTCAGGAGACCGTGACCGCACTGCACGACTCGGAGAAAATGCCGGAGGATTGACCGCGAATTCCACTTCCGCTTTATCGAGGAGTCCCTACCAGGGTCGGAACCGCAGCCCATGACCGTTTTTCTCCCGTGCACTGCTCCCGGTTTCGGCGACGATAACGGGATCGCATCATGTTATAAGATTCCAGGGGTATCGCAGAGGAGTCACACCATGAACCACGTGAAGTTTTTTCTGGCTGTCCTTGGGATCATCGCGTTTGCCGGCCCGTCGAACTCGCATCACAGCGACGCCATCTATGATCGAGAGGTCACGGTGGCAGGCGAAGGCGTCGTGACGCGCTACACCTACCGCAATCCGCACGTGCTCATCGGTGTCGAGCTTGCAAACAATGACGGTGAAATTGTCGAGTGGCTCGTCGAGACGGGCTCCACGCCGATCATGAACCGCAGCGGCTGGTCGGCGGACATGCTGAGCCCCGGCGACCGAATCAACGTGCGCCTGCACCCAGAGCGCACGGGAAATCTGCACGGCATCCTGCACTCGCTCGAAGCGCCCGACGGCCAAGTGTTCATGCAGATCGAGGATGCCGCAGTTGAGACCGTCCCTGCCGAGAGCCTCGCGGGCGTCTGGCGAGGCGCACGCCAACCGGGCGCCTTTCAGCGGATGCGCAGCATGGCTGTCACCCCGGCGGCCGAGGCCGGGCGCGCGGCCTACGCCGAGAATGGACCCGATCCTAGCCGCGAATGCGATCCTGCAACCGCGCCGTTCAATATTGCCAGCGGCCTCTATCTGACCGGCATCGAATTGCTCGACGACCGCGTGATCCTGCGCAACGAGTTCCTCGACGTCTACCGTGAGGTCTGGACAGACGGGCGCGAGCACCCGGCCGACGGCGAGTACACGCTCCAGGGGCACTCCATCGGCTGGTGGGAAGACGCCACGCTCGTGGTCGACACCCGCTACTTCGAGGAAAACCCCAGCGGCAACGGTCGGGGCGGAACGCCGTCGAGCCGCCAGAAACATGTCGTGGAGCGTTATTCGCTCACGGAGGACGGCATGCGCGCCGGCGTGGACTACGTTCTTGAAGACCCGGTGTATCTCGCCGAGCCGTTCGAAGGCCGCGTCGAGATGATCTATTCGCCGCATCTCGAACTCGTCGACTACAACTGCATTCCCGGCACACTGGGCTGAACCGGGTTGGAGAGGGGTATGCGCGTATTTCGAATCAGCCTGTTGCCGGTAGCCTCGTTCGCGGCCTTCTGCGCGTCAGCGCACCACAGCAACTATCAGTTCGACACGGATGCCGTGGTGACACTCGAAGGCGCCGTGACGGGATTCGAGTGGAAGAATCCGCATATCTTCTTCAACATCGACACGATCGACGAAAAAGGCGATCGCGTGAACTACCAGGTGGAAGGCGACGGCGTGGGAATGTCGGCGCCGCTGGGCTGGAGAAGGGATTCGCTCGAGATCGGCGACCGCGTCACCGTGGAGGCGAGCCCACCCACGGATCCGCGGCGGCGCTCCCTGCTCGGCCGGGGCGTGGTGAAGGCGGACGGCACGATCCTGCCGATGAACTCGGAGTTTCACTCCGGTTATCCCGAGCCGTCCGTGGAGATCGGCGCGGCGACGGATATCTCGGGGCGCTGGCTCCCGCGTATCGAGGACTTCTACGCCGGCCTTCCGAATGGGGCCTCGCATCCGCTGACCGAGCGAGGGCAGGCCGCTTCCGAGGTGTTTGACCCACGGGAAAACCCGCAATACGACTGTGTTCAGCACGCGGCGCCGCGCATCATGCTCTACCCGGCGATCAACGCCATCGAGATTCACGAGGACAGAATCACCCTGCGGCCGGACTGGTCGAACATCGAGCGGGTGGTCTGGATGGACGGGCGCAGCCACCCGAGCGGCGGCGAGCGAACGCCCCAGGGACATTCCATCGGTCACTGGGAAGGGGAAGGCGAGACGCTCGTGGTCGATACGGCGCTATTCTCGGCGCATCCTGCGAGCAGCCTTCGGCGGCTCCCGGTGCCGTCGAGCGGGGAGAAGCATCTCGTGGAGCGCTTCACGCTCGCCGAGAATGGAACAATGTTGATCTACGATATCCTGGTGGAGGATCCTGTCTACCTGGCCGAGCCGGTGACCCAGACCCACGAGTGGGACTACCGGCCCGACATCGTGCCGGGAGAAATGGACTGCGACCTGGACTCCGCCCGGCGCCATTTGATTGACCGATGACTACCATGGCTGTATTTCGACGCCTCGGATTCATGCTTATCGCGCCGGGCTGCGTGCCGGTGGTGTTTTCGCTGCGGGGGGCCCTGGCCCACCACAGCCTGACCGTCTTCGACAGGGACACGGTAATCTCCGTGGACGGCACCGTGGTCGAATGGTACCTCGGCATGCCTCACGCCCATTTGAAAATCGAGACCACCGACGCGAACGGCCAGACGGCCGTGTACCAACTCGATTTCGGCAACACGCCCCGCATGGTCGAGGAAAACAACTGGGACGAGAGCAGTTTTCAGCCTGGCGATCGGGTCGGCGTGACCGGCTCGCCCTCACGCGTCAGCAATGACGCGAGGTTGCTGGTGGCCAGCCTCCGCCTGCCCGACGGTGAAGTCGCGACGCTTGCCTCTGCGCTGGAAGGTCCGCGTGACTCTGAAGGGGCCGTTGGCGCGGGCGAAGGCGTTGCCCGATTCACGGCCGGACTTCCGATGGAGCGCATCACCCTGCCGAGAATCACCTTTTCCGGAGAGATTACAGCCGCAAGCTGGACCGATACGAGCGTGACGATGACGGTCAGGGGCACGGAGGAAGGCGGGACGGAGCAGGATTACCGGCTGCAATATGTCGGGGCGCCATTGCTTTATGAAGCCCAGGGTGCGCACGAGGACGATTATCCGGTCGGTACAGCCGTACTTGTCACCGGCTTCATCGACCGCGGGGAAGGCAATATCGTGTTTCCGGAAAATCTCCATGCGGGCGAGAAGACCATCGGCAATCGAATACGCGCGGCGCGCGCCGCCCTGCAGCATCTCGGGGTTATAGAGCCCTGACGAATGAGGTTCATGTTCATGAAATGCACAGTCGGAATCTTTCCGGTCATTGCAACGCTGATGGCATCCCCGCTTGCAAACGCACATCACTCGTTTGCGGCGGAATTCGACAGAAACGATCCAGGGCAACTGGAAGGCGTCATTACCGGCGTCAACTGGAGTAATCCCCACGTCAGCTACGAACTTGAAATCGTCAACGATCAGGGTGAGTCGGAATCCTGGGAGGTTCAGACATTCCCGACCGGCGGTCTGATCGGAAGGGGTTGGAACAGGGACATCCTGCCTGTCGGGAGCCGGGTCTCGGTTTCCGGTTCCAGGGGCAGGAACTTCACGAAAAAACTGTATCTCGATCTCGATACTGTTGAGCTCTTCGATGGCGGCACATGGCGCCCCGTGGGCGGAAGCCTGGGGGCCGATTCGAATCCGGCAAACGCAGATGCCGGAGACGTGGACTATGGCGGACAGGCAGATGAGTACCCGATCAACATCACCGGCGCCTGGAACAACAGACACAATTTCAGAGTGACTGTCGACGATCTCGACCCCAAACCAACCCCATTCACGGACGAGGGGCGCGCGGTGCATGAAGCCACCGAGGAGTGGCAGGACGTGTACAAGTTCTGCGTACCGAACCTGCCCCGCCTGTTCGGTTCGCCGCGGCGTATGGAAATTGTCGATGCCGGCGACTACTACCTGATGGTTTTCGGCGCCAGGGATATCGCCCGCCGCATCTTCATGGACGGGCGGACGCCGGTGGCGCCCGATCACTTGTCGACGCTAGGGCACTCGAATGGCCGTTGGGAGGGCGACACGTTCATCGTCGAGACGACCAATCTGCTGCCGGGCTGGCTTGACGGCTCGGGATTGCCCATGTCCGGCGGGGACGGTACGCGACTGGTGGAAACCTACAACATCAGCGAGGACGGGCAGACGATCGACCGCGAAATGGTCATTCACGATGATTATTACACCGAGCCCCTGACGCGCCGGCGCGGATCCATTCGCGGAGATGTCCCGCTGTACCAGGATCTGCCGTGCAATCCCGTGCCGTTCATCGAAGATCTGGCCGAACGGGGATTGCTCGACGACGCTCTGAGGATGCATCAATGAGACTGCACTTGCTCTTGCCCGGATTATTCGCCTCGGGTTCGCTCCTCGCGCACCATTCCTTCGACGTTCACTACGACAGCAGCAGCCCCATCACTGTCGCGGGAATCATGACCAAGGTCGAGTGGACCAATCCGCACGCCTATTTGTATCTGGACGTCGATAACGAGGGGGGAGGGGCAACCAAACTGCTTGAACGCACGGTCGTCATCTTCAATTCTCTGGAAATTCTGCGCTAAAGCCTCATCAGATCCCGGCCGATGACGATCGGGCCATCGTAGTGGCGTTCCAGAATGTCCAGCAATAGATGGTCGTCGTTGGACGTCAGTTCCAATGGCACAATGTGTGAAATGACCAGCATCCCGACGGCCGCTTCGGTTGCGACCTGGCCGACCAGTTCCGTTGGAATGTGGTTCGTGGTCAGGTGCTGCCGCATTTGCCGGCGAGCCTCAGGATCGTCGCGAGCTGCAATCACCGTCTCCTCGATCAGCTGCATGTAGACCACCTCGTGGACCAGCACGTCGGCGCCCCTGGCAAGTTCGACGACCCTTGCGTCGTAACCGGTATCGCCGGAAAAGACGACGGACCGGTCGGGCATGTCGAATCGAAATGCATACGAATAGTCACGCCCGTGCGTGTTCTCGGCCGAGGTCACCTTGATGCCACTGTCCTGATAGATGACGCCCGGTTCGGAAAGCTCATGGACGACGGCGAGAGCGCGCACCTCTGCCGCATCCGCGTCGCCAAGCTCCGCGAGCCCCGTGTCGATGACGTCCCCGATACCCGGGTACGAGTAGATGTGAATGGGCGCGCTTCTTCCCGCCGCCCAGGCCGCATGCAATACCCGCCCGATATGCTGCGTGTGGTCCCGGTGATCGTGGGTGATGAAAATCAGATCGATGGCGCTCGCATCGAGTCCCGCCCAGGCGATCTGGCGGGCGGCGTTGAACCCGGTGTCGATGACGATCACGGAATCTCCGTGAACGAGCGCCTGACTTGTCTGAGATCGATGCTCGAATACCCGTTGCCCTCCGCCCGTGCCCAACAGAACGAGCTCTGTCGATTGGCTATACGCTACCGAAAGTACGCTCGACGATAGAATTACTACGCCAAGAGATCGAATGGACATCACTCAGGCACCTCGCTTGCCCCACGCCCGAGAACAGCCGCAACGGTGACTCGACGGGATCAGACTCGTCCGGTATCACCCCTTTCCGGAGGCGGACATGGAAACCCGTCCAGTCGGCCTGAGCGGCAGACTCAACACGAAGATTAACCGGATGAACGGCAATGCTCCACCAAAACGGCCGCAAGCGAAATTTCCATTAGACTATTTTTTGTTCGCCGTTTTCCTGACAACGGCCATTGGGTAGAATCTGAGTTACGTCTCAAGGGATGATGCACATGAAGAACCTGCTTTTGGTGTCGGTCTGCTGCATTGGTCTGGTGACCGCGGCAATGGCCCACCACGGCGGCGGCAGCTACTGGACGGCCGACCGGCTGGTCGGGCCCGTCTCGGGCACGGCAACCGACTTTTCCTTCAACTTTCCCCATGTCTCCTTCGCTCTGGACATTCCGGACGAACAGGGAAACGCGGTCAACCACCGGATGTCGATCCGGTGGACGCCCACCGTGCTCCGCAGTATGGGATGGCGGCGAGATACGATCGGACCCGGAGACGAGCTCACGATCACCTTCGTCCCGCACAAGCTGGACCCCACGGTCGGATCGCTGAGGAGCCTGGAGGTGAACGACGTGCCGCTGGCTATCGAACCGCCCGAAGAGTGAGGTCCGCGATTGATGATACTTACAGACCGCCGCCGCAGAACACGTAGCTGGCCCGCCCGCCTTGGGGCAGGCGCCATGCTCGCGGGACTTTCCACCCTGTCCGCCCAACAGAACGATGAAGCCTTCGACCCGCGCGATCTCTCCGGGAACTGGGACCGGGAAACCGCCATCGTCACCTACAGCAATGTACCGGGATCTTTCCGCAGCCCGGTCAACCTGCCACTACCCGATCAGGGTCCGACCGCAGAGCCGCCCTTCACGGAGGAAGGGCGCAGGCAATACCTGGAGAACATGCCCGGCTACGGCGCCAATCGCAGGGAGTTCGAGCGAAACGATCCGTTCGGGCGGTGCGAGCCCGCCGGCATTCCCCGAAACCTGACGGTCGAGATCATCGAGCCTCACGACACTTTCGAGATTGTCCAGACGGACGATCGCATCCTGCAGTTCTTCGAGTACCGCCACGACTGGCGGGAGATCTGGATGGACGGCCGCGAACTGCCCGCGTTCGAGGATACCTGGCCCACCTGGAACGGGTTCTCCGTCGGGCGTTTCGAGGGCGACACGCTCGTCGTGGAGACCATCGGGTTCGATGCCAGGACATGGTTGGACAAGTACGGCCACCCCCATTCCGAGGAGATGCGGCTGGAGGAGCGTTACCGCCGACTCGACGCGGACACGCTCGAACTGACCATGACCATCTGGGATCCGGCGATTTACAGCGAACCCTGGGAGAGCGACACGAAGATCTACTCGCTCAACAGGGATCGCCACCTCCAGTGGGACGAGCAGATTTACTGCGTGCCGGCGGAGGAATTCTCGGCGCAGGATCTCTTCGGCACGGGAAACACCATCGACTGACCCGGGCCGGTTCGAGGCCGCCGCGATAACCCGAAGCGCGATGCCCCGGCTATTCGAGGATCTCCAGAGATGAGCGCTCCAGCGCCAGACGCGGCCGCCCTTCCCTTCCCAGGCGGCCCGACACCCTGATTCGGTCGCCGACCTTCACCGTGTCTCTTGTCCAGCCGGCGCTCGCCATGCCGTTGAGATTGGAGGATTCGAGGTCCCAGAGCCTCGTGGCGCCGTCTTCCCCGGCGACCTCGATGTAATAGTGAACGTGGGGGTTTGCCCAGAAGACCTCCACGACGACTCCCTCGATCGTTCCGACCTCTTCGATATAGTTGGCCGACAGCGCGTGATGCCCGTGTGCCGGCATCCACATGAGACAGGCGGCGCAGGCGATCAGGAGATTGCGACTAGCGTGCTTCATGGTTCTGCCCCCGTCAATTACAGGCGGTTTTGAGACCGTCCCCAGTACTCCTCCAGCCTCCCATCCAGTTGCAGCCCCCGGTAGAAGGCATGGGGGTCGCACGAGTACTCGCCGATTTCCGAATCGTCCGGCAGGCGCTCCCGAACCTGGTGCATCAGTATCGGCCGATGATAGTTGATCGGGTCGCTGAGGCTGAACTCGACATGCAGGTTTCCGTCATCGTCCAGATACCAGCGCTCCGTGACGACGGCGCCGGCGTTGAAGGGCATTCCGGCCGCGTCCCATACCGCCCGCTTCAATCCCCGGGTCTCGACCACGAGCGTTGAACCCTCCCAGCGCCCGATCGAGTAACCCATGGACAAGTGCGCGTCATCGATCCCATCCGGAAAAGTCCTTCCATCCAGGTGGATCCTGCGCACCTCGTGCAGGTCCTCGTGAAGAACGAATATCCGGCCCCTGCCCTCGACGATCTCGATATCGAACGGCCCGTGAGACATGCGCATCAACCCGTCGGAGACGCAGCGCAGAATCGGGTCGTCGATGGTCAAATCGTAGGCCGCCTGCGCCTCACGGCCCGCTTCTGTCTGATCGAACGAATACTTGCTGATGATGGCCGGCCCGCCCCAGATGCCGGTGAAATCGGCCGGATCGGGCGCCGGCGGCGGGCTCTCGGGCAACGGCTTCGGTGTCGCCCGCCAGGCTCCACGCGATTCCCCGTCCTCGGTGACCGTGCCTGTCAGGACGCCGTCCGCCAACACGCCTTCGAGTATGCTCAAGTGCACCCGGTCACCGACATCCGTCCAATCGAAGTCGAAGCGAATGCGATCGTCCTCAAGCGCCAACAGATTGACGGGGCCACCGTCGATATAGACGTTCACGCTGCCGCCCGACGGCTCGATCATCAGGATGCCATACGCCGGACGACGCGCATTCCCCTGCGCCAGCCAGAGCAGCCACTCGCCAACAAGGGCGCTTTCCTGCGACGCTGCCAACGCAGGCAACAGCGCCAGTACGAAGCACACCTTCGAAACGATCGTTTTGAGACGGCGGAGCGGGGGGTCTCGCATCGGTATCCCCTGGACTTGCCGCTCTAGTGTACTACGCTGACGCCGCCGGCCGTATGGCTAAGAAGTCAGGTTTCGCCGAGCATCCGGAACCCCGTCACGACGACCTCTTCAATCTGCGCTCTGGCCACGGCCGGCGCCAACGGCGCAGGCTCCTACAACCGGGCGGACACGTTCAGGAAGAAGAGGCGGATACCGTCGGTCGGCCGCACTGTTGGCGAGGTTGCGTTTCCGTGGATTGGCACTTCCTCGAACAGATTTCTGATCGTCAGGCCAACGTCGAGGTTATCGCGGATGCTCCAGCTATGGCGAAGCTGCCACTCCGTGGCATAGGAATAGTCCACAGTATCGCCTCGCAAGATGTCGGATCTATTGCGTCCTGTCAGAGTTGTCGCATGGCCGCCGCGCCACCTCATGCTGACCGAAGGATTGATCCGCCATTCGTACACGTTCCCCACGGAAGGATGGATCGCCCCGGCGGCGGAGACGCCAACAGCGTCAACAGGCTCTTCCGCCGAGTTGCGCGCGATGTCGAAGGTCAGCATGTGCGTTGCCGCCACTCGCAGGCCGAGGTTGCCGACGGGGGTCTGGACATTGGCGGAGAGATTCAGGTTGAGACCCTTGACGTCGACCGTGGAGAGATTCGAGAAGAAAATATACTCCGAATGGACCTCACCGTGCTCCAGAATGCCGTTCATGTTGGCATCGACGCCATCGAAGCAGGGCAGCCCGCCGGGGTCATTGTTCTCGAAGTAGTAGAACTCGTTTCTCGCACCGGTATCGTCGTTGGTGCCGCAAAGCGCTGTCGCTGCCCCGTCTTCACCGGGCGACACATGGCGCGACTGGCCATCGAGCGGTGAAATGCGGTCGTCGAATTCGAAGCTCACGTACGCGACATTGAAATTCAGGCTGTTCAAGGCGCCCACGTCCTCAAGAAGCACGAAGTCGCCGCCGACACTGAAGTGGGTTGCGGTCTGAGGTTCGAGTCCGGGAATAGCCTGGTTGATCGTGGAGACGTCACGCAGCAGTCTGCGCGGCGATACCCCATCCCCAAGCGGGGTCGCCGAGGTGAACGGATTCAGGTGCCTGATGGTGGGCGACTTGAAGGACGTGCCGAAGGAAGCCCTGAGGGCGACCCGGTCGGTAGGCGCATAGTTGAACCCGACCTTTGGATTGGTCGTGCTCCCGACGCTGTCATAGTTGTCGTAACGCAGCGCGAGCTGCATGGTGAGTTCGTCCGTCAACGGCAGTGCGGCCTCGCCAAACAGTCCCACCACGGAATCCTCGCCGCCGGAAGGCGTTTGCGGAAGGATCCCGTTGAGAACGCCATCCAGCATGTTCTGGTTGTAATTGACCGTGGCTTCTTCCTGGCGGTAGTCCGCGCCGACGGCGACGGCCACTTCGCCGCCCGCAAGCTCCCAACCCGTGCCGATGTTGAAGGTCGCGTCGATCGAACTGAGCCTGGAGTCGAAGAAATAGGCGGCGGCGTCACCCGGCATCAGGAAGGCGATCAACTCGTCCGAGTTGGCCAGCCTCGGGTCGGCCGCGATCGCGTCGGGCGAAGCCTGGCTGAGAAACGGGTTGTACCACTCGCACCCGCCCTCTCCGGGGGTGCCGGTCCGGGGATCGCAATTCGGTCCGCCGAGCCCCTGGATCGCGTTGGTGATGTTCTCCACATGCTCGGCGTCGCGCGTGTTCATGGCGCTGCTTTCGCCGACGGAGGCGCCAAGCGACAGCGAAACGCGGTCCGACAGATCCATTTCGAGGGCGCCCCGGATGTTGAAGACGTCCTCGCCATAACCTGAGTTGGGTCCGTTCGTGATGGGCATCTGATTGATGACTCCGCTATTGACGTCGCTCGGTCGTCTACCCTGGGTTGCCGCGGCCCAGGCCGGGTCGAGGCTCGCGTTGTAGAGGACGCCTGGATGGTTATGCGGCATGTTGTAGGTGGCCAGAGAGAGATCGCCGCCCGCGAGGGTGTTGAACCGATTGAGGTCGACAATTTCCCGATCGCTGTAGCTAACGTCTACGGAACCGGAGACCGTCGCGCTGAAGTCGTAACCCAGGGACGTGAACAGCGTGTAGCGGTCGGAATCCCTCAGGTAGATTTCCGGCTGGCCGTAGGCGCCGCAAGAGCCCGCGTTGAGCGCGCCTTCAGGCACGACCTCACCGACAACGTAGTATGGCGCATCGACGAGATCGTGCCTGCCGCAGAGCGGGTCGGTGAGCGGGGTGACGCCGGTTCTGCGGCTGCCCACCCCGTAGTTGTGGACAGCCTGGGGGCCGCGGGTGGTGCCGACAGCAAGCAACTCTTCGAAATCCGCCGGCGTTTCATTGCCCGTGAACTGAGGTGTGTCCGTAGAGTTCAGACCGAGATCCGTCACCGGCGTGGCGGTGGCTGTCCTGTACTCGAACGCGGCGATGAAACTGCCCCTGCCACCGCCGAAGCCGGTCCCGAACAGGCCTTCGAACGCATTGTTGGCCGTGTCGCCCAACGAATCCGGCCAAATGTCGGTCTGCAGGCGAAACTCCAGGCCTTCAAAGCCGTAGCGGGGGATGAAGTTCACGACGCCCGCGACCGCGTCGGTGCCGTAGATGGCCGATCCGCCGTCGAGAAGCACGTCGGCCCGCTGAAGCGCGATGCTGGGCAGGACCGAGTTGATATCCGTATTGAACCAGGCGGTGACGCTTGGCGAGGCGGAAGGGACCACCCGCTGCCCGTTGACCAGCACGAGGGAATTCTCCTCGCCGAGATTCCAGAGATTCACCGCGGTTGAACGGTCGCCGTTGGCGCGCCCTCGGCCGGTCCCCTCTTCGGTAGACGTGGTCAGTCCACCGTTCGCCGTGATGTTGTCGACCAGAAAATCGCCGACCGTAAAGGACGGATTCGCCTCGAATTCCTCCTGAGTAAAGCTCAGGATCGGTGAGGTCGAGTCTTCGAGTCCGAGTGTCCGGGACCCGATGACAACAAGTTCCTCCAAGACGGTCAGTTCATCCTGATCGTCCTGATCGTCCTGAGCCTGGACGGCGGTAACCACTGCAAGCCCGCAAACAAGAGTCGCCAGAGCCTTGTGACAAATAGTGTTCATTTCGAATATCCCCACATTTGGACGTTGGAAAAAACTCAAGGGAACCATCATTTGGTCCACATCTATCAACTGATTAATAGTAGCACATTAATAGGGTATTACTATTAGTATGCCAACATTGTCTTGCGGTAATCCCACCAGGAACCGCCGGACAAAGGGCTATTGTTCGGCGTACAGATAGGAGCAATCGAAGGGCATCACGCGGGCGCCCAGGATCACGGTCCAGGAGCGGCTCTGCTCGAACGGCTCGGTCAGCACGTCAGGCGCCGAAACCTCCACGGTGTAGAACCGGCGTGAGCCTTCGTCGCCTACATGGCGTTTACGCTCGCTAGTTCAGGGTCACGCTGAAGTCGCCGACTACGTCGCCCTCGACCCATTCGCCGGACAGGCTCCGTTCTGCAGGGGAAGTGACGTTTTCGATACGGCCTTCAATGCGGTAGTTGACCGTGTTCCCATCGGCGTCCTCGCGGCTGCCTTCCAGCACAACCGTCCAGGTGGGGGCATCCAGAGAGGCGCTGGTGATCGGAACTGCGTTGCGTCCGGGATTGATGATGCCGCCGATGTTTTCCCCGTCGTATTCGAGAAGCAGCAGCACGCGATTGCGCTCCTCGGCGTTCGTGCCCCAGTAACCGCTCCAGGTTCCGACCAACGGGTGGCCGTGCTGGGCAAGGCCGAGGCTCTGCAAGCCGACGAGCAGTGCTGTAACGGCGGCGATTCTGGCGAAGTTGTGCATGGCATCTGTCCTCGTTGGTCGCTCGCGGTGTAACTTCAGGATACCTGGCAGTTGTAACAATGGTAATGAACTGAAGCGGGCGCGTGCGGCCCGCACTATTCCTTTTTCGTAAAAGTACCTGCTTTTTCGGTCCAGTGGATTGCCGCCCTGCCTTCAATATGCAATTTTGGCGACGATGAGGAGAGACCGCGCGACAGGCTTGCGTAGCATGCGTGGATGAGCGGCGCCAAATCTTGTGTTCTGCAAATGAAAGGTGGGCTATTTCCATGAAATACAAGCCGATTCTCATTGCTCTCGTACTGGCCACATGGTTGCCGGCGGGACTCGCGCACCACTCGACGGCGGTCGATTTCGAAAAAGGCACCGAGATCGCGATCGAAGGTGTCATCACGAACACCGAGTTCGTCAACCCTCATACGCGGTTCTATGTTGACGTAACGGGCGATGACGGAACCGTCGAGAACTGGCAGATCGAGACGCGCCCGGCACGCAACCTGGCAAACAGTGGTGTCACGCCGGATACCGTGAAAACGGGGACCCTCGTGCGTGCGGAGGGCGAGCCCAGCCGGCGTGGCCAGCGGTCCATGTGGTTGACCGGTCTCACCATCGAGGGCGGGCCGCGCATTGCGTTCATCGACGCGGACGGCGGAAACGCGGATGGCGGAAACGCGGGCGGCGGACAACAACAGACCGGGCGGCGGCCGCCCGTCCTGCCGACCGACTGGAAGACGTTCTCGGAGATCGGGGCTGAATATTCAAGCGACGCGCCCTTCGATATCAGCGGGGGATGGAGCGGACGCTACAGATTCACGGTAACGGTCGACGACCTTGAACCCAAGCCGGTGCCCGCGACGGACGAGGCGCTGCGCCTGCGCGCGGAGAACCAGGTGTTCGGCACGGACGACGCATTGCGCTGCATTGGCGTCGGCCTGCCGCGGTTGTTCGGCAGTCCGGGCAGCATGGAGATCTACGACCAGGGGCCGTTCTACCTGTTCGTCTATGTAAGCGGGGTCAGGCGTATCTACATGGACGGCCGCCAGGCGCCCGAAGACTGGCCTCTGAGCATGCTGGGCTACTCGACGGGGCGCTGGGAGGGCGAATCGCTCGTCATCGAAACCACGCACCTTAAACCCATGTGGCTCGATGGCAGCGGCTGGCCGATGTCCGGCGCCGAGACGCGCACAGTCGAGACCTATACGCCGTCGAACGATGGCGCAACTCTGGAACGGACGATGACCATCCACGATCCGCTCTACACGGAACCGCTCGTACGCACCCGCGGCTTCGTGCGCAGTAGTGCGGCCATGAGCGAGGGTATCTGCGATCCGCAGGGGTTTTACCGCGACCTCCTGAACGAGGGCCTGATCGAGGATTACCTCGCGCTGTAACGGCAGGAGGGGGCGCTACAATACTTGTGTTTTGCAAGTAACAGGCGGGCCAAACCGATGAATTACAAGCCAATTCTCATTGCTTTCGTATTGGCCACATGGTTGCCGACAACACTCGCGCACCACAGCCGTTCGATGTTCGACAGCGACACGCGAATCTCGGTGACGGGCGAGGTGACGCGAGTCGACTTCGTCAATCCCCACGTATTCATCTACGTGGAAGGCGTCACCGAAACCGGCGAGGTCGAGGAGTGGGGCTTCGAGTTGCATTCGCCGAGCCACATGAACTTCAACGGATGGAAGACGGATACGCTGGAGGTTGGCGATCCGGTGGTTGCGTCCGGGAACCCGCCTCGCTCGGGCGCAAGAAGGATCGCCGGAGACGCGTCATTCACCCTGGCGAATGGAGAAGTCATCACCATTAACAGAGGCCCGGGCGCAGCCCCGGCCCGGGCTGCCGCGGAAGCCTCAACGGCATCCGAAGGCCAGGGCGCGCAGGCCGCGGGGGGGCCTGGCAGGGACATGTCGGCCGGGGCGACGCCCAACGACGGGTGGAACGGTCTCTACCAGGTCGCTCCGCCCGACGGGATCTTCGGGCCGCCAGGGATTTTGTATGAGCGGCCCTCCCGGCAAGTTCGTGCGGAGTTTGCCGGGCTGTCGGGGCAATCCACTCGCTTCGTTCCGGTATTGAATGAGAAGGGAATGGCCGCCGGCAGGGCGTTCGGCGGCGATGAATCGGACAGGCCCTGGTGCTCGCCGGACCCCTATCTATTCGCGCATCATGAGAACTCCTATGTGGTGCAGATCGATCGCGGCCCGGGGCAGTTCATTCTTCGCCGGGACGGCCACGAGCTGATCGTTCATATCGACGGCGAGCATCCTCCGGCTGATGAACTCTTCACCTGGGGTTACGCGGTCGGGCAATGGGAGGGCGAGGTCCTGACCGTGGATGTCAGGAACTACGAACCCAATCCCTGGGGGCTTGCCCGCGGGCTTCCGTCGGGTGCGCAGAAGCGCGTCACGCATGTGTTCCGCTGGCGCGAGGACCGCACGGCGCTGGATGTTGACACGACAATTTTCGATCCCGAGTACATGACCGCGCCGTTCATGATCGAGACGAGCTTCTTCCACAAGGAAGACCTGGAGCTTTCTCCACCGATCGCGTGCCTTGAGCAAACCTATGAAGCGATACCGGCGGAATAAGCGATCGAATCATTTTGGGAGGAATTACCGATGAAGAATCCAGTGGCTGTCTGCCTGTTGCTGGCTATGGCGGCGCCGGTCTCGTACGCGCATCACAGTCTCGCAATCTACAACGAAAACGAGCTGGTGTCGGTGACCGGCAACGTGGTCGAGTGGTTCCGGGGAAGGCCGCACTCGTACCTCAGGATAGAAGGGAGGGACGAGTTCGGGAACGAGAACACCTGGTTTCTCGACTTCGGCAGCACGAGCCGGCTCGTCAACACCAATGAATGGGACGATTCGACCTTCGACATCGGCGATGAGCTTTCCGTGATCGGCTTCCCGTCCCGTCTCAAGGACACCGACATCCTGGTGGAAAGCATGGTGGCGCCATTCGGCAGCTTCGGCATGACCGAATCCTATTTCGGCGACCCCGATGACGCCGGGCCGATACCGGAGTGGATAACGCTCCCCGCGATCGAGCTGTCGGGCACAATTGCCAGATCGGAATGGACAGGCTCCAGTGTCACGGTATGGGTACGCGGCTCGGTCGACGGTGAAGCCGAGCGTGACTACGAGATTCGCTTGTCCGCACCGGCATCGCTCTACGACATCCTTGCGATCGCCGAAGATCATGTTGCCCCGGGAAATGCAGCGAGAGTCGACGGCTACCTGGCCGAAGAGGGTGAGCGGCTGATCGTCTTTCCCCGGATGGTGGACTTCGGCGACAGGGGACCGGTGAGAACGGCGATGATGACCCAGAGAGCGGTTGCAGCGTACCTGGGCGTGGAAGTCCAGGGCCGGCGAGGCCCAGCGGCCGGAATGGGCGGCGCCGGCGCGGGTCGCGGCGGAGCGGGAGGTAACGGGGAAACGCCATGAAATACCAATCCATCGTATTCGGGCCGATACTGGCCGTATGGATGCCGATTGCTGACGCGCATCACAGCACGACGATTTTTGACCAGGCGCAGACCGTCTCTTTCACCGGTACGGTGGTGGAGTGGTATTCGGGCCGGCCCCACGCCTATCTCAGGGTTCTTGCAACCGACGAATCGGGTGCGGAAACAACCTACACGCTCGAGTGGGGCGGCGTCAGCGCAATGGTTCGCGAGAACGACTGGGACGATTCGACCTTCACTGTGGGCGATACGGTCAGTGTCACGGGCTTTCCGTCCCGGGTGCGCGACGGCGATATCCTGGTCGAGACCATGGACACCAATTTCGGCGCCTTCGCCATAGACGAACCCTACAGCTCAGAGGTTACTGCCGAGTCTCGCTTCGCCCCGCCGCCGGCGGGGATGGACTTGCCGATTATCAAGATTACCGGCGTCGCGACCGGTGCCAACTGGCAGGATTCCGACAACGCGATCGGTCACGTACGGGGCGCGGTGGAGGGCGAGGCCGAACGCGACTACCAGATCCACCTCGGCGATGCGACGTTCGCCTACGAGAATTTCTACCTCAAGGAGGCGGATTTCGCACCGGGCACGCCGGTCATTGCGGAAGGCTTTCTGGCAGAGGAAGACACGCGTTCGATCCTGTTCCCGCGCTACATGGGTATCGGCGACCAGCCGCCGTCACGACTGGGACAGATCGCAAACATCATGGCGTCGCAGTATGTCGGCCTGGAATTCAGGTTTGAAGGTGGTGGCGGTCGCGGCGGAAACGCCGGCGGGCGTCCCGGCGGCGCTGGCGGGATGGCGCGCGGGGGTGGCGCCGACGAGTAATGGGGGATTACCGATGAGTACGAAACTTCTGGCGGGCGGATTTGTCATGGCGTTGGGTGCGTCGCTTGCGTTCGCACATCACAGCCCGGCGCTATATTTCAGAGATCAGATTGTGTCCGTGTCGGGTGTCGTGACCGAATGGCACTCGGGCCGCCCGCACGCCTATCTCGAGTTCGCCGGAACCGACGAGTCCGGCAACGAGAAGACGTACCGGATCGATTTCGGCGGTGGCAGTCTCATGGTGCGCGAAAACGAATGGGACGAGTCGACCTTCAGTCCGGGCGACGAGATCAGCGTGACAGGCAACCCGCCGCGCAGGGGCGATAACGAAATCCTGATCGATACACTCGTCACCGATTTTGGACGGTTTACGCAGAGCAGGCCACACGGCGTACGGGCAGATCCGGCGGGTGGGCAAGCGCTGGGCCGCGGGCTGCCGATCATCGGGATCGACGCCACCGTAACGAGGGCGGACTGGAGTGAACCCAACGTCGTGCTTTACGTGCGCGGCGCGGCCGATGGCGAGGCGGAACGCGATTACGAGGTACTGCTGAGCGACCCGCCGGCGTTGCTGGAGTTTGCGTATTTCACCGCCGACGACGCTGCGCCGGGTACGCCGGTTTCCGTGGACGGTTTTCTCGTGGAAGACGGCGATCGTGCGATCATTGTTCCGAATGATCTCGATCTCGGGGACCGCGGGCCGATCATCTATTCGCGATTCGTTCCGGGCCTGATTGCCGTGGCTCTCGGCGAGGAAGCCCCCGCGGGCGGCATGGGCCGCGCTCCAGGCGGCGAAGCCCCGGCGGGCGGCATGGGCCGCTTTGGCGGCGGTGGCCCCCAGTAGGGACCGCATCAGGCCGAGTTCGCCGGGCCGATTGGCGCGGTAGACCAGTACGAACGGCTCGCGGGCGCACAAGTAACGTTGATCGGGCACCGAGCGGGCACTGGAACGGGTTCCGGTACGCGCGCTGGAACGAGTTTCGTTACGCACTCCGGGACAGGTGCCGGCGCGAGGTCCGGGACAGGTGCCGGTGCGGGGTCTGGGGTATCATTGACCAGTACCTCTATCTCCGAACAGGTGGTTGCCATGACTAATGTTTTTCGTAGCGGTTCTCCGTTGCCGTTCCTGACGGCCCTCTTTCTTTTGCTTATTTCCACTTTCGCCTGGGCGCATCACGGCTGGACAGGCTATACCAGCGACATAGAAACGACCGTGGTGGTGACCGAACTCCATTTGGGCGCCGCGCATGACCAGTTGGTCGCAACTGACAGCGAAGGCCAGACCTGGGACCTGGTGCTGGCAACGCCCAATCGGAACCGTCGCCTGGGGTTTGACGAAAACACGCTGTCGGTGGGTGACGAGATCGACATTCTGGGCCGACTGCACCCTGCCAGGCCGGAAATCAAGGTGCACTGCATCTACATGAACGGCGAAACGGCCTATACCTATTATGACTTCGACGGCACGACCAGCCTCTCCAAGCACAGCGACAGGGATCAGTGCTAGCTGATTAGACCTGGCGGAACCGCAGCCTGCACAACGGCTGCGGTTCCGATTCGATTGACTTCACAACAAAGCCGGCCGCGCAATTTGCCGAACCGGTACGTTACCCTCATGGGCCCGGACGGCGCCCCGCCGGACACAGTCTATTGCCGACGAAGAATGCGCGACCTTTCGCAGATTTCGAAAGGGAATCTTGCGTACACTTGAAACCGAACGGAAAGTCGGCGTTGCAGGAAGATGGCATGTTTACCCGAGAACTTTTGACAGCTTCACTCTTGATGGCCTTTATGCCCGTCGCGGTCGCTCATCACAGTACGGCGATCTATGACAAGGATACGCAAGTATCCGCGTCGGGTACCGTAACCGACTGGTTCACGGGCCGGCCGCATTATGCGCTCACCTTCGTCGGTGCCGACGAGTCCGGCAACGAGCGGACCTACGTGCTGGATTTCGGCGGCATCAGCGCGTTGCCTCGGGAAAACAATTGGGACGATTCGACGTTTCAGGTGGGCGACCGGATCAGCGTGGTTGGCAATCCCTCGCAACTGCGCAACGACAACCGCATCCTGGTCGAGTCCCTCGGCACCGAATTCGGCGATTATTCCGTCCAGCCGCGGGAGCCGACCAACGGGACCGGACCGCCGTTCTTCGTGCCCATCCCCGAGGAGATCGCGCTGCCTACGATCGAGATGCTCGCCATGCCGACAGGATGGGAATGGGCGGACCCGGCGGTCATTGTCAACGTGCACGGCGACGCGGAGGGCCAGCCGCCACGCGACTACGAGGTTCACCTGCCCGGCGCGACGGCGCTGCTCGAGGAGCATGATTTCAGCGAGGACGATTTGCAGGACGATGCGAACCTCATCGTCGCGGGCTTCCTGGTCGAAGAAGGCGACCGCGCGATGGTCTTTCCGGCGATGTTCGGAATCCTGGGACAGCGCGGCCTGCGATTTCCGTACCACGGGCTGCAGATCGCCCACGACTACCTGGGCCTCGAATATACGCCTCCCGAAGGCGACGCGCGGGCAGCCGGGCGCCCGGGGCCGCCCGGTGGAGCCGCAGGCGCTGCCGGCCGCGGGCCGGGTGCCGCTGGAGGCCCTGGAGGCCGGGGGCCGGGTGGCGCTGGAGATGCCCGAGGCGATGGTGATAGCGGCGAAGACGAGTGACCGGTTAGCCTCTGACTGACAATCAACTCGACTGCCCGCACATTCCGCCGCAGGCGATTAACATTGCCGTAACCCCTCTGCCGCGCGTTCCGGGCACGACGCGCCCGAGCTCGACAACCGGATCAATGTCCGGGTACTGGTGCAGTCAAACCGGAACGTGCTCTTCCCGGTCCTGCAGCAGCGTGCGCCCGACGAGCAGGAAGCAGATCGCGGCGGCCACATCGCCCGCCACCATGATCATCATGGCTGCGCGCAGGCTGTCGGCCGATCCCAGCGTGCATGAAACACCCGCCTCGATGTCCAGGCAGAGCCAGCGCAGGGCGCTTTCGGCCGGGATCGTCATCCCCGCAAAGAAGTCGCTGAGGGCGCCCAGGATCGGTGGCCCCAGCGCCAGGCCCAGGAGGCTCACGAACAACAGCAGGATGGCTACGGCCGTCGAACGCATGCGCGGCGGGGCGATGGACTGGTTGATGGCGAACATCGGCCCCAGATAGCAGAAATGGCAGACGACCGCGACCATGAGAAAGATCATGGCCGTGCGCGGGCCGTCGGCGAACAGGCCCGTGAGGTAGAGCGGAACACCCAGCGCGACCCCGATCCCCGGTAGCCAGCTCTGCGCGGTGGGGAAGCGCTTCATCAGGCGGTCCGCCAGAACGCCGCCGGAGAAGGTCCCGATACCGGCGGCAACGCCCGTGACCATGCCGACCGAAAGGCCAGCCGCGGCAAGGTTCAGCTCGTGGACCCGCACGAAATATGAAGTCAGGTATTGCCCCAGGCTGAAGCCGCCGAGGGCCGCAAAAACGGTTCCGGCGATAACGAAACGATAGGTCGGTTTGCCGAACAGGTATCGGGCGGCCGGGATCAGGCGGCCGGCCGCCTTGGGCGGGGTGGTTCGTTGCGGTTCCCGCACCGTGAGCCGGATCAAGAGCGAAAGCAGAATGCCCGCAACGCCCAGAACGCCAAACGTCACTCGCCATCCGTAATTGAAAGCGATCCAGGAGGCGCCCACCGCGGCCAGCAGATTGCCCATGGGGACGCCGAGGGCAAAGATCGAAAAAGCCGTGCCCCGGCGTTCCGGCGCAAAGTAATCGGAAATCAACGACTGCGACGGCGGAGAGCAGCCAGCCTCCCCGATGCTGACGCCGATCCGGGCCAGCAACAGGTGAAGGTAGCTTGCCGCCAGACCGGTCACCGCGGTCATGGCGCTCCAGAGCCCGATGGCCAGGGAGACGATGAAGACCCGGTTGCCGCGGTCCGCCCAGCGCGCGATGGGGATGCCGGTGACCGTATAGAGGATCGCGAACGCAGGGCCTCCGAGCAGCCCGAGCTGGAAGTCCGAGAGCGAAAACTCGTTTCTCAGAGGCTCCTGGAGCACGCCCACGACGACCCGGTCCAGGAAGTTGAACGTATACCCCAGCAGCAGGCAAAGCAGCACGTACCCGCTGTAGACACGGGTCGGCGGCGTTGCCGTGCCGGCTAGCGGCCGCACAACGTTCGCATCAGCATGAGGGCGTCCTTCGGGACCGCGTCGCCTCGCCAGGCGACGTGGAAATCGGGCCGCACCAGAACCAGCTTCTGAGCGTGCTCGGGCCACGGCGGTATGTCGACGACTTCCAGCGGTGCGTCAAGGGAATGGGCGGCCGTGGCCAGAGTTTCCACAGAAACGTCCGGATCGTTGCGAAACAATGTGTACCCCGCTCCCAGCGTGTCGTACAGGGATCTTCCGTCCGGCAACGTCATGTGCGGCATGCGGCAACCGGGAACCGTGGACGGCGTGCAATTGTATACGTCGTAGGTGGGCGCTCTTTCGCCATCGTAGGCGATGATGGGCGATGCATCGTAGAAATAGCCGAAGTTGAGCCCGGCGCAGCAGTAGGAGTGGAGGTTGAGCTCGTAGATGTTTCCGCGGACGTATTCCCGTGCCGCATCGCCCGCGGATGAGTCTTCCGCTATTTCCGCCGGTACGTCCCAGCGGCTCTTGAGGTGCTTCATCGAGCTCTTCATTGCAAGCTCCGAAACTTGTCCGGTAATGGGGTGCCGTTCGGCGGCGTAGGCATCGAGCATCCCCTCCCCTCCCCATCCCCGGAGCACGGCATCGAGAAGCCAGCCGAGGCCGATGGCGTCGGCAATCCCGGCGTTCATGCCGTAACCGCCGAAGGGAATCCAGACGTGGGCCGCGTCCCCGGCGAGAAACACGCGGCCTTCGCGCATGCGTGTGGTCACGAGCCGCCTTCCGACCCAGTCCTGTTCGCTGATGATCTCGAGCGGAAAGTCGTCATCGACCCCGAGTATGCGCCGTAGAGCAACATCGCGAGGGAAATTCTGCGCCCTGGCGCCCGGGCGGAGATTGCTGTTGACCATCCACTCGCTTTCGCCGTCAATGCAAAACGACGTGCCCTGAATGTCCGGCGCAACGGTGACGATACCCCACGCCGGTCCGGCAGGCATCTTATCGATCAGGCCCGGCGCGCGGATGTGACTCGCCTGGACATGGGCAAGCTCGGGATCGCCCTCGAATGCCGCCCCCATGCCCTTGCGCACGGCCGAGCGGGCACCGTCGCAGCCCACAAGGAACTTTGCCTCAATCTCCACATCTCCCGCGGTCCGGCGCGCGGTAGCGATAACTACCGCGCCGTCGTCGCAGAATTTGTCCACTCGGGCACCGAACATGAGCTCCAGGCCGGGCGTCGCCTGCGCCGCCGCCATCATCACCGGCTCCATGTGGATCTGGTTGATGCGGTGGGGCGGCTCCAGTGTTGGCCAGTGACTGTCCACGCTCTCGTCGCCCCGCCGGCGCCCGGACCGGCCGGCGATCGGGATATGCCCGATCTCAAACCCCGTAAAGCTCGTGCGCAGCGAAACGCTGTGAGGATACTCGTCCGGCAGACCGGCAGCACGTACGTCGTCCGCGAAACCGAGGCGGCGGAAAAACTCCATCGACCTCGCCGAGACATGGTTGCAGCGAACCGTTAGCGGCCTGGGCGTCCGTCGCTCGTCAACGACGATTACGCCATGCCCCCGCTGCGCCAAGTCGATCCCCGCAACCAGGCCCACGGGTCCGGCGCCCACCACGAGGACATCGCAGACTCTCTTGTCGTTGGTCACCATCGGGGAACTTCGGGAGCACGGGACACTTCTGGTACCAATGATGACCGCTGCCCGAGATCAGATCAATCGCATGATAGAAAATTCTTGTCTATTGTGGAGAATGCCCAACGAGTCCCGAACAACGGGACTCCGTTCTCCCATACAAGGCCACCTGGCGCGAGCGACGCGCTTTGCTTGTTACCAATTCAATCGTGTTAGGGTAATGGTCACATAATGACATGGTGGGTGGTCCATGGCGGGTAAGCGGCACAGTCGATCCGAAATCGAGGGGTTGCTGAAGAAGGCGGCCCGGCTCCAGGCCGGCGGGAAACGCGTCGTCGATGTTGCCGACAGGCTCGGTGTATCGAAACAGACGTTGTTTCGCTGGCGGCGAGAGTTCGGTGACGAGGTCAACGGGTTGGGCATACCCCAACGGACGACTCGCAAGACCATTCTCGATACGGCGGAACGATTGCTGGCCGAGGAAGGCATGGCCGTTTCGCTGCGGCGCATCATGTCCAAGGCAAAGGTCAATATCGCCGCCATCCACTATCATTTCGGCGACCGTCAGGCATTGATCGATGCCCTGGTGGATCGAAGGCTAGGGACCATCAACGGCGCGCGTCTCAAGCGTTTGGCGGAAGCAAGGGAAAGATCCGATCCCGCCAGACTCGAGGACCTGGTACAGGCGTTCATGGGGCCCAGCGTGGAGGCGAGCCTCAGCGCGGACCCCGGTTGGCAGCACTTTTCTCGGTTTCTCGTCTGGCTCGTGAACGATCCGCAAACGACTTCCCGGACCTTGCTCAAGAACGTCTACGGCGAGTTGCACCCCCGTTTCCAGGCTGCATTCCGCAAACGGATGCCGCGGCTATCGGCGACGGATTTTCACTGGCGATACCACTCGATGATCGCGATCATGGCCGCAGCCGGCCATAATCGGGATCGCCTGATTCGACTGTCAGGGGGCGAGTGCGGCAACGAGGAATATTCGGCGACCATGGCCGCGCTGACGCCCATTGCGGTGGCGATCTGGACCGCGCCGCCGTCGAACGCCGGCGTCGAGCATGTCACCGTAGGCATCGAATCTCTCGATGCCGCTGCAGTTTCAGCCGTGAACGACAAGATGGGATAACCGCCCCAGGCCCTCGATCTCGATTTCGATTTCGCACTCGCGCTCCTGAAAGTTGATGTTGCGGTGGGCGCGTGGGTAGTTTCCCATGCCCTTCGCGGAAGTACCGCAATTGATGATGTCGCCCGGCTCGAGCGTGAAGTAGCGGCTCGCCTCGGCCACGAGTTGCTGGACGGAATAGGTATAACTCGCCGTCGTATCCGACGAGAATTGCTCACCGTCCACGTACCCGTCGACGCGCAGGGTGTTCGGATCCGGAATCTCGTCGGCGGTCGTGATCCACGGTCCCATCGGGCCGAAGGTATCGGTCGCCTTCGACCGCGCATGGTAGACAAAGTAAACGTCCCGATCTTCGGGGCCGTGCAGTCTGCGCCAGGACAGGTGTTCCGGTTGAAGCAGGTCCGGCTCCCGCGTCGTCGCGATGCTGTCCATGCCGAACTTCATCCCGTGGGAGGTCACGTCGTCCATAACGCTGTAGCCGAACACGAAATCCAGCGCGTGGGCTTCGTCGACGTTCCGCGCCCGCCTGCCGAGGATCACGCAAAGCTCCGGCTCCGGCATCGTGTGGCCATAGTGACGTTTCACGACCACGGATTTCCCGTGTCCGATGAGACTGGACGGCGCCTTCAGAAAGAAATTCGGCACGCCGGGATCGACGTGCGCGGCCTTTCGAATGCCAACGTTATTGAATGCCACACCGAAAATCTTCGTCGGATGGCGTTGCGGCGGCAGCCAGTCGGCCGAATCGATCTCCAGCAGCGGAACGCCGGCGCTGGCCAGACCGGCCAGGGCCTCCGAGACCCTTCGCAATTCGTGCGGACCGGCCTCAACCAGCGCCTGAAACGTAGCGGGAGCACCTTCCATTGCGCACGCTCGGTACGCGTCGCGCAAGACCACCAGATGGGCCTCGTCGACCCTTACAACCAGCTCCGGCCTGTCTTCAATCAATATCGTTCCGAACTGCACGGTCCCTCCCTCTGCGGCTTCGGTCTCCGGCCGACATCGTAGACGCTCTGGCGCCGAATTAAAACGGTCGATAGAATCCGCACATAGCAGCGGACCCCACCGCGGCCGCGAACAACCCCGGAAAGATGCCAATGACACCTGAAGAAAGAAGAGCCATCGAGTGGGACTGCACCCAACTGCTCGCCCGGTTCTATCGTTGCCTGGACGAGCGCGCCTACCGGGAGACGGCGGACCTCTTTGTGGAGGACGGCGAGTGGCTTCGTATGGGTGAACTGCTGAGCGGCAGGGACAAGATTCTGAGCGTGCTGGAGCAGCGGTCGGAATCGGTGGCCATCCGCCACTTGCTCTCGAACGTTCTCGTCGATGTCGACAGCCCCGAATCCGCTACGGTCCATGCGTACGTCACCGTCTTCATCCACCGCGGTGGAGAGCCAGCCGCGTCGCCGGCCACGTTGGAGCACCCCGTTGCGATCTGGTCCCTGCGAGTTCGGTGCGTAGCGGTCGAAGGCGTCTGGAAGACGCAAAGCCATCGGGGCGAACGGGTAATGGTTCGAAGGGATGTGGCGCCTCTGCCTTGAGCAGCGCCACCTGGTGATTGCAGGTGTCGCAAGGATACAGCCAACGGCAATGGATTACTGGCTAATGGGCAGCGGCCATTGCCGGGTGGTAGAAGTGCTCGATCGGAATATCGAATACGCGGGCGAAGCGATGTAGCTGCCGCCGTGGCACATAGGCCATGAGCACATGCGCTTCAACGGCACCGTTGCCCGCCAATATTACACTTTCGCCATCTTCGCCCTCAGCCACATCGACGTGGTGACGGCGAAACACCTCAAGTACAGACGCTCGGGCAACAGCTCCGGAACCGCCGTGACCTCGCATGACTTCAGATAGGCCAGGTGATTACGTAGCAGTTGCGTAGGCCGTGTCTGGTTCGAGGTACGCAATTCCCGAGAACGGCAAACGCCATGACTCGGCTTGAACGGACTCCCTCAGGTCGTGCAAAGACGCCGTGTTGAGTGAGTAGTGCTTTTCCGCATTCAACCAAAGGTTCCATACATCCTGCGGGGCAACCTTGAGAATGTGCTCGATGGTGCCGTAAATCTTCAAGTGTTCGGTGATGGTCCCCGCCAAACCTGTCACGAACCGGTGCTTGACATCCTCAAGATCGTGCCCTGCGGCTGCATAGTCAAGCTCCAGACCGTGGGCGAACCAACAGTCTTCATCTTGAATAATGAGTACCCTTAGCGCGTTCACATATATCGTATGTACATCATCATTTTGTTGATGCACAACACTTGCGCTATCGCCAGGCGAACCTTTGGACGTCATGTTGGGGTCATCGTTCACTATGCACTCACGGAGACAAAAAACAGAAAATGCGATGAATGGAAGGTCAGTCGAGAGGGGAACGCTTTCGGCGCTGCCATTTAGCAAAAATACATGAACATGTCAAGAGTATTTCCGCACAACTAGGATATTACTGAAGCGATATACGAAAGTACAATACTTTGATGGGATATATGCACAAAAATTCCAGAAATGGCAGAGAGTTCGCCATGAGCAATTAGCCAATTCGTGGGGGAATCGGTCCGGAAGAAAGTGGGGTTGTGTCTAACCCGCATCAGGCCGTCTTCAGGCCGGACGCCAGTATGCCCCTGACCCCCGCTTCCTCGTCCTTGATGGAGACGTCTCCCGTGACGCCGACCGCCCCGATGCATACGCCACGATCATCGAAAATCTTGACGCCGCCGGCATCGGCGAGAAACTTGCGGTTGGAATTTTCGTTGAGGTAGTCGTTGAACAGCGGCCGGGACTCCAGAAAACCCTGCAGGCCGGATGTCGTCGGGAAACCCAGCCCGGCAGCCGCGTAAGCCTTGCCGAAGGCCAGTTCGTACCGGAAGAAGCTCGCCCCGTCGGCCCGCTGGAAGGCGACGACGTGACCGCCGTCGTCCACTACGGCCGCGGCCAGGGGCTTCAACCCCATGTCCTTGCCCGCCGCCAGGGTCCGTTCGCAGATTTCGTTGGCTGCCGCCAGGGGAATCGATGCCATGAGTGGTTCTCCTCGAAGTCAGATGTGTCCGCAAGCCGTTTCAATCATATGATAGAGTAACCGGCGTTCTATCTTGCAATGAACGGAATACGATGACCATGACGATTCGGAAGACGGAGTCCTGACCGGTGGATGCCAGACCCTGTCCCGGGCCCGGAAAACCGGGCGCTCCGGCGTTTCGCCTGCCCCGCAACACTTGCGATACGCATGTTCACGTCGTGGGTCCGTTCGATCGCTATCCATTGGTGGAGAAGCGAGTGTATACCCCGCCCGAGGCGACGGCCCGGGACCTCGAGAATTACCTGCGGATATCCGGAATCGACCGTGTCATCGTCGTTCACGTCACCGTCGCCGGAACGACGCCGGACATTACGCTGGATGCCATGGCGCAACTGGGCGAAGCCGCCCGCGGGGCGGTTCTGCCCGACGAAACGGTGTCGGACGAACAGATTGCCGCCTGGCACCGGGCCGGGATCCGCGCCGCGCGAGTGACCGGCTTCGGAGGCGCGCCGCTGACCGAAGCCAAGATTCGCACCATCGCCGACAAGGTGGCGCCGTACGGGTGGCACCTGCTGTACATGAGTCTGGGCGCCGAAGAGTGGGAAAGGCTGTTGCCCGTCCTCCTCGATCTGCCCGTCGAGGTCTGTGTCGACCACATGGGCGGAAGGCTCTACGACTTCGATGCGGGAATCGACCAGCCCGCCTTTCAGTCCCTTCTCAAAACGGTTGGCGAAGGCTCGATATGGACCAAGATATCCGGCTACTACCGCTACTCGAGCGACCAGTCGTACCCTTGGCCACGCTCGCTGCCGTTCGCCCAAGCACTCGTCGACGCGAACCCCGAACGCCTGATATGGGGTTCCGACTGGCCCTACCCGGCCCTGTTCCACAAGCCGATGCACGCGACGGCGGGCCCTATCGACTGGCTCGCCCAACTCGACGTTTCGGCCCGGAACCTGGAGCGAATCCTGGTGCACAACCCCGCGAAGCTCTACGACTTCCCCTCCGATTCGACGGAGGCACAAGCCGACGGCTGATGCGCGAGCCAGCGGCTGATCTCTCTCAGGGCTGTCAAGCAGCGGAGCGTCCACGGTACAGGGTTCTGTCCACCAGGACAGTGAACGGCATCAGGCGATCGGGCACATCAGCCAATTGACTCATATTCGGCTGAATTGGCAACCCACCCCTTTTCGACAAAGTCGTCCCGGACGGGCGAAAAGACGTCAATCAGGAGGTTCCTGCCGGAACCCGGGCTGCCGGTTACCGTGTGGATGAGCCCGACCGGAAAGACGCCGATACACGGTGCGTCGATGCGTTCATGCCGGTCGGCCCGCCAGGCGGTGGAATCCGGCATCCAGGGCACGCGCAGGTGGTAGATGAAGGTGCCCCTGAGTCCCAGGGATGCCTGCTCGAACGCCGAATGATTGTGCGGACTGAGCCGGGTCGGGTCCCGCGCACCCTCGTACTCGACCCAGTTGATGCTGATGGCGTCCGACTGGATCATGCGAGTCCGGTCGGCATGGGGTAACGTTGCAAGGTCTGCGACTTCGTAGCGATTGACTCGACCCGGATTGGAGACGCGCCGAAAGTGCCTCCGCGGCGGAACGATCCTTTCGTCTACCCTCGTGTAATGAGCAGAGTTGATCGCGCGCCGCCGAAGTGCCTCCGGCGGTTTCGAGTGGACAATCGCGACCTGCGCCGACTCGCCGGCGACAACCTGGAATCTGCCCGCAGGTACGATCGCGACGGAGCCCGCACCGAGCTGAACGGCATTGTCGACATTCCCTATGGCATCGTCGCCACGCCAAATGGCATCGTCAGCAGTCTCTATCCGCGCGTTGCCCGCGGAGACCAGCACGATGGATTCGAATTCTCCCGCGCGCTCCAGCCGGGCGGCACTCGGAGGCTGCCAAAGCTCGACAGCGAAGTTCTGCGCCGTCACAACCTGGGATTCGTCGTCTCCGTCTGCATCGGAAAGGCGCAGCAGCGTCTCTTCCCGAACCGGATAGATATCCAATGCCCTATCCAACTGATATTTCCATACCGGTGGCCGCAGGCCCGCTACTGGCCAGGCTCATGCAGATACGTTCTTGAGAAGAAACTCGAGGTGCCGCGCGTTGAATCGCTCGCTGTCTTCGAAGTATGGAGCATGGATGCAACCCTCGAAGAACTCCAGTTCCGAATTCGGTATCAGTTCGCCGAGCTTCCTCGGCAGCGCCGTACTCGTAAGGGCGTCCTTGACGCCCTTCGCGATCAGGGTCGGCGCCCGGATCGACCGATACTCGTCTTCGGAACAGAAGCTCAGGTGCGCAGTCTCTTCCAGGTGGTGCACCGCGAAGTGCTTGTAACGCTCGCGGATGAGCGGTTGCCTGAAGACATTGCGACGGGCCGCGATGATGTCGTCGAAAATCTCGTCCTCGCGAATGATCGCCCTGATCCCCTTTTCCGCGCCTTCCCACGTCGATTCGTCGGCTTCGGTGATGTGCGTTCGAAGAATGCGTGCCGCGCGCTCCTTCTCGAAGTACAGCCCGGCGGGGGACACGAGCGTCAACGTGCTGGTCCGATCGGGATAGTCCACGGCAAAGCGGGCGACGACGCGCGAACCCATGCTGGTTCCGACCACCGACGCCTTGTCCAACCCGACTGCGTCCATGAAGTCGATCATGTGCCTTGCCAGCACCGGCGCGTGATAGTCCGTCGCCGGCTTGTCGGAGAAACCGGTGCCCATGAGATCGATGGCATAGGTGTTGAAGTGCTCGCCATGAGCCGCAAGGTTCTTGATCCACACATCGCAGTGGCTCCCGAACCCGTGAATCAGCAACAACCCCGGCAGTTCATCCGAACCGCTGCGCAGGTAACGGGTGCGCACATCGCCCGCCATGGCGTAGCCCTGCTCGAAGGCGACGCCCTGCAGCCAGGTCCAGATGCTGCGGTAGCTGGTGGTCATGGACCTGATTCTATCGAATGACTTAACGATGCGATAGACAGCCTGACCGGGCAAGACCTGTTGCAGGAGCGACAGAACGGCCTGAATGTATCAGCGACCCCCGACGCCGCCCCTCCCTCAGGGCGTGTAGGCGAATTGCAGCAGGTATGTGCGGTCGCCGGCGCCGACCAGCGGAGCGCCGGAACGCTCGCGTTCGGAGCCGTTGAGGTTGCGCACCGTCAACGACAGCGAATACGCGTCGCTGAAGGCGAACTCATGGCGCAAGTCCACAGTAACCACGCCACCGCTCGTGACCGTCTCGATACCGTCGGCCAGATCGGCGGCGTTCAGGATATCCGAATCGGCCCGCAACGTGAGTCGAGTCGTTTGGCCGCGAAGGAACGTATTGTCCCGCCAGTTCAAGTTGAAGCGCACGTTCCCGTTCCACTCTCTGATGTTGGCTATATTCGCAGCCCCGCCGATACCGTTCGTGCCGACGACTTCCGACACTGGCTCCGCTACCGTGTCCTGAAAGAGGAAACTCAGGGTTCGGGTGGCATTGACCCTTACGGCCAACGCCGCAAATGGCGTGGCCCAGTTGGAGGTGACGGCGAGATTGATGCCCTCCATTCTGGTCGTGGCCAGGTTGGTGTAGAGACGGTAGTCGGCGCTCAATTCCTCGCGCGTGGCAATGATGCCGTCGCCATCGGGATCGCTCCCGTCCCAGCAAAGCTGGCCGTCCGGGTCCGGAACGCCATCCAGGTCCACATCTTCGGTAAGGTAGAACCCGCCCCATGCGGCCATGCCAGTGGCGCTCGTCGTGGAAAATGCGCACGGACTCAGGCCCGCGCTGCCTCCCCAGCTCCGGTTGATCGCCGACGACACGTCGATCCGGTCCTCAAAGTCGATGTTCACGTAAGAAGCTGACCAATTCAGGCTGTTGAGCGACCCAACGTCCTGGAATAGCGTCGCGTCCAGTCCAACGCTGAGATGCGCCGCCTGTTGCGGGCCGAGCTCCGAATCGGCACGGAAGATGGACGTCACGCCATGCCCGCCCCTGCGGCCCCCACCGGGGATCTCCGGCACGGAACTGCGACCCTGGGTCGGGGTGGTTTGCGCAAGGGTCGGTGCACGGAAGGACGTTCCATACGAGGTTCGCAAGGCCACGCGGTCCGAAACATTCCAGGTCAGTCCCACCTTCGGATTGAAGGTTCCCCCCACCGTGCTGTAATCATCGTAGCGTCCGGCCAACTGCATGGAGAGATTTTCGTGGACCGGCACCGCCGCTTCCATCAGCACCGCAGCGATGGTCTGGTCTCCCGAGTAGGGCACCTGCGGTGAGGAAGTGGCCGTAAAGGTGATGTTTCTGTCGGCCGATTTGGTGAATTCGTTGTAGTCCACCGCCGAGGACTCCTGACGGTACTCCGCGCCGACCACCGCCAGGACTTCACCGCCGGGCAATTCCCAACCCGTATCGATGGAGAGCAGCGCGTTGACACCCAGCAAATCGGTTTCGAAATTTCGCTGCAGAGCGTCTCCCGGATAGATGTAGTCGATGAGTTCCGGGGAATTGGCCAGCGAACCGCCTTCGAAGATCGTATCCGCGTTGGGCAGCAATGCGCTGAGGAATGGATTGAAAAACATGCATGAGCCTTCGCCCGGCATTCCTGTGGCCGCATCGCAGCCCGGACCGCCCAGTCCCGCCAGCGCGTTCTCGAAACGATCGATCACGAGATCGTATCGATTTTGTGTCACCGCACTGCGGCCGTAGGTCGCGCCAAGCTGGAGACCGAAGGTCTCGTTCAGATCGATGTCGAGCGAGCCATGCAGGTTATATGTGTCCGACTCCTGGAGCTGCTGCTCCTTGAACCCGATACCGGGACCGATGGCCACGGTGAGGGGAGGCGGCGGCGTGGTGACAGTCATTCCCCTCGACATGCCGACGGTCGGCTGCCCGATCCGATGCCAATCGTCGTCGAGTGTCATGTAGTACTGCCAGGCGGGATGGTCGGCGGTGATGGTTTCGTCCACGAAATTCGGTATTGCGGCCGAACTCAAATTCTGTCCGCGTCCGGTATCGAAGCTGGTTTGCTGGTTGTCCCAGTTCTCACGGCGGCTGTAGCCGAAATCGAGGGAGCCGGAAACCCTGCTGGAAAAGTCCCAGCGAACCGCGGCGAACAGCGAAGAACGGTTCGTATCGCTGCCGGTGGTGTGCGGAAAGTCATAGCCGTGACAAGTTCCCTCCGTCCCGGGAACGGACGAATCGTCGTCGGGAACGAGAAAGCCCTCATAGTTGTAGTCCACGCCTTCGATATCCGTACCGCAAAGCGGATCGACCAATGTCTCGCCAGGGATGGCATTCATGCCCATGCCGATCGCAGGGGTCATGGATTCATAGGCCGCGCCGTCGTTGGTGTTACCGGTCATTTCCTGATAGTCCGTCAAGAGCATGCTGCCGTCCCACTCCGGAAAGGAATCGGCGTTGCTCCTGCCCACAGCCAACGCATCGATTTCCCGCGTGATGCGGTGATCGAACGCGGCAATGAAACTGCCCATGCCATTTCCGAGCCCGGTGCCCCAGATTCCTTCGATCGCGTTGGATCCGGTGTCGCTCAGGCTGTCCGGGTAAAGGTCCGTCTGCATGCGAAACTCAATGCCCTCGAAGCCATACCTCGGCACCAGGTTGATTACGCCGGCCACGGCGTCGGTTCCGTAGATGGCGCCGCCGCCATCGAGCAGCACGTCGGCCCTGGCCATGGCAATGGCCGGCAGCACCGAATTGATATCCGACGTGTACCAACCGCCGCTGTTCGGCGCGGCGTAGTGGATCACGCGCGAGCCATTGAGCAGAGTGAGCGTGTTTTCCTCTCCCAGGCTCCACAGGCTCACCCCGGCGGCGCGGTTGCCGGTGCCCGCCTGACCGCTGGTATTGCCTTCATCGACTCCCAGCGAAACCACGTTATTGGACGTGATGTTGTCGCCGAAAAATTCGGAAATGGTCGCCGAGGGATTCTCGAAGAAATCCTCGGCGGTGACCTGCACCAGCGGCGAAGCGGTTTGCCCCTGGCCGAAGATACGGGAACCGGTGACGACGACCTCTTCCAGCGTCGACGCTTCGGACGCGCCGTCCCCCTCTGCCTGCCCGTCTTCCGCTTCCTGCGCGAACGCAACGCCAAACGCGAGCGCGGCGCCCGCCACGACAATTCTTGCATTAATCATCTTCACTGCGTTTCTCCTGTCGAAAGTCGGTATCGATCCAGTAACAGCCAATCGGCATTTCATGAAAATCTCCCCCTGTGGTTCATTTGAGTCGGCTACACTTGCCCTTCGGTCGATTCAACCGGATACGGGCCTGTAGCGGCGGCTACTGGAATTCCAGGAAAGCAGCGCTGGACTCAGGATCGCAGTCCGCGGTAACGAATTCGCGGTCCGGCTGTTTCGTCAACCTGATTGAATCGTCGTATGGCTCCGCCAGGTAAACGGGATCGGTGGTCGTCCAGGATATGTCGATGGCCTTGCCGTCCCCGTCCAGTTCCATGCGGCCGTGAATTTCCTTCCCGGCGCTGGAATCGACACCCCGTACAAGCCCCCAGGTGGCGGGCGCAAAGTTCGCGATGCTGAACAGCAGCGTTGCCTCGTCTTCGAACCGGCCCACCGCGAACCCGGCCCGCCCGGGCACGTAATCCGCGGGTATCGCGGACTCGTCCAGCCAGATGGTATTGACCACGCTGGTGGACTCCTTCTGGACGACGAGACGGTCCTCGTAGCGGTCAATGCGGACTCCGGTCGGCGTCGTCACGAAGTTCGGGAATTGGCTCTCGATGCAATGGTAGGTGGGGTCATTCGGATCGCGGACAGTTTCACGCTGATCCAGACCGAGTTCGGTCAGGACCATGCTGCTGACCTGAGCGACGAGTGGGGCGGCGCCCGTAGCGGCCCTGTTTGGCTGGGCGGTCCCCATACCTGCGGCACCGGGGGGCGCAGCTCCCATTCCGGCCCCACCGGGAGGCGCGGCGCCCATACCCATTCCGCGTCTGGCCGCGGCGGGGCCACCGGGATCGCCCTCGGCGCCTGCTATCGGCGGTCCTCCGAAACGGGCTTCCAGGGCCAGCCAGTTACCGCTGAAATCCGTGGACGGCGGCGTAAGGTGGGAGAGGTCCTGGCGGCCCTCGCGACCGCCACGCGCCGGTTGCGGCGTCTCCCCGGCGGCGTACTCCTGTGGAATCACGCTGCCGGGCATGCCGTTCAGCGCTTGGCCGTCCGCCGTCAGAACCCATAGCAACAGGGCGTACCGGTTGTCCGGATTCCTGTCGGGATTGGCGCCAACGGAAATTTCATCGCCTATCTGAAACGTGTCGGGTTGCCAGCCGTAGCTGGCAACGCCCTGGACCGAGTGCGCCTCGAGAAGCCAGTCCTCGCCGCTGTCGAGCTCGATTCGAAGAAGTACGTGAGGGTTGGCCCAGCGAAACTCGGTCACCGTGCCGGTGAGCCGAATCGGGTTGGCCGCATCGAATCCGGTGCGCGAATGGTGCGCGGGCGCCGATAGGGCAAACAGCGACAGCAATACAAGGCAAACGCCGTGAATAGACGGGTCTCGAGCGGGCATCCGAATCTCCTGGCAACTGTTGGTTTCGTGCAACCAGTTCCAATATAGACGGAATTGGAGACTGCTCGTGGACGGGTGACAGGAATTTCAAGCCCTGTTGCAGTAAAGTCATACGGTGCCCGCGCCCGCCGCAATGGCCGCGCTGGCGCAGCGACTGCGCGAACAAGCCCTTCAACGGCAAATGGAGATATCACGACTCCTGGCTAGCCTTGCCGAGCCGGGCAAGCGACCCGATGACTGTGCACGGAATCGCCTATGCGCCGATGGAATCCTGCAACCTGGCGAGCAAACGCATGGTTTGCAGGCAGTCGGCGAAACTGGCCTCCGGTTCCCGTTGCTCCGCGACAGCGGAAACGAATTCCTGAACCTGCTCGGCCAGTCCGGAGCCGAACTTGTCCTTGACCAGCTCGTTGCCCTCGTGATCCACGAGTCTGACTTCATTGGAAATCACGACGAGGGTGTCCTGTTCGCCGATGAAGCGGGTACTGACCTGTATCTTGCCGTGATTGTTGAATGACAGGGCGCCGGTGACGAGCTGGCCGCGCCCCGTCTTCATGCCGACAGTGATGTCCATTGGAATGCCGAGTTCCGGATGGTCCGGCCCGGCCTGCGCCCAGCACTGCATTCCCTCGGCGCCGAACAGCCACTTGGCGGTGTCGACGCTGTGGCAGGCGTGATGCCAGAGCAGGCTGTCGACCCACGTGCGCGGGTTGCCGTCGCGGTTCAGGTTCGTGCGCCGGAAGAAATAGGTCTGGAACACCATGTGGTGGATATCCAGATCACCGCTGTCGACCCTGTGCTTGACATGGCGAAACATGGGCTGGAACCGGCGCGTGTGCGCCACCATGCACACCAGCGGCGAGCTTTCCGCCAACGCGGCAATCTCCTCGCAGTCGGCGAGATTGTCCGCCATGGGGATTTCCAGCAACACATGCTTGTTGCGGGAGATCGCGAGCCGGGCGTGCTCGGCGTGCAGGCCGGTTGGCGAGGCGATGATCGCGGCATCGACATCGTCGCGGCGCAGCGCTTCCTTGAGGTTCGTGGATGCGTACGGGATGTTCCAGCGCTCCGCAAAGGCATTCGTATCGCCCTCATTACCGCCGACGATGGCCGTGACCGCTATGTCGGACAGCGGCCCTATCGCCTTCATGTAGGCTTCGCCCTGTCCGCCTTCGCCGACGAGACACGTATTCAGCATGATATTCCTCCAGGAGTTTTTGCTCCGGCAACCGGCGCGCAGACGCGAAGGGAAACGGGTATTTCCATACGAGTCTGGGCCGGGGGATGTTCCGAATCAGGCGTTCATTGTCCCGACGACGGCCCTGGCATAGTAGCCGTCGCCGTCGCGCTCGGGTTCCGTCATCGGGCCACCCTGCCCGTACACCCAGTCGGCTTCGTTGGGATCGATGCTATGGACTTCCCCGGTCACGCGGCTGGTGCGCGTCGGCGTCTCCCTGTACGGGAGGGCCTGCGCGTAGACCGACTCGATGAAGGCGTCGGGAAAGTAGATTTGAGTGGTGACGACCTTGTTGCGGAAATAAACCTTCGCGTGGATGTGAATCGTTCGTGCGAAGATCGGTCGCCACGGCGGCCCGCCTTCCTCGAGATACCAGCCGGGCAGAATCGTCTCGAATTCGCAATAGCCGCTCTCGTCGGTCGCCTGCGCGCCGCGGCACCAGGTCTGTCCCGCCGTATCGACGCCCTGTGCATCGAGCGTGGAATTCGAGTAAATGCCCAGCGCATCGGCATGCCAGATATCGACGATGGCATTCTGAATCGGGAAACAGAGATTCGGCGGCGCGCTCGCCCAGGTGACATCGACGACCTGGATACCAAGCCGCAAGGGCAGGCCTTCCTTGCCTTCGCTGATCCTGCTGCGCATTTCCGCGCCGTGGAAGTAGTAGGGCCCGTCGATGGTCTCGGGCGTCAATCCGCACGTGATGCCCGAGATGGGGTCGACCGGCTGAGGCACGATGATCGAATCGACGCCCTGCAACTCGTCCTGTTCGGGCCGCAATGTCTGCCCGAGGCTCTTGCCGACCAGGCCAATGCCCGCCAGCGCACCGGTCTGCACCACTTTCCGGCGAGTCATTTTCTTCATCCTTCACTCCGCGAGTGCATGTTAAGAGATAATTGTACCACTCGATAGCCAAGGTAGCATAAGGGTTGCTGCCGAGAGGCGCTGCCGAGCGGGCCGGACTAATCGTCCTGCGTCAACCAGCGAACATAGTCACGGACGACGTCCGGTGACATCAAGTCGTGGCCCTCCTCGTACCAGATGCTCGTCACCTCGCCGGTCGTTCGAGTGACCATTTCGTGCGCCTGTTCCGGCGTCAACCAGTCGTCGTGTTCGCCCCACTGGTAGAGCACGCGCTTGTCCGCGCGCAGGTCCACGTAGTTCAGCGCATCGGTGACCGCGGTTTCCAGAGCGTATTCTTCCAGGCGTTCCTGCCCGACCTGTTCGCGAACGGCGTCCGCCGTCGGATGGGCCATGTTCGGCCAGAATTTTCCCAGCTCCGGAATCGCAGCCTGAATCACGAACGTGCCGACGCGGTCTTCGACACCGCTCAGTATGCCCGCGAATCCGCCGCCGAGGTTCTTGCCGATGATGCTGAGGTCCGTCGCATCGACATACGGCTGCTGCGCAAGCAGGTCGATTCCGCGGCGCACGTCGATGACCTGCTGGCGATAAATGTCCCGGTTGTGATTCGGGATGGCATGATCTTCGCTGATTCGCCAGGCGTCGGGGCGAACCTTCGGCGAGTCGACCAGCATGACGACGTATCCCTGGCCCGCCAGTTGACGCGCTTCATCGATCTGTGTCGTACTGCCGCTGCCGGACGGGTGAAGGTAAATCGCCGCGGGCAGCGGGCTGTCGCTCGCGGGTTCGATGAGGTACGCCGTGACGAAGCCGCGCATCGGGCTCTCGTAGATCACGTGTTGAACGCCTTCCTCGGTGCGGACCGGCTCGAAGCCCTGCAGCCCGGCGCCGCTGTAGGCGAAGAAATCCGGAGAGGGCGCAGGCAGTATTTCGTTGGCTGGCATGTCGATTGTCTGGCATGCGAGCAGACCCGGCACGAGTAATGTCGCCAGGGGAAGCGCTCGGATTACTGCCATTCGCCGAACCCCATCGCCTGGCCGACCCCCGCCATCGAGCGCACGACGAACACAAGCTCCCGTTCGCTGAACTTGAGATCCGTGACGCTGAGCATTCCCGCCAGCGTCACGATCTCCTTGAACTCCGAATTTCCCATCATCAGGTCGTCGCGGCTGATGCCCCTGAAGAACGCCTCGTCGCCGTTCCGGCATGCGTCCATCATCGCACGATCCAGTTCGGGGTCGATAGCGACGTGCGAGAACCCGCCTGCCGCGCATACGGCGACGCGCTTGTCCGCGTCCCACGACTGGATCGCACGGCCGATCATCCGGCCGAAGCTGTAACACCGGTTCGGGGTCGGCCGTTGCGGGTCGAAATAACCGTTCACCATGACCGGTACGAACGGGACCGGGGCGTCGCGGAGAATCCTTCGATACACGAACGAATACGCGTAGGGGCAGCCGACGCGGACGCCATTGTGGGCGATGATCGGTTCTTTGGCGTAGGCAAGATCGAACTCCTCCAGATGGGCGCAGGCCACGATATGCGTGGCGAGGTCGCTCTCGACCGGGTAATCGATGTCCGCCTCTTCCGGCCTGAGCTGCTGCTGCGACCGGTAGCGCGCCGGGTTATTGTGCGTCTTGAAAATGACGTCGTCGCCGGCGTTCTCCATGGTGATGTTCCTGACGTGATCGCCGCAATACACCATGAATGTAGGTTTGACGCCGTCGGCGAACCATTCCAGGTGGTCGTCGCCGATCAGGACCAGCGCGTCCGGCTTGACCTCATTGAGAATCTTCTCGCCCAGGGACTTGAACTCCGCAAAGGAGCGCTCGAACGCTTCCACGCGCTTCGCATCGGTGTTGTTTTCGACAATCCAGCCGTTGCCCGCCTCGGCGTGCAGCACCTCAAGTTCCGCGTGGTTGTACACGCCGCCACGGTAATGATAGATGCGCTCGGGCGATTTTGTTGTCGGGGGAACGAAGTCGGCCGACAGTTCCCCACCCGTCAGTGACACTTCTTCTTCGGGCAACGCAAGCTTGTTGGGATCGAGCGCAAAGATCGGCGAGTGCGGAGTGAAAAAACCATAGCTGATTTCGGCCATCAGCGCTTGCCTCCGCCGCCATTGCGTCTGGTGCGATGGGGCTCCGTGTGGTACGCGGTATCGTGGAACCACCTCATGTAAACGAGTTCGGTTTACTCAGGGATATTGAGATACCACTGCGAGCGCTCCAGCGGTGCGCCGGCACAATCCTGCAGGTACAGCGCGCGCCAGTGGTGATCCGGGCGCGTGGTGGTGCTCGATGAATCGCCGATTGTCAGGCAGAGTTCGGAGCCCATCAGTTGCACCTGGTTCCTGTCATTGACTTCGAAAGCCTGCAACGGGGGAGCATTCAGGTAGGGCTCCACGAGGCCACACTCCTTCAGCATCACCGAGTTGTACTCGAGCGCAATGTTCAGCCCCATGGCAGTCACGCAGAGATCAAAGGCGGGAAAAACGATTTCGCCCTTCCCGTTGTGGACGATTGAATCGTCTGGAGCGAGGATCAGCTTGCAGTTGTGCGCGATGAGGGGCATTTCGAGCATTTCGTCGCCGGGCCTGCCGAGGATTTCCAGGCAGTAGCCGGTTTCCACCAGTCCCGCCGGGTCGTCCATCTTCATGTGGTAGGTCTGCTCCGAAGCCGATTCCTGTGACACAACGGGCGTCATCGACAGCATCAGTGCCATCGCAGTCATCGTGGTCGTCCAGAATTTCATGAGCTTTTTCCTCAATTTAGTGCTGGGTGTCCGGCATCCCGATGATGCACTTACTCCGCCAATGTGTAAACGGTGGGTTCGCAGTCGAGCATGAAGCCCTCATCCACATCCATGCGCCGCCAATTCTGGGAGGTGCGATAAGGCTCCGTGTAGTGCAAGGGGTCATGAAACCACGTCATGTAGACGAGTTCGTTTCCCTCTTCGATGACGAATATCTTCTCGATCATGTAAGCGTCTTCACCGCCGCCGAAGTAGTTGCCGCTCGACGCTTCGATGTACTCCTCGGTCAGATGCCGAGTCGTGATCGTCAGCACGCCGTCCTCGTATTCGCCGTTGGACCAGCCGAGTTTATTGGGAGCGAAATACCGGTGCGGTTCCTGTCCGTCCATGTAGATGCGGCGGGTCTCCGCGTTGTATTCGGAGATGATGTAGATCGTATGGCCGATGTCGACGACCTCGTGCGAGTAGACCGTGCCGCGCGCAAGGCGGGGCGCGCCCACCAGGCGGCAGTTCGCCATGTTCTCGACATTGATGTCGAACGCTTCGAAGCGGGCGAGCCCTGCAGCCGTCATCTTCTCGCGGGCCTGAGGGTCGGTCGAGCGCGTAAAGGGCGAACCCCAGTTCGTCGACCAAACGCCGGTCAGCAACTCGCGTGGAGCGCCGGATGGCTCCGGTTCCGCCGGAAAGGCTGCGCCTCCCGGGCCACGGCCCATGCCCCCTTGCCGCCCCATGCCCCCTGCAGGCGCCATGCCGCCAGCCGCTACCGGCGGTCCGCCCTCGCCGGCGTCGGCAGCGCCTGCCGGTGGACCTCCGATGTTGCCGGTGCGAGAGATCCGGGTGCCGTCGGCCAGGAAGAAGAACTCGAGATTCATCTCCGGGTCGCCTGACGCCAATGGCGCGCCCGTCGCCGCGACCCGGTCGCCGACCCGCACGGTCGTCGCATCCCAGCCGCCACGGCGCAGGATGGCCGGCGCGGCAGTTTCCACCCTCCACGAGGTCACGGCTCCCGTCTCGTCGGTCACGTCGAGCACGAAATAGGCGTGCGGATTCACGAGCCGAACCTCGGAGACGATGCCCGAGATTTCGCGTGCTTCATCGACAGCATACGCCGCGATGCTGTGGTGAGCGTATGTCAACGCTGACCAGCCCACCAGGTAGCACCAGGCTACTGCTTTCAATAGCGTTCGCATAGTCTTCTCCAGGCGTTACGGTCCGCGAAAGCCCCCGTCACCCCAGAAATCAATCGCTGCGAACGACGGTCCTGCAATCCTGACGCGCATTGGCTTCCTCGCCGATTTCTGCCAGTCGACTATCTTAAACGTCCGGCGATACCCCGACGACAGTACAGGTGAACGGTACACAGCTAATTCATGCCAATTTACGCAGAATTCACGGCTCGACCCGGGTGACCGGAAGCACGTTCGGTATATTTGCTACGCAGGAGACCGTTAAATCCGGGCGCGTCCGCAGATCGCGAGCAGGCCAGCGTGGTAATGCTGTGAGACCTTCGCTTCGCCTGCGGCATGGAGAACAGAAAATGACCTTCTTTGAAGTTCCAGTCCGGCAAGCGATCGGGACTGCTTCGGGCACCGCCGCACTCGTGTTGGTATCGATCGCCATACAAGCTTCCGCCCGGGCCCACCACTCCTTCGCTCCCTTCGATCAATCCCGGTTCATCGAGTTGTCCGGCTCGGTTGTAGACCTCAAGGTGCGCAGCCCGCACTCGATACTCACGATTGAATCCGAAGACGAAGACGGCGCCTCCGAACTCTGGGATATCGAGATGGGACCGGTCCCCAACATGCGCCGCCAGGGCATCGACGAGGATACGCTGATCCCGGGCGACCCGATCGTCGTGCGAGGCGCGATGCGCCGGGACGGAGTCCGAGGCGTTCTGCTCGGGAGAGGTATCTTCAGGCCGGACGGTACCCGGGTCGGCAGCGGCAATTCCCCGGCCGTGGCGACGGATGTGCAGGTTTCAGGCGCGGACGCCGCCGACCTCCTCTCCGGAATCTGGGACATCCAGCCGCATCGGAATCTCAACACGGATGGCGACTCGCCGATGCCGCTGACGGAGTGGGCCGCCCGGTTCCGCGAGAACTACGACGTTACGGAGTCGCCGGCCGTGCACTGCGTACCGCCGAACCTTCCGGCGCTCTTCTATCCGCCCTATCTCTTTGGAATCGAGTTTTCCGACGACCGGGTCGTATTGCACCACGAGTACTTTGCCGTCATTCGCACCGTGCCCCTGGGCGGCGAACCGGTCCTGAGCGAGCCGTCGGGACTGTTCGGCTACGCGACGGCGCGGCTGGATGGCGAGAGCCTCGTGGTCGAGTCGGAGCGGTTCCCGGAACAGGCCGCCGGCCTCGCCTCGATCTACGATCCCAACGGCCGGGGCGGCGAGCTGCCGTCCAGCACCGGAAAACGCCTGACGGAGCGCTACTCCGTGACGGTTGGCGGCGCATCGCTGGTGCTGGAATACACTGTGGAGGATCCCGAATACCTCACCGCAGCCTATACAGACCGCGTGATCCATACGCGGCTTGCGGACAGCACGCCGATCGAGGATTTCGAGTGCGACGAGGAATCGGCTTCCCGAACCATCCACAACGTCGCGCGGCAGGAATAGCCTGCACCATCAGGCGTTCGTGCGTTCGGTCTGGAGTCCGGCCAATTTCAGGTTCAGTCTCTTCCGGTTATTCGGGCACCCGTTCGTAAGTCCACGCACCCGAAACGCGGACCTCGGAGATGGCGCTGGCCATCCCGTCGCCCTCAGCGGTAAAGACATAGCCCAGACCGCCGCCGTCGGGCAGGAATGAGGACTCGGACTGCGCCGCCAGCGGCGCTCGCCTGCCGTTGCCCCGTTGCAGGAGCAGTTGCCCGTCTTCCATGGTGATCCGGATCGTGACGTCGTTCGTCAGGTAGGTGCCGGTGTAGGTTCCGACGTATCTGGCCAGGATCTCGGGGGCGACCTCCACGGATGTCGTGACCCTTCCCGTGACGCCGGTGCTCCAGTGCTCGCGGTCCCCGCCCAGGTAGGCCTCCGTACAGACGGTCTCGAGCATCACATCGTCCGCCGCGTAGTTCATCTGAATGGTCGCGTTCAGGGGTGAATTGAACGCGCCGGAGTCCTCGTAGGTCACCTCGATCTCCATGCGCCCGAAGTTCGGGCGGCGGAAGCGCTCGGTCATGCGCAGTTGATCGGTGTGCGACACGCCTCCGCTGTTCAGCCAGGTCTTGTCGTTGTAACCGTTGCTCTCCACCACCAGTGTGTCGCCGTCCCACCGGCCGACGGAGTAGCCCATCCAGGTGCGCAGCGGATCCTCCTCCAGTTCCCGCCCGTCCATGAAGATCTCCCGGTAAGTGCCGTCGTTGTAGAGCACCGCGATCATCGTTGGGTGCTGCAGGATCCTGCGTAGTCCGTAGGAATTGCCGCCGCTGTTGATGGCGGCAGGTCCGCTGGGCAGGCAGTGGAACCGGGGACTGTCTGCAAAGTAGCGGCTGCTGCGCTCCTCGATCAGCGTATTGACCCACGGCTGGAACTTGCTTCGATCGCTCAGGTCGCCGGTCGACCTGCCGGTGCGCCACAAGCCCGTGAAGTCGGGTCGGCCTTCCGCAGTGCGCGGTGTGGGCGCGGACAGGTCCGGAGCGCCGTCCGCCGTGCGCGGGATTCCCGGTGTAGGCAGGGAAATCCATTGCGCGGACAGAGGCGAGGCCAACGCCAGGCAAACCAGAGTCGCAGGTAGTCGTTTCATTTTGTCTTCCCCAGTTGTCGGTGCCAGGAGGCTGCACCGCAGGATTGACTGATTTGTAACCGGCCTCTACGCTGGCCATTATACGAAAGCCATTGCCCGCCAGCGCGATCATGAGGCGACGTGAACCCCGTTGACGCAAGTGCCCTGAGTCTCCGACAGTTGAGGGCCGTTCTGAGTGTCGCCGAAACCGGCAGCATTTCGCATGCCAGCGCGCTCCTGGCGCGCTCCCACTCGGCGACCAGCAAGGCCGTTTCGCAGATCGAAAAACAACTGGGGATCAGGTTGTTCGACCGTGTAACCGCCGGCATGATACCGACGAGTTACGGCGAAGCCCTGGTCAAGCGCCTGAAGAGTGCCAACCGCGAGTTCGAGCGCGCCGGCGCCGAGTATCGGAATCTGCCTGGCGACCCGAAGCAACGGCAAAACCCACCGGTTTTCCGGATGGAGATCGGCAACAATCGACTGGTCGCGTTCATCGCCGTGCACCGCTTTCGCGACATCCGGTTCGCGGCCGACCGTCTCGACATTGCCCCGCACGCAGTGTACCGGGCGCTGAACGAACTCCAGGATCAGCTCAATTTGCCATTGTTCGAGCGCTCCACGGGTGGAACACTCGAGGCGACACGCTTCTCGCGGGTCCTGAACACGCACGTACGACTGGCCTTTTCCGAGATTCAACATGCCGTTGACGAGATGGCCGGAATGGCGGACGGTATCGTCAGAGGCCGGCTCGCGATTGCCACGCTCCCTCCGGTGCGCAATCTCATCGCACCGCGGGCGATAAGCCGACTCCTCAAATCGCATCCGAGGATCCGGGTAGCCACGCTGGAAGGCGACCTTCACGTCATGGAATCGGCGCTGCGTTCGGGCGATCTGGATTTCGTCATCGGCGTCCGCTACCTGGCTTCGGACCACCCGGACCTGATTCTGCATCCCATCATGGATGCCGAGGCTCGGATTCTCGCGCGGGCGGGGCACCCGCTGGGCCGGCTTAAATCGGTGACAGCGGAGGATCTTGCGGCCGCAAAGTGGATTCTGCCGCCGATGGATACGCCGATTGCGGAGTGGTTCAGGTCTTACTTCAACGCTCGCGGTCTCGAGCCGCCGAGCGACTGGGTGGAGTCGGGGAGTTCCCAGGTCGTGGATGGAGTGCTTCTGGAAAGCGACCGTCTCGCCCTCTCTTCCGTATACGATGCTCAACGTCGTTCGGAGCTGTCCGCAATCGTCCCGCTGGCGGCCGGGGACATCGAACAGTACAGCCGAACGACGGTGCCGAAAGTCCAGATCATCATGCGCGCGAATACGACGATGTCTCCGGCGGCGAAATTGTTCTACGAGCAATTGATCGGCGTGGTTCGTGATATCGAGAAGACCGGACGAACCACCAGACAAACCGGGGAACGGGCGCCGGAGCACGAACGCCGCATCGTGAAGCGGGTGAAGTAGTCTTCCTGCGCCGCAACGGGAAACGCCACGGGAACAGACAATGAGACGATCGATCATCTCGCCGGGCCACGGTAGCCGCCTATCCGGCCGGTTCCATTGCCGCCTCCCCGCGATGGTGGCGACCCTTGCCGCGTGCTGGATCGCCGTGCCGTTCGCCCAACCGGCACCGGGCGAATCCGGGCTTGAAACCATTCAGATCCGGCCGAACGTCCACGTGATCTTCGGCGCCGGCGGCAACATCACCGTGCACGTTGGAGAAGACGCGGCCATTCTCGTCGACAGCGGCTCCGCGGAGATGGCAGACGAGGTCCTGGCCGCGGTGAGGGCGATCACCGACAGGCCGATCGGGCTGATCATCAACACCAGTGCCGATGCCGACCACGCCGGCGGCAACCATGCGCTGGCGAGCACGGGCATCCCGGTTGCGGGCGCCGCCTTCGGCGCGGCCCCCTACGCAAACGTTCTTGCGCACGAGAACGTGCTGCTGCGCATGGCCGACGAAGGAGTGCTGCCCTACGAGGACTGGCCGAACGAGACGTACACGTCCAGGGTGAGAACGATGTACATCAACGACGACGGCATCGTCGTCATGCGCCAGACCGGCGCCCACTCCGATGGCGACAGCATGGTGCATTTCCGCCGCGCCGACGTGATCGCCACCGGCGACATCCTGGACCTGCACCGGTTCCCGGTGATCGATCCGGCCAGGGGCGGCAGCATCCAGGGCGAACTGGCGGCGCTCAACCACCTGCTGGAGATCACGATTCCCGCGATGCCCCTGGTCCTGAAACCGGGGCGGACGCTGCTCGTGCCCGGCAACGGATACATTGCCGACTACGCCGAGCTGGTGGAATACCAGAACATGGTCACGATCATCCATGACCGGATCAGGGACCTCATTGACAAGGGAATGAGCCTTGAGGAGGTACAGGCCGCCAATCCCACGCAGGGCTATCGCGAGCGGTATGGATCCGACACGGGCCCCTGGACGACCGAGATGTTTGTCGAGGCGATTTACAATGGCCTGAAGAATCCGCCGGTGGTTGAGTGAGCATGCGCCGATTCGAGCACATGGGATGGCCCGGCCGCGCTCGGATTCAGGTGCGATGGCGACAGCTGGCCGGCGGACTTCGTGCCGGAACTGCCATGCCGACGCGAAGGGAACCCAACTCGAAAACCGCTGGCGCGTTGCCTCCCTTGTTTGCACTCATAATCGCTTCCGGCGCTTTCGCACAGTTTCCACCGACTGAATCCGGCCCTGCGGGACCCGCCCGCGCGATCGCCCCCGTCGACCTGACCGGCCAGTGGGTCGCGGTCATCTCCGAGGACTGGCGCTGGAGGATGGTCACCCCGGCGCGCGGCGACTTCCCCAGCATTCCGATGAACCTCGACGCCCAGCTTCTTGCCGAGGCCTGGGAACCGGCTGCCGACGAGGCGGCCGGCGAGGCCTGCAAGGCCTACGGCGCGCCCGGCCTCATGCGGGGGCCAACGCGGCTGCGCATCGAATGGCTGGACGACAACACGCTGCAGCTCGAGTCCGACTACGGCATGCAGACGCGACTGTTTCACTTCGACGGCGTGCCCGAAGAAGGCGCAAACACCTGGCAGGGCGTATCGACGGCCGAATGGATCATGGCCGGCGCATCCGGATTCGGTTCGATGAAGTCCGTCACAACCCGGCTGCGGCCCGGGTATCTGCGCAAGAACGGCGTGCCCTACAGCGACCGCACGGTCTTCACCGAGTACTGGGACGTTCATGTCCAGGACAACGGCGACCAATACCTGGTCGTGACCAATACGGTGGAGGATCCGGTCTATCTGCAGCTCCCGTGGATCACGGCCATCCACTTCAGGAAGGAAGACGACGTCAGCAGGTGGGACCCGACGCCCTGCGACGCGAGGTTCTGACACCCTCAGGAGGCAACGCTGGTGAACCGAACAAGTTTCGCTACGGCCCTGGCAACCTGTTGCGCGCTGCTGATGGCGGCCATTCCGGCGCGGGCTCAGGTCCAGCTCACGGGCACGTATGAGGACCGTCTCTACGAGGACTACATCGAGCGCGGTCCCGGTTCGGACCTGGGCGATTTCACCGGGATGCCGATGACCGACGAGGCCAGGGCCAAGGCGCTGAGCTACACCTCGAACATGCCCATGACCCTCGAGCGGCAGTGCCTCTCGCAGGCGCCCTGGGTCGGGCTTTACCGACCCAGGCTCTACCGGATCTGGAGCATCAATGACGAAACCAGCGGCAACGTCATCGCCTGGGTGGTCGCCGGCAACTACCTCAGGGACACGATCACGATCTGGATGGACGGGCGCGAGCACCCGTCGGAGAACGCCTGGCATCCGTCCGGCGGATTCGCCACTGGCAAGTGGGAAGGCAATACGCTGACCGCGCGCATGACCCACGTGAAGACGGCCTGGATCAGGCGCGGCAACGGAATTCCCGGCAGCGACAGGACGACGTTCACGGTGCACCTCACCCGCCATGACGACCTGCTGACCGTCACGGTCATCCAGGAGGACCCGATCTACCTGAGCGAGCCCCACGTCGTGAGCCGGGTCTGGCAGTACGAACCCAACGGGCGGCAAGGCCCGGAGCGGACGCAGTGCAATACGGCGAACGAGATCCCGTATCTCGAGGATTCCGGACTCGTGCCCCACTACCTGCCCGGCGAGAACCCGGAAGAGGACTTCATGGTCCGCACCTACAACATCCCGAAGGAGGCCGCGATGGGCTATGCCCATACCCTGTATCCGGAGTATCGCAACACGATCCGGGACAGCTACGTGCCGCCGGCCTCGTGCGGCCGCTATTGCTGCGGCTGGATCGAGCGGCAGGGGCTGCCGGGAGGCGCGCCGAACCTGACCTGCAACGACGGTGGTTTTGCCGAGCTCGGCCCGCGCGGGCGCCGGCTGATGGAGGAGGCAACCGAATGAGAATGATATTCCCGACAACTGCCGCGCCTGGGCGCGGTCCGTGGCGCAGGAATTCGCTTCAGACGCCTTCCCTGGCAGCCGCCGGGCCGGGCCGCAGTCCGTGGCGCAAGATATCGATTCAGGCGCTTTCCCTGGCAGTCGCCGCCGCGCTGCTGATGAGCGCGGGAGCCTGGGGCCATCACTCGTTCGCCGCAGTCTATCTTGAGGATCAGGAAGTCACCATCGAAGGCCGCCTCGTGCAGTTCCTGTGGCGCAATCCCCATACCCTGGTCCACGTAATGGTCGAGCAGGACGACGGTTCCAACGTACGATATGTAGTCGAATGGGGATCGGCGACCCAACTCGGCGCCACCGGGGTGACTCAGGCAACGCTGCGGCCCGGCGACTACGTGGTGATCAATGGCAACCCCGGCCGCAACGTGGAGGACAATCGCGTGCGCCTGCTCAACTTTCTGAGGCCCTCCGATGGCCTGACCTGGGGTCTTCGCCCCGACGAGGTCTTCGACTGAGACCTGCCGATCCCGGCGCGGTTTCAGAACCGCGAGGCCGGGATCACCGTGCCATCTTCCCGGACGATCTCGGGCGAGAACATCCCGAAGACGCCCTCGGCCCTGGGCGGGTGCCCGGTCGCGACGATAGTCTCACCCGGCGTGAAGAACTCGGCAGACCAGCCCATTCTCTGAAGCCGCACGGGCCCGGCGAACTCGATGATCCACTCCTGCGTCTCGCCCTGCTCGCCGGTGACGTCCACGTAGAGGAACGGGTGGGGGTTCACAAACGTCCACCGGGTCACGACACCGCGGATTTCCACCGTCCTGGTCTCGTCATAGAACGGCGCCGAGGAATGGTGCGCGCCGGCCGGTTTCGTCAAGAATTGTAAACCTGTGGCGGCAACGATGACCGCCGGCAGGATCGATGAGTGGCGTTTCATGGTGTGCTGGCTCCCTGGAGACGCTCGGGTCAGCGAATCCCGTACTTCAGTGCGTCCTCTGGCATGTATCTCAGAGGCGCGCGTGCCTGGGCGGGGTCGCACGGCAACCAGTCGATCAACGGTACGTCGGTCGACTCGTATACGTAGCTGAACAGCAAGGATTCCGTCAGCATGAGCGGATCCTCCACGAGCACCTCCACCGCGAGACCATCGCCATCGCGCGAATAGCGCTCAACCGTCCGCTTCGACGTGGAGGAAGGTACCATCGGGGACCTTTCCACCAGGCCCGATGGATTGAACGCGTACTTCGTGGTCTCGACCACAAGCTCACCGTTCTCGTACCGGCCGGTGGAGTAACCCTGGATCGAGTAGTCGTTGGCCGTCGCCTCCCGGTGGCCATGGCCTTCCAGCCAGATCGTGCGGGTCACGTCATCCTTCTCGAATCGGACGATCACCCGGTCCGGCAGTTGCTCGATGGAGAAGTTGTACGGATCGCCCAGCAATTGGGGAATCGTGGTCGGCACGCAATCGTACATGGGGTGCAGGGACTCGTCGAAGGCGTCCCGCATGCCGATGCCGCGGGCGTTAAGCGCCAGCGAACCCATTCTGCCGAAGCCCCGCGCATCCGGCGGAATTTCTTCCGGCCTGGGCAACCGGATTCGCTGCCAGATCGCGGACAGGTCCGGGATTTCGGCCGCACCCTCCTGCGCCGAAAGCTCACCCGGGAGACAGACCGTGAGCACCAGGGCAAGAGAGACGACGGCATTGATGACGACGATTCTCCCTGGAATGGCGAGTTTGTCCATGAACTTAATGATTCTCCCCATGCAGATCGGTACGCGGCCGATCAAACCGATCATATCAAACGTCCCGATCGCCAAGGCGGCACGGGTTACCCGTGGCAGGATTCCGGCATCGCGCCCGGAACGCCTTCAAGGCAGAAGCAAGCGGTGCACGCTTGTCGCTCGCGACGGGGCTGATTGGGGGTAGAATCGGGAGAAGCAATCCATCGACCCATCGGTGTACCGGTATGAGACTGAAACTGCTTCCCATTGCAGCCGCGCTCCTTCCCCTCGCCGGGCTTGCCCACCATTCGACCGGCGGATTCTACGACACGGGCACGACGATCGAACTCACGGGAACCGTGACGGAGGTCTTCTGGCGCAACCCTCACGTCGGCCTGACGATCGAAGTGGACAACGATGCCGGCCCGACGGAGCTATGGGAGATCGAGGCCGGCGCCTGGAACACCGTGCAGCGGCGTGGTGTCACGTCGGACACCATCGCCATTGGCGACGAGATCAGGGTCGCCGGCGCCCCGGCGACCCGGGGTGTGAAGGCCATCTGGACATCCCACATGCAGATACCGAGTGGCAAAGAGTTCACGATTTCCGACCGCGCCTATCCGCCCCGCTGGACCGAACCGTCAGCGGCGCCGCCTGAAGTCTCCGCCGGCGCTGCCGTGACGGAGGCAGAAGCCGCGGAAGGGATATTCCGCGTCTGGAGCTCCGTTCGCGGGTTTGGCGGTGGCATCGAGCCGCCCCTACTCACGGCAGAGGCACAGGCTCTGAAGGACCAGTGGGACCAGGCCGTCGACGATCCGGGACTGCGCTGCGAAGCACCGGGGATGCCCAACGCGATCCTCAATCCCTTTCCGATTCAGTTCATCGACGAGGGTGATCGTATCCGTCTGCTGATCGAGGAATGGGACGGCAATCGGGTGATCTACATGGATCCGGCGACGACGCCGGCGAACCCGCCCGTCGATCGTCTCGGTCACTCGGTCGGGCGCTGGGAGGGCAACACCCTGGTGGTCGAAATCGACCATGTGTCGTGGCCTTACCTCGATGCGCAGGGTACGCCCATGAGCGATGCCGTGACCATGATCGAGCGATTCACGCCAAGCGACGACGAGACTCTCATGACTTACCAGGTCATCGTCACAGATCCCATGTACCTGACCGCACCCGCCGTATGGCAGAGATCCTACGCATGGATTCCGGGCACCGAAGTCAAGCCCTTCGACTGCGCGCATAGGAACACGGGCCGGAGCGTTTACGAAAACTGACTCTGTTGCTCAGGCAGGACCGTTGGGGCCTCTGGGACCCGACTGCCTGCGGCTTCCGCAGTTTACCGGGGATGGTCCACCCGGCAGGGGGTCGGGTCCCAGCCGCTGCCGTCGTCCACCTGCCTGAAGTGGTTCGTGACCGCGTAGGGTCGAGTCAGGTTGGCGGGGTCCGTGACGATACTGGTGATGACCATCCAGCGATCGCCGTTGGGCTCGGTGAAGACATCGAAGTGTTCTTCAAGCGCCGCATCGCCGCTGTAGGGTACGCCGTTCTTGCGCAGGTAGCCCGGTAGCATGTTGGTGGTGGTTACCTTGAGGTACCGGGCATCCTCGGCCCCGGACTGGCTCACCCAGGACGCCATCGAGTGGCCCTGCCATGAGGGCGGACCGGCCTCGGTCTCGTCGAAGTGCAGCAGCCGCGTCTGGGTACCGGAGTCGATGTCGATCTGCAGGGTTTCGTCGTCGGCCCACTGGATGTGCAGCCGCCCCGGCAGGCGCATGACGGCAGCGGCGCCGTAACTGCGGCATTCGTTGCCGGCGTCGTCGCCGGGGTTCCAGGCGCCGGCGAACTCGCGGGCCTCGGCTGTCAACGGCAGCATGCTGTAATTGCCCCTAGGGGGCATCAGCATGCGCAGGTGCCAGTACTCGCTGACCACGGAGACCCAGTACCCCGTCAGGTCCTGCGCGGCGGCTTCGCGGCCGCTGCGGGGGTCGGGGGGCGGCGGTGGCCGGTCGAAGAACTGGGCAATCGCGACGCTCGAACTGCCCATCGCCAGCGTCAGAACGAGCAGGCAAACGGCGCCTTGCATTGAACCACCCTGTAAACGACCGGACATGGCCCGCTAGCGGACCCGGCCGCGCCAGGACCACCCGTCGCTGGGGCGCGTGACCTCGCGCAACAGCAGCCTGTTGTACCCGGAATCCCGCGGCGGAAGGCCGCTGGCCACGATCTGCTGGCCGGGCAGCAACGTCGTTCGGGTCAGCCGCGCCTCGGACAACTGGTTGATGGAGGCCCACTCCAGCACCCAGGTTTCCACGCTCCCGTCGGCGCCGGTGACATCGACGCGAAGAAACGAATGCGGATTGCGCCATACGAGTTCCTTGACCACCCCTTCGATCTCGATGGGATCGGAATCCTCGTCGTACGTGGCCTGGAACGAATGGTGCGTCCAGCCGGCGCTCGAAACCGCCAGCGCGGCAGCACCGGCGAGCAGTGTCCACACATGCTGTTGCGTCATCGGATCTCTCCTCGATTATCTCGCCAGGGTGTCGTAGGCAGCCCCGACGAACATGTCGGTGGTCCAGTCCCCGCTGTCGCTGCCGTAACGGGCATCGTATCCCCACGTGGGCCCGGCGGCGATGATCGTCTCCCGCGTCATCCCGCTGTCGATCATCGCCAGGATCCGGTCGCGGATCACGCTCACCATGTCACGGTAGTAGGCGACTTCCGCGTAGTCGGCGATGCGTCCCCGTCCGGGCACCACGAGCGTGCCGCCGGCGGAGTTTTCCGCCGGTGCAACGATGCTGATCAGGTAGTTCAGCGCATCCACAAGCGCCTGAATGCCACCGCCCGTATCCGGGTCGATCCGGGGGAAGCGGGTCAGGTCGAGCAGATCGCCGGCGCTGACCACGTCGGACTTTCGAAACAGCACCACGCTGTTGGAATCGCTGGTGCCCGGCCGATGCGTGATGACCACGGGTTCGTCATTGAAGTACAGCCGCTTCCACGGTGTCGAGTAGGTATTGTCCGGCCATCCGCCCTCCGGCAGGGGCTCGCCGCCGTCGGGAGGCACAATCATTCGGGCGAATACGTTGAGATAGGCGATGACCGACGCCTTGTCCCTGCCCAGCGCACCCTGGGGGCCCTGGGCATAAGTCGGGGCTCGCCAGGGAACCTGTTCCCCGGCCGCGGCGATCAAGTCGTTGCCGCCGGTATGCTCCCGGGTGTGCGTGGTATTGACGATGTACCGGATCGGGCCGTCGGAGATGGTGCGGATGGCCTCGAGCACCGCCCCGCTCATCGACTCGACTCCGGTATCCACCACCAGCACGCCGTCCTCGCCGGCCTGCACCGTGATGTTTGCGCCGGCGCCGAAAAGCGCAAACACATTGCCCTGCACCGGCAGCACCTGGATTTCACCCGGTTCCGGCCCTCCCTCCAGTTCGACTCCCCACACGGGTTGGGGTCTGATCTCTTCCCCCTGTGGGCGCATGAACGGCGCGGCAGGGTCTGCGCCCGCCGGGTTGGTCTCCATGGCTGCCAGGTCGTCGACGTACCCGGGCAACATCGTGCTCGCGCCGCCGAGCTTCGCCTCGTAGGGCGTTTCGAACTCGTCGACCCGGTCCGGGTCCAGCCCGGGCAGCGGACTCTGCCCCGGGAGGAAATGGGATACCGAACCGCGGGGCACGACGGTTTCCGTCGCCTCCTCGCAAGGATATGGGGCCATGGGACGTTCCGGAGAGTTCACCCACGTGTTGGCACTGCGAATATAAGGCTCCGCCAGGTAAATGGGGTCGTACATGATCGTGGTGGCCTGAAGATAGTCGCCGATGCGCCTCCATCGCGTACGCACCGTCGTGCGGTCGCTGCGCATCAAGCCCGTGCGCCGGATATAGGCCTCCTTGAGGTGGGTGGTGGTCGTGACCAGGACATCGCCCTCCCACTCTCCGGTGGTGAACCCGCTCCAGGTGTGCGGAGCATTGGCCGGCGGATGGGGACGCCCGTCCAGCCAGATGAAGGTTTCCTGTTGCTCCATCTGAATATGTCCGTGATAGGCGATGATCTCCTGCGTGGCCCGGTCGACGATCGGCAGGAAACGGATCTGGGAAAGCGGGCCGTCAAGAGAGTAATCCCACGCGTGCGGCCGGCACACCCACTCGGCCGTGTCGAATTCCTCGGCGGACCAGCTATGGGCGCGCCTGCGCCCGTCGACGCTCAAGGGAATACCGGCCGCATCGCCGGTGTCCCCGCTGCCATCCTGATCGCGGGGCAGCGGAACCCACATGCCGGTGAGATCCATCTGCGCAACGGCCGGTGCGGTCCCAAGCACGCAAAGCAGCGTCCAGATGGTCAGCAGTGCATTTTCCATTCTCAACATGACAGGTGGAGTCAGCTAATGAATATCCTTGCCCGTTATGCAGTATGTATGGTGACCGGCAATCCGAATTCTGATATCTCGCAGCATAAGCATCTCAGAATATGAATATTATTGCTGAGAGAAGTGTTGAAGATTGCATTAGTCTCCATGAAAAGATCGCAATTTTACGCTTGGCGAAGGCTGGTAGGGGCGGCCGCACTCCGGTTGACTTGCTGTAGTAAACTCTGCCGCCACACCGGTGGGCATACCACAGGGATGACAATGCATTACTCGAAATTCGGATTCGCGGCCACCGCATTGCTGTTGTCACTGCAAGGCAGCGCGCAGGTACCGGAGGACGGGCTGACGTCCCGCGAGCTCGGCATAAGCCTTGAATCTCCGATATCCCGCGTCGAACTGCTCGAGCGCGGCGAAGCTGTCTACGACTACTGGTGCAACACCTGCCACGGACCCGAGATGCTCAAGCCTGGTACCGCGGCGCTGGCGATCAAGTACCGCGGAGAGCTCCCGGCCACGCTGACCGAGCGCACCGACATGGTCCCGGAGTTCGTGGAACTGATGGTCCGCGAGGGCATCTCGATGATGCCGTTTTTCAGGCCGACGGAGATCAGCAATGCGGACCTCGACGCAGTAACCGCCTACCTCACACAAAACACCGGAGAATGATGATGGCAATACCCCCGGGCGTTAACGAACAGGACTTCCGCACGGCACTCGGCGAATTCGAGAGCGCCGTAGGCAGCGACTGGGTATTCACCGAGGACGAGGATACGCGCCTGTACCGGGACGCCTACTCGCCGGTACAGAACGAACCCGAGGAGATTCTGGTTTCCGCCGCGGTTGCGCCGGACAACACGGAGGAGGTCCAGCAGGTCGTTCGCACGGCCAATCGCTATCGCATCCCGATCTATCCGATCTCCACTGGCCGCAACCTCGGCTATGGCGGTTCCGCGCCGAACCTCTCCGGCAGTGTCGTGCTGGATCTCAAGCGCATGAATCGCGTGATCGAGGTCGACGACAAGCGCCACTACGCCATCGTCGAGCCGGGCGTGTCGTACTTCGACCTGTATCGCTACATCCAGGACCGCAATCTGAAGGTCCTCATCGACTGCCCGGACCCGGGCTGGGGCAGCGTGGTCGGCAATGCCCTCGATCACGGTGTCGGCTATACGTGGGGCGCCTATCGCGATCATTTCATCTCGCACTGCGGCATGGAAGTGGTCCTGCCGGACGGCGAGCTGATGCGCACCGGCATGGGCGCACTGCCCGGCGCCGACACCTGGGGCGAATACCGCTACGGTTTCGGCCCGCACGTCGATGGCCTGTTCTCCCAGGGCAACTTCGGCGTGGTCACGAAGATGGGGTTTCACCTGTTCCCGGAGCCGGAAGCCTATCTGAAGGGAACCGTGTCCGTACCGGCACGGCGCGACATCATCGATCTTGTCGCGATCGTGAATCAGCTCGAACACGCGGGCCTGATCGGTATGCCGCGCTACAACACACCGCTGACGGCGCATTTCTCCGAGCCCGAGGTCGCGGAGATTCTGAATCAGCCGTTCGCCCGTTCCGCGCAGGACCTCGAACGCTGGGCACAGGGCAACGACATGGCCTACTACCGCTGCGAACTCCAGTTCTACGGGCCCGGGGAAACCGTTCGGGCCAACTGGAACTACGCCCAGCGCCTGCTCAGCGATATCCCCGGCGCGAAATTCAGTCTCGATCATGAACTTCAGTGGCCGATCGCGGCCGACGAAGTCGAGGGATTGCACAAGGTGGCGCTCGGAATTCCAAACATGGAAATCTTCCGGCTGGGGACCCGACCGGACGCCGAAACGCTGGGCTGGGACGGCGAGATGTGGTTCGCACCACTCATCCCGAAATCCGGGGAAGCGGTCCTGGAAGCGCAGGAAGTCTTCACCGAAGCCTTCAGGGAAATGGGGATGCGGTCGTTCACCCACCCGGCTTCCACACCGGCGACCTGGATGTACCGGGCGTTCATATTCATCATGGGATTCCCGGTATCGCGAATCGATGTGGAGGCGAATCAGCGCCAGCGCGAGGCGTTTACGCACCTGGCAAACCTGGGTGCAGAGCGCGGCTGGGGCGAGTACCGTACGCCGCCTGTCTTCCAGGATCTGATCATGGGACACTATTCGTTCAACGATCACGCATTGCGACGGTTCAGCGAGACCCTGAAGGACGCAGTCGACCCGAACGGTATCATTTCCGCCGGCCGCGGCGGAATCTGGCCGAAGCACATTCGGGAAGGCCGCGCGTAGCCGGTACCGAAGCGCCAAGACCTGGCAGTCCATTGCGAGCATCCCCGGACACACCGAGCCGCAGTCCGTTGTAGACTACGTAGCGGGCCGCGACCTTCACTGAAATCAGACCGACAAGGAGAGTCCAGATGCGATTTTCAATGCTTCTCACCACACTGCTGGCAGCGCCCGTCACATTCGCCCAGTTCGGCGACCCTCCCAACGAACTGGAGCAGGCCGTGATGGACGCCATGCAGAGCGAGATCAGAACCGCGGAAGAGCGTGCGCGAGACCGCAACCGCCAACCCGCGCAGGTGCTCGATTTCTTCCGGCTCGAACCCGACATGACGGTGATTGAGCTGCTCCCGTTCAGCGGCTGGTACACGAAAATCCTGGCGCCGGTCCTGAACGAAGCCGGCATGCTCTACGTGACGCATCCGGCGCCGACGTTTTACAGCGCCCCCTTCGCCGGCGTGACGGACCTGCCGGGCATGCAAGACGTGGAGGTGCTCGGCTGGGGCGCCGCCGCCGACCCGAACGGCTCGCCATGGATCGCGTCGGGTCCCTGGGACGTCGAGCCCGTGGACATGGTGCTGACGTTCCGCAACTATCACAATTTCGATTACGACGCGCGTATGGCCATCAACAAGTCGTCGTTCGACGCGCTGAAGCCGGGCGGACTGTATGGCATCGTCGACCACACGCGCCGGCACATGGAGCCCGACAACACGGAGAATGGCCGGCGCGTGGACCCCGTGCTCGCCATCAAGGAAGTCCAGGATTCCGGTTTCGTGTTGGTCGACTACAGCACCTTGTTGCGGCGGCCCGATGACGAACTGCGGTTCGAGGTCGGCCGGCGTACGGTGACGGGAAACACGGACCGCTTCGCGCTGCTGTTCATGAAACCGGAGTAATCCGCCCGCAGTGGACGATCGGCGGCAATCGACCGCGTCGGAAACGATGCCCTGCCCTATTCCCTGCCCGCCTCGGCAATCATGACCAGCGAGGGCAGCAGGAACAGGATGAAGAGGCCCGAGAAGATCAGCCCGCCCAGCATGCTGACCACGAAGGGCACCAGGAACATCAGTATGTCGCTTCGCTCGTAGAGCAGAGGCGCCAGCGCCAGAACCGTCGTCAGGCTGGTCAGAAAGACGGCGCGGAAGCGATGCCGCGTCGCGGCCGATGCCGCGGCGATGGCAGGAAGCATCTCGTTCTCGCGGCGCAGGGTGTTGTAGCGGTCCATCAGCACGAGCGCGTCGTTCACGATCACGCCCGCAACGCCGATCAGGCCGAACAGGGACATGAACCCGTAGTCCCATCCCAGTATCCAGTGGCCGAAGACCGAACCGGCAAACGCGATCGGAACGCCCACCACGGCAATCAGGGGCTTCCAGTAACTTCTGAGAAACGCGGCGATGAGCACGTACATCGCAATCATCACCAGGGGTACGAGGACTCGCAGCGTGTCGAGCATGGAACGCTCTTCCCTGGCACTGCCGTCCGCCTCGATGGCCAAGCCAGGGTACATTGCGAGCAGGCCGGGAATCAGGTCTTGATTGACTTGCCGCCTGGCCTGCAGGGGTGTCACCACCGCAGGGTCGGCCTCGCCGGTCACCCTTGCGGTCTGTTGCCCGTCGATACTGGTCAACGCCGACAATTCCCGTCGCTCAACCAGGTTAGCCACAGTGGACAGCGGGATCTCGCCGACGCCTCCGGGCCTGAATATTCGTTCGTTGGTCAGTTCGCGAAGGCTCTGGCGCTGCTCCTCGGGGTATCTCACCACCACCTTGATTTCGTCGGCGCCGCGCTGAAGCCGCTGTACCACCGCTCCGTGGAAATTCGAGCGCAACTGCGCGCCGATCGATCCGGTCGTCAGGCCGGCGGCGTGCCCTTCCGGCGTGAGCTCGATTTCCAGGTGCCGTTTGCCCAGCGCCTGACTGTTCGCAACCGCATAGACCCCCGGTACGTCTTGCATACCGGCAACCAGATCGTTGGCGGCTTGCCGAAGAATCCCGGGATCGTCGTGCTTTACGGCATAGGCAATTCCGGACACGGGCCGCGTGACTCCGGTGTAATACCGGATGTTCGCAAGGTATGAGACGTCACCGACATTCTGGCGCAACTGCCGCTGGACCTCCTGAATGGACGCCTGGCGCTCCGGTCTGTCGTTCAGGTGAACCACAACGGAAGCCTGGTGACTGTTGATGCGCGCCAACGCCTGATTGGGCGGCGCGAAGAAACTGCCGGCCAGGACGCTGATCGACTCGATCGGTGTTCCGGCGCTCTGGCCGTTGATTCGTTGCGCCGCATCCACGAATCGCTCTGCCGTGGCGAGAGTCGTTGCGAAAGGCGTTCCCACCGGCAGCGCCAGGTCCACCTGGAGGTCGTCGGACGCATTGATCATTTCATCGAAGTAGACGACCTGTACGGCTTCGATGCGCATCAGCACCAGGGCAAAGGCGACAATCACGGCACCGCAGGTCGGCGCGAACCAGACGCGTTGTACCGACCAGGACACCGCCGGGACGACAATATTGTCCCGCATCGCGGCCAGCCGTTCCCGCACCCGGGCCTGAAAGTCGCTCAGCGGCGGGACGCTCCAGTTTCTCTTGTGGGACAGGTGCGACGGCAGGATGAAGAAGGCTTCCACGAGCGAAACGATCAGTACGAAGAACGCCACGTAGGGAAAGACACTGACCATCTGAACCCTGATCGGGGTGACGAACAGGAACGGCAGGAAGGCCAGAATCGTCGTCACGGCGCCGATGGTAATCGGCCCCACCATGGCTCGCGCCCCCGAAATCGCCGCCTCGAGCGCCCCCTTGCCGCCCTCGCGTTCCGCGGCAATGCTCTCGCCCACCACCACGGCATCGTCCACGACGATGCCCACCATCAGGAAGAAGGCAAAGATCGTCCCGAGATTCAGCGTCATGCCCGCGGGAGCGAAGAAGATCAACGATCCCAGGAAGGACAGCGGAATGCCCACCGTGATCCAGACCGCGACGCGGAGGTCGAAGAACACGATGAGGCAAATGAAGACCAGAATGATCCCGATCACCGCGTTCTGTACGATGAGCGAAATTCGCTCCACGGCATCGCCGGCGCGATCGTTCCACATTTCCACCGCGATACCGGCCGGGGGCGAATAGCCGGCGAGCGAGTTCCTGATCTCCTCGCCCATCGCCACGATCGACTGTTGCTCCGCCGCGTCGACGCGGACGAACACCGCGGGATCCCCGTCCACCCGGGCAACGATGTCCTCGTCCACGAATCCGTCGCGGATGGCGGCCACATCGCCCAGCGTGAGCATCGTTCCGTCCATCCTGGCGATCAGCGGAATGTCCTCGAATTCTTCTCCGGTCTGCCGTTTCGCCACCGTATGCAATACGAGGCCGCCCGAGTCCGTGCGCAGTTCCCCAAACGTCAGGTTGAGGGAAGCGCGCTCCACGGCGTTGGAAATCTGGAGGATGGTCAGCGAATGCCGCCGCATCTCTTCCTCGCTCAATTCGATGGTGATCTCGCGATCCCTCGTACCGAGCAGCGCCACCTGGGACACGGACGGCAGTTCCAGCAGGTGTACGCGCAGATCCTCGGCTGCGAGCCGCAATTCGTCCTCCGTGGCCGATGCGGACGATACCGCGAGCGTCATGACTTCGATATTGAGCCGGTCGTACTGGACTTCCGGCTGTTCGGCCGTCAGCGGCGGGAAATTCTCGATGCGATCCACGGCACTCTGTACGTCGTCCAGAACCGCGTCGGCATTCGCGAAGGTTGCCAGCTCGACCCTGATCTCTCCCCGGCCTTCGTACGCCGTCGCTACAACGCGCTCCACGCCCGGCAGACCGACCACGTTCTCCTCTACCCGGCGTACGATGTCCTCCTCGACCTCCCTGGGAGAGGAGCCGGGAGAGACAACCGTCACCGATACGGATCTCAGATCGAGATCCGGATAACTCTGAACCGGAAGATTGCGTCCGGCAATCAGGCCGCCGACGATAAAGAACGCCATGAGCAGGTTGGCGGCGATTGGATTCCCGGCAAAATATGCAATCGGCCCTGATCTCACGGCAGCTCCTTGAATTTCAACTTTCTGGTCGCGCAGGCTGGCTGGGCGGTGTATTTCTTGCCCACATGCGAGTGTGGGCTAGGGCCCGTTTTCCATCACTTCGACCTGCAGTCCCTCTCGCGCGCCGGGCAACGTGCCAACGACCACCCCCTCTCCGCTGTCGAATGCCTCGACCACCAGGCCCGCACTCGTGCGCCCGATCGCCCGTGGCGCAACGGAACTCAGTGCGCCATCGCTGACGATCCAGACCGTATCCCTTTCCTGCAGGACGGCTTCGGGCAGCACATACACGTTTTCGAACGCGGGCCCGTCGATTTCGACCGCCACGAACGTGTTCGGCAGGGGCAGCGACTCCGTCGGCTGATCGCCCGAAAAGTCGAAGAACACCGATGCCAGGCGCGTCTGCGGCGCGAGTACGGAGGAAACGCGCACGATTTCCGCGTCGTATACGGCCAAATCCGCATAGACTCGAGCGGTGCGCCCGATTGCCGGCTCCAGGTAGTCCAGGTCGTCCAGGCTGACCGGTGCGTCAACCTCCAGGCCGTCGGGCCGATAAACAACGCCCATGATCGCCTGGGCGTCGACATACTCCTGGGGACCGACCAACTCCCCGACACTCGTATCGGCCGCGATGACCCGCACATCGTACGGAAGCGAAATTTCGGTTCGGCTGAGTTCAAGCTCGGCCAGCCCCAACGCCGCCCGGGCGCTCTCCAGTGCAGCCTGCGCCGCACTACCGCCCTGGGCCGCCACTCTGGCTTCGGCCTCGGCGACCAGGCCCTGAGCCGCCGCGACCTGTAGTTCGTACTTTGCCGGATCGATCCTGACTATAGGTTCGTTCGCGGCGATCGTTCCCCCGTTGCTGAAGTTTGGGGATACCCAGCTTATGCGGCCCTCCACCTCTGACATCACCGACACGCGATCCTGCGCTTTCACCGTACCCGTCAGCTCGACCGCCAGCGACTGCGAGGTCGGTGTCGGCTGGATGACGTTGACGACAGGAGTCCCCGAGCCGCTCGCGATACCGGAACCGACGTCCAGTTCCACGCGAGTCGGAGCCCGCGCAAAGTACAGGGCGACAATCACCACGACCAGTATCAGGACTGGCTGTGCGTACCCGAGCCACTGGCGGCGGCCGGTGCTATCGGCTGGTTCGTTGGACATGTTGGTTTCCGGTGCCCGTTGGAGTGCAGAGTTTACGTTGTTGCAGTGTTTGTTCTTGCGTTTTGTGCATAACCGAGACCAATATCTCGCGCCTGCCCCAGAGAGAATACCCGCAACATCGGTTCGATAAAAGTCACCGGCTCGTTTTGCCATCGGCCGTTGTCTGCAGGATCACTACACACACTCAGTGCAGTGCGCCCGTTGGCAGGGTATCCGCGCTAGCGAAAATCCCTCGACTGCGTCGGCAGTTCTCCCAGCAGGCCGCTGTGATCGCTGAGCTGCCTGGCGACGATGTGCACCACGGCGCCCTCCCTTTGCACCTCGCCATGGACGCCCAGCAACGTCGCGCCCAGCAGAACCTGCCGCTGCCGTTCGGCTACCCGCTCCCACACCACCAGGTTCAGATACCCCGTCTCGTCCTCTATGGTCACGAAGATGACGCCGGAGGCGCTGGAGGGCCGTTGGCGCGTGATCACCAGGCCCGCGGCATGAACGGCGGCGCCATTGGGGAACTGCAGCACCTCGCCGGCGGACTGCAAACCCACCGAGGTCAGCCGGTCCCTGAGCAACGCCAGGGGATGGCGGCGCAGACTGAGGCCCAGATGCTGGTAATCGGCCAGGACTTCCTGGCCTTCCGTCGGCGCCTTCAGCATGGGAATGCCCTCGGCGATGCGGGGTTGGCCGAGCAGCGGCGTCGGTTTCTCCACGCCGGCAGCATCCCAGTGGGCGCGGTGGCGGTTCCTTGCCAGCGATTCCAGTGCCCCGGCGCCGGCCAGCACGTCCAGCTCATGGTTGCCGAGCTGCGCCCGTTCCGCCAGTTCCGGCACGGATCCGAAGGCATTGCCGGGTTGCGAATCCCCGAACCGGGCGCCGCTGTGCCGAACATTCCCGGACCGGGCGTTCACCAGCCGCTCGGCGGCGCGCTCCGCCAGGCCCTTCACCCGGTTGAACCCCAACCGCAATACCGGCCGGCCGGTTGCATCGCGCTCCAGCGTCGACTCCCAGCCGCTGTGATTGACGTCCACCGGCCGGACTTCCACCCCATGCTCCCTGGCGCAGCGCACCAATTGGGGCGGGGCATAGAAACCCATGGGCTGGCTGTTGAGCAGCGCGCAGAAGAAAACCGCCGGCTCATGGCACTTGAGCCAGGCCGAAACATAGACCAGCAGGGCGAAGCTCGCGGCATGGGACTCGGGAAACCCGTAGTCTCCGAAGCCCTTGATCTGGTTGAAGATCCGCTCCGCGAATTCCGGCAGATAACCGCGCTCGGCCATACCGGCCTTCAGGCGGCTTTCAAAGCCTTCCAGCCCGCCCCGCCGCTTCCAGGCCGCCATGGCCCGACGCAGCCGATCCGCCTCGCCCGGTGTAAAGCCCGCCGCCACCATGGCGATCTGCATGACCTGTTCCTGGAAAATGGGAACCCCCAGCGTTCGCTCCAGAACCTGCTCGATCTCCGGACCGGGATAGGAGACGGGATCCTCGCCGTTGCGCCGCCTGAGATAGGGATGGACCATGTCGCCCTGGATGGGCCCCGGCCTGACGATGGCCACCTCGATGACCAGGTCGTAATAGCACCGGGGCCTGAGGCGGGGCAGCATCGCCATCTGCGCGCGGGATTCGATCTGGAACACCCCCACCGTATCGGCCTCGCAGATCATGTCGTAGACCGCCGGATCCTCTGCCGGAAGACTGGCCATGGTGTATTCGCGGCCGTAAAACCCGCGGATCAACTCGAAGCTGCGGCGAATCGCGCTCAACATGCCAAGGCCAAGCACGTCCACCTTCAACAACCCCAGGTCCTCCAGATCGTCCTTGTCCCACTGGATGACCGTGCGGTCCTCCATGGCCGCGTTCTCGATGGGCACCAGTTGACTCAGCGGCCCCTGCGAAATGACGAATCCCCCCACATGCTGGGAAAGGTGCCGGGGAAACCCCGCCAGCTCACGAACCAGGCCGGCGAGGCGCCGGATGACGGGGGCCTGCGGGTCGAATCCCGCCTCGACGATCTGTTGCGCGGCGACCTGCGTGCCGTCCCACCACTGCACCGACCTGGCCAGAACGCCGACCTGCGCTTCTTCCATCCCCAGGGCCTTGCCCACGTCGCGGACCGCACTCCGGGTGCGATAACTGATGACCGTGGCGGCCAGCGCGGCGCGTTCGCGGGAATACTTCCGGTAGATGTATTGAATCACCTCCTCGCGGCGCTGGTGCTCGAAATCCACGTCGATATCGGGCGGTTCGTTTCTCTCTTTCGAAATGAACCGCTCCATGAGCATTTCCATGCGCGCGGGATCCACTTCGGTGATGCCCAGGCAGAAGCAGACTGCCGAGTTGGCCGCCGAACCGCGGCCCTGGCAGAGGATGCCCCGGCCGCGGGCGAACCGGACGATGTCGTGAACGGTGAGGAAATAGGCCTCGTAGCGAAGCTCGCCGATGAGCTTCAGTTCGTATTCGACCAGTTCCCTGACCTTCGCAGGCGCTCCGTCCGGCCAGCGCCAGCGCATACCCTCCCCGGTAAGGTCGCGCAGATGGCTGGCGGGCGTGGCTCCCTTCGGAACCAGTTCGCGGGGATATTCATAGCGCAGTTCGTCCAGGGAAAAGTCGATGCGCTCGGCGACGGCCAGCGTTTCCTTCAACAGGCGCCCGGGATAGATTCTGGCGAGTTCCCCGATGGGCCTCAGGTATCGCTCGCCGTTGGAATAAAGCCCGAAGCCCATCTTCTGCAGCGGTTGCCCGAGACGAATGGCGGTGAGCGTATCCTGCAGCCGCCGGCGCTCGCGGCAGTGCATGTGGACGTTGCCGCTGGCGAGCATCGGCAGACCCAGTCTTGCCGCAACGTGCCGCCATCGGGTCAACAAGGTCCGGTCCCTGCCCGTCATGAGCAGTTCCGCAGCCAGCCACAGGCGGCGGGAGAAACGCTCCTTGAGCCAGGCGCCTTCCCGCAGGACCGTTGCCGTCCCCGGCGACGCCCCCGGCAACCACAGGATCAGGCATTCCGAAGGCGCCAGATAGCGCTCGAAATCGTCCCGGGTCAGGCGATAGGCGCCCTTTTCGGCCGCCCTTCGCGCGTGGCTGATGAGCGCCGAAAGCGTTCCGTAGGCGGCGCGGTCCGGCGCGAGCACGACAGTCTGGATGCCGTCTTCCAGGCGAAACTCGCTGCCGATGATGAGTTTCAGGGGCAGTTCCTTCGCCGCCGTATGGGCCCGCACCACGCCGGCCAGGGAGCACTCGTCGGTCAGCGCCAGAGCCGCATAGCCCAGTTCGGCGGCCCGTTCCACCTGCTCCCGGGGATGGGACGCCCCGCGGAGAAAGGTGAAATTGCTGAGGCAGTGCAGTTCGGCATAACCGGGGGACTGCGCCGGGCCGGCGACCGCCGTGGAATCGGCAGTCGCCGCGACGGAACGGCGAGAGGCGCCGGCACCCGCATATCCTCGCGATATGCGGGCCGGGCTCAACCGAAGATTCCATGCAGGTACCAATCGCCGCGGCTGGAGCAGCGGTCCCGGAAAACCCACAGCCGCTTGCCGCGGCTGCTGCGGGCGACGTAGTAGTCCCGGCTGGTATCGAGCCCCTCCCACCAGCCGGCTTCAATCCGCTCCGGGCCGGACTCCAGCCGCAAACGCCCCCGCCCGCCATCGGCGGCCGCAACGCTGACCGGCACGGGCAGAAGCCACAAGGGCCGCTGCGGGCACCCGGGAGCCGTCGCCTGACGGGCCACCGGGCGCCGGCCGGCCGAAAGACCGCCTCGGGTATCCGGAACCCTCCCCTCAGCCACGGACCCGGCCCGCAAATCCTTCGCCTTGCTCCAGGCCGCTTCGGGCCGATGATCCTCCGCCAGCCCAAGGCCATGGATATCCTCCGCGCTGAATCGCACCCGCAGGCGTGCGATCAACTCACCCAGGGTGGTCTTCGGGGGAATCTCCGGGCAAGCCGGAAACAACGTCGAATTCAATCCCTTCATGGGAGCGATCTTTCCCGTCCTCAGGCTCAGCGCGGTGACCGGGGCGGGCAACGAGAGGGTTTCCAGCCGGCTCAGGAACAGGTCGGCGATCTTCCGCGGCTCATGGGTCGGCACAACCTGGTCGATACGCACCACCGTTGCCGGCCGGCGCAAGTGATGGAAGCCGTACCGGCAGCTTTCGACCTGCGCCTGATGCCTGTGGAGCGCTTCGGCCAGCCGGAGAATGAGTCTTCCCCCCACCTCGGCGATGACTTGCGGCTCTGCCACCTCTTCCTGAAATTCCACGACGGAACTGAAACGCCGGTCCGGGCAGAACGCGATCCTGAGATCCTGCCGCTGACCCAGGGACTGGTCGAGATCGTCCAGACAGCGCTGCCCCACTCGTCGAGCCAGACCATCGCGGGGCAACCTCAGACAGTCTCCTACCGTCCCCAGGCCCATCTTCTTCAACAGCCGCCGAGTAACTTGCGGCCATCCCGTCACGCACAGCGGCAACGTACCCAGCCAGTCGGACAATCGCCTTGTCGACAGCACGTCCTCCCGACCGTCACGAGCCAACCAGAGCGCGGCCAATGCCGTGGGCGCCGCGCAGAGATGGGCCGTCAGCCGGCGCCGGCCCAGTTCCTTGTAGAGTGCCTCCTTGATCGAATCGAGGCCTCCCCACAACTTGAGACTTCCGCCAACTTCCAGAACCAGTGCCCGGGGCGGTTCCAGGCTCACCAGCGGCGTGATTCTCCGCGTCCAGCACGCCAGGGAGACGAGTTCCCGACCCTCCACTTTCGGCAAGTGAACCGCGATCCATAACCGTTTCGGCCGCGGCCTCGGCGAAAGCGCGGGTTGCCGGGGTGGGGAAGTCTCCCCGGGACAAGGGGCTCTGAGCGGCTGGGCCATGGCAGGCTATCGGTCCGGGACATCCCGATGCGGGCCGGCAGTGCGCCTGCCGTGCTCCACATCGCCTGGATGCCGGTCTTCGAAACGGATCGAAACCGTGCCGGGGCGCCCGCCGCGGCACTTGAGTATTTCGATTCGGGTCTGCCCGCCGATGGCCGTGAGGCGCATCCTCAACACCGCGGGGGATCGCTGGCGCGAGGCATCCGGCGGCCGAAACAACACCGCCCAGCACTGCCCTGCTTCGGCGGCCAGTTGCAGCCTTCTCAGCGGGACCTGATCCACGGAGCGCGCCCAGGCCAGAACGGCCGCACAGGAACCGAAGCGCAGGGCCTGCTCCATGGCCCACAGGGTGTCCCGATTCCCCCGGGCACCGGTGCGATCGCGCACGACGAGCACCCGGTCCAGGTCGATCCCCCGGCTGTGCAAAGCCGGTGCATAGGGGATATGGGGCGGTGCGATCCAGACGATGCAGCCTGTGCCGCCACCCTCCCCCAGGCGCGCCAGAGCGGGCATCAACAGGCTGAGTTCGCCGATGCCGCAATGTTCCGTCAGGATCTCGGTCAGCCCTGTGGCCGGCCAGCCGCCCCCCGGCAAATGGCGGTCCAGGGCCTTGAAGCCGGTGGGGCAGGTTCTCCGGGAAGCACAGTTCTCCCCCGCCCGCCAAACAAGGAGATGATCGATGGGCTGTTCGACACGCTTCCGGCCCCCGGGGTCAGCAGTCCTTTCCGCACGCGCCACCGCAACGAACCTCGGTGAAACATCCGGGCCGGTCACCAGTGCTCCTTCAACCGACTCAAACGGTATTGCGCATGACCCCGACCACGATGCCCTCGATGGCCATGTCCTGGGTCCTGAGATCCACCCGGATCGGATCGAAATCCGGGTTCTCCGGCATGAGCCACACCTGATGCCCATCCTGTCGATAGCGTTTCACGGTGACTTCGTCTTCCAGGCGGGCCACCACGATCTGCCCGTTCCTGATATCCACCGAACGCCGCACCGCCACGAAGTCGCCGTCCAGGATGCCCGCATCCCGCATGCTCATGCCGTGTATCCGGAGCAGGAAGTGGGGTTCCGACCTGAAAAAGGCCGGATCGATCCGGTAACGGGCCTCGATATGCTCCTCGGCCAGCATGGGCGCGCCGGCCGCCACCCGGCCCACCATGGGCAGCCCCATTTGCCCGGGCAAGGGGTCCCGCAAGCGAATTCCCCGGGAAATGCCCGGCAACAGTTCGATAACCCCCTTGCGCTCCAGGGCCCTCAAGTGTTCCTCGGCCGCGTTCACCGAACGGAAGCCCAGCTCCCGGGCAATTTCCGCACGTGTGGGAGGCATATTCGATTCAGAGATAACTCTTTGAATCAGAGAGAGAATTTCCTTTTGTCGCGCAGTCAGTCCGTGCATGATGATCACTGTATATAAGTACAATAACTGGTATTGTATACAGCGATTCGAAAAAATCAAACCGCACGGATTTGTGCCTAAAACCCAATTGCAATCAAACGTGCTTTGGGAAATAATGCGACGGTCTTTTCAACGTTCACTCAGGGGATAGTCTATGGGCAGAAAACTCCAGCTTGGCGCGCTTTTGGCCGTCTTGACATTGGCCGGCGGATGCGCACCTGCGTATTACGCATTGGAGGAGCAGTTGGCCGAGATTCGTTCGATCGCCGAAGCTGCACAGTCCGCAGCGGAACAAGCAGCCAGCCAGACAGCAAGTGGGGCCGAGCAGGCGGCGGAACAAGCTCAGGCTGCGGCAAACGAGGCACTTGCGGCTGCCAATGCCGCTCAGGCTGCCGTCGATGCCACCAACGAGCGCATGGACCGCATGTTCGAGGAAGCACAAGCCAAATAGTTCATTGGGCCGGCCATCCTCTTGGCCGGCCACAATCCGGCTTGGCTGAAACGCCTGTACGGGGCGCGCTTACTCCGGATTTCGATCTGCGACGCTGACCGGCGACACGAATTCCGGAATGCCCCGTGATCTCTCTACGGCGAGTTCCGCAAGCTCCCAGTCAAAACCTGCATCTTGTCCTTCTTCCGTAGCCGCGACGAAAGCGCGGGTCAACTGGGTCATCGCCCAGGCGTCATCCACCCTTTCCTCCTCCAACGGCGGATGGGCCTCAAGATAGAAGCCGTTTTCACTCCACGCCAGCTTGAAGGGCTGATTGACGATATGCACGGGTGTGCCGATGGGCACGGTCCCGAACAGCCCCTCGATGTCTTCAGGGAACATGCGAATGCACCCATGCGTTACCCGCATGCCCAGCCCCGACGGCCGGTTCGTCCCGTGGATCAGGTAACCCGGGATGCTGAGCCGCATCGCATGATCGCCCAGCGGATTGTCGGGCCCCGGAGGCACGACACGGGGCAGGAAGTCGCCCGCATCCGCGTGCTCCCGGCGAATGGACTCCGGCGGATACCAGGCCGGTTTCTCGGCCTTGGCAATGATCTCGGCGCGTCCCAGGGGCGTTTGCCATTCCTGGCGTCCGATGCTGACCGGATGGGTAATGACACGATCGGGATCATCCGCCGGGTAATAGTAGAGCCGCAGTTCCGGCAGGTTGATCACCACACCCTGGCGGGGGGCGCCGGGAAGCACAAACTGGGTCGGCAGGACGATCTGCGTGCCCTCACCGGGCAACCAGGGATCGACGTCCGGATTGGCCTGCTTCATTTCCTCGAAGCCGAGGTTGTACCGTCTGGCGAGCTTGACGAAGGTATCCTCGTACTTCGCAGTGATGATCTGCGTCGTACCGACCAGGTTGCTTTCGGCGTCGAGCGTCAATTCCAGCGCGCCGGATCCGGCGAACGGAATCAAAACCAGCAACAGCAGGCTAGTGTTCTTCCTCATCTGGGACCTCATTATAACCGAATATGTGAATTGGTATGGGCTGAATGCGGGAACTCAATACCTGACCAGCGAGGCGCCCCAGGTGAAGCCGCCGCCGAAGGCTTCCATCAGCACCAGGTCCCCCGGCTGAATCCGCCCGTCGCGCACCGCCGTATCGAATGCCAGCGGGATGGATGCCGCCGACGTGTTGCCATGATCCCTGACCGTCAGCACCACCCGTTCCATTGGCAATCCAAGGCGTTTGGCGGTTGCACTGATAATGCGCAGGTTTGCCTGGTGCGGGACAAACCAGTCGATCTGGCCCTGCTCAAGGCCATTGTCGGCCAGTACACGGTCCACCATTCGCCCCAGCGTGCGCACGGCCACCTTGAAGACTTCGTTGCCCTTCATGACCAGGGCGGCCGACCCCTCTTCCTTGACCCTGGAAACACCGGAATCGGCATAGAGCAGGTTTCGGTAACGACCGTCGGCGCCCAGGTCGGTGTAGAGAATGCCGGCATCTTCGGAGGCTTCAAGCACCACGGCGCCGGCTCCGTCGCCGAACAACACGCAGGTTTCCCGGTCGGTCCAGTCGATGATCCGCGACATGACCTCTGCACCGCACACCAGCGCGCGGCTGGCCTGTCCCGCGCGAATGAACTTGTCCGCCACGCTCAATGAATAGACGAATCCGCTGCAGGCGGCTTCAATGCTGAAGGCGGTTCCGGACATCCCCATGCGCTCCTGGAGCAGACAGGCGACATTGGGAAACACCAGGTCCGGCGTACATGTCCCCACCACCACGAGATCGATATCGGCCGGCGTCAGTCCCGCGGCATCGAGCGCCGCCCTGCAGGCATGTTCCGACAGGTCGCTGGTGGCTTGACCGTCTGCAGCGAGGTGTCTGCGCTCGATACCGGTGCGAGTCCGAATCCACTCGTCGGTGGTATCGATCATCTTCTCCAGATCGAAGTTTGTCAGCACCCTTTCGGGCAGATATGCCCCCGTTCCGGCTATGCGCGAGTACATTGTTCTTCCATGAGATTGGCGATCTGCACCGGAACTCCGTTGCGTGCTTCCGTTAGTGCCCTGTTCACGGCAGTCTCGAACGCGACCTCGTCGGCGCCGCCGTGGCTCTTGATGACGATACCGTTCAAACCCACCAGGCTTGCGCCATTGTAACGGCGCGAATCCAGGCGTTCGCGCACCGCGTGCAGGGCCGTACCCGCGGCGACGCCCTGAACCTGGCGAAGCGGATTGCGCCTGAATTCGTCGCTGAGGATCGTCGCGATAAAGCCGGCCACACCTTCCATGGTCTTCAACGCGACATTGCCCACGAATCCGTCGCACACCACCACATCCGCCTTGCCGTTGAAGATGCCGTCACCCTCGATATAACCCACGTAGTTGAGGTTACTCCGGCTCAACAGCTCTGCGGCCTCGCGTACAAGATCGTCGCCCTTGATGTCCTCGAGCCCGATGTTGAGCAGCGCAACCCGCGCAGCCCGTATATCGAGCATGCCTTCCGCAACAACGGTACCCATGATCGCAAACTGCAGCAGATGCTGGGCCGTACAACCGATGTTGGCGCCCAGGTCCAGCATGAAGGTATAGCCGCCCATGCCCGGCACGGCAGAAATAATGGCGGGCCGGTCAACGCCGGGCAGGGTCTTGAGAACGTAACGGGCGGTCGCCATCAACGCACCGGTATTCCCCGAACTGACGCAGGCGTCCGCTTCGCCTTTCCGCACCGCCTCGATGGCGAGACGCATGGAAGAGTTCTTTTTCCTGCGCAGCGCGTCCGCAGGCGCCTCGTCCATTCCGACAACTTCCGTTGCCTCCAGGAACCGGAGCCGGCCGCCATAACGGTCGCCCCCTGCCCTTCTCGCGTGCTCGAGAGTATCGGGTAGACCGACCAGCAGAAAATCGGCCGAGTCGTCCGCCTCAAGCACCGACAGCGCGGCCGGCACAACGGCATCCGGACCGCGGTCGCCGCTCATGGCGTCAAGCGCTATCGTTACCTTGGGAGACATTCATCCACTACCGGAGCTGAGAGAGCGGCGGGAATCCGGCATCGCAACGGTCACCGGGTGCACGCGCAGACACGGCGATGGGCTCGGCGCGCACGCCGGACGACAGTTAACGGGCCGGACCAGGTACGGGCCTCAGGAACACGGCCCTATTCTTCCTGCACCTCGGGCTCGGGTACGTCCACGCGCTTGTGGCCCCGATAGAATCCCTCCGCGGTGACATGGTGCCGCTTGTGCAGTTCACCCGAGGTGGGATCGATCGACAGCGCCGCGCCCTTCAGCGCGTCGTGGGACCGTCGCATGTCGCGCCTGGATCGGGTCTTTCGTCGTTGCTGAACAGCCATTACTCAGTTCTCCTCAGTGCTTTGCAAGCGGGGTAATCGTCGAATCCGTATCGCTCTCGTCTTCGGGCGGCTCGAGGCTCCGAACCAGCGCCCCACACTGCTCGGGGCGGGCGTGCCGCGGGATCAGGGGCAGCGACATGATGAGTTCGTCCTCCACGAATCCAGCCGGCTGGAACCGGTCGCCGGCAAGTTCGACGGGCTCGTGGTCCTCCGGGATACCCGCCGGTATCGAATTGCCTCCAACAATCACGAATGAAGCCCCGCGGGAAACCCGCTCTTCCATCGGTTCCAGGCAACGCTGGCACTGGAGAATGAAACTCGCATCGTATTCTAACCGCACGGTGGTATATCCTGCTGTCCGTTGGCCAAATCCGAGTCCAACTCGTACACTCCCATGCTCCGAGTGCAATAGCTCACGAAACCGTGTCAATCGCTCGAATTCGATTTCGCCGGCGATCCGGGCCCGGCGTTGACCGAGTGATTCGAGGGCATTCAAGCTGTACCAAGCGTACAACGAGAGAGGCATAAGCGATTAATGATAGGTAGGCGATTTTCGACTGTCAAAAGCAGGCGAGTAACATCCTGATGCCGCGCCTGATCCTCGGCTCCAGTTCGGTGCACCGCCGCCATCTCCTCGGCCGCCTGCACCTTGAATTCGACATCCTCTCCCCTGACGTGGACGAATCCGCCCTTCCGGGCGAACATGCCCGCGATCTGGCCATCCGGCTCGCCGGGGCCAAGATCGACCGGATCTGCCGATCCGCCGATGTCGCCGACGCGGTCGTCATCGGCGCAGACCAGACGGCTGCGGCCAACGGGCGGCTGCTCAGGAAGCCCGGCGACCGCAGCACGGCCGTGCGCCAACTCATGGACTGTGCAGGCAAGACCGTCTCCTTCCATACCGCCTGCGTGGTCCTGGACGGGTCCACGGGCCGCCGCTTCGAAGGCATCGACAGGACCCGCGTGCGATTCCTGCACCTCGAGCGCCCGCGGGTCGAGCGCTACGTGGACATCGAGCGTCCCTACTCCTGTACCGGCGGATTCCAGGCCGAGGGACTCGGGATCACGCTCTTCGAATCCATCGAATCGACCGACCCCACCGCACTGCTGGGACTGCCCCTGGTCTGGCTCTGCGGCGTGCTCAGGGAGACCGGTCTCGATCCGCTGGGGCCGGACCGGGCCGTTCCAACGAGCCCAGGATAGCGGTCAGTTCCGGAGGCAGCGGCGAACTGATCGCAAACGCCTCGCCGGAACCCGGCCAGTCGAACGCCAGCGCGTGGGCGTGCAGAAACATCCGTTTCAGGCCCTGCGCCAGCAAGTCGGCATTGAACTTCGGATCGCCGTATCGCGGGTCTCCCGCCAGCGGATGGCCGGCATGAGCCGCATGAACGCGGATCTGATGGGTACGGCCCGTTCCGATCGAGACTTCCACCAGCGTCGCCCGGTCGCCGAGGCGTTCGACCGCACGAAACCAGCTCAGGGCGCGCTTTCCCGCCGGATCGGCCCGGACGACGCTCTCGCCCCCGCGGCGCCGGGTGCTCAGCGCAGCGTCTACCCTTGAAACCCCTCGCGGCCAGCGCCCCCGCACCAGGGCCAGATAGCGCTTGCCCATGCCGCCGGTGCGCAGCAACTCGTGCAACTGCCGTAGCGCGGCACGCCGCTTCGCCACCAGCAGACACCCCGAGGTGCCGCGGTCCAGGCGGTGCACCAGGTCTGCCGCGCGCATTTCCGGCGAAAGGCTCCGCAGGGCCTCGATGCAACCGAAATCGACGCCTGTGCCGCCATGCACGGGCATGCCGGCCGGCTTGTCCAGCACCAGGATCCTGCGATCCTCGTAAAGGATTCTGTCCGCCAGCCAGCGGACGCGGTTCGAAGGAACTTCCGCCGGCCTTGAGCCGCGCCGGTATACCGGTGGCACGCGGACGCGATCGCCCTCCTTGAGGCGATAGCCGGCGCGTACCCTGCCGCTGTTCACCCGCACCTGCCCCGAACGGATCAATCGGTAGACATGGCTGCGGGGAACCCCGGAGAGCGCGCCGAGAAGGAAGTTATCCAGGCGTTGGCCCACCGATTCCGCGTCAATGTCTCGGTAGTGGGCGGGTGGACGAGTGGCGGTCTGCTGCATCGACTTCGGCTTCAGGGGGCTGTGATATAGTACGCGACGCGACCCGGCGGCGCTGAAGCGCCGAGAAGGGGGTCCAGGCAAAGGGGCGTGCCGGAAGGCACGCCAGCAGTTACGGTTAATTTCGGCGGGTCCCGCAAGGGTTGGCCCGCGGTTGTGTCCAGGCGATCACTTTCTGTTCAGGATTCGCTCCGAAGCGGATCCATGAATTTGACGAACAGAACGTCGAGTCGCTGAGCTAGTTAGTGAAACAGATTCCTGCCCGAATTTCCCGCCGGCAACCTGACGCGTGCGCCGGCTCAATCGCCATTGGAGGGGCCGCTTCCTCCCACGGCAATGCCCGCGCGGCAGGCGGGCTCGAACACCTCAGTGCCACCGCCTGGCAGACCGCGGTGCCGAACTCACGAGGGTTCGCCACCAACGGATCGAAACATCATGAAGCGAATGCTGGTAAATGCGACTCAGGAAGAAGAGTTGCGCGTGGCCATCGTGGATGGCCAGAGACTGTACGACCTTGACATAGAGGTACCTACAAGAGAACAACGCAAGTCCAACATCTACAAGGGGCGCATTACCCGGCTGGAACCCAGCCTCGAGGCCGCCTTTGTAGACTACGGCGCCGCCCGCCACGGGTTCCTGCCTCTGAAGGAAGTCTCCAGGGAATATTTCCTTACCGAACCCGCCGAGGGCGAGCGGGCCCACATCAAGGACGTCCTGAAGGAAAACCAGGACATCGTCGTCCAGGTGGAGAAGGAGGAGCGCGGCAACAAGGGCGCCGCCCTGACCACCTTCGTCAGCCTGGCGGGCCGGTTCCTCGTACTGATGCCCAACAACCCCCGCGCGGGAGGCGTATCCCGGCGAATCACCGGCGAGGGCCGGGATTCGGTGCGCAAGGCGCTGGAAGAGTTGCAGCCCCCGGAGGAGATGGGCTGCATCGTCCGCACCGCGGGTGTGGGCAGAAGCATCGAGGAACTGCGCTGGGACCTGGACTACCTCCTGAATGTCTGGGAAGCGATCAAGCAGGTGGTGGTCAGCCGACCGTCACCGTTCCTGATCTACCAGGAGGGCAACGCCATCGTGCGCGCCATCCGCGACCATTTTTCCAAGGAAATCGGCGAGATCCTCGTCGACCGTGAGGACATCTACGAGCAGGCCCGCGAATTCATGGAACAGGTGATGCCGCATAACCTGCCCCGGCTCAAGCACTACGACAATGCGCCCGTGCCGCTGTTTGCGCGATTCCAGATCGAGAGTCAGATCGAGTCGGCGTTCTCGCATACGGTCACGCTGCCATCCGGCGGAAGCATCGTCATCGATCACGCCGAGGCGCTGACGGCAATCGACATCAACTCGGCCCGCGCGACCAAGGGCGAGGATATCGAGTCCACGGCGCTGAATACCAACCTGGAGGCGGCCGAGGAGATCGGGCGCCAACTGCGAATACGCGACCTGGGCGGCCTGATCGTGATCGATTTCATCGACATGAGCGCGCACAAGCACCAGCGGGAAGTGGAAGGCCGCTTGCGCGAAGTGGTCAAACTGGACCGGGCCCGCATTCAGATCGGCCGCATTTCGCGTTTCGGCCTGCTGGAGATGTCACGGCAGCGATTGCGCCCGTCCCTCGAGGAGTCGACACAGTCCGTGTGCGGCCGTTGCAACGGGATCGGCCACGTGCGAAGCGTTGAATCGCTGGCGCTTGCGACGCTGCGCCTTGTCGGCGAGGAGGCGCGCAAGGAGCGTACCTCGAGGGTCGTTGCGCAGTTGCCGGTCGAAGTGAGCAACTACGTGCTCAACGAGAAGCGGGACTGGATCAACCGGATTCAGCAAAGCAACAACGTGGACATCGTGCTGGTCGGCGACCGGTCCCTCGAGACCCCCAACTACACCATCATGCGCCTGCGGGACGATGAAGCCGGGCAGCCGGAGCATGCGGTGTCCAGCTACAAGCTGGTGGAGTCGAAGCAGGACCCGTCGGACACCTACCGCAAACCGCCCAAGCATCCCAAACCCGAAAAGGCCGCTGTAGCGGGCGTTGTGCATCGCAAACCCGCGCCGAAACCCGCCAAGCGCAAGGCGAGTTCGAAACCCCGAACCACCAGTTTGTGGCGCCGCCTATTCGGATGGATGCTGCCCGAACCCGGGAAGCAGAGACGCTCCGGCCCGAAACGATCCCGCAAGCGCAGTTCCCGCAGCGGCAAGCGTCAGGACCGCCGCCCGCGGCGATCCAGGCGATCGCGCAGGCCGGCGAAGGGCCGGGCCGACGGTGCCTCCGACGGCGGCAGGAAGAAAGCCCGGAGCGGCGGCAATCAAGAAGAACGCCGCAGCCGCCGATCCCGCAGGAGACGATCGTCGGGTGGTCGAAAGAGCGCACAAAAAAAGGCCGACAAGCAACGTGGGCCGGAGCGTAAGGACAAGCAGAAGCCGGCGCCGAAATCGCCACCGGCCGGATCCGGGAAGCCCGCAACGCCGCCGCCGGCCGCCGGTCAGGAATAGTCAGTCTATTGCAACCGGACTGTCACGTCCGGGTCACAGGAGAGTCGCATCTTGTGGCCGCACATCGCGTCCCGGCTATTGCGACAGCCAGACGATGAACCGTTCGTTCATTTCATCGGCGTTGTCGCTCCACCAGTTCCAGTCGTTTCGCAAGGCGCGTTCTGTATGCTCCGGCGTGTTGGGCATGTGCGGCCGCATCTCCACCCCGGTCTCCAGGTGCGTCGACACCAGCGCCTCCGCGGACTTGCGCACCGGGCTGTAGGCAATGTACCGGGTGATCCGGGCCATCGAGGCCGGCCGCGCGACAAAGTGCACGAACTCAAGCGCCTCGGCCAGCCGGGGCGTCCCGGCCACGATGCCCATGGGACCCGAATCGAGAACCTGTCCGTCCCACACGATCACGAACGGCTGATCCTCCAGCACCTGGGCATTGAAGATTCGTCCATTGTAGGCCGTGGACATAACCACTTCACCGTCGGCGAGCATCTGCGGCGGCTGGGCGCCCGCTTCCCACCAGACGATCTGGTCCTTGACGGTATCGAGCTTGCGGAATGCCCGGGCGAGGCCCTCCTCTGTGTCCAGCACGGCGTAAACGTCTTCGATCGCCACGCCGTCCGCCATGAGCGCGAATTCCAGGTTCACCTGCGGCGAGCGGCGCATGCCCCGCCGGCCCGGGAAACGCTCCAGGTCGAAGAAGTCACTGATCGTTTCCGGCTTCTCGCCGGTAATCACGTCAGAGTTGTATGCGTACACCGTGGAGTAGAAGAGCGTTCCGGCGCCGCACTCGCTGAGCGTCTCCGGATAGTAGTCCTCCTCGGGGCTGGACCCGTCCGCGCCCGGCGGCAGGTCCGCGAAATCGATGAGTTCCAACAGGCCCTCGTCGCAACCGCGAATGGCGTCTGCCAGCTCCAGGTCCACCACGTCCCAGAACACGGCCCCCGACTCGACCTGCGCGCGAATCTGGGCGAGGCCTCCATTGTAGGCCTCAAGCCGGATTTCTATCCCGGTCTCTTCCGTAAACGGCTTGTGGTACGCCTCCTCGCTGGCCCGGGCGTAGGAGCCGCCCCAGGACACCACGGTGATGGACTGTGCCGGCAACGGGGCGCTCGCGAAACCGAGCATCAATGCCGCTGTCAGCGCCGCAAACAGACGCGGGAATGAATACTTCATGACCTTGTTTCCTCACCAGGGGGCCGTTGCCGCGGCCCGCAAGTACGATACGCGCCTACCTCTGAAGGTACGCAAGCAAACCCAGAGACGCCTCTTCGACGAGGTCGAGTACGTACTCGAATCCCGTCGCACCGCCGTAGTAGGGATCCGGCACGCTGTCGCGTCCCGCCTCCGGCGCGAATTCCAGGAACAACCGGATACGGGATCGGTACTCGGGCGGGCTGATCCCCGACAGCATCCGGAAATTGTCCTCATCCATGGCCAGCACCAGGTCGAACACGGAGAGATCCGCGGCGCTCACCCGTCGCGCTCTCTGATCGGTAAGGTCGATCCCGCGTCTGGCAGCGGCGCGGCAGGCACGATGGTCCGGTGGCTCGCCCACGTGGTAGGCGTGAGTGCCCGCCGAGTCCACATGAACGTTCAGGTCCGGCGCGCGCGTTCGCAGGGTCTCCCTGAAGACTCCCTCCGCCGTGGGCGAACGGCAAATGTTGCCCATGCAAACGAACAGGACCCGTGCAGACGGCTGAGACTCGCCCGCCCTCGCCGCCGTGCCGGCGGCTCCTCCGCGCTCGCCCGCACGGCGATTGTCCATGGATCCCTTCACTTGACTGCCCGTCGTACTCACCCGGCCAATCCAATTTGCGCACAAGTCTTGGTTACTTCGCCTGTGGCGTCAAGAGCAGCGCAGACCCGCCCGGTCGGCTTGGATAAAATACGCCGAATGCGCATGCGATTAGCAATCTGCTCCCTCCTGCTCTGTCTGGCGAATGGCGACCGGATCGCCTTCGGCCACGGTGGCGTGGTGCTGGAAGAAGACCTTTGCATCATCAACATCGGTTACCTGCAGGCGCACTTCAAGATCTACCTTCCTCAGGAACGTCAGCGGCAGGAGTTCTGCGAAGACATTCCTTCCACCGGCGAGAGCCTGTTCGTCATGGAATACCTCCATCCGGGACTGGACGAGGCGGCCATCGACTTCCGCGTGATCAGGAATGTCACCGGACTGGGGCGCTTTGCGATGTGGGAAGATGTGGCCGGGATTGCCGATCTGGATGAAGTCACGGTCTTCTACCACGCGCCTGCCATCGTCCCGGGCGTTTACAGCGTGATACATCGCTTTGACGAACCCGGCGAGTTCATCGGTATCGTCACCGCGGCGCCAGGCGATGGAGGCGCGCCCTACACCGCCGTATTTCCCTTTGAGGTGGGGTTCACCGGCTTCGGAGTGTGGCCGCTCATCCTGATTGCGATCGCGGTCCTGCAACTGCACCTCTGGTATTCCGGCGGACGGCTGCAACGCCCGTTCGGATGGTTGCGGGGCCGCTTCGGTTGGTTGCGGGGCCGCTTCGGTTGGTTGCAAAGCCGGCTCGGATGGTTGCGGCCCCACTTCGGATGGTCGCATAGCCGGCTGGGATGGTTGGGACGCTGGCCTGGTCGCCTGAGCCCAAGGGGTTTCGGCGCTGTGGCGGTGCTGGGGTGCGCGTTCTGGTTTGCCTCCGTGACACAGGGAAACCAGGCCACCGATCCTTCCGAAACCGAATCCCGGACACGTACGCGTGCCGACCCTTCCGAAACGGAATCCCGGGGAACTTCGCGTGCCGGCCTCTTCGAGATCGTATCCCGGTTACCTTCGCGTGCCGGCCACTTTCAGGTGACCGTTGCGCCCGACCTGGAACCGCTGGCCATCAATACGATTCACCGCTGGGTAGTGGACGTGCTGACTGCCGAAGGCACGCCGGTGCCGTCCGCGGAAATCACCATCCGCGGCGGCATGCCGGCCCACGATCATGGATTGCCCACGCGCCCGGAGGCGACCCGCTACCTTGGGGAAGGCCGTTACCTCATCGAAGGCATGCGCTTTCACATGGCCGGGTCCTGGGAAGTGATCCTCGGCATCGAAACGGATGCGCACAGCGACGAAGTCGCGATCTCCCTGGAGCTGTAGTGGCGCGCGCCGTATTCGCGATCGCCGCAATCGGCCTTGCTGTCACGCTGGCGGGCGCGGCCTGGTTCTTCCTGAGGCCCGCAGTACAGCCGGTTTGGACGGACCATGAGCTGGACATGATGGAATCGCTGTGGATCGCCAACCTGCCTCCCCTGCCTCCGGACCCATCCAATGCCGTCGCCGACGATCCCCTTGCCGCCCGCTTCGGTCATCGCCTGTTCTTCGATCCCCGCCTCAGCGGCAACGGCGAATTCGCGTGCTCGAGTTGCCATCAACCGGAGCGCCGCTTCACCGACGGGCGTCTCACCGGGGCGGCGCTCGGCGATTCGGAGCGCAATACGCCGAGCATCGTGGGCACGGCCTACAGTCCCTGGCTCTACTGGGACGGACGCAAGGACAGTCAATGGTCCCAGGCGTTGTCGCCGCTTGAAGACCCCAACGAACAGGGCGGCAACCGGGTCGCTCTCGCCCGGCTCGTCGACGGCGATCCGGAGTATCGCCGAGCCTATACGGAATTGTTCGGCATACTGCCCGATCTGTCGGATGCCGACCGGGTTCCGGCCGCGGCGGGACCGATTCCCGGTACGTTCCTGGAAACCGCCTGGAATGCGATGGATCCCGCCGACCGGGAGGCGATCACGCGGGTCTTTGTGAACATCGGCAAGGCCATCGCCGCCTACGAGCGGCTGCTTGTCCCCGGGCCGTCGCGATTCGACCGCTACATCGAGGCGATCTCCCGGGGAGATGCGCTGCAGGCCGGCGCCATCCTGAACGCTGACGAGGCCACCGGATTGCGCCTGTTCATGGGCAAGGCCCGCTGCATCGAATGCCACAACGGGCCGCTGCTGACCAACAACGAATTTCACAACACCGGGATCATGTCCGCGGCGGGGAAGATTCCCGATCGCGGCCGGATTGATGGTATTCGCCAGGCGCGGGACGACCCCTTCAATTGCCTTACCGACTTCAGCGACGACCCGCTGAAGGATTGCGCCGAGCTTCGTTTCGCGCGCACCGGGGCCGAGGTGGTGGGAGCGCTGCGCACTCCGTCGCTGCGTAATCTGCAGGGCACCGCGCCCTACTCGCACCAGGGCCAGACCCCATCCCTGGAACGGATGATGCTGCACTACGATCGCGCACCGCTCTCCATGATCGGCCACAACGAGGCCAAACCGCTGGGCCTGAGCCGACGGGAACGGGCTCAGCTCGAAGCATTCCTCGCGACGCTGGACGCGCCGCTGGTCACCGCCCCGCAGTGGCTGTCCCCTCCGGCCGAATCGGTGGCCCTGACCGGGAATCCGCCGACACGCTGAAACTCGTCCGAGCCAGTGTTGCTTGCTACCTGCGGCGGGCTGCGTTGACCGGCAACCCGGCGACACCCTTGAGCCCGGGCCGAGAGTCAGGTTGAGCGTTGCGCCATCAGGCGGCGCACGGTCTTGAGATCTTCTTCCGTATCCACACCTCTGGGAGGGATTTCACACGCCTGGGCGACAACGATCGGGACCCCGAGCCATAACGCACGAAGCTGTTCCAGCCGCTCCTGCAATTCCAGTCCGCAAGGCCCCGCCCCGGTAAATGCCTTCAGCGCCCCGACACGATAGCTGTACAAACCCACATGGCGCATCGCATGCGCGACCGGCCCTTCGCCGCCGCGCGGCCAGGGAATTCGCGCGCGGCTGAAATACAGGGCCCTGGAACGCCTGTCCGAGACCACCTTGACCACGTTCGGGTCGTCCCACTCGGCAAGATCCGCGATCGGCGTTGCAAGCGTCGCCATCCCCGCCCCGGGATCGCCATCCAGCAGCCCCGCAACCTGCGACACCAGCACCGGCGGCAACATGGGTTCATCGCCCTGAACGTTTACGACTACCCGTTTAGCGGGCCAGTCGAGGCGTCTTGCCACCTCCGCTATCCGGTCAGTCCCGCTGGCATGCGTGCTGTCGGTCATCTCCGCCCGGGCGCCGAACCGGCCGCATGCTTCGGCGATGCGCGTGTCATCGGTGGCCACGATTACCTCCGCCGCGCCGCAGGCCGCGGCAGCCTCGTAGACCCACTGGATCATCGGCCGGCCGCAGATGTCGGCCAGCGGTTTTCCGGGCAGCCGCGTGGCGCCATGGCGCGCCGGAATCACTACGGAGAAATCCACTGCCGCTCCTCCATGCATTTCAGCACCCGGTCCACCAGCCCGGCCGAGTCTTCCGGCCGGAACGACAGCTTGATGGGGACGCACCACACGTCGTCATGGGCAATTCGCCCGCACTTGACCGCATCCTTTTCCGTCACCAGTACGGGCGCCGAATCATCGAAGCGAAGGTCGGCGGCATCGATGGGCGCATGGTCCGGTAACGGATGCTCGATCACCTGCAGACCGGCCGCCGTCAACATGCGAAAAAACCGTTCCGGATGACCGATCGCGGCGACCGCGTGAACCGGCATGCCGCGAAACGACTCCAGCGACCTGCGGGCTGGGCCCGTCAACTGGCGCACCTCCTGCACGCTCGGCTCTGCGCGAAAGATGTCCCCGATCTCGTCATCCGGTAACCAATTGCCGCCGTTGACCACCACCGCATCCGCTCTGGCCCGCCGGTCGCGCCCCTCCCGGAGAGGACCCGCCGGCAGGCGCATCCCGTTGCCGAGGCCCCGCTCGCCGTCCACCACCACGATCTCCATGATCCGTCCCAGCGCGAAGTGCTGCAAGCCGTCGTCGGCCAGCAGGACCTCCACCTGCTCGCGGTCCAGCAGCGCCTGCGCGGCCTTCACGCGATCCGGGCCGACGCTGACGGGACAGTTCGAGGCACGCGACAGCAGCACGGCCTCATCCCCGACCCGGGCCGGATCGCTGTCGCGATGGACCGCCTGCGGCCAGGCACCGGCCCGGCCCCGATAACCGCGGCTGACAATGCCGACGCTGAATCCCCGCTGCCGCAACTCCTCGGCCAGCCAGATGACCAGCGGCGTCTTGCCGGTACCGCCCACCGTGAGGTTTCCGACCACCACGACCGGAACGGGCAGTTCCGTCACCGGCCTGATGCGCCAACGGAACATCAGACGCCTGATGCCGGTGATCCACCAATAACAGACGCCAAGGGGCCACAGCAGCCAGCGGCATGGGCTGCGCCCATACCAGACCCGATCCATGACCCGCGACAGGCTCATCGGGGCGTGCACCCATTCCGGAGAATCATTCGGGACCGTTCTGTCCGGCAAGGACGCCCATCGGGCCTCAGTCCGCGAACTGCATGCGATAGAGGCTGCTGTAGATACCGCCACGGTCCAGAAGCCCCGCGTGGGTGCCCTGCTCCACGGCCTCGCCTTCCTGGAGCACGACGATCGAGTCCGCGTTTTCCACCGTGGACAGCCTGTGGGCGATGACGAGCGTCGTGCACCCGGTCATCAGGGACTCGAGCGCCCGCTGCACGATTCGCTCCGATTCGGTATCCAGCGCCGACGTGGCTTCGTCCAGTATCAGGACGGGCGCGTTCTTGAGCACCGCCCGGGCGATGGCCACGCGCTGGCGCTGCCCGCCGGAAAGCAGCATGCCGCGCTGCCCCACAGGCGTATCCAGCCCCTCGGGCAGCCCGGCAGCGAATTCGGTCACGAATGCGGCCTCGGCCGCCGCCTCCACCGCCTCCCGCGGCGCATTCCCCAGCGCCCCCAGGGCAATGTTGTTGGCAATGGTGTCGTCGAAGAGCAGCACATCCTGGCTGACAAGGCTCAGTTGACGGCGCAGGTCCCTGAGCCGATATTCCCGGATGTCCACACCGTCGAGCCGCACGTCGCCCGCCTCCACATCGTAGAACCGGGGCAGCAAACCGACCAGCGTGCTCTTGCCGCTGCCCGACCGCCCGACGATCGCCACCGTGCTCCCTGCCGGAACCCGCAGACTGACGTCGTGCAGCACGCGGCCCTTGGCTTCGTCGTACGTGAAGCAGGCGCCGCGAAACTCCACGTCGCCCCGCGCCCGCTCCAGGCGCCGGGTACCGGTATCCGGCTCGCCGGGTTCATCCAGCGTTTCGAACAGCGTGATACCGGCGGCGATACCCCGTTGCAGCACGGCGTTGATGTTGACGAGCCGCTTCATGGGCGTGAGCATCATGCCCAGCGCAACCAGGAAGCCGATGAACACGGGGGCGTCCAGTCCCTGCAGCAGCGTCTCGGAAAACGCCAGCGCGATCATCGCGCTGACGGCGATCGTCAACGTGTACTGAGAAAGGGCATCGCCTCCCGCGCGGGTCGCCACGAGCTTCATGAACTGCCTGCGATTGTGCTCGTTGATCTCCGAGAACCGCTGTTGCTGGTGTTTCTGACCCTCGAATACCTTGACGATCCGCGCCCCCGACAAGGCTTCCTCGGTTACCCGCGTGGCATCGCCCATGGATGTCTGGATACGCAATCCGTAACGCCTGAAGGCACGGCTCATGACCGCGACGAGACCCGCGACGACCGGCGCGGCCACGGCCACCATGGCCGTCAGCAGGGGACTGAACCAGATCATCGCGCCGATGAGAACCACCACGGTCAGCGAATCGCGAATGGCGACCACCACGGCGTTGGAAATGGCCTCGGCAACCTGTTCGGTGTTGTAGGTCAACTTCGAAACCAGCGCGCCGGAGGAGTGGTGCTCGAAATACGAGATCGGCAGTTCCGTATAGCGCTCGAAGATCTGCGCGCGCAGGTCCCTGACCACCGAGCGCCCCAGCCATCCGAGGCCGTAGACGGCGATGAAATCCACGGTGGCGCGTACCATGAACGTGACGAACAGCAGCAGCGGCACCAGCAGCGAGCCCGCGCCGCGGCCCTCGGACTCCAGCACCTCCACCACTTCGCTCATCAGGTAGGGCACGACCCCGTTGCTGCCTGCAGCCACAACCATCGCAACCAGCGCGATCGGCAGCACCTTCCAGTGAGGCGCCACGTAGCTCAACAGGCGCCGGTAGACCAGCATGACTTGTGGGCGGGAATGCGGCATCGGGCGCCCGAATAACAGCGAGGTGCGGTTCCGCACTATAGCGCGCACCCAAAACACCCACAACGAACCGACCCGAAACGCTGTAGGCACCGGCACGCGCAGTTGCTCGAATAGCACCGAGTTTTTCGACTGGCGAATGGATCTCTCACCGCTGGCTATCCGTCACCTACGTTCCAATATCGGCGCTGACGCTCGCGTAGCCCCTGCACGTTCACCGGTGCGCCGGGCTCAAGCGTCACGCTGATTGCACCGTAGTCTCCGGTGGACATCATGGCAGCTCCCGCGCGCTGCCATCGCTCGATGACCTGCGGTTTCGGGAACCCCCAGTGATTGAGGTGGCCGGCAGAGACAATCGCGTATCGGGCTCCGGTGGCGCCGACGAGTGCAGACGAAGACGAAGTCGCGCTGCCGTGATGAGGTACGACGACGACATCGCTGGACAGCGCGGCGGCATCGGCCATGAGCGCGCGTTCTCCGGCCTTCTCCACATCACCCGTCAGCAGCAGGCTGCCGGCCAGAGTGACGACCTTGAGGACGCACGAACTATCGTTCCCTCGGTGGTGGAACGCCGGATAGGGATGCAGGACCTCGAAATGCACTTCATCCCACGTCCAGGCCTGCCCGGTCCGGCAGATCTCCCCTCCCGGCAGTTCCACGTCCGGGCCCATGAGCACCTGAGCATGGGAAAATTCTTCCAGTACCGCGGGCACACCGCCGGCATGGTCGTTGTCGGAGTGGCTGACCATCACCATGTCCAGCGATTTCCACGACTTCGCTCGCATGGCCGGTAGGACGATCTCCCGGCCGGTGTCGAACCCGGAACGGTACAGCGCCCCGGCATCGTAGAGCAGCGTGTGGGAGCGGGTTTCGACCAGAACCGCCAGCCCGTGGCCCACGTCGAGAACGTCGATCTCGGCGCCCCCCTTGCCGGGTCGAGCCGGCTCCCACCAGAGGATCGGCACCAGCGTCAGCCACGCCAGATTGCGGGCAGGCAGGGGAAACGCCGCCAGCGCCGCGGCCGTGCCCAGGGCAGCGCCTGCCAGAACCCAAAGCGGCGGAGGCGCCAGGAGGACCGAGGACCCGGGCCATTCACCGGCCGCGGCCATGAGGTCCCACGTCCATTGCATGGGGAAACCGGCGAGAGCGACCAGATGCGCCCCCGCCGGATGCAATTGCACCACAGCCGCGGAAGCCAGTGTCAACGGTACCAGCACGAAGCTGAAAAGGGGAATGGCAATGACGTTGACAAGGGGCGAGATCAGCGAAACCTGGTTGAAGAACAGAGCCGTGACCGGTACCAGACCCAGACTCATATACCATTGCACGCGTGCGATAGCGGCAACCGGACGCAATGCGCCGCGCTCCTGTCCGCGTGCCTGCTCGCTGCGCGCCAGTTGCCAGAGCAGTGCCACCGCGACGAACGACAGCCAGAACGAGGCGCTGAGCGGCGCGACCGGGTCCCACGCAACCACCAGCAGGACCGCAGCCGACAGTCCGCTGGACATGCTCACCGATCGGCGGCTGACCAACGCCAGTTGCGCCACGACCAGCATGATCAGCGCGCGCTGCGTGGGGACGGTGAATCCGGCCAGCGCCGCGTACAGGGCCGCCGCGAGGATACTGGCCCACGCCGCCAATTCCGCGTTCCGCGTGGCTGCTCCCGCAGGCAGCCGCAAGGCCGCCCGGCGGACGAGCAGAAACACCAATCCCGCCACCAGGCCGACGTGCAGGCCGGAGATCGCCACCAGGTGACTGGTGCCCGTGCGCTGCAACGTGCGCCAGTGGGAATCCTCAAACCCGAATCTTTCGCCGATACTCAGCGCCACCTGCAATGCCGCTGCGTCGGGCGTAACCGCCGCCGCCCGGATCGATTCGCCGAGACGGGCGCGGTACATCAGCCACCGCCTTGAATTCCCGCCGGACTCGTGCGCGGCAGGACGGCCCTCCCGAACGTACCCGGTCGCCCCGTAGCCCTCCTGAAAGAGCCATCGTGCGTAATCGAATCCGCCCGGATTCACCAGGCCGCGGGGCCGCTTGAGCCTGACAACGAGATCGAGAACGCTGCCGGGCGCGATCGCGTCCGGCGGCGGGTCGTACCAGGTCAAACGCAGCCGGTCCGGTACGGTTCCCTCGGGTTCGCCGGTTTGCACCCGAAACGGAAAGCTCACCTGCTCCGCCGATTCGTTGGGAAACCCGTCCACCCAGCCCGACACGGCGAAGTCCTGGCCCTGAAGCTCGATCGGCAACCAGTCGGACAGGTGCGAGTGAATGTGCCCGGCGGTCCAGATCGCCCCGGCGGCAAACCACAACAACCAGCGCCAGCGCGCGAACCACCAGGCCCCCGCCACGGCGGCCAGCAATCCCAGGGCCTGCAGCCATCCCATGGGCTCCGGCATTCGATGGACGAATACGGAGGCTGCCAGCCACGCCGCGGCAGCGGCGACCACACCGCCGGACCGGACTTGCGGAAGATTCCAGGTGCGCCGCATGGCTTGCCGCCCGCCTTCAGTTCAACGCGTGCAACACTCCGTCACGCAGTTCCAGCGTACGGTCCATGCGGGCAGCCAGGTCCGGATCGTGGGTCACGACCACGAGGCTGGTACCCAGGTCCGCGTTGAGTTCGAGCATGAGGTCGAATACCCGGGCGCCGGTGGGGCGATCCAGGTTGCCGGTGGGCTCATCGGCCAGTACCACGGCGGGGCGGGTCACCAGCGCTCGCGCTACGGCGGTCCGCTGACGTTCGCCGCCGGACAATTGACCGGGGCGGTGCGTCAGCCGCTCCTCAAGGCCCACTCGCACGAGGAGTTCCCCGGCTTGGGCAGCCGCCTCCGCCGGCGCATCGCCCCGGACCAGCAAGGGCATGGCCACGTTCTCCAGCGTGGAAAATTCCGGCAGCAGGTGATGGAACTGGTAGACAAACCCCAAGGCCCTGTTGCGTAGCGCGCCCCTGCGGTTGTTGCTCAACCGGGTCATCGCCTCGCCGCAGACCCGGACCTCGCCCTCGGTGGCCTTGTCCAGGCCGCCCAGCAACTGCAGCAGCGTACTCTTGCCGGAACCCGAGGCGCCGACGATGGCGACACGATCCCCCGTATCCACGCGGAGATCCACCCCGCGCAGGACTTCGAGCGTGCGGCCGGCCTCCGTGAAGTGCTTGACCAGGCCTTCGACTGCGAGCACCGGCTCATTCATGGCGCAATGCCTCCACCGGCGGTTGCCTGGATGCGCTGAACGCCGGATACAGCGTGGCCGAAATCGCAAGCACAACGGCGAGCAGGGCAATCTGAATCACCTCTGCCGGGCGGATGTCCGTGGGCAGGTCGCTGATGAAGTACACCTCTTCCGACAGCAGGTCGATACCCAGCACGGTCTCGAGGGCTGTCACCATGCCGCCCAGTTGGCTGGCGATGAGGATTCCCAGCGCGACGCCGAATGCCGTGCCGATCACGCCGATCATCGTGCCCTGGGTCGCGAACAGCGCGGTGATGCTGCGCGAGGAGGCGCCGAAACTCTGCAGAATGGCGATGTCCGAGCGCTTGTCGCGCACCACCATGACGAGGGTGGAAAGGATGTTGAATACCGCCACCGCGATCACCAGGGAAAAGATGACGAACATGATGGACTTGGTGAGCTGGATGGACCGGAAGAAATTGACGTGCTGCCCGGTCCAGTCCCCGATGTAGAACCCGCCGCCGAGCGCCCGGGCCAAGTCCAGCGCGACGCTGCCCGCCCGGAAGATGTCCGCAACCGCAAGGCGCAACCCGGTGGCTTCGCCGCCGGTGCGGAACAACCGTGCGGCGTCTTCCAGGTGAATGTAGATCAGCCCGCGATCGTACTCGAACATGCCGGCTTCGAACGTACCGGCGACATGCAAGACCCGCGTCCGGGGCGTCAGGCCCACGGGCGTGACCGTGCCCTGGGCAAGGATCAGGACCACGGAGTCGCCGACGCCGACATCCAGTTCCTCTGCCAGCGCGGTGCCGATGAGCGTCCGGTAGCCCCCCTGCTGCAGGTCCTCCAGGCTGCCCTGCCCGAGAAGCGTTTCAATCACCGACACGTCGGACTCAAGCGCGGGATCGATACCGCGCACCTGGACGCCCGCGAGCGCCTCCTCGGCCATCAACAGCCCCTGGCCGTCCACATAGGGCGCCGCCCCGATCACGTCGGGGCTCGCCAGAACGCGGTCGCGCATGCTCCGCCAATCCGCCAGCGGCGCATCCGCACCGCTGATCGTCGCATGGGACACGATATTGAGAATTCTCTGCCGCAGCTCATGTTCAAATCCGTTCATTACCGAGAGCACGACAATTAATACCGCGACCGCAAGGCCGATGCCTAGCATCGAAACCAGCGATATGAACGAGATAAAGCCGTTTTTTCCCCGCACCCGCAGGTAACGCAGGGCCATGGAGATCTCATAGGGCTGTCTCATGGCCGTTCGTACCTCAGGGCTTCGGCCGGTTCCACGGCCGCGGCGCGGCGCGCCGGGTAGATCGTCGCCCCGACGGCCACGGCCAGTGCGAGGGCCGGCACGAGAATGAGATCGGCCAGGTGGATTTCGGAGGGAATCTCCGTCACGTAGTAGACGTCGCCCGGCATGATGCGGAAGTTGAACGTCATCTCAAGCCAGGGGACGATGGTTTCCACGTTTGCCGCCAGCAGGATGCCCAGCGCAACGCCGATAGCCGTTCCTCCAATACCCAGGACCGACCCCTGGACGATGAAGATTCGCGCGACCCGGCCGGCCGCAAGGCCATGGGTGCGCAGGATGGCGATGTCCCTGTGCCGGTCTGTCACCGTCATTGTCAGCGACGCGACCACGTTGAAGGCGGCTACGGCCACGATGAGCATCAGGAGCAGCGTCATCATGACCTTCTCGATGTTGATGGCGCGGAAGAAGCTCTGGTTTTGCAGGGTCCAGTCGGTGTACTGGAGTCCGGGCTCATCGATTTCCAGCGCGACGCGAAGCTGGCCGGCGGCCAGCGGGTCCTGCAGGCGGATACCCAGGCTTTCGGGACGCGTCCCAAGCCCCTTTAGCCGGCTGGCGTCATCCAGGTGGACCAAGGCCAGTTCTACGTCGTGTTCCTGGACCCCGGCCTGGAACAGCCCGATGACGACGAAACCGGCCAGCCTCGGCGTGAGCCTGCCGTCCTCGACCGCGGGCGCCAGCAGCGTGACGCGGTCACCCACGCCGACGCCGAGAGCCGATGCCAGAAACTGCCCGAGAATGATCCGCTGTACGCCCGGCTGAAGGTTGCCGAGGCTGCCGACGGTGAGCAATCCCTCCAGCTGCGAAACGGCGGCTTCCTCCGCGGGCACGATGCCGCGGACCACTACCGGACGGAGGATCGAGTTTGACGATGTCAGCATACCCTCGATCTGCGTAAACGGCGCCGCGGCGGCCACTCCGGGCTGAGCCGCAACCCGGGCGGCCAGCGCCTGCCAGTCCGCCAGACCCTCGGATGGGTCGGACAGGCTCGCGTGGGCGCCGATACTGAGCAGACGGTCCCGCAGCTCGGACTCGAACCCGTTCATCACCGACAGGATGACGATCAGCGCGGCGACACCCAGGCCGATGCCCGACAGCGAAGCCAGGCTGATGAAGGAGACAAGGCCGCGCTGCGTGCGCGCTCGCACGTAGCGCAGCCCAATGAAGCATTCAAGCGGACGAAACATCGGCCCGCATTAAATCACAGTGGGCGACGGGAACCCGAATTTCGGCCGGCTCTCTTGTCAAGCCGCCGGTACGGGATCGTGTGCCCGGCATGGCGCAACGCCGTTCACGCGATGGATTCGGCCAGCGCGTCGTCCAACTCCTTCGCCCGAAGCCGCGCCGGCCGCCCTTCAATCCGCGACCAGTAAGTGACCAGCGCATCGCGGGCTTCGATCGTTTCGAACTCCAGCCCCCAGCCGATATGCGAGCCCAGGTACACGTCGGCTGCGGTAAAGGTCTCGCCTGCAGCGAATTCGAACCGCGCGAGAGCCGCTTCCAGCGTATCCATGACGGTAGCGTACGTGCCGTAGCCCACCATGGGCTCCCGCTCCGCCGGTACCTCGAACCCCAGGTGCTTGTTGATGACCGCCGATTCCAGCGGGCCGGCGGCAAAGAACAGCCACCGGAAATACTCGCCCCTCTGCGACGGGGCGGGCGCCAGCCCCGCCTCGGGAAACGCATCGGCCAGATACGCACAGATCGCCGCGGTCTCGGTCACCACCGCGCCACAGTGCTCCAGGGCCGGCACCTTGCCCATGGGATTGATGCCCAGATAGCGCGCCGACTTCATCTCGGGCCCGTACCCGATGACTTCCGTCCGATAGTCCGCGCCCACTTCTTCCAGCATCCACCTCGCGATCTGCCCCCGGGACCGGGGGTTGGTGAAAAAGACCAGGTCATCGCTCACTTCGCTCTCCTTTCGTACTGCTCTGTCCAACTGCCGATTGCGTATCGGTTGGATGGCGCAATACTTTCATGGGCTACGCACCCAGGTCCACAGGAATCCGGTGTTCCAGGCGCACGTCCTCTGTAGTGACCTCCGCGCGCAGCGCATAGACCTCGACGCCGCCGGCAACGGCCCGGCGCAAGGCCCGCCCGTACGCGGGGTCGATCTCGTCGGCTGGCCGGACTGCGCTGACGTCGGCGCGCTGCACGCAGAAGCACATCGCGCTGCGCTGCCCCCGGGCTGCCCGCCCGGCCAACTCGTCCACATGCCGGACAGCCCGGGCACTCACCGCGTCCGGGAAGAACGCGATGCCGCCGCTGACCGCCGCGGTGACGTTCTTGACCTCAAGGTAGCATTCGGGGTCCCTTGGGTGCCCCTCAAGGAGAAAGTCGATCCTCGACCGGGTGCCCGGCACCTTCACTTCCCGCCGCAAGCTGCCGTAGCCGGCCAGCTCGGAAATAATCTTCCGCTCCAGCGCCTCGGCCACCAGGGCGTTGCTGCGGCCCGTGTTGATTCCCACCAGCACCCCGGCAGCCCGTGGCATGGGCCCGGCAGGTTCGACTTCGACCAGTTCCCAGCCCAGCGGGTACTTGCGGGCAGGATTGGCGGCGGGCATCAACCACACCGTGGCTCCCGGCGTCATGCAACCCAGCATGGAACCGGTGTTGGGACAGTGAACCGTGGTTTCGGCGCCGCCTTCAAGCACCACATCCGCCAGAAAGCGCTTGTAGCGACGTACCAGCGTTCCGCGAATCAGCGGCGCCTCAAACCGCATTCGCGCGCGCCATCATGGAGTATCGGATTCCAGCGAAAGCAATTCGGCGTTGCCTCCGGTTGCGGTGGTATTGAGCGTCAGCGTTTTTTCGGTGGCGAACCGGAGCAGGTAGTGGGGCCCGCCGGCCTTGGGCCCCGTACCGGACAGTCCCTGGCCCCCGAAGGGCTGCGAACCCACGACGGCGCCGATCATGTTCCGATTGACGTAGACGTTTCCCACCGGCACCAGTTCGAACAGCTTGTTCGCGCGGGCCTCGATTCGGCTGTGCAGCCCCAGCGTCAATCCGTAGCCCGAACTCATCGCATCCCGCACCGCCGAGGCGAATCCGCTGCCCGGGTAGCGGACCACGTGCAGGATCGGGCCGAAATGCTCCTGCGTCAGTGCCCCCATGCTGTCAATTTCCAGCAGGGCCGGCGCCACAAAGGTGCCCTTCGCGCATTCCCCGGCGAGCGGCGCCACGTGCCGGCAGGCACCCTGCGCCGCCATCTCGCTGACGTGGTTCCGCAGGCCTGACGCCGCAGCTTCGGTAATGACGGGGCCGACATCCGTATCGAGCCTTGCGGGGTTGCCGACGCGCAGTTCGTCCATGGCGCCGGCGATCATGTCGATGGCCTTGCCGGCGATGTCCTCCTGGAGATACAGCACTCGCAGCGCCGAACAGCGCTGCCCGCAACTCCCGAACGCCGACTGGATCACGTCGTCGGTCACCTGTTCCAGCAGCGCGCTGGAATCCACCAGCATCGCGTTCTGCCCGCCGGTCTCGGCGATCAGTGGCGCCACCGGCGCATCCCGCGCCGCCAGCGTGCGATTGATCGACCGGGCAGCCCCGGTACTCCCGGTGAATGCCACGCCGGCGGTCTGAGGATGCCGCACCAGCGCCTCGCCCACGACCGCGCCGCCGGTGACGAGATTGAGCGCGTTGACCGGTATTCCGGCCGCATGCATGAGCCGAACCGCCTCAAAGGCGATCAACGGCGTTTCCTCCGCCGGTTTCGCGATGACGGTGTTGCCGGCCATCAGCGCCGCGGAGACCTGTCCCGCAAAGATGGCCAGCGGAAAGTTCCAGGGACTGATGCAGACGAATACGCCGCGGCCGTGCAGGCTGAGCTGATTGGACTCGCCGGTGGGTCCCGGAAGCCGCCGCGGCCCGGCAAACAGCCGCTTGGCTTCGGACGCGTAGTAACGGCAGAAGTCCACCGCTTCACGGACTTCGGCGATCGCATCGGGCAGGGTCTTGCCGGCTTCCTTGACCAGGATCGGGATCAACCGCTCGCGTTCGTCCTCGAGCTTGTCCGCCACCGCTTCCAGCATCCGGGCGCGCCCTTCCCCGCCCGCGGCCTCCCAGTCCGGCTGCGCCCCCGATGCCAGTTCGAATGCGCGCCCGATTTCCTCCCGGTCGGCATCGGCGCAATAGCCCAGGTGCTCGTCGCGGTTCGCCGGATTGAACACGGCGCGGCCGGCGTCCCCTCCGGGGTGCCCGCGGAGGATCGACGCGGCCCGCAGGGGCGAACTCAGCGGCCGTAAGGAGCGGCGCTGCAGGCGGCCCGCGTGGTCGGGATCGGTCAGGTCGAGGCCGGACGAATTGGTCCGATTCGGCCCGAACAGCGCGCCGGGATGGGCGATCCCGGGATGCGCCGCCGGGCGGGTGGCGCGTACCGCGCCGACAGGATCCACGGCGATCCGTTCCGGAGGCAGCCGCTCGTTGAGTACGCGGTTGACGAAGGACGTGTTGGCGCCGTTCTCCAGCAGGCGCCGAACCAGGTACGCGAGCAGATCCTCGTGAGAGCCGACGGGCGCGTACACGCGCAGCGCCGGGAAGTGTTCGTACTGCTCCGCTGCGGCTCGATAGAGCGATTCGCCCATGCCGTGCAGGCGCTGGAACTCGAAGCTTCGCGACGCGCCCGCAAGCGCCATGACGGCGGCGACCGTGTGCGCGTTGTGGGTCGCGAACTGGCCTGCGATTTCATCCGGATGCGTCAGGATCTTGCGGGCGCAGACCAGGTAGGAAAGGTCGGTGGCCGCCTTGCGGGTAAAGACCGGGAAATCCGGGTAGCCCATGACCTGCGAGTGCTTGATCTCGGCGTCCCAATACGCGCCCTTCACCAGCCGCACCGGTATGGGCCGGCCGATCTCGCGGGCCAGCGCGGCCGTCCAGTCGATGACCGGCCGGGCCCGCTTGCCATAGGCCTGAATGACGATGCCCAAGCCGGGACCTCCGCCGGGCGGCACGTCTTTCGCAACCCGTTCGAAGAGATCCAGGGAGATGTCCAGACGGTCGGCTTCCTCGGCATCGATGGTCAGTCCGATCCCGATCTCCGCCGCCCGTTCGGCCAGGGCGCACAGGCGCGGCCCGAGTTCTTCCAGCACACGCTGCCGCTGCGCGTATTCGTAGCGCGGATGCAGCGCGGAGAGCTTGACCGATACCGATGGCGGTTCGGCGGCGCCGTCCTTCGCCGCGTCCCGCAGCGACTCGACCGCGTGCACGTAGGCGTCGAAATAACGCTCCGCGGACGCACCGTCGCGCGCAGCCTCGCCGAGCATGTCGTAGGAATAACTCTGGCCGGCCGAACTTCGTTCCAGGGCTTCCCCGATCGTGCGGCCCAGCACGAACTCGGTGCCGAGAATCCGCATCGCCTGGCGTACCGCCCCCTGGATCACCGGTTCGCCCAGCCGGTTCGCAAGCTGGCGCAGCCACGTGGCCGGATTGGCGGAGAATGCGCGTTCCACGGATACGACCTGCCCCGTGAGGATCAACGCCCAGGTGGAGGCATTCACCAACAGGTCATCGGAATGCCCCAGGTGCGCGGACCACTCGCCCACGCCGATCTTGTCGGCAATCAGGCGGTCCGCCGTGGCACTGTCCGGAATGCGCAGAAGCGCCTCGGCCAGGCACATGAGTGCGATCCCTTCCCGGTTGCTCAGGCCGTACTCCGCCAGGAACCGGTCGAGCACGGTCCGGTTGGCCCGGTCCTCGCGCACGGCCACGATGATCGCCGCGGCGGCGTCCTCGATCGACGCGGCAAAGGCGTCGCCGAACGGCCACTCTTCAAGCAGCGCGTCGATCAATTCCTGCTCGGGCGTGAACTTGGCGCGCCGAATCGCTGTACGCAGTTGCTCGAGGTGGGCGCCGGAACCATCCCCCGCAACGCGCTGACCTGCGCGTTCGGGAGGCTGAACGGTCAGATCACTCAACTGAGGTGCCGATCGCCTCTCGTGCCTTGCGGGTGAGCGCATTCCCCGCCCTGGTTGCGGCATCGACCAGCAGTTCGATCCACGGCTGGTCGTGCGAAGCGACGCGGTGGGTGAGGCCGATTTGCCGCGACGGTTCAGGCGGGGCAAGACGCAGGTAGCTCAGTCCGGGCGTCGCGGCCTGTTCGCACAGTGCGGCCGTTTCCGGCATCAGTGTCAAACCCGCTCCGTTCGCGACCAGCCGGGCCAGTGTGGCCAGGGATTCCGAGCCGCGGCGAATGTCTTCCACGCGCCACATGGAGCAGGCGCCCACGACCTGATCGCCCAGGCAGTGATTTTCCCCGAGGGTCAGCAGCGGACCGATGTCGGACTTGGCCAGGTCCGCGGCCCGCGGCGTGTCCTCCAGCCCGCTGAATGTGACCAACCTTTGCGTACGGCCGGCAACCAGGAAGCGGTCCTCGAAGAGCGGTCGCTCCTCCAGTTCCAGCAACCCCAGCGGCAGCGAGACGATGGCGGCATCGAGCCGGCCTGCGAGAAGCGCGGAGACGATCTCGCTGCTGGGCGCTTCGAGAACATCCAGTTCCACACGGCTGGGTGCACTCTCCAGTTCCTTCAGCAGTTCCGCCATCAGGTACGGCGCCAGTGTGGAGACGACGCCCAGCGCCACGCGAAACGGCCCTTCCCCGAAGCGTTGCCCCATGGTTTCCAGCAGCAGCGCCTCGTCCAGTATTCTGAGGGTCTGCTCGTGAGCCGCCCGGCCCAGCGGCGTGAGCATGACGCCGTGGCTGTCGCGTTCGAACAGGAGCGAGCCCATCCCCGCCTCGAGTTCGCGAATCTGCAGCGAAAGCGCCGGCTGGGAGACATGGACGCCCTCCGCGGCCCGGCTGAACGAGCCGTACTCGACCACCGCCTTGAAGTAGCGCAACTGACGCAGGGTGACTGGCACGATCCACCTCTTCCGGAGCGAATTACAAGTGCAAACCGGCGCGCGACTCGACGCCGAAAAAGGCCGTCGCCCCTATTGGCATGAGCCGTTCCGGATGGGCGTCAATCCTAGCATAGGCCGGCGCAGCCCCGAGTTCCGTCCTCGCTGTCCGATTTCGGGATAAACTGCTCCGGGGCGGCGGTCCGGAGGGAGGCGCGCGATGACGGCAACGGGAACGACATTGAGGATCGCGACGCTGGCCGCGGCCTCGCTGGCCTTCTGGGCCGCCGGCATCGGAGCCCAGACGGCGCCGGACTACTACCTGGACCCGACCTGGCCGAAGCCGTTGCCGAACAACTGGAAGTTCGGCGGCATTACCGGACTGGCCGTCGACGCGGACGGCAACGTCTGGGTACTCAATCGCCCCAACGACCTGTCGGACATGGAATTGCTGGCCGAACTGACTCCGCCGGTCTCCGAGTGCTGCACCCGCCCGCCTTCGATGCTGCACTTAGACCGGTCCGGAACCGTCATCGGATGGTTCGACCCGCCGCAGGGGCACGGCATGGATGTCGACCAAGACGGGTACGTCTACATCGGCCAGGATACGGTGCGCAAGTACGATCCGCGAACGGGTGAAATGCTCGCCGAAGTGGCGCGTACCCCCGAGCGGGAGAGCGGTGGCCAGGTGGGACTCCCGCCGCCGGTGGAGCGGGTTCCGGGGCAGGGCACACTGGAACACGCCGAGGTGTTCATGCCCTCCTCTCCCCCGGACCCGCAGCGCCGCGCCGAACGGGCCGCCGCCGCGGCCGAGTTCCGCGAGCGTTATCCACCCGAAACGCCCATGGTCGTCGGCGGAATCGAGGAGATCCGCATCGTCGAGACCGACAACGAGATGTACGTCGCCGACAACTACCTGGGCGGGCGCGTGCTGGTATTCGATCTGGACACGTTCGAGTTCAAGCGCGGCTGGGGCGCCTACGGCAAGCCGCTCGCGGAAATCAGTACCGACGACGCCGATCATGCGTACACGCCCAACGGCCCGATGCCGCGCGACTTCGCCGGCCACCTGACCCTGATCGTCTCCGACGACGGCCTGGTGTATGCGGCCGACCGCCGCGCCAACCGGATTCATGTCACTACCCGTACGGGCGAGTTCCTGCAGGAGATCGTGCTCGCCCCTGGCACCGGCGGCGGCGGGTCCACGGGCGGCGTGGCATTTTCTCCCGACCCCGAGCAACGATTCCTCTACATCTCCGACCGAATGAACAACAAGGTCTGGTTTCTCAACCGGGAGAACGGAGAGGTTGTGGGTGAACTGGGCAGCATGGGCGAAGCCGGAGGCCAGTTCTTCGGCCTGCACATGATCGCCGTGGACGCCGAGGGATTCATCTACACGGGAGAAGTCGACTCCTTCCGCGTCCAGCGGTTCGCGCCGTCCAGTACGCCAAGGGGGCAATTGCTTCAGCAATTGGCCGAACTGCCATAGCGGCAGATTCAGCAGCACAGGACCATTGCCACCTGCCGCCGGCCCGCATGAGTGACTGACCCGGGCTGATTGCCCTGCCCCCATCGGTGACCGACTTGGGTTGCTTGCCCTGCCCCCATCGGTCGCGGAACCGGGCTTGATAGCGTATCCGTACCCTCCGGCGACCGTATCCCGTGTGATAATCCCGCCCTTTCGCAGGCGCGAGGATCCCTCTCTTGAACTGGGTTTTCCCGAATCTGAAATTGCCGGGCAAGACGCCCCAGGCGACGCGAACGGTACGCTGGGGGCAACTCTATGGCTCCGCCGGTAGTCTTGCGGCAAGCCAGGTCCTTGGGCGGCACCGGGGATCGGTGTGCATCGTCACCGGCTCCGCATCGGCTGCCGATTCGGTGGAGCACGAATTGAAGTTCTTTGCGCCGGAAGTGCATCTGCGGCGCTTCTGCGACTATGAAACGCTTCCGTACGACGCGTTTTCGCCTCCTTCCGAGTTGCTTGCCGAGCGGCTGTCGGTCCTCTATCGCCTAGTCGCCGGCGGCCCGGAAGCGCTCGTCGTCAACGCCCAGGCGTTGCTGAACCGGTTGCCGCCGCCGGACTTCATCACCAGCCGGTCGTTGATGTTGAAGGCAGGCGACCGGCTTGACGTAAGGGCGCTTCGGGAACGGTTCGTCAGCCAGGGGTACCTGCATGTCGAGCAGGTACTCGACCCCGGGGATTTCGCGGTCAGGGGCTCGCTCATCGATGTCTTTCCGACCGGGGCGGAATGCCCGGTCAGGGTCGATCTCTTCGATGACGAAATCGAGAATCTGCGGCTCTTCGACTCGCATACCCAACTCAGTACGGACCGGGTATCGGAGATTCGCATCCTTCCGGCGCGGGAATTTCCCTTCGATACCGGGGATATCCGCGGCTTCAGGCGGCGCTTCCGGGAACACGTGCCCGGCGAACCGGCCCGCGCTTCGATCTACAGGGACATTTCCGATGCCCAGTTGCCCGCCGGGATCGAGTACTACCTGCCGCTATTCTTCGATGCGACCGTGTCGCTGGCGGACTACCTGCCGGCCGATACGCTGATCGTGTTCATGGACGGGGCGCGGGAGGGACTGGAAGCGGGGGCGGACCTGATCCGGGAACGCTACGAGCAACTTCATGGCGACCCAGAGCGGCCCATCCTCGAGCCGGAGCTTGCGTTCTGGGAACCGGCGGAAATCCTGAAGCGCATCGCGGCCTTTCCACGACTGGAACTGGCCGCCCGTGAACTGGAGGAAGGTACCGGGCATGGCAATTTCAATGCCGGAACCCGGCATCCCCTGAATCCGGCCGCCGCCCAGGACACGGACCCGATCGCGCGCTGGCTGGATCGCGATGGCGGGTCGAGAGCGCTCGTTGTCGCTTCCTCGCCGGGCCGCCGCGAGGTCGTGAAGGAACTCCTGGCAGGCAGGGGTCTCAGGCCAGTGCCGGTGGACGGTTGGCGGGAATTCATCGAGGGCGACGCGCCGCTGGCGCTTGGAGTCGGCGAACTGGATGCGGGCCTGATACTGCCGGACCGGGCCGTGCGTGTCGTGACCGCCGAGCAACTGGGGCTGGACCGGCCCAGGCAGCGCAGCCGGCGGCGGCGTCCGTCTCGGGACCCGGAAGCCATCATCCGCGACCTGACCCACCTGCGCATCGGTGCCCCCGTGGTGCACGAAGAGTACGGCATCGGGCGTTACAGAGGTCTCAAGAACCTCGAAGTGGACGGGACCATGACCGAGTTCCTGATGCTGGAATACGCGGACTCGGACAAGCTCTACGTACCCGTTCACAGCCTGCACCTGATCAGCCGTTACACCGGCGCGGCGCCGGAGCAGGCGCCGCTGCACCGCCTGGGCTCGGATCAATGGCTCAAGGCGAAACGCAAGGCCGCCCAAAAGGCGCGGGACACGGCCGCGGAACTGCTGGAACTCTACGCAAGGCGGGCCGCGCGGCGGGGGGTTGCGTTCAGCCTGACCGACGACCTGTACCAGCGCTTTACCCTGGAGTTTCCGTTCCGGGAAACCGACGACCAGCTCAAGGCCATCGACGATGTCATCGAAGACCTGACGAGCGACAGCCCGATGGACCGGGTGATCTGCGGTGACGTGGGATTCGGCAAGACGGAGGTGGCGCTGCGCGCAGCCTTCGTCGCCGCGCAGACCGGCTACCAGACCGCCCTGCTGGCGCCCACCACCCTGCTCGCCCAGCAGCACCACCGCACGTTCGCGGACCGGTTCGGCGCCTGGCCCGTCCGGGTGGAACTGCTGTCGCGCTTCAGAAGCACAAAGGGCATGCGCGGGGTGAACGCCGGGCTGGCGGACGGCACCGTGGACATCGTCATCGGTACGCACAGGCTCCTGTCGGGCGACATCCGGTTCAAGCGGCTCGGGCTGGTGATCGTGGATGAAGAGCACCGCTTCGGCGTGCGCCAAAAGGAGAGGCTCAAGCGCCTGCGCACGGAGGTGGACCTGCTGACGCTGACGGCCACGCCCATCCCGAGAACGCTGAACATGGCTCTGGGCGGGCTTCGGGACCTCTCGCTCATCGGCACGCCGCCGGCGGCCCGGCTCTCGGTGAAGACGTTCGTAGGCCAGTGGAACCGGCAGTCAGTGCGCGAGGCCGTGCTTCGCGAGTTGCGCCGCGGCGGCCAGGTCTACTTCGTGCACAACCGGGTCAAGGACATCGATTCCGTCGCCGCAAACCTCGAGCGCCTGCTGCCCGAGGCGGACATCCGGGTCGCCCACGGGCAGATGCCCGAACGCACGCTGGAGGGCGTGATGCTGGATTTCTATCATCGCCGATTCAACGTGCTGGTCTGCACGACGATCATCGAGAGCGGCATCGACATACCCACCGCCAACACCATCATCATCAACCGGGCCGACCGCCTCGGACTGGCGCAGTTGCACCAGATCCGGGGCCGGGTGGGCCGGTCACACCATCAGGCCTACGCCTACCTGATCGCACCGCCTGCACGAGCGCTGACGGCCGACGCGGCCAAGCGGTTGGAGGCCATCGAGGCCCTGGAGGAACTGGGATCGGGGTTCACCCTGGCCACCCACGACCTGGAAATCCGCGGCGCCGGCGAGTTGCTGGGGGAAGACCAGAGCGGGCAGATCCAGGCGATCGGATTCGCGCTCTACAACGAACTGCTGGGCCGGGCCATCGCCTCGCTGCGGGAGGGCCGGGAACCGGACCTCGAGGCCCCCATGACAGCAGGGCCTGAGGTCGAGATCGGCCTGCCGGCGCTGATCCCGGAAGACTACATGCCCGATGTGCACATGCGGCTGGTCCAGTACAAACGCATCGCCAGCGCCGCTTCGGAAGATGAGTTGCGGGAACTGCAGGTCGAGTTCATGAATCGCTTTGGACTACTGCCGGCGCCGGCCCGGACGTTGTTCGAACTGGCCCGGCTCAAGTTGATGGCACAAGCATTGGGTATCGAAAAGATTCGCGCCGGCGACGCGGGTGGCGTGGTTCTGTTCGGCGAGGACGCCGCCGTCGATCCGGTGCTGCTGGTCAGCCTGGTGGCCGACAAGTCCGGCGCATACCGTATGGATGGCCCGTTCAAGCTCAGATTCAACTGGTCCCTGCGGGCCGATGCAGACGCCGCCGACGCCCTCGACAAACTACTGAATCGGATCGGCGCTCGCGGCGAAAGCCACGCATAGAACGGCTTACCGTTACGCTGCCTGCGTGCGTGCCGGCCTCCCCTCGAACTCGAGCAGGTACTCCTTGCGCCAGAGACCGCCGCCGTAACCGCCCAGACCGCCGCCGGTGCGGACGACCCGGTGGCACGGCACCAGTACGCTCACCGGGTTGCGGCCGATGGCGATGCCAACCGCCCGGACGGCCGCTGGTCTGCCCACGGAGTCGGCAATCTCCGCGTAGGTTCGGGTCTCGCCGTGGGGAATCCCCAGCAATGCCTGCCAGACGGCCACCTGAAAGGCTGTCCCGCGCAGGTCCAGGGGAATGGCAGGAGCACCAGACGCACTCGACGAGCCGGCAAAGTACGCGGCCAGTTCGCTCTCCACCTGCCTGAACAGCGCCCGGTCGGCGTCGCTAACCCGCAGGTTGTACGGCAGCGCGGCCAGCGAACGGCGCGCGTCACTGCGGTCGGCGAACTCGATGAGGCGGCAACCGCCCCGGCCGACCCCCAGTATCAGTTCGCCAATAGGGCTGGAAATTCGCTTGACGGAAACACTGTCGTTCATTCGGCACTCCAAAGCTGGCAGTCATATGGGTTGATCGTCTCGCCGGGCCGGTACGCCCAGGTCTTGGTCATCACCACGGGCTCGGTGAAGATGGCGGGGTCCGTGATCGTCACGGAGTATTCGAGTCGGCTGCCCTCGTCGTTGACCCTGAATCGCTCCAGGTTGTGGACGGCTTCGGTCTGGGGAATGCCGGTCTTGTCGAAATGCGCGTAGTTGATGTGCGTGGTCTCTACCACCAGCATATCGCCTTCCCATCGCCCCACCGAATGGCCGAGCAGGCTCGGCTCGGGGCTCGCGGGCGCCGCCTCCGGGGTCATGTAGATGGTGCGAACCAGATCGTATTCCTCGATGTAGAGCAGGATTCTGTCGCCCTCGTCCACGAACTCCATGGGATACGGGTTCTCCATGACGAAGGCCATCCCCTTCGGTGCGCAGTTGGCGGTGGGCTCGTCGACAATGGGGTCCCAGCCAGCGCGGGCGGTTCGCGCGAACTCCGTCAGCGGATAGCTGTTGTTCCACAGCCGCCCGGCGCTGGTCCAAACCCGGAAAAGGCCGAGTTCCGGAGCGGCGGCGACCTCGCCCCGCAAGTCCTCGCCGATGGTGTTGTCGGACCAGCGGGGGCGCGAGGACAGCAGGACTTCCTGCCCTGACGGCAGCAGCATGTTGCTCACCCACATGGCGGTATCGGACTGCCTGCCGGCGCGGCCGGCCAGGCGAACGCGGGTACCGACCTCGACAACGTCTTCGTCCAGCCCCCATCGGCTCAGTATCGAAACCGACGTGGTTTCGATATCCCAGTCCCGACCTTCATCGTCCCGCAATGTGAAGCGGATGTGCGGGTTTTGCCAGAGCACTTCGGTGATTACCCCTTCGACCTCGACCTCGCGGTTTTCGTAGAAGGGCGCCGAGGAATGATGGGCATTGACCGGGGATCCGGGAAGGATCAGCAAGCTGCACGCGCCCCAGAACGTGGCTTGCCCGACCCGACGCATCAAGCTGTTCATGATTTCATCTCCGGGGTTTTCGCGTTCCAACACGCTCAGTTTACGCCATTGCGAGGCGATTCGGCGCGCTGGCCACCCCACCTGTCACCCGCCACACAGCCATCAGCACGCGGCCATTAGTTATACATCTTCGAATTATCTATGCTATCGGCCCCGAACGTCATAAGAAATACAGGGATTCACAATGCCGATTCAATCGACCCGCTGCGCCGCGGCTGAGCAATACCCGCTCGTTTCCCCTCGGCAAATCCTTCTCCCTCCAGGCCTGCTGTTCCTTGTTCTCGGATCGGCCCTGACCAGCGTCGCGGCAGCACAGTCGACCGGTCAGAACAGCGACGACTGGTGCGCTGTCAGCGGCGACCTGGTCCTGACGAACGGTCGGTTCCTCACGGTGGATGCCGACGATTCCATACAGTCCACGGTGAGAATTCGCGGCGACCGCATCGTCGCGGCCGGAGAGGATGTGGGCAGTTACGACTGCGATCGGCAGATCGATCTGGGCGGGCGCACCGCGGTCCCCGGACTCATCAACAATCACCTGCACTTCCTGCGCGCCGGCATCCGGCCCGGTTACGACGTCAGGGCGGTTGAAACCGCCACGTCGATAGCCGAGCTGCAGGCGGCCATCGCCGCCCGCGCCGCCGGGCTGCCACCGGCAACGGACACGCTCACCGGCGGCGACTTCATTTCGATCGTCGATTCCTGGAGCACGCGGCAGTTCGCCGAACAACGCCGGCCGACGCTGGCGGAACTGGACGAGGCGGCGCCGGATCACGCCGTGTACATGATGGGCTATCCCTTCGGTCCCGGCGTCACCAACTCCGTCGGCAAGCGGTTTTTCGAAGCGGCGGGCATCGCGGTGAGTGATGAAGGGACCATCGCCGGCCAACCGGGACCGGAACTGAACGAAGCCCAGCAAGCCTACGAGGTCTTGAAGCAAGGCCAGACGCTCAATGACAAGCGCCGCTCCCTGCGCGAACTCATGCAGTTCTCCAACACCGTGGGCCTGTCCACCGTGCTGGAAGGCGGCGGATCGTTCCCCGGGCCCGGCGTGTTCGACGAGTACCGCGACTACGATGCTGTCATGGCTCTTTGGCGCGAACGCGAGCTGACCGTGAGGTTCCGGCTGTTTTACCAGGGATGGGCCACCGTCGACGGCGGCATCGAGGCCATCCAGGAGCGGGTCGACAACACGTTCATGGGCCTCGGCGACGACATGCTGAAAGTCTCGGGATTCGGCGAGAACGTCGTCGCCAATACCACGCCCATCCAGCCGCTGGAGCTGTTTGTCGACGCATACACCATCGCCGCCGAACACGGCTGGCTGATCCACCAGCACTCCGTCAACGTGCTGGAGCTCGAGACTCACACCACCGCGTTCGAGCGCGTCAACGAAATCTTCCCCATCGCCGACCTGCACTGGAACCTGTCCCACGTGCAGGAAATCGACGAAGGCATTCTCGCGCGGCTCAAGGCCATCGGCGCCGGTGTCGCCGTCCAGAATCACTACTACCACGGCAGCTTCGCCATGGGTGACGTCGGACCGCCCTACCGCCTGATCCTCGACAGCGGCGCCCACATGAGCGCCGGCAGCGACGGCGGCCCGTTCTCGCCGTGGGTTTCCATCTACCACATGACCACGGGCCTGACGTCCTACGGCGACCCGATTCTCGCGGAGCAGGCCATCACCAGAATGGAAGCGCTGCGCGCGTGGACCCTGGGCAGCGCCTGGGATGCTCACAGCGAGGACGACCTGGGTTCCATCGAACCGGGCAAACTCGCCGACATCGTGGTGCTCTCCGACGACTACCTGTCGGTGCCGGATGAGGAGCTGAAGCGACTCAAGGCCGTCCTGACGCTGATCGGAGGCGAGATCGTCTACTCGGACGGCAGTGTGGTGGCCTGTGGGGGCGGCCAGGGGACGTGGTACCGGGAAGGGACGGAGTCGCGCTGCCAGCTTCCGTGACACACTCCAGTGACGCTGTTTCCGAGCGTTCCACAGAGAAACGAACGTTTGGGCCGGCAGTCGATACTGCTATGCTACGCGCATGGATACCACTTGGCTTCAATTGGCGGGAATCGTCGCGATTCTGGCGTTCCTGTGGACACTTCACCGCGATATTTCGGATTTGCGCGAACGCATGGCGCGGCTGGAAGGCTTGTTTGAAGGTTTCACACGGCGTGACGGCGTGCCGGACGGTTAATCGCCGACAGAATGGTACGCAAAGTGGCCCATGAACGAGCAGGCCCGCTCAGGCCGAAGAAAAAAACCTTATAGTTTCAGCTGCTTACATGAATTCGACGCAAGGGTGTGGCGGAGGTGGATGGGAATCGAACCCACCAGCCGGGTTCGCCGGCTCACTGGTTTTGAAGACCAGGGGAGTCACCAGACTCCATTCACCTCCATGATGCGTAGCGCGCGGACCGCGCGGAACCCAACCCAAGACGTTCGGCTCGCGGTAGAGCGGCTCGCGCGACCTCGGGACTTGCGGCCCCACCTGCGTATCTTATCAATGCTTCAGTGATCCCGGAGCCGGCGAATGTTGCCCGTGCGGATGGTGATGCCTGACGCGTCCAGGTGCTCCATCAACGGTACGATGTACTTGCGGGTCGTGCCCAGCAGGTCCCTGACATCCGCCACGGTGAATTCGCCCGGATAGGGGAAGCGTTCCGCGAGTCTCTGCTGCACGTCGTGCAAAACGTCCCTGTGCATCACCAGGTGTCGATGGCGATCGTAGGTCTTGAGGCGCACCAGGGCACCGGTGTCGGTCAGCAGCCGCAGGACGCCGGTGCGGACCCGATCGCCCCGAAGCACGGATTCCACGGGCGGCGGCATCAGCCCACAGGTTTGAAACGACTCCTCGATCTCCTTCGCCACCCGCCGTTCGTCGGCCGAGAGGCTCGCCAGCGGATCGAAGCCGGTCTGGCTCAGAATGGAAGCGTCGTTTCGCAGTTCGCCCCGGGACTGAAGTTCGTTCACGGCATGCTGCAATGCGGCTTCATCGATATCGACCTTCAGCAGAGTGGGGATACCGGCCATGGCCAGTCCCTGCCGGCGCGGGTATTGGCGATGGAACCGCTCGACGGCGGCGCGGATGTCATCCACGAGCCGGCCATGGGCCGTTGCATCCATCAGCCGCCCGTCAGCCACCTCGATGGCGCCCACGGAGCGAACGGCTGCCTCCATGTCGGCCCCGGCGATTCCCAACTTCTGCCTCAGCTCCTCGTGATCGACGCTCTCGAACCCTGCTTCCTGCAGGCTTGCGCGCACCAGCGCCACGGTATCGCCCGCCGCCGCGCTTCTGAGGCGCGTGACGACCGCGGCATCGAACCGGCGGTGCCTGGGTGCGCCGACGTCCAGCATGCTGCCGCCACCCAGGGTCACCACGGGCGTGAGTCCACGCACGATGAAACGTTCTCCCTTCTGAGCGACTACGCCGCGGCGAAAGCGCAGTTGAATCAATCCGGACTCGCCCGGTTCCAGGGCGTTCGTCCCCAGAAGCCGCACCTTGGCGATTTCTTCGGTGGTGCCGAAGAGCACGCGTACCGTGGCGCCGTTCCTGAGCGGTTCAGCGGCGTGCCGCAGCATCCGCAGATCCACGTCGATGCGGCGGGCGGGTTGCAGGTATCCCGGTGCGGCGAGGACATCGCCGCGACTCAGCGAGCCCTGCTTGCGGTGCCTCAGGTTCACAGCCACGCGCTGCCCCGGAAACGCCGCATCCACGTGCCTGTTGTGAATCTGCAGACCGCGAATGCCGGCCGGTTCACCGCCGGGAAGAATCTCCACGGTCTGGTCGTTGCGCAGTTTTCCGTCGCGTAGCGTGCCGGTGACCACCACCCCGAAACCCCGCATCCCGAACACCCGGTCCACGGGCAGGTAGAATCCCCCGTCCGACACTGGCCGAGCGCGTACCGGAATGCCCGCCAGTGCCTCTCTCAGGTCCACCATACCTTCACCGCGAAGCGCCGAGGTGTGTACCATCGGCGCACCTTCCAGGAAGGAGCCTTTCAGGTAATCGCGGACATCCTCTTCGGCCAGGGCGAGTTCGTCGGCATCGACGAGATCCGTCTTGGTCAACACGATAAGTCCGCGTTCCACGCCGAGCAAATCAGCGATGTCGAAATGCTCTCTCGTCTGCGGCATGACGCCTTCGTTGGCGGCGACCACCAGCACGACCCCGTCGATTCCCGTGGCGCCGGAAATCATCGTGCGAATGAAGTCTTCGTGACCGGGCACGTCGATCAGGTCGACCATGCCCCGGGACGATTCCAGGTAAGAAAACCCCAGGACGATAGAAAGGCCCCGCTCCTGCTCCTCCCGCAGCCGATCCGTTTCGATGCCCGTCAGCGCCCGAACCAGCGCCGTCTTGCCATGATCCACGTGCCCGATGACGCCAAGCGTAACTTGATTGGCCGGGCTACTCACGCGTCATCCCAGGGCCTGTCGGAATGCGTTCAGCAGGTCCTCCGAATCGGCGGGAAGCATCGTTCTGGGGTCGAGCACGAGCCGGTCGTCGGTCAGCCGCGCGATGACCGGGGGCTGCTGGCGGCGCAGGCGTCTTGCAAGCGTTCCGGTGGTTATGCCGTCGGCGGTCACGCGCACCGTTTTCGTGGGCAGTTCCACCATGGGCAGCGCTCCGCCGCCACTGTAGGTCACGTCGTCGACGATGTCGACGGTCACGCCCGGAATGTCGCGCAATCGCTTCAGCAGGTGCTGGGCCCGTGCGGCGAGGCTCGCCTCGCTCTCGCTGAGCATGCTCAGGACGGGGATCTTCTTCACCGGGTCGTTGGGGGGCAGATAGAGCCGCAGGGTGGCGGCCAGCGCGGCCAGCGAGAGCTTGTCGATCCGCAGGGCACGCGCCAGGGGGTTGCGCCTGACCGTATCGATGAGTTCCGGACGGCCGACCATCAGTCCCGCCTGGGGGCCGCCCAGCAGCTTGTCGCCGCTGAAGGTGACCAGGTCCGCCCCGTCAGCAAGGCCTCCCTGGACCGTCTGCCCGGTCATGGAGGCTACCGGCGGGACCTGAGCCAGCGCACCGCTGCCGAGATCCTGCACGCAGAGCAGTTCGTTGTCGTGGGCGAGCCTCGCGAGTTCCTTCAATGCCGGTTTTGCGCTGAATCCGACGATCCGGAAATTGCTCGGGTGAACCGCGAGCAGGATCCGGGTCCGTTCGCTCAGAGCCGCCGCATAGTCCTCCAGCCGGGTCTTGTTGGTGGTCCCCACTTCGACCATCCGGGCGCCGCTCTTGGCGATGACGTCGGGCATGCGGAACGATCCGCCGATTTCCACCAGTTCGCCGCGGGAAACGATGACTTCGCCATCCGCCGCGAAACTCTCCAAAGCCAACATCACCGCCGCAGCACAGTTGTTGACCGCCAGCGCGGCTTCGGCGCCGGTGACACGGCACAGCAGCGACTCCACGTGGTCCTGACGCGACCCGCGCCCGCCGGTTTCGAGGTCGAACTCCAGGTTCGAATAGCCCCGGGCAGCCGCTTCCATGGCCGCAACCGCCTCGTCCGCCAGCGGCGCCCGCCCCAGGTTGGTGTGGAGGATGATGCCGGTGGCATTGATCGCGCGGCGCAGGCTCGGAAGCCGCCGTTCCAGCAGTTCCGCCCTCATCAGCGCCTGGTACTGCGGACCCTGAAAGTCGGGCAGTTCGGTCAGGCCGTTCCCCAGGCTGCGCCGAATCCGCGTCAGGTGCTCGCGCATGATGTCGGTCACCTCCTCCTTCGTGAATTCGGCGCTGAGCGCCGACCCGCATTCGGAAGCCAGCCACTTGTCGACTGCCGGCAACTGCCTGAACAATGCCACAGAATCCTGACGCCTTTCGCCCATGTGCGGCATTATAGACGGGCGCGGCCGCAGGGCACGTGCAACGGCTTGCGACCGCAACGACTGCTGCGGATCAGTGTTCTCGAGATGCGGTGCGCGCAAGACGGCGCGCGACCGGAACGGATAAGCTGGAGCAGGCTTGCTGAAACTCGGAAGCCGTGCGCCGGCCCCCTCCAGGATTCAGAATCGGGACCGCGTCAGCTCGACGTCCGCAAATTGCCACGCCTGTTCATGGGCCTGCAAGACCTCGTCCGCTTCCGCCGTTCTACCCTGAGCCTCAAGACTCTGCCACAGGCCGAACAGGGCCCAGCCGTCATTGCGGTTCAACTCCATGTCCCGGCGGTAAACGCGTTCGGCTTCCTCGGCTTCGCCCGCCTCGAGCAGGACCGCGCCGAGATAGTGGCGCATGGGTTGCGGCCAGTCGGGCGGTTCCGTGTAGTCGAGGCCGTCCTCAATGGCGACCGCCGCACGATACGCCTCGATGGCGCCCTCGATATCTCCCTCCGCCTCCCTGATCTCCCCTTCCAGCCCAAGGGCAGCCAGTTCCATCAGCGTCGCCACGGTGTTGGCGTTGCGTCGGACAGTCGCCGACTCCGGGTCCGCGGCCACAGCCCTCAGCCGCTCCAGGTTCGTGACCGCAACCTCGAGATTCCCGAGACCCACGTGCGCGCTGCCCTGGGTGTAGCTCCACATGCCGTCCAGGTACTGGCTGCCCTCCATGACGCGATCCTCGGCCAACAACTCGGTCCAGCGGCCGAACATCTTGTGGACCAGCCAGCGAGCCGCGATGGTCTTGTGTGCCTGGCCCTGCCGCACGCGCGCTTCGGGCTCATGGCCACGGGCGTCGGTGGCCGCCTGGACCGCTTGCGCGTAGTTCCCCTGAATGGCGGCCGAATAGCGGATGAAGTCGTAGGCATGGCGGCGGTGGTTCTGCGCCGACAGGAAATACGTTCCGATCTGCGGAAACTCGAGACTGCCCCAGGCCGCCAGGAATTCGCCGTCCACCTCCGCCGAGCGCTGATTGTGTTCCACGGACCGGGTGTGCTGACCGACCCTGACGTAGATGTGCCCGGGCATGTGAACGATATGGCCGACACCGGGCATCAGCGCCGCCAGCCGGTCCGCGGCCGCAAGCGCCTGTTCCGGTGTGTTGGAGGACTCCAGCAGGTGGATGTACAAATGATTCGCCCCCGGATGGTCCGGACGCGTTTCCATGACTCGCTCCAGAACGACCGCCGCCTCTGCCGTGCCCGGCAACGGCTGTCCCCCGTCGTCCCAGTACTCGCGGCCGCGCCGGGTGATCATGTACGCGTCCCCCAACAGCGCGCCGGCGTCGGGATCGTCGGGATACTGCTCGAACAGCGCGCGCGTCGCCGCCAGGTAGGCCTGATCCCGTTCATCGCGGTCCGGATAGGTATCCGCGTCAAAGCGCAGGTGGAGCGCACGAACGAAGGCCTGTTCCCGTTCGTTACCCCGTTCCACCAGTTCCATGGCCCGTTCGATCGCCCGGCGGCCTTCTCCCTGAGGATCGTCCGGCAGCCCGCCCGCGCGGCTGTTTGGATTCGGTCCCAGCGCCAGGGCGAGGCCCCAGTGGATCATCGGATGGTCGGGATCGTGCCGCAGCGCCTCCTGGTGGGATGCGATGGACTCCGGAAAGTGATAACCCCACGTAAGCCGCAATCCCTGATCGAAGAATTGCTGGGCGAGAGGAGAATCCGTTGTGATCGGGCGGGTATAGGTGCCGGTACTCTCAATCAGAATGGCCAGTTCTTCACCTTCGGCAGCGGAGTCGGGCGACGTGCAGGCGGACAAGGCAGTCGCAATCGCAAGCGCTGCGAACGCCCGATGGAAGAAATTGGTCATCGGCTCAGCACTCCTTGTGTGTAACGGTCGTAGCCGGACGGACCGTCGCGCCGGTTGGTAACGTGGCAAGGTCGTCCTCTCGCGGGGTTAGAGCCAGTTGTCGGAAGAAAATCGGCGATGGTCCGAGGTTGACTAGATCGGCGGAATCCGCCCCGCGGTGGAAACGTTGTCGGCACCTGTACGGATGGTCCTTCCGTGATTGTCCCGCTGCAAATGGATCTGGTAGCTCTGGTTCACCGGGATGCAGAAGGTCAGCGCATCGTCGCAGGCGAAGTAGAACACGTCCAGATTCAGCGACTGAGTGGTGTCGCTCAGGGCAACGTTCACGAGGAATTCGCGGGGGTCGGCATCGGCTGGCACATCCAGCTCCGGACCCTGCCCATCAGCCGGTGTCACAATCCCCCCGGACGGCGCCGTGAGTGAAAACTTCACCGGTCCCGCCTCGTTGTTCCAGTGAACCCGATACAACGGATCCAGGTGGAAGCCGACGTACATCCTGCCCGTGCCCGTCGTCCTGAGGCTCTCATCGCCTTCCGCGCGAAGCTTGACGTAGAACGGAACGCCGCCCTCCTCGATGATGGGCTCGACCTCGATCCCGACCATGGTTGGCGGCATTTCCACGCGGGGTACCACACCCTTGGCAACGGTAGGCGGCGGAGGCTGCGTGGGCAGATCGAGGTCCTCGATCCGCGTTCGCTTTTCCACCGGGCCGACGAGCCGTTCCAGGTCCGCCCGCAACGCCTCCGGATCGCTCCAGGTCCGGCGCGCCGCGACCCGGCCCTCCGGATCGATCACCAGCTCGCTGTTGGGTGTCCGTCCCATGGCCTCGTGCCAGGGGTTGTCCATCAGGTCTGCCAGCCACGTAATGCTCGAGCCCAACCGCCGCTTCGATTCGGCGACGTGCATGAGCCGCTCCTCCAGCGTGAATGGCGTCACGTAGTTGTTGTACTCGGGGTGGGCCAGCGGCTTGTAGACGTAATAGAAGTCCACACCCCTGGGGGCAAAGTCTCTTTGAACCGTCTCCAAACTGGGGACGTTACGAAGGAAGGGGGGTCACGTGAGGCAGCCCAGAACCAGTACCGTGTACTGACCCGTGGCCACTTCCCTGATGTTCACCGGGTCTCCCCGATCATTGACCACCTGGACGTCGGGCACCAGTTCGCCGATGCCGGGACCGGTACGGTAGAAGCGTTCGTCCATGGCCGTGGGTCCCGCGCCCATCCCCATCCCCATCCCCATGCCGGGAACCTGGGCAATGGCCGACTGAACGGCACCGAAGAGAACGAAAATTGACAGCGAAATCAGGCGTTTCATGAGTAACTCGTCAATTCGTGAAGTGCGTTCGGGAATCGTATGCGTTTCCCCTCTCACCCGCAAGCCTCCGAACGCGCGCGCCACATTCGGTTGCAACTTTCGCCCCGAAGGCGCGTGCGCACAGCCGCTTCGAGCGTCGTGGGGCGACGAGCGGGCCATGGATGGCCATTAGCGAGGAGCCCCCGATTCGAACCCCGCCAGGGATGGCGGGGTTCGATTGAGCTCGAAGCGGCTGTGCGCACGCGCCTTCGGGGCTGGCGGCCGGGCGTGGTATTCTTGCCATTCCTTTCCTCGCCTTATCCCCTGAACGCCATGACCGAATTCTCAAGCCGCAGCGCCGGCAGCGGCCGCCACTTCCTGCAAGTTCCCGGACCCACCAACGTGCCCGACCGCGTGCTCGCGGCCATGTCCATGCCCACCATCGATCATCGGGGTCCGAAGTTCGCCGAACTGGCGCTCGACCTCATTCCGCGGGTTCGCGGGTTGTTCAATGCGTCGGGACCGGTTGCGATGTACCCGGGGTCGGCCAGCGGCGCCTGGGAAGCCGGCATCGTCAACACGCTGTCGCCCGGAGATCGCGTGCTGATGTTCGACAGCGGCATGTTCGCGACGCTTTGGAGGGGTGTAGCGGAGCGATTCGGTCTCGAGATCGAGCTGGTCGAATGCGACTGGCGCAAGGGCGTGGAGCCCGACCGGGTCGAAAGCGCCCTGCGCGCTGACAGGCCGCAGCGGCTGAAGTCCGTGATGGTGGTCCACAACGAGACCTCCACCGGCATCACCAACTCTATTGCCGGCATGCGTGCGGCCATGGACGCCGCCGGACACCCGGCCCTGCTCATGGTGGATGCGGTCTCTTCCGCGGGGTCCATGGAGTACCTGCAGGACGACTGGGGCGTCGACGTCACCATCGCGGGATCCCAGAAGGGCCTGATGCTTCCGCCGGGGCTCAGCCTCAACGTCATCAGCGAGAAGGCTTTTGCCGCCGGCGCGGGCGCGGCGTCGCATCGGTCCTACTGGAGCTGGGCCGACGCCCTGCCCTCCAACGACACGGGATACTTCCCCTATACGCCGCCGACCAACCTGCTCTACGGGCTGAAGGAAGCGCTGGCGATGATGGAGGAGGAAGGCCTGGCAAACGTATACGCCCGGCACAGCCGACTGGCCGAAGCCACGCGGCGCGCGGTGGAGGTGTGGGGCGTGGAGAACTTCTGCGTCATCCCGGAAAAGAGCAGCGATTCCGTCACCACCGTGCTCGTGCCCGAAGGCATCGACGCGGACGATGTTCGCGCCGTGATCCTGGACCGGTTCGACATGTCGCTCGGAACGGGGCTGGGACCGCTGACCGGCAAGGTGTTCCGCATCGGCCACCTGGGCCACTTCAACGAGCTCATGCTGGCGGGAACCCTCTCGGGAGTGGAGATGGGATTGGAGATTTCAGGTATCTCCGGCTGCTCCGGCGGTGTCACCGCGGCGCTCGAATACCTGGCCGGGCAGGCTCATTAGAGAAAGATTCAGCCGACACGCGCAAAAGAGACGAATCAACCAGATGTCTGTTTCTAATTGATGGAATCAACCAAGTAAATACTCTTATATAGAGATAAGCACCAAGCCGCATGCTCACGTGGGCAAATGACCCGCAGATCATCCGCACGGAGGAAACATGGATCCGGCCGCAACGGTAGTGAACAGTCCCCTGGTGGCTCTGCTGGGCTTTCTGGGCGTTATTGTGCTGCTGCTGTTTCTGATCGCCAAATGGCGGTGGCATGTATTCCTTGCCCTGCTGATTCCCCTGCTTCTCTTCGGCGTCATCCCCGGCGTCGCCCGCAACAACTTCATCGACGCCTTCGAGCGCGGCTTCGGCGCGACGCTGGGGTCCATTGGCGTGGTCATCGTGCTCGGTTCGATTATTGCGGAGGCGTTGCGGCACACAGGCGCCATCCAGACCATCACGCGCAGCATGGTGTGGGCGGTGGGCTCCAAACGCATGCCGCTGGCGCTCACCCTGACCGGTTTCATACTGGGCATTGCGATCTTCTCGGACGTGGCCTACGTGATCCTCAATCCCCTGGTGCACTCCGCGGCGAAGATGATGGGCGTAACGGTCAGCGTCATGTCCATCGGGCTCGTGGGCTCGCTGCAGCTCACCCACGCCATCGTGCCGCCCACGCCGGGCCCGCTGGCAGCCGCGGCGCTGGTGGGCGCCGATATCGGAGCGACCATCATCTTCGGCACCATCGCCTGCCTGGTGGGCTCGATCGCCGGCTGGATCTGGGGCCAGTACATCGCCGGGCCGCGGATCAAGACGCTGCCGGACGACGAATTCGTGGGCGACAATTTCCTGACGGAGGACCCCGAAGGCGGATTGCCCAGCGGCCTGGCCTCCTACGCCCCCATTCTCGTTCCGATCATCCTGATCTCCGCGCAGAGCGTTTCGCGGCTGTTCCTCGACGAGGACCACATCGTCCGGGCGGGGCTCGCCTACGTCGGCTGGCCGGTGATGGCCCTGAGCATCGGCGTCTGGCTGTCGTACCGCAACATCAGGACCCCGGAGCACCGCAAGGCCGCAACCAATGCCTGGGTGGAAGACGGCCTCAGAGTGTCCGCCATGATCCTTGTGGTCACGGGACTGGGCGGCTCCCTGAGCGAGATCCTCAAGGGCACGCCCGCGGTGGAAACCATCGCCGGCTTCTTCGCCGCCTACGGCCTGCCGTCGATCCTTTTGCCCTTCGTCATCGGCATCATCGGCAACATGATTACCGGTTCCACCACCGTCGGCGTCATTACCGCCGCCTCGCTGGTGGCGCCCATGCTGTCAACGCTGGCGCTCTCGCCGGAGGCCGCCATGCTCGCCGGCGCCAGCGGCTCGGTCATCATCAAGTACGTCAATTCCAGCTACTTCTGGGTCTGCACGTCCCTCAGCCGGCTGTCCGCAAACGACGCCATATTCGGCTACGGCGGCGCCACCCTGGTCGGCGGCATTGCCTCTTTCGCGGCGGTGTGCGTGATGTGGTGGTTGGGGCTGGTCTGACGCTCGCTGCGATACGACTCGCGGCGAGTGGGTCGGAGGCGGATTCCAACAGTCTGTTGCGGTGGCCCCACTGCCGGAGCAACACTCAGCAATCGCGTTTCCCGGATGCACAACACCGGACAATTCTAAGCCTGCCCGATGCTTGCGAGTCCGAGCCGTTCGACCATGTCGTGCAACGTCACGGCATGGACGTGCCGGTCGAGCGGATACGACTCGCGGCCGCCGTGCACCACGAAGCTGCGCGCGGGCCGCAGATCGTCACATGCGCTACGGAATCCTCTGGATATCCTAGGCGTGGAACTCCGCTTGATCTCCACGGCCCACAACGCGCCGGCGCCCATGTCGATCACCAGATCCACTTCGGCGCCCCCCGATGTACGGTAGAAGCCCGCGGCCGCGCGCCGGGGCAGGGCCGTCAGGATGTTCTCGATGACGAAGCCTTCCCAACTGCTGCCGACGACGGGATGCCCAAACAACTGGTCGGCTGTTGCAATGCCCAACAGGGCGTGACAGATACCGCTGTCCCGAATGTAGATCTTCGGCGCCCTGATCATTCGCCGACCGATGTTCGAGGTCCATGACGGCAGTCGGCGCACCAGCAGCAGATCGACCATCAAATCGAGATATCGGGCGATCGTAACGCCTCTGACGTCAAGTCCCCGAGCCAGCGCCGAGGCATTATGCGGTTGCGCCTGATTATGGGCGAGCATGGTCCAGAAACGTCTCAGCGTTTCGGCGGGGATACGCGGCCCGAACTGCGGGATGTCGCGCTCAAGGTAGGTTCCGATAAAGTTCAGGCGCCATTCGAAACTGAGTGCATCGGTATGGGCGAGGTAGCTTTCCGGGAAACCGCCCCGGCTCCAGAGTCGCAATTGATCGCGCTCCGGAATCTCGCTGGCGTTAAATGGGCATAGCTCGCAGTGGGCGATCCGTCCGGCCAGCGTTTCACTCGACTGTTTGAGCAAGTCGATGGAGGCCGAGCCCAGCAACAGAAAGTGCCCCGTCCGTCTGCCGGCGCGACGCCGTTCGTCGATGATGCCACGCAGCGGAGCGAACAGCGCGGGAATCCGATGAATCTCATCCAGAATCAGCAGTTTGCCGGAAGTTTGGTCGCAGTACTGCTCGACGTCGCTTAATTTCGCCAAGTCGCTCGGCCGCTCAAGATCCAGATACAATGCGCCACGCTCCGGGGCGAGCGCGTGAGCAAGCGTGGTTTTGCCTACCTGCCGCGGCCCGGTGAGGACAACCGCCGGATTCGAATCCAGCAAACGGTTGACTTCCGATTGCATGAGCCGATGCAACATCCATGCAAATATAACTCATAAAGTTACATTTGCATACTTAACCACAGCCACCGGTCAAAAGCGAAACGTGTAATTCACCTTGAGGCTCAGGTCCGAGAGCGATTCGTCGAAGGAGTTGTCCCGGTCGTAGTCCTGCAGATTGTGGTTCAGCACCAGGTAGGCTTCGCGCCCATCCTGCAACACCCAGTGCAGGCGGCTGTTGAGGCCCACTTCCTCGCTCACGTTGTCGTACTGGACCAGGTTGATCCACGACAGGTCCGAGTTGAACGAAACTTCCGTGGTCAGCTGGGACAGCCGTGTGACAAAGTCTCCCTGAGGGAGGCTGATGTCGTTCCAGTCGTAAGCCAGCCTGAAGGTGAAGTGCTTTGTCGGCCGCCATGCGACGTTGCCTACGACGTTGGTGCGCCCTCCGTCGAAGAAATCGCCGGACCGAACCGTTACACCGCCTGCGAGTTTCCGGTGGCTGCCGCTGGAGACATCGATCAGGCGCTCCTCGAACGAGTAGCGGCCTTGCGGAATGACGATCTGGCGGGAGCGGTCGGACGGGTCGCGGTGGATGCGAAACGGCCGCACAAGGACCTCCTCGGTGAGCCGATACTGGACGACCAGCCCGTCCCGGGACCGGCTGTCGATCTCCAGCGGGGTGACCGTGATCACCTGCGTCTGGAGCCCTCCATCCAGCAGGTCGATGCGCTGAACATCAATGCCTGCGAAGTACGATGCGATCGGACCGCCGCCGAAAAAATACGTGTAACCGGCGTCCGCGGTCCCGTCCCGAATGCCGGCCCGGTTGACGTAACCCAGCGCAGGGTTGAAGTTCGTCTGGATTTCCTTGGCGGAAACGCCCCAACGCAATCCGGATCGGTTCGGCGCCTTCAGTCCCAGACCGAAAGCGCGGTCGTCCCCGCTCACGCCCTCCGTATCCGACTGCAGAAACCATGCGTCGGCTTCCAGGACCCGACCGTTGCCCAGCCGGCTGTTCAGATAGCGGAAGTCCACGCCCGCAACGGCATTGCCCAGGTTGGAATTGGGGTCCCCCCCGGTGACGATAAAGCCGAGCGCGGACTCTTCCAGAATGCTCAGGGAACCCCGGCCCGCGAAAACATCGCTGCTGTCCACGTCGCCGAACCGGTCCTGCCGCACGGCCAGCGCACCCACGCTCCAGGGGCCGATCCGCCCGCTCAGCTTGCCCCCGTAGTCCAGGTCCACGGGCTGCCCCGAATCGCTGAGCCCCAGTCGCCGCGAGAAGAACGGCCGGCCGTTCTGCAGGCTTGCGCCCGAGGCGGAGCGGTTCGCGTCGAAACTCCGGCCGCCGACGCGTCCGAATTCGAAGATGTCCGTATCCTGCAGGAAGAATGCCCGCTGCTCCGGAAAGAAAAGATTGAAACGTGTCAGGTTCACCTGCCTGGAGTCGACTTCCGTGGCCGAAAAGTCGGTATTCAGCGTCAGCGCAGCGTTCAGGGAGGGGGTGACCTTGTAGAAGAGATCCAGCGAGGGACGCGATCCTGAAGTGTCGCCGGAAGGATCGAATACCCTGCGGCGATTCACGGCGACGGAGGGCACGACGTCAAGACCGAGCCCTTGCTGAAGATCCGCGAAGCCGGTTGCCAGGCCGACAATGCTCGGATTGTACGAGCGATTTCGCGAAACCCAGGAGATTTCCTCCCCCTTCCTGCGCACCGCGCGGGAAAAATTGATGCCCCAGGTGTCGTTTTCCGGATCGAACGAGATCGACTTCAGGGGAATCGCAATCTCCGTGACCCAACCCTCGGAGTCCGTCGTGGATGCGACGTCCCAGATGGTGTTCCACACCGGCAGGTTCTGGCTGACGTTCTGGTAGATCGCTTCATGCTTGACGCCGTTGGCATTGGTTTCGAACTTGTAGCCGCTGCGCCGGTCGTTGTAGGGCGACAGGACGATGGCGATGCGGTCATCGTCGCCCAGGCGCAGCGACCGGTGGCGCAGGGTACCGGCGGCGATCAGGTCGGGCTCGCTGTCCCAGAAGCGGCCGCCGATGTACAGCGCGTCTTCATCGTAGAGCAGGTAGATTTCGGTCCGTTCGGACGGCTCGGCGCCTTCGATCGGCCGTGATTGATGGAAGTCGTCGATGACGGCTGCGCGCGACCAGACGGCATCGTCGAGGCGGCCATCGATTACCGGCGGCGTATCCGTCCGCACCATGCGGACGGACTTCAGGGCATCGCCTTCCGGTTCCTCCCGCTGTGGCGCGTCCGCCCGCTGTGCCAGTCCCGCCTGCTGCGCCGCGCTCAAGCCGGGCAGCGTGCACAATGCAGCGATGCCCGCGATCAGCGCCGTGTGCCGCAACGTCACCTTGCCTCGGGCTTCAGGTGCGGAAAGAGTATGACGTCCCGAATGGAGGGCGAATCGGTGAGCAGCATGACCAGGCGATCGATGCCCAGACCCAGCCCGGCGGCCGGCGGCATGCCGTACTCCAGGGCGCGGATGTAGTCGTCGTCGTAGTACATGGCTTCCTCGTCGCCCATGGACTTGGCCCGGGCCTGCTGCCGGAAACGTTCGGCCTGGTCCTCCGGATCGTTCAGTTCGGAGAAACCGTTGGCCAGCTCGCGTCCGGCGATGAACAGCTCGAACCGGTCGGTGACGAAGGGATCGTCATCGTTGCGCCGCGCCAGCGGCGAGACTTCGGCCGGGTAGCGGGTGATGAAGACCGGGCCTTCCAGGTGCCGTTCCACGGTTTTCTCGAACAGTTCGATCTGCAGTTTGCCGGCCCCGTCTTCCGGCCGGTAGCCGATACCGGCGCGCTCGCAGGCTTCGCGCAGGCAGTCCACGCTGCGCAGATCTCCGGCGAGTTCCGGATTGTGGCGCACCAGGGCATCCTCCACGGTGAGCTCCTCGAACGGCTCGCCCAGATCGAATGTCCGACCCTGGTACTCGACCTTCGCGGTCCCCAGCAGCGTCCCGGCGGCTTCCCGAACCAGCGTCCGGGTGAGATCGATCAGGTCTTCGTAGTCCGCATAGGCCTGGTACAGTTCCAGCATCGTGAACTCGGGATTGTGCTGGGTGGAGATGCCTTCGTTGCGAAAGCTGCGGTTGATCTCGTAAACGCGCTCCAGCCCGCCCACCAGAAGCCGTTTCAGATAGAGCTCCGGCGCGATTCGCAGGTACAAGTCCAGATCCAGCGCGTTGTGATGCGTGGCGAACGGCCTGGCAATCGCCCCGCCGGGGATGGGATGCATCATCGGCGTCTCGACCTCCGCGAAGCCCAACGCGTCGAGGAATTGGCGGACGAACCGCACCGCTTGCGTCCGAATCCCGAAAACCCGGCGGGTTTCTTCGCTCATCAGCAGGTCCACATAACGGCGTCGCAGCTTGAGTTCCCGGTCGGCGATGCCGCGCCACTTCTCCGGCAGGGGCCGAAGCGACTTCACCAGCAGCCGCAGCTCGTCCACCCGGACCGAAAGCTCACCCGTGCGGGTCTTGAACAGGTTCCCGCCGGCGCCCACGATATCGCCCACATCCCAGGTTCTGAAGGCCTGGTAGATTTCGGCCGAGACCCTGTCGCGCTCGACGAACAACTGGATTTGGCCGGATCGGTCCCGCAGGTGACAGAAGCTCGCCTTGCCCATTACCCGCTTGCTCATCATGCGGCCGGCCACGGATACCCGGACCGCTTCGTGCTCGAGCGCCTCTCCCGTGTGGCCGGAAAACTCCGCCTGCAGGGCGTCCGCCAGAGCATTGCGCCGGAAGTCGTTGGGGTAGGCGTTGCCGCCGCCGCGCAGCCCGCTCAGCTTCTCGCGCCGCTCGGCGATCAGCCGGTTCTCCGTCGGTTGGCCGGCGGACTGGCGTCCAACCGGCTGGCTACCGCTGGACGGTCGGCCGTCTTCGGGCCGGCGACCGTCGGCCGAACCGCCGTTTGCAGTGGATTCATCCATCTCTTGCTACAGGCCCTGTTTCAGGCTTTCCTCCAGGAATGCGTCAATGGCGCCGTCCAGTATCGCGCCCGTGTTGCCGCTTTCAACCCCGGTACGAAGATCCTTGATCCTGGACTGGTCCAGGACATAGGAGCGAATCTGGCTTCCCCAGCCGATGTCGGCCTTGCCCTGCTCCAGCGACTCCGCCTCTTCACGGCGGCGTTGCTGCTCTTGTTCGTACAGTTTTGCGCGCAGCTGCCCCAGGGCCGTGGAGCGGTTCTTGTGCTGCGAGCGGTCGTTCTGGCACTGAACCACGATCCCGGTGGGCAAGTGCGTGATCCGCACCGCGGATTCGGTCTTGTTGACGTGCTGCCCCCCTGCGCCGCTGGCCCGGTAGACGTCGACCCTCAGGTCGGCCGGGTTGATCTCGATGTCCACGTCGTCCTCTATCTCCGGGGAGACGAACACCGCAGCAAACGATGTATGCCGGCGATGTCCGGCATCGAACGGCGACTTGCGCACCAGCCGGTGGACGCCTGTCTCGGTCCGCAGCCAGCCGTAGGCGTGGTCGCCCCGGAACAGCACGCTCGCGCTCTTGATGCCGGCGACGTCCCCCGGCGACACTTCCAGGAGTTCGCCGGCGAACCCGCGGCTCTCGGCCCAGCGCAGGTACATCCTGAGGAGCATTTCCGTCCAGTCCTGGGCTTCGGTTCCACCGGATCCCGCCTGCACATCCAGATAGGCGTTGTGGGCGTCCATTTCACCGGAGAACATGCGCCGGAACTCCAGTTGTTCGACTTCCCGCTGGGTACCGGCCAGTTCTTCGGCAACGTCGGCCAGGATATCGTCGTCACCTTCGGATTTCGCCAGGACCTGCAACTCCGCCGCCTCGTCGAGCGACCGGGCGATCCGGTCCAGCGCGTTCAGTTCGGAATGCAGTCCGGCCCGTTCCCTGCCCAGCGACTGGGCCCGCTGCGAATCGGCCCAGACGTCCGGGTCTTCCAGCGCGCGCTCGACCTCCGCCAAACGCTCCCGCTTGGCATCGTAGTCAAAGATACCCCCTGAGGGCGCCGCAACGCCCCTTGAGATCGTCGATCTTCAAGCCGATCTGGCCGAGTTCCATGTGCCGGGTTCCGGAGGGTGGATGGCGGCGAATGATAGCGCAATCGGGTCCGCTGTTGCCGGTTCAGGGACGAATATGTTCCACGACAAGCTGAACCTCGGGGGTCATGCGATATTCGTTCACATCCAGCCGGTAGGCGAGCCACAGGCGGTCTCCCGGTCCCCAGTCGCCGGGCCCTCGCCTGAAGGCGATCGCGTTAACCGGATTGCGCCCGCCTTCCGGCGCAACGCGCATCCTCAGATGCGCACCACCCACCACGCGCTGCCCTACCAGCCGAAAAGTGCCCTCGAACAGGGGTTCCGGGAATCCCTGCCCCCAGGGACCGGCGTCCCGCAGCAACTCGGCAACTTCCAGCGTGATGTCCCGGGCATCGAGCTCACCGTCGGTGAAAACCTTTTCGGCAAGATGTTCGGGTTCGAGCCGCCTCTTCCCCACCGCCTCGATGGCGTCGCGGAATTCGGCGAATCCGTCCCGGTTCAGAGTAAGGCCCGCAGCCATCGCATGCCCGCCGAAGCGGGAAATCAGGCCCGGATTCGCCGCATCCACATCCACCAGCGCATCGCGCAGGTGAAATCCGGCCACGGATCGCCCCGACCCCTTGAGCGCACCGGAATCGCTCGGCGCAAAGGCGAACGCCGGGCGATGGCAATGCTGCTTGATCCGGGAAGCGACCAGCCCCACCAGTCCTTCGTGCCAGTCCTCCCGAAACAGGCACACGACCGGCGGCAGTGCCTTCGAGTCCACCAGGGACTCCGTGTCGAGTTGCTGCAGGGCCTCCGAATCCATCTTCGCGCCGATGGCGCGGCGCTCGAGATTGAGTTCGTCCAGCCGGTTCGCCAGTCGCTGCGCCTCCGCGCCGGAGTCCGTCATCAGGCAGCGCACGCCCACCTTCATGTCGTCCAGCCGTCCCGCCGCATTCAATCGGGGCGCAATCTGGTAGGCGAGGCGGCTCGCCGTGATGGCCGCGTTGTGGATCTTCGCCGCCTGGCAGAGGGCCAGCACGCCCGGCCGGCAGCGCCCGCTGCGGATGCGGGCCAGGCCCTGCTCGATCAGTATCCGGTTGCTGCGATCCAGCTTTACGAGGTCCGCCATGGTCCCGATGGCCACCAGGTCCAGGTACCGGGCCGCGTGCCGCGCCGAACCCAGGCGCTTGCCCAGGGCGGCCATGAGGTAGAACGCCACGCCCACTCCGGCGAGACACTTGCCGGCAAACGGCGTGTCGGGAAGGTTCGGGTTGACAATCGCGTTGGCGGCCGGCAATTCCGGACCGGGCAGGTGGTGGTCGGTGATCAGCACATCGATGCCCCGATCCCGCGCTGCCGCGGTGCCGGAGAGGCTGCTGGTGCCGTTGTCCACGGTGACGATCAGCGTAGGCGAGTGACCGCCGATCCGCGCCACCGCTTCGGGCGTCAACCCGTAACCGAGATTGAATCGATCCGGGATAAAGACATCGACCGATTCGAAACCGAAATCCTTCAGGCACAGGCTCAGCAACGCGGCGCCGGTCGCGCCGTCGGAATCGAAATCCCCCACGATGATCACATGCCCCTTGCGATGTCGCAGCAACAGGTCCACGCCCTCCTCCAGGGCGTCGAACCCGCCCACTGGACGAAGGTGCTTCAGGGCGAGGTCAAGGTCCCGGGGAGATTCGATCAGGCGGCGCGCGAGAACCTGCCGCAATACGCGATGGGTACCGTCGGGCCATGCCCAGTCCTCCGAACCCGGCAGCGGCGGTCGCTGGACGAAACTGGGTTGCGCCACCAGGTGCTCCTTCAACCTGACAGTAGCGCATCAGTGGCCGCAGTCCCGCCCCTGCCAAGGCGCGGCCCGGCAACGCCCGGCCCCGGAGCAGTTCCGCAGCGACGTATAATCGCCCGGCACGCACCACCGGAGAGGCCGATCAAGTTCACCAGGGAAACCGCCGATGCAAACCTGGTCCGCGCCTGGCGGCGGGGTGGCCTGAGGATCGGCAACGAGTGGCTGCGCAGCCATGCCATCGTTTCGGCCGACCGGATCGTGCGCGACTGGCCCGTTTCAGACCCTGAAGCCCTGCAACCCGACGACCTTGAGCCGGCCCTGACAGCGGATCCTGACATCATCATTCTGGGCACCGGTAAGTCCTTGCGCAGGCCCGCGGCGGACCTGATGGGACTTATGGCCGAACGCGGCATCGGCGTGGAGATCATGGATACGCCGGCCGCCTGCAGAACGTACAACGTGCTGCTCCACGAGGGCCGCTCGGTGGTGGCAGCGCTGTTCATTCCATAAGCGTCAGTCGGGCAGGTACCCGAGGGGATCCACCGGCGTGCCGTTGCGGCGAATCTCGAAGTGAACCTGGGGCTGGCGTTCGGGGCCCATGCCCATTCTGGCGATCACGTCGCCCTGCTCCACCGCGTCGCCCTCTCCGACCACCAGCGTATCGTTGTGTCCGTAAGCACTCAGGAACGTATCGTTGTGCTTGATGATGATGAGATTCCCGTAGGCTGCCAGACCGTCGCCGGCATAGACCACCTGCCCGGCCGCTGAAGCCCGAATGTCCGCACCGAGCTGCCCGCCGATACCGATCCCGCTGCCGGTCCCTTGCGCGGCGCCATAGGGACTCACCACCGCCCCCCGCACCGGCCACTGCCACGCCGCGGCCGGCAGCGCGGCCCGGGACGGCGGCTGCGCGGGCGGTCGCGGGGGCGGTTGCGGCGCCGCGCTTTGCCCGGAACTCGCCGGCGCAGCCCCCATCGAACCGGTGGCCGGTGCGGCAGGCGCCGGCGTGGGTGAAGGAGTGGGCAGGGATGAAGGTGCCGGGACTGGCGTTGCAACCGGCGGAGCGGGCCGCGGAACGGCCGGCGAAGTCGACGCCTGCGGCCCGGGCGCTGCGGCTGCCCGACCGCCGCCAGCGGAATCGTCCGGCGCGCCGGCAGGCCGGGACGGAGCGGTCTGCCCCGGACTCGCCGACGGGCCGGCAGATGTCCGGCCGGCATCGGCCCTCAGGGATTCGTCCATTCCGCCCGGCGTCAGGAACAGCCGCTGACCCACAAGGATGAGATCGGGGTTGTCGAGGTCGTTCCACACCACCAGTTCGCGCACATCCAGCTGATAGCGCCACGCGATGGAAAAAAGCGTTTCCCCCGACTGCACCACGTGGACGCGAGGCGCGAAATCCACCAGCGTCGGCGTACAGGCCACCGCCAGCAACGCCGTGAGAAACAGCCCGGATAGTTGTAGGAAGCGCATACAGGCCTCTAGCGTAGAACGAGGTACAACACAACGAGCAAGGCTACCGAAATCCATCCTGCGAGGTCCACATGCTGGCGTAATTTTTGTTCCATGGGCCTTCCTCCCCAGCGTATCAGGCCGGCGACCAGGAAGAACCTCGTGCCGCGGCCGACCAGCGACGCGAGCACGAACAGCGGAAACAGCATCTGCAGCGCACCCGCCGCGATGGTGAATATCTTGTAGGGTACCGGCGAGAATCCCGCCCCCAGCACAGTCAGAAAACCCCACATGGCGAACCACTCCATCGCCAGGAGATAACCGTCCCAGTAGCCCACGGACCGCAACAGCGGTTCGACGGCATCTGCTGCGAACCAGCCGATCGCGTATCCGGCAGCACCGCCCAGCACGGACGCCACCGTGGTCACCAGCGCGAAACGCCAGCCCCTGAGGGGATCGGCCAGCGTCATGGGCACCAGGATCGCCTCGGGGGGTATCGGAAAGAACGACGACTCGGCAAAGCTGAGCCCGGCAAGGTAACGCTCCGCGTGGCGATGCTGCGCCCACCGCAAAGCGCTGTCGTAGAGATCGGAAAACAGGCTCAATTGCCGGTACCGGGCAGGAGCGGCACGAAGCTGACGGCGCCGAGCGGTTCGCGCCGGTAGCCGTCGGCGGTGCGGGTAATGCACTGCAGGCTCTGCCCGCCGTGGGCGCCGACCGGAATCACCATGCGCCCGCCTTCGTCAAGCTGCTCGAGCAACTCCCCGGGAACGTCCGCGGGTGCGGCAGTGACGATGATTCCCTGGAACGGAGCCTGCGCCTTCCACCCGCCGAGACCGTCACCGTGGCGCAGCGAGACGTTGCTGATCTCCAGTTCCTTCAGCAATTTCTGAGCCCGCGTAATGAGAGACAGCAGACGCTCCATGCTGAAGATGTGCTGTGCAAAGGGCGCCGCCACAGCCGTCTGGTAACCGCAACCGGTGCCTATTTCCAGTACTCGCCTGAGCTTGTCGCCCGGCTTCAGGTCCCGAACGAGCGCCTCCGTCATCAGGGCGACGATGTAGGGCTGCGAGATGGTCTGGCGGGAACCGATGGGAAGCGCGACATCCTCGTAGGCGCGGCTTGCCAGGGCCTCGTCCACGAACAGATGTCTGGGCACTTCGCGGATGCGGGCCAGCACGGCATCGTTGCCGATGCCTTCGCGTTTCAGTCGCCGGATCAGCCGGTCCCGGGTGCGTTCCGACGTCATGCCGACGCCACGTACGTCGCGACCGTACCTCACGGCAACGGGTTCCGCGAGGCGTTGACGGATTCCGCTGCCATGAGCGTAACGGGTTTGCGGGTCAGGATCGCTGGATTCGGCACTTTCGGGGCCACTATACTGGATACCTGGGTCGGCGGAGCGATGACTTGGCTGTCGACAACGACAAGGAAGAATTTGCGCGCGCCATGCGCGGCGTCAGGCGCCTGGAGTACGAGGAACGCGCGACGCACCGGCGTTCGCGCCCGGCAACCGCGGCAATGACGCGATCAGCCCGGCAGGAAGTGCTGCGCGAGAGTCTGATGGGATCCGACGACGGTCCCGACGCCCTTGAGCAACTCGGCGAGGAAGTGTCATACCGGCGCCCAAGCCTGCCCGAACGGACTTTTCGCCGATTGCGCCGCGGCCGCTACCGAATCGAGGGCGAGACGGACCTGCACGGACTCACGGTGGAACAGGCGCGAATGCAGTTGCGGTACTTCGTTGCCGAGGCCGTCGCGAAGGGCCTCGGGTGCGTTCGCGTGATCCACGGCAAGGGCCTGCGCTCCGGCCCGCGCGGACCGGTGCTCAAGACCTGCGTGCAGCGCTGGCTGGCCCAGTGGGACGATGTCCTGGCGTTCGTATCCGCCCGTGCCCGCGACGGCGGATCCGGCGCAGTGTACGTACTGCTTCGCCGGAGGCGCTGAGTACACCTACGGTTCCGTGGATTCCGCAGTTTGCGCGGAGGGCAGCGAGGTGATCTGGTAGAAGGTTTCGCCCTCGGCAATCATTCCGAGATCGGCACGGGCGCGCTCCTCGGCGGCGGCGAGCCCTTGCTTGAGGTCCTGCACCTCGCCCTCCAGCGCCGCATTGCGCGCCGACAGTTCCCGATTCTCCAGGGTGCGTTCGGCGATGAGATCATCGAGCCGCCACACTTCGCGCAAGCCGTCGTCGGAAGACCAGAGACGGGCTTGAACAAGGCCCAGGCAAACTACCAGCAGAAGCAGCAGGATTCGCATGTCGGGTGCAACTCTCAGCCCGGATAATCCATGTTACTAGTTTACAGACTCATTGGGAACGCGTTGGCGCCCGCAAATACGGCCCGCTCGCCCAGTTCGGCCTCGATTTGCAGCAGTCGATTGTACTTGGCGATGCGGTCGGATCGGCTCAATGAGCCTGTCTTGATCTGGGTGGCCGTCGTGGCCACCGCAATGTCCGCTATGGTGGTGTCCTCGGTTTCGCCCGAGCGGTGGGAGATCACCGCCGTGTAGCCGGCCGCGCAGGCCATGTCGATCGCCGCCGCCGTCTCGGTCAGGGTGCCGATCTGGTTGGGTTTGACCAGAATGCTGTTGGCGACCTGCCGGTCGATCCCCGTTTTCAGTATTTCCGTGTTGGTCACGAACAGGTCGTCCCCCACCAGTTGCATCCAGCCCCTCAATCGCCCGCTCATGTGCGACCAGCCGGACCAGTCGTCCTCGGCCATGCCGTCTTCGACGGATACGATGGGGTATCGGGCCACGATGTCTTCCAGGTAGCCGCTGAATTCGGTCGAGGTGAAATGCCGGCCTTCCGACTCCAGGCGATAGACGCCGTCTTCGTAGAACTCCGTACTGGCCACATCCAGCCCAAGATAGATTTCGCGCCCCGGCGTGTAGCCGGCCGCCTCCACGGCTTCGGTAATGGCGCCGAGCGCCGCTTCGTTGGAGTCGAGATCCGGAGCGAAGCCGCCTTCGTCGCCCACCGCAGTACTCAGGCCGCGGCCCTCCAGCACGCGCTTCAGGCTGTGGAAGATCTCGGCGCCGTAGCGCAGGCTTTCGGAAAAGCTCGGCGCGCCGACCGGCAGGATCATGAACTCCTGAATGTCCACGCTGTTGTTGGCATGGGCGCCGCCGTTGATGATGTTCATCATGGGCACCGGCATCGTGTATTCGTCCCGCTCGGCCAGTGCGCGGTAGAGCGGCTTGCCCTGCTCCGCTGCGGAGGCCTTCGCATTGGCCAACGAGACCGCCAGGATCGCGTTGGCCCCGACCCGCGCCTTGTTGGGTGTGCCGTCCATGTCGATGAGGCAAGCGTCGAGCGCCTGCTGGTCCCCGCTGTCAATTCCCCTTGCCGCGTCCCGAATCTCGCCGTTGACTAACGCCACGGCGCGCCTGACGCCCTTGCCCATATACCGCTGACTGTCCCCGTCCCTGAGCTCCACCGCCTCGCGGGAACCCGTGGACGCGCCCGACGGGACCGCCGCCCGCCCCCGGGCGCCCGACTCGAGGATGACTTCGGCATCCACCGTAGGAAATCCTCGGGAGTCCAGTATCTCGAGCCCGCGAACGTCCCTGATTCGGCTCATTGCTTCTCCATTCCGATCCTCATTTGAGGCGCTCGTCCGGAGCGCCGTTCTTGACAGCCGCGTCGATGGCCTTCAGGCGCGTCAGAAGCTCTGCCATCCTGTCGAGCGGCCACGCGTTGGGCCCATCGCTCAGGGCCTCGTCCGGATTCGGGTGCGACTCCAGGAAGAGACCCGCGACGCCTGTGGCGACGGCCGCCCGGGCCAGCGGAGGAATGAAAGCCCGCTCCCCTCCGGAAGCATGCCCCTGCGCTCCCGGGTACTGAACCGAATGACCCGCGTCGAATACCACCGGGCAGCCGGTCTCGCGCATCAGGACCAGCGAGCGCATGTCGGAGACGAGGTTGTTGTACCCGAACATGTAGCCGCGCTCGCACACGAGAATGTCCTCGTTGCCGGTGGAACGGGCCTTCTCGACCACGTTGGTCATCTCCCAGGGGGACAGGAACTGCCCCTTCTTGATGTTTACAGGGCGGCCGCAGGAGGCCACCGAGACGATGAAGTTGGTCTGCCGGCACAGCATCGCGGGCGTCTGCAGCACGTCCACCACGTCCGCGACCTCCGCCAGCGGCGTGTCTTCGTGAACATCGGTCAGGACCGGAACGCCGACCTGCTGCCGTACGGCATCCAGCGCCTTTAGCCCCCGCTCCATCCCCAGCCCCCGAAAGCTGCCGATGGACGATCGGTTGGCCTTGTCGAAGGACGATTTGAAGATGAACGGGATCGCAAGCGCCGCCGTGATCTCCGCCAGCCTGCCCGCAACGTCGACGACGAAGGACTCGCCTTCGATCACGCAGGGGCCGGAGATCAGGAAGAACGGCGTGGAATTTCCGGCTTCGAATCCGGCGAGCTTCATGCGCGGGCCACGCGCGGCAGCCTCAGTCCCTGGCAGGAGCGCGCCGCAGTCACGAAACTGGCGAACAGCGGGTGCCCGTCGAGCGGGTTGGAGGTGAACTCGGGGTGGAACTGGCAGGCCAGGAACCACGGATGGTCCGGCAATTCGATGAGTTCCGCCAGGTCGTCCTCGGAGCGGCCGGAGAACACCAGTCCCTTCTCGGCCAGCAGCGACATGTAGTTGTTGTTGAACTCGTACCGGTGACGGTGACGCTCGAAGATCGTGTCCTGACCGTACACCGCACGGGCCAGGCTGCCCGGGGCGATGTGGCAGGTCTGCGCGCCGAGCCGCATGGTGCCGCCCATGTCCGAATCCTCGGTGCGCTCCTCGATCGCGCCGCTGCGGTCCCGCCACTCGGTAATCAGCGCGATGACGGGGTCCGGCGTGTCGGCCAGAAACTCCGTGGAATGCGCTCCGGCAAGCCCGGCCACGTTGCGTGCATATTCGATCACCGCAACCTGCAGTCCCAGACAGATACCCAGGTAAGGAATCTGTTTCTCCCGCGCCAGCCGCACCGCGGATATCTTGCCCTCGATACCGCGGTCGCCGAATCCACCGGGGACGAGAATGGCGTCGGCGGTGTGCAGCCGGCCAATTCCATCGGATTCAAGCTCCTCGGACTCCACGTAGCGGATGTTGACCCGGGTGCGGGTCTGGATGCCCGCATGCAGCAGCGCCTCGGTGAGCGAGATGTAGGAATCCCGAATGTCCATGTACTTGCCGACCATGGCGATTTCCACCTCGCCCTCGGGGTTGGCGTGGGCGTCGACTACGGACTCCCACTTCGAGAGATCCGCAGAGGGCACGTCGAGCCGCAGCTTGTCGACGACGATTTCGTCCAGATGCTGCTCGTTGAGCATCAGCGGGATCCTGTAGAGATTGTCCACGTCCACGGCGGAAATCACGGCCCGCGGCTCGACGTTGGTAAACAGCGCGATCTTGGCGCGCTGTTCGTCCGGCAGCGGCCGGTCCGACCGGCACACGAGAATGTCCGGCTGGATACCGATGGACCGCAACTCCTTGACGGAGTGCTGGGTGGGCTTGGTCTTGATCTCCGAGGACGCGGCTATGTAGGGCACCAGCGTCAGGTGCAGATACGCTGCGCGCTCGCGTCCCAGTTCCACGCCCAACTGGCGAATCGCCTCCATGAACGGCAGCGATTCGATATCGCCCACGGTACCGCCGATTTCCACCATGCAGATGTCCGCGCCATCGGCGCCGCGCAGGACGCTCTCCTTGATCTCGTCGGTGATGTGCGGAATGACCTGTACGGTGGCCCCGAGATAATCGCCGCGCCGCTCCTTGGCGATCACCTCGCTGTAGATGCGCCCGGTGGTGAAGTTGCTGTAGCTGCCGGTCTTGCTACTGACGAAGCGCTCGTAGTGCCCCAGATCCAGGTCCGTCTCGGTGCCGTCCTCGGTGACGAATACCTCGCCGTGCTGGAACGGGCTCATGGTGCCGGGATCCACGTTGATGTAGGGGTCCAGCTTGATCATGCGCACGTGCAGGCCGCGGGCTTCGAGAATGGCGCCCAGGGATGCAGCGGTGATGCCCTTGCCGAGGGACGAAACCACGCCCCCGGTGATGAAGATGAATCGCGTCATTGCCCGCCTTCGGTGGCCTCTTCGGGCTTCCGAACCGGCCACTGGCGGCCCGGCCCGGACCCCTGGAAACCGTTGCTCCAAGACGGTATTACAAAATATCAAAATATGGGGCCGGCGGCTACCGCGAAAACGCGGTGCCGCCTGCCCCATACGCTACGGCATCTGACCTGTGCGCTCGCCGCCCGTTCCGCTACGGCGACCCGTAGGCGGTCCTGTCCACTGCCTCGCCGCGCATGTAGACCGAGGCGATCCGGCGCGTGTTGGTGATGTCCTCCAGCGGGTCCGCCTCGAGCACGATGAAGTCGGCGCTCTTGCCGGCCTCGATGGTGCCCATCTGTTCAAGGCCCACCGCGGCGGCGGAGTTGCGGGTCGCGGCAACGATCACGTCGGCCGGCGTCATGCCTGAAATGACCATGTCCTCCATCTCCACGTGCGGCGCCCACGGCGTATTGCCGTCGGTGCCGAAGGCAATGATCGTGCCCGCCTCGCTCATCCGGGCCAGGTTGCGGGCCTGAATTCCGAAGGCTTCCCGGACATCCGGATTGTCCGCGGCCGCCTCCAGCTCGGCAATTTCCTCTTCGGAGAAGGCCCCGGCCAGCCAGCTCAGATCGGTGGAGACACCGCGGGCCCCCAGGTTCGGGATGAGCACGGTATCGGGCTGCCCGGCGAGCAACTCGATGAATTCATCGTCTACGTCCCGGTCGCGAACGCCATGGGCAAACATGTCCACATCGGCGCGCAGCAGGCCCTTGGCATCCTCGAGATAGAAGATGTGCGCCGAAACCCGGATGCCGTGCTGGTGCGCTTCATCGATGGCGGGTCCATATAATTCAGGCGTGAGCTGATCGTACTGTCCGTCCCTGTGATCGACCCAGAGCTTGATCAGGTCGACATTTCGGGCCGCCTCCGTACGAACGGCTTCCCGGGCTTCCTCCTCCGTATTGATCCAATGGACCACGCGGCGTCCCGGCTCCGGGCGGGTAATACCCAGCCCCGCGGACCGGAACCGCGCGGCGCCGGCAATTTCCTCGCCGCGAACCGCCAGCGCTTCCTCGGTGTCGTCCGAGCCCATGCTGACCGCAGCGCCCACGCCGAACCAGGCGCGCTGGCGCAGGTCGTTGATGAGCGCGTCGCGGCTCGTGTTCATGTGCACGTGGGCATCCACGATTACCGGCATGACGGTCATGCCGCTGAGATCCACGCTCGCCGCGCCTTCCGGCGCCGCGACCTCACCGGCAGCGCCCACCGCCACGAAAACGCCCCCGTCGACGACGATCGCCGCATTGTCGATGGGATCCGAACCATCGCCGGCAATCACCCGGGCGCCCTCGTATACGACGGCGGTTACCGGTTCGGCATCGGATGCAGGCTCGACGTCGGTCATCGGTTCTTCCGATGCCGGTTCCATGCCGGGACCGCACGCCGCCAGCGACAGGAAGGCCAGTGCCCACAGCGGGACCCCGGCATTGTCAAATTTGGAAATGGACACTTCTTGTTTCATGGAAACCCCCTGCCTTGTCTTGTTGTCTCGATTGTACTCTTGCTAACCGACGCTCGCGACCATTAGCCTTGCGCCCTGATTCGTCACCGCGCCCACACCGTCGATCCCATGGAATGTACCCCCCAATAAACGGAAAGCCCAGCCCATCGTCAATCATTGCCGACAAGCAACGCCAGCTCCGACGCAGAGCGATGAGACATGAGTAAGAGAAACGTCATTGCGAACTCTTTCGCTTTGCTCGCGCTGGCCCTTGCGCCTGGATGCACGGTATTCGTCGCGGACACTTCTGCAGAACGCCCCGCAGTACGACGGAGATCCGGGCGCCGAATACCGGCAATTCCTCGATCTGGGCGTTGACGGGGTCTTCACCGATTTTGCCGATGTCGCCATTCGGGCCTTTCGGGAAGCGGCAGCAGAAGCGCCGTAGCCTATTCCTCCAGCGTGCAGCCGTAGTGCTGCAAGGCCTCTCCGGGTATCCAGTCCCAGTGCCAGCGAAGTTCCAGCGGTTCCAGCAGCGTCTCGGAATCAGTGATCGTCACTTCGTAGTCCAGTCGATGCTCGTCGTCGCTGAGCGTGAAGCGCTCGAAAGAACGTACCTGCCCGCTCTGCGGGGTTCCGGCATCGTCGAAGATTGCCCAGTCGATATCGGTGGTGGCCACCTCCAGCGTGTTCCCCTCCCAACGGCCTGTGGAAAAACCCAGAGGTGTCCCCCGGTGACCCATCCCGCTGGCGGAGACCGCCATGTGAATCGTGCGCTCGATGTCCCACAGTTCCAGCGCCAGCAGGATTTCGTCTCCACGGTCGGTGAATTCGATGGGAAAGGGATTGTCCATGACCAGCGGCATGCCCGCCGCGATGCAGCGAAGAGCCGGGTCGTCGACCAGCGGATCGTACTGTGCCTGGCCGGCCAGCGCCTGCTCCGTGTACGCGGGCTCGACCGCCGGGCGGTCGGACGTTCGGCCATAGGTCCAGACCCGGAAAATGCCGCTTGCCGAGAGGCTGTCCGCTGCAGCCGCCTCCTCCGTGATGTGAACGCCGAATTGCGGCTGCAGACCGAACCGCGCCGCCAGCGTCGGGAACATGGGCAGTGTGCGGCCGTCGGCGAGTTCGATTCGTACGCCGATCATTTCCCTCGGATCCACCCTGGACGGATAGCCGGAGATTGAGACGCGGTCGCCGACGGCGGCGATTTCGGCGGTCACGCCCAGGCGCCTCAGCAACGTGGGTCCGCCGGACTCCACCTGCCACATTTGCGCCTCGCCGCCATCCGAATCGGATTCGATGCTCAACAGGACATGCGGGTTCCGCCACTGCATGGAGGTCACGATGCCGTTGAGCGTCATCGGAGCCGACGTGTCAAAGAATGCGCCGACCGCGTGATGGGCACGCACCGCCATCGGCAGCGCCGACGCAAGAACCAGCAGGAAAAAGCGTAGGTTCACGGCTGCTATTCTGTCGTTTCGGGCGGGCTCATGACAACTGCGCGCGATCCAGCCACGGAACTCCGTTAGTGTCCGGGCTCGCCCCGGCAACGGACCCGGCTCATGACAACCCTGGATGATCCGTCCACTGAACCTGCCATCGGGATCGGTTCCCCGCGCTCTCCGCCGCCGCATCCGCAATCCAGAGGTCACCCACCGCAACCAGGGAATCCTCGCGATACAGCAACGGGATTCGTGCCCTGAGCCACGGTGGTATGCCTGCCTCCTGCAGCCACTTCTTGAGCGGGCGGCTGTGCGGCCGTCCCATCGGCCTGAAGCGCTCGCCCCCCTCGCGAAAGCGGACGCTGAAACCCTCTTCCGCCCAGTTCGCAGGCAAGCCCTGCCCGGAGCCGGATACCAATCGGATGCTGCCTTCGGGCCCGCTCCACGGCCGGGCCAGGCTGACCTCACCGGAATACCCCGGCGGAGATGCCGCCGGCAGCGGTTCAAGCAGATACAGGCGATCCCGGTAAATGCGCGCCTCCCCGCCCGGCCACTGGACCCGGGGTCCGGCGTCGCGCCGCCGAACGTCGAGGGCCCTGATCAGTTCTTTCATCTGCCGGGTATCCGGCATCGGAAGTCCGAGCCGGGCGATGGAATGGCGCAGCACGTTTCGCCGCCTGATCGGGGACAGGTCGCACAGCACAGCACAATCGATCCGGTCCGGATCACCCGGAGCGTCCGCCAGGGCGGCTTCGTCCAGGATTAGCTGGGCTTCAGCCATCTGGCCCGCTGCCCGGCCGACTGTCCGCGCTGCTGCAGGCCAACGCTCCGTGAGCTGCGGAATCAACTCCGCACGAACGTAGTTGCGATCGAACCGCGTATCCCGGTTGGACGGATCCTCGATCCATTCCAGGCCACAGTCCCTGGCGGCGGCCAGGATTTCAGCCCTGGACACCCCGAGCAACGGCCGAGCCAGGAATCCGGCGCCAAGGGGCTGCAGCGGAGCGATGCCGCGCAGTCCCCTCACCCCGGTGCCCCGCAGCAGACGCAACAGCACCGTTTCGAGCTGATCGTCGGCGTGGTGGGCCGTCAGCAGAATCTCTCCGGGCGCAAGGAGTTGCTCCAGAGCACGGTACCGAACCGCCCGCGCCTGAGCCTCGATACTCTCGCCCGGGACCGGGTTCACCGGACATCGCAGACTCCCGTAACCGGCGCCAAGGGACGCCGCCGCAGCCCTGCAATACCCTTCCCAATCCTTCGAATCCGCATGCAGTCCGTGATCGACGTGCAGCGCGCGCACGTCGCGCGGAGGCTTCAATCGGCAAATCGCCGTCAACAGGACAGTGGAGTCCAGTCCACCGCTGAATGCAACCGCGAACTTCCGCCATGCGCCCGGCAACTCGGTCAGGCTTCCGCCGAGGCTGTCCAGGAGTCGTCCCATTGCATCGCCCGCCGATGGGCCATCCTTGGCCAGGCGGTCTTCCGCCCCATGCAGAGGGACTCTTGCCACGGGCCGCTAGCCTTCCTTGTACATTCCGTAGCCGGCGAGACGGCTGCGCCTCTTTGCGATCAGATCGTCGGTGGAAAGAACCTGCAGGTCGTTGAGCGCCTGCAGCAGGGCGTTCTTGACCACCTCCGCGGTGGACTGATAATTCCGGTGCGCGCCGCCCAGCGGCTCGGGAACCACCTCGTCAATCAGTCCCAGCTTCTGCAACCGCTCGGCGGTGATGCCCATGGCCTCCGCCGCCGCCGCCGCCTTTTCGGTGTTCTTCCAGAGAATGGACGCGCAGCCTTCCGGCGAAATCACCGAGTAGATCCCGTACTGAAGCATGAGAATACGATCCGCCACGCCGATGGCCAGCGCGCCGCCGGAGCCGCCCTCGCCAATGACGATACTCACGATGGGCACCTCCAGGCTCGCCATGATCAGCAGGTTGCGGGCGATCGCCTCGCTCTGGCCGCGCTCCTCCGCGCCCACACCCGGATAGGCCCCCGGGGTGTCGATAAAGGTCACCACCGGGGTATCGAACTTCTCGGCCAGGCGCATCAGCCTCAGCGCCTTGCGATAGCCTTCCGGGCTGGCCATGCCGTAGTTCCGGCGGATCCGCTCCCTGGTGTCGCGGCCCTTCTGGTGACCGATGACCATCACCGGCTGCCCTTCCAGGCGCGCGAGCCCGCCCACCAGCGATTGATCGTCGGCATACATCCGGTCCCCGTGCAGTTCCTGAAAGTCCGAGAAACAGCGCGAGATGTAATCCAGCGTATACGGCCGCTGGGGATGACGGGCGAGGCTGGCGATCTGCCACGACGACAGGTTGGAGAAAATCCGGCGAGTCAGTGCCTCGCTCCGGCGCCGCAGCCGGGCAATCTCCTCGGTGATGTTGAACTCCGAGTCGTCCCCGACGAACTTCAGTTCATCGATTTTCGCCTCCAGTTCGGCGATGGGCTGTTCGAAGTCCAGGAAGTTCAGGTCCATTGGCGGACCATACCTGCAAGGCCAGAATCGTGACAAGTCGGGCGGGACATTGAATTTCCGTCGTTTGATTGCCGCCTGGATGTCCGCATGGTCCGCCGGGACACTGGTTGGCGGCGACGCGCGACCGCCGGTCAGACCAGATGCCTTGGGTAGTGAATGGAGAAGCCGTGTTCCCCGAGCAGAACACCGAGGCGCTCTCGCAGATCGCGACTGGCGCGCACCGACCAGCGGTCCCCCAGAACCAGGCGTGACGTTGCTTCGGAACCCCTGTACTGGATACAGACCTCGCAGTCACCGTAGGTAAACGGCGTCAACGCCTCTTCCAGGGAGTGGACGAATTCGCCCCCCGGGACATCCTCCGGCCAATGGATCGTCAGACGGCTGGCATTCTGCTCGATCGTTTCGTCCACCGAACTGAGCGTCCGCCCCGTCAGCCGCCAGTCGTTGAGGAAATCGTCGAAGCGGAGCTGACCTGACACCACCAGCATCTCGTCCTTGTTGACCAGATGCCGAAACTGATTGAAGACTTCCTCGAACAGCGTGACTTCCAACCGTCCGGTGTGATCCTCCATCAGCATGGAGAACCTCCCGCCGCGGCGTCGAACGTCCGTCGCTACCAGACCGGCGACCCTGACCTCGCCCGGTATGGCTCCGCTGCCGTTTCCGGAGGCGGCGTCCGTCAACTTGCCGATCGTTCCATGAGTGAAGTGACGGCAATGCTCCGCATACTCGTCAAACGGATGCCCGCTGAGATACAGGCCCAGGCTCTCGCGTTCACCCTTGAGCCGTTCCTGCACGCTCCATTCCTGAACCGGATCGCGCAACTCCTCGATGTCGCCCTGTGAACCGGGTTCGGCGAACAGGGCGCCCTGTCCCGCGGACCTTGACTGGGCCGAGTGCGCCGCCAGCTTGAGGGCATCGGGCACGGCTTCCATGAGGGTGGCCCGATTCGGACCGAAATCGTCCAGGGTGCCGGAACGCACGAACGCCTCGAGGACGCGGCGGTTGAGCCGCTGCTGGTCCATCCGGCAACAGAGATCGAGCAGGCCGGTGAAAGGACCGTTGCGCTCCCGTTCCTCAACCAGGTTGTCTACCGCGCTTCGGCCGACCCCCTTGATGGCGCCGAGCCCGTAGGCAATGGCGCGTTCGCCCGCGACGACGAATTCGTATCGCGACCGATTGATGCCCGGTCCCTGCAATTCGATACCAAACCGTTCGCAGTCCTCTTTCAGGGTCACCAGCTTGTCGGTTTGATCCATGTCGGTGGTCAGCACGGCCGCCAGGAAATGCGCCGGGTGACGGGCCTTGAGCCACGCTGTCTGGTACGCGATCAGCGCGTACGCCGCCGAGTGCGACTTGTTGAAGCCGTAGCCGGCGAAATGTTCCATCAGATCGAAGAGATTCTTGGCAATTCCAGCTTCAACGCCATGGTTCTCCGCGCCCTTCATGAACACGCCGCGTTGCTGGTCCATTTCCTCCGGTTTCTTCTTGCCCATGGCGCGGCGCAACAGGTCCGCGCCGCCCAGGGAGTAACCCGCGATGATCTGGGCGATCTGCATCACCTGCTCCTGGTACAGGATCACCCCGTAGGTGGGTTCCAGAATCGGCTTGAGCTTCGGATGAAAGTAGTCCACCGGCGCCGCGTCGGTGCCGTGCTTGCGGTTGATGAAATCGTCCACCATGCCGGATTGCAGGGGACCCGGCCTGAACAGCGCCAGTACCGCCACCAGGTCGTCGAACCGGTCCGGCTGCAGCCGCCTGATCAGGTCGCGCATGCCCCGCGACTCCAGCTGGAACACGCCGGTGGTCAGGCAACGCTGAAGCAACTCGTACGTGGCCGGATCGCCCATGGGAATCTGCGCGGGGCCGAGGGGATCGAGACCGTCCGCCTTGCGCTGCCTATTGATCGACATCAGGGCGCGATCGATGATGGTCAGGGTCCGCAACCCCAGGAAGTCGAACTTGACGAGTCCCATGGCCTCGACATCGTCCTTGTCCAGCTGGCTCAGCGAACTGCCGTCCGGCTCCACGTACAGGGGCATGAACTCCGTCAGGGGTCTGGGCGCGATCACCACCCCGCCGGCGTGGGTGCCGGCATTGCGTGCGATCCCTTCGAGTTTCCCGGCCAGGTCGATGAGTTCCCTGACCTCGGCGTCGTCATCGTAGAGCGACCTGAGTTCTTCGTCCTTCAGGGCCTGTTCCAGGGTTATGCCCAATTCGAATGGAATCAGCTTGGCAATGCGGTCCACGTAGCCGAAGGGCTTGCCCAGCGCACGGCCGACATCCCGGACAACGGCCCTGGCGGCCATGGTGCCGAAGGTGATGATCTGCGAAACCCGATCCTGGCCGTAGCGGTCGGCGACGTAGCCGATCACGTCGTCGCGGCCGTCGATGCAGAAGTCGATATCGAAATCCGGCATGGAAACGCGCTCCGGATTCAGGAATCGCTCGAACAGCAGATCGTGTTCCAGGGGATCGAGATCGGTGATGCCCAGGGCAAAGGCGACCAGCGATCCCGCGCCGGACCCACGGCCGGGGCCCACCGGGATCTGCTTCTCCCGCGCCCAGCCGCAGAAGTCCGCAACGATCAGGAAGTAGCCCTCGAACCCCATCTCGCAGATGACATCCAGTTCGCTTTCCAGCCTCGCCTCGTAGCGCGAAAACGGTATCGCACCGTTTCCCTTTGGCGACACGCCGCGCTTGCCGAGCCCGCGAAGGGTCATCTCCCTCAGGTAGTCCGCCGGCAAGTGTTCGGACGGCACCTTGAAATCGGGCAGGCAGGGTCGGCCCAGTTCCAGTTCGAAGCTGCAGCGCCGGGCGATCTCCACGCTGTTGGACAGCGCTTCGGGCAGGTCACCGAACAGTTCTTCCATTTCAGCGGGCGACTTGAGGTACTGGTGCTCCGTGTAGTCGCGGGGGCGGCGGGCATCGTTCAGCGTCTTTCCCTGCTGGATGCAGACCCGTACTTCATGAGCCTCGAAGTCGTTGGGCTCATCTTCCCGATGATTGTCCGGATTGAGGAAGCGGACGGGATTGGTGGCAACCACGGGAGCCTCGTGGGATGCGGCGAGCCGAACGGCTTCATCCAGGTAGTCGCTCTCCTCGGGCCACCCCACGCGGTGCAACTCCAGGTAGAAGCGCTGCGGGAAGCGATTCAGCCACTCGTCGAGGAGAGCGGCAGCCCGCTCCGGCCGGGTCCCGAGGAGCGTCCTGCCGATCTCGCCGTACTGGCCTCCGGAAAGCGCGATCAGGCCGCGTACGGAGTCCGTCTCCAGCCAGCGCTTGAGCACGAGCACCTCGCCCCGGCCCTGCCTGCGAGAGTACGCCAGACTCAACAGGCGGCTCAGATTCCGGAAACCGGTTGCATTGGCGCAGAGCAGCGTCAGGCGGGTTGCAACCGCGTCCCGCGGCGTCTCCGTGACCCGGATATCCGCGCCGATCAAGGGCTTGAGGCCCTTCCCGATGGCTGCCTTGTAGAACTTCACCATGGCGAAGACATTCATGTGGTCGGTCAGCGCCACCGCGGGCATGCCCTTTTCACGCACTGTATCGGCCAGTTCCGGGACGCGCACAATCCCGTCCACAAGGGAATACTCGCTGTGAACCGAAAGGTGGACGAATCGACTCATGCCGTGCATTTCATCCCGGCCCGCCCTCCGGCATCACCGGCCCGAACGGCCCTTGTCGGCGCGGCGCACGGGTGCGAAAGTCCGCCGATGAATGGCGCAGGGGCCGATGCTGGTCAGCGCGGCCAGATGCACCGGGGTGGGATACCCCTTGTTGGTGTCGAATCCGTATCCCGGATACCGGAGGTGCCAGAGGCCCATGAGCCGGTCGCGGTAGACCTTTGCAAGAATGGAAGCGGCGCTGATGGAGGGCACAAGACGATCGCCGCCCACCACGGCCTGGACCGCGGGCCCGCCGCCGTTGAAGCGGGGCGCCTGGTTGCCATCCACCTGAACAAGTTCCGGATGGACCGACAGTCCGCGTACTGCCCGTTCCATGGCCCGCAAAGAAGCCTGCAGGATATTCACATCATCGATTTCCCGTGGCGCCGCCAGTGCCACCGCGAACGCCCGTGCGCGCCGGCGGATCGAGTTCGCCAGCTGCCTGCGTCTGGCGTGACTCAATAGTTTGGAGTCCCTGAGACCGGCAATGGGACGGTCGACGTGAAGGACGACTGCGGCCGCCACGACCGGTCCCGCGAGACACCCGCGGCCGGCCTCGTCCACGCCGGCCACCACACGCGTTGCACCGGAAATCAACCGCTCCATGGATCAGGACGACTTCGTATTCAGCAGTTCGAGCACGGCACTCGCCGCCCGTTCGCTGGCGTTGCGGCGCAACCGCTCGTGGATCGACCGAAATTCTTCATACCAGCCGCTATCCTTGCCCTGTCCGTGCCCGGCGTCAAGGTACGATTCGAGTGCCGGACCGAGCACGTCGGCGCGCACGTCCGACTGCAGGAATTCCGGCACGACGCCCCTGCCTGCCAGCAGATTCGGCAAGGCAAAATGTTCCAGCCGGCGAAACCCCAGGAGCCTCACCAGCCGGTGCGTGACGGCGGAAACGATGTAGGCAACCACCATGGGGCGCCCGGTCAACATCGTTTCGAGGCTGGCCGTTCCGGAGGCGGTGAGGACCACATCTGCGGCCGCCATCACCTGACGCGCCCGACCGACATGGACATCCGGTGGCGGGTCGAGGCGGCTTGCACGAATCATTTCCCTGAATACGCCGGCGGTACTTTCGTTGGCCAGTCCGGCGGTCACCTGAAGTCCGGAACGCCTGGCACGCATCCACGCCGCGGTTTCCAGGAACGGCCCCGCCAGCCGCGCGACCTCGGTGCGCCGGCTGCCGGGCAGCAGCGCCAGAACCGGGTTGTCGGCATCGAGTCCCAGGGCGGACCTGGCTTCCGCCGCCGGGTTATCCATCGGCACTTCGTCGGCCAGGGGATGGCCGACGAACCGGGCTGCGACTCCGTGGGCCTCGTAGAACTCCGTCTCGAACGGCAGCAGGCAGAGCACCCGATCCGCAGACTTGCGAATACTCGCCACCCGGGACTGCCGCCAGGCCCAGACCTGGGGGCTGACGTACTGAACGGTCGGTATCCCGGCGCGTTTCAGCGCGGACGCCAGGGGCAGGTTGAAATCAGGCGAGTCGATACCCACGAAGACGTCGAGATCGGCGGCCAGGAACCGGCGCAGCAAGTTTCGGCGAAACCCGATCAGGCGCGGCAGGTGCCGCAGGACTTCGGCCAGCCCCATGACCGACAATTCTTCGGCGTGACTCCAGGGCTCGCATCCCGCGGCGATCATGCGGGGTCCCGCCACCCCCATGAAGCGCGCCTCGGGCACGCGGCCGCGTATGGCGTCGATCAGCCCTCCGCCCAGCGTGTCGCCGGAGGCCTCACCCGCCACCAATCCGATTCGCGGGGCGCCTGTCACGTTCCGCTAGCGAATGAGCCCACGGGAACTCCGGGCGATGGAATCCAGCAGAATGCGAATTTCATCATGCGATTCGGCGCGCCCGCGGAGAATGTCCAGCGCTTCCTCCAGCTTGAGTCCCTGGCGGTATATCGTCCTGTAGGCCTCGCGGATGCGGCCGATCCGGGTCGAACCGAAGCCCCGCCGCCGGAGTCCCTCGGCATTGATGCCTCGGGGTACGGCCGGACGGCCCGCCGCCGTCACGTAGGCGGGAATGTCCTTGGTCACGGCGGTGAAGATGCCGGTCAGCGCGTGGGAGCCGATGCGGCAATACTGGTGCACGGCCGTGAAGCCGCCGAGCACCGCCCAGTCCCCCACGTGCACGTGTCCGGCCAGGGTCGTGTTGTTTGCCAGGACAGTCTGGTTGCCGACCACGCAGTCGTGGGCAATGTGGACATAGGCCATGATCCAGTTGTCGTGCCCCACCCGGGTCCTGCCGGTGTCCTGAACCGTACCGCGATTGATCGTGCAGTATTCCCGGATGGTGTTACGGTCGCCGATGACCAGTTCCGTGGCCTCGCCGGCGTATTTCTTGTCCTGGGGATCGTCGCCGATGGACGCGAACTGGAAGATGCGATTGTCCTCGCCGATGACACAGGGACCCTTCACCACGACATGGGATTCGATTCGCGTACCCGGGCCGATCTCCACGTCCGGCCCGATGATGCTGTAGGGACCCACCGACACATCCCGGTGCAGACGCGCCCGGCCGGAAACCACGGCGCGCGAATCGATCACCCCACCGGCCCCGGTGTCTGCAGGAATTCGGAACTCGCCACCGGCGTCCCGTCCACCTCGGCCACGGCATCGAAGCGCCAGAAGTTCCGCCGGCGCGAGGTCAGGGTCACGGTAACAACCAGCCGGTCCCCTGGCCGCACGGGCTGCCGGAATCGTGTCTTTTCCACGGTAGCCAGGTAGAGCGTGAAGTCGCGCTTATCCGGCGGCACGCTCTCCCAGATGAGCACGCCCCCCGCCTGTGCCATGGTTTCCACGATCAGAACGCCCGGCATCACCGGGTGCCCGGGGAAATGACCCAGGAAATACGGCTCGTTGAACGAAACGTTCTTGACGGCTGAAATGGATTCGCCGGGCGTGCAGTGCAGTATGCCGTCGAGCAACAGGAACGGATAGCGATGCGGGATGCGCTTCATGATGCCTTCCACATCGATGCAATAGCGGTCAGTCACCGCCCGTTCTCCGTCCCGGCTTCGTTCTTGCCCGCAACTGCCGCATGGTCTCGTCCAGTGTCCTGAAGCGAGCCGCGTTCCGGCGCCAGAGGCCGGCTTTCTCCGCGCCCAACGTCCCCGAATAGGTGCCCGGTTCGGTAATCGATCTGAGCACCGCCGTGCGAAAGGTGAAGACCGCGTCGTCACAGATGGTCAGGTGCCCGACCACGACGACGGCGCCGCCGAACAGGCATCTCGCGCCCACGCGGGTGCTGCCGGCCACGCCAGAGAACGCGGACATGACCGTGTGCGCGCCGATACGGACGTTGTGGGCGATCTGCACCTGGTTGTCCATCTTCACGCCGTCCTCGATCACGGTATCCTCGACGGCGCCGCGATCCACCGTGGTATTGGCTCCGATTTCCACGTCGTCGCCGATGACCACGCCACCGAGCTGGGGTACCTTGATCCACTCCGGGTCTTCCCGGGCGAACCCGAACCCGTCGCTGCCGACCACCACGCCGGAATGTAGCAAACAGCGTTTGCCGATCCTGACTCCGTCCATCAGCACCACGCGCGGCGCCAGGCGCGTTCCGTCGCCAACGGTCACGTCGGGGCCCACCACGGAACCCTCCCCGATCACCACTGACTCGCCCAGCATGGCCCCTCCAGCCACCACCGCCTGTGCGCATACCTGGGCCGATTCGGGAACGACGGCATCCTTGCTGACGCTGGCAGAAGGATGTACTCCCGGTTCCGCCGCCCGCGGTGGATGCAGAAAGCGCGCCACGCGCGCGTAGACGGCATACGGATTGGCGGCAATCAGCGCGGGCACGGGGCAATCGGCGACGAAGCGTTCTTCCAGGATCACCGCGCCCGCCCGCGTTGTCGCAAGGTGACGCCGGTAGGAAGGGTTGGCCAGGAAGCTGATCGCCCTGCCGGTCGCACCGGTCAATGTGCCTACAGCCTGGACCCGCTGGCCCTTGTTTCCGTGCACCGCGCAGTGAAACCGTTCCGCGAGTTCAGCCAGCGTCGCGGCGCGCCCGGAAGGCGCGTCGGATTGATCCGCCGCGGGAGCTATTCAGCCGCTCCCGTGTCCTCGGCGGCGAAGTCGGCTTCCAGCCTGCGCAACACTTCTTCGGTAATGTCCACGGCGCTGCCGTAGTAGAGGGGATTGGCGACGACCAGGTCGTAGCCGGCGGCGCGGGAGTAGATCTGAACTTCCTGGATCAGCGCTTCCTGCACCCGGGTCAGTTCCGCATTGCGCCGAATGTCCATGTCCTCGATGAAAGCGGTTTGCTCGCGCTGCATGTCGCGCTGTTCGGTTGTGATCTCGCGTTCGAGATTCAGGCGTTCCGTCTCACCCATGATCGCGCTGTCGCGCTGGTAGGTTTCCTGTTTCTCCTGAAGCGAGCGCTGCAGTGCGGCGATCTCGCGCTGGCGCGGCGCGAACTCTTCCTGCAGGGCTTCCGTCGCCAGGCGAGCCTGCGGCGACTGATCGATCAGCCGGCCGAAATCCACGGCGCCGATCCGGAGCCCCTCCGTCTGCGCGATGGCTGACGCGCCGATCAAAAGTGCGGCGAACAGCAAGCCAACCCGGAATCTTGCAAACGATGTCATCCTGAACCTCATAAATTTTCCGTTAGAACGCGTTGCCGACCGTGAACTGGAACTCCTCCGTGCGGTCGCCCCAGTGCCGGTCCGTCTCCTCGTCGGCATTCAGGGGTAATCCGTAGCTGAATCTCAACAGCCCCAGCGGCGCCAACCATTCTACCGCTAATCCGACGGAATGTTTCAGCCGTTCCGCATCGAAAGCGTGGCTGATCGGATCCCCCAGACGATCGTAGAAGGTCACGCCGCCCGTGTGAAACACGTTGCCGATGTCGTAGAACAATGCGGCACGGGCCGACGTCGCAAACCGCTCGGGGAGCGGAAAGACCAGTTCGAACTGGTTGGCGATCAACAGGTTGCCGCCGTGGGGATTGGACAGGGAGTCCCGCGGGCCGAGCCAGCTTTCCCGGTAGCCGCGGACAGTGCCCGGGCCGCCGCCGTAGAAGTAGCGGTACGGCGGCAGCGCCTGCGTTTCCTCCCCGTAGGGCTCGCCCAGCGCCAACTCAGAGTTGAGCTTGAGCATCCAGGCGCCGAACAGCGGGATGTACTGGGTATAGTCCAGCGAGGCGATGTAGTACTCGACCTCGCTGCCGGGGATCGAGGCGCTCAGGTTCGCGGCCAGACGCAGTCCCCGGGTGGGAAAGATGAACCGGTTGCGGGAGTCGAACGACCAGCCCAGGGCAACGTCGAGCGTCTCGACCGTGGTGCCGAAAAATTGCCCGCCGTCGATGGCAAAGGGATTGCCGTGGTTGCGAACCCACTCTTCGGCCTGCTGCGAGCTGTAATAGCCGGTCACCATCTGGGCTTGCGAAGCGGAGAGCCCGAAACGCAGGTACTGCATCTCGGTCACCGGATAGGACCAGTCGGCGCCGGCGGTGATGGTTTGCGTCGAGAAGTCCGATGTGGCCGAAGTGAACTGCCTGATGTCCCGATAGGAGATCGAGAGCGTTCGCGAAAGCTCGTCGATGGTCCGGTACGGATCGGTGAAATTGACGCTGTAGACCTTGAAGAATTCGCCGCCGCTCAGGTCCACGCCGACGCGGTTTCCGGTGCCCATGAAATTGGAATGGACGAAGTTGCCGTTGAGCTGAAGCCCGTAGTATTCGGAATAGCCGATGCCTCCGCCGAACTGTCCGGGCAGGCCCTCCTCGACCAGGAAATCGATGTCCACCAGGTCCGGTGAGCCTGGCACGGGGACCGTCTCGAATTCCACCGACTCGATGTAGGGCAGGCGCTGCAGGCGAATCTGCGACCGCTCCAGCGCCGCATTGGAGAGATAGGCCCCTTCCAACTGGCGCATTTCGCGGCGAAATACCTCGTCATTGATGCTGTCGGCGCCGTTGAAACTGATGCGGCGCACGTAGACGCGGTTCCTGGGATCCACAAAGAAGGTGATGGAAACTTCCTTGGTCTCCTCGTCCAGTTCGGGCACGGCCTGAACCTGGGCGAATCCGTATCCATCCTGGCCCAGGCGCAGCGTCAGGTACTCCTCGCTGAGCGCGATCACCTGCTGCGAGAACAGTTGTCCCGGCTGGGCGTAGATCAGCCGCCTGAGTTCCTCCTCGGGCACCACCAGATCGCCGGCCAACTGGACGTCGGAAATGGTGTAACGGTCGCCCTCGGTGACGTTGACGGTGATGAAGATGTCCTGTTTGTCCGGCGATATGGCGACCTGGATGCTCTCCACGCGGAAATCCGCAAAGCCGCGGTCCATGTAGAACGAGCGCAGCGATTCGAGGTCGCCCTCCAGCGCCTCCTTGGAGTAGCGGTCGTCGTTCCTGATGAAGGACAGCCAGTTACCCGTACTGAGTTCGAATTCGCCGATGATCTCCCTGTCGGAGAAGCTGGTATTGCCGACGACATTGATCTGGCGGATCTTGGAGCGGGCGCCCTCCTCGATCTCGATTCCCACACGGACGCGGTTGTCGCCGATATCCTCGATGGGCGTTTCCACGCTGACGCCGTAGCGGCCCCGGCTGTAGTACTGCTCGTAAAGGAACTGCTGAACCTCCTCGAGCACCGACCGGTCGAAGACCTTGCCCCGCGTCAACCCGACCTGGCGCAGCGACTCCTCCAGATCCTCCGTCTTGATCTCGTCATTCCCCTCGATGGTGAACTCCTCGATGGACGGCCGCTCGAGCACCGCGATGACCAGCGTATCGGCGTCCCGGCGGAATTCGACATCCTGGAAGAACCCCGTTGAGTACAACGCCCGGATGGACTCCTGAACACGCTGGTCCGTGACGGTGTCGCCGATATTCAGGGGAAGGTAGTTGTAGATGGTGCCGGTGGAAATCCGTTGCGCGCCCTCGACCTGGAAGTTGCGCACTACCCATGGATCGAATCCCTGGGACCAGGCGCAATTGAGCGCCAGCGCCAACACCGCAACGGCGCCCGTTCTCAGGGCTGTTCTCAATCCGGAGATGTTCAACTCATTCATCAGCCGAAAATCCTTGCCAGGTCATTATAGAAGGCAAAGCTCATCAACACGAAGAGCATGGCCAGACCCACTTGCTGGCCGACCAGCATGGAACGCTCCGACAACGGCGATCCCTTGACCCATTCGACCACCTGGTAAACGATCTGACCGCCGTCCAGCAGCGGCACGGGCAACAGGTTCAGAATACCCAGGCTGATGCTGACGATGGCCAGAAAGCTCAGAATCGCGGCCAGTCCGGCGCGGGCGCTGTCGCCGGCGAAAGCGGCGATCGTCAGGGGGCCGCTGATGTTGCGCACGGAGACGTCGCCCACCACCATGCGCCCGAGCATTCGCACAGTGAGCGCACTCATCTCCCAGGTCCTGGCGAAGCCCCGGGGAATCGATTCGAGCGCGCCGTAGCGCTGCTCCACGTAGAGGTCGGCGCCGGCGCCGATGCGGCCGAACACCTGGCCGTCCTGTTCCACATTGCCGATAGCCAACGTCAATCGGCGTTCCCGCCCGTCCCGCTGAACGATCACCGAAACCGTCTCGTCCGGGCGGGCGCGAATGAACTCAACCCAGGTTGCCCAGTTGTCCATGGGCTCCCCGCCCGCTTGCAGCAACCTGTCTCCACGAAGCAAACCGGCGCTTTCCGCCGGGCCGCCGGGTGTCACCTCGCCAATCACCGGAGGCAGCGCTCCAGGGGTAAATCCCAATCCATCCCACAGGGACTCCGGCTCGGTCAGTTCCGCTTCGCGCCCGCGCACGTCCAGTTCCACCGCCCTGGCACGGCCGTCTGCGCCTTCCACGGTCATGTCGATGCGCCCGTCGCGCAGCAATTCGTCGAGAATCGCAAGCGTGGCGGCCTCCCATGTAGGGGTGGGCTGATTGCCGACAGCCAGAATTTCGTCGTAATCGGCCAGCCCGGCTTCGGCCGCGGTGGAACCGGGCGTAACGTCGCCGACGAATGCCTTGAGGCTGGGCACCCCTGTGACGAACATGAGCCAATAGGCCATGATGGCGAAGATGAAGTTGAATCCCGGGCCGGCGGCGAGTACGGCGATGCGGTGCGGGATCGGGCGGCGATTGAATGCCATGTGCCGCTCGGCGGCCGGGACGGGGCCTTCACGCTCGTCCAGCAGCTTCACGTATCCGCCCAGCGGAATATTGGAGATCCAGTACTCTGTCGGTTCCGGGGCGGGTGTCCCCGCAACGGCGGCGGCGGCGGGCGCACGCCCCTGCCAGCGATACAACGGCTTGCCGAATCCGACCGAGAATCGCAGGACCTTGAACCCCAGTGCGCGCGCCACGGCAAAGTGCCCGTATTCGTGGAACGACACGAGAATGCCGATGGTGACGATAAACGCCGCAATCGCAAGAATCACATCGATCATCCGCCATTCACTCCCGGTCGGTCCGCCCTGGCCAATGCCGGACGAAAAACGCGCGCCAGCACCCTTATTCTACCCACCCTGCCCCGGCTGCCCAAGGTGGCGTCTCGTCAGAATCAGACCATACCTGTCGACGCGGGTTCAGATTCATTCATCCCATGTAGCCCGCGGCAACGAGCCCGAAGAAGAAAATGGGTGCTGCGGCGACCAGACCGTCGATTCGATCGAGTATTCCCCCGTGTCCGGGAAGCCACCAGCCGCTGTCCTTCACGCTGACATTGCGCTTGAGCATACTCACCGTGAGGTCTCCGACGACGGATACAAGCGCGGCAGCCACACCGATGACCACAAACGTCCCGGCGGGCAAGTCGAGCAACAGGCCGGCGGAGAACGCGAACAGCGTTGCCAGCGCCATGCCGCCGATCAGGCCCTCCCAGGTCTTGGCCGGGCTGACTCGAGGCGCGAGTTTGACTCTCCCCCAGTTTCCTCCGACGAAGTGGCCGCCCACATCCGCTGCCCATACGATCAGCATGATGCTGAGGGTGAGGCTGGGTCCCTGCACCGCGTTCGCGTGCAGGTGGGTCAGCAAAAACCACGCGGGCAACAGGGCCAGGGGCCCGGTGGCGCCGACCAGGTACAAGGGTATGCGTTGCGGGCGAATTCGCAGTGTCAGCGCCGCCAGTCCCCACCAGCAGACCGCGACGGCCATGATGGTGGTCGCCGTCCAGCCCCGGTCCAGTCCCCACCTGGCCAGGCCCAGCATCAACAGGGCGAAGGCTGAAAGATAGACCCAGCGCGCGGCGCCGTGAAGGCGTGTCAGCCCGGCCCACTCCCATACGCCCCCCAGGCAGAACAGCCCGATGACCCCGGCCACGGCCCATGTGGGAAAGTAGAGTACGGTCACCGTCATGCCTCCGGCGAGCACTAGCGCGGTGATGACGCGTGCTCTCAGCACCGGTTCGACTCGATCTGCTGTGCCGTGCGGCCGAACCGCCGTTGGCGGCCGGCGTAGAACTCGATGGCCCGAAGCAGTTCCCCGGCGCCGAAGTCGGGCCAGAGGACGTCGGAGAAGTACAGTTCACTGTAGGCCAGGCTCCACAACACAAAATTGCTGATCCGCCGGTCGCTGCCGGTCCGGATCAGCAGGTCCACGTCGGGGATACGTGCCATTTCCAGTTCCGCCGCGAACCGCTCCGCATCGATAGCGTCCGGATCGAGCGTGCCCGCGGCCGCCTGGCGGGCCAGGCTGCGGGCGGCGTTGACCAGGTCGCCGCGGCCTCCATAGGCAACCGCCACTGACAGGTCCAGCCGATTGTTGCCGCCGGTGCGGGTTTCGGCAGCGCGCATGGCACTTCGGAGATCGGGCTCGAGCCGTTGACTCTCGCCCATGAAGCGCAGCCGCACGTCCTGCTCGTCCAATTCGGCCACCTCCCGGTCCAGCGCTTCGAGAAACAGCGCCATGAGACCATGAATCTCATCCTCCGGTCGATTCCAGTTTTCGCTCGAAAACGCGAACAATGTCAGGTATCTGATCCCAAGATCCGCGCAACTCTCGACAACCGCGCGCACGGGCTCGATCCCGTGCCGGTGACCCGCCCGGCGCGGCAGGCCCCGCCGCTCGGCCCATCGGCCGTTACCGTCCATGATCACGGCCACATGGTGCGGAACCCGGGCAACAGCAATCGAAGTGCGCGCCGATGCGACCATCAGAACTCCATGATCTCCTTCTCCTTTTCGCGCAGTAGTCCATCCATGGCCGCGATGTACCTGTCGGTCAGCTTCTGAACGTCTTCGTAGGCCCGGTGCTGATCGTCTTCGGTGATCATTTTCTCGGCCAGCAGGTCCTTGACGTCGCTCAGGATATCCCGGCGGATGTTGCGCACGGCGACGCGCCCGACCTCGGTTTCGTGACGCACCACCCGGACCAGGTCCCGGCGCCGCTCTTCGGTCATGGGCGGCAGGGGGACGCGGATCACCACACCGGCCGTGACCGGCGTCAGGCCGAGGTCCGAATTGATGATCGCCCGCTCCACAGCGGACACCATCTGCTTCTCCCAGGGAGACACGGCAAGGGTCCGCGCGTCCTCCACCGCGACCGTGGCAGTCTGGTTGATGGGCACCCGCGTGCCGTAGTACTCCACGGTAATGTGTTCCAGCAGACCAGTGTGCGCGCGGCCGGTACGCAACCGCTTGAACTCACCTCTGAGCGCCTCGACGCTCTTGCGCATGCGAAGTTCGCCGTGTTGTTGAAGTTCCTCAATCATTGCCGGTCCCCGTCTGCGGCAGATCGTTGACCACGGCCGTACCGAGGCTTTCGCCCCGGACCAGACGCACAAGATCGCCGTCATTGGTCAGGTTGAACACCACCAGCGGCAGATTGTTGTCGCGGCACATCACCACGGCCGTGGCATCCATGACGTTCAGCTTGTCGGCAAGAACCTGATCGAATGACAGCCCGTCGTAGCGAATCGCGTTCGGGTCCTTGAGCGGGTCGGCCGAGTACACGCCATCCACCTTGGTGGCCTTGATCAGGACATCCGCCCCGATCTCGATCGCCCGCAGGCTTGCCGCGGTATCGGTGGTGAAAAAGGGATTGCCGGTGCCGGCGGCGAAGATCACCACGCGCCCCTTCTCCAGGTGGCGAATGGCGCGGCGGCGGATATAGTCCTCGCAGACTTCGTGAATCTGGATGGCCGACATGACCCGGGCGACAGCGCCCTGGCGTTCCAGCGCGTCCTGGAGCGAGAGCGAGTTGATCACCGTGGCCAGCATGCCCATCTGGTCGCCTGTGACTCGGTCCATCCCGGCTTCGGCGAGTCCGGCGCCGCGAAAGATATTGCCGCCTCCGATGACCACGCCCACCTGGACGTTCAGGGAAAGCACCTCGACGACTTCCGCGGCAATACGCCGAATGACGGCGGGATCGATTCCGTACTCAAGGGAACCCAGTAACGCCTCACCGCTGAGCTTGAACAATACGCGTTTGTAGGCTGGCGACTCCTGCCCCATCGGTTCCCTTTCTCCGCTGCCCGGATACTGCATCCGCAGTACTCCGGGGTTTATTGTAAGGCCAAGGTCAGCCGCCGGCAGCCCGCGCTACTATCGGGAAGCCTGCTCCCTGACTTCCTTGACGAAGTCCACTTCGCGTTTTTCGATCCCCTCGCCCACTTCGTAGCGCAGGAACCGCAGGACGCTGGCGCCGTTTTTTGCCAGCAGATCCCCAACGCGCTTGTCGGGATCCTTGACGAACGCCTGCGAGTCCAGCGTCACCGCGTCAAACTGCTTGCGCAGCCGGCCCTCGACCATTCTGGTGACAATGTGGGGCGGCTTGCCCTCCTTCTCCGCCTGCGCCGCGAGAATCTCCCTCTCGCCGGCGAGGACCGCTTCGGGAATGTCGTCCCAGCTCACGTAACTGGGCGACATGGCGGCAACCTGCATAGCCAGATCCCTGGCCAGCTCCACGGTGCCGCCCTGCATTTCGACGAGGGTGCCTATGCGCCCGTGGTGAGAGTATGTACCAAGCACCTCGCTGCTGGACACCAGTTCGAAACGGCGCACGGAAATGTTCTCGCCGATTTTGGCGACGAGTTGCCGACGCATGGCCTCGACGCTCTCGCCGTCAATCTCCATGGCGAGCAGTTCCTCCATATCTGCCGGCGACCGGCCCAGGACGAGGTCTGCCAGCGATTCGGCAAAATTCACGAAATTCCCGTCCTTGGCGACGAAGTCCGTTTCGCAGTTGACTTCCAGGACCACGCAGCGATTGCCGCCCGCATCCTCTCTCAAGAGTACGACGCCCTGGTGCGCCACGCGCGCCGCCTTGCGGTCGGCCTTGGCCTGGCCGGCCTTGCGCAGGAACTCCGCGGCCTGGTCCAGGTCGCCGCCGACCTCGGTCAGGGCGCGCTTGCAATCCATCATGCCGGCTCCGGTTCGCTCCCGGAGCTGCTTGACCAATGCTGCTGTGATTGGCATTTCCTAATCCTCTATTCGCTCTCGCCGTCTTCGGGTTCGGCCGCCGAGTCGGCATCGGGGTTTGCCGGCTCCGCCGCCTCCGCCTCGGTGTCCGCGGTCTCCGCATCCTTCGGCGCCGCTGCCTCGGTGTCGGTTTCCTCCGCGGCCTCCGGCTCCTCTGCCTCGGTGTCGGTTTCCTCCGCGGCCTCCGGCTCCTCTGCCTCGGTGTCGGTTTCCTCCGCGGCCTCCGGCTCCTCTGCCTCAGTGTCGGTTGCCTCAGCGGCCTCCGCCGTGTTCGCATCGCCCTCAGCCGCCTCCTGCGCATCTGCCGTGTCGGCATCGGATGCGTCCGCAGGCGCGGCCCCGTCTCCGGACGCTTCGGATTCCTGCGTTTCGGCAGCGCCTTCCGGTTCAGGACCGGACCCGGCCTTGTCGTCGGTTTCCGGCGCCGGGGCCGTCTTCGCGTCGACCGTAACTGCCTCCCCGGCGACCGCGTCGCGAACCGAGCTCAACTTCGACTGCTTCTTTTTCACCACGGCCTTATGCACGGGGCGCTTCCTTGCGCCGCCCCGCCCGGGACGCCGGCGGCCCGCTACCTTCGGCCGGCCTTCCGCATCCAGTTCCACAAACTCGTCATCGCCGACCGGGACGTCGGGTATCGAAGACTTGCCTTCCAGAACCGCCTCCGCCGCGCCATGGGCATACAGCCGGATGGCGCCCATCGCATCGTCGTTGCCAGGCACCACGTAGTCGATTTCGTCCGGAGAGGAATTGGTGTCCACCACGGCCACGATGGGAATTCCCAGCTTGGCCGCCTCCCTCACGGCAATCTCCTCGTGGCCGACATCGACGACGAAGACCGCATCGGGCAACGACTCCATGTCCTTGATGCCGCCCAGGGTTCTCTCCAGCTTGTCGCGTTCGCGGCTCAGCCCGAGGATTTCCTTCTTGGTGTAGTCCCCGCGCGCCTCGTCCGAGGTGATCTCCTCCAACTCCTTCAGCCGCGCGACTGACCTTCGAATGGTCTTGAAGTTCGTCAGCATGCCGCCCAGCCAACGGTGGCTCACGTAGGGCATCCCGCAACGGACGGCTTCTTCGAAAATCGCCTGGCGCGCGGCGCGCTTGGAACCCACGAACAGCACGGTACCGCCATCGGCGACGACGCGCCGGATGAATTCGCAGGCTTCCAGGTAGAGGGGGAGCGTACGCTCCAGGTTGATGATGTGGATGCGGTTGCGTTCGCCGAAGATGAACGGCGCCATCTTCGGGTTCCAGAAGCGCGTCTGGTGGCCGAAATGCACGCCGGCTTCCAGCATCCGCCGCATGGATACGTCGGTCATGAGAAATCCTCGTCGGGTTAGTCCTCCACGTGGCCCCCGCCAGCAACCCCGGTTTTCATCCGGAGCACCCCGCCGCGGGTTTCGGCACGTGTGTGTATTCAGTCGCCCCAATGCCCGCAACATTTGCGGGCCGGGGCGCGGGCTTTATACCATAGGCTCCCATCGGCAACAATCGCGGGGGGCGGCACAGCCCCGCATGCTGCCGAAAAGGCATTACCCATGACCGTAACAATCAAATCCACCCCGGAGCAGGACAGGATGCGCGTCGCAGGCAGGCTGGCGGCGCAGGTCCTGGACATGATCGGGGACCACGTCCGGCCCGGCGTCTCCACCGGCGAACTGGACCGGATTTGCCATGAGTACATCACAGGCGAACTCGATGCCATTCCCGCGCCGCTGAATTACCGCGGGTTCCCGAAGTCCATCTGCACATCGGTGAATCACGTCGTCTGCCACGGAATTCCGGGCGAACGCAGGCTAAGGAAAGGCGATGCGGTCAACATCGACATCACGGTCATCAAGGATGAATTTCACGGCGATACCAGCCGCATGTTCTTTGTCGGCAAACCGGGAGTCCTCGGTAGCCGGCTGGCGCAGGTCTGCTACGACGCCATGTGGCTCGGTATCCGGCAGATTCGTCCCGGGGCGTTCCTGGGGGACATCGGCAACGCGATCCAGTCCCACGTGGAACAGAACCGCTTTTCCGTGGTTCGGGAGTATTGCGGCCATGGCATCGGCCGGGGATTTCATGAGGACCCGCAGGTTCTCCACTACGGCCGCCCGGGCACCGGCCTGCGGCTGGAAGAAGGCATGACCATCACCGTGGAACCGATGGTCAACGCCGGCTCCCGCCATGTTAGGCTGCTGAACGACGGCTGGACGGTGGTCACCAGGGACCACTCGCTTTCCGCCCAGTGGGAGCACACGGTGCTGGTCACGGCAGAAGGCTTCGAAGTCCTGACGCTGGGGGCGGCGGGCCCATGAGTACGGTCGCCATCACACACGAGTCCGAACGCCCCGGGGTGGTGGACCGGGCCCTGCTGGAGCAAGCGCTGGCCGGCCCGGGCAGCCCGATCCAGCCGTTTCGCGATGTGATCGCCGGCGCTCAGCAGTCGCTCGCGGACCGATTCCGGGCCAACGAATCGGTTGAGACCCTGGTTCGCTTCCGCGCTCGGGTGATCGACCAGGTCGTACTGGCTGCGTGGGACCACTTCGCGGCCGATCTCCGCGACCGCTGCGCGCTGGTGGCCGTCGGCGGATACGGCCGCGGCGAACTGCATCCCCATTCGGACGTCGATCTCATGGTGCTCCGGGACAGGACCGGCGACGCGGCAGTGGACGAGGCCATCAGCCGGTTCTTCATGTTCCTCTGGGACATCGGGCTGGAAGTCGGGCATTCCGTTCGCACGCCCGGGGACTGCGAGGTCGAATCGCGCAACGACGTCACCGTCATGACGACCATGATGGAGTCGCGCCTGCTCTCCGGGCCGGGCGACCTGTTCAGTACGTTCGAGCAACACATCGGGCAGGATCGCGTGTGGGACTCCGCGGAGTTTTTCCACGCCAAGTGCGCCGAACAGGAGGCCCGTCACCACGCCTTCGACGATACCGGCTACAAGCTGGAGCCCAACATCAAGGCCAGCCCGGGCGGATTGCGGGACATTCAGACCATTGTCTGGATCGCTCGGCGCCATCTGGGCTCCAGAAGCCTGAACGAACTGCACTCGCGGGGCTTTCTGACACCGGGCCAGTTGCGGATCCTCAGAACGGGCCGGGCGTTTCTCTGGCGCGTCCGGTTCGCCCTGCATCAGATCGTCGGGCGCCGCGAGGACCGGCTGCTGTTCGACCACCAGGTCAAGCTCGCGAAGATGCTCGGGTACGAGGACGCCACCTTCACCCTGGCGGTAGAACAGCTCATGCAGCGCTATTACCGCACCGTGATGGAACTGAGCCGCCTGAACGAAATGCTGCTGCAATTGTTCGAGGACGATATCGTCGTCGACCGGAAAATCCCGGTTCAGCCCATGGGCAAGGGCTTCCAGGCCCGCAATGGCTATCTGGAGGTGATCGACGAGGAGATTTTTGCAAACGACCCCTCGGCGCTGCTGGAAATCTTCCTGCTGCTGGAGCGCAATATCGACCTGCGCGGCGTGAGCGCGAGAACCATCGCGCTCATCCGGCAGCACCTGTACCTGATCGACGAAGAGTTTCGCCAAAACCCGCGCAATCACCGCCTCTTCCTGGACATCCTGCGGGAGCCCCAGGGGGTGACGCGGACGCTGAAGCGCATGAACACCTACGGCGTGCTCGGCCTCTACATCCCGGCCTTCGGTCGGATCGTGGGCCGTATGCAGTACGACCTGTTCCATGTCTACACGGTGGATGCGCACACGCTGTTCGTGGTGGAGAACCTGCGCCGCTTCGCCCTGCCGAGGTTCGACCACGAGTTTCCGGAATGCAGCCGCATCATGCAGTCGCTGGAAAAACCGGAAATCGCCTACCTGGCCGGGCTGTTCCACGACATTGCCAAGGGCCGCGGCGGCGATCACTCGGAACTCGGCGCAGTCGACGCGGAAGCGTTCTGCCTCGAACACGGCATGAGCCGCTATGACGCGCGCCTGCTGGCCTGGCTGGTCAGGCACCACCTGCTGCTTTCCGTGACCGCGCAGAAGAAGGATCTCAACGACCCCGGCGTGGTCAACGAGTTCGCGCGCGCGGTGGGCGACATGGCGCACCTGAACTATCTCTATCTGCTCACGGTCGCCGACGTACGCGGCACCAATCCGAAGATCTGGAATTCCTGGAAGGACACCCTGTTCCGGGAACTCTACGAACTCACCAAGCGCGCCCTGCGGCGCGGTTTCGCGCGGCCCATCGACGCGGACGAACTGATCGGCGAAACCCAGGGGCGGGCCCGCGACTTGCTGGAAGAGACGGGGTTGGGGCCGCCCGACTGGAAACCCGTGTGGAAGCCTTTCACGGACGAATACTTCCTGAGGCACCGGCCCGAAGAGATCGCCTGGCATACCCGCGTGCTGGTGGAGTCGGGCACGGACAAGCCCGTGGTCGTGGACGTCAGCGAACAGGTTTCGGAGGGCCTGACCGCCATCATGGTTTACGCCCCCAAGCGGATGCGGTCGTTCGTACGCATCACGGCGGCGCTGGATGAACTGGGCCTGACGATCGTCGACGCGCGCATCGTACCCATGAGCGGCCGGCAGACGCTCGACACCTACTGCGTGCTGGAGAGCGACGGCAGCCGCATCGAGGAGTCCGGGAGGCTGCAGGAAATTCGGCGCCGGCTGCCGAGGGCGCTGACTGCTTCGGACGACCGGCCGCTCAGGGTGCACCGCCGGGCACCGCGGCAGGTGCGCATGTTCTCCACGGCGGTCCAGGCCAGCGTTTCGCAGGATCCGGTGAATAATCGCACCGTGCTGGAACTGGTGGCGGCGGACCGACCGGGCCTGTTGCTGCAGGTGGGCAAGATCTTCGAGGAACAACGGGTCGCCCTGCATAACGCCAAGATCGCCACATTGGGCGAACGCGCCGAGGACGTCTTCTTTGTCACCACGCTCAATAACCGGCGCCTGGACGAGTCCCGCTGCGATCGCCTCGTCCAGGCGATCGAGTCCACGTTGTCGTCACCGGCCCATTAGGGCCTGTTGACGCTGTCCGAGGCGGCACTGCCGAACCTGATGCGGCACGAATGCAGCAAGCCGTCAAACCCGGGAGATCAGGAAGCATGACGCAGTTGATTGGTGTGATCGAATCGGCGTGGGAGAACCGCGGCGAACTCAAGACCGGGCACGCCGGCGCCGAAATCGTCGAGGCGGTGGAGCATTGCATCGGCGGACTCGACAGCGGCGAACTGCGTGTCGCCGAACCCGCTGATGGCGGCTGGGCAGTCAACGAGTGGCTCAAGAAGGCCGTGCTGCTGTATTTCCGGATCAACGACAACGAACCGGTCGGCGACGGCAGCGTGCGTTTTTTCGACAAGGTACCCCTGAAGTATGCCGACTTCGATGCGGACTCCTTCGGCGCCTCGGGAACGCGCGTCGTACCGGGGGCACTGGCCCGCCGCGGCGCCTTTATTGCTCCCGGAGTGGTCCTGATGCCCTCCTACGTCAACATCGGCGCGTATGTTGACGCCGGAACCATGGTCGACACCTGGGCCACGGTGGGAAGCTGCGCGCAGATCGGCAGGAATGTACACCTCTCCGGCGGCGTGGGCATCGGCGGCGTCCTCGAACCGTTGCAGGCCGCCCCCACGATCATTGAGGACGACTGCTTCATCGGCGCTCGCTCCGAAGTCGTCGAGGGCGTCATCGTCGAACGCGGCAGCGTCCTTGCCATGGGCGTATACCTGGGCCAGAGCACCCGCATCTACGACCGAACCACCGGCGAGATCACCTACGGCCGCGTCCCGGCCGGATCCGTGGTCGTGCCCGGCAGCCTCCCCTCCGACGACGGCCGCTACAGCCTCTACTGCGCCGTCATCGTCAAGCGCGTCGACGCCCAGACCCGCGCCAAGACCAGCCTGAACGAACTATTGAGGCCTTGAACCGGCGATGACGCACCCGGCGTGGCTGAAGAACGCCGCGAGAGTACGTTTGCGGGAGGATTCTTCCGGCGCCAAGAGGGTGAGCGCGCACATGCCTCGCCCGCTCAATTTCGCCCGCCATCCATGGCGGGCTCAAATCGGGTTGCGGCGCTCCTGGCCATCCATGGCCCCGCGCCGCGCCCACGACGCGGGCGAGGCA